>CAWDRY010000049.1:0-80327 GCA_963804745.1 uncultured Gemmataceae bacterium
TCAAAAAAAGCGAGAGAAAACCCGTCCAAGAACGTCAAACTAAGTAAGATCTAACTGTCGCGACGACTACGCAAGAACTTGGGTTAGCCGAATATTTACGTGACAGTTTACTTTTCTTCCATGCTGCCAAGGAGTTCTGGAAATAATGCACCGACGCTCTCTTTCCTTGGCTTACGCGGTCGCCCGCGGCGCCGGGGTGCGGGGCGGGCCGCACCATGCTCCATCCGCCGTCGGAAATTATCGTCGCCAATGATCCAGTCCGTCCGGCGGGCTACCGCTTCATGGGGATCATCTCCGAGAAGAAATTCCCGCCACAGTTATAGTAACCGGCATCAATCGGACGGCCGTATTCACCCCAATCATCTGACCGGTCATCGTTCTCGCTGCCATTCATCGGTGAGAGGTATGACATACCCCACTTCGTAGATCGTGTAGCCAACATGATGGACGATAATGAACAGTCCGCATGTGACGGCCAGCCGTACGCCTTGAGGTGAATGGCAAACCTGTCAGCCCTGGCGAACCGACCGGCAAGAAAGCCGCCGCCACCGACGGCACTGAGAACCTGCTTAAAATTGTCCAGTCTCAAGCGGCTCCCCGACTTTCTTCAGTCGAACGAGAATCTGCACGCACCTTGCGCGCTTCGTGCCGGCCATGATTTAAGGCGTGGCGCCCCGTCTTGAATACTCTGACAGCAATCTCCGTGACCTGAGGTTGACCGGGCCATCTGCCTGGAGATAGCCTCTTCGCCTGATTTCGAGCTTCGGCAGTGCTTTCTCGAGTTCGGCCACGCCCGCGATTCCCCCGAAGCCACGTCGAGAAGCCGGAAATTGCTGGTCGCAGTGGCCACGGCGATTTGGTCCCCTTTGGGCGTGAATGTCAAGAGAGTGGGCCTGCCTTTCGCCCCGTCCAGACTGCGGACCAATTTGCCTGTGGACAACTTCCACAAATCGATCTTTCGTGCGGTCTCGAGAACCGCCACCGGCTTGCCGACCCCGGCTTCCGCCTCATGTCCACTGAATTGGCGGATCTCCTTCCAGAGAAGCCGACAAGGGGTTCGGTGTCGACATGGAGCCGGGCCCGCGTGACCCGCAAGGCATTCACAGGGCCATCTGGGATGAGTTCATCGACAGCGACTTCACCCTGCCGCCGGACCGGCCGCTGACATTGGCGGCCTATATCAGCGGTCTGTCCAAGGAAGCATTCGTGGAGCCGACCGCCGTGGGCCAGCCGCTGAAGGAGATGCCGCTGTTCCTGGAGCGGGGCGGGCACGTCCTTGTGCCGCTGGAACCGACCTATCAATTGGCCTGGGAGGCGGTGCCGGCCTACTGGCGGAACGTGCTCCAGAGCGCCGAGTTGGGGACGTAGTTCGGGTAAGGTTTCCGGCATTGCGCCAGGAAAGCTCAGGAGAGGAGGACGAGATGTAACGATTTCTTTCTGAAACCTTTCGTAAGAATCCTGCGGGTCCGAATCCCGCCCGGTAAAGTCTGGCAAACAACCGGAAGCGAGTCTTGCGTTGCGGTGCGGAGAAACCGGCCCGACGAAGCGTAGACAGCGAGTCCCGAGGCCGTGCTATTGAGCCCCGAAAGAACCATTGTCGTGGGAGTCCTCGCCGTTGTACGAGCGGGGGCCATGTCGAGACACCGTATGTGCCTGGTGCTCTCGGTCCTGCCGGGGTCGAAGAACAGGGCATAGGGACAGGAGGGTTCTCTGGGAACCTGGGAAGTCCTGTTGACCTCCATGCGAGATTTCCGGCAGTGGGGACCGGAATCTTACCCCATCGGGGTAAAGAAGTTGTGATTGTATTCTATCTCACCTCAAGTTTGGAACTACTGATATTGTTATCATGTTGGAAGAAGTGTGTTCGAGGCTGAATCCGATTCATTTGTTTCGTTTATTGTGTTTATTGTGTTTATTTCGTTTATCAAAACGTGCCCAATTTCGTTTACAGTGTGTGACAGCACAATAAATGAAACATAAACGCAATCTTAGACACTTCGCGCCATCAGCGCTCGTCAATTTTTTGAGACGCTCCGAAAGCCTTTCTCACTTCCGCTCAATCGTCAACACCGTGTGCAGTGCATTATCGCGAAAGCGCAGCTCGGCGCGGATCGGTCCAAGCTGATTGAGGAACCGGCCCAGGTCGGACTTGTCCTCGACGCCGGCATGGAACTGCGGCTGGCGGTAGGTGCCGTGCCGGCGATTGGCGACTTCGCCCAACTTTGGGTCGAAAGTGTAATCGGCGCCTGAAGCGCTCACGGGCAGGTAGCCGAGAAATCTGCGCATGGTGGCTTCCCGGTCCTTGGCCGGTGCGTCGGGTGCCAGGATGCTGGTTTGATAGAAGCAGTTCCAGACGTGGTTGTTGAGCAGGGTCAGGGAGTGGTCCTCGTACTCGAAAAGGAGACTGGCGGCCTCACGTGCCTTGTCGGTGCCTAGGTGCAAGCGCATGTTGACGTCGGAGCCGGCGGCCTTTTCCCCATTCTTTTTGTTCGCTTCCGCCTGATCGATGAACCTCTTGAGGAAATCCGCGTTGGTGGCGATGTAGATGGTTTTGTCGATGCCCGCCAGGTGCAGCTCGGCGGGGCCTTCCTGCCCGCTGGGGATCAATCCCATGAGCGACGAGAGCGGAAGATCGTTGCCATTGAGCGCCATGGCCAATTTCCATAGCGCCTGGGCCGTCTCTTCCGAAAGAGGACCGGGGTTAAGGGCGGTTTCCTTGGTAATCTTCACATGAGTGATAGAAACTCCCTTGTAACGTGATTCCTCGGTCTTCACGTTGGCGAGCATCTTGACGAGGTCGTCCTTCTGGAGCTGGGACAATCGAAACCCCACCGCCAGTGGCAGTTTCCAGAACGCACGACCGTACTCCTGGCTGAGATCGAGTCCGGGATAGGCTTCCCAGCGAATGAGCAGCTCCACTATTGCTCGGAGAAGGGCGCTCTCGTCGACGTGGAAGCTCAGCGAAACCTCGCCGGCCCCCAGGCCGTCCAGATGGAACAGGACCTCGGCCGCACTTCCAGGAATCGGATCGATGGAAGGTTTCCGGGGTCCGGTCATCTGAAGCAAGCGCTGCGTGGTGCTGCCGGCCACGGGCAAGATGTGCGTTTCCACACGAATCCGCTTTTCGTCGAGAGCGATCCGCATGGCGGTAGGATCGAAATAGCCGCTCCAGAGCCGCGTGTATTCCTCGCGGAATCGTGCATAGTCCTTCTCTTCTCTTGCAGTGATTGTGTCAATCGGCAGCTCGATCAGCGGCGTGGCGAAGTGAATGCTGTTGTAGACGTCGGAAACGGCCAACTGCTTCTTGGCATCCCATACGACACCTTTGCCGTCGCGGACCGCGACATCCTCCGGCTTGAGACCGGCGCCGGCGAGCGCGGCGGCATGGTCGGCCGGCAGCTTTCCGGTTTCCCAGGCGGTGAAAAGGACGGCGTTGGTCACCATGTACATGCTGGTCTGCGCTTCCAGCCGGCGTTTCTCCTTGATCCGGCTGGCCGGTCCAACGAGTTGGCGAACAAACGCATCCGACAGGAAGACAAAACCGTCTTCCTCCTTGTCGTCAAGCGGGAAGACGGTGCGCATGTACTGGAAGTCCGGCGAGCCGGCCAGGGACTTGCGCAGACCCTGGTGCGTGTCGATGATCCGGCGGATGCCGGCCGGCGAATTGGAGTAGACGACGAAATCATCCAGCATGGCCCGGTGCAGGCTAACTTCGCGGAGCGGCGTGACGAAGCTCTCGATGGTCACCTTGTGGTAGTCTTCCTTGCTCTCGCGGAGCTGGCTGGCGTAGGCCGTGCGGGCTTCCTTGAGGAATCCTTCCACCGCTGCCAGAAAGAGCGGGCGGTTGTTGACATGGAAGATCACTGTGATGTCTGTGCCTTCGCGGACGTAAGGATCGCTGCCGGTGACGGCCACGCTCTTCACCACAGCCGGGCCGAGCGTCTTGCCCAGCAAGGTGCTTTTCAAGCACAGCTGTTTCTCGTAGCGCTCCTGAAGCTGATAGTCCCGGCTGCGCATCTCATAGACCCAGGTGACGTTGGTGCCCCACTGGTTGAGAAGCTCGCCGAAGTCGATGAACTTACGGAGGTCCTTGAAGTGGATGTAGTAGTTGTTGCGCGGGACCAGGCGGGCGATTGGCTCGACACTCGGCTTCTTGCCGGCGAGCATCTTATCCCAGGGTTGCTCGGGCACGGTTATCCCCCGGACGTTGGCAATGTCGATGGTCCGTTCGCCCTTGTCGCCCGCATCGGGGTGCAGCAGGCGATGGAGCTGGAGCGTTTCGGCGATGGCGTCGGCGCCAGTGGTGACTTCGTACAGCCGGTGCTCCGGATCGAGCAGTTGCCGTTTCACCCAGGCCGGGGCCACGACGCTGTATTTGCGGCTGGTGGCTTCGCGGGCAAAGCTGTAGAAGTTGAAGTCGAGCACCTGGGTCTCCAAGACGGCGAAGTAAGCCGCCTGGTACAGCGCCCAGTTGCCGCGCAGGTCATCGTTGGAGATGTGCAAATCGTCCGGATCGCTCGCAGGCACGGGAACCTTGCGGGCCTTGGCGAAGTCCACTTCCACGGGCGCCTCGGCCATTGCCGGCGAACGCAGGAGTTCGGGCAGGGCGAGTTTCTCCTTGCCTGGCTCTTCCTTGAGAGGATAAAGCAGAAGCAACTTGGCTTTATCCTCGCCCGTGACTTTGCCGTAAAAACTGAGCGCATTCTGGTTCGGCTTGTAGCGATAGTAGACGGCGCGAGTTTTGCCGTCGGCGGGAATCAGCCGTGGCAACCGGGCGAACTTGCGCCGGTCCGCTTCCGAAAATGGCTTGCTCGAATCGAAAACGGGCAAGTGCAGATCGCCCGGCGGCTCTAGCCGCAAATGGAAGTAGATGACCTCATCGACTTTCTGCATACGCACATCGCGGATGCGCGGCGCCTCGGCGGCAAGCAAATGCTGAGCGAAGAGGGCGATTACAATGAGAGTCAGCGCAGTTCTCAGCCAGTGCGACATGGGTCGGCCTCCCGAGCGGGCGATCGGTTTGTTGTTTGGTCTCACCATGAATACCCGGATGAAACCGAGAGCGTTTCACGAACTTGTCGGTATTCCGTTTTCTGTCGAGCCACTCGCGCGACGGAGTTGACTTTAGAAGTCGAGACGGAACTTCTGATCGTGGCCGAAGTAAGAAAAAACACATCTTGCCAGGACATCGCGCCCGATCAGTGCATGAACGCCCTCCTCTGGGTCGAAATCCTCCGAGCAGATCACATGCACGCTGTCGCAAGGAACTTGTGTCATGCCCGAGACAAGCGTAATGCCGACGTCATACTGATCGGTACTCCATGGATCTCCTGGTCTTGTGGAAGGTGTCCGAAGTGGGATGGTACGGAAGGGTTGGATTTCAAGCGATTTGAAAACGATGGGCATAAAGGCGCTGGCAAATGAACCGGTATCGACCATGGCGCGGACAGCCAATTTGGGTGGTACCGGTAACCCGGCTCCTACCAACACCCTCTGCCGATTGAAGCTCACACCGACAAGTACGTCGATGACGGCGCCGTCCTGGGTGATTTCACCTGTTATTAGGGGCATCGTGTCACGCGCCTGGAAAATCGCTGTGGCTTTTCGTGCTCGGTGATCTCCTTCACCATGAATGGCTCAATGCCAAAGCGGTCATAGCCAGCGGCCAAGGCATCGTCCACGGTGGGCCAAACGCTGTCTACCGTATCTTTGTGGACCAATGCGTATTTTCCACGCTTGTCCACATCCTGTAGCAGGTCGGGGAGTTCATTTTGGAACGTTCTCAGTTCTTGTTCCAGAGCCATGCCATGAGTTTACCGCGCCGCAATACATCGTCAAGTAATATCCACAGTTCCAGGAACGGGGAAACCTGGCTCCTCAAGCGTGGGTAATAATATGTTGTGAGATGGTCCATCTGAGATGCAGAAGGACCGACCTATCACGTTTCGGGAGGAATAAACCATGAACGCATATCCTCGTGTGGGAGCACTCCTGCTGTTCCTGGCGGCAGGAACGATGGCCAGGCCGGCGCTCGCGGAAGAGAATCCGGCCCAGGATTACACCATCTCCGGGCCGCAAACCTGCCGGAACCTTGCCGTCTACCTGATCCACGGCAAGGACGTCATCCTGGTGAAGAACATCCTGACCCTTCAGGAAGCGCTGGAGCAAAAGAAAATCGTCGTGCATGAGACGGGCAACGTGAATGAACTTGCCGTGCGGAACATGTCAACCGATGTGGAGGTCTTCATTCAGGCGGGTGACATCGTCAAGGGCGGGCGGCAGGATCGTGTCATGGGGTATGACCTGATCGTGTCGGCCCGGTCAGGTCAGGTGCCGATTGCTTCCTTCTGCGTGGAACACGGTCGTTGGCAGCAGCGCGGAACGGAGACTGCCGACAGTTTCAGTTCTTCCAGTGGGCAGCTTCCGGGCAAAGGTTTGCGCCTGGCCGTCAGCTCCGCGCCAGCAGGGACAGGTGTGGGAAAAGGTCAGGGAACAGCAAGACAAACTCAGCCAGAAGCTGAACAAGAGCGTGGCCGACCCCCGATCCGCCAGCAGCCTTCAACTCACTCTCGAAAACAAGGAACTGCAAACGGAGATCGATGCTTACGTCAACAAGCTGAACAAGTGCCTGGAAGGCAATGATGATGCGATCGGCTGCGTCCTGGCGATCAACGGCAAGGTGGAAAGCGCGGAGATTTACGGCTCCTCCGTGTTGTTCCGCAAGATGTGGCCGAAGATGCTGCGTGCCGCCGCTGTGGATGCCTTCGGCGATCTCCAGAAGGGCAGGAGGTTCGAGTCTGCCGAGATGGACACCGTAAAGGCGTTCCTGAGCGAGACCGACAAGGGCAAGGCAGCCGAGACCAAGGTCAACGAGCGCATCCGGGTGATTACGCGGGAGAGCGATACGAGCGTCTCTATCGAGAGCCGGGATGGTGAGAAGAAAGGGGAGTTGGTGCATCGGAGTTACATTGCGAAGTGAGCGGCACACAACTCTTACCGGTCTGATCTTGAGAATGTTTGAACTCCGCCCCCGCCGATCGCAGACGGAATGTAATGATGCCCGCACCAATCTGGACATCGTATATGGTTGGTAGCCTGACCCCGTTGTCCGAGCGCAAATGCAGACCAAGCGCGCTAATGGCAACATCCAATTCGCCAACAATACTCAACAACTGTTGATTAGCAGCATCGACATATTCCGCGAAGAGGTGCTCCACTTCTGGGTAAGAAGGGCTAGGCGTGAATTGTCCGAAGACCAGATCGTCCTCGATCCGGGCGATGAGTACCTGGCCTATGCTCCGACCTTCTTCATCGACGAGAGAAACAAGTTGCCGGGGTTGTAAAGACATCGGTTAACGCCTCGGTGTTGGTGTGTCTTGGAATACTCTGGACAACTGCTCCAGATTCACGTCAGAAGCTTAACGCATTCTGAGTACGGATGGGAAGAGGATTTCCCGGGTGTTAACCACAACAGGCCGATCCTCCCATCCCACCTCTTGTCGGAAGAACCCAACCGCTGTACCGAAGAATATACTGGAGAGCAGCAAAGCGTAACTCTGCAAGAAGAGCATCCGCAAACCCGCACCATATGAATTGCTGAGGGCTGGTCGAAGCAGGCCGGGGGAGACATGATCGGGCCGGGCGTTACTGCTCACCGCGGAGGACGCAGAGGCCCAACAGAAGAGAGGATTGAGGATTGAGGATTGAGGATCGAGAATCGAGAATCGACCTATCTGTCCATCCTCCATCCTCAATTCTCTATCCTCGCCTTAATTCCTCTGCGTCCTCTGCGGTAAACCTGAGCTTCACTGCGGAACCGGCTCGAATTCGCCCGGCTTGGCGTCGCTGGGACGGAACTCGGTCGTGTCCACGTTCGGGCACAGGGGCGGTTCGGCGGTGCTGGCCTTCGGTTGGGCAAGCCAGATTTCCCAGATGCCGGCCAGCGATGGAATCTGCAAAGCCGGCTCACGCTTCGAGTGCGGCAGGCCACCCTCTTTGGACGACGGCGTGATGTTCTTCTCGCTGCCATTCTCGAGATGTGGCTTGCTAATGATTTCCGGACGGGCGGGGGCATTGACGCCGCCCTTCGACGGACTCGGGCCAATGTACGGGCAGCCCGGGTACTGTTCATAGTAATGGGGATCTTCCTGGAAATTCGCCGGCCCTGCCGGCACGCTCGGTTCGGATTCTTCCGTCGCTCCAGCCGGGCGGTCCGTGTGCAAAACCGAGCGGATCACGCCTGACCAGAAGCTGACGACTGCCCTGGTTACCGGATCATCGGCACAATCCGTGGCCTGGGGCATGGGCTTGAGCAATACTTCGTCCTCCGGACAGCGCGGCATGTGCGGTGCAAATGGGTCGGTCTCCGGCACGGCCAGCGGCACCTCGACAGGAATGGGTTGCACTTCCGGAATCGGCGACGTGTCATGGCCGCTTTCCTCGTTCCCGCCGACCTGAATCTGGCCGGGGAGCCGGTTCAGGACGATGCCATCCGGGTCAGACAGCGGATGACAGCCAGGTTCACAAACGTCGGCCGGTTTACCAAGCTCGGCACAACAAGCCGGCTCCTGGTTTGCCGAGGCATCGGTGGAAGGCTCGGTATGCTGAACCTGTGTGGAAACGCCACGCTGGATCAAACCGAGGAGTGAAGTATTGCTTGCCACCTTGCAAGCGGTGCAGGCACAGTGGCCCAGCCATGAATCCGGACAGCGGTACGCATACGCGGCCGCAACCGCAACACCGCCCGTGGCGACGAGCGCCACTGCTGCACAGCAGAATAACAGTTTACGCATGGGTCTCTCCCTGTTCCAGTGGATAAGGATGAAGGATGAAGGATGAAGGATGAATCAGAACAATGGGTAAACATTGACCGTTGCAGGTTTTATCCTTTATCCTTCGTCTCTTTTTGGGCGCGGGCGGGACTATAGCCAGAGGTGCCGGCCAGTGCCAGAGCAATTCAGAAGGATTAAGGACGAAGGGTGCAGAACACGGTTTGCAACGGAGCGTGAAATACCGTGGGGGCTCTGTAGCCGAATTCGCCAGAATTCGGGGCCTGGGGAGAGAACGCACCCCCGAATTCTGGCGAATTCGGCTACGACGCGCACAAACCATGTCCTGCACCCAAGGACGAATCAGAACGGTGGGTACAAACAGGTTGCTGCATGTTTCATCCTTCATCCTTCATCCTTCATCCTTTGTTTTTGCTCTTGACGCGCTCAGGCGGGTCGCTATAGTCCGCCGCTCGGGTAATCAGGGGTTGAAATCACTGGCATTTTTTGGGAGAGTGCCATGCGCACGAAATGGCTTGGTTTGCGCTGGCTGGCGATGGGGCTACTCTGTCTGTCGGGCTGCTGGACGACGCAGCACAAGATCAAACCGCCGCCACACGACGAGGAGTTCGTCAAACCTCCCGACGGTGATCCCAAGTACAGCTCTTTCCAGACGTATCCCAGGAACACGCTCTTTGTCGACGATATCACCAAGCGCGATAATGATGGCCCTGGTTCTTCGGATCCTTCACAACGATCGCGGCAGGGTTTCGGCGCCGGCGGCACGCACTAAAGTGCTGAGTGCTGAGTTCACGTCAAAAGAATCACCAGGCATACAACCGTCATAGTCGGAATTCCTCCTCTCACCCCGTCACTAGCGACAGGCGGTGCGCCGCTCATAATGCGCAATTCCGGAGTTGAGCGTACCCTTCCACCACCTTACCGCCGGCCGCCGCCGCATGGCAAATTGTGCCGGAGCAGTCATTAGTCATTAGTCATTAGTCATTAGTTGAACCCACCGCCAGTTCAGGCAACAACTAGTCAGTGCCGACAAATGACTAATGACCAATGACTCATGACTATTGGGGGATCTTGCCATGAACCGGTACCGTTTCCTTCTCATTCTTGTGACCGTGATCGCCCTGGCCGTGCCAGTGCAAGCCGGTATCATCTTTGGCAAGCACTCCAAACCGACGCCGGCCGAACGGGTCCCGGAACTCATAGTTATCGTCAAGACCGACCAGGACGAGCACAAGCGTGTCGCGGCGGCGGAGGAACTGCGCCAGTACGAGCCAGCCACGTTTCCCGAGATCATTGTGGTTCTGATCGACGTCCTGCGCAATGATCCCAAGCCAGGTGTACGGTCCGAAGCGGCCCAGAGTCTATCGAAGTTGCGGCCCGTGTCGCAGCCGGCCGGCCATGCCCTGGAGCAGGCGATGCAAAATGATGCTTCGATGCGTGTCCGGTTACAGGCCCGCAGCGCCTTGCTCATGTATCACTGGGCTGGTTTTCACACTACCAAACTCCAGGATGCCCCTCTCTTGCAGACAAAGGAGCCGCCGCTGGCGCCGTCCCTGGAATCCAGCATCGTTATTCAGCCGCAAACCGCGACGCAAACCCGGTTGGGGCCGAAACCAAAGGAAAGTGCTGCCCCGCCGCTCGCCCCGGCCGAGCCGCCACTGCTGCGGACAGCACCAGGGCGTCCCATTCAGGGGCCGGAGCTAATTCCGTTCAACTAACCTGATTTTCGGGAACAATCTCCCCTCTAGCACGTCTAACTGTCTGAGGGACCGTCCGTTCAGCATGCGCCCACCACGACTTCGGGCGGCTTGTTCTCCGGGCAAGCGAGCTGCCGAACCGCTGTTTGCGGACACGTCCTGGGAAAAGATTCATTCTTCTCTTGTGAACCCGTTTGGTCCCTCATTATAGTGCATGGTGAGTGGTTCTGAGCCTAAACCCTGGCAGGAAGGTGAAATCCCATGCTGGCTTCCAAGATTGCTTGTCCGAACTGTCACACCGGTTTCAAGACCAAGTCGTCCATAAGGGTGGGCCAGAAGATCAAATGCCCCAGGTGCGGAGCTGACTTTTCCGTGCCGGCGCAGAGCAGCATGCTCAGCAGGACGCCGGCGTCGAGTCCCCGTCCCTCGAACGACGACACCAGGGGCGACATGAGTCTAACCAGCCCAGGACCCACGACGACATGAATCTTTCCCGTTCGCAGCCAGCCACACAACTCCAGGATAAGAAGCGCAGCAAGGCGGGGATTGTCTTTCTGATCGGAGCGCTGCTCTTGCTCTTGGTTCTTGGCAGTTCCGCCGCTGTCATTCTGCTGAGTTCCCGGAACCATAGCGACGCCGGCAATGCTCCAGATCCTCAAACCGGGACCGAGCCGGTGAAACTGAAGGTGAAGGTCAAGATCAACAAGGATGAAATGACCACGACCGATGAGAAAGGCAACAAGTTGAAATTCAAGCGTGTCGAGTGATTGACATGTTTCGCAACCAATCGCCATCCGGAGGGAATAGCCGTGAGAGTGCTTCAAGCCGTTGTGCTGACTTGCCTGATTGGTGTCCTCACCGCCTTGGTCTCCATGTCTGTGCAAGCGGACGACAAGCCCAAAGACGCGATAGTCGGCGTCTGGGAGGTTCAGACTGACCAGGGTAAGGTCACCGTGGAGTTCAAAAAGGATGGGACCGTCGTCATCACCTCGGCGGGCTCGAAGATCACCGGCAAATATCGTATCGATGGTGAAACCATGGAAGTCGAAATGCCCGCGGCAGAGAAGGGCAAGACCGTGGTATGGAGTATCCCGGCCGGAGCCGGCTCATCCGCCAACAACGGGAAAGCGGTTGATCCCCAGAAGAGTGCCTCGTCCGGTGCCAAGCCTTCGGACGACAAAGTTACATCATTGGTAGATAAGGACAAGAAAGATACGAAACCAGCTCCTCGCATACCGCCCCGGCCACGCCCGATTGAAGAAATCATCCTGCCGGGTACTGGGGCCGACGTGGAAGGCGGCACGCCGCTGGTCGAGGTTGACAAGGAAATGCAGGAGAGGATCAAGGAGGCCATCAAAAAAGGCGTGGAATACTTGATGCAGATCCAGGGGCCTGAAGGCTCGTGGCCGCCGCACAAGGGCGGCACGCCGGGCGGCAATTTCCCCCTCGGATACACGACCCTGCCCGGCCTGACTCTGCTGGAGTGCGGAGTGGACAGGAAGGATGATAGGGTACAGAAGGCCGCGGAGTTTGCTCGCACCGAAGCGAAGGACTCCTATGCCACCTACCAGATTTCACTCACCATTCTCTTCCTGGATCGGCTGGGCGATCCTCAAGATGTGGATTTGATACGAACCCTGGGCTTGCGTTTGATCGCCGGCCAGCGCCGCAACGGCGGCTGGACCTACGAATCCGACCCACAGCTCAGTGACGAGGAGTATGCTCAAGTGTCGCATGGTCTCAAGGACTTGCAACCCAAGCCTGTTGCATTGCGCGCCGCAATGCAGCTGGATAAACCGCCGGAGAGCAATCCACGGCTGCCGACCACGACTACCCAGCAGTCCATAACCGCCCGGTTGCCGGTAGCGGTCCTTAGCACGGACTACAGGCCGCCCAGTGAACTCAAGAATGAACAGGGCCAGCAACTTACCATGTCGCCAAGCGTGATGGGCTTGCCTGTTTTCAGTGATCCCAACGAGCTCAAGAAGGAGATGGAGGCCAAGCCGGGCGACAAGGATTACAAGCCGCCGAGCGACACCGACAATTCCAACACGCAGTTCGCCATTCTGGCCTTGCTGGCGGCGAGCAAGAAGCAGTACGACCTGCCCCTGGACCGTACTTTTGCACTAATGGTGATGCGCTTCCAGACCAGCCAGAACAAGGATGGCAGCTGGCACTACAAGTACAAGAACGGCGGCCATCTTCGTGAAGATCTAGGGCATGAACCCATGACGGCTGTCGGCCTGCTTGCTCTGGCTGTCGGTCACGGCATGGCTAACGACCTTTGGGCAGCCGCTCCCGGCCAGCAGCGGGTCCAGCCGGCATTCAAGGACAAGATGGACGACGAGATGGTCAATAAGGGCTTCAAGGCATTGAGCAAGCATGTCAAGGAACCCAGCAAGACCAGCCATCTGCCGTCGGACGAGGTTATGAAGAACCTCTACTATCTATGGTCTGTAGAACGGGTGGGCGTGCTCTTCCAGCAGAAAGAGATCGAGGGCAAGCAATGGTATCCGTGGGGCGCCGAGTTCTTGCTGGCGACTCAGCAACCCGACGGCAACTGGAAAGACGGCCGTTATCACGACCGCAAGGACATGGTTGACACGTGCTTTGCCTTGCTCTTCCTCAAGCAAGCCAACCTTGCCAAGGCCTTGACCAACAAGCTGCCGTCGTTCCAGCTTGGCGGTCCCGGAGACTAATAGTGAGCCGAACCGCTGTCGAAAATACCCGAAAGACTGACAGACATTCACCCAGGGCTGCAACTGCAAGGCCCAATGGGCGCCGGCATCGCCAAGGGATTCCGGGACCGGCCACCTGGCCGCGTCCTGCATCGAAGCCCGGCCATCATCAGTGGCAGTCGTGTGCATGTGCAATTCGCCGCTCAGGTCTTGAAACGCGCGGTTGACAAAACCAATTTATTAGTTTTATTCTCCCTCTTGTCTTCACGGAAAGCCTGTGATCCGAGAGTTCTATTCCATCGGGGAGAATAAAGGATGCATGGATGCGAGTTGGCTGTCATCAGCGGGACTGGGAACAGTCATGTAGGCGAATTGCCTCGGTTAAGCAGAGTAGAAACAATCCGAATTGGGGACCCGCTTGGAGCATTGCACCGCAAGTTGCTGGGGCAATTGTATCGCTTGCCCGACACAGGGTATTTTGGCCTTACCCCGCTCCGTACCCACATTGTTGTTTGCGGATTTCGCCGTTCGGGCACCACGCTGCTACAAATGATGCTGGGCTATGCTCTGCCTCACGCTCGGCAGTTCAACCGAGAGGTATCCGCCTGGGGCGCCGCCACGTACCGATGGCGGAATCACGCAGTCATGATTTCCAAGTGCCGGACGATATTTTCAAACTGGACTGGCTCCGCAATTTTTACCGGCAGCGAGCTGCCAAGTTACGCATCATCGTCCTCATCCGCGACCCGCGCGACATGCTTACCTCGCGGCACTCGATAACTGGTCCCAATCAGTATTTCGTCGAGTTGAATCTCTGGACACGTTATTGCAGCGTAATGCGGGAATGCCTGCATTCGTCCGATATACTCTTGCTGCGGTACGAAGACTTGGTAGCCGACACATTGGAAATGCAGGCGTGCATCGAAGCCTTCACGGGTGAGACAGGCCGGAGGCCATTCGTCGATTTTCATTTGGACCCCTGGACGCAATTCGATAAAACCGCCCTTAACGGTCTCCGCCCCGTTGACGGTCATTCACTCGGCCGCTGGCAGCGGCCAGAACACCGTCCGCGCATTGAGGAGTTGCTCCGCCACGATCCCCATTTCGCCGGCACGCTGGTTGAACTCGGTTATGAATCCTCAACAGATTGGGTGGCGAAGTGGTCTGTCCCATCCCGAATGTCGCAGTTCTGTGATTGGAGCAATCTGGACTTGCGCAAACCTGAAAAGGCAGTCTAATCGGGCCGGTTTCGCCGCCTTGTTCTCCGGGACGATGTTGCATGCGCATTTGTCTTTACACCGACACAGCCCTTCCCAAATTGGGTGGGCAAGAATTAGTTGTCGATGCTCTTGCTCGGCAATACCTCGCGCTGAGGCATGATGTCGTCGTGCTCGCCCCGCAGCCCCGCCGGCCATTGCGGGCCAACGATGCCTCTCTACCCTACGAGGTAATACGCCACCCACGGTTCTATTCGACGCGCTATCTTGTGGACTGGTACCGCTGGTGGTTGTTGCGCTTGTACCGTTCCCATCGCTTTGATGTGCTGCACTGTCACGGCGTTTATCCGCCTGGCTACCTTGCCGCTCTATCGAGGCATTATCTGCCGGTGCCCGTTGTCATCACCAGTCATGGCGGCGATGTTTCCAGCGGCAACCGCCGTCTGGCTCGGCCTGCCCTGCGCCAACGGTATGTTCAAGCCCTGGCATCAGCCGATGCACTTGTCGCCATCAGCCGGTTCACGGAAAACGCTTACCGTCTTCTGTGTCCACAGGCTCGCCGGGTTGTGACGATCTCCAACGGCGTCCATCTGGGGCCGTTCGCTGCCCGTGCTTCCAGGCCACAGGGGTTTGTTCCAGCCATCCAGTCTGGCAAGTACCTGCTCTTTCTCGGGCGCCTGAAGCGGCACAAAGGAGTTGATGTGCTTCTGGAGGCCCTGCCCCATGTCTCTTCTCAGGCTGATGTGCAACTCGTGGTTGCGGGGCAGGGGGAGGAGCAACCGGTCCTGGAAGTGCAGTCGCTACGTCTGGGGCTGGCGAATCGGGTTCATTTCGTAGGACAGGTGGGCGGCGAGGACAAGACGTACCTGCTGCAGAACGCACTATGCACGGTGGTGCCGTCTCGTCTCTGGGAAGCTTTTGCCTTGGTAGTCCTGGAAAGTTACGCGGCGGGAGTTCCCGTGATCGCGACCCGAATGCCCGGACTGGAAGACCTGGTGCAACCAGGTCAGACCGGGTTTCTTGTGCCCGCGGAATCACCAACGGACCTGGCACAGGCTCTGCGCAAGACATTCGCTGATCGGTCCCGAACTCGTCTCATGGGTGAGCAGGCCAAACAGGCTCTCCAAGACTTCGATTGGCAGGTCATAGCCCGAAGACATCTGAACCTGTATCAGGAATTGCGTGAACTGAAGCCGGACTTTGCCGAGGCTCATAGCAATGCCGAGACGCACAACAACCTGGGCAATGCGTTGAAAGACCAGGGGGAGCTGGACGAAGCGGTCGCCTGCTTCCGCCGGGCAGTCGGCTGGTCTACATCCTAATTTTCTGCCCCGGCTACGATGCTCAGACACTCTATGAAGAACACCGCCGCTGCCCCGGCGTGCCGGTAGCATGCGGAAAGAGCGGAAAGTCAGGATACGGTTTTGCGGGTTTGCCAGTGACGGCTGATTCGCTAGAATGTTTCTCGGACATGGTGACTGTCTCCTTGAAACTTGAAAGTCGCTGTGTACACGGCCAACCGGGGTAATGAACGGTTGGCCACTTTTGCCTGGTGTCCCAGGATCGTCTAGGTGTAGTGTCAGGTGTTACACCAAAAACAACAGAAAAAAAGAAGTGACGTAAAATCTTACTGGTAAAACACGAGCGCCCGTAGCTCAACTGGACAGAGCATCGGCCTTCGGAGCCGAGGGTTGGGGGTTCGAATCCCTCCGGGCGTAATGGTCAACCCCGGAAAATGCGGCGTTTTCCTCTGAAAATGCCGTGTTTTCCGGGGTTTCCTCGTTCCGTGCGCGGTCGGTGCGTGCTCCGTGTTCTCCTGGTACTTCAATACGCCTTCGCAAACACCACACGCCCCTGCGACGGCTGCCCTGTCAATACGCACTTCCCCGTCTCCTTCGCTCGCTCGAACGGAATGCAGCGAATCGTCGCCTTCGTCTCGGCGGCGATGCGGTCTTCCGTCTCGCGAGTGCCGTCCCAATGCGCCCACAGGAAGCCTCCCGGCTCCTCGATCTTCTTCTTGAAATCGTCGTAGGAGTTGACCTCGAAGCTGTTGGCCTCGCGGAGCTTTCGAGCCTTCTCACGCATGTCGGTCTGCATCTGCCGCAACATCTCCACGATCTTCGCGGGGGCCGAGGCCAGTGGTACGCCCATCTGCTTCGACTCCTTGCCGGGCAGATCACGGCGGGCCAGGACACAGGCATTTTTCTCCAGGTCTTTCGGGCCAAGTTCGACTCGCACCGGCACGCCGCGCAGCTCCCACTCGTTGAACTTGAAGCCGGGCTGGTACTGATCGCGGTCATCGACTTTGACCGTGATCGGCTCATAACCGAGCCAGTCGGTCAACGGCAGTTCGCGGAGGGAAGTAGCCAGCTTGTTGGCCGCCGCCAGCACCGCTTCCTTTTCCTCGGGTTTGCGGAAGATCGGCACGATGACGACGTGAATCGGCGCCAGGCGGGGAGGCAGGATCAGCCCCTGGTCGTCACTATGCGTCATGATGAGAGCGCCGATGAGACGGGTCGAAACGCCCCAGCTCGTCGCCCAGGCATATTCGAGTTGTCCCGCCTGATTCTGGAACTTCACATCAAACGCTTTCGAGAAGTTCTGGCCCAGGAAATGGCTCGTGCCGGCCTGCAATGCCCGTTTGTCCTGCATCATCGCTTCAATGCAAAGCGTGTAGATGGCGCCGGGGAACTTCTGCCCTTCGCTCTTGGGTCCGGTCAGCACCGGTATGGCCATCCACTCTTCGGCGAAGGTTTGGTACACGCCCAGCATGCGCCGGGTTTCTTCCTCGGCTTCTTGCTGCGTGGCGTGAGCGGTGTGGCCTTCCTGCCAGAGGAACTCGGCGGTGCGGAGGAAGAGCCGGGTGCGCATTTCCCAGCGGACGACGTTACACCACTGGTTGATGAGCAACGGCAGATCGCGGTAGCTCTGAATCCAGTTCTTGTAAGTGTTCCAGATGATCGTCTCCGACGTGGGCCGCACGATCAGCGGTTCTTCAAGCTCCGCCTCGGGATCGACGACAATGCCTTTGCCGGGGACGGACTTGAGCCGATAGTGTGTGACGACGGCGAATTCCTTGGCAAACCCCTCGGCCATCTCCTCTTCCCTGGCGAGAAACGACTTGGGGATGAACAGGGGAAAGTAAGCGTTGACGTGCCCGGTGTCCTTGAACATGCGGTCGAGGGCGCGCTGCATCTTCTCCCAGATGGCGTAACCGTGCGGCTTGATGACCATGCAGCCGCGGACATCGGAATTCTCCGCCAACCCGGCGCACTGCACGATGTCGAGGTACCACTGGGAATAGTCGCTGGTTCGTGTGGTGATCTTTTCGGCCATGTTTTCGAATCCTTGCCTGGAAAAGAGAGATTATACACAATCTCCGCGGATTGAGACGATGGACTCGACGGATGATACAAACTGTATGGCCAAACAGTACGATCGTATGGTATAAACGAACACATGAACGTTCTGGCTCAACTGGTTTGCTCACGGGTACGCGAGGCAATTTTTCGAGTGCTATTCGGTTTGCGGAATGGCGAGTTGCACCTGCGCGAGATTCAACGGCAGACCGGCTTTGCCCTCGCCACGGTGCGGCAGGATATTGGGAAATTGGTTAAGCTCGGTCTGGTGACCCGGCGGCAGGACGGCAACCGCGTTTGTTACACCGCGAACCAGCGTCATCCATTGCACGCGGAAATCCGCCAAATCGTACTCAAAACGTCGGGGCTGGCCGATGTTCTGGCCGCGGCCCTCTCGAGCGACGGCATCCGCTGCGCCTTCGTGTTCGGTTCGATGGCCGCTGGGACTCCCAATCCGGAAAGCGACATTGATCTGATGGTAATCGGCAACATCGGCTTGCGCAAGGTTTGCGCCCTTCTGACCGGCGTCGGCGACCGTTTGGGGCGGGAGATCAACCCGCATGTACTGAGCTTCGCGGAATTTCACAAACGCATGCGCACGAGGATCACTTTCTGACTTCGGTCCTGGCTTCGCCCAAGATATTTTTGGCGGGTTCTGAGCATGACCTTGAAGCAATGGCAAGCTAACGGCTGGTTGAAGCCTGCCGCATGAAGCGCAACACAGTCGAGTACGACACCGTGGGCGGTGCAACCGAGGCCGATGCCGACGAATTGATTGAATTTGCGGAGTCCCTGGAGAAAGACATTCTGAGCTGGCTGCGCGCCAATCATCCAAATCTCACGCCGTCAAAGGGTTCAAGCAAGCAATAAAGACCAGCGCAGACCAGCGCGAAGTTGCAGCAGGGGCAGTAAATCGCAGCTGGCTCGTGCTTCGCGTTCTGCATGTTGAGTCGATCAGCTCACCGAAAAGGCTGGCCAATCTGGTTCCTGTCGGGATACAATCTTCAAAGTAGTCGAAGCTGTTGACCGCCCACCGTAGCGAGGTCCGGTTTTTTCCAACGGCCCGCCATGCCGCTGCTCCGTTGGTGGTCGGACGGCGGTTGTTGACGCTATCCGAAGCCCCATAGCGGGCTATCGTTCGCCAGAGAAACCTCGAGGACAGTGGAGGACCTATGGCAGGACCGAACGAACCGCTCCGCGAGAATGAGGTCGGCGCGTTTGGCGAACTCGCGAAGCGACCGAATCCAGACGGACTTGTCATTTTGCCAGTCCCGCTCGTTGAAGATCTTCTCCCATTGCTGCAACAACAGATGGGACGGGAGCTGACGCCTGAGGACGTTGAGATTCAGCGCTGCAAGGCGCGATCCATAGTCGTTACGAAAGCAGCTGCGGAAAAGATACAGGCGGAGCGAACCGGTAGAGTAGTTAACATTCAGACGGACAGCAGCAAAGTGCGCGTCTCCCAGTGCGAGGACTTCATACGGTGCTATGCCCTCCGAAGTTACAGATCGCAAGGAAGCGGCTGTCGAACTCTACGGACAGCATCTCTTTTCCCTCCGGAACCAGCTCATGGAACATATTCGACGCGTCATCGAGTCAGTGGAAGGCCGCAAGCAGCTTGGTTCCCTACATCGGAAAGAGTACGATGCCGTTGCCGCCCTTCCGCCAGCGGAGCGCGAAGCAGCACTGGCTTTGACACGCAAGGCTATTGATCTTTACATGCAGCATCTCCTGGTGCTTTTCACCGGCACGGGAGACTCATGTTCCTTTGGCCCAGAGCACGCGATTAACTATCGGCTGACTCTTGAAGTGAAGGAAGTGAAGTCCGATCGTGTTGTCGAGGAGTTTGCGGTCAACCGGGACTGTAAGAAGGTCTTTTACGACTACTATGGTCGCTGGCTCAACCGGTATGGCAATCATCAATGAGCCACGGCGAGCCGGGGGTCAGGGCAGGATTGGGGACACTGCTGATTCTTTGTCGAGGCCGTAGCTGTCTGCCTTTCCCTCATCTGCAGCCTTGTTCTCCCTTGCTTCTCCTTCCCCCTTTCCTCCAAGACCTGGACAATCTCGCCCGGCAGGTGTCCGAACATCGGCAAATGGGTGCTCGCGCCGGCCCTGGCCCCTGACCGCAAAGTGCGCCATGCGCTGCCCAATGCTCTCTCAGAAGCCTGGCCGAAGAGCGGACGCCACGAACCCGTTTGCCACAATGTGCTATGATGGTTGCACGCCAAAAAATCAACATGAAACACAACGCGGGATCCTTGGCCAAAGAACCACGGAGTTTGCCATGCAAGCCGTTACCTTGAAAGACGCCAAACGCAACCTGCCACGTCTCGTCGAACAGGTCCTGGCCGATGCGGAACCGCGTATCGTGGTGACCGACGAGGGTGAACAGGTGGTACTCATGCCGCTGGATGAGTTCAACTCGTGGAAGGAGACCCTGTATCTGCTCGCTAGCCCGACGAACGCAGCGCATTTGCGGCGGTCGATCGCGGAAGCTGAGTTGGGACAGGCAGAGAAACGGGAGTTAAGCGCGGAATGAATCTGACCTTCACGCCGTCGGCCTGGGACGACTACCAGTGGTTTGGGCAACATGATCGCAAGCTGTTGAAGCGAATCAACCTGCTGATCCAGGATATTCTTCGGACGCCGTTTGAGGGTATCGGCAAGCCCGAACCGCTCAAGGGAGAACTTTCGGGTTATTGGTCCCGGCGTATCAACGATGAGCATCGTTTGGTCTATACCGTGAGGGCCGACAACGTGGTCATCATTGCGTGCCGCTACCATTACAGCGGCTAACCACAAGGGGATAATCGGTGTCGCTTCATCCTCGATGCAGCCGGGATTGATCTGTCAGGACGTTCTCGAAGCGGCCGATGGACGAATACGCCGATTGGCTGGAAGCCCGTCTATGAGCTATTCGGATCGACGTAAGAATGAGTGACGAGTGATGAGTGGTGAGTCCTACTCGCCTCTCATTTTCGTTGGTTGACCGCCTGTCTTGGCTGCCGTAGAGTAATAAAGGAGGCACATCCTGCAAGGAGATTTCATTCGTGCAGAAAAAGGGTAAGGACGCGGCCGAGCGTGGTTGAGTAGTGGTTCGTTGCTGCTCCTGATCATGGTCACCGGCCCGATCGTTTACTGGCTGTGGACGCGAGACGGCGGCAGCGTTCCGCTCAAGTACAGTGAGTTCAAGCAGATCCTCATTGCAACCCGGCTCGATCCGAACATAACTTTTCACGACCTGGTGATCGGCAATGCGGAGATCACGGGGAAGGTCCGTACCACCGACTCGATTTCCGACGGTGAGCTTAACGGCAGAAAGCAGGGCGAGCTTAGCTTCCGCGTTCAGCGGACGGGGGTGGACGGAGATCAGGGCTTGATCCCTTTGCTTGAGGAGCTTCACGTCGAATTCCAGGGGATGGATGAGGAGTCCATGTTCGGCAGTATTTCCAGACTGACCTTCTTGCTTTTCTTCGTCGTCGCGCTGGGGATTTCCACATTCATGATCGTCCGCTGGCTGGCGGGAGGCAGCTCGCCGTTTACGTTTGGCCGCAGCCGGCACAAACTTCATGCCCAGAAAGACATGGAGATCACCTTCAAGGACGTGGCTGGGATCGACGAGGCCGTCGCCGAGCTGCGCGAGGTCGTCGATTTTCTCAAGAAGCCGGAGAAGTATCAGGTGCTGGGCGGCCGCATCCCCAAGGGCGTGCTCCTCATCGGTCTGCCGGGGACGGGCAAGACCCTGCTGGCCAAGGCCGTGGCGGGCGAGGCGGAGGTGCCCTTTTTCAGCATGAGCGGCTCCGATTTCGTCGAGATGTTCGTGGGCGTCGGCGCCGCTCGGGTCCGCGACCTTTTCGATCAGGCGGAAGGCCGGGCGCCCTGCATCATCTTCATCGACGAGCTGGACGCGCTCGGCAAGACGCGCGCCGGCAACATCGTCGGCAGCCACGACGAGCGTGAGCAGACCCTCAACCAGCTTCTTGTGGAGATGGACGGTTTCGACTCCAATCGCGGCGTCATCATCATGGCCGCGACCAACCGGCCGGAAACGCTCGATGTGGCCCTGCTCCGCCCCGGCCGGTTCGACCGTACCGTGGTGGTCGATCGGCCCGACATCAACGGCCGCGAGGCGATCCTCAAGGTCCATGTCCGCAACGTTCGCCTGGGAAAGGATGCCGACCTGCGGCGCGTGGCCGGCCTGACGCCGGGCATGGTCGGCGCCGACCTTGCCAACCTCGTCAACGAGGCGGCGCTGATGGCGGCCCGCAACGGCAAGGAAGCGGTGATGATGGCCGAATTTGAGGAAGCCATCGAGCGCGGCGCCGTCGGCCTGGAACGCAAGAGCCGGATCATGCTCGCCGACGAAAAGCAGCGCGTCGCCTACCACGAGGCCGGCCATGCCCTGGTCACGTGCGTCCTGCCCAACACCCATCCCGTCCACAAGGTATCGATCATTCCGCGCGGCGTTGGTGCGCTCGGTTACGTCATGAGCCGGCCGGAAGAGGACCGCTATCTCGTCACGCAGTCGGAATTGTCGAGCCAGATCAAGGTAGCGCTCGGCGGCACGATTGCCGAGGAGCTGATCTTCCGCGAAGTCTCCACGGGGGCAACCAACGACCTGGAACAAGCGAGCCGGATTGCCCGCAGCATGGTCAAGGAGTTCGGCATGAGTTCCCTGGGCCGGGTGAACTTCCGCGAGCACGGCGGCCCGGCGTTCCTGCCCGATGTGCCCTGGATCGACAGCGCCCGTGAGTACAGCGAACAGACGGCCCGCGAAATCGATGTGGAGGTGCGCCAGATCATCGACGATGCCACGAACGAGGTTCGCGGCATTCTCCGCAGCCACCGCTCAGCCCTGGAAGCAGTGGCCCAGCGGCTGATCGAGAAGGAAGTGATCGACGGGGCCGAGTTGCGGCAGATGCTGGAGCCTGGAAAAGGGGTCGGGAGTCGTTTCATCCTGACGACAACCGGCTGAGGCTGCTACTCACAACCTTCATCGGTATGCCCACTTCCACTCGCAATTATCTGCCCGCAACCAATCCGCTCTTGCGTTGAAGCCCGCCGGCTGGTTACCTGTTATGAGGGCAAGCGGTTGTCCGGAACATGCCGGTTCGCCGCGGTTGCCATCTGCCCGACTTCTCGCCCTGGAACGATTTGTAGTGCGAGCGGCCCGCCTGCACTGCGATAAAGGAGTCCGGCCATGCTTTTACCCTGGCTGCGCCGATTGGCCAGGAGATATGGAGCAAGGTGGCATGCTTTCGCGGCGACGGCATGGCGCCCACCCCGGCGAGGGCAGCCGCTCAAGGATCGTTTTAGCTGGCCACTCATCCTGGAAGAACTGGAAACGCGCCTCCTCCCTTCCAGTTATGCCTTTCCCACTTACAAGCTCTTTCACCCTAACGGCGGCCTGGGACCGTTCGGCAGTTCGGGTCCGGTTGGTTTGACGCCAGCGATGGTCCGGACGGCGTATGGAATCAATCAAATCACGTTCAGCGGCGGGATCACAGGCGACGGCGCCGGCCAGACGGTCGCCATCGTCGATGCCTACAACGACCCAAATATCTTGACGGATCTCGACGGCTTCGACCAAGCAATGAGTTTGACAACAACCTCCACCCAGACGCTGTACCAACAGTACGGTCCCGCCTCGTCCTTCTTGACAGTGTACAACCAGTCTGGCGTCAACATCACCGCGACTATTTCCACGAGCGGCCATAACGGTGTGCCTGTCGTCGATCCGGCAGGCCCCGGCAACGACAACTGGGAATATGAAGAGGCCCTCGACGTGGAATGGGCGCATGCCGTGGCGCCTGGCGCGAACATCCTCCTCTTCGAGGCCAACAGCGCTTCGTACGCGGATCTTGTGTCGAGCGCGGCCAACTACGCCCGCGGCGTGGCGGGTGTTACCGTCGTGTCTATGAGCTTTGGCGCTACGGAGTTCTCCGGCGAAACAACCTACGACAGCATTTTCACGACCCCCGGCGGTCATGCCGGAGTCACCTTCGTGGCCTCCACGGGCGATACAGGAGCACCGGGAATATATCCAGCTTACTCTCCCAACGTCCTGGCGGTCGGCGGCACGACCCTGTCAACCGACAGTCAGGGGAACTACATCAGTGAGACCGGCTGGAGTCTCGGATCGGATTGGTGGAACACCTCGTTAGCGAGCGGCGGCGGGACCAGTACAGTCGAAAGCAAGCCGTCGTACCAGAACCTGGTTACGACGCCGAGCAGCACCAGGCGAAGCATACCCGACGTGGCCCTTGATGCCGATCCGGCCAGCGGTGTGGCAGTCTACGATTCCTACAACAACGTCAGTTCGCCGCCGTGGGAGGAGATCGGCGGGACCAGTTTCTCCGCGCCGGCCTGGGCCGCGTTGATCGCCATTGCCGACCAGGGACGAGTAGCCAACGGCCTGGCTGTGCTCAACGGCGTCAACGATACCTTGCCCAAGATTTACCAGTTGCCCCCCAGCGACTTCCACGATATCACGAGTGGCAACAACGGATCCCCTGCGGGGCCCGGCTACAACCTGGTCACGGGGCGGGGCACCCCCATCGCCAATCTCGTTGTGCCCGCCCTGGCCGGCAGCGTGCAATTGAACTCTCCAGGTAACCCATCGGTCGTCGGCCAGAGCGTTACATTTACGACAACGGTGACCGGTTTGAGCAGCGCGCCTACAGGGACGGTAACCTTCCAGGATGGCGGCACGGCGATCGGGACCGGGAGTCTCAGTAGCGGCGCGGCCCAACTCATCACCAACGGCGGGTTTGAAACGGGAAACTTCAGCGGCTGGACGCAATCGGGCAGCACTACGTCTACCTCCGTGACGAGGGAGCGGGATCGCCCACAGCGGCACCTACGCAGCGAGACTCGGGCCGTATAGCTCGTTGGGGTTCATTTCGCAGAGCGTGGCGACGACGCCCGGGGCGCAATACCTCATCAGCTGGTGGCTCCAGAGCGATAGTAATTACACGAACGAGTTCGAGGCGTCCTGGAACGGCCTCGTCTTCTTTGAGCAGTCGAATATCACTGCCGGTGTATATCAGCAGTACTCTTACACCGGTACGGCCACCAGCCCAACCACCACTGTTCTCTTTGGATTCCTCGACCGGCATAACTACTTCTTGCACTTGGACGACGTTAAGCGTGGTTCCGTTGAGCGCGGCGGCGACGTTCACCACGAGCAGCCTGACGGCGGGGACACACACAATCACCGCCATTTACGGCGGCAACAGCAATTTCGCCGCGAGCACGTCGGCAAATTTCTTCCAGACCGTCAACCAGGCCGCCACGACGACAACCGTGACCTCGGCATCCAATCCGTCGGTGTTCGGCCAGAGCGTGACGTTCACGGCGACGGTGACGGCGGGTTCGGTCACGTTCGACAACGGCGGCACGGTGACGTTCAGCGACGGCAGCACGTCGCTGGGGACGGCGAGCCTCAGCGGCGGCGGCATGGCCACCATCACCGATGCCGCCTTGACCGTGGCGCAGCCCGCACACGATCTGGGCCAGCTACAGCGGCGACACGAACTTCACGAGTAGCAGCGGCAGCGTGCTGCAGACGGTGAACCAGGCGAGCACGACCACGTCGGTGACTTCGTCGACCACTGCGTCGGTGTACGGTCAGAGCGTGACGTTCACGGCGACGGTGAGTCCGCAATTCGCGGGCACGTTCGACAACGGCGGCACGGTGACGTTCAGCGACGGCAGCATGTCCATTGGCACGGGTCTGGTGACGGGCGGCACAACGGCGACATTCTCGACGACCAGCCTTAACGCGGCCACCCACACGATCACTGCGGTTTATGGCGGTGACAACAACTTTACCGGCAGTGCGCCGGCAACCGTGCTGCAAACGGTCTTCCAGGCACATACCACGACATCGCTGGCTTTCTCATTGAACCCATCCACGGCCGGGCAGACTGTGACATTCACGGCTTCCGTGGTTGCAAATATTCCTGGCTTCGGCATTGCAACAGGCACCATCACCTTCGAGGATGGCAGCATGTCGATCGGCACTGGGCTGATTCGACGGCACCAGCACCGCCACCTTCACGACCAGCAGCCTGACGCAGGGAAGCCACCAGATGTCAGCGGTCTTCGCCGGCGACAGCAACTTCTTCGGCAGCGCCTCGCCGACACTGACGCAAACAGTCAATATCGTCTCGCTTAGGGTGAGTACGTTCACGCCGACTGCCACTGGGTTCACGGCTATCTTCAACAGGCCGCTAAGCCTCGGTACGGTAAGCAGCCCAGTCCTCAATCTCTACGACAACTCCTCGTGTACGCTGGGGCCGGAGGATATCACCTTGGTGCGTGCCTCCAATGGGGCCAGTATTCGCGGCTCGCTGGTCGTCGATCCAACCGCCACGCAGATCACGTTCATCCAGACCGGCCAGACCGGCGTCCTCGGCAGCGCTGCTCCCGAAACGCTCTTCGGTGTGCTGCCCAACGACACGTACACCGTCACGCTCCGCAGCGCCAGCAACGGCTTCCAGGACACGACCGGCAACCTGCTCGACGGCAACGGCGACGGCACGGCGGGCGACAACTACGTCACCACGTTCGTGGTGAGCAACCCGGCCAACTCCGTAATCGTCAGCCTGCCGGACTTTGCGCGCGGTTCCGGCCAGGATGTCAACGTGCCCCCTGATCCGGTCGCTGACACTCCCGGCTCGCCAAATGGTCTGCCGATTCGCCTGCTCAACAATGACAGCGGCAATGCCGTCACAGTCCACTCCTTGACCTTCAACCTGACTTACGACCCCACGTTGCTCACGGTTACCGGGGGCGCTGGCGGCAGCGGTGCTTCCGCTGACGCCGTGGTCCATGTCGATACCGGCACGGCGGGCGTGGCCGTCGTGAGCCTGACAAGCAGCACCGGCCTGATATTGGCCGCTGGGAGTGCCGCGGACGATGTCGTCAGGCTTACGGCCAGTGTGCCGAGCACCGCGGGCTACGGCGCCAAAGAGATTCTCGACCTGCAAGGCGTGCAGATCAACGGCGGGAGCGTGCCGGCCGTGGCGGACGACGCCGTCCATGTGGTCGCCTTCCTGGGCGACGCCAGCGGCGACGGCATCTACACCGGACTCGACGCCCAGCGTATCTCCCGCGTTGCGGTTGGTCTCGATCCCGGCTTCCGGCAATGGCCGCTGGCCGACCCCCTCATCATCGCCGACGTGAGTGGCGACAATCAGCTCACCGGGTTTGACTCCCTGACCGTTGCTCGGCAGGCAGTGGGTATTTCGCAATCGATCATCACCCCGCTTCCGGCGGCAACACCGACGATCACGGGGCCCGACCCGCTGCTGAGCATTGGACAGGCAGAGGTCAGAGGTCAGAGGTCAGAGGTCAGCCCCGATGTCCAGCCCGGTTCGACTGGTGGTGGTGCCGGTGAATCTCGATCCCCTCGCCGACGGGTTGGACTCGCGTGGAACTTGTCCATCGCCTACGACACGAGCCGGGTTGACGTGGCTTCCGCGGCCGATGTGGTTCGTGGCAGTCTGACGCAGACTTTCGACAACTTCACGGTCAACCTCGATCGGGCGGCGGGGATCATTTACATCAGTGGGTATCGCGGACTGGTGAGTGGTGGAGTGGTGAGTGGTGAGTGGTCCGGTGGGAGTCTGGCGCTGATCACTTTCCATGTTAAGGATAACGCACCGGCGGGTCCGGCGATCATCAATTTGTTGCAAGACGCCGGCAGCACAGTGACGGCACTTGGCGGCACTGACGCTCGAGGTAATGATTTCCTGTTCGACCTGGAACCGCGGCCGAGCAATGCGGCGGGGGATGCGCTGGACGGTCGGGTGGTCGTTGTTGCTCCGCCGACAACGACTTCAAGTAGCCCCGTATTGTCACCCGGTCGCCAGCCACAAACCGGCGCGGGAAACGGGAGTGAAGCGGTTGCACTCATTGTGTCCACGCTAGCCTTTGGCTCGCGGCTAAACGGCGGTTGCGTGCCAACCGACGTGATGCCAACCGATCATCCCGCGCCGTCTGGTGATTTCTTCCAGGATTACAGCTCTGCTCCTGAGACAGGGGGCAGCGTCGATGTGCTTCTTTGGTTGGTTCACGTCGAAAGGGCGAGGGATTCCAAGCCATTGTTAGATCTTGCATCGGAGGGAAACTGTCAGGACCCTCTTGCATCCGCACTGATGCCGGTTTAGAAAAGATGTCATGCCGACACAGGCCGAAATATGGTTTCATCTGGGCAGCACACAGCAGGCCCAGGGCCGGCTCGACGAGGCTGTGGCCAGCTTCCGGCGCGCACTGGAACTCAAGCCCGACTTTGCCGAGGCCCTGAACAACCTCGGTCTGGCGCTCGCCGGCCAGGGCAAACCGAATGAAGCGGCAGCCAGTTTCCGGCAAGCCATGAGGTTCCGGCCGGATTACCACGAGGCGCACAGGAACCTGCAAAACGCTGTTCTGGATGCAAAAAAACTGGGCGTGCAACTCATGCCACGCCTTGCCGAGGCCCATCACGAACTGGGGCAGGCCTACGCGGAGCAAAACCGGCTCGACGAGGCGCTGGCCAGTTACCAGAAGGCGATCTGGCTCAAGCCCGATTTCATAGCGGCCTACACGGACCTTGGACTTTTGCTCTGGAGTCAAGGCCGGTTGGACGAAGCCGTAACAGTTCTTGAGCGGGTCGTGCAGATCGACCCAAATTCCGCCATTGGACACAATAACCTGGCGCTGGTGCTGGCCGGTCAAGGTAAACGGGACGAAGCCGTGGCGCATTACCGCCGGGCGGTCGAGATCGATCCTGCTTATGCCCAAGCTTACAGCAACATGGCCATCGCTCTGCGCGAGCAGAACCGGTTGGACGAAGCCGCCGTCTGCTGCGAGCAGGCAGTGCGGCTCAAACCGGATTGGGCGGATGCCCACAATAACCTGGGGACCATCCGCCGCGATCAGGGCAGACTCGCCGAGGCCGAGGCCAGCTTCCGGCAGGCCACACAGTGCCGGCCGAACTTTATCAACGCCTACAGCAACCTGGGCGTGGTGCTGGCCGAACAGGGGAAGCTGAATGCGGCGGTGGAGACCTATGAGCAAGCGTTGCGTCTGAATCCCAATGATGCCGATGTGCGCAAGAATCGGGCGCTCGCCTGGCTCCTTGCGGGCAACTACCAGCAAGGCTGGCCCGAGTTCAAGTGGCGCTGGCAATGCAAGGAGATACCAGGCTCGAAAAGACCGTTCGCCACTCCGCTGTGGGACGGCTCTCCCCTGATGGGACGAACCATCCTGCTGCACGCGGCGGGGGGCCGGGGTGACGCGATCCAATTCGTTCGCTTCGCTCCCCTGGTCAAGCAGCGTGGCGGCAGGGTCATCGTGGAATGTCGCCGCGATCTCGTCGGATTTCTGGCTAGCTGTGCCGGTGTTGACGGGCTGGTTGCTGATGATGCGGAGTTGCCCTCTTTCGATATCCAGGCTCCTCTGCTGGACGTGCCTGCCATTCTGGGGACCACCCTGTCGAGCATACCGGCGGACATCCCCTATTTATCTGCCGACCCGGCACTGG
Organism: uncultured Gemmataceae bacterium; assembly: GCA_963804745.1. GTDB lineage: Bacteria > Planctomycetota > Planctomycetia > Gemmatales > Gemmataceae > CAWDRY01. The sequence goes on from CAWDRY010000049.1 coordinate 29,274, forward strand.
TGCGGCGGTGGGGTGGTGAGGTGGCGAAAGGGAGACAAGGAGACAAGGAGACAAGGAGACAGGGAGACAAGGAGACAGGGAGACAAGGAGACAAGGAGACAGGGAGACAAGGAGACAAGGAGACGAGGAGACGAGGAGACAAGGAGACAGGGAGACAAGGAGACAAGGAGACAAGGAGAAGGAAACGCCGATCATGATGTCAGCTCCGCAAAATCTTGTCTCCCTGTCTCCTTGTCTCCTTGTCTCCCTGTCTTTGAACAGGAGTTCAAAATCGGTATTGTTTGGCAGGGATCGACCTCCTTCAGGGCCGATTATCTGCGCTCCTGCCGGCTGGAGCACTTTGCCCCTCTGGCCCGGATCGAAGGAGTTCGCCTGTTCAGCCTGCAAAAAGAGCTGGGCATGGAACAACTTGCCGAAGCCGATTTCCCGGTGACCGACCTGGGCAGCCGGTTGGAGAACTTCATGGACACCGCCGCGGTGCTGAAGAACCTGGATTTGGTGGTGGCGGTGGACACAGCCATCGTCCACTGTGCCGGCGCTCTGGGTCTGCCCGTCTGGGTGGCTTTGCCCTTCGCTGCGGACTGGCGCTGGTTGCTGGAGCGCGACGGACAGCCCGTGGTATCCAACGGTGCGGCTGTTCCGGCAGAAACGCTGGGGCGACTGGAATGGGGTCTTTGCGAACATCGCGGAGGAAGTGAGGCATTTACCTGGGAGAATCTTCCCTGCCGAGCGAGATTGATTCTGACCCATTCGCCGAGTTTCCGCTTTGCAACCCTGTCTGGCAAGAATGAATCGTGAGACGTATCACAAGATGCCGTGTGGAACACTAAGAGCGTGTCTAAAAAGCCAGCTGTACGCAGCTGCCAAGGAAAAATAGGTTGTCTGCATGAGCAAGACACCTTATCCCAGCGACCTCACCGACCTCCAGTATGACAACATTGAGCACATGCTCCCACAGCCCAAAACGGGAGGCCGACCTCGTAAATACGATAACCGGGCACTCCTCAACGCCATACTATATGTGTTATGGTCCGGTTGCCAGTGGCGTATGCTGCCCCACGACTTCCCACCTTGGAAATCCGTCTATGGCTATTACAGCCGCTGGCAGAAAGCTGGGTCTGGAGCGGCATACATGACAGCCTTCGGCAGACTGTCCGTGAACTCGAAGGGCACGACGCCCAACCCAGTGCCGCCATCCTGGACAGCCAAACGGTCAAGACCACCGAGCAAGGAGGGCCACATGGCTATGATGCCGGAAAAAAAGCCAACGGCCGCAAGCGGCATGTGCTGGTGGATACGCTGGGGCTGCTGCTGGCGGTCGTCGTGTTGCCCGCCAACATTCAGGATCGCGACGGAGCCAAGGTGCTGCTGGCCAAGGTCCGTAACTGGTTTCCACGCTTGCGACTGATCTGGGCAGACGGCGCCTATGCCGGGGAGTTGGTGAGCTGGGTCATGCAAAAATGCGGGTGGATTTTGCAGACCGTGCTGCGTCCCGTGGGGATCAAAGGATTCGTGCTCCTGCCGCGCCGCTGGGTGGTGGAGCGAACGTTCGGCTGGTTGAACCGGTGCCGCCGCTTGAGCAAAGATTATGAACGCCATCCACACACTACTGAGACTTGGATCCATATTGCAATGATCCGTCTTATGTCTAGGAGATTGTTACCAAAACCGGCTTTTTAGACACGCTCTAAGTGAACCGCGTTATGGCAGCCCCGGTGAGTGCCGCACCCTCCTGGACTTGCTTGCCTGAGATGGGCGCCCAAAATTGCGTTTATGTTTCGTTTATTGTGCTGTCACACCCAGTAAACGAAACTGGGCGCGTTTTGATAAACGAAATAAACACAATAAACGAAACAAATGAAACGGAGCGGGTGTACGCCACTTTTACGATGCGAGGAGAGGTAGACTCGCTCCCTCGAAGGTTCCGCACCCCGGCTCCCCCAGCTCCCTCCCCGGCTCCCCACGGATCCGACATCACGACGGAACAGCAAGCGGGACGTTGGGCGATGCTCGATTGGCTGCGTCTGGAATTCGGCATCGACAAGCCATCGCAGAAGTTGCAGGACGTGGCCCGTCTCGACGCCAACGGGTTGGCCGCCGAGGTGAAGAAGGCACGCGGCCGGTCGAAGCCGCTGTCGGTGGCCGACGTGAAGCGCTTGAAGGCAGAGCACGCCGCCAGCGTGGTCCCGGTGCAAACGCTGGCCGGCAAGGCGCGCACGCTGGAAGCCCGCGTCTCCGACCTCGTTAACGCCGCCTACGGCCTGACACCGGACGAAATCGCCCTGATGTGGCAAACCGCGCCGCCGCGGATGCCGGGTGAAGGGCCGACGGGCTGATGTGAACTTGGCAAGGAGGACATTCCAGGGACATTCCGCGAAATGTTCCAAATGCCCAAGTACATCCCTTTTCGGTGCATGCATATTCAAGTACGTCCCAGGGTATGTCCCCTAAGTCCGAGCACGTCCCACATGGTGTCCACGCTCTTATCAAGGCAACCTCGCGAAGCGCGCCATTACGAAGGTGGACCAGTCCTTGGAAAGATCGGGACCCATTTGTTCCTGTTGTAGCTGTGTAGGATAGGGATGCTGTTGTCCGGGCAATCGTGCTGCAAGACGAACAGCAATCCACAATCCCCATACCCCTTTGGCTTGTCTGGAAAGTGTTCGGCGCAGTACTTAAGAACAGTTTGCTTTTCTGCTTCCGTGAAGTGAAAGCAATCGTCCGAGAACAGGTTGTCTGATGAGATCAGATTGTAGTGAGTCATGACCTGGAGGTCGGTGTTCTTACGAATCTCATCCTGTGCTTGGACAGTGGCTGCTACGACCATGAGGTATACCGTGCCGGCACCACCCACCAACTCGCGGAATAACTGATTCCAGCTCTTACAAGCCTGGTTTCCTGTTCCTGCAAAGTCATCAATGAGCACGACAGTGTCGTTGCCGGTCAGTTTCTGCGCGGGCAGTTGATGAGCATAAACAAACAGCGGGTCATGGTACCTCTCCCTCATCCCCATTGCCTGGCGGAAGCAGGCCGTCATGTGGTCCCCGCTCTCACCGGGTCTTACGGCGTAGGGCACGAACCGCCACTCTCCGGTCCTCTTCGCCTTTTGATGATGCCAGCCTGGCAGTGACTTCATCAAGGTTCGAAAGGCGAGTTCCATTTCCGCACGCGTGACGAGTTGAACGGAGTCCAGCAGACGCGCCGCCACGTCCTTGTCCTGCTTTTTGAACTGATCGACCCAGGCGTCGATGTCTCCGTGCGTGGGCGGACGTTGATAGTGCAAGAAGCGATTGTGCCACTTCTTCTTGCGGGAGTGATCGATCTTAGTGCCGATTGGGGCAGGCTGGTTCATTTTGTTGACCGCCGTCCGAGTTCTTGTAGCTTGGCTTGGATTGTTGCGGCCAGTTTCTCCAGATCTTCCCAGAGCTGTTCTTCAGCGAAGAACTGGTCTACGTCAATGTCTTTAATAAGCTGGCGGAGCTTGCCAACGTCTTTCGTGATGGCCCGAACTTGCGTGGCAACGCCGACCCCTTCGATTTCAAGGTGATCGACGCGGAGGTCTGGTTGGTTGGTGAACTCTTCGAGACGTTTCGAGATTTGCTTAAGCCTGCCGGCCCTGTTCGCGTTGCTGATGTGTTGCTTGATGATTCTGAAATCGGTAACGGCCTTGAAGCCCCCGGCTCTTTGCTTCTCGATCATCGCGTCCGTGAACGCGGCCCTATCGAACCAGTCGAAGCTGTTTACGAGCCGGTCGTTCCTGACGGAATACATCTCGATGAAGAAATCCGCCTTCCAGCGTTCGTCCGGATTCGGCGTAAGCATCATCTCCTGATACTTGCCGTCGTAAGATAGCAACTTCTTACACCGAACTATGACTGCCACATCCATGCCCGTCAGCTCGACGAGCTTCTGGTCATTCGACTCCTCCATCTCGTCCATCAACACCTGCAACTTGAGCGCCGTCGGCATCAGCTCCCAGTCTGCCCGCAGCTTATGGATTTGGAACATCGTGATGATGTTCTGAAAGGTTGAGGGCTCCGCCACGACGTTGACTGGCACTTCTCCCAGCCCTGTTTTTTGCGCACAGATCCAACGCCGCTGGCCGTCAAGGATGACGTATTTGCCTTTGACCTTTGCCTTTTCGTACACCGTCAGCGGCACGAGGATGCCCACCTTCCTGATCGACTCCTCCAGCGTCTGCATTGGCACGTCGTCGAACAGCATGCGCGGGTTGTGCGGGTTCGGTTCAAGGTCGGTGATCTTGATCTTCTTGATGCCGATCAACCGCAAAGAATGTTCCTGGCTGTCGGTCCTTTGTTTCGATGTTGAGTTGCCGCTTTTCTTCAATGGCTTCTTCGTCGCCATAGCCTCACCCCCTCCTGGCACCCCATTCGTCGCCATAGCCTTACCCCTTCCTGGCGCCCCTGTGGAATTCTTCGGCAATCGGCATGTTCGAGATCAGCCATTCGTAAGCATGGCGACGGCTCCCGGTAAAGCCCGCCACATGACGTTGGATCGGCAGCCGAATCGCATTCCACCGCCGGGCGATGTCCCGTGATTCCTTGCAGTCGGCGTAGCTGACCAGGAAATCAGCGCCCATCTGGGCGATTCGCGTCAAGCTCGTGGCCAGCCGCGTAATGTCAGAAGTTTCGAATAGCGTGGCCCCGTACTCTCTGAATACGCGGCGCGACCTCACCGCAAACGGCGGGTCCAGGTAGACGAAATCGCCAGCTCGCACGTGCCGCAAAGTGACCTCGAAGTCACCGGCGACGAGTTTCGCGTTCTTCAGTAGCGTCGAGCAGAGCACAAGGTCGGCTTTCGAGAAATATGCGCCGAGCTTGCTGCCCATCGGGACATTGAAGTCCCCGTTGGTGTTCGTTCGGTAGATACCGTTAAAGCAGTTGCGGTTCAGGTAGAGGAAGCGAAGCGCGCGCGTTTCGGGATCTAGTTCGGCTTGGGGTTTGCTCCGCCAGCGGTAGTAGGTTTGCGCGTCCCGCTTGATCCGACGAAGCCGATCGTAGAGCCGACTCGGCTGATCTCGAACGACCTGGTACAGCTCGATCAGGCTGGAGTTCTTGTCGCCGAGGATTGCTTCGTTGGGAGAGATCTCGAAGAATAGGCAGGCAGAACCAGCAAAGGGCTCGACGTACCGCTGGTGTGAATCAGTCCAGAATTGAATCAGCCTCGGAAGTTGCCTACGCTTGCTGCCGGCCCAGCGAAGAAAGGGTTTCGCCCGGGGTTTCGGCTTGCCCTGTGCAGAGTAGCCGAAACCGGATACACCCTGACCGCGGGAGTGCGAATCGGGCATGGCTGTGCCGCGGATCTCTCCGCCTCCAAGGGAACACTGTGGTTGTGCCTGGAACAAACGCTAGTGTACACAACTTCAAGACATCAGTCTATACTGGCGAAGATCATAAAACGGAAACGGGACACGGAAACGGGCCGGAGCAAGGTCACCCGTGTCCTGGTAATGGGGGTGCCGGGTCCAGGAACCATTTTCGGGGAACTTGTCCTCAAGCGGTTGCAGCTACGCCGGTCTGAAACCCTGCACGAGTAGCATCAAGTCGTTGCTGGCTGAGCAATCGTATCAGTTCATTGGTGGGTGGGTGCGGGGCGGCTTCGCATCGTAACCCTGATACGAAAGGCAGTTGCGTAATCAGAATGAGAGGTTTCGTTGCAACCGGTCCGTTGCTACCACGAAGCAGGCTTAGTAATGAATCCGCCGTGGCCATCTGGAACTTCGCTGGGAAGATGAGCATGCGCAAGAAGATTTTGAGGAAGGGTCTTTGACCAATCGGCAGCCATTCGCATCTCCGTCGCGGCAGGCGGAGCAGATAGTAGCTTTGCGTCCCCGTTATGGTACAATTAATGCCGTCCTGAAAGGAGGAGTACGATGTCAACGGTCACCCTTGAAGTAGCCCACGCTCATCTGCCGGAGTTGATCGAACAACTTCAGCCGGGGCAGGAGCTCACTATCTCCCACCAAGGACAACCCTTGGCCCAGGTTAGGAAGACGGAGCGGACGTCATGGCCGTGCAAGGCGGGGAGCTACCGGAAAGCCGAGTTCTGGATGGCTTCGGACTTCGACGCCCCGCTCGAGGACTTCAAGGAGTGGGGTTGGGAAAACTGATCCTCGGCGAACCAAGTACCTCTTACCTTCCAGCCGCTCTAGCACGGACGGGGTTCGACTTTCTAGCCATCTCATTGACTCACGCAACCCGCGTCGAGACGCTGCCAGCGCATCATCGTGATCCATTTGACCGGCTGTTGATCGCCCAAGCACTGATTGAGGCAATACCGGTTGTCGGCGTGGACACGACCTTCGACCTCTATGGCGTCCAGCGGCTGTGGTAACGCATGCTTCCGCTTCAGGAACATCCCGGCGCGGTCCAACTCCCTGCGGTGCCGGTATACGGAACCAATTCCGTTGAGCAGGTGTACGCGGCCGGCTGCCCCAGTGGACCATTCTCATTGCTGGCCGGCGTGCTTGCCGACGGCCGCTGATCCGATACACCAGCTTGAGAGTATGAAGAATGCCCCTCATCGCCAAACGGCTGAGGTCCAAGCCAATGTCATCGACTACCCCTGCCCGTCCGCGGCCTCCTCTGGGTCTGCCCAGCGGCAGCATTCGTGCCTTGCTGACGATCCTGATCGTGGTGGTCGTCATCGTGCATGTCATCAGGAACCAGGTGATCGAGCCTGTTGGAGAGAAGAAAGTTGACCCGGTCTGGATCGAGACGCTGATGATCGCCCTGGCTCATTACTTCACGTCGCGGCGCTTCATAACTTTGCCCGCAGCGGTGATTCGCCAGCTCGAACAAGACAGACTTCTGGAAGAAGAGGCGCACCCGCTCTATCTCCCAAAGCACAGCATCCGGGTCATCATCGTCGCGGCCTTCGTCGGTATGGCGGTCTATCTGGGGATGAAGAATCATCTCGTGCAAGAGGAACCTTTGTCGATCCTCGGTGTCGTCCTGGCCTACTTGCTCGGCATGGTGACGCGCAGGATCTTCGCCTGGTGGACCGAGGGGAAGCAAACCGATGCCTCGCGGAGTTGGGAGGATGCCAAGGCAGTGGTTGTTCTGGGACTGCTACTGTTCACCGCAAGCGCTGATTTGCTGAACCACCCCGATTGGGTCCCGCCCGGAGTGCGCAACACCTCGCTCGCCCTGGTGCTCTTCTATTTCGGCTCAAGATAAGGCGAGCGGAGTGGTGAGGTGGTGAGGTAGTGACAGAGGATAGAGGATGGAGGATAGAAGATGGAAGATGGAAGATGGAGGATAGAAGCCGGATCAGCTGTGCTGTTCGATCCTCCATCTTCCATCCTCGATCCTCATTTTGCCTCACCACCCCACTCCCGCTCGCCCGCTTCCTTGACTGCCTCAGCCTGGCTATCTATAAAAACTATGGCCCCAGCCCTTTCTCGCCACCGCGGTGTCTGTCTGTTCGTCTCTTGCGCGTGCGGCGAAAGCCGGTAAAAACAGCACTTCGGGCGGCCTCTGGGAGCAAGCAGCGGATGAACGAGCGAGTCGTCGAATCGTGCCGGCCGGCCGGCGACAACAATGATCCTCCCGACATGGCACATGTCGATCAGGAGCGGATTCAGGCTGCGGTGCGCGAGATCCTGCTGGCCGTCGGCGAGGATCCCGACCGGGAAGGGCTGCGCAACACGCCCGAGCGCATGGCGCGCATGTACGCGGAAATGTTCGCGGGCCTGCACAAAAATCCGCGGGACATCTTGCAGAAGACCTTCACCCAGAAATACGACGAGATGGTGCTCGTCAAGGACATCGGTTTCGAGAGTATGTGCGAGCACCATCTGTTGCCTTTTATCGGCAAGGCCCACATCGCTTACCTGCCCAACGGCAAGATCGTCGGGTTGAGCAAACTGGCGCGTGTGGTCGAGGTGCTGGCTCGCCGGCCGCAGGTGCAGGAGCGCATGACCGAGGAGTTGGCCGACCTGCTCGTGCATGAGCTGGACGCGCGCGGCGTGGCTGTCGTTCTGGAAGCCTCGCATACCTGCATGACGATTCGCGGCATCCACAAGACCGACAGTATTTGCACGACCAGTGCCATGCGCGGCGGCTTCAAGAACAAGGAGTCCACGCGCGCGGAACTGATGTCGTTACTCTACGGTTCGCGATAGGTGGGGTAGGTTTCCGGCCTTCGCGAACAGATGAAACAGAAATCCGCATGATGGACCCATCACAGCGCGAACGCATCTGTGACGACCTGCGCGGCATCATCAAGGGCGAGCTGCTCTTCGACGACCTGTCTCGTGCCCTGTACAGCACCGACGCCAGCATTTTCCAGGTCCAGCCGCTGGGCGTCGTCATGCCGCGCAATGAGGAAGAAGTTCAGGGGCTGGTTCGTTATGCCGCCGAGCACCAGTTGCCCCTCATCCCGCGCGGCGCTGGTTCGGGGCTGGCCGGCGAGTCGCTGGGCAGCGGTCTCATCGTGGACATGAGCAGGCATTTCCGCGCCATTCTAGAAGTCGGCAGCGATACGGTGCGCGTGCAGCCCGGTGTCGTCTATCGCGATCTCAACGCCGAGCTGGCCAGGACGGGCCGGCGCTTTGCACCCGACCCTGCCAGTGGAGTGCAATGCACGATCGGCGGCATGCTGGCGACCAATGCCTCAGGCGCCGACGCGCTGCGCCATGGCTACACCCGTGATCACGTTGACGCGATCCGCGTCGTGTTCGACACGGGTGAAGCCGCCGTCGCCAGCCGGTGCCCGCGCTGGCCGGCCGCGGATGCCAGGCCGGGCCGCCGCGAAGAAATCGTCGCGTCGGCCATCACGCTGCTGGAGCAAAACACCCAGCTGATCCGCCAGTGCCAGCCGCGCACGCCCTTCAATCGCTGCGGCTATCTTCTGCATGATGTGCTCACCGTCGAGCATCTCAATCTGGCCAGGCTTCTCGTCGGTTCGGAGGGGACACTCGCCTTTTTCACCGAAGCGACGCTGCGCACCGTGCCGGTGCCGGCGGGCGCAGCCTGGTGCTCCTCGGCTTCGCCAACCTTGATGCCGCTTGTCAGGCGACCCAACGCAGCCTGCCCAGCGGCCCGTCGGCCTGCGAACTGATCGACCGCCGCCTGCTCACGCTCATCCGCGGGAGCGACACCGAGCTGGCCGGCCTCGTCCCGCCGGGCATCGAGGCGGTCTTGCTCATTGAATATGAATGCGAGACGCCCGCCGAAGCGCAGGAAGCAGCGCGGGCAATCGCCGATCGTCTTTACCGTACCGATCATCTTGCCGTTCATGCCTTGACGGCCCTGGAACGTGCCGAGATCGACTCCTTCTGGGCATTGCGTGAAGTGGCGCTGCCAAGTCTTTATGGTCTCCGCGGCGGAGCGCAGCCGATTCCTTTTATCGAGGACGTCGGCGTTCCTCCCGAGGAGTTGTTGCATTACCTGCACGCTGTCCAGGAACTTCTCCAGCGCCATGAGACAACTGCGTCGTTCCTCGTCCACGCCGCCGCCGGCCAGGTCCACACCCGGCCGTTCCTCGACCTGCAACGCCCCGAAGACGTTGCCAAACTCTGGGCAATCGCCGACGAGGTCTGCAACCTGGTCCTCGAGCTGGGCGGCACCATCAGCACTCAGCACGGCACCGGCCTGGCCCGCACCCCCTGGGTGGCCCGGCAATACGGCAAGCTCTACCCGGTCTTCCGCGAGCTGAAAGCCATCTTCGACCCACGCCACCTCTTCAATCCCGGCAAGATCGTCGGCCCCGATCCGAGCCTGCCCGCCTGGCCTCTGCGAAAAGTGATGAGTAATGAGTGCCGAGTGATGAGTGCAGAAAACAACCAATCTGCCATCCCCCCCACTCCATCACTCATCACTCACCACTCACCACTCACCACTTCTTTACGTTGGCAACCGGGCGAGATGTTGAACGAGAGCATGAGCTGCAACGGCTGCGGGCATTGCCGGACGGCGGCGCCGGAGCAGCGCATGTGTCCCATCTTCCGCGCTCAGCACGCCGAGGCTGCTTCGCCGCGCGCGAAGGCGAACCTCCTCCGGCACCTGCTGCAAGAGGGGAGCAACGGCAAGGTTCTGTCTTCCGACGATGTTCGGGCCGTGGCCGACCTATGCGTCAACTGCAAAATGTGCGCCAGCGAGTGCCCGGCGCATGTCAATATCCCCAAGCTGATGCTGGAAGCCAAGGCGGCCAACGTGGCTGAACATGGCCTGAGCCGTTCCGATTGGGTGCTGGCCCGGGTCGAAGGTTTCGCCCGCATGGGCAGCGCCGTCGCACTTCTCGCCAACGTGGCCCTGGGCAGCCGCACGGCACGCTGGCTGCTCGAAAAAATGTTCGGCATAGCGCGGCGCCGCCGGCTGCCGGCACTTGCCTTGCGTAACTTCATGCGCTGCGCCGAGCGGCGCGGCTGGACCAAGCCACGGCGCTCCAACCGCCCGCGCGTTGCCTATTTCGTCGATATCTTCGCCAACTACATCGCGCCGCAAATCGCCGAGTCGGTCGTGGCCGTGCTCCATCACAACGGCATCGACGTGTACGTGCCGCCGGACCAGCTCGGCTGCGGCATGGCTCCGCTGGCCTACGGCGACGTGGACGCCGCCCGCGAGACCGTCCAGCGCAATCTTCGTATTTTGGCCGACCTGGTCCGCGACGGTTACATGATCCTCTGTTCCGAACCGGCTGCTGCGCTGATGCTAAGCCACGATTCTCTGGACCTGCTCGACGACCCGGACGTGAAGCTGGTGGCCGATCACGTCGTCGAATTCACTGCGTTCCTGGGGGACCTGCACACTCAGGGCCGGCTGCGCACCGATTTCCAGCCGCTCGACGTCTCCGTCGGGCATCATGTGCCCTGCCATCTCAAGGCGCTGGGCCGGCCTCCCGCCGGTCCCGCTCTGCTAGCGCTGATCCCCGGTCTGCGCGTCCACACCATCGACGTGAACTGCTGCGGCATGGCGAGCACGTTCGGTCTGAAGGCGGAGAATTACGATCTGTCCCTGGAGGCGGGCTGCCCGATGCTGGAGCAATTGGCCCATCCGCGCGTGCTATTCGGCTCCACCGAGTGCAGCACCTGCCGGATGCAGATGGAACACGGGGCCCGCAAACGAACATTGCATCCGGCGGAGTATCTGGCACTGGCCTACGGGCTGATGCCGGAGACAGCGCGGCGGCTGGAGAAGCCGGTGCGGGGGTTGGTGCTGCAGTGACTGGATGCAAGGAAGAGAATTTCTGGATTAACACATCCCGTTTCATCAAGCCGCTACGGACCATGCAAGCGATTGGCGGATAGCCTCCTCTTGCCGCGGCTTGTAGCGAAGTAGCCAGATCGCGAACAGTGCCGTGCCGCAAGGCAGGGCGGCAAGCAGGAACGACACCGGCCCGGAGCCTGAGACCGTAACATAGGGCACGATGGTGGTCAGCAGCCATGCCGCAACGGCCAGGATTACACCATGCCGGCGAGCGCCCGACTCCAGCACGCCCCATGAAACCAGCGGAGCAAGAAAAACGTAGGTCGGGAATTCCACTGCCGGCCCGAAGATCATCAACCACGCCATCCCGATGCCGAGCGTGATCGTCACCAGTTCACGCATGTCCGAGAGTCTGCCCAATCCGGAGTTCTCACCAGGGATCAAACCGATCTTATCCGTGTCATCCGTGTGATCCGTGGTTAAGCGCCGTTGCTGCCACAAGCACCAGACGAGTGCGCCACCCGCCGCCAGGAATTGCAAGGCGCGATAGACCGCCGAATGAATCGGCTCCTTGAACACGTTCAGCTCCGGACCCTGGCTGACGAGGTTGTGTACCAGCACCCAGACCGTCCAGCCGTCGCGGAACCCATCCCACGCACGCTCGCCGAGGCCGTAAGATGTGTCAGCCATTCCTGGTATTGCATGACAACAATCTCGGGCGGCCGGGTCAGGAAAGGCAGTGCTGCACCGATGACCAGAGCAAGCGCGAACCGCCCTAGCAACTCGCGGCCACATGGCGCAAAACAACATGGCCACGGCAATGGGTGTTAGTTTCAGAAACACTGGCCCGGTCAGCAAGAAAGCAGCCAGCCACCAGCGCCGCCTTGCCAGTGCCGCCGCCGCCAGCATCAGCAAGCCAATGACCAGCGGGTTCCCCTGGGCATTCCAGACGCTCCGCAGCGCCCCCACGAGTGCCAGCGACAGCAAAGCGGCTTCGCGGGCCGGCGGCCAGGCGCCCGGCAGCACGTCACGCACCAGCCGGCGCAACCCCCAAACATAAATGGCGATGTTCAGCCAGCTCCACGTGATGCCACCCGCGACATTGCCCAGCCGCGCGAACGGCGTCATGGCCAGCGCGAACGTCGGACTGTATCGAAACGAATCCAGGGGTGAGTAATAGGCGTACAGCGACTCGCCATGCCACCAGTGCATGGCGCCCTCGGCAAAGATCGGAAAGACCGTGTGACTCTCCGGCCGGACGACGGTCCGAATACTCACCGCCACGCCGAGAACTAGGTAAAGAGACAAGGCGACTCGCAACCAAGAAAAAGAGAGGATGGAGGATAGAGGATAGAGGATGGAAAGGGCTCTCCATCGCTTTATCCTCCATCCTCCATCCTCCATCTTCCATCCTCCCTTTCTTCCTCACTAATTCTTGGCCAGCCGCCACGACAAGATCACGGCAGTGAAAATCATCAAACCGTCGGCCGCCCAGATGCAAAGAACGGGCAAGGCCTTGCCGCTCTTGGCGAGGTTGGCGCCGCACAGCATCAGCGGGTAGTAGATCATCACGATCGGCAGGAAGCACGTGATGAACGAGCTGAGGTAGTCGCTACGGCTGAGCCAGATGCCTACCGGACAGCCCACCAGGACAAAGCACAGGCAACCGAACGACAGCGCCGGCCGCATCAACAGTTCCACGTTGAAGTTCCGCATCTCCGCCTGGAGATACCCGATCAGATCGTTCTGCTTGCCCAGGTCTTTCGCCAGGTCGCCCAACGGTTGCACTCCTGGAGGTACCACGGGAAACGCTTCGGAATTGGCTACGCGGGCCGCAACACCAAGTTCCATGAAAGACCCCACGGGCACTCCACTCCGTGCCGCTTCCTGGGCGCCAAGTGACTGGGCAATCAGATACGTTTGCCCAGCGGCAGCTCGGACTTTGGTCTGAGCGTACCCCTTCTGCATCTCTTGCGTGTGTGTTTCAAGCTTGGCACGGTTGACGTAAAGCTCTTGCCAGCTCATATCGCGAGGCCGGCGTATGTAATCGTTCCCCATCGTTTCGGGCAGCGGCACTTCATATGTGCGATAGTCGAAGGGGTCTACAAATTGATGCTTGCCCGTCGAAAGCCCCCGGGTCATCTCGACCGTCACCATGCGCGTCGCCATGTTCACGTGCAGTTGGGCTTCGTCTGCTTTGGTAGTGACGTCCCACTCACCCTCTTTGTTGCGCCGCTGGAACACGGGTGATAGCAATATCCGTCCTTGCACCCCCTGCACATTGATGCTGTAGGGCAAGTTTGGGTGGGCGATCTTACCGTCTTTCCTGAGCATCGCGTACAGGAGTTCCTCAACGTCGTTGAGAAACATTGTCCTCATCAGGCCGTGCGTGTGCGGAATGACGCGGTAATACAACGTCATGGTGGTGGCGCTCATCAGCAAGCCGAGGAAAACGGCCGGGACGAGCACCACAAGGACATTCACGCCCGCTGCCTTGATGGCGAGGATTTCGTTATCGTGCGCCAGCCTGCCGTAAACAACACAGGTGGCGAAGAGTGTCGTCGTCGGCAGCGTATAGGGGAGCGTGCTGGGGATGAGTAGCGGGATAATCTCGAGAATCTGCATCGGCCCCAACCCCTGTTGCGAGGCCTCGGCCACGATACCCGCCATGAGCAATATACCCGTGATCCCGATGAGAGACACCACGAACACCTTGGCCAACTCCCAGAGAATCATTCGGTGCAAAATACCCAGAAACACAACGACCTCCGTTCCACTCCACCACGGATTGCACAGATATCAGGGATAATCGGCAGCAACCGGCCCACCACTTCACATTGCCTTCATCCCACCCGGCCAACCCAGCTTGCTTCTTTTTCCGTGTCATCTGTGAAAAGAATTATGAATTAGGCGCACACATGGATAAAGGTTGACAGGAAGAAAAAAAAGGTCATTTCGCGGTGTGTCAGCTCGGCGAAACCGCCCCGAAGATAGCGGTACTCGTAGTCACGGGCAAGCTGGGTGCGCAAGGTGCGTGTCTGTCATTTCTTGTCCAGCCAGCCGGTGAAGGACCGCCGGGAGAGACGGGCCGTCATCCATGATGTATCAGGTTCCGGCAGAAGTAGTGCTTCCCGCACGGTCAGCCATCCTTTCGCCAGGGGCAATGTTTTCCGTTGGCCTTTCTGCGTGATCCAGGCAAACTGGCGACGTTTGTCGCCGGCCAGGGCGATCTGCAAGGAGGTGTACACGTCCTGGGTGACATAATCCAGAACTTTCTGGTGATGCCCTTGCGCCCACAGCCTGGCGCTTCGGCGCCGGTCATGCCATGGGTCTTCCCCGGCAAACCCATGCCCTGAGCCGCTTTTTCCAACCCGACGGGATAACCCAGACAACAGAACAGATGGAACATCATGTCCACGTGGTCCAGCACGCAGCCTTTGCACATCGCGGCTGCGGCGGATTCCTCGGCAAGAACGTCGAAGTCGAATGCCAGCCCGTTCCAGGTCAGAATCCGATAGCCTTTCAGAGCCATATCGCACAAATGCTCGGCCAACGTCTGAGCATCTTGCCGGCTCATCTGTTTTGCCGGCTTGCCGTCGCTTGTCTTGCCGTACCATAGCGTGGGTTTGTCCGAGTCGCTCGGCAGCGTGGCAGCGCAGGAAATACCCAGCGGCCGATGCCGGCGCCAGTTGGAAACTTCTCCGGGGAAGTCCTTGGCGGTTTCGATGTCGAAAGCAAGATAGCGAGACGGCATTGGAATGGTCCTTGCGCATACAACTCTGGCGAGCGGCGTCAGAGTATAGCACCACCAATTTCCGCACCAGGCGGAGTATCCACAACAGCCGTGGCGCGGAATAGCTCACCGAGTTGTGGGGAGAGATGCGCGCAACAGCACGTAGAGAACCTCGTAGCGTTGCACCGTCTCTGCCGACGGCTCCGGTAGCCAGTGCTGGCCCATGCTCGCGTCGTTGAACAGCGAGCCGAAACCGATGGCAGTTACAGTCCCCTCGCCATAGCGGACGCGCGCGGCCACGGGCATGTCGCCGAGCCACGCCAGCGGTTCGCCTCCCGAGATTTTGCATGATGCGCTCAGCGGCACTTCCGGGCCGCCGTCGCGGAGCTTGAGCTTGCTAGCCGATGACGGCTGCGTGGCATACTTCGATTCCAGGCCAAAAGACCAGAGCAGGCTATTCGCCGTCGAGCCTTCAACATCGGGCGAGTCCAGCACCAGTAAATTCCCACCCTTCTTCACATACTCCATGAGCTGTTTGCGGTACTTGGGAGAGCCGGAGCGCTTCGGGCAGATGATCACCAAGGCGTCGCCGATGAAAGCCTCCTCCCCGGTGCGCCGCGAAATGAAGTTGCCCATGCGCGGAATCCATTGCTCGAACAGCCCGTAGCCGTCTCCCTTGACGCTTTCCGCGAAGGCGCCGTTGAACAGGGGCACGTCGGACATCGTGCGGTCGATGACCACGTGCTTCATGGGCGCTGGACTTCCGGCACGGGCATGGCATGGGCGTGTACCGTGATTACGGCCAGTGACCCGGCGGCCCAGCCTGCCAGCCCGGCAGCTACCAGCAGCAGCCACGCGGCCGGCGTGTACCGGGCAAGCCACATGGCCACGGCAATCAGGAGCAACCCCACCAGTCCCCACGGTATGAAGAGCAACAGTTTCGGGGCGGGGCGATCCAGCACGCTGCGGTGATTGAGCCATTCCAGCATGCCCAGCATCAGCTCCGCCTTGCCCGGTTGGAAGACGCAAAAGTTTGACCACGGGGTCGAGTCACCACTCGCGAGGACCCGGCCTTTGCCGTAGCTGGTGGACCAGACCTGGCACCAGGAACCATATTGCATGTTAGGCCGATATTCCGCCTGCGGATGGTAGTTTATCTCCTGGTAGGCCGGCGGCAGGTTGAACAGTCCCGTGTTGCGAATTACCATTTGACCCATGCTGCAGCCGGGATCGATCGAGCAAGACACGGCAAAGTACATCGGCGGCATGTGTTGCACGGCGGGGTGGGCTACCGTGGGCGGCTGATACGGCTCGAAATAAGGCTCTCCCACGCGAAACAACAGATCGTTGCGGAAAGTGAACCCGAAATGGCGGGCAATGTCGTTAAAGTCCGTGCTCATGTTGAACACGTTCGTATGATCGCCAACCAGCAGCACGGCGCCGCCTTGCTCGACGAAGCGGACGACGGCCTTCACCTCGTCCTCCGAGTAGCGTGCGGTGGGCGTCTTGATCATCAGCACGTCACAACGGCTTAGTGTTTCGTCGTTGATCGGCTCGGACTCGAGCAGCCGCGACATCGTGAAATACTGTCCGCAGTAGTCGTACATGGCGGCATAGTTGTACGAGCCTTTCTCGCCGTACACCTTCGTGCCGTAAGGCTCCGTCGTCGGTTCCCAGGTGGAATGCCTCTCCATGATCATCACCCGGCCAGCCAGACGCTGACCCACTGGAGTCCAGTCGATCAGTACAACCAGCAGGGCAACACCGAGACCGGCCAGAATGGCAGCCGCCGCGACCCTGAAGGTAGAGCGCCGAGCGCCGGGTGCCATGCCCATGTCTTCATGGGCATGTTGTCCAACCATGCCCGTGAAGACTTGGGCATGGCGCCCAGTGAATCGAATTGCCAGGACAACGAAACCGCCGAGCAATGCGATGTGAATCCAGGAGTTGACCAGAATATCACCCACATTGGGCGCTCCGAATGGATCGGCACGCAGCGCTCGGTGCAACACCAGGGCTACCAGCAGCGACGCACGTAGAGGTGCCCAGAGCAATGTTACGCAAACCAGTGCCAGCAAGCTCCGTAGCCACGTCTTGAGACCTCGTTCCCATGGTTTTCTGTCGGAGCGTGACCGCGGAACACAAGACCAAGCAGAACGAAGCCGCCGACAAAGCAACTCACAGTGGCCGGATCGAGGAGCAGCTCCCAGGTCGCCTCAATGCGATAAATCTCCTGACCACAGCGCAACACAATGCTGCTGCCGTCCACTGCCGACTCGATGCCCCACAAACGCGGCAACAGACCCAGGGGTTCGGACAGCAACCAGGGCAGCTCATGGTGTCGTGCCGTAAGCACGGCGTAGATCCATAACACCAGTGACTGAGCGAGCAGGATCAACGCCGCGGCCACGCAGCCTTGTGCCACTTGGCGGGGCCATCTTCGCGGGACAGGTGCGAGTTGCACCAACAGGCCGGCGGCCAACAGCACGGGAATCGCCTTGTACGGCAGCGGCAAGAGCCATGCAGCCGGCAGCGTGAGCACCAGGCCGACGAGCATCATGGGCCAGCGTTTGGGCCAAGGAATGGATGTGACCTTGCTCAACAGCACAACCGCCCCTGCCACGGCACGCCACGGCGCATATCCAGGCGACTAGATTGCCCGGCCGGAAATAGTCCAGACCGAGCAGCCATGAGGCGGCCAATAATGCTACGCCCAGCCATGCGCGCGTCATTGTTTCTTCTCCTGACCGGGCTTTACGACAGCAGGCGGGAGCGGCGGCGGCCCCTCACCCTTATCCCTCTCCCCTGTAACAGGAGACTGGGGCAGGGGTGGGGGAGCGGGTGGAATCCACTCCGGCTGGCCGGTTACACGCGAGATCAGCCACCGCCAGAAATGCGCGTTCTCGTAACGGCCCTCAAACGGCTCCCCGCCGACGTACTCCAGGTTCTTGTTCAGCGCAAAACCGGGGTCGCCGATGACAACGATTCGCCCTCGCTCCAACCTTCCGTGCGACCACAAGCGGAACGTCGTTCTTGCCGTGGACCAGGACTTCGGCATCATCTCCTTCGGCCTCCACCGGCCAGGCAGTGTAGAAAACCACACCTGCTTTGTAATCTCCTTTGCCGAAATCCTTGGCATTCAGAAAGAGCGACCGAAAATGGCCCATCGGCTCAGGCTCGTGCCAGCGGCCGCCGGTCGGGACCGGTGAAGCAGGGATGCGGATACCGAAATCCTGAAGCAGTGACTCGCTGGCTGGTGCCTGTTCGGCCCCCACGGTGCAGATCAGGATCCCTCCCTTTTGCACGAATCCATACAGATCCTGTCGTTCCTTCTCTGAGAATGGACGCGCGGCGCAATCGAGACCACGATGTCTGCCCGTTCCAGGCGATCCTGGGTAACCTCGGGCATGGCGGCCACCAGGTAACCGTTGCGCATAAGAGTCAGTGCCAAACCGTTGATCGAGTCGAACACCCAGTTCTTGTCACAAAACGCCTCCAAATGCGATGCATCGATATAGGCCAACCGGTAGGGCTTTCCCCAAGAATAGTCCGCACACCACAATAGTTTGGTTAGCGGATGGCCAGTAGACACTGCCAATTGTGTGGCAATGTAATTCTTGGGCAAAGCCGCTTCGATGCGTCGTCCGTCAGGCACAACACGGCTCGCATCCAGGCTCTGCTGGGTGCAGATCCCCAGCGACACCGAAAGGAGCAGTGCCGGCCAAATCACAGCGCCTGAGTGTGCGAGAGCGAGAGAGCGAAGAGTAGGAGCGCCACAAGCCTCTTGCGCACTCATGCGCCCGCGTTCTGCATTCACAAGGCGACAACAGACCAGCACGAGCAAGGTTATCACGAGTATCAAGCTCGCAAGCTGACGCCAAAGCTGCTGCGGGCTTTGGGGCCGGTTTACCAGGTAGCTCAGCAAGCGTCCGGTCCATTCATAACCACGAACGCTGCCCTCATTCGTCAGACTGAAGCCGTCACCGGCCACGACCACCGTTCCCTGACCACATGACTGTTCGGCAGCCAGCACCAGATCGCCTAGCCTCTCACCACCTTCCCATCGAACCACATTGGCCAGCACAGCATCGCTTCCAGGCTCGCTCCAGCCCCAGCGCCCCACTAGCAGCGGCCTGGCGGGCGACTTGATCTCAATCGATGTGCCGAAGTCCGTGAAAAATGTATTGCGGTTGCCACACATGGCTGAAGTGGCCGGATGGGCAAACGGCTGGCACGCATGCTGCCAGTTACCTGTCGGCGAGATCGCGACCTCTTCGCGAACATGCATGTCGGTCGGTTTCAAGATTTCGTTGCAACTGCTCCCTCGGCCACTGTCACCGAGAAGCGGGCCGGCAACCACGAGCAGCGAACCGCCGTGCTGAACAAAGTCCCAGATCCGTTCGTATTGCCCTTGCGGCACCTGTCCGGAAGGATGCAGCCAAACCACGAGGTCGGCGTCTTTCAAGTCTTCGGACGAGAATTCCTCCGAGACGGCAAAGCGTCCACCCAGGCTTTCCACCAGGACCGGCAACATCCCGTACTCGCCCGCCGACTGCCGGCCGTAACTATTGTGGCTTGGCCTGCGCCAGTCCAGGAGGCCGTGCCGGTTGGCGACGATTCGTTTGCCGGTCAAATCGCTCCGGCTAATCGTCAATTTCACAGAGACCGGCAAGAGCAGGGCGAGCAGAAGCGGACCATAGCACATGGCCCAGCCAATCCAGCGCTTCGTTGGCGCTGGTCCCACAACGTGCGAAGTCTTCCGAGACTTCGGAGGTTTGACCAGTGCGGAAGGCTCGTTGTTGCGTACCGGCCAGGCTGACCAACGCAACAGCGCAACAATGACGCCGATGTGCAACAAAGCGGCCAGTGCCGGCATGTTCCAGGGCAACGGCTGGCGTAACGCCTTGGCCCAACTCCAGTCAGGTTCCACATAGGGGGGAGGCTTAAACACTGGCGCTGGCGGGGTCGGCAGCGAATCAATCAGATCGGCCGTGAAGGACAACAAAAACAAATACAGCAGATGCACTGCAAAAATGGCACTGGCGGCATAGAGCGCATGTTTCCAGCGCGCCCCTTCGACCCCCCATAACCACCCCACAGCATAAGCTATCATCAACACCAGGAAGTCCATGCCGGCAAACGTCGGGCCGATATCCAACGGTCTGCCTGTAATCCACGCCGCACAGCTCCCCAGAACATGGCTCGCGGCATTACTTTGCAACCAGACCCACGGGATCGCAGCGCAAGCGAGCCGAAAGAGAGCGAGCGTGAAGACGGCGTTGGCACAAATCAGGAGAATCCGTTTTGCCGGGTTGGCGTGACCTGCGGCCAGAGCGGCAAGAAACACGGCGACGAGCAGCGTGTCCTGGACTGGCCCCGTGGGAAGGAAAAATGGCAGACCGGCCACCACTGCGACACATGCCACGAAAAACAACCGTCCTCGTGCCGGCCAGGCGCAAACGGCCGCGACGAGCAACGCGAGCCATGTGAGGGTGATGCGGAGCGGATGGGCAAACAGGCCGGCTGATTCCGCTGCAAGCCAGGCCGCTAGAATACCTGCCACACTCGCAAAAACGGTCAACGCGGGAGCTGGTTGTGTTTCTTGTCCTTGGACGGGGACTTCCATTTCCTTAGCGGCTACTTCATTCACAGACATGCCACCCACAGGATTGACAGATCGTGTCCAGGTAACAGATGGGCAAGGTCCATCACCACTTCACACCGTAGCCGCATTCGCAAGAATGCGGGGCATGGTGTCAACCCGCATTCTTGCGAATGCGGCTACGGATCACCCTGCCTACGGAATTAATATATGCACAAAAGAAAGAAACGGACCCCACGATGAGGTCCGTTCTCTATGTAAATAGGCGATTCACAAGCAGGTGTGCGCGCAGTTACCAGTAAACCACTACTCCCTCCTAAACTAGGCACAAGCCGCTTATGTGGATTCCTGGTTGTGAATCACTTAACGATGGTTGTTGGCGAAATAGTCGTCACCGGCGCACTGGTAGTCACGGGCGCACAAGTGGTCAAAGGTGCGCTAACGGCGACCGGGGAGCATGTGGTCGCTGGAGCAAACAATTTGATACGCCGGCTGGTGGTAACCGGCGAGCAGGTAGTCGTCGGTGCCGAGGTGGTCACGGGTGCGCTGGTGGTGACCGGCGAGCAGGTGGTCACGGGTGCGCTAGTGGTGACCGGCGAGCAGGTGGTCATCGGCGCAAGCAATCTAGTGCGTAGGCTGCTGACTGGTGAGCATGTGGTCATGGGTGCCGAGGTGGTCACGGGTGCGCTGGTGGTGACCGGCGAGCAGGTGGTCAAGGGCGCCGAGGTTTTCACGGGTGCGCTGGTGGTGACCGGCGAGCAGGTGGTCACGGGTGTACTGGTGGTGACCGGCGAGCAGGTGGTCATCGGCGAAAGCAATCTAATGCGTCGGCTGGTGACTGACGAGCATGTGGTCACGGGTGCCGAGGTTTTCACGGGTGCGCTGGTAGTGACCGGCGAGCAGGTGGTCACGGGTGCGCTGGTAGTGACCGGCGAGCAGGTGGTCATCGGCGAAAGCAATCTAATGCGTCGGCTGGTGACGGACGAGCATGTGGTCATGGGTGCCGAGGTTGTCACCGGTGCGCTGGCGGCGACCGGCGAGCATGTGGTCATCGGTGCTGAGGTGGTCACGGGTGCGCTGGTGGTGGCTGACGAGCACGTAGTCATCGGCGCGCAGGTGGTTGCCGCATCACGGTGTAGTACGCGACCCAATACCCCTGCATAAACACCGTCACACAACACCAGCATGCTGGCCAGCGCAATCACACCAGACATAAATCTGAGGGAAAGGACACAATTCTTCATGGTAGCAAAGCCTCCAAAACATTCCTTAGAGTAGTCAACGTGAGAGACCGACGACCGAAACTTCACAGTCAAGCCTCCCAGGGTTACACGCAAACACGTTCACAGCTGCGATCAATGTTTGTCTAAACGAAAACAAACGCAAAAGCTATCGGCATAATCACATTTGCCGCAAAATGCCTACATATGCTATTATCCGCAGACTTCCACTGTTATACATTTTCTCGTCTGGTTGTCAATATGGAGGCGGCAGAATTGTTTGCATTGCTATAAATCGTATTTGACTATTACATTGTGCAGATTTGTCATTTAGCCCATAGTTAACCATGTTTGCCTAACTTCCCGAACCAGCGGCGGTGGGTCAACAACACAAGTTCATGGCATTCAACAACTCAGGTTTTGGGAGGTAATCACGCATGTTCAGTGCAGTATTGATGACCATATTGGCAGCGGGCAGCAGCGCGCCGGAGTACGATGGCTTTGGTGCTTCCGCCTACACTACCTGCTCACCGGCGACCACCAGCGCGCCCATGTCAACCTGCGCGCCGATGACGACATCCTCGGCGATGACGACATCCTCGGCGATGACCACTAGCTCGCCCATGTCAACCTGTGCGCCGATGACAACCAGTTCCAGCGGCGGCTATAGAGGCGGTTATGCCTACACTACCAGTTCGGCGATGACCACCAGCTCGCCCATGTCAACCTGTGCGCCGATGACGACATCCTCGGCGATGACAACATCCTCGGCGATGACCACCAGTTCCAGCGGTGGCTACGGGCGCCATGTCAACCTGTGCGCCGATGACGACATCCTCGGCGATGACCACCAGTTCCAGCGGTGGCTACGGGGCGCCCATGTCAACTTGTGCGCCGATGACGACATCCTCGGCGATGACCACCAGTTCCAGCGGTGGCTACGGGCGCCCATGTCAACTTGCTGCGCCGATGACGACATCCTCGGCGATGACGACATCCTCGGCGATGACCACCAGCTCGCCCATGTCAACCTGTGCGCCGATGACGACATCCTCGGCGATGACGACATCCTCGGCGATGACCACCAGCTCCAACGGTGGCTACAGGGCGCCCATGTCAACCTACGCTCCCCCGTCTTATGCTCAGCCTCAGATCATCTACATTTACTGCCCGGTTCCAAGCCAGCCAGGCCAAGGCGGCGTCGCAGGAAGGGAGTTGGTATCGCCACCTACGAAAGTGAGCGACGGGACCACGGCCCCAGCCAGCGCCAGGGTGCTTGTCCAGGCGCCCCCGGACACGAAGC
This sequence comes from uncultured Gemmataceae bacterium, assembly GCA_963804745.1. Classification (GTDB taxonomy): domain Bacteria; phylum Planctomycetota; class Planctomycetia; order Gemmatales; family Gemmataceae; genus CAWDRY01. The sequence continues at coordinate 52,303 of CAWDRY010000049.1, forward strand.
TGTACGTCGGTGGTAAGCTGCTGAAGACCAATTCCGCGACGCGCGGCTTCGACACGCCGCCTTTAACCCATGGGCAACAGTATTTCTATGATGTCCGTGCGGAGGTGGTTCGCGACGGCCAGATCAACAGTGAGACCAGGCGAGTGAGGGTGCAAGCGGGAGATGAAGTGACCCTCAGCTTCCCGGACCTGGATAGCAGCCTGGCAACCACTCCGGTCAAGGGCAACCTGGAACTGGTAGCGCCGCCCAAGAAGGAAGACGACGGAACCGGCTCCCCAGCCAAAGCCAGGATGATTGTCCAGGTGCCTCCGGACGCGAAGCTGTACCTGGATGATCGGTTGATGAAGAGCAATTCCGCAAAGCGCGTCTTTGCCACGCCGACCTTGGCCCGCGGAGAGCAGTACTTCTATGATGTCCGTGCGGAGGTGACTCGCGACGGCAAGACCAACATCGCGACCAAGCGCGTATTCGTACGCGCGGGAGATGAAGTGACCGTCAACTTCCCGGACCTGGAGAGCAGCCCTGCCATCGCTGCGGTCCAGGCCAGCCGCCGCCGCTGAAACTGCGCGTCAGAAGCACCGCTGCCCAATGGGCTTACGGGTATGCTGCCCGTAAGCCCTGCTTTTGCGCCAGGCATGTTGTGTATCTGCTCTTACGATCCTTGTCTTACAAGGATAGCGGCCCGGCTCAGGCGGACGTGAGGGCGCTCTTGCTCACGGAAACCGATCTCCTCCGCAAGGAACATCATGGCCTGAAAGTCCTTGGCGGTTATGTGCCCAATCGGTTCCACGACCAGCAGACTCCCCTGGGGCCGAAGAATACCGTGGATCTCGGTCAGCAGTCGCCGCAGATCCGGGGCTTCATGCGGCAGAATAGAAGGCCAGGGCGAAGTCCACCTGCTCGCCAAGCCCTATCGAGTTGGCTTCGCATCGGTGGACATGGATGCGCTCCGACACCCCGGCCCTGCTGGCTCGCTCCTGGAGTACGTCGAGCATCCTCTGCTGGAGATCGACGGCGATCACTCGGCCCTCGGCCCCGACCAGTTTCGCCATGGCAATGGCGAACATGCCCATCCCGCAGCCGAAATCCAGCGCCGTCATGCCCGGCTTCACATAGGGAGCAAGGATTTGCTCGGGATTGTGAAGCCAACGACGCAGGCGGTTGTCGATGAAATACCCACCCCACCAGGGGCAAACATGTGGACCCATTCTGGAACCCTCAGCAGGTACTCTCGTTCATGCTATCGTGCAAGATTCCGAGCCAATGTGACTACAGCCGCCACGGGGCGCGCATGGGCTGGTTAACCAGCCGGTTGGCTTCTTCGTCGCCAACAACCTCGTCCTTGACGGGATCAAAGCGAATTGTGCGGCCGCAGCGCATCGCAATGTTCATGAGGTGGTAGATCGAAGCTACCCGATGTGAAGCGGCTGCGTTGCCACCGGCGGGTTTCCGCTGGCGAATCGCCGTTGCAAAGCTCAGCAGTGGTGGCGGATCGGGCATGGCATCGAGTTTCTTCTGGTCCTCCTCGCTCAACATCTTCCGGATGTCGCTCTCACCCGTGTTTTTCACTTGCAGGCGGTCATACCTTGGCCCCCATTCTTGACTCTCGATCACCAGCGTGAAGCCGTCGGCATACTTCATTTCACACCAGCCCCACAGCATGCAGCACTCGGGGTGTATCGGGGGAGCGTATGGCGTGATTTCGACCGGCGACGTGAGGTCGCGCCCATACTGGTAGCAGGGTCCGTCCAGGTAATGGTGAGCCATGTCGGCCAGGCCGCCGCCTGCGTAGTCCCAGTAGCCGTAACAGTACCAACGGCAGCCGTTGCCGTTGAGGCGATGGCCTTGATACGGCCGGAGCGGAGCAGGGCCGCAGTACATGTCCCAATCCAGGTTGGCCGGCACAGGCTCGACCTTGTATTTCACCTTGCCAGATAACCCCTTCACCTTGAGGCCGCCATGCTGGATCAACACGGTGTCGCATTGCTTGAGTAAGCCGCTTTCGAAGATCTTGCGTATCCGGCGACTCGCCATGAATCGTCCGTAGGTGCCGATCTGGAAGATACGGTTGTAGCGTTTTTCGGCCTCGGCCACGGCCCGGCCTTCAGCAATGGATCGGCCCATGGGCTTCTCACAAAGCACGTCCTTGCCTGCTTCCATGGCCGCGATGGAGATGAGGGCGTACCAGCCGGGATTCGTGGCGATGGCTACCACGTCGATGTCCTTGCGCTCCAGCACCTTGCGGAAGTCGGTGTAGATGGTCTTGTCGTCGGCCGTGTTCTTGAACTTGACATCGCACCTGGCCAGCATCTTGACGCCTGGGCCAAGGCCGCTGAAGGTGGTCGGACCTTGGTAACCGCAACCGATCAAGGCGCCGCCAAAGGTATCGCTAGGTGCAATCTGATCCGGCCCACCCAGCACGTGCCGCGGCACGATCAGGGGCGCGGCCATCACCGCTGTTGTCTTCAAAAAACTTCGGCGGCTAATGTTGCGTTTGTCTCTTGCCATAGGAACACCTCGCTTTCTGTCCGCCCGGGCGATGGTAATGTTGCTTTGGGAGGGCGAGTCGCCCTCGCCCTTCCAAATTGAGACGCTTCCCGGACGCGGACAAGTCCACCATGCCTTTGATTGTATCGGAACTCCGGGCAGGAGTGGAGGCCTCGGGCTTCGCCTGACCTTTCTCGGTGCTGCGGAGGAAAAGGCCCCGGTGATACGACCACGCTGCTACTTCGCCAGCAACTTCTTCACCAGCTTTTCCACATCCTCATAGGTGAACTCAGTATCTCTTTCATCGCTGACAAACTTCTCAGCCATTGCGCCCTCACGGTCATAAACGAACACCGCCGGTGGTGCGATCATCTTTAGCTTCTCTTGCCAAACCTCCGGCTCTTCATCCAGCAAAAAGTTGGGAAAGCTCGCCTTCTGCGCCTTCAAGTATTTGACAGCCTCAGCTTGCTGCCCCTTCTCGTCGGTGCTCACCGAGATACAGACAACTCCGTCCTTGGCATGCCGTTCGTGCATCTGAACCAGATGCGGAAACTCCTTCTTGCACGGCAGTCAGAACACGGACCAAACATCGACGACGACCACCTTGCCGCGCTGCGCCTTGACGGCCTCCACAAGTTGATCGTACTTGACGACCTTTAGATCGATCTCTCCTGACGGTGCGGGTGGCGGCGGTGCTGTACAGGCTTGAATACCCATGATGATTCCGATCACCAGTACATATAAGCCGGCCCGTCGGTATCTTAAAATGGATCTCATGAAGTGGTCTCCCATTTCTTCGCTTGCGGTTTCGTACCTGCCAATCTAATGATACCTCCTCCACCCCAACGCTGCTCTATCCAACAAACGCCGAAACTGCAAAACTTCCGAAGAACCTGACGCGGATAGCCACATGCGGAACTATTCCATACATTACGCACATCGATCACGGTAAGACCTCGCTCGCGCCTTGACAAGGAGCATCAAATCCATGCCTCTGTTTAACCCTGAATTCTGTGAAAAACGCTGTCCCATCTGCACCCGGGCCAGAATAGGCCATAAGCTGGCCAAAATTCTCCAAAAGGTGGAGTTGCTGCTGACGTTCGGGGGCTGCCCGTGGGGGCGGGCCAGGCAGCGGCAATACGGCGTTCGACCCGACCAGCCGGTGCCATCGGAGGGTCAGGACAAGGAGTGAGGGGGACCACCACTACTGTAAGGGGAACTCGCATGGACTTTGCCACCGTCCTCAAGATCAGCAGCGGTCCGCGTGCCCGCGTGGTTTGCATTGCCTATAATGCTTGACTTCGGTACACTGCCATGAAGAACAGTTGTTGAATAAGGTCACCTATGATGAAACCTCTACCTTCCCAACAGGCTCTCGACCGCTATTTCCTCGAGGCTCGCAGCAAGCTGCTGGATGTGGCCGCATTCCTGGACCGCATTGACCGAGGCGGCAACGCGGCGGCGGTTGCGGATGATCCGCGCCTGGAAAAGATCCGGCAAGCGCTCGAAGTCCTGCACGATGGCAGCCGCGACCGGGCAGAACGGGTTCTGCGGCTCTTTTCACTCGACTACGATCCCGCGTGGGAAAGACCCAAACCACGTTAGTTCGTCCGAGGCACGCAATTCGGAGGCGAACCCAAATGTACTACATCGAACCCCATATCCACATGATCTCCCGCATCACCGACGACTATCAGCGCATGACCCAGTGCGGCTGCGTGGCAGTGAGTGAGCCGGCGTTCTGGGCCGGGTTCGACCGAGGCTCGGTGGAGAGCTTTGCCGATTACTTCCGGCATCTTACCGAGTTTGAGCCGAAGCGGGCGGCGCAGTTCGGCATCCGGCATTACAGTTGGCTGTGCATCAACGCCAAGGAGGCGGAGAACGTCACGCTGTCGCGCGAGGTCATCGCGCTCATTCCGCAGTTCCTCGACAAGCCGAACGTGCTCGGCCTCGGCGAGGTGGGCCTGAACAAGAACACGCACAATGAGACGATCACCTTCATGGAACACGTCGATCTGGCGATGAAGATGAACGAATTGATGCTCATCCATACGCCGCACCTGGAAGACAAGTACAAGGGCACGCGTATGACCATCGACATGCTCAAGGGTGACCGCCGCGTCGATCCACGGCGCATCGTGATCGATCATGTCGAGGAACATACGGTGCGCCTCGCCCTGGACAACGGTTTCTGGGCCGGCATGACGCTCTACCCGACGACGAAATGCACGCCGGAGCGAGCGGTTGACATCGTCGAGATGGTCGGCACGGAGCGCATTATGGCCAACTCGGCCGGCGACTGGGGCAAATCAAACCCGCTGGTGATGCCGGAGTTTATTCAGGAGATGAAACGCCGTGGGCACAGCGAGGTGGCGATCCGCAAAGTGGTGTATGACAATCCGCTGGCGTTCTTCCGGCAATCCAGGCGCTGGCAGGAGTGGGATGAGGAGAAGAAAGAACAGGACCTTACGCCAAGCCGCCAAAACGCCAAGAAAGCCGGAGCGACGCGCTGACTTCTTTGCGCTTTCCAGATTACATAGAGAAATCAAGTCATGTCCGAAGCACCGTGCTTCACGTCCGCCTGAGCCGGGCCGCTGTCCTTGTAAGACAATAGGCCGCTCAGGTGCGACGGCCAACGATCAGGAACACAGGGAAGTCACGCAGTTCACCGCTCTGAATCGGCTTGCTGAGTACGTGTGCCGTTACGTCCCTTGTGTTGGTGAAGCCGATCTTTTTCAACCGGTCCTTGAAAACAACTCGGTCGAAGCCGTGATGGTGGACGCTCTCGGCCACTTCGGGCTGATGGAAGATCCCTGGTTCCGCATCGAGATCAGCGATACACAGGACGCCGCCTGGCATCAGTAAAGTGTGCAATCCCTGCAACACCCGATCCAGATTAGCAACGTGGTGCATCACCATGCTGGAGACGATCATGTGGTAGCGATCTTGCGGCGCAGCGTCGTGCTCCAGGTCTAGCCTGATCGCCCGCATGCTCTTGAGGCCGCCATCCCGAATCTTCTTGTCGAGGACTTCAAGCATGCCAGCCGAGCTATCGGCTCCGGTTACAGAGCAAACGTGCGGTAACAGGAACAGGCTGAGCAACCCTGTGCCGCAGCCGTAGTCGAATACTTCCATGTCTTTGGTCGGCTGGGCTTCACGAAGGATAGTTTCCCCAACCGCCTTTATGAGGGCGATCTGGTGCGGCTTACTGTCCCACGTGGCGGCAGACTGGTCGAAGTGGTTGGTGGAATGGTTCATGGTTCCCGTCGAAATATCTTCAACCCTGCTACGTTGGGTTATTCTTGGTCGGCGGCCATCAGGTATGTCTTTCCGGCCCTCAACACAACGGTCGGGACGGTCAGCTCCTTGTCAAAGCGAGCGATGGCATGATCGCAGCTATCGTGTGCCGAAAGCAATACTCTTTTCGGTCCAGTCTCATTGATCGCACGGATTGTTCGGCTCAAATCGTCGTCTGTGATCCGCTGCCAAGGGGGCTTGCCTGTCCCGAAAAACATCTGCCTCTGGATTCCCCAGCGTCGAGTGCGACTGGCCGTAACAGGGAAGTGCAGCCCACCGGCGATGGCCCAGAGCGGCTCTGGATGATAGGCAGTGCGACCATTTGCAGGATCACTTCAATGGTCGGGTGGCCGCAACCGCAGACCACCACCAGGCCCTTGCCTTGCACACGGACAATCAACGATTGCTCCCTGCAAAATCCAAGGAAGAACAGGCTTCGGGCAAGAGGCCCCGTAGTGGCCACTCCGGCAGCAAGCAGCCTCGGCCCTTCGACTACCATCCTATCAAAACCGGGGGCTTCAGCCTTGTCCGGCAGGAAGCAAGGAATACCCTTGGGAAGGCCCAGTTCCTGGGGCACCGTCACCCGGTTCAAGCGATATGCTTCGACGCCGCCCATGTGGTCGGGATGAAGATGAGAAATGGCCAGGGCATCGATCCGGCCGAGGTCCGATCCCAGCTTGGCGACATTCCGTGCCAGCGCCGGCTTATCAGGACCAAAAGCCACATCGAACAACAGCGATCCCCGTTCGGTTGTCAGCAGGTAGGATACCCCGGGATCTCCCAGGAAGCCTTCCTCGACCTTCTCCTCTACAAGTACCGTCAAATCCAGGAACTGGACTTCGGGGATGTCCAGTGGTCTTGCTTCCTCCATCCGGACCCTGTTGAACGCCTCGGCCCGACTGCAATTCTCACGAAATCGCCGGTTGCGTGCGATCAGCATGGGCACCAGCACAGGCGATGCCGCGGCCAAGACCGGCCACCAGAGAGGCGAAAGGCGGAATCCCATCGTCCAACCCTCGATCGTTATGGGAATCATCAGCCGGCCAGACCTCAGCCATGGCCGCGACAGAAGCCCCCGGCTGCCCCCAGGTTCCCAGCCAGATATGCGTTCACTGCGTCTTCGGGCGACATCTCGCTTGGCAGGATAAACGCCTGGATGCCATTTTGTTGTAAATCCTCAGCTGCCCGCCAGCCCATGCCATAGCAGAGGACTGCCTGGCAATCCGCCAGTGCCTGGACAATGGCCCCGTGGCCGTGATGATGACTGTGTTCCACGTCGTTCTGGCACTCGCCCCTGGCATGAGCGGTGAACGTGTTGTCCCGCTGCGACCGGCCCACCACCTGCTTATCTTCGATCTCGAAGACCAGGAAGCATCGGCTGCGGCCAAAGTGATGAGAGATGTTTACTCCGTCCTCGGAAGCTACTGCTACTTTCATTGGTTCGTCTCCTATTCGACCGTGATGGCGACCACAAACGGGGCAGCCGAAATCAAATCTGAAGCAAAGTCGATGGAAGTGATTTCCACCTTCGGCAATGGGTTCTCCCAGGTGTACTTGATCAAGTGGGTTGCAAAGCCGAACCTGCGAGTGCATGGATTGGAACCGCGCCACACTTCCTTTGCCTCCGTAAGCGGTTTGTCCTCTGGCCGAACCCACCAATCCGTTATGTTGCGTTGGTAGAGCATGGGTACGTTCTTTGTTTGTCCATCTGCATAATGGATGACGTATTCCCCCAGCTTGGCCCCATCTTCCGCCTGCCAGCCACAAGCTTGAAGGAAATGGATTCGCTGTCCCGTGCGACCAACCTTGATCCCTTTGACGGCTTCGGGATACACAACGCCCGTCATATACAACGACTTGCTTCCTGCCAAATGAATCAACCCCCGAACATCGAAGGAAACCCCTCCGAGCACCTGGATACCCTTGGGCACATCTTGAAAATCATGGCCAGGGTGGTGATGAAAGTCATCATCCAGAGAAGCGTTATAGTATTTCGACAAATCTACCAGCTCCGGCCCCGCTTTCGGACTGCGCGGCACGATGGGGTTGTCGATCGTCACCATCTTGAACCCCTCGTAAGAAGGCTTGATCGGTTCGACCGTAAGAGCAATCAGAAACGGCGCCGATTTAGTCATCGCCGAAACAAAATCCATCGTCTTGATTTCCTCGTCGGGCAACGGATTGTTCACCGTATACCTGTAGACCTGGATCTTACGGTCCAGCTTGTGCGAGGCTTCGTTCTCCCCAGTCCAGGCGATGTCGGCATCCGTGAGAAGCGGATCACGCTCCTGAACCCACCAATCCTTCGAATGGCGCTGGTAGAGGATGGGGATGGTTTTGCTCGGGCCATTGGCATAGTGGAGAACATACTCTCCGACCTTGGTATCTTCCTCGGCATTCCAGGCTGTGCCGTGAAGGAAGTGGAGCTTACGGCCTTTGCGGTCGATCTTGATTCCCTGGACACTCTGAGGAAAAGCAATCCCGGTTTTCTCGACCTCGCCCTTGCCTGCCAGCTGGATGAGTCCACGCACGTCAAAGGCCGCCTTGGCGAACACCTGGACTCCCTTGGGCAGAGACGCGAGGTTGGCTCCCGGCTTCCCGAACCAGTCATCATCCAGAGCAGCCGTGTAGTAGCTCGACAAGTCAATGAGATCCTGATTGGCCTGCCGGCTGCGCGCCGGAATGGCATGGTGCGGCTTTGCCGGCTTCGAAGCTTGTTTGTCCCCCGGCTGGGGGGCCGATTGGAAGGCGTCAGCGGCGAAAGCGCTGCATGCCAGCAGCGTCAGCGCCAGAGATGTCCCCGCGATCACATGGTACTTCATTGCGCAATCACCCTCCCGGTAAGAAAAGAAACCGCGAATTGGTAGGTCCCGCCCAGCACGCGGGAACTACGAACGACTCTCCAGCAAGCGAAGCGCCGCGGTCGAGTGGACGGACGCTTCGCCCTCCGTTGTAGAACATATTCTTTCCTGATCAGCTTGAAACTACTTCGCCATTGTGCTGAAGCTCCGCCATTACTATTTCGCCTTCACGTCAAAGCAGTAAAGGTTATCGCCGAAGCGCAGGTAGAGGCGTCCGCCGGCAACCACCGGATGGGCCCAGCTTGGGCCTTCGCCCTTGACCTCCACTTTGCCGGTGATCTTCAGCCCTTCCGGGGTACACGTGCCCAGCGCCGCCTTGCCGCCGCCTTCGCCGAACAGGTAGAGCATGCCATCGGCCCAGCAGAGCGAGCCTTTGCCAACGCCACCGCTTTCGTTCCACATCTTCTTGCCGGTCTTGAGGTCCAGACAGGCAAAGCCGCCGCCGTTATTGCCGTAGACATAGCCGTTATCAATGATGAAGCCGCCGTGATGGCAGTCCATGTCCTTGGTCTTGTAGGCCTCCTTGGCGGTGCCGTCCGCTTCCAGCTTCATGCAGATGCCGCCCTTGCCGTAGCCAGTGGCCCAGAACACGTAACCGTCGCTGTACAGGGGCGTGGTGCAATTGGCGGTGTTACCGGCGGAGAATCCGTTCTTCCAGGCCAGCTCGCCCGTCTTGGCCTTCACGCACACCAGTCCAATGTTGGTTCCCGTGACTAGCATCGGCACATCGCCAACGATAAAGGGTGTGGTAGAACCATACTCCGCGCGGGCCTCGAAGCCCGTGCTCTTCCAGACGTCCTTGCCGGTCGCCTTATCGATGGTAACGATGCAGTTCTTGCCGCCCGGCTTGAAGATCACCATGTTGTCGTAGACCAGCGGCGATTCCGCGTAGCCGCCAAAGCCGCCGGGGGACCGGCCCGCGAACTCCTTCGCTTCACGGGACCATTTCTTCTTGCCTGTCTCGGCATCGTGGCAGGCAAGCAACCCATCGAGATCGAGGGTATAGACATTGCCGCCGTCCACGGCGGGCGAAGCGCGGGACTCACCGCCCTTGCCGCATTCCACTTTCCAAAGCAGCTTGCCTTCCAAATCGAAGGCAGAGAGGATCGTCTTGCCATTGTCGCCGCCGGTGATGAAGACCTTGCCGCCGACAACGGCAACGCTGGAGTAGCCGGGGCCTATGCCGGTAGCCTTCCAGAGCAGCTTGGGGCCTTCCTTGGGCCATTCCTTGAGCAGCCCCTTGTCGGGCGATTTGCCGTCGTGATTCGGGCCGAGCCAGCAGGGCCAATCGCCAACGGCGCCAGACTCTGCGGCCAATGCCGGCGCACCCATGTAAAGGACCGCCAAAAAAGCGAGTAGACATGCGACTGTTCTCGTACTCATAATTACAAACCTCCAGGGTTCTTGGGGATCACTCATCCACGCTCCGAGGCTGCCTCCACCTCGGAGCAACACACAACTCTCTATTCGGTGGCGATAGTAGGGACGGAAAGCAGGAGCGATGACCGGCCCCCCCTCACCCCAACCCCTCTCCCCCGCTGCGGGGGAGAGGGGCAGGGGTGAGGGGGGGGCAGCCTACTCGACCGTGATTGCGACCAAGTTTGGGGCTGCCGAAATGATGTCTGAAACAAAGTCAATGGAGGTTATTTCCACTTTCGGCAATGGATTCTCCCAGGTGTACTTGATCAAGTGGGTCTCATAACCCGCTTTCCGAGTGCTTGGATTGGAACCGCGCCACACTTCCTTTGCTTCGGTAAGCGGCTTGTCCTGTGGCCGGACCCACCAATCCGTTACGTTCCGCTGGTAAAGTATGGGTGCGCTTTTTGTCTGCCCATCTGCGTAATGGATGACGTATTCCCCCAACTTGGCTCCCTCTTCCGCACTCCAGCCACAGGCTTGAAGGAAATGGATTCGCTGTCCGGTGCGATTGACCTTGATCCCCTTCACGGCTTCAGGGAATACAACACCCGTGACATCCAACGACTTGGTCCCTGCAAGCTGGATCATTCCGCGAACATCAAAGGAAACGCCTCCGAGCACCTGGACACCTTTGGGCACATCTTGAAAATCATGGCCTGGGTGTTGAAACCAGTCATCATCCAGAGAGGCGTTATAATGTTTCGACAAATCCACCAACTCTGGCCCCGCTTTCGGACTCCGCGGCACGATGGGGTTATCGATCGTCACCATCTTGAAGCCTTCATATGAAGGCTTGATCGGTTCGACCGTGATGCCAATCAGGAACGGGGCCGACGTGGTCATCGCCGAAACAAAATCGATTGTCTTTATTTCCTCACTGGGAAGCGGATTGTTCACCGTATACCTGTAGACCTGGATCTTGCGATCCAGCTTGTGCGAAGCCTCGTTCTCGCCAGTCCAGGCAATGTCGGCATCCGTGAGGAAAGGATCGCTCTCCTGAACCCACCAATCCTTCGCCTGTCGCTGATAGAGGATCGGGATGCTTTTGGTCTGGCCATTGGCATAATGCAGAACATACTCTCCGATCTTGGCATCCTCTTCAGCCTTCCAGGCTGTGCCGTGAAGGAAATGGAGCTTACGGCCTTTGCGGTCGATCTTGATTCCCTTGACGCTCTGAGGAAAAGCGATTCCCGTCTTCTCGATTTCTCCCTTGCCTGCCAGTTGGATGAGTCCGCGCACGTCAAAGGCAGCCTTGGCGAACGCCTGGACTCCTTTGGGCAGAGTGGCGAGGCTGGCCCCCGGCTTCCCAAGCCAATCATCGTCCAGAGAAGCCGTGTAGTAGCTCGACAAGTCGATGAGGTCGTTATTGGCCTGCCGGCTGCGCCGGAATAGCGTGGTGCGGCTTTGCCGGCGTTGAAGCCGGGTTGTCTTTCTCTGGCTTGGCGGCTGGCGCGGCCGGGACAGGGGCGGGGGTATCCTCTGCCTGAACAGGGAAAACGGCCGCGAAGAGAAGCAGCACCAGCAGCGGGCAAAACTGCAAGAATGCCAGGCAGCGAACAATGACAGCAGACCTTCGGCTCGGGCAGAAGGCTCGCGCAAGGCACGTGTCACGCGGATTCATAAAAGCTCCTCCGGAAGACTAAATGAAAACTTAGGTGGTAACCCCTCTCCTCAAAAACCTCCCTACTCAAGCGTCAGGCACCGGATCTCCGACCCGTCGCGGATGTAGAAGCGTTTGCCCACCAGCGCAGGGTGCGACAGGACGTTCGCATCTGGGCCGAAGACACTGAGTCGCGAGAGCAGCTTGTATTGGTTCCCAGCGATGCGTGCCAATAGTAGCTCGCCGCGCGACGTTGTAATCAACAGCCGCTCCCGCGTGGCGATGAAGCTCGCGAAATTCGTAAGCGTTTCATCTTCGGTTGTCCACAATGGCTTGAGTCCGGCAGCGGTGTCGAGGCAGTGGAGTCTGTCTGCCCAGCAGCCGAAGAGCCTGCCGTTTGTCAAGACCGGGGTGCTGCTGTTCGGGGCCAGCTCGGGATAGCTGGCGGCGGGTTCGGGCACGATCCGGCCATCGCGGTTGAACCGGTAGAGGCGCGTGCCGTTGTTCTCGCTGGTCACAAGAAGTTGTCCGCCGCAGTCGATCGGAGTGGGGACGTTGAAATCGCCCTTCTCCGGCGGCACCAGAGACCACAAGCGCTTGCCGGTGGCTGGATCCCAGCCGCCGAGAGAATCGGCGTCGTAGCCCACGATCTGCCGCACGCCGCCGAAATTGCCGACGATGAACGAGGCGTAGGCTGCCGGGGAACCGGGCGATTGCCAGCGTACCTTGCCGGTTAGCGGATCCAGGGCCACCAGCGAGGCGTCCTTGGCGCCGGGGTTGACGATAAGCTCATCATCGACGATCAGCGGCGAGGCGCTCATGCCCCATTTGGGCAGCTTCGCACCGAACTTCCGCACAATGTTCATGCTCCAGACGACCTGGCCGTCGGCAATTGTGACGCAGTGCAGGTCGCCGAAGGCGCCCAGCAGATAGGCGCGGCCGTCGTGGATGAGCGGAGTGGCACGCGGCGAGTTGCCATAGTCGAGCTTGCCGAGTGCTCGGTACTCGAGTTTCCAGAGTTCGTCGCCGTTTTCGGCATCGAGGCAACGAAAGATGTCGTTCTCGTCGAGAGCGTCGCGATCAGCCACGAGCAGCGAACGACCGGACACCGCAATGCCGGACAGGCCCATTCCAGTGAGTCGGTGTTTTCCACACGACTTTTGGCTGCGGCGGCAGCCGATCCGGCAGCCACGGCACGATGCCGTCGCGGCCAGGCCCGCGCCAGCCCGGCCAGTCGGCCTGGGGTGCCTTGCCTTGCGGCGCTGGTTTCACATCTGCACCGGGCGCCCCCACCCCTGCACCTTTCTTTGGGGGAGAGGGCACGGGGGCATCGACATTGCAATCGAAGCCGCTTTTCGATTCCAACGCCTGCAAAAGTTTCGCGTCGTCTCGCACCGCCCGCAGGGCCTCGACGATCTGCTTCTCGGCGGCAGCATCGACCGAGTTGGTGGCGAAGACGGTGACGAAAGGAACCTCGGCAGTGCGGCCAACGATCCGCAGCGAGCCTTTCTCGACGGTGCCGCAGGCTTCCAGGAGCGGCGGCAGTAACTGGAGATGACCGCGACGACGCGCTGGTTCTTCTCGTTGTCCAGCAACTCCAATGCGGCCTGGCTGTCGGCGCCACGGATTTCCATCTTCTCGGGCACCGCCACGCCCGGCCTTCTTCAGGGCCGTAACGGCGGCCGCGTGCTTCTCGTCCGAATCCTCCGGCCCGAACAGGATCTTGTAGCCCGCCAGATCGGCCATCTTCTGGGCCGGATCATTCTGGGAAACGGCGAACAGGCCCGTGAGCGTGGTACGGCCGTCCTTGTCCGTCAGCCTGGCCAGCGGGCGAATCGCCAGCTTGCACTCGGCGGCATCGAACTTCACCAGCGATTGCTTGCCGATGATGAGATCCGCCCGGCGGCCGGGTGCGGCACGCAGCGCATCGGCAAGGGCCTCATCGAAGAGGACCCGCACCTTGCGGCCCAAGCGCTTCTGAAGAAATGCCCCGAGCTTGTCGTAGTCTCGCTGACCATAGCCGGGAAGGCACTTGCACGACAACGGGGCGGCCAGCGGATCCATGACGACGATCGTCATTTCGCCAGGCTGCTGAGCCTGGGTGGCCGCGACCAGCCAGAAGAGAAAGAAAACACTTGCCAAAGTACGCATTTCAGAATCTCCGCCCGCGGCGCAAACACTGTCAACACACTGTTCTATTGCTACTCGGTTCCCTTTTTCGGTTCATCTTGCTGCTCCAGCACGCAGATCCGTGGTCCGTCGAGCATGAACACCTGCTTGCCGTCGCTGCTGACCGCCACGGTGACGCGTTTGCAGCCCGTCTCGATCTTGGCGGTGCCGACCACGTTGAGGAGCTTGCCATCGGGGGTGTAGCGCTTGATGCGGCCGACGTTCGACTCGGAGGTGTACAGGTTCCCGGCGGCGTCGAAGCAGATATTCATCGGGTTGCAGCAGCTCCCGAAGCCATCGACACCCTTGCGATCCTTGCCGCCCCATGTCGCGAGTTGCTTGCCTTCCCGATCATAATGAGCGACCTGGAAGGCGGTGTTCTTGGCCACGAACAGGTCGCCGCCGTGGGTCTGGATGTCCATCTGGCCGCAGCAGCCGCTGAGTCCTTCAACGACCTTCTTGGGCTGGGTGAAATCGCGGTCCATCCGCCAGACTTCGTAGCCGACGCCTTTCGAGGCAGAGCAGGCCACGAACAGGTCACGCTGGCCGGCGGCGATGCCCGTGACGGCACGACGCCCGGCCCGCAGCTTTTCCAGGTCCCGCTGCTGGAGTTCCATCAACTCGCGGGAGGCGGCCTGCATCTCTTTCTGGATAGGCTGTTGCTTCTCGGTCAGCTTGGTTCTCTCGTCCGTGAGACGTTTGAGCTCGGCCTCAAGCTTTTCCTTGTCGCCTTCCGCCTTGCGAACCTGCTCCTGGACCTTGCCGATCTCGGTCTTCAGATCTTTCAGCTTGGCAGTGATCTCTCGCATTTCTACCGAAAACTTCTGCGACTGGGCTTTCAGCTCGGCAATCCTGGCCTGCCTCTTCTCAGCGGTTTCCTTGTCCTCTTCAGGAGGCGGCTTGACGTCACTGGGCACATCCGCTGTCTGGACCACCTTGCCGCTCTTGTCGAGCCGGGCCAGCTTGCCGTTGCCGCCCACGTAGATCGCGCCGTCCGGGGCGGTGTTGATCACCTGGGGCGCGAAGTCCAGTTTCCACGTCTCCAGCAGCTTGCCTTCGAGATTGAGCACGCGCACGTCGCGCGAGCCGACGCAGGCCAGCACGTTGCCGCCGTTGAGGCAAAAACTCTCGCCCGGCTTGTCGTTCTTGTCTGCAAGCCGGATCGTCCGAACCTGCTTGTGCGTCGGTTGCGGTTCGCTGTCGGCAGGCTTCTTGTCGCTTTTGGCGTCGGCGCCTTTAGCCGGCTCCTTATCCTCTGGCCGCGCCTGCCGCACGTAGACCCCGCTGAGAGCGGCTACCGCCGCACCCGCCAGAATGACGGCAAACACCCGCCACAAACTTCGATAGATTGATAGCATTGTCATGACCTCCACCGGTAAAAATTCCACAGCCCAGGCAGCCCCCACCCCAACCCTCTCCCCGCAGCGGGGGAGAGGGGTTGGGGTGGGGGCTGGCTGCCCAGGAAATTGATCAACAAGAATCACAGCCGCCACGGGGCGCGCATGGGCTGGTTGGCCAGCCGGTTAGCTTCCTCATCGCCAACAACCTGGTCCGTGACGGGATCAAACTTGATCTTGCGTCCACAGCGCATCGCGATGTTCATAAGGTGGTAGATCGAAGCTACCCGATGCGAAGCGGCTGCGTTGCCACCGGCCGGTTTCCGCTTGCGAATTGCCTCCGCGAAGGTAAGCAGCGGTGGTGGCTCGGGCATGGCATCGACTTTTTTCTGGTCTTCCGCGCTCAACATCTTCCGGATGTCACTCTCAGTCGTGTTCTTCGCCTGCAAGCGGTCGTACTTAGGCCCCCATTCTTCACTCTCGACCACCAGCGTGAAGCCGTCGGCATACTTCAACTCACACCAGCCCCACAGCATGACGCACTCGGGGTGCATCGGGAGAGCGTAGGGCGTGATTTCGACCGGCGACGTGAGGTCCCGACCGTATTGGTAGCAGGGCGCATCCAGGTAATGGTGACCCATGTCTGCCAAACCGCCGCCTTCGTAGTCCCAGTAACCGCGGTGCTCGAGGCCGAAGCGATGGCTTTGGTAGGCACGCAGCGGAGCGGGGCCGCAGTACATGTCCCAATCCAGGTTGGCCGGCACGGACTCGACCTTGTATTTCACCTTGCCACACAACCCCTTCACTTTGAGGCCGCCATGCTGGATCCACACCGTGTCGCACTGCTTGAGCAGGCCGCTGTCGAAGATCTTGCGCATCTTGCGATTCGCCCCGAAACGCCCGTAGGTGCCGATCTGGAAAATGCGGCCGTAGCGCCGCTCGGCCTCGGCCATGGCACGGCCTTCAGCTATGAAGCGACACATGGGCTTTTCGCAGAGCACATCCTTGCCGGCCTCCATGGCCGCGATGGTAATGAGGGCGTGCCAGCCGGGGTGCGTGGCGATGGCTACCACGTTGATGTCTTTCCGTTCCAGCACTTTGCGAAAGTCGGTGTAGATGGTCTTGTCGTCAGCTGTGTCCTTGAAGCGGACATCGCATTTGGCCAGCATTGTGATGCCTGGTCCAAGGCCCTTGAAGGTGGTCGGGCTTTGCCTGCCGCAGCCGATCAGAGCAGCGCCGAAGGTATCGCTGGGGGCGACCTGCCCTGGACCACCCAGGACATGCCGCGGCACAATCAGTGGCGCAGCCAGCACCGCTGTTGTTTTCAGAAAACCTCGGCGGCTAATCTTGCGTTTGTCTTTTGCCATCGAAATGCCTCGCTTTCTACCCGCCTAGGCGGCACGATCGGGCGATGGTTATGTGATACTGGGAGGGCGAGGCACCCTCGCCCTCCCAAAATGAGACACTACCCGGGCGATGGGCGAAACGGACCAAGCCCACCGGAGCTTAAGGCGACGGCGGAAAATAACATGCCCCCTCACCCTGGACCTCTCCCCCGTAGCGGGGGAGAGGGGTTGAGGGGTTGGGGTGAGGGGGCAACTATCAGCATCTCCTTCACGCGGATATTCCGATAGCGGACGAACAGCTTGGTATAGTCGCCGCCGGCATGCAGCTGCAAGGCGATGCCCCCTTTGTCGGGAAGTCGCTTTTCCCGGTCGGTCCATTCCATGAACTTGACACCGTTGATCCAGGTGGTGATCTTCGGCGGGTTGCCCTCGATGCGGGCACGAAGTTCGTTCCATTCGCCGTGCTTCCAGAATTCCGGCCACTTTTCCGGGGAAACGGGCAGCGGGAAGGGACATTTTCTTTCCTTGATCTCGGAAGGCGTTTTGCCGAAGGCGAAATTGACGACCGCGATTCCGCCCGATAGCCCCTCGCCGTAGATTCCCATGAGAGTGCCGCCGGGATAGTAATCGATCAGGGCCTGATAGGCCTGACCTTTCTCGGTGCTGCGGAGAAACAGGCCGCTATCGGGCTTGAAGTCGTTGTTCATCTCCAGCACTACCTCGAAGTCACCGTATTCCTTGTCGGTGATGATGATGCCGCCATTGCCCGGTTTGTCCTGGCTGCCGACGATGGCGCCATCTTCGACAACCCAGCGGCCGCCGGTGCCGTGGCCCGTCTTGCTGCTGACGTGCCAGCCCTTGAGCGTCTTGCCGTCGAAGATCGGTACGAATCCGGCCTCCTCCTTGGGTCTGGCGGCCTGAGGGGCATCGGCAGCCTTCTTCTCCTGGGCCAGGACCGTCAGTGCCAGCACGAGGCCGGCCGCCATGGTACACACGCCCATCAGGAATGAATGATGTGTCAGTCGTTTTGTCATGTCAAGTCTCCTTGGTTGGTAGGTTCCGGTGATACGACCACGCTGCTACTTCGCCAGCAACTTCTTCACTAGCTTTTCCACATCCTCATAAGTGAACTCGGTATCCCTTTCATCGTTGGCAAACTTCTCCGCCATTGCGCCCTCACGGTCACAAACGAACACCGCCGGTGGTGCGATCATCTTTAGCTTCTCTTGCCAAACCTCCGGCTCTTCATCCAGCAAAAAGTTGGGAAAGCTCGCCTTCTGCGCCTTCAAGTATTTAACAACCTCGGCTTGCTGCTCCTTCTCGTCTGTGCTCACCGAGATACAGACAACCCCGTCCTTGGCATGCCGTTCGTGCATCTGAACCAGATGCGGAAACTCCTTCTTGCATGGCAGTCAGAACACGGACCAAACATCGACGACGACCACCTTGCCGCGCTGCGCCTTGATGGCCTCCACAAATTGATCGTACTTGACGACCTTCAGATCAATCTCTCCTGACGGTGCGGGCGGCGTCCGTCCTGTGCAGGCTTGAATACCCATGATGGTGCCGATCACCAGTACAAATAAGCCAGCTCGTCGGCCTCGCAAAATGGATCTCACGAAGTGGTCTCCCATCTCTTCGCTTGCGGTTTCGTGCCTACTTGACACCTTGTCATCCAGCCGGTTCATTTCTTGGGCTTTTCCGTGTCCTTCTTGGGCTTTTCCGTGTCCTTCTTGGGCTTTTCCGTGTCCTTCTTCTCAGGCTCAGACAGGACCTTGGGTAGGTCCGCCAAGATCTTGTCGAGGTCGGCAGCCTTCAACTCGCCTTCCTTGAAGGCATAGTTGACCTTCGCCTCTTTCTTCACGTAGAAGACAACGATCACGTCGGCATCCTTCGACAGTTTGTAAGACCTGGGTCCAGATGGCTTGTCGATGGTGAGGATTGTATGCTTGATCTTTTCCTCGTCGGCAAATTCCTTGAGCTTCTTTTCCAGCCCTTCGTCGTCGGACAGGAAAACGACGAAGCTCCTCATCTTGGCGGCCTTGTTCTTTTCAGTGGCCTCGTCGATCTTCTTGACCAGACCGGTCAAGGGGTCGCTGATCTCGCGTGCGAAGATCATGGCGACCGGGTTGTTGCCGTTCTGTCATATCAAGCAATTCTTCTTGCCGGCGTTGCTGCCGGTGACGTTCAACGTATCGAACGTCCCTATCTTGTCCCCCGGCTGGGGACCCGATTTGAAGGCGTCCTCGGCGGAAGCGCTGCACGCCAGCAGCGCCAGCGCCAGAGATGCCCCAGCGACGACACGGTATCTCATTGCGCAATTAACCTCCAGGTGCGACAAACAAGGGTTCGTAAAACTATAGGCAACCTCGATTTCCATAGGAGGATCTCAAGGTGGTGACAAGGAGGACGTAGCGCGGGCCTCCGGCCGCGCTACGCCGCATTCTTCGCAGGGTGAATCGGCCTACTTGCCGTCCTTCTTGTCCTCCTTCTTGTCCTCCTTCTTGGCCCCCTTCTTGCTCTCATCCTGCTTCTTGAGTATTTCCTTATTAGCATCGGTGAGCGCGGCCATCACTGCATCATGGACATCCTTCTCCAGCTTAACAGCTTCATTCGTCGTCTCGGTCACTTGCGCCATCGCATCTTCCACTACATTGAGCTTCGCCCCCGAGCCCCACGCATTCGCCGCCGCGCTCAGTTTCTTCGCAGCATCTCCTAGCTTCCCATTGATCGCCGGAGCCTTGGGACTGAAATCCTTTTTTACTTTCTCCAACGCGGCCTTCTCATCGTCGTTCAGGGTCATTCCCTTGGTCATGTTGGCAACCCAAGGGGGAACCGGGTTGGCCAGCACGGGGCTGGCGATCACCAGTGCCGCGACCAGGAACAAAACCACTCGCACACTTCTCATCGACATCTCCCTTATGAAACGGGTTTACAGAAAAGCCGTCCCTGCCACCGTGGCAGGCGCGGCCACTAAAAGCCACTGCAAAGTCCGCAGCATCGCATTGCACACGGTTGGAGCGGAATTTTTGGGTTCGAGGGCGGGAAGGCCCGACTTTGGCGGGTCACGTTGCAGCTAACAATTAGTTTGACTGAAGGTCATGGTCGTGGCTATACTATATTGCGCACTTCTGGTGCGAATTTGCGACAACGTGGACTAATACACCATGCCACAGAATACCATCGTCGGTCTGGTTTTCCCCTACAACCTGGGCTACTGCCGGGGCATCCTCCGAGGCATCAGACAATTCGCCGAAACCCAGCCTGCTTGGAGTTGCATGCTCGTCGGGCCGGAGGCGGGTTCGGTGCGGTCGTTGATGCGGCTGCGACCGGCCGGCCTCATCGCCTTTGTGTTCAAGCGGTCATTGGGCCGCACCCTGCGCCGCGCACACTGCCCGCTGGTGAACGTGTGCGGCGTGCTCCCCGACACGGGCATGGCGCGGGTAGGCCTCGATGATGCCGCCGCAGGCCGACTCGCCGCGACCCATTTGCTGGAGCACGGGTTGCGGCACTTCGCTTTCCTGGGGCACATGAACCACGCTGGCTCGAAACGGCGCGAACGGAGCTTTCAGGCGACCGTGATAGCGGCGGGAGGAACCTTCTCGGTCTACCACGAGCCCCGGACGAAGGCCTTTTATCCCGATGGTCGCATTTGGGCCTTGAGTAGCGATGCCCAGCGTTGGTTGCGGCTGTTGCCCAAACCCGTAGGCATCTTTACCTGCTTCGACATGTGGGGCGTTCAATTGGCAGAAGCCTGCCGGCAACTGGGGCTACGTGTCCCCGAGGACGTGTGCATGCTCGGTACGGACAACGACGATCTCCTGTGCGAGTTGGCCCACCCTTCGCTATCCAGTGTCGCCGTCCCCACCGCGAAAATCGGCTACGAGGCAGCCGCCATGCTGGACTCCATGCTCCGCGGCCGCGCACCCCCACAAGAACCGGTGCTGATGCCGCCGCTTGGAGTCGTCGTCCGCCGCTCTTCCAATATTTTTGCTGTCGCGGACGCGGACGTGGCCGCGGCCCTCCGCTTCATCCACGATAAGGGCTGGCGGCCGATCTCCGTTTCTGACGTTTTGCACGCTGTACCAGTCTCGCGCCGGCTTCTCGAACGCCGATTTCAGACTCTGCTCGGTCGCGGCATCGGCGAAGAGATTCGTCATGTAAGAGTGGAACGAGCCAAAGACCTTCTTCAAGACGTTGCCCTGCCCATTGCCAGCGTCGCCAAGCACTCTGGGTTTTCCGGTTCAAGACATCTTGCCGTCGCGTTTCGCCGAGCAATGGGCCTAACCCCCACTGCTTATCGTCGCAGCATCCTGGTTGTACCCGAAAGCCTGGCAACTGCTTCGCGGAAGAAAAGAGAAACCCGGTGAATGTGGGTCAGAATCCCGTGAAAAGAAAACAGTGCCATTATCCTGCCGCAACTGAACCCTCATCCCACTCCTGCCACCGCCTGGATTGCCGGAAGAACGCCAGCGGATTGTCATACACCACTTTGCGGATCGCCTCTTCCGCATGCCCGCGGCGTTTCATCTCCTGAATAAACTCCGGCATCGCCAGCGGGTTTGATTTGCCCCAGTCGCCGGCCGAGTTGGCCATGATGCGTTCCGTGCCGACCATCTCGACGATATCGACCGCTCGCTCCGGCGAACATTTCGTCGTCGGATAGAGCGTCAGGCCGGCCCAGAAACCGTTGTCCAGGGCGAGGCGCACGGTATGTTCCTCGACGTGATCGATCACGATTCGCTGCGGATCGACGCGCCGGTCACCCTTGAGCATGTCGATGGTCATGCGCGTGCCCTTGTACTTGTCTTCCAGGTGCGGCGTATGGATGAGCATCAATTCATTCGTCTTCATCGCCAGATCGACGTGTTCCATGAAGGTGATCGTCTCATTGCGCGTGTTCTTGTTCAGGCCCACCTCGCCGAGGCCGAGCACGTTCGGCTTGTCGATGAACCGCGGAATGAGCGCGATGACCTCGCGCGAAAGCGCGACGTTCTCCGCCTCCTTGGCGTTGATGCACAGCCAACTGTAATGCCGGATGCCGAACTGCGCCGCGCGCTTCGGCTCAAACTCGGTAAGATGCCGGAAGTAATCGGCAAAGCTCTCCGCCGAGCCTCGGTCGAACCCGGCCCAGAACGCCGGCTCGCTCACTGCCACGCAGCCGCACTGGGCCATGCGCTGATAGTCGTCGGTGATGCGGGAGATCATGTGGATATGGGGTTCGATGTAGTTCATTTGGGTTCGTCTCCGAATTGCGTGCCTCGGACGAACTAACGTGGTTTGGGTCTTTCCCACGCGGGATCGTAATCGAGTGAAAAGAGCCGCAGAACCCGTTCTGCCCGGTCGCGGCTGCCGTCGTGCAGGACTTCGAGCGCTTGCCGGATCTTTTCCAGGCGCGGATCATCCGCAACCGCCGCCGCGTTGCCGCCTCGGTCAATGCGGTCCAGGAATGCGGCCACATCCAGCAGCTTGCTACGAGCCTCGAGGAAATAGCGGTCGAGAGCCTGTGGGGAGGGTAGAGATTTCATCATCAATAGGTCGCTCTCGTTCAACAAATGCTTTTCATGCCAGTATACTGAACGCAACCGTCATAGGCAATGCGAACCACAAGGTACTTCCAATGAAGAGAATTGAAGAAGCAATAACCTGCTTTCGGGAAGGATGTTCATGCTCCCAAGCGATAATGGCAGCTTACGCGCCGGCGCTTGGATTGGATCGGGATACAGCCCTTAAAATCGCTTCGGGCTTCGGCGGCGGCATGGGCCGATTGGCCGAGACTTGTGGAGCGGTCACGGGTGCTTTCATGGTCTTGGGGCTGAAGTATGGCAGCCCCACAACAGACCGAAAGGCCAAAGAAGCAGTCTATTCACTGGTCAGAGAGTTTGCCAAACGGTTCAAAGCCTGCCACGGATCACTACTATGCCGTGATTTGCTTGGCTGTGACTTGAGTACCCCCGAAGGTTCCGCCTTGGCACAGGAAAGAAAGTTGTCTGCAACGATCTGCCCACGGTACATCCAGACCGCTGCCGAAATCTTGAAGGATATGCTTCAGTGACCACAATCTCCACAGCGTCGGGCTGATTGAGCGCAGATGCCGTGATTGCTCCGTCCATGTTCACGATAGATTATCAGTTCACACCAGCGTGCTCCTTTTCCGTCACCCCGACCGGTGCCGACTTGAGGGTTTTGTCTTCCTCATCCATCTTCGACTGCGGCAACCCGTGCCCCGGCTTGTTGGCGTACAGGAGCCAGTAGGCAACCGGAATGACGAACAGCGTGAACAGCGTCGAGGCAAACAAGCCAAAGATCAGCGACCAGGCCAGCCCGGAGAAGATAGGGTCAATGATGATCGGCACGGCCCCGAGCATGGCGGCACTGGCCGTCAGCAGGATGGGCCGCAAGCGCACCACTCGACTCTCCATGATCGCATCGAACAACGACCTCCCACGGGCGAGTGACAGGTGGATGAAGTCCACGAGAATGATCGAGTCACGGGTAACAATGCCCGCCAAGGCGATCATGCCGATCATGCCCGTGGCGGTGAAATAGACGGGATCAAGGAAGCCGCCAACGTGCTGAGCGTTCACCATGTTAAGAAGCCAGAAACCGGGCATGACGCCCAGGATTGTCAGCGGGATGGCAAGCATGACCACCACGGGGATGGTGAATGAGCGCATCTGCGCCACCAGCAGGACATAGATGGCAATCATCGCCGCCCCGAAGGCCAGGCCAAGGTCGCGGAACACATCAAGCGTTATCTTCCACTCGCCTTCGCCGGCAAAGTCGATGTTGAAACCCTGGGGCACGCCCCAGGGGAGACTGCTGCCGTTGGTGAGGAAGGTCCGCCACCGAACCGGGCGAGGTTCACCGGCCGTCAGCCAACCGTTGCCAGGATGTTTCAGGTCTCCACTGTCGGGACGATTCTTGCTCCGGTCAGCGAGCACATCCACAACAACGTCGGCCGGCGGCCGGCCAGCGGTCTCGGCAAAAACATAGGCCACCCGGTGCAAGTTTTTGTGGTAGATCGTCTGATCCACGCGGGCCGTCGTCCATTTGCCCAGTTCGGCCAGCGAGACCAGTTGTCCGTTGCTCCCCTTGATCTCGATCCTGGCCAAAGCGGCCGAACTGGTTCGCTGATCGACCGGCACACGCAGTTCAATCCGCAGGGGATTGCGCTCCGTGGCGCTGCGGATCAGGCCGACCGTGTTGCTCTTCAACAGCGTCTGGAGAGTGCTGGCGATCTGCTCGGTGGTGATGCCGTTGAGAGAGGCCTTCACCGTATCGGGGATAAAGGTGATGCGCTGCTGAGCGGCGTCACGCACATCATCCACGTCCACCACTCCGGGCTCTACCGCCAGACGGGCACGAACGGTGTCGCCGGCCAGCAGGAGATCCTCGTAGTGGTTATCGGGTTGACCGTACACCTCGGCAACGACACTGGCGATCACCGGCGGACCAGGGGGCGTCTCGACGAGCTTCATGCGGGCCTGATGGCGATCCGCAATGGCCTGGAGGTCGTTGCCCATGCCGCAGCCCGATGGCGTGACTCTGCAAGGGACGGTTCTTCTTCCCGACCAGGTTGATGCGCAGCTCGGCCACGTTATCGCCTCGTCTGAGGTAGTAATGCCTCACTAGTCCGTTGAAATCCATGGGCAAGGCCAGCCCGCCGTAGCTTGTGCAATCGACCACTTCAGGCACCTGGAGCAGATACTGTTCGAAGTCGCGGACGGCAGCGTCCGTACGTTCCAGCGTGGTGCCGCGATCAAAGTCCAGGACCAGGAGCAGCTCATTCTTGTTGTCGAAGGGCAGCATCTTCAAAGGTACGCTGCGCACGGCGGCTAGCGCCATGGCGCCAAATGTCAACACGACCATGCCCAGCAAGAACGACCAGGCCATGATCCGCGAACGGAGCAGCGGGGCCATGAGCGGGTAAAAAACCTTGTAAAGACGCGACTGCTTGACCACGTCCAGATCTTGGGGATCATGATTGGCATGGCTGCTCGTGCCGCCAGCATTATATTTGCGCCTGAGCAAGTGATAAGCCAGCCAGGGAGTGATCGTAAAGGCCACCACCATCGACATCAGCATCGTCACCGGCACATTCAAGGCCATAGGCCGCATGTACGGACCCATCATTCCGGTAATGAAGAACATCGGCAGGAAGCTGACGATGACCGCCAAAGTCGCCGTGATCAACGGGGGCCGAATTTCAGACACGGCTTCCAGGACGATTCTGCGGGTGGCCTTTTTTCGCAGGGCAAAATGCCTGGCGATGTTCTCCACGTCCACGATGGGATCATCCACCAAGAGACCCAGCGAGAGGATCAATGCGAAAAGCGTGACTCGGTTGATGGTGAAGCCGAAAATCAGGTTGACGGCGAGTGTCAGGCCAAAGACGACAGGCACGGCAACAGCTACGATCAGCGCTTCGCGCCAGCCCAGTCCCAGGGTCAGCAATGCAATGACAATTAGGATGGCCACCGCCAACGCCTCGACCAATTCGTTGACCTTCTCATTGGCGGTCAGACCGTAGTTTCGGGTGACAACCAATTCCATGTCGTTGGGCACAATTGTACCACGCAATTCCTCGGCACGGTGCAGGACGTCATTGGTCACCCAGACAGCGTTGGTCCCCTTCTTCTTGGCGATGGCTATGGTCACGGCCGATGACCCCCTCACCCCCAACCCCTCTCCCCCGTCAGCGGAGGAGAGGGGAGAGGGAGATCCCTGTTCGCCGAGGACTGTGCCGGGGAAGAACTCGTGTTTGGTGAACCCGCGTGCCGGGCCCCAGCCGTGGCGCACATAGCTGCTGACTTCATCCGGTCCATCGTTGACATCAGCAACGTCCTTGAGGAAGACCGGTCGGCCCTCGAACACACCTACCACCATGTTTTTCAATTGCCGGGCATCACGGAAAGGCTCGCCGGCCTCGATCTGGATAAGCTGGTCGAGCGTGCGGATATTTCCAGCGGTCTGGCGGCACATTGGCGCTCTGAATGGCACGCTGCAGTTCCAACGGTGTAACGTGATAAGCAGCCATGTTGTCCGGCTTGAGGTGAACGAGCATGATGCGAGGCCGCCCGCCCACGACATAGGCCCGCGATACATTCGGAACTGCCGCCAGACGCTGCGTGATTTCCTCGGCCACCCGGCGCAGCATCATGTCGTCGGCCCCCTCACCCCAACCCCTCTCCCCCGTTGCGGGGGAGAGGGGTTGGGGTGAGGGGGACTTGCTGGCCAAGGTCAGCGTGACTACGGGGACATCATCGATCTCGACAGGCTTGATGCTCCACCCGGTCACACCCTCCGGCACAAACTCCTTGTTGTTCTTGTTTTCCTCTATCTTCTTGGTGAGCTTCACCAGGCTCCGCTCGCGATCCTCACCCACGTAGTAGCGTACCGTGACAATCGCCTGGTCCTCGCGGCTCATTGAGTAGACATATTCCACGCCGTCGATCTGGTAGAGCAGCTTCTCCAGGGGCGTGGCGACCAGTTGCTCGACTTCCGCTGCGGTATGCCCTGGAAAGTTAACGTAGACATCCGCCAGGGGGACGACGATCTGCGGGTCTTCTTCACGCGGCGTCAATCCCAGAGCAGCCAGACCGACGACCGTGGCCAACAGGATCAGGATCAGCGATAGGTTCGACTCCAGGAAGATCTTGACGATCTTATTCGTAAAGTGGTGTTCCTCCACCTGCACAGGATCATGCTCAGCCATGTTTCGCCTCCTTTGCGTTGGCGGAGGTCTCGGGCAACACTACTTGCTCGCCCTGGCGAAGCCCGGACAGGACTTCCACCTGATCATCAAAGATCCGGCCGGTGCGGATGGCTCGCCGGCTGACGTGGCCGTTCACTACCGCATCGACCAGCTCTAGTTGACCGACCTGGCGCACCGCCGCCCTGGGAATCAGCAGCACTTGCTCTTTCTGCAAAGGGATTTGCATGCGCCCGAACATGCCCGAGTAGATGCCTGCCGGACACGGCCCCGTGACTTTCACTTGGAAGGTACGGCTGGCGGACTGCGCTTCGGGCACGATTTCACTGATGGTCCCACTGCACTGTTTGTTGAGAGCTTCGATGAAAACACCGATTTCCTGATCAACCCGGAGTTCGTAGGCCAGGGACTCGCGGACACTGGCCACGAGTTGCATGTGCGTGGGATCGTATATCCCCACCAGCACCTGGCCCGGCGTGGCCATGTCGCCAGCATCGATCTTCTTGTCGATCACGGTCCCATTGAAAGGGGCACGGATAGTGGCCCAGTCCAGCGCCGCCTCAGCTTCCTTGACGCCTTCCTGGCGCTCTTCACGTCGGCATTGGCAGTGCCCAGCTCTCTGAAAACCTTGTCATACGCCTGCCTGGTCACTGCTTCGCCCTTCAACATGTCCGCGTAGCGCTTCTCCTCGGCTGCGGCCTGTGCTTGGACTTTCTCGGCTTTCAGCAAGGCAGCCTGGGCCTGCTGGACCCTGGCACGCAGATCGGTATCATCGAGCCGGGCCAGCACATCCCCCTTCTGAACCTTCTGGCCGGCTTTGAGATTAATTTCAAGGACCTTCGCCAGCAGCTTCGAGCCAATGTTGGTTTCGCGCACGGCCCGGATAGTGCCCACGGCGGATTCGAAACGAGGAATCTCTACCTGGCGAACGGGCGTCGTGCGTCCCTTGAATTCTGGAACCCCGGCCTGCGCGGCATTCATGGGCACCTTGCGGTCGAATGTGCCAGCCAGCCAGAGCAACAGAACAATCACCCCCGCCGTGAAGCCAACAGCGACGGCGACGCCGCTAACCCATTGCAGCCATTTTGCCATAACATTATCCCCCTGTGTTATGGTTGTCATTGTAGCGACCGTGCAGGTTCTTGCATCTATGAGTCATGCCGGGGTTTCCGCTTTTACCGCAGAACCCACTTCTCCTGTGTCGATAGAGCAGATAACACCGTTTTGTTGGCTAATGTGGGCGAGGAGCAATCTCTCATGAATACGCTCAAGGTAATCTGTAGCATCCTGGTAGTTCACGGCGTCCTTGTCGCCTTCACGGCCACGATGCACGCCGCCGACGTGGGGCCGAGAACGGTTATCCACCCCGTGGCGGTGAAAGAAACAGCGAACGCGCCGGAAAGGGAACTGGACCTGCTACAGGTTATCGGACTGGCCTTTGCCTCCAACCCTGACATTCAGTCCGCCCAGGAGCGGGTTCGGATTGCCGATGCCCTGCTTGCCAGTGCCGCGCCGAACTCTATCCGCGACTATCGGCATCCGAGAAATTTGCCACTACCAACATACCGTCCAATGCCTTCATGTTCCTGCTGAATCAGGGGCGTTTCAGTTTTGATCGCAACCTCAATCATCCGGGGTTTGTCGATGATTTCCAGACACAGGCAGCGCTGCAACAGACCCTGTACGCAGGCGGCCGGCGGTTGGCACAGATCGACACTGCCCGGGTCAACGGCAAGCCGATGCTTGCGCTTTGGATGTGGTGCGTATCCATGGTCTTCCATGTCGCCGAAGCGT
>CAWDRY010000050.1:0-44987 GCA_963804745.1 uncultured Gemmataceae bacterium
GTCCTACTTGGCAACGCCTCAGTTTTCCGAACTCGTTATCCACCACCAACATCCGTCTAACCAGACAAGCTCAAAAAAACTCCGAAGCGGCCAAAGGCGGCTACGAAAACACATGAATTCCCAATGTTTTTGGTGTGACTCCTTGGGGTCGTGGGCGTTTTGGGCGTTTTTGGGCAAAATGAGGCTGATTTCCCAGGGCGGTTCTCGAAAACCACGGTTTTTACCGCGTCAAACCGTTGCCAACACCCCTGCCACTCAGCCCCGAACTACGTCCACAGGCTCAAACCTGGCGCCGAGCACAGCCTGGCTGTCGAACCCGAGCCAGCGCTCGAGCACGGTCGCGTAGACGCGGCGGAAATCGGTGTGGTGCTTCTGGCCGCCGTTCTCCAGGTCGGTGAGGTTCGGGTGAGCGCCGATCAGTCCGCCCTTGACGCGGCCGCCTACCAGGAACATCGGGGCGGCTGAGCCGTGATCGGTGCCACGCCGGCCGTTCTCCTGGACCGTCCGGCCGAACTCCGAGAACGTCAGCAAGAGGACTCGATTCACAAGCTTGTCGCGTTTCAGGTCGTCCATGAAGGCCGCCACGGCTTCCGAGAATTGATGGAGCAGGGCCGCGTGGTTGTCGGCCTGGCCGGCATGAGTGTCGAAGCCGCCGATCTCTCCGCCGGCCAGCTCGACGTAATAGATGCGGATGCCAACGTCCGCGCGGATCAACTGGGCCACCAGGTGAAGCGTCTTGGCGAGCGCGAATGCTGGGTAGTCTGCCGAGTTGGCGGCCGCTGCCTTGGCGGCTACCTCGATCTGGTCGCCGCTGCGATAGGCCGCCAGGGTGGTTCGCTGGATGAAGGCCAGCAGCGTGTCATCTTGTCCGCGGGCCGCAGTGGCAGCTTCAACCAGGCGGCGCTGATACGCCGGTTCGTCGCCCGGCAGCCTGCGCAGCGTGGCATCCTCCAGCGAACGGATGGAAGGCACAACCGATCGTTCCGCATTCAGGGCAAAAGGCTGGGCGACTTGCCCCACGAAAGCGCCGGGTGCGAGCGCCGGATCGCCGCGGGTCGCCTGATCGATCGCCCGCCCCAGCCAGCCGGTTTGCTGCCGCAGGCTGAAGCTCATGGCCCCGGTTTGAGGAGCGTACATGGTGGGATCAGCCGTCTGCCAGATGCGCATCGACTCGAAATGCCCCTGGTGCGGATTCGGATAGCCGACGCCCTGGACCACGCTCACCAGTCCATCCCGGTACAGCCGCATGAACGCCGGCATGCGCGGATGGAAACCGAGCAGAGAGTCGATCTTATGAACTTCGTCGGCCCGAAGGCGCAAGGTGGGACGCTGCTTGGCGTACACATCATCGGCGTAAGGAACTACCGTGTTGAGACCGTCGTTGCCGCCGCCAAGCTCGAGGACTACCAGGATCGTGTCGCGAGCTTGCGGCTGCGGCGGTGCCGCCAGAGCAGTACGAGCGAGGAACACAGGAACCGTTGGGGCCAAAGCGACAAGGGTCGAAGCGCCGATAGCTTTCTTGAGAAAATCGCGTCGTGAAAGAGACAGGATCATCGGAACTCCTTTCATTCGCTTAGTGTTTGTCCGACAAGCCCCTCTCCCCTGTACTGGGGGAGAGGGGTTGGGGTGAGGGGGAAGATTCTCGTGATTATCCCCTCACCCCCAACCCCTCTCCCCCGAAGCGGGGGCGAGGGGAGACTTATCGGACAGACACTTACAACGGCTCAAGCCAACTGGTACTCCGGCAGCGTGATCAGGGCATGCGCCAGCCGCCGCAACCGCTGCCGCAGATCACCCTCACCCGCTGTGGCGATCTTCAGCAGAGAACTGGAAACATCGTCCGGCAGATCGCCCTGAAGAAACAGGTCGAGCAAGAACCGGCCAGCCGCCTCTGGTGTCGAGCGTTCGTGCTTGGTGGCCACTGCCAGCGGATCGAGCTTGTTGCCGTAGGGATCGCCGCCCGCCAGCAGGGCCGTGGCCAGGTTACTGCGTCCAATGATGGTGGCCCGGTTGATCCAGGCCGTGCCCCCTTCCCATCCCTTGATCGTGGGAGGTTGTCCCAGATGCTGGCCCAGGGCCGCCAGATCGTGGCCCAGGCGTGTGGTCGGCACCAGCCCTTCCAGACCGCGCACGATCCCAAGAGCGAATTCCACAGGGCTTTTGACACGCCGCCGATAGACCTGCCCGGAAAAGAAGAGGTTCGACCGCAGCATGGTCTCCACCAGCCGGCCAATGTCGTAATGCTTGGCGAACGACTCGGCCAGCGGCGCCAGCAGCGCTTCCTCGGGGTCGTCGGTTTCCGCAATCAGCCAGCGGTACAACTTCCGGACCAGCAAACGCGATGTGGCAGGCTGTTTGAGCAGGATTCGCACCAGATCCTGATCTGTCCATGCCCCCTTCTCGCCCAGGATGGTCTTGGCGCCGTCATCGTGCTCGTGCGACAGAAAGCGGAGTTGGTTGCCCATGACGAACCAGCCGGTCATGGCTCGGGCCGCTTCATGTACGTCCGCAGCCGATGCCTGACCCGGACCGAGGGTGAACCGGTCCATCAACTCCCGGACAAAACTCTCGGTGGGTGCGGCCTTGCGGTTGGCCCCGGCGGCAAGCCCAGCCAGCATGGCCGGATCGCGCACGCAGGCGGCCAGCAACGGCGGCAACGGTCCCAGGGCATGGCGACGGAGCATTTGCACGTGCCGGTACATCAACCAGCCGTTTTTCACCTGGGCGTTGCTGATCGCGAAATGGCTGTGCCAGAAAAGAGTCATCTTCTCCAGCAGCGGATGCGGCGTCTGCATCATCCGCCGCAGCCACCACGTACCCAGGGCATCGATGGATTCGGAGTCCGGATCGATGGCCGATGCCTCGTATCCGTCGTAGGTGCGGTTGAACTCCGCCGCATTCCCCTCGGGCCGCAGCAGCCCATCAATGGTCCGCGCCGGCCCGTCGCGCAACGCTTGCTGGATCTGCACCCAGGAAGCTCCGAAGGCTGCCCGCCGATACAGGTGTCCAACGCGGCGGAGGTCCCACGGCCGCTCCTTGTCAGGCCGATACGCCGTCCAGGCCCAGGCGGGATCGATCTTGGCAAGCTGGAAGTCCCATCGCAGGTGGAGCTCCTTTCTTCACGGCAAATTCAACTTGATCTCCAGATTGGCCCGCGGCTTGCCATCCGCGTTGCCGACGGTCATCTTCGCCCGGCCCAGGACTTTCACGAGTGTGATCAGGAAATCCACGTCGGTCTTGGCCTGTTCCACGGTATTGCCCTTCTCTACCATGTTGTTGCTGACCAGGGTCTCGCGGTTGGCCTGCAAGATCGAAGCAAGCTCGCACACCGTCGAGTTCCAATAGGCTGTGGGTACCCGCCAGCGGCTTGCCTGGCGCCTTGGCCTCTTTCTTCAAGGCAGACGATCAAGTCCTTGACCAGACCGTCGGTCGAGCTGAGCACCAGGTAATCGCCTACGCGTGCGATGGCAGGCCGATAATTCAGCCGCATGGCACGCGACTCCTTGTCTTCTTCCTTGCCTTCCGAGAAAGTCGCCACGCCGTATTTCGTGCCCTCGTGCATGTCGTGGTCAATGGTCAGACCTGGTTGAGCTTTCTGGCCCCGGGTCACATTGATCAGCCCGACTGCCTTCTGCCAGGCCTCCTCGACGACCTTGGTGAACTTCTCGGGATGACGCAGGCGGAAGATCACCGCGAAGGCCGGGATCTGCGGGTTCGGCGTGCCTGCTGCCTTGTCGTACTGCTGCTCGGCCACGACCAGGCGAATCTCCGGGTACGTTTCACCGAAAACCTCGCCGGTCAGGTCGCGCCCGCTGAAGAAAATCCCCATCATGTTCTCGAAGAAGATCAGTCCCCCGGTCCGTTCCGGGAACAGCTTGTCCTTGGCCGCATAGAAGGCGTGGAGGTCCCGGTAAGAGCTGACGGCCGCGATCTGCCGCGGAACCTGCAGATTCGGCAGGGCGCCTTCTCCGGTCCTGGGCGACATGAAGCCGGCCAGGCTCGAAGCGCCCCCTGTCTTGCCGTCAACCGCCGCTTCCAGGTTGAGAGTGGTGCCGTCGATGCCCAACCCCAGCGCCAACCAATTCGATTCGCGCACCGCTTCCAGCAAGCCGGCGATCAGCAAGGAACCGAGTGGCTCCTTGTCTTGTTTCAGGGCCTCTTGCAAGGAAGGAGTTTTCTTGAGCACGGCCAGGTTCGCGTACAGCGTGGCAGCAGCTTTGCCGTCCACCGCTTTCTTGGCCGCCTGGTATGCCGGTAGCGTGGCCAGGCTGGGGCCGTCCTGCTTGTTGCGCTGTTCCAGGGCGGCCCGGAGTGTCAAAGCCCGATCACCCAGCACCAGCCGCTTGCCGATGATCGCGTGTGCCTCTTTGCCATTGAAGCTCCACTGGGTTACGCCCAGCACTTCTTTGGAAGTCACCTGTTCGGGATGCCCCTGCTTGGCCGCTTCGCCCTTGGCGATCTCGACCAGGACCTTGTGCAGTTCCTGGAGCGAGTTCCCCGTCCTCCGCGTCGATGATGAGGAGGCTCGCATCGCCCGGCAGCACGGCCAGAGTCACACCGCCGTCGGCCAGCTTGTGCAGGCCGCTTTTCCAATCCGTTTTCAGCCGCAGCTCCAAGAGACTAATCCCTTGAAGCAGCTCACGAAGTTGTCCCTGGGAAGATAGTTGCTGGTAGGCCGGGGTCGATGTGATCAGATCGGCCACCTTGGCATGGAGCGCCAGGTCCAGCAAGACCTTGGGTTCTTTCACCTCCAGCACAAGGATGGCGTCTTGCGGAATCCAGCGATTAGCCGGAGGCAACGGCTCGGCTGCCGGGGCCGGCTGCAACAACAGGACCACGACAAATAAACTCATACCCACCCGCACCGCTCGAAACATGGCATTCCTCCGTAGGCCAGGATGTAAGCTGCTTGGTCAATCAACAGATATTTACCCTCGAAGCCCGTTTTTTGTTTCGGCCGATTTGGCCTTATGCCTGACGCCGCAGAGCTGCTGGCCGAAAGCGACGGATGGGCAGCAGTCAGCGTGAAGATGGACGTGTACTACCCACGCGCAGTGACCAGGGGAGGGTGCAAGAATCTCAACCGAGGGAGCTGGAGTGTCCTGGCCTACTTGCTATAATTCCCCCATCGTCAAAAAATACAGCCACGTGCCCATGCATACATGAGAATCGACACCCTCACCATCATCGGCGTCGGCCTGATCGGCGGTTCCATCGGCCTCGCTGCCAGGCAGCGCGGCCTGGCCCGGCGCGATTCTTGGCGTCGGCCGGCAACAGAGCAGCCTCGACCGGGCCTTGGCGGTCGGCGCCATCGACGAAGGCGTCGTTGATATGCGCGCTGGTGTGGACCAGGCCGACGTGGCCGTCTTCTGCTCCCCCGTCGATCGTATCGTGGAACAGGTCCTGGCCAGCACACCCGGTTGCAAGGCCGGCACTCTCCTGACCGACGCCGGCAGCACGAAAGCTCTCATCGTCAATAGTCTGGAAAGGCAAATGCCGCCCGGAGTCGCTTTTGTGGGCAGTCATCCCCTGGCAGGATTGGAAAAACGCGGCCCCGGGACGCCGACGCCAACCTGTTCCAGGACCGCCTCACCATCGTGACACGGACTCCCCACACCGATCCATCAGCACTTGAGCGGACCATCGCCTTCTGGAGAGCGCTCGGCTCGCGGGTTCGGATCATGGATCCGGAAGAGCACGACCGCTCACTGGCTCTGACCAGCCACCTGCCGCACCTCGTTGCTTCCGCCCTGGCAGGTATCTTGCCGCCCGAACTTCACGACCTGACAGCTACTGGATTCAGAGACGCCACGCGCCTGGCCGTCGGCGATCCGGCGATCTGGAACGGCATTTTCATCCAGAATAGGCTACCTGTGCTGGAAGTGCTAAGCATGCTTCAGGACCGCTTGCTCGAATTCAAGAAGGCGCTCATGACCAACGACACGGCCAGAATAGATGCCTTGCTGGCCGAGGCGAAGAGGAGACGCGATGCTCTGGGAAGTAACGATATCCCCGAACAAGGGCAGTGATCAGGAAAGCGACCGGGTGCGCGAAGAGTACAATCTGCTCACGCACAGCCGGCTGGGCAACGATCTGATCGCCGGCAATGCGCGACGGCTATCTCCTGGAAGGGGAACTGAACGAGGACCAGGTGGCGCAGCTTGCTTGGAGAGTTGCTGGTTGACAGCCTGACCCACAAGGCCGAGTTCAAGAAACTGGGCGAAACTCCGGCGTGGCATGCCCACGTCTTCGTGGGCATGTCGGCAGCCGCTTGTCCCACATGCCCACGAAGACGTGGGCATGGCACCCGGCATGGCGTACCACAAGGTGACGGCTTGTGCCACACTTACAGTCCTTCTCAAGCCCGGCGTGATGGATCCCGTCGCCCTCAGCGTCGCCGACGCCGCCCACGATCTCGGCATACCCGTCGAGTCCGTCCGCACTTTCCGGCGCTGATTTCTCAACTCCGCACTCACCCGGCGGCTAACGCCGCTCGGCTCGCCACCTCAGCACTCAGCACTGATGAGTCATCACTCATCACTTGAAAAGGTCCTGGCCAACGACGCCATCGAACGGATCGTCGAAGGTCCTCTGTCTGCGGAGCACCTGGCCGTTGGCAAGCCCTACTCTTTTTCTCTGGTGGTGGTACCGCTGCGCCTGCTCGACGATGCCGGCTTTACAGAAACTCAGCCGCGACGGTCAGCTTTCGCTCAATCTCGCCGAGATGCAGGCGATCCAGGCTCACTTCCGCGAACTCGGCCGCGATCCCACCGACGTCGAGCTGGAAACGCTGGCCCAAACCTGGTCGGAGCATTGCTCGCACAAGACGCTCAAGGGCAAGATCGACTTCGACGGCCCTCACCCTACCCTCTACCACTGGGAGAGGGCAGGGTGAGGGGCGGCCGCCGCATCGACAATCTGCTGAAGGAGACCATTTTCGGCGCCACGCAGGAGATTCGCCGCCGGCTCGGCGCCGACGACTGGTGCGTCAGCGTCTTCGAGGACAACGCCGGCGTGGTTCGCTTCGACGACCAGTACCACGTCTGCTTCAAGGTGGAGACGCATAATCATCCCTCAGCCATCGAGCCTTACGGCGGCGCGAACACCGGCATCGGCGGCGTCATCCGCGACCCGCTCGGCACCGGCCTGGGAGCCAAGCCGATTTGCAACACCGACGTCTTCTGCTTCGCGCCTCCCGACACGCCACCCGAGATCGCTGCCTCCCGGCGTCTTGCATCCGAAGAAGGTCATGAAGGGCGTCGTGGCCGGCGTGCGCGACTACGGCAACCGCATGGGCATTCCCACGGTCAACGGCGCGGTTTGCTTCGACGACCGTTACCTGGCCAATCCGCTCGTCTTCTGCGGCACGGTTGGGCTGATTCCGGTGGATCGCTGCCGCAAGGAACCCAGAGCCGGCGACCTGATTGTGGCCGTCGGCGGCCGCACCGGCCGCGACGGCATTCACGGCGCCACGTTCTCATCATTGGAGCTGACCGCCGAATCGGACAAGGTCAGCGGCGGCGCCGTGCAGATCGGCAATGCCATCGCCGAGAAGAAGATGCTCGACGTGATCCTGCAAGCCCGCGACCGGGGACTGTATCACGCCATCACCGACTGCGGGGCCGGCGGTTTCAGCTCGGCCGTCGGCGAGATGGGCGAGCATCTCGGCGCCGTGGTCCACCTCGACAAGGCGCCGCTCAAGTACGAGGGGTTGTCCTACACCGAAATCTGGATTTCCGAGGCACAGGAGCGCATGGTCCTGGCGGTACCGCTCGAACAACTGGCTGATCTTGAAGACGCTCTGTGACAGCGAAGACGTGGAAGCGACCGTCATCGGCACGTTCGAAGCGACAGGCCGGCTGCGTTTGTTTTATCAAGGCAATCAGGTCGCCGACCTGAACATGCAGTTCCTGCACGACGGCCGGCCCCCGGTAATACGACAGGCCACCTGGCGAGCGGAGGGCGTTAGCCCCCTGATAACTCCACTGACCGACACGGACAATCAGGGGGCTAACGCACCCCGCTCGCCGGCAAGCACTCGATTTTAATGAAGACGCTCGTCAAGATTCTTTCATGCCCGAACGTTTGCAGCAAGGAATGGATCATCCGCCAGTACGACCATGAGGTCCAGGGCGGCAGCGTCATCAAGCCGCTGCTTGGCATCCACAACGACGGCCCCAGCGACGCCGCCGTAATCCTCCCCCTCGACTCACCTCACCTCACCACTCACCCACTCACCACTCACCACTCACCACTCAGCACTCGCCCTCGGCTGTGGCATCAACCCGCATTACAGCGATCTCGATCCTTACTGGATGGCAGCCGCCGCTATTGACGAGGCGGTCCGCAACGTCGTTGCTGTCGGCGCCGATCCTGCCCGCATCGCCCTGCTGGACAACTTCTGCTGGGGCAACACCGACCGGCCGGAAGTGCTCGGTTCATTGGTCAGGGCGGCCGAAGCGTGCCGGGATGTCGCCCTTGCTTACAACATGCCCTTCATCAGCGGCAAAGACAGCCTGAACAACGAATATCAGTCCGGCGATCGGCACATCATCATTCCGCCGACGTTGCTCATCAGTGCCCTTGGCCGTGTGCCCGATGTGCGGCGTTGTGTGACCATGGATTTGAAGGAGCCGGGCAACGCCCTCTTCCTGGTCGGCGTCACGAAGAATGAGATGGGCGGGTCGCATTACCATCTGGTCAACGGACTGGAGGGCGGGCAGCCTCCACAGGTGGACATGGACAAGGCACCACGGCTTTTCAACAGACTTCACGCCGCGATTCGCCGAGGTTTGATCCGCTCTTGCCACGACCTTAGCGAAGGTGGTCTGGCGGTCGCCATCGCCGAGATGGCGTTTGCCGGGGGCGTCGGGGCCGATCTGACCCAGTTGAGTATTCAAGACGCGCAGCATGCCGGCGAAGTTTTGTTGTTCTCCGAATCCAACACTCGCTTCCTCGTCGAGGTGACACCTGTCAACGCCGAGGCGTTTCAGGAGTGTCTGGGTGCCGAGGTGGCCGTGGCTCTTATCGGACACACTGTCAAGGAGCAACGGTTGCGCATGGCGCGGGCTAACGGCGTGTGGATCGTGTCGGCCAATCTCGCGGATTTGAAGGAAGCCTGGCAAAAACCATTGCGGTGGTGAATAGCGGCTATCTGTAACAGCGTCGTGAAAATGCAATTGCCTCTAGTTCGACGAGCAGTTCCGGCCGGCAGACGTCGGCGACCGCGTAAACCGTAGGCACATCGCCCAAACGCGCTTCGCAGGCCGCGCAAATTGGAGCGTAGTCCTCCTGCCGCTTGACGTAGACGCGAACCAGGGCAAGGCCGTCGAGCGTTGCTCCCAGGCCGGGCAGACCGTGCCGGGCGAGATTGGCCTCTCCAATCAGAGCTTCGATGTTGTCCAGCGTCTCATGAGTCTGAAGCCCGGCGTCACCCACGTGGCGCGTTTCGGAGTGGGTTATACTGGCGGTGCCGGAGACGAATATCGTGGCGTGCGAGCCGCAGGAAAGAGCCATGCCCCTGGAAAATTTCGGCTTCTCGGGCTATACGCGGCAGCATAATCGTAAGCGGCTGTCTGGCGCAGGATTCTCCAGGGGCACGGCCACAATGTCTTTACGGTCGGTGGCCAAAGCGATGCAACTCATCATGATATCGCCGCCGTCGGTGCCGATGCCGGTACTGGCGGGATACGCACTGGGTGCCATGCCCACGTCCGCGTGGGCATGCTCACGCGGACGTGAGCATGGCACCCCCACGTCTGCGTGGGCATGCTCACGCGGACGTGAGCATGGCACCCGCGCGATCCACGCTCCGGGGTAGGCGGCAGCCGATCAGCAAGGAAATCAATCCCCTCAAAGAAATCCGTCCTGGCTCGATTCAACTCCTTGTAGCGCTGCACGGGACCTTCCATGCCGACGATATCGCCCAGATAGAGCCAGGTCCGAATGATCTGATCGAAACGAACATTGGCTTGAGCGAGGAGAGAACGCATGGCGGCAAAGGCGCTGTGGGAACGGTCGTACACGCTCCCCGCATGGCATCGGGGCAGGACCTGGGCACAGTGTATCCAGGATAGGTCGTTGTGCGAGGCAATGACCAAGTGTTCGCTGATCCGATTGATGCGGACATCCTTCTGTCCCTGGCCCACGCCCAACGCTTCGATGGCCAGCAGCTTATCTCCGCAAGGGCGCTGGCGGATGTAGGCGGTCGCGGGCAACTCTTCCCGGTAGAAATCGTGGATCAACTGCCGGCAAGATCTCATGGAGGCGTCATCGGCAAGGAACACCGCCTGATGGACGATGGAGCCGCGTGTTCCTTCCTTGTCGATGACGGCTTCAATGGTTCGCAGAGCATCTTTCGTCTGTTCTTCCAGGGTGGTCCCGCTACGCGGCACGGCAGCGGCAAAGACGTGGCGGACGTCGTTCAATTCGACGACCGAGTAACCGATGCCTTCACTGGCGACCTTTCGCAGCAGGCTCGCAGCCGCTGGTATCATGGCACGGTATCCTCATGCAGCGCCTGCGGTAATGGGATAGCCGTCGGCATCTTTGCCCCGCAGGCGCCGCCACCACACTTGCAATGTGGGTATGTTTATGGTGACGAGGAACAGCTTGCGCAGCTTGCCGGGTGGGGACTGGAGCGGCCGCACGCCGTGCCAGGAATGCGCGGTCCGCTGGAACAACAGGCTGCCGTTTCCGCGCGGGTCAATGCTGGCGGCCGTTTGCAAGTCGTCGAAGGTTGGTGCCGAATGAGTCTTGAGCCTGCCGTCGTCGTCCATGACCAGGATATGGCCTCCCCAATTCGCTTCCCAATCTGCTTCCGTATTGAAATAGAAAATGTGCGTGGCGAGTTTGCGCCGAGCATCGCAGTGTGGCGAAACACCGCAACCTTGCCAGGCGTAGTACCACTCCAGTGTCAGAATGACATGTGGTTTATCGGCTCCGAGGCCGAGCATCCGGCGGAGGAACGATAGGTAAGTCTTGCCGTGGAGTTCCGCGATGAAGTCTTTCCAGGGCTGGGCCAGCGGCAAGTGGGGTTGGTAGTGCAAGATGTTGCGATCATGGTAGCCCTGCCCATGTGACCGTTTGACGCCGACGCTCCGGTCGGACATCGAGATGTCGGGAAAGGTTGTTCGGAGTTGTTCGTACCCCTCCTGGGTCAATAAGCCCTGAATGTTGACCCACGGATAGGGTCGCTGCTGTTGGAACGTCTCGACACAGATTCCCTCAATACAGTCGTGCTCCAGGTATTCCATAACCCCTCAATCCTCCTGATTCCCCAAGACCACATTATGGTCATAGTGCCTGCGAAAGCTACTTTATCGGCTGTCTCCCTGTCAAGTCAGAATTCAGAGGTCAGAATTCAGAGGTCAGAGGTCAGAAGTCAGAGAGCGACTCGCGCACGGCTTCTGACCTCTGATTTCTGATCTCTGACTTCCGGTCTTTGCTGCTTGTTTTCCGTGTGCGCGATAAGATGATGGAAGGTCGGAGGTCAGAAGTCAGAGGTCAGAAGTCAGAAGTCAGAGGTCAGAAGTCAGAGAGTGACTCGCTCGCCGACTTCTGACCTCTGATCTCTGACTTCCGGTCTTTGCTGACCTCTGACCTCTGACTGCCCGATGAGGTGTTTGTCGATGGCTGAGCTCTCTTCCATCCGTGTCCTGGTGATCGACGACGATGCGGACGCGCGGGCGAACCTGTGCGACATTTTGGAACCGGACGGCTGCCAGGTCGAAACAGCAGGCTCAGCGGCGGAGGCCTTTGCCAGAGACGACTGGGCTGAACTCACCGCTATTCTCCTGGACCGCAAGTTGCCCGACGGCAGCGCGGAAGAGCTGCTGCCGCGCCTGAAGCATCTGGCTCCGCAGGCCGCCATCCTCATCGTCACCGGTCACTCCGACATTGAAGGGGCCATCGCGGCCATCCGCGAAGGTGCCGCCGACTATATCTTCAAACCGGTCAATGCCGATGTGATCCGCTCCCGCCTGGGGAGCATCGTGGAGCGCAAACGAGCCGAGCAGGAGATTATCCGGCTGAACAGGGACCTCGAACGCCGTCTCACCGAACAGCAGACTCTGCTCGACGTTGTTCCCATCGGCATCGCCTTCGCCGAGGATCGTGCCTGCCGTCATATCCACGTCAATCCGGCGTTCGCCAAGCTCCTACGCCTGTCGCCGGGAGCCAATGCGTCGGTCAGTGCGCCTGGCAGCGAACGTCCGGTGTACAAGATCCGGCGCGGTGAGCGCGAGTTGCCCGCCGCTGAGCAGCCCATGCAGGTTGCCGCCGCCAGCGGGGTTGAGGTGCGCAACGTGGAGGTAGATATCGTCCACCCAGACGGGGAAATCATCAACTTGCTGGGTCAAGTTCGCCGCTCTTCGACGACCGGGGCCGAAGCCGTGGTGCGGTCGGCGCCTTCCTGGATGTTACCGAGCGAAAACGAGCGCAGGAGCGCACCTTGCAAACAGAACGGCTGGCGGCCATTGGGCAGATGATGACCGGCCTGGCGCACGAGAGCGGCAATGCCCTGGCCCGCAGCCGGGCATGCCTCGACATGCTCACCTGGGAGGTCCAGGACCGCCAAGAAGCCATGGACTTGATCGCCCGAATTGTGAAGGCCCAGGACCATCTGCAACAGCTCTACGAGGAGGTCCGTGGCTACGCAGCACCCCTCAAGCTGGAACAGGAGATCGTAGACGTGAGCGCCATCTGGCGACAGGCCTGGGAGAACCTGGCCCTGGCACGGCAGGGTAAGGAGACGGTGCTCCAGGAGGAGGTCAACGGGCTGGACATGCGCTGCCTTGTTGACCCGTTCCGCCTGGAGCAAGTCTTCCGTAATATGTTTGACAACTCTCTGGCAGCTTGTTCCAACTCCGTGCGGATTGATGTTCGTTGTTCGGAAACCATCTTGGCCGGCCGGCCGGCCATGTGCTTGGCTGTCCGCGACAACGGGCCGGGGCTGACACCGGAACAAAGTCAGCGCATTTTTGAGCCGTTTTTCACCACCAAAACCAAAGGGACCGGGTTGGGCATGGCAATTGCTAAACAGATCGTTGAGGCGCACGGCGGACGGATTGCAGTAGGCCCCCGCTCGGACTGTGGCGCGGAAATCGTTATCGTCATACCTCGAGAAGCAGCGGAGGAAGCGGCCGAGAAAGGATGAAGGATGAAGGATGAAGGATGAAACATAAGAAGGGGAGTCCGATCCCGCAGCGTAAGCAAGGTTAGTCGCCACCCTTGCTTACGCTGCGGGCTCGGACAAGTTTCATCCTTCATCCTTCATCCTTCATCCTTCATCCTTCATCCTTTCAAACAGTTGGTACGTCTTGTAGCCGCCGCCCACGTTCACAGCAGAAAACCCGGCCTGCCGCAGAATCCGAGTTGCCAGATAGCCTCGCTGACCGACTTGGCAATAGACGGCGATGTCTCTTTCCTGAGGAAGTTCACCCAGGCGAGATCGTAGCTCATCCACGGGGATGTTCACGGCTGCGGGGATATGTCCAGCCGCATGTTCCTGGGGAGTTCGGACATCCACCAGAAAGGGACGCGGGGACGACCCAACGGCTAACCCTCGTTCCAGTGGTGAGTGGTGAACCCCGGCCTCTGACCTCTGACCTCTGACCTCTGACCTCTCAAGGGCCAGTACATCTTCCACATCGACCTGGGGGTGATCTCCCCGCAGCAACCCGCCGGCCACAAACCCGGCCATGTTGATCGGGTCTTTGGCTGAGCCATATTGCGGCGAGTAGGCCAACTCCATCTCTTCCAGATCGAAGACCGTCATGCCCGCCTGGATCGCAACGGCCAATACGTCGATGCGCTTGTCCACTCCCGCTCCGCCCACGGCCTGGGCGCCTAGCACGCGGCCAGTCTGGGGATCGAACAGGAGTTTCAGAGTCATTGCCTCGGCGCCGGGATAGTACCCAGCGTGCTGGGTGGGGTGAACGTAGACCTTGCGGTAGGGCTGCCCAGCTCGGCGCAGGACCTTTTCCGAGGCTCCGGTCAGCGCCGCCGTTCGCTCGAACACGCGCACGATGGCCGTGCCCTGGGTCCCCCGATAGCTGGCAGCTCGTCCGAAGACATGATCGGCAGCGATGCGACCCTGGCGGTTGGCAGGACCGGCCAGTGGCACTTGTGCCGGCTCGCCTGTCACAAAGTCCTTGATCTCGATGGCATCGCCGACTGCATAAATGTCCGGGTCGGCGGTTTGCAGATGTTCGTTGACCCGAATGCCGCCCCGAGGACCGACATCAAGACCTGCTTCGACAGCGAGTTTGTTTTCCGGTCGCACGCCCACGCCCAGGATGACAAGGTCGGCCGGTAATCGTTGGCCCGACTTCAAGCAGACGGTGAGTCCGTCGGAACTCTGCTCGAACCTTTCGGCAGATTGGCCGAGCAGCAAAGAAACTCCCTTGGCCGTCAGGTGCTCCGCAATCGGTGTGGTCATCTCCTTATCAAACGGCGGCAACACCTGGCCGTTCAACTCGACCACGGTGGTAGCGATGCCGCGGCGAACGAGGTTCTCGACCAGTTCAAGCCCAATGAACCCTCCCCCCACCACGACCGCCCGCCGCACTCCCTGGTCCAGCCTCTCCTTGATACGATCCATGTCTTGCATGTTCCGCAGTGTGAAGATGCCGGGCAGGTCGATGCCGCCAATCGGAGGCCGAAATGGTGCTGCCCCCGTCGCGAGAATCAGCTTGTCGTAGCTCTCTTCATACTCTCGTCCCGAAACGAGGTCACGGACACGAACCTTCTTCGCACGGCGGTCGATGGCTTCAACCGAACTGCGCAGCCGCACGTCCAGGTTATATCGTGTACGCAATCGTTCAGGCGTCGCGACCAGCAGCTTGTCCCGTTCGGCGATTTCACCGCCGATGTAGTACGGCAGGCCGCAATTGGCGAACGACACATCTGGCCCCCG
This sequence comes from uncultured Gemmataceae bacterium, assembly GCA_963804745.1. GTDB lineage: Bacteria > Planctomycetota > Planctomycetia > Gemmatales > Gemmataceae > CAWDRY01. Next base: position 14,918 of record CAWDRY010000050.1, read on the forward strand.
TTCGATAAGAACGATGTGGGCATCTTCTGAAAGACGGCGGGCACGGGCTGCCGCGGAAGCACCTCCCGCCACGCCCCCGACGATAACAAGCTTCATGGACTGATATCCTATCACAAGCCCTTGTTGCAAACTTCCGAAGTCTCCGAGACTTCGGAAGTTTGCTTCAACTGAGCGCAGCAACTACTGGCAGTTTTCTTGACCCGGTTCCACGGCATCCGGGCCAGCAGCAGCCCCATGCCGCAGGTGTCGGTAACACCGGCGAAAAGCAAGCCGGCGCCGACAAAGGCTGCCAGAGCAACGAACGCAGGATGAACCAACCAGCCGAGCAAGGCCCCCAGTAGCACCAGCGATCCCGCCGCCATGCGGACTTGCCGCTCCAGTGAGATCATCTTCTTGCCGTGGACGACGGGCAAGCCACATGCGGCCCAGGCCAGCGTGCCTCCCTCAACATTGAACACATTGGTGTAGCCGGCAACGAGAAATTTTTCGCAAGCCTGCCGCCCTCTGCTCCCCGAACGACAGATGAAGTAGAGCGGCTCTTCGCGTGAGCCGCTCCGAGCCTCCATCACCGCTGCAGGGTCGAGTTCATCGAGAGAGATATTGCGGGCCTGCGGAACGTGCAGCTCCTGGAACTCCATCGGTGTGCGCACGTCGATGAAATTGATTGGTTTGCCGTTCTTGCAAAGCTCCGCAAGGCTCCGTGGTGTGATGGTTTCGATGCTCATGGCAGTCTCCTTTCATTACTTGGATCTCGATCGGTGGCCATATCCGCCGCGTTCTTGTTCTTCTGTTCTTTGGTGGTTACCGTGGCCGAACTCGGCCCACAACTTCCGCTCATTCAGGTCTTCACCCCAAGCCGTGGCAGCACCCAGACCTGAAGGATGACCCAAACTACGATAATGCCCAAAGGAATTAGGAATTTCATCATGTTGCCTCCCTTTTGGTTGCTTGCATAGATTGATGTATCCCGGTAGTGCGATATTCTTGTAGCAGAAAATCACCTGGCCTTATCGCCAAACCGTTCCTCCACGCAAGTCATGATGTTCGCCAGGTGTGGTTCGGCGATCTGGTAGTACACCTTGCGCCCTTCCTTCTTGCTGGTGAGGAGTCCGCAGTGCTGCATCAGCCGCAGATGTTCGGAAGTCATGTTGCTGGAGATGCCGCAGGCCTCGGCCAGTTGCCCTACCATGTACTCTCCGCGCAAAAGCATCTGGACCATCCGCAGCCGATGAGGGTGAGCCAGCGTTTTGAGGCACTCCGCGGCTTCCTGCAAGGCATCCAGGGATGTAAGACTGGGCAATCTCGAGGTTTTGGCCGTAGTCGTCATTTTCGCCCTCCTATTCTCAATTATATCGACAGATTACGATATGTCAATAAGTAATTCTGGTTTTTTCGGCAGACGTTCCAACATTGGCGTAAGGATCCGGTTGGGCCATCATGGCTTCTCGGGATTGAGGACGCTGATCTGCCCTTGTCGGGCATAGTCAATCGCCTCGGCCAGGATGCGCACGGTCTCCTGTGGAGTCTGTGCCCAATGCGCAGAGTTCTGTATCATAACAGAATACTTGCAATGAAGGACGAAGGATGCGAAGATGGAGGATGGAAGATGGAGGATGGAGGGTCGAAGATGGTGCGCTTTCGGGCTGGCTTTTTCGATGCCCCATCCTCCATCCTCTATCCTCTTCTCGACTCCTTCATCCTTCATCCTTTGCGGATAGCACTCAAGTTGATATGTTCGTGGTAGGGAGGAATCAATCATGGACGCACATGGTCTGCTGGGTACGTTCGCCAGCCATGCTTTCTTGCAAGGGCTGAGTGACCGCCATCTCATGATTTTGGCTTCGGGTGCCCGGCCCTTCACCGCGGCGGCCGGCGAGTATCTCGCCCGGCAAGGCGCCAGTGCCCACGCACTGTTCTTGATTCAATCCGGCCATGTCACATTATCCACTTCTCTGCCAAAGCGAGGCGAGGTCGCCATTCAAACAGTCGGGCCGGGGGATATTGTCGGCTGGTCGTGGCTGCTGCCGCCGCACCGTTGGCAGTTCGACATTCGTGCCGTGGACTCCGTCAGCGGCCTGGCATTCGACGGCGAATGGCTGCGGCAGCTCTGTGAATCAGACTACGAGGTGGGTTACCACCTGCTCAAGCAGATCTTGGCTGTCATCGGTGATGTGATAGCGGCATCACGCTTGAAATCCCTGAATTAAGAAATCCCATACAGTAAATGGGGACACTTTGCTCCCCCCTCACCCCTGCCCCTCTCCCCCGCGGCGTGGGAGAGGGGTGGGGTGAGGGGGCTTGTGCTCGGAAACGCCTTTGCCAGGAAGCAAAGTGTCCCCATTTACGGACACTCGGTTGGAGCGCGAACCGCAATGAGCACTTCCTCTCAAGCTCCATGCCGGTTGTTGATCGTCGATGACGACGATGTGCTGCGTCAGACGTTGGCCAGGCGCTTCGAGCGTCAGGGATTGACCGTGCAGACGGCTGGCTCCGCCGAGGAAGCTCTGGCGCGAACGGCGCAGGGCCTCCATGACGTGGCTTTGCTCGATCTGCACCTGCCGGGCATGAGCGGAATCGAGTTGCTCACCAAACTCAAGGAGCAGCAGCCGGAAATTGAAGCCATCATGCTGACGGCCCACAGCAGCCTGGAAACCGCCATTTCTGCCATGAAGCAGGGGGCCTATGATTACCTGACCAAGCCGTTTCATCTCCCCGACCTGGAAATCCACATCCAGAAGGCTTACGAAAAGGTCCTGCTTCTGCGCCGGGAGCGTCAATGGGTCGATCAGATTCGTTACGAGTCGCCACGCTATCGGCTGGTTGGCTCCTGCCCAACAATGCAGCGGATCGTCCAACTGCTGGAGCGGGTGGCTCCAACGGATGCGACCGTTTTGGTGCGCGGCGCCAGTGGCACGGGTAAGGAATTGATCGCTCGCGCCCTTCATTGCAACAGCAATCGCCGTGACCGGCCGCTCGTGACGATCAACTGTGCCGCCCTGCAAGAGACGCTGTTGGAGAGCGAGTTGTTCGGGCATGAAAAAGGGGCCTTCACCGGCGCAGTCCAGGCCAAGCCCGGCCTGGTCGAGGTGGCGGAAGGGGGCACGCTCTTCATCGACGAGATTGCCGAAATGGCGCCCGGCCTGCAATCCAAGCTCTTGCGCATGCTGGAGAACGGCCAGTTCCGCCGGGTCGGCAGCACGCAGGAAACACATGCCGACGTGCGCATGGTGGCAGCCACCAACAAGACACTCGAAGAAGAAATCAAGACAAACCGGTTCCGCGAGGACCTCTACTATCGTCTTAACGTCGTCACCATTGATCTGCCGCTCCTGCGCGAGCGCCGGCAAGACATCCCGGAATTGGTGGAGCATTTTTTGACGACGCGCCAGATCGGCCCGGTCCGCTCGTACATTCAGCCAGCCGCCCTGGAAGCCCTCGTGCGTTACGATTGGCCCGGTAATGTTCGGGAACTGGCCAACGTGCTGGAACGGGCGCAGATCCTCGCCGAAGAACACGTCATCACGCTGGACGATTTACCCGAAAACCTGGCTGCCAGTGTCGCGCCGGTCGCGCCGGTCAGCGACAATCCGCGGTCGTTGCGCGAGGTGGAACGCTGCCACGTGCAGGAAGTGCTCAAAGAGGAGCAGGGTAACAAGGTTCATGCCGCCCGCGCTCTCGGCATCAGCCGGCGGGCACTCTATCGACTCATCTCCAAGTACGACCTGGAGAGTTAGGCAGCGGGCGGAAACGCACTCCAGCTGGCGAGGAATATGACAAGGAGACAGGGAGGAGGGAGAGCAGCGAGGAAGGAGGAGAGAGGATAGAGGATGGAGGATAGAGGATGGAGGATCGAGCCTCCGCATCCATTCTCCATCTTCCATTCTCCATTATCCATTCTCCATCCTCTCCTTTTCTCCTTTTCTCCTTGTCTGGTTTAGGATGTGACCAGCTGGCCTGCGAACGAGAAGAATAACCAGGCACGTTCTATACCAGCCCGCGGCGCCAGCAAGGGCTACGGCTGGCCCTTGCTGGCGCTGCGGGCTGGTATCCTTCGCCACACCAGCCCGCAGCGCCAACAAGGGTGTTGGCAACGGTTTGGCGTGGAAAAAAACCTGGATGTTCGCAAACCCACCCTGGAAACCGACCCTTTTTCGCCTCAGAATTCCCGAAATCGCTCGGAGGCACTTCAAAACGACGCAGAAACATTGAGGATTCTTGCATTTTTGTTGCCACTTATGGCCGCAAAACGAGGTTTTGGGGCAGAGGTATACTAGACATATCTGCTTATTTAACAACGAGTTATAGATTGTTGACTGGTGGCAAGCGCGGGCAATGCGGCAACGATGATTTTCCAGGAGATGAGCCTGGGCAGTGCGGTTTGTCCTATGTGGTGTTCACGCTGGGCAATATGAGCAAGACATCAGGGGGGGATTCGGAAGTACAGAAATTAGCGAGAAGTGTCGAAAACTCAAGTAGGGTGTTGGCCTTTGGACCGGAACCTTGCGGACCGCAGAAGGTTAAAAGATTGTGCGGCCAGAGAGCCAATCGGCTGTTCCGGCGCTTCAAACGTAGAATCTCGGATTGGCAACGGAGCGCGATCGGGATTCGGGCCTGATCCTTCTACCAACCTCATGGGAGCATTGAATACCCTATGGAACCGGAGTCAATTGGCATTATTGGCGGCGGCCCGGGCGGTTTGATGGCCGCTTATCTCCTCCAAAAACGAGCAAAATTCCCTTGCGACATCACCATCTTCGAAGCCAGTGACCGCCTGGGCGGCAAGATCGTCACCAGTCAATTCGGAACTGCCCCGGTGGCCTACGAGGCCGGCGCTGCGGAACTTTACGACTATTCCCAACTTGGTCCTGATCCTCTACGCGACCTGGTCGTGGAACTGGGCCTGTCCACCAGCCCCATGTCGGGAGGGACCGTCGTCCTGGGCGAGCACATCCTGAAAGACGCCGCGGCGATTCGGCGGGAGTACGGCCGGAAAACCTACAGGGTCTTGCGCCGCTTCAACCGGCTGGCGCGGTCGCTCATCAGTCCCGCGGAATACTACGAATCGGATTGGCAACTCGACAATGCCGACGACCTGTCCAAGCGCAGCTTTTGAACGCCTGCTGTCCCGCGTGCCCGACGAGGTTGCCCGCCGCTACATCAAGATTGCGATCCATAGCGACCTGGCCACGGAGCCTCACCAAACCAATGCGATGTATGGGTTGCAGAACTACCTCATGGACGAACCCGACTACATGCATCTTTACACCATTGACGGGGGCATCGAGCGCTTGCCGCAAGAACTGGCCAAGCGCATCTCGGCCGACATCCTGCTCAACAGTCCTGTCCTCCGGGTCGAACGCGTAGCCCAGGACACCTATCGCATCTTCTCGCGTCAACGGGGGGAGGTCCAAAGCGAAGATTTCGATTTTGTCATTGTGGCGCTGCCGAACAACTGGATCCCCTTCATCGAGTGGGGTGGTGACACACTGGCCAAGGCGATGCATCGGCATCATGCGTATTATGATTACCCCGCGCACTACCTGCGCGTCAGCATTCTCTTCGAGCGGCCGTTCTGGCGCGATCAGATTCGCCAATCCTATTTCATGCTCGACGCTTTTGGCGGATGCTGCGTTTACGATGAGAGTTCGCGCAACGCGGGGAACAGCTACGGCGTACTCGGTTGGCTACTGGCTGGAGAAGCGGCCTTGACCATGAGCAACTTCGACGACCGCATCCTGATCGAGAAAATGCTCGATTCGCTGCCGCGCTCGCTGCGTCACGGCCGGGAATGGTTCCTGGAAGGGCGCGTCCATCGCTGGGTGGGAACGGTGAACGGCCTGCCAGCCGGTCGTCCGATGCGCGAACCTGAATCGCGGCACCTGCCTGAGCCGGTCGAGCACCCGGATCTGTTCGTCATCGGGGATTATCTTTTCGACTCAACCATCAATGGCGTGCTCGATTCCGCCGACACGGTGGCGGACTGGATCCTGGAAGAAATTGAGGAGGAAAGCCACATCGACCTCAACAGCCCAGCAAGCCCCTGCCAGTCAACCCCTTCCGCCTGCGAAAAAGGGGACACTTTGCTTGGCTCGAACGGAGAAAGCCGCAAGCCAGGAAGCAAAGTGTCCCCATTTTCGCCCCTTTTGCCTGTGGCAGGTGAACAGAGTAAGGGGGAGAGAGTCGTGGTACTTGCGGAAGATGCCGCTGCCGTGACCTCGGAGGCGTGCCGCTGTTCCAGCGAAGCCAAGAAGTCGCTTGCCGCAATGTGATAAAAGCACTTTGCGGTCATACAATTTCCACATGGCAGTGTTTTTGCTCCCAATCGACCTCAAGTCTAACACGCGCTCCCGGCTGGGTCAGGAGACCAGCGCCGAGCACTGACCCGCACCGTGTACTTGCCCTTTCCCTTGTGACAGCGTTGGGATGCGCTAGTACAATCGAAGGAATAGAATCGTGGCAATCGGTGAGCTGGCGTGCATTACCGCGCCGCCGATTGAGGAGCACTCATGGCAACCATTTCCGAAGCCCTGGCGGTGGCAGTGCAATACCACCAATCGGGCAATCTGCAGCAGGCGGAAGCGATTTACCGGCAGATCCTGCAAGTGGACCCCAGCAATGCCGATGCCCTGCACCTGCTGGGCGTGATTGCCGACCAGGTGGGAAGCATGACTTGGCGGCCAGTACATCAGCCAGGCGATCCGGATACGGCCGTCCGATCCGGGTCTTCACAACGCACCTGGGCAATGCCCTCAAGGATCAGGGTCAGTTGGCGGAAGCGGAGGCGCAGTATCAAGAGGCCATCCGCCTCAAACCCGACTACGCCGGAGCGCACAACAACCTGGGCAATGCACTCAGGGAGCAAGGCCAGTTGGCGGAAGCCGTGGCGCAGTTTCAAGAGGCCATCCGCCTCAAACCCGACTACGCCGGAACTTACAACAACCTGGGCCTTGCCCTTCAGAGAGCAAGGGTCAGTTGGCGGCAGCGGTGGCGCAGTATCAAGAGGCCCTGCGCCTCAAACCCGACTACGCCGATGCGCACAACAACCTGGGCATTGCCCTCAGGGAGCAAGGCCAGTTGGCGGAAGCCGTGGCGCAGTATCAAGAGGCCCTCCGCCTTAAACCTGACTACGCCGAAGCGCACAACAACCTGGGCAATGCCCTCATGGATCAGGGCCAGTTGGCGGAAGCCGTGGCGCAGTATCAAGAGGCCCTCCGCCTCAAACCCGACTACGCCGAAGCGCACAACAACCTGGGCAATGTGTTGAAGGACCAGGGGAAGCTGGACGAAGCGGTCGCCTGCTACCGCCGGGCAGTGGAACTGAAGCCGGACTTTGCCGAGGCACATAGCAATCTGGTCTACGCCCTGCATTTTCTGCCCCGGCTACGATGCTCAGACACTCTACGAAGAACACCGCCGCTGGAACCAACACCACGCCGCGCCCTTGGTGAAGTTCATCCAGCCTCATCGCAACGACCGTTCTCCCGATCGCCGCTTGCGGGTTGGCTATGTCTCGCCGGACTTTCGAAGCCATCCGGTGGGACGATTCTTGCTGCCGCTGTTAGAAGCACATGATCATGAGAGCTTGGAAATCTTTTGCTACGCTTCGGTGCGCATCCCGGACGCGATCACCGACCGTTGCCGCGCCCATGCCGATGTCTGGCGAGATGTACTCGGCTTGTCCGATGAGCAAGTCGCAGAGGTAATCCGCCAGGACCAGATCGACATTCTCGTCGATCTGACGATGCACATGGCGAACAACCGCCTGCTGGTCTTTGCCCGCAAACCGGCTCCCGTGCAGGTATGCTGGCTTGCCTATCCCGGCACCACAGGCCTTTCGACCATCGACTATCGCCTCACCGATCCGTATCTGGATCCGCCGGGCCGGTTCGACCCATTCTATTCGGAACAGTCGATCCATCTGCCGGAGACCTACTGGTGTTATCAGCCGATAGTCCAGACTCCAGGCGTCAACAGGCTGCCGGCCTTGAAAGCCGGCCATGTCACCTTCGGCTGTTTGAATAACTTCTGCAAAGTGAGCGCTCCCACTCTGGCGGCCTGGAGGGAATTGTTGCAGGCGGTACCGCAGTCCCGCTTGCTCCTCCATGCCCACGTCGGCGGGCACCGGGATCGGGTTTCTAGCTTCTTTGCTCAGCAGAACATCTCGCCCGATCGATTGATGTTCGTAAGGCAGGTGCCAACGGCGGAATACTTTGGGATTTACGAGCGGATAGATGTGGCGTTGGACCCGTTTCCCTATGGCGGGGGGACGACGACCTGCGATGCGTTGTGGATGGGCGTGCCGGTGGTGAGTCTGGCGGGACAAACGGCGGTGGGCCGGGGAGGGGTGAGCATCTTGTCGAACGTCGGTCTGCCGGAATTGGTGGCGGCTGATGCCGAGCAGTACGTGCGCATCGCCGTCGAGTTGGCTCACGATCTGTCCCGCTTGAGCGAGCTGCGGGCAACTCTGCGTGATCGGATGCAGGCTTCCCCTCTGATGGATGCCCCACGTTTTGCCCGGAACGTAGAGGCGGCCTACCGCACGATGTGGCAGCATTGGTGTGCAAAGTAGCCGTCAGCCCGGTTCCGTGTGAACTATGCTTTCGTTATCGGCAGACCAGGGCAACCAAGACTGGGAGGCACGAATGACACACTGGATTGCCAAGGAAGGAACTCCCTTTCCGCTCGGTGTTACCTGGGTCGAGAGCACGCGGTCCTACAACTTCGCCCTCTACTCCAAGCACGCCGAGAGCGTCACCCTGTTGTTCTATGGTGAAGCGGACCTTGTTACCCCCATCTTCACTTATCGCTTCAACTATCTCAAGAACAAGTCGGGAAGGATCTGGCACTGCCGCATCGACATGAACGACCTCGGCGGCGCCCGCTACTACGCCTATGCCATCGCCGGCCCCGAGCCGCAGGGGCCGTTCGAGTGGCATAGCTTCGACCCGGACAAGGTTCTCCTTGATCCTTATGCGGAGTCGGTGTTCTTCCCCGCGACTTTCGACCGAGCGGCAGCCATGAGGCCGGGGTCCAACGCGGGCAAGGCCCCTGTGTGCCTTCTCCCTGTCACTGAGGAGGCATTCGACTGGGGCACGGACCGGCATCCCTGCCACGAGGCGGACACGGTGATCTATGAACTGCACGTAAAGGGGTTCACCAACGACCCGAACTCCGGAGTTGGCTCCAGCCGGCGCGGCACCTACGCAGGGCTTATCGACAAGATTCCCTACCTGAAAGACCTGGGCGTCACCGTGGTCGAACTCATGCCGATCTTCCAGGGTGACCCCCAGGATGGTCACTACTGGGGCTACATGCCCCTGAGCTTTTTTGCCCCCAATCACGGCTACGCCAGCAACCAGGACACCTGCGACCGGCACAACGAGTTCCGCGCCATGGTCAAGGCCCTTCACGCCGCGGACATCGAAGTTATTCTCGACGTCGTCTACAACCACACGGCGGAGGGCAACCAGAACGGACCGGTCTACAGCTTCAAGGGGATCGATAACAGCACCTATTATCTTATGTCCGCCACACCCGGCGTTTACGAGAATTTCTCGGGGACCGGCAACACCCTGCACTGCTCCAATCGCTATATCCGCAAGATGATCGTGGACAGCTTGCGCTACTGGGTAAAGGAAATGCACGTCGACGGCTTCCGCTTCGACCTGGCCTCGGTCTTCACGCGCAACGACGACGGCTCGTTCAGCCTGGATGACCCGCGGATCTTCGGCGACATTGCCTCCGATCCCGACCTTGCGCAGGTCCGCCTGATCGCCGAACCCTGGGACGCCGCCGGGGCTTACCAGCTCGGCAGAGGGTTCCCCGGCATACGCTGGTTTCAGTGGAACGGAAAGTTCCGCGACGACGCGCGCCGCTTCGTCAAAGGGGACGAGGGCATGGTGCCAGCGCTCATGTACCGCCTCTACGGCAGCGACGATCTCTTCCCCGACGGACGGATGCACGCCTACCACCCGTACCAGAGCGTGAACTACGTCACCTGCCACGACGGCTTTACGCTCTACGACCTCGTTGCCTACAACGAGAAGAGGAACCAGGCCAACGGCCACAACAACACGGATGGGCCTGCCGAGAACTATAGCTGGAACTGCGGCTGGGAAGGCGATGAAGGCACGCCGGACGCGGTCCTCGAATTGCGGAAGCGTCAGGTCAAGAATTTCGCCTGCTTGCTTTTCCTGTCCAATGGCACCCCGATGCTGCGGGCGGGTGATGAATTCCTGCAAACTCAGGGCGGCAACAGCAATCCGTACAACCAGGACAACGAAACCAGCTGGCTTGACTGGTGGCGGTTGCAAACCAACCCGGATGTGTTTCGGTTCTTCCGAGAGTTGATCGCCTTTCGCAAGGCCCATCCTTCCATCTGCCGCAGCCGATTCTGGCGTGAAGACGTGAACTGGTATGGAGTCGGCCCGGAGGTCGATATGTCTCAGCAGTCTCACAGTCTTGCTTTCTGCCTGCACGGGGCTTCACAAGGAGACGCTGACCTGTACGTGATGATTAACGCCTACGGGCAAGATCTAACTTTTGCTGTTCAGGAATACGGACAGGGGCAATGGCTTCGGGTCATTGATACGAGTCTGGCCAGCCCTTACGACATTGTTGCAGCGGGGGCCGAGTCGCCCCTGACTTCGCAAAGTTATGTCGTGAAGAACCGGTCCGTGGTGGTGCTCCTGCGGCCAAGCTATCCAACGTGAGCATGGCCGGATACTGGCTAAAGAAGTCGTCTAACCACTGCTCATGGACCTTGCTTTCAGCGCCATTCGCCGAGAAGAGGGACTCGTCGAGCAGGCCAACATCCAAACCAGTCGGTGTGTAGTACGATGCCGTTTTCGCTGGTGTCACGTTAATGACGCCATCCAGGGGATCGCCCGCCGCATTGTTCGGCCGCGGCTCCAGGTCGAACAGGAAATCATTCCCCTGCCCATCTGTCCCGCCCAGCGCCGTCCGCGCACTGCCGGCGTTCTCCAACAGGTTGATGATCGCCGGTCCCGCCGGCGCATCCGGCTTGACATGGAACGTAATCAGCGCCAGACTGCCACCGGACCACTCACCACTCACCACTCCACCACTTACCAGTCCGCGATAACCACTGATGTAAATGATCCCCGCCGCCCGGTCGATGTTGACCGTGAAGTTGTCGAACGCCTGGGTCAGACTGCCGCGCACCACATCCGCCGCCGAAACCACATCCCCCCTGCTCGTGTCATAGGAAATAACCAGGTTCACCGATGCCAGTCCATCGGCGTGATCTATATTCACCGGCACCACCACCGTCGAGCCTGGCTGGGCATCGGGGCTGACCTCTGACTTCGGACCTCTGACTTCTGATTTTCCGATACTCACCCTCGGATCCGGCCCCACAATCCCCGGCGTCACCGCCGGCAGCACCGGCACGTTCCCCTGCGAAATCCCCACCGCTTCCCGTGCGATCTGCAAAGCATCCAGTCCCGTCAGCACATTGTCGCCATTCACGTCGCCCACGATCAACGGATCAGCCAGCACCCACTGCCGGAAGCCCGGATCAAGCCCGACCGCCACACGCGAGATGCGCTGAGCATCAAGTCCCGTGTAAATTCCATCGCCCGTAGCGTCGCCGAGGAAGCCCGCAACATGAACGGCGGCGTCGTCCAGAGCGGTAATGCTGCCGCCGTTGATCTGGATGTTTTGCAGATCGAGGATTTCCTTCTCTCCATAGCCCGCCGTGCTCGGCACGAACGCCGTCACTGTGGCAAAGATTGCCGATTCCTTGGGACCGAGCACGATACCTGTTGGCGAGAAGTAAGTCACCACCGCCAGTCCCGGCGTAGCCGCTCCGCTCACTGTCAGCAGATTGGGATCATAAGCCAGGTTCAACGTTACCGAAGTAACGGTCACCGTCGCACTGCCCTCGTTCAATAACCTTACCGGAATTCCATCCGTCCCATCCGTCCCATTCACCACTTGCCCCGGCCCCCGCGCAAAGTCCGGCAAGCTGACGACCACCGCGTCGCTCGGGTTGCTGACCACAAACGTGGTGACAAAATCATCCCCCGGCGTGCCATCGCCATCGCCGTCCAGCAAATTGCCGTTGGTGTCCTGGAACCCATTCGTGGCACTGCGCAGCATGACGGTATAGGTATCGTTGGGCAGCACACCAAACAGTGTTCCGGACGCCGCACTACCGAGGACACTGCTCTGGCCGGTTTGAATAAACGTGATGCGCGTGGCACCGTCGGAACGAAGCCGTGGAACTGGAGCCCAGCGACGGCATCCACCACCAACGAGCCACGGATGGGCCCCGTGGCCGTGCCGACGAGCGTAACATCGGCAGGTCCCAGCGTTCCCGTGCTGTTGTCGTACAGATTGAGGATCGGTGCCATAGCCGTGCCAAGGTTGAGGGACGTGTTGAAGACTGCGGTGAAACCCGAACTTGTCGGCGTGAAGGTTGCCACCCGCAGGGTGCTAACTGTCTGAACAAGAGGCCCGGAAATGTTGCTCGTGAAGTTAGTATCGCCGCCGTAGACCGCCGTGATGGTATGGCTGCCTACCGACAGGCTCGTGGTTGTGAGGGTGGCCGTGCCACTGCCGTTGAGCGTGCCGGTTCCCAGCGACATGGTGCTATCCTGGAACGTCACCGTGCCCGTAGGCCATTGACCACTGACCACTGACCACTGACCACTGCATGTGGCTGTGAACGTCACACTCTGACCGAAAACCGACGGATTGACCGAGGAAATCACCGTCGTGGTCGTGCTCGCCTGGTTGACCGTCTGCGGCGTGGCGACCAGGCCGGATGAGACCTCGCGGATGCGATTGTTGGATGTGTCCGCGATGTAGAGGTTGCCGGCGGCATCCACCGCCACGCCACAGGGGAAGGCGAGTCCGGCCGCAGTGGCCGCCCCGCCGTCGCCGCTGTAGCCGCCTGAGCCGTTGCCGGCGACGGTGGTGATGATCCCCGTGCTCGCCGATACCTCGCGGATGCGATTGTCGACCTCGTCCGCGATGTAGAGGTTGCCGGCGGCATCCACCGCCACGCCGCAGGGGTTGTAGAGTCCGGCCGCCGTGGCCGCCCCGCCATCGCCGCTGTAGCCGGCAGTGCCGTTGCCGGCGACGGTGGTGATGATCCCCGTGCTCGCTGAGACCTCGCGGATGCGATTGTCGTCGTAGTCCGCGATGTAGAGGTTGCCGGCGGCATCCACCGCCACGCCGAAGGGCCGGTCGAGTCTCGGCCGCAGTGGCCGCCCCGCCATCGCCGCTGTAGCCGGCAGTGCCGTTGCCGGCGACGGTGGTGATGATCCCCGTGCTCGCCGACACCTTGCGGATGCGATTGTTGCCTGTGTCCGCGATGTAGAGGTTGCCGGCGGCATCCACCGCCACGCCGTAGGGGTAGTAGAGTTCGGCCGCAGTGGCCGCCCCGCCGTCGCCGCTGTAGCCGGGAGAGCCGTTGCCGGCGACGGTGGTGATGATCCCGGTGCTCGCCGACACCTTGCGGATGCGATTGTCGACTGTGTCCGCGATGTAGAGGTTGCCGGCGGCATCCACCGCCACGCCGTAGGGGTAGTAGAGTCCGGCCGCAGTGGCCGCCCCGCCGTCGCCGCTGTAGTCCGGAGAGCCGTTGCCGGCGACGGTGGTGATGATCCCGGTGCTCGCCGACACCTTGCGGATGCGATTGTCGACATGTGTCCGCGATGTAGAGGTTGCCGGCTGCGTCCACCGCCACGCCGCAGGGATCGTAGAGTCCGGCCGCAGTGGCCGCCCCGCCGTCGCCACTGTAGTACGGGAGAGCCGTTGCCGGCGACGGTGGTGATGATCCCGGAGTTCGCCGACACCTTGCGGATGCGATTGTCGCACGTGTCCGCGATGTAGAGGTTGCCGGCGGCATCCACCGCCACGCCGAGGGGCTCGTAGAGTCCGGCCGCAGTGGCCGCCCCGCCGTCGCCGCTATAGCCGGCAGAGCCGTTGCCGGCGACGGTGGTGATGATCCCCGTGCTCGCCGACACCTTGCGGATGCGATTGTCGCCATGTGTCCGCGATGTAGAGGTTGCCGGCGGCATCCACTGCCACGCCGTAGGGGTTGTAGAGTCCGGCCGCAGTGGCCAGCCCCGCCGTCGCCGCCGTAGTAGCCGGAGAGCCGTTGCCGGCGACGGTGGTGATGATCCCCGTGCTCGCCGACACCTTGCGGATGCGATTGTCGTAAGAGTCCGCGATGTAGAGGTTGCCGGCGGCATCCACCGCCACGCCTTCGGGGAAGGCGAGTCCGGCCGCAGTGGCCGCCCCGCCGTCGCCGCCGTAGTAGGGAGAGCCGTTGCCGGCGACGGTGGTGATGATCCCCGTGCTCGCCGAGACCTCGCGGATGCGATTGTCGCATGTGTCCGCGATGTAGAGGTTGCCGGCGGCATCCACCGCCACGCCGAAGGGCTTGTCGAGTTCGGCCGCAGTGGCCGCCGCGCCGTCGCCGCTGTAGCCAGCAGAGCCGTTGCCGGCGACGGTGGTGATGATCCCCGTGCTCGCCGATACCTTGCGGATGCGATTGTCGCCTGTGTCCGCGATGTAGAGGTTGCCGGCGGCATCCACCGCCACGCCGTAGGGGTAGTAGAGTCCGGCCGCAGTGGCCGCCCCGCCGTCGCCGCTGTAGCCGAGAGAGCCGTTGCCGGCGATGGTGGTGATGATCCCCGTGCTCGCCGAGACCTTGCGGATGCGGTTGTGGTCGGAGTCCGCGATGTAAACGTTGCCGGCGGTATCCACTGCCACACTGCCCGGATTATTGATGGACGCTGCCGTGGCCGCGTCTCCGTCGTCCACACCGCCGCCCGCATAAGTGCTGATTATTCCGTAGAGTTGCCCCAGCGAGCCGGAACTGCCGGTAAAGTTGCTGTCGCCGCCATAGGTCGCCGTGATCGTGTGCGTAGCGGCGGTGAGGGCCGTAGTCGTGTAGGTGGCAACGCCGCCGCTGAGCACCGCTTTCGCTAGTTGCGTGCTGCCATCGGTGAAGGTGACCGTGCCGGTGGGCGTCCCGGAAAACTGGGGAGTAACGGTTGCCGTAAACGTTACGCTCTGACCGAAAACCGACGGATTGACCGCATCCGTCGCAATCACCGTCGGCGTCGCTTTTCTGATGGCAAACGTCACTGGTACACTCTGGCTCGCACCGTAGTTGGCATCACCGAAATAGCCGGCTACGGCTGTGTAAGTGCCGGCGTATACCGGAGCCGAAGCCAGTGGCGTGCCAGCGGGTGAGATGCCAGCATAGAATACCACATTGGGCGATCCGGTTGGATTCGCCACACCACTAACGCCGCTCACGCTGGGTATTGCCCAGTTCGTTACATCACTTGTGCCATCGTAGGTGATGGACGGCGGTGGTGAGGCAAGTGTCACCGCCGGTGTCGCCTGGTAAATCGTGAAAGCTGCCGATGTGGTAGCAAGAGCTCCGTCGCCTGCGCCGATCGTGTAAATGCCCGCCCCGTTCAGGGACAAATCGCTGAACGTCGCCACGCCGTTTTGGGCCTGAACCGTAAGCGTCCCATTGAGGGAGCCGTCGCCGCTGTTGAGAGAAAGAATCACATTCGAATTGTCGGTCGTGACCAGATCTCCGAACTGGTCCTCAACATCCACGACGACATTGGGGCTGATCGCGGTGCCCGCCGGCACATTGCTGGGTTGCTGCGCGAACACCAGCATGGCAGCGACCGCGGCACTGACGACAAAGCTGTTGGAATTGCCCGTGGATACCGTGCCATCGGTGGCCACCAACATATAGGACCCGGCCGTCGGCAGGGAGATGCTGTCGAATGTGGCGTTGCCGCTGCCATCCGTCGTGGCCATGAACGAGCCGTAAAGTGTGCCGCTTGGATAGTTCTCGACAGCCAAGGTCACAGCGTCGCCACTGATGACGTTGCCGTACTGATCCTTTGCCTGCACGACGACTGCCGGAGCGATGGCCTGGCCGGCGACAACATCGGTCGGTTGCTGCATAAAGGTCAGGCTTGATACCGCTGCCGGAGTAACGCTGAAGCTGGCGCTGGCCGGTGTGTCGGTCCCATCCGTGGCCTGAAGCGTGTAGTTACCCGCACTCTGCGGAGCAACACCGTCAAAAGTAGCGATGCCGTTCTCTGCCTGGCTGGTCAACACCGTGCTGGTATTTCCTGGGCCGCCGGTCACGGTCAGCGTGACCGTGCGAATTGTCAGTGCTGATGACGTTGCCGTTTTGGTCCTCAATGGCAACGACTGCGGCGGGGCTGAACGCGCTTCCACTCATTGCGCTGACGGGCGATTGCAGCAAAGACAGTTGAACGCTGGCGACGGCTGTTCCACCAACGCCCTGGAAAGTCACGGTGCCCAGGCCGCTGTCATCAGGCAGGATGAGTGTCCAGTTTCCGGAAGCAGGGTTCTGCACTCCCACGCGCGACCTGGGTCGAGTTGTCCGCCTCGTCGATTATGCCGATGTTGCCAGGCAAATTGGATTCCGTATAGATCGTGCCGTCGGGCGACTGAATCTCAAAGGGAACATCGGCACTGCTGTTGGTCCAACTTGCGCCCAGAAGTACCCAGGGCGTTCCCGAAGGGACAGAAAACGTCGCGCTGGCGATGGGATCAACTTGCGGCAAATTTGTTGAACTGGGAAAACTGACCGACTCGTCGAAGCCAACTCGGACGACCGGTGAGGCAACAGTGACATTGCCAAATAGGCTGGGCACCGACATGCTTCCCCAGACTTCCAGAAAATCCTGCGCATAGGGAAGGGATTGTTGGTAATTCAAATACAGACCAGCACTCCCCAACGGCACGTTCGGCAACTTGGGGTGCCACGGGAGCCACGACCCGATGACGCTGAACGGGATTTCAGCCGTTCCTTTCGCGACCAGGGTCACTTTCCCATTGCCGATCGTGAGTTTGCCGCTGCCGGTATACCCTATGTCCGACAAATCAACATTGCCCGTCGCCGTAAAGGTGTCCGTGGAGAAATTGAAATCGGCTGTACCCGTTTCAGTGGCAAGCCCGTCGGCCAATGTAACTGTCGCATTGCCACTCAGATCATCGGTACTCATCGAGCCGCCCAGTTCCACCGTTGCCATCGTACAACTAATAGGACCACCCAGCCAATCCGGCAGGTCGACTTTAGTGTCCGGCAAGATGGAAAAATCGAGCGTTCCGCTTAAGGTAATCGGACCGGTGGCAGTCGGCGCCAGGTTGATAATACTGGCACTGCCGCCAGTCAGGAATAAAATTGGGATCGGGATCCCAGGGATCAGGATCGGAATGCCCGGATCCAAGTCGGTAAGCGACAGCGACAGATCGTCGAAATGCCCATTCAAGAACTCAATTGATCCGCCTACGTCAAACCACGGGGTGTCAACTTCAACCGAGCCACTGTACGTGTTGGTCAACGTATTGACGCTCAAAGTGGCATCTTTCAGCCCCCATCCGCCGGGCAGGGTTAAATCATCCAGGGATAGTGTTCCGGCGAGATACACCTTCTTGCCCTGGATAATAATGCCGTTGCCGTCACCGCTCAGATCGGCGGTAACACTTGGACCTTGGAACAAATCCAGACTGAGTTTGCCCTGGATGACGAACTGATCATCCGCCGAGTCATATTCAACCGACATCTTCGTGGCCATCACGTTCAGAGTTCCCACAGAAAAGCAGATTTTGGGTAACCCAATAGACCCGGACTCCAATTTTAGTCCCTGATCGGTGATGAGCACTGCTGCACTGACCGTTGTATTCAGGAAAGAAATGTTTCCTTTCACCTCGATCTCGGCGTCTGATACGCCCGGTACGGCCGGTTTCAGAGCCAACCCCGTGATAGAGATCGGCAAGCCCGCGATTTTCACGCCGCTGCTGGGGTCGTTGTCTTTCACCGTGTTCGGCGCAGTTGCGGTTTGTCCCACTGGTATCTGGAAGCTGCCGGTCAACAACGGAAAACTCAGATTCCCGATGTCGGGTGAAACGGTGCCATTGATCGAGATGATTGAATTGTCGTAGGAGAAGGTTCCGCTAACCGTGAGCAGCGGCTTGAATGATTGGCCGGTCGCGGGCGCAAAGCCGATTTGCATGGTGTTACCGCTCGCGCTGACCAGTTCCAATGGCCCCAGTTTTGTTACGCCCGCTGGGCCACTATTCGCCGCGCCGTGGGTCGGCGGACTGGCTGTGCTGACTTGCGATCCTTTAACGGCCACGACCCAGTAGTTGTAAGTGGTTCCCGGAATTGCCGTGGCGTCGTCGTAGGTCAAGCTCTGAATCCCCGATGCGATTTCGGTTGCCGTAGCTTGGTTGTTCGTCGTACTGCGCCACACCTGGTATGAACTCGCTCCACTTACGCCATCCCAGGACAGTTCAGACTCGTTGGTGAGGGGCGTTGTCGCCACAGCGGCCGGCGGCGCCAGATTGATCGTGATGCTGCCTGCCCCCGTCGCGTTGTTGTAGTTGGGGTCGCTGCTCGTGAAGGTCACCGCCACTGCGTAGCTGCCCGTGTTCGTTGGCACCGTCGCCGAACCGTTGTAGGTCACCACGCTGCTGCCGCTCACCGTCCCCCCGCCTACCCCGGTCACGCTAACCGTGGCGGCGTGCGCTGACCCGTTATAGGTAAACGGCCCGCCGCTCACCGACACTGTTGGTGTCGCCTTGTTAATCGTGATGCTGCCCGACCCCGTCGCGTTGTTGTAGTTGGGATCGCTGCTCGTGAAGGTCACCGCCACCGCGTAGCTGCCCGCGTTCGTCGGCACCGTCGCTGAACCGTTGTAGGTTACCACGCTGCTGCCGCTCACCGTCACCCCGCCCACCCCGGTCAAGCTGACCGTGGCCGCGTGCGCTGACCCGTTATAGGTGAACGGCCCGCCGCTCACCGACACTGTTGGTGTCGCCTTGTTAATCGTGATGCTGCCCGACCCCGTCGCGTTGTTGTAGTTGGGATCACTGCTCGTGAAGGTCACCGCCACCGCGTAGCTGGCCCGCGTTCGTCGGCACCGTCGCTGAACCGTTGTAGGTTACCACGCTGCTGCCGCTCACCGTCACCCCGCCCACTCCCTTCACGCTGACCGTGGCCGCATGTGCTGACCCGTTATAGGTGAACGGTCCGCCGCTCACAGTCACCGTTGGCGTGGTTCGGTTAGAAGTGACCGTTTGGGTTAAGGTCGCCGGACCGCTCGGGGCAAAGAAGTTTGTACTGTCGTTGTACGTCGCCTTGATCGTGTGCGTCCCCGCGGTCAGCGTAGCGGTCGAGAAGGTTGCCACTCCGCTCATGTTGAGGAAACTTGTGCCCAGAAACGTGTTGCCATCGCTGAACGTGACCATGCCCAATACAGGGGTGCATGATGAATAGGAAGCGTCACTGATCTGGGCCGTGAAAGTCACGTTCTGCCCGGACACCGACGAGGTAAGTGTGGTTGTCGTGCCATCGAGAATGTGTATGTATGTTAGATTTGATGAGGTGTTGGCGATAGTCTCGTCCCAGAGAGAAGGGGAATGTTGTGCTACATAGTAGTAACCATTGGAGGAACCCAGGTAAAGGAAAACGTTGCCACCACTATTATAGATCACGTCTCCGGGTAACAGGCAGGATGCCGAAGAATACGTGACGGTATAGCCGAAATCATTTTCTAACCAGGAAGCGAGGGTTGCGGCCTGATATATGCCGTAACATTGGGCAGGGGGGACCACAGGGGATGTCTGTTGTGGAACGGCGAGTCCACCGCCAGTACCCCCGTTAGGCTGGCCGATACAACACGAAACAAAATGAGCACCATCATAGCCGCCAGTGAGGGTCGGAAGAATAGCGTCTGGGCCGTAATATGTCGGCGCGTTTGAATAGAGCCAGAAATACCCGTCACTGCAAGCGAAGTCCACATAATTGGCGGCGTACGACGCCCACGCCGCCACCCGGTTGTACACGAATGATGACGTGGCCGGATTGGATGGAACGCAGCGATCCTCAAGTAACTCCGCCCACGGCCGGTAGAATAGGCTGGACAATCGCCGCCGGCGCTGTTTCCGTGCAGAACCACGCGCTTTACGTTGAACCAATTGCCGCCACCAGCTGATGAACACGGCGCACCCCCTCCGCAGAAGTTGTCAATCGTAGCCGGGCATTTCTCCGCTGTTCCGAAATATCGTTGCTGGCGGCGAACAGCGCGGCAGGAAGGCGCAGTGCATGCAGGCCGGTTGCTTTTTGAACCACTGGGTATTATCTCAGTTCACGCGTGCTTTTCAACAAGAATCCCGAAAAAACGCTGGCCCATCAAGTTCAACCAAGTCCATCTGTGCTAAGATATGGAGCAAGGATTCATAACCGTGCGTTGGGAGAAGAAGCATGTCTACCGTCATCGACTTGAACGAACAGGAACTCGCCGAACTCATGTCATTCACAAAGCAGGGCGATGTCGCCGTGGCCGTTCGTTCGGCCATGAACGAATACCTGCGCCTGGCCCGCCGGTTGCAACTCAAAGCGTTGTCCGGCCATGTCGAGATGGATGATAATTGGCAGGAACTCGAAGCATCCCCTGGCGTCCTATTCGCGTTGCAAAGCTGGGAATGTCAGCCATTCGGTGAGGGTCCAGACATGATCGGCCAGACCCGCGGCCATTGCTGGCGTCCGCTCCTGCCATCCTCCTTCGCTGTCACGCTGACGCAGGGTTCGCACCGGCCAGCAGAAGTTGTAGCTGTACATCGTGAAATAGGTCACCGCCTGATGCACGTCCCAATCCTTGGAGAAGCAGTAGGTCTTCCGCACCTTTCGAGCATTGCGGTTCCGGTCAGTCCCGTTGTGCCGTTCCACGAACGCTGTGTTGATCGCTCGGCTTGCCTTCGACAATGCCAGCGCGGCCATTACGGCCACGAACGTCCCGAACACCACTCGATGGTCGATCTTCACAACCCGGCCTTTTTTCCGGGTCTTATGCACGGTGGCATACTTCAAGTCGGCCAGCGGCACCTGGTACGGCGCCTTGGGCCGTCCCGGTTTTCCAGTCCGCTCGGGGATGACCTCTTCCCCATACGCCTCCAGGATGGCCGTCTTGTAAGCAGCATATTCGTCCGTGGTGATGAGATTCGGAATCCGGCCTTCGGTACGCTTCTTGAAGTCTTGCACCACTTCCTGGGTATTCTCCGAGATGCGTTCTCCTGGCACAACACTCACGACCAAGCGGTGTTCGGGGTCGAAAGCCACATGGTCCCAGTTATCCCCCTGCCGGTCATCAGCGGGATCGGCAGGGTTGCAGTTCTTCTCTTTCTTGCCGACGAACGCCCATTTTTCGTCGAACTGCACCTCCCGCGTCTGAGGGGGAAAAAGCCACGAGTTCGTCGTGGAGGTTTTTGGCGTGCTCGCCGGCAAGTTTGCTGTAACGGACAACGGTATCCTTGTTCACTCCGACCAACCGACCGGTCTTGCGGACGCCACAGCCTTCGTCAATATGGGCCAAGATCGAGAGAATCTTCTCTTGGGGTAAGCATGCTCGGAAGAGCGGCGTGCCTTTCCGCTCGCAAAATCGGGCCTTGCATGTAGCACAGCGAAGCATGCGATGTTGTTTGTTGGCCCCGTAGCGATTGCAGACACTCAGGTTGCCGGCTCCACGTTTGCCATAGTCTGGACACTCCGGATCCAGGCAACAAAACCGTGACAGGTTGTCCATGCTTTGCCCTCCGTGGCATGTGCGTTGGTTACAAGGCGACCCAGTTTATACAAAACGACTGCCTTACCGTGCAATACGAGAAGGACACCAGGAAGCATCCGAACTAAGAGAAAATCATGGCTGTTCAGGAGTTGGTCCTGGTTGACACTTGCATCTGGGTGCCGTTTTTCAACCGTCCGCAGTCCATCGAGAAGCAGGCCGTGGATACGCTGCTGGACGACGACCGCGCCGCGTTAATTGGTCCGATCCTCACTGAAGTTTTGCTTGGGTTTCGCCGCGATGAACGAGCCGACTGGGTTGCCTCGATGTTGCGCGGCCTGCACTACCTGGATGTAACATGGGACGAATGGCGTGCCGCCGCTCGGGTTGGCCGGCGCCTCAAAGCGACCCGCCAATCACTCCCCTTGAGCGATCTGGTGATTGCCGCCGTCGCTTTGAGCGCGCTATTGCCGTGTATTCAACCGATCCGCATTTCGATCTGATTGCCGACCTGCAAAGACACTTGCCATGAGGCATGAACCGGCACGGAAAGAAGTGGAGAGCAATGGGGAGAGCAATGGGGACGTACCTCATTCATCCGTTCGGGATCTGGATCAGGTCTGCTTGCTCGTTGTGTGTTTGGCGTGCTTCGATGTGCCGAATTTGCCAGTGCGCACCCCGTTTCCGGTATCTGTCGGTTCCAGGACCACGTGGACCCTGGCGCTGAGCGCATCGGCAACGCGCCGCAGGGTGGCGAGCGAGTGGCCAGCGTAGCCGGGCGACTCCAGGCGACTGATCTGCTGCTGCGATGTCTTCAGACGCCGCGCGAGTTCCTTCTGCGTAAGACCTGCCTGTTGGCGCAGGGCGGCAATCTGCAATGCTACATCCCACGCCTCACCCGCCTGCTCGAAGCGTTTGGCAAACTCCGGGTCGTGCATCTGCTGAGCGAGGTAGCGATCAAAATTCGTCTTTTTCATGACCTCATCCTTTCCTGCCAGTCCTACATCCGTTTCCGTGCCGTTTGGCCAGACCGGCGACGACCGCCGCGAAATCATCCGGGTCACTCGCTTTGAGTTTTTCCAGGAACTCACGCACCGGACACTGCCCGGTCTTCGTTTCATAGAACTCTATCGTGAAGTTCATAAACATGCAACATCATTTTTGATGTACGCTGTCGGCGAACAGCGCGGCTGACTGGCGCTGGGCCGGCAGATAATCATCTCAATACGGGAGGGCCGTCCAGCAAAATGGCAGGAAAGAGGAGCGCTGACAGGACCGCTCCAACGCAGTTCCTGACGACCTTCGTTGGTCCTCTCGGCTTCGCATCGCCCAGGATATAATGTACGATCCCGGTCAGAGGGTGATTATAGTAGGTGCCGGGCAGGAATCCAAACAAAATCGGCCCCGCAGCAATAATTCCCGGTCTGGGAGCCAGCCACTTTTTCAAAGCATCACTTCGTCGAAATCCCGCCTCACCCATCCCCTTCCCGCTCCCGACCGAAACCGATACGCCGTTTGGGCCTTTCTGCCGGCACCACGAACACACTGACCGCGCCGGAGCGCGGCGAATTGCGCGGAAATAATGGGGACAGGCACCTCGAAGACTCGGAGCCAGTTCCCATTATCTTAGCCAATGCAAGGGTCGGCCTGAACGCTTGCACTCCTCTCCCGGCTGAATTGTTCCTCATATTGTTGCGCGCAGCCAGGTAGGCTTCCTCCGAATCGTACTGTTTGTCAAACGTCCGGCCATCACAGAACCCAAAAAGAATGTGCTCAGACGCTACCGGTCGCACAAACGGATCATGCTCGTGATCCTTGATGGTGCTCCAGTAGCCTACCAGAAAGCCGTATAAATAGAGGAAGGTGCGAAGCATGTCATCCTTGGAAAATTCATCGGTGAACGGTTTGTGAACGAGGTGCTCTTGCAACCGGGGATCGTCTGCGGCAACCACCTTGCGAATGCTAAACTCCAGTGACGTGCGCTCGTTACGAATCTCGAGCAAATAAGGGAGTTCATGGCCCTCCCTGAGTACGTCCAGGCTGAATGGAAAAGAAAACGAGCATTTCCAATCGTCGTAGCACCGGCCACTTTCGCCAATCCAGTTCTTCAGGGTGAGGTAAAGTTCAGCGCGATTCAAGGTCTTCCGGTCGGGCCGCTGCCAGCAAAAATGCCACCACAAGTCAAGTCCGCAATGGTGGTCGATGGCCAGGCTGCGGCGATGCAGATCCATGAACTCCGCGTCTTCGAGCCGCACGAGCCGGCATCTCGGTCCCCGGCGAGGCTTCAGCATGATGGCCTGGGTTCTCTTCTCGAGTCGGTCGATTTGCCGGCGCAACTCTCGAAGCTCAGGCCGGCTCAGCTGAGCAGCGGCTGCCGCCAGTTTGCTAACGCTAGGCATCGTCCACCTCACCGCACCCGTTTCCGAACTTCCTGCAACGTCGATGCGGTCCGGATAGTTTCCATCAATGCTTGCAACTTTGTCATGCTTTTCCAGCCACGGATACGCGGCATCAGTTCCAGCGCGGCACTGCCGAACTTGCACTCCAGCGCCAGCGCGATCCCTCCCAGCAATCCTTTTCTTTCCCCGATCTCTTCACCTTCTTCTCGTCCTTCTTCTCGTCCTTCTTCTCGTCCCTCTTCTCGTCCCTCTTCTTTCGCCAGGCGTTCAATGCTACTGAGATAAGGCATGCGTCTTTCCTCCTCAAAGCGATGTAGTTCGCCGCGGAACTGTCCTTGCAATTCCGTTGGCAAGGCCATGATCCAGTCTATCAAACGAAACATCTGCCGTACATCCCGCGCCGTCCACCCTCGGTCGTACAATCCGCGTACCAGGCGTAACTTCCAGCCGTACCGGTTCGCGGTGTCCTTCTTTGTCTCCAGCGCTTTCAGGTGCGCCAGCACTATCTGGGCAAACGGGTTATCGTGCTGCTCCAGCGACTCCAGGTCAGCCCCGTAGTCGAGTAGCTTGACGACGAGAAACTTCAGGCTCAACTCACATCCCCACGTCTCCTCACTATAGCGGTCAGGTCGCCAACGGGGATTCTCGTCGCACAGCACGGCCAGGCTGACTACCGGCCTGCCGTGCAATTGCCGGGCGCGAACATTGTAGTCAAACATCCGGTCGGGGAAGCCACGCTCTCTCTGGCCCTGGATTTCGATGTGAATCAGAAGCCAGGCTTCTTCGCCGTTCTTCTGCCAGACCTTGAACAGCTTGTCGGCGAACACCTTGCCGGTCTCCGCTTCGCGGACAATTTGCTGGAACTCCTTGTCCAGGGCTTCATAGCCACGTTTCCAGTCGATGGCCTTGTGGATGTCCGGGAAGAAGAATTCCACGAACCGCTCCAGGAGATGATGCAGAGCTTCTTTCCAGGGAGAATCCCAATCGCTGGCAGGTGTGTCTTTCCTGGTCTCAGTTGGCAAACCGAGTATAATCCTGAGTGGATGCCCCGCGAAGATGTCTCGATGCTCAGCAAATCCTCAGGGAGGCGACCCAATGCCATCTCCATTTCCAGGAATGGATGGCTTAAATCTGTGAATACTCGGCCGGCTTCAAGAGCAGGTTCGTGATGCCGCACAGAATGGTCTTGTCGGCGTACTCCGGCATGGCGCGGAGTTTCTGCCAATCGGGGTCCTTGCTGAAGCGGCCCCAGGCGGCGTCCTGGTCTTGGCGGCTCTCGAAGCCCAACATGTACGTCAGATTCGGCATTTTCGTGCCGAGGAGCGTCTCGCCGAAGAAGACCGGATTGAGGCCCACACGCCGGAAGACTTTCAACTCACCGGCGTCGTTGAACATCTCGATCTTCTTGCGGGCCGTCTTGAGGCTCGGGCTTTCGTAGGTGCGGAGCTGGAACACCCGCTCGGGCGTTTTGGCCGGCGTCTCTATCTCGGGTACACCTTTAAGGGCGATCATGAGTGAACTCTCCAGCCGCTTGAAGCCCGGGTTGGCGGCGGCCGCGTCAATGACGTCGGCGCCTTTGCGGACGAAGTCCTCGTTGGCCAGAAGCTTGTCCACCAGGCCGAGCAGGACTTCGGGCGACTTGTGCCGCAGGAGGACCATCACCGGGCTGAGGCCTTCCTGTGGGTAGAACACGCCCACGGGCCGGACGCCGGCGCGATTCAAGGCTGGCAGCGCCGCCGCGCGGAGGTAGTCGTCGAAGCGTTTCTTCTGGGCCTCGTCGGCGATCTGGTACTGCTGGAGGAGGAGGTAATCGCGCCCGGCCGGCTTGGCATCCTCAGCCGCCAGGGCCATCGATCCAACAGCCATAGGCAGGATGCCGGCTGCGCTGGAAAGGGCTAAAAACTTGCGTTGGTTGATCATGTCAGGTCATGTCCTTGTGAAAGTGGTGAGTGGTGAGTGGTGAGTGGTCCACGGCGACACGCACCACTCACTACTTGCCCCATTATTTCATCGTTGTGAAGGGGCACACGGCTTCCTTGAGCGACAGGCCGGCGATCTCGATCTTTTTCGGGTCGTTGGTGCCTGCGCCCACGGAGGCCAGCAGGCGCAGGTGGTTATCGCCCTGGAAGGGGGACTGGCGATGCTGGGCCTGGGGATCGAAGCCCATCACGGCGGTGGCAATGGCGTCGGCGCAGACACCGTTGCGGCCGGCCAGGAGGACTTTCGGCTCTATCAGGGCGACACCGCCGTTCCACGAGCCTTCGCCGCCGCGGATGGTGCGGATGCCGTCGATAATGCACAGATCGGCAGGCCGGGCGCCGTAGATGTCGGCAACGATCCGCGCCACGCGGCTGTTGCTGTCGCGGGCGCCTTGCCGGGAATTTCGGCCGGCACTCCAGCGGGCACTTGCTTGCGGCCGTCGTGGAACATGGCGGTGCGGTGGTCCCTGGCATTCTCGTTCGGCGCGTCATTGCCGTAGAGCGAGCTGGGCGCGATGCCGAAAAAGTTCTTGACAGCACCGGTGATGCCCGCGCAAGTGTGCTGCTTCAGCTTGGCCAGGGAGATGAGGACGTCGGTCTTCTCAAACCGCTGGTTCAGATCGAAGGCTGGATAGATGAAACCGCCCCACGGCACCTTGAAGCGGCTATAGCCCGGCCAGGCGCCGCGGTGCCGGGTGTCTTCAAAGACAACCTTCTGCCCGCCGGCCGATTGAATCGCCGCCAGGTCCCAGCCTTCCTTCTTGAATGTCGCCTCGAACGGCCGGTCCCAGTAAGGGTTCTCCACGACGACGATCTGCTTCGCCCCCGCGTCGGCCAGCGCGGCACACAGTGCGGCTACCGTGTTCGGATGCGTCTGGTAAGTTTCGTAGGCCGGCTTGCCGAACAGCGGCTTCCACTCCAGGCCGGTCAGGTTGATCTTGATGGTAACCGTTTTGTTCTCGACCAGTTTCTTGATGCCGCCGATGCCGTCAAGAACGGCATCGAGCTGCTTGCGCAAGAGCTGCGGCTCGAACGACTCGCAGCGCTGGATGGCCACCGGCATGCTCGGGGCGTCGGCGGACCGGTCAGGCGGTTCATCGGCCGCAAAGGCAACAGTCTGCAATACTTGCGGGAGATTCCCCGCCAGGAACCCTGCGCCGGCTGCGCGGGCCAGCCACGTGCGTTGGCTCATTCTCTCGAACATCGCCTTGGTCTCCTTCGGCATTCACAGTTTATGCGCGGCGGTACCGGGCGGCAATACTGGTATAAATGGTGAACGTGACGCCGATCACTGCACTGCCACCACGGCCGGCCAGGTTGTCGCGGTCCCATTCTGTATCGCCGTGAGCATCCGTCCCAGGCGTGGAGTGTTGGTAACCGCGTTAAGGGTAGCAGTCGAGTAAGCATCCGGCTGGCCAAGTATGGAGATGCCCTGTACCAGAACTTGATACACGGCGGTGTAAAGAGCTGAGCCAACTGTCTGTTTGTCTAGCGATGCCGCAGTCGCTGCCGGAGTGGTTGTTCCTGGGGTGGTCGTATACGGGTTGGTCGCATACGGGTTCGTCGCATACGGGTTCGTCGCATATGGGTTTGTCGCATATGGGTTTGTCGCATACGGGTTGGTCGCATACGGGTTGGTCGCATACGGGTTGGTCGCATACGGGTTGGTCGCATACGGGTTGGTCGCATACGGATTTGTCAAATACGGGTTCGTCGTATACGGGTTCGTCGTATACGGGTTCGTCGTATACGGATTTGTCAAATACGGGTTCGTCGTATACGGATTCGTCGTATACGGATTCGTCGTATACGGATTCGTCGTATACGGATTTGTCAAATACGGGTTCGTCGTATACGGGTTCGTCGTATACGGATTTGTCAAATATGGGTTCGTCGTATATGGATTTGTCAAATACGGGTTCGTCGTATACGGATTTGTCAAATACGGATTTGTCAAATACGGGTTTGTCGATGTTGAACCATATAATCCAGGATAAGCAGCGTTCATGTTTGGAAAGAGACCCGCCGGCACCCCTGGAATGGAGGACAAATTCAGGCCGAGAGGGAGGCCGCCCAACCCCGAACTCTGGCGCCGTAATTAGTGACATTGATGAGGGTGCGCGTGTAGTTGATAAAAGCAGCCCGGGACATGTTGGCCCCGAGCAAGAGACCGCCAAGGATGAGGGCAGATACACAAGTCATCCTGACCAATCGCTTACAAGTTTTCATGGGATCACGTCGGGGAGCAACGCGGTAGAACAGGGCAGACGGTGCGTTGCGCCCGTGCCGCCCTGAAAGTTTAGGACCCTACTTACCCAGTAACTAAAAGACGCGGAATACCGCCGCGCCGCTGGTGTTTTTTTCAGGGGTGGCAACGTTTTGATGCAGCAAAAACCGGGACAATTGCAGACCCCTGCCGGCGTTTTGCCTCACCTGGAGGCCGACTAATTATTTAACACCGGTAGAGCAATCTGGTATCTGCCGGGTTCAAAGGATTTTCGGCGCTGCCATGCGGAGGACAGGGGGACTGCGGATGACAGGGGGACTGCGGGATCAGACAAGGAGACAGGGAGACAAGGAGACAAGGAGACAAGGAGAAAGAAAGCGCCCCTCTCCCCCGTGCGCCCCGTCTCCCTGTCTCCCCGTCTCCCTGTCTCCCTGTCTCCCTGTCTCCCTGTCTCCCCGTCTCCCTGTCTCCTTGTCACCCTGTCACTTTGTCACCTTGTCTGTTATTTCTCCTTGTCCGGCTTGGCGGCTGGTTCGGAGTCCCAGTAGAAGGTGACAATCAGGTTTTCGCCCTTGCCGGAGAAGAAGGCCGCCTGTTCGCTGGCGTCGTCGTAGCAGAAGCCATAGGACTTGTGGTCGATGCTGTGCGCGTGGAGGAACTTGGAGTACCAGTTGCACGGCTCCGCCTGGTAGAACTTGGCGGGATTGCGCCAGTCGGCGGGATCGGCGGCCACATGGCGGTTGAAGGCGCCGCAGAAACCCGGATTGCTGGCGAGGTCGCCTTCGCCCAGGAAGATATCCTGGGTGCTGGGCTTCTTCGGACAGCTAACAGACTTGCCGCCCTTGAGCGGAGTGAATGTCAAGGCGCCGCCGACCACCTTGCCGGTATACTCGCCGCTGGGAGTCTTTTTTTCCTCGGCGTACATGTTCCACACTTCGTCCACGTACTTGTCGAAGTATTTGCCGTTGGGGCCGCCCTTGTTGAAGCCGGCCTTACAGGGCGAGACGATCCAGAAGTCGCCCTTGACGCAGGCCTTGAACGGCTCGGGGGCCTCTTTGCGGAACGTCTCGAAGAGCTTGCTTGCGCAACTCGATGATGCCCACCTTCTTGTCGCCCAGCTCGATTGTCAGCGGGAGGCAGAAAGCGTCCACCTGCGTGGTGTTGCCGTTCCAGGTGCCGCCGCCGTAGGCATACTCGATGAAATCCCAGTACGCCTCGTAATCATCAAAGTTCTTGGGGGCAGCGCCCATGCGGAAGTAGAGGCGCCCGTTGCCGCCGGGGCAAGGCACGGTCGGCTCCTTGGCGAAGGAGTGCCAATCCTTACCGCCGTTGAGGCTCCAGAAGCAGTCGTCGTCCTTGAACTTGCCGTTTGTCTTGTTGACGAACGTGTAGATCAAGCCGCCGCCCGCGGGCTTCTTCGGCTTTTCAGGCGGGGCATCCTTCTTCCCCTGAGCCAGGATCGCCGGCGCCAGCATCAGGCCGGCCCCCACAGTGCCTATGCCCTTGAGGAAAGAACGTCGCGTAACTCGTTTCATCATGTCGAATCTCCTTGTTGATAGGTTGATGCACGCCAAGCGTGCTAACCAGATTGTAGCCCTTGGGCGTGGCCGAGACCAGTAGATGACCGGATGACAAGATGACCGGATGACAAGATGACCGGATGATCCGCGTGCCATCCTGTCATCTCTTCATCTTGTCATCCTGTCATCTCTTCATCTTGTCATCCTATGTTCGACTTCAGGAACCCGACGGAACAACCCAGATATTAAGAAAATAGACCTGGCTGCCGTGATCCTGTAGCTGGTTCAGGCCGGGCTTGTCTTCCTCCCTCTGGCCTCCGGGAGTGGGTCTGGTGATTTC
>CAWDRY010000051.1:0-216098 GCA_963804745.1 uncultured Gemmataceae bacterium
CGGCGGTGTCGAGCAAGGTCGTGGTGTCGGGGTTGCTGGGAGTCGTTTGCGCGTTGCCGGCCTTGTCGGTGGCGATGCTGTAGAAGGAGTAGTTGCCGTCGCCTTCGCTGGCGCTGTAGCTGAAGCTGCCGGTCGTCAGGCCGGCGCCGGTGAAACTGTCGGCCAGACTGTAGCCGCTGTCGGTCGGCCCCTCGGCGTAGATGTCGACCTCGGCCAGACCCGAGCCGCTATCGTTGGCGGTGTAACTGACCGTGAAGGTGGTTGTCTTGCTGTATGCCGGCGAACTGGCGCTGGAGGTCGGCGCCGCGGTGTCGAGCAAGGTCGTGGTGTCGGGGTTGCCGGGAGTCGTTTGCGCGTTGCCGGCGTTGTCGGTGGCGATGCTGTAGAAGGAGTAGTTGCCGTCGCCTTCGCTGGCGCTGTAGCTGAAGCTGCCGGTCGTCAGGCCGGCGCCGGTGAAACTGTCGGCCAGACTGTAGCCGCTGTCGGTCGGCCCCTCGGCGTAGATGTCGACCTCGGCCAGACCCGAGCCGCTATCGTTGGCGGTGTAACTGACCGTGAAGGTGGTTGTCTTGCTGTATTCCGGCGAACTGGCGCTGGAGGTCGGCGCCGCGGTGTCGAGCAAGGTCGTGGTGTCGGGGGTGCCGGGAGTCGTTTGCGCGTTGCCGGCGTTGTCGGTGGCGACGCTGTAGAAGGCGTAGCTGCCGTTCCCTTCGCTGGCGCTGTAGCTGAAGCTGCCGGTCGTCAGGCCGCGCCGGTGAAGGTCTTGACCTCCGCGTAGCTGCTGTCGGTCGGCCCTTTGGCGTAGATGTCGACCTCGGCCACGGCCGAGGAACTGGCGCCCGGATCGTTGGCGGTGTAGCTGACCGTGAAGGTGGTTGTCTTGCTGTATTGCGGCGAACCGGCGCTGGAGGTCGGCGTCGCGGTGTCGAGCAAGGTCGTGGTGTCGGGGTTGCCGGGAGTCGTTTGCGCGTTGCCGGCGTTGTCGGTGGCGATGCTGTAGAAGGAGTAGTTGCCGTCGCCTTCGCTGGCGCTGTAGCTGAAGCTGCCGGTCGTCAGGCCGGCGCCGGTGAAGGTCTTGACCTCCGCGTAGCTGCTGTCGGTCGGCCCTTTGGCGTAGATATCGACCTCGGCCACGGCCGAGGAACTGGCGCCGGATCGTTGGCGGTGTAGCTGACCGTGAAGGTGGTTGTCTTGCTGTATTGCGGCGAACTGGCGCTGGAGGTCGGCGCCGCGGTGTCGAGCAAGGTCGTGGTGTCGGGGCGCCGGGAGTCGTTTGCGCGTTGCCGGCGTTGTCGGTGGCGATGCTGTAGAAGGCGTAGCTGCCGTTCCCTTCGCTGGCGCTGTAGCTGAAGCTGCCGGTCGTCAGGCCGGCGCCGGTGAAGGTTTTGACCTCCGCGTAGCTGCTGTCGGTCGGCCCTTTGGCGTAGATATCGACCTCGGCCACGGCCGAGGAACTGGCGCCCGGATCGTTGGCGGTGTAGCTGACCGTGAAGGTGGTTGTCTTGCTGTATTGCGGCGAACTGGCGCTGGAGGTCGGCGCCGCGGTGTCGAGCAATGTCGTGGTGTCGGGGGTGCCGGGAGTCGTTTGCGCGTTGCCGGCGTTGTCGGTGGCGATGCTGTAGAAGGCGTAGCTGCCGTTCCCTTCGCTGGCGCTGTAGCTGAAGCTGCCGCTCGTCAGGCCGGCGCCGGTGAAGGTCTTGACCTCCGCGTAGCTGCTGTCGGTCGGCCCTTTGGCGTAGATATCGACCTCGGCCACGGCCGAGGAACTGGTGCCCGGATCGTTGGCGGTGTAGCTGACCGTGAAGGTGGTTGTCTTGCTGTATTGCGGCGAACTGGCGCTGGAGGTCGGCGCCGCGGTGTCGAGCAAGGTCGTGGTGTCGGGGGTGCCGGGAGTCGTTTGCGCGTTGCCGGCGTTGTCGGTGGCGACGCTGTAGAAGGAGTAGTTGCCGTTGCCTTCGCTGGCGCTGTAGCTGAAGCTGCCGGTCGTCAGGCCGGCGCCGGTGAAGGTCTTGACCTCCGCGTAGCTGCTGTCGGTCGGCCCTTTGGCGTAGATGTCGACCTCGGCCACGGCCGAGGAACTGGTGCCCGGATCGTTGGCGGTGTAGCTGACCGTGAAGGTGGTTGTCTTGCTGTATTGCGGCGAACTGGCGCTGGAGGTCGGCGCCGCGGTGTCGAGCAAGGTCGTGGTGTCGGGGGTGCCGGGAGTCGTTTGCGCGTTGCCGGCGTTGTCGGTGGCGATGCTGTAGAAGGAGTAGTTGCCGTCGCCTTCGCTGGCGCTGTAGCTGAAGCTGCCGGTCGTCAGGCTGGCGCCGGTGAAGGTCTTGACATCCGCGTAGCTGCTGTCGGTTGGCCCTTTGGCGTAGATATCGACCTCGGCCACGGCCGAGGAACTGGCGCCCGGATCGTTGGCGGTGTAGCTGACCGTGAAGGTGGTTGTCTTGCTGTATTGCGGCGAACTGGCGCTGGAGGTCGGCACCGCGGTGTCGAGCAAGGTCGTGGTGTCGGGGTTGCTGGGAGTCGTTTGCGCGTTGCCGGCGTTGTCGGTGGCGACGCTGTAGAAGGAGTAGTTGCCGTCGCCTTCGCTGGCGCTGTAGCTGAAGCTGCCGCTCGTCAGGCCGGCGCCGGTGAAGGTCTTGACCTCCGCGTAGCTGCTGTCGGTCGGCCCTTTGGCGTAGATATCGACCTCGGCCACGGCCGAGGAACTGGCGCCCGGATCGTTGGCGGTGTAGCTGACCGTGAAGGTGGTTGTCTTGCTGTATGCCGGCGAACTGGCGCTGGAGGTCGGCGCCGCGGTGTCGAGCAAGGTCGTGGTGTCGGGGTTGCCGGGAGTCGTTTGCACGTTGCCGGCGTTGTCGGTGGCGATGCTGTAGAAGGCGTAGCTGCCGTTCCCTTCGCTGGCGCTGTAGCTGAAGCTGCCGCTCGTCAGGCCGGCGCCGGTGAAGGTCTTGACCTCCGCGTAGCTGCTGTCGGTCGGCCCTTTGGCGTAGATATCGACCTCGGCCACGGCCGAGGAACTGGTGCCCGGATCGTTGGCGGTGTAGCTGACCGTGAAGGTGGTTGTCTTGCTGTATTGCGGCGAACTGGCGCTGGAGGTCGGCGCCGCGGTGTCGAGCAAGGTCGTGGTGTCGGGGGCGCCGGGAGTCGTTTGCGCGTTGCCGGCGTTGTCGGTGGCGATGCTGTAGAAGGCGTAGCTGCCGTTCCCTTCGCTGGCGCTGTAGCTGAAGCTGCCGCTCGTCAGGCCGGCGCCGGTGAAGGTCTTGACCTCCGCGTAGCTGCTGTCGGTCGGCCCTTTGGCGTAGATATCGACCTCGGCCACGGCCGAGGAACTGGTGCCCGGATCGTTGGCGGTGTAGCTGACCGTGAAGGTGGTTGTCTTGCTGTATTGCGGCGAACTGGCGCTGGAGGTCGGCGCCGCGGTGTCGAGCAAGGTCGTGGTGTCGGGGGCGCCGGGAGTCGTTTGCGCGTTGCCGGCGTTGTCGGTGGCGATGCTGTAGAAGGCGTAGCTGCCGTTCCCTTCGCTGGCGCTGTAGCTGAAGCTGCCGGTCGTCAGGCCGGCGCCGGTGAAGGTCTTGACCTCCGCGTAGCTGCTGTCGG
Organism: uncultured Gemmataceae bacterium; assembly: GCA_963804745.1. Classification (GTDB taxonomy): domain Bacteria; phylum Planctomycetota; class Planctomycetia; order Gemmatales; family Gemmataceae; genus CAWDRY01. The sequence continues at coordinate 3,595 of CAWDRY010000051.1, forward strand.
TCGGCCCTTTGGCGTAGATATCGACCTCGGCCACGGCCGAGGAACTGGTGCCCGGATCGTTGGCGGTGTAGCTGACCGTGAAGGTGGTTGTCTTGCTGTATTGCGGCGAACTGGCGCTGGAGGTCGGCGCCGCGGTGTCGAGCAATGTCGTGGTGTCGGGGGTGCCGGGAGTCGTTTGCGCGTTGCCGGCGTTGTCGGTGGCGATGCTGTAGAAGGAGTAGTTGCCGTCGCCTTCGCTGGCGCTGTAGCTGAAGCTGCCGGTCGTCAGGCTGGCGCCGGTGAAACTGTCGGCCAGACTGTAGCCGCTGTCGGTCGGCCCCTCGGCGTAGATGTCGACCTCGGCCAGACCCGGAGCCGCTATCGTTGGCGGTGTAGCTGACCGTGAAGGTGGTTGTCTTGGTGTATGCCGGCGAACTGGCGCTGGAGGTCGGCGCCGTGGTGTCGAGCAAGGTCGTGGTGTCGGGGTTGCTGGGAGTCGTTTGCGCATTGCCGGCCTTGTCGGTGGCGATGCTGTAGAAGGAGTAGTTGCCGTCGCCTTCGCTGGCGCTGTAGCTGAAGCTGCCGGTCGTCAGGCTGGCGCCGGTGAAACTGTCGGCCAGACTGTAGCCGCTGTCGGTCGGCCCCTCGGCGTAGATGTCGACCTCGGCCAGACCCGAGCCGCTATCGTTGGCGGTGTAGCTGACCGTGAAGGTGGTTGTCTTGCTGTATTGCCGGCGAACTGGCGCTGGAGGTCGGCGCCGCGGTGTCGAGCAAGGTCGTGGTGTCGGGGTTGCCGGGAGTCGTTTGCGCGTTGCCGGCGTTGTCGGTGGCGATGCTGTAGAAGGAGTAGTTGCCGTCGCCTTCGCTGGCGCTGTAGCTGAGGCTGCCGGTCGTCAGGCTGGCGCCGGTGAAACTGTCGGCCAGACTGTAGCCGCTGTCGGTCGGCCCCTCGGCGTAGATGTCGACCTCGGCCAGACCCGAGCCGCTATCGTTGGCGGTGTAGCTGACCGTGAAGGTGGTTGTCTTGCTGTATTGCGGCGAACTGGCGCTGGAGGTCGGCATGGCGGTGTCGAGCAAGGTCGTGGTGTCGGGGGTGCCGGGAGTCGTTTGCGCGTTGCCGGCGTTGTCGGTGGCGATGCTGTAGAAGGAGTAGTTGCCGTCGCCTTCGCTGGCGCTGTAGCTGAAGCTGCCGGTCGTCAGGCTGGCGCCGGTGAAACTGTCGGCCAGACTGTAGCCGCTGGCGGTCGGCCCCTCGGCGTAGATGTCGACCTCGGCCACGCCCGAGGCGTAGACGCCCGGATCGTTGGCGGTGTAGCTGACCGTGAAGGTGGTTGTCTTGCTGTATGCCGGCGAACTGGCGCTGGAGGTCGGCGCCGCGGTGTCGAGCAAGCCGGCGGTGTCGAGCAAGGTCGTGGTGTCGGGGTTGCCGGGAGTCGTTTGCGCGTTGCCGGCGTTGTCGGTGGCGATGCTGTAGAAGGAGTAGTTGCCGTCGCCTTCGCTGGCGCTGTAGCTGAAGCTGCCGGTCGTCAGGCTGGCGCCGGTGAAACTGTCGGCCAGACTGTAGCCGCTGTCGGTCGGCCCCTCGGCGTAGATGTCGACCTCGGCCAGACCCGAGCCGCTATCGTTGGCGGTGTAGCTGACCGTGAAGGTGGTTGTCTTGCTGTATGCCGGCGAACTGGCACTGGAGGTCGGCGCCGTGGTGTCGAGCAAGGTCGTGGTGTCGGGGGTACTGGGAGTCGTTTGCGCATTGCCGGCGTTGTCGGTGGCGATGCTGTAGAAGGAGTAGTTGCCGTCGCCTTCGCTGGCGCTGTAGCTGAAGCTGTCGGTCGTCAGGCTGGCGCCGGTGAAGGTCTTGACCTCCACGTAGCTGCTGTCGGTCGGCCCTTTGGCGTAGATGTCGACCTCGGCCACGGCCGAGGAACTGGCGCCGGATCGTTGGCGGTGTAGCTGACCGTGAAGGTGGTTGTCTTGCTGTATGCCGGCGAACTGGCGCTGGAGGTCGGCGCCGCGGTGTCGAGCAAGGTCGTGGTGTCAGGGTTGCCGGGAGTCGTTTGCGCGTTGCCGGCGTTGTCGGTGGCGATGCTGTAGAAGGAGTAGTTGCCGTCGCCTTCGCTGGCGCTGTAGCTGAAGCTGCCGGTCGTCAGGCTGGCGCCGGTGAAACTGTCGGCCAGACTGTAGCCGCTGTCGGTCGGCCCCTCGGCGTAGATGTCGACCTCGGCCAGACCCGAGCCGCTATCGTTGGCGGTGTAGCTGACCGTGAAGGTGGTTGTCTTGCTGTATGCCGGCGAACTGGCGCTGGAGGTCGGAGCCATCGTGTCCACGGTGAAGGTGGTCGTCGAACTGGTGCCGGTGTTGCCGGCGGCATCCGACTGGCTGGCCTGAGCGGTGTAGATGCCATCGTTCAAGGCTGACGACAGCGTCACGGTGTAAAAGCCCGTGTCGGGGTCGGGGGTGGCGGGCCAAGTTTGCACAGGTGAGCCTGTGGTGTCGCTGCCGCTGTAGATATTGACGGTTACGGTGGACGAATCGCCGCTGTCTATGCCGCCGTAGCCGCTGAAGGGCGGCTCGTTGTTGGCCGTCGGTGATGTAACGCTGTTGAGCGAGACCTCTGGCGCGACTGTATCGATAGTGAAGAGACTTGACGGGATATCGAAGACCTGTGAATTGCCGTCGAGGTTCTGGGCGCCATTGGCGGTTACATCGATAATCTCGTTGGGATAGACGAGGCCGGCATCGGAGTCGGTCACGGTATAGTAAGCGGTGTAGACGTTGTTGGGGATGGCGGGGATGTCGGACCAGATTCCCGATTCAAACGTCAAAATCGAACTGAGATCGACAGGGTTGCCAGCCTGGCTGAAGCTGATCGTGGGTGCGAAATTGAGGTCAGTGTCCATGTCGGCCGCGCCGTTGGTGTTGTACGTCACAGCGATGGAGAAAGTCTGGCCGGCCGATGCGATGTTGATGTAGGGAGCGCTGGATGTTATGGAGGTGACGGTGGGGTTGACGGTATCAATGGTGAAGCCGGCGGGTTGATCGTTGTACTCATCCTGGAGATTGCCGGCGAGGTCTTGGGCGCCGGTCACCGAAACGGTAATGCTGGGGACGTAGGCGACGGAAGGGGCAACATCATACCCGGCGAGGTAGAAGTAGGTGGTGGGGTCGGACCAGCCAGAAGAGCCTGCATTGGGGGTCAGGGTCGAGCTGATGGCGGGGTCGAAGGTAACGGCCGGAGCGATCGAGGTATCCATGTCCTCGCTGTAGGTGATTAGCAGCTGGAAGGTGCCTTCGCCGATCAGAGCGTCGGTTATGGTGAAAGCAGTCGGATCCACGCTTGAGACGAAGGGAGCGATGTTGTCGAGAATGTAGTTCTGGCCGCTGAGGGTGCCGGTGCTCAGAGGATTGCCGGCCAGGTCGGCGATATCAGTGTTATTGTTGAGATCCAGTTCGAGGATGCCGTTGGCGCCGGGGCCGGTCAATCCGGTGACGGGGATCGTCCATGTCACGCCGCCGTCGCTGGAAACCGGCGTGCCGATCGTGCCGGCGCTGGCAGTGCCGCTGAGGATGAAATTGCCGGCATTCACGCCGGTCACGGCTTCGCTGAAGCTGGCCAGGAAGGTGACGCTGGTGGCATTGGTTAACTGCCCAGATGGAATATCCAGGTTGATCGAGTCGAGGGCCGGATCGGTCAGGTCCACCACGAAAGTTCCCAAGGTGCCGCTGGCCACCGGGTTGCCTGCGGTGTCCGTCACGCTGGTGGGCGAATTGACGGTGTAAGTGCCTTCATCGACGCCAGGAATCCAGGAGTGCGTAAACTGGTAGAGCGCCGTCCTGGGGGTGCCGTTGGAGTACGTGTCCAGCGACACAAAAGTGGCGGTGAAACTGTTCGGGCCCACCACCGACAAACTGCTGTTTTCCACCGTGCCGACATCGATCGCCACGCCGTCGCTGAAGGTTACCGTGATGGAGTAAGGGTTCTCGCTGCCGGCGTTGGCAATGTTGACCGTGTCGAGCGGTGTAGTAATTGCGGCCGTCGGCGCAACGCTGTCCTGACCCAGCTGGAAATCACCAAAGGACGTCAAGCCAATGGCTTGCGCGTTTGTGGAGTCCTGAGTGCCCACGGTGGGATAACTCCAGTTCGTGCCGTCGTACTCTGTAACCGCTAGGGGAGTCGCGCCGGTGTTATCGGAAGCGGGGAAAGTGAAGGTGGCGCTGCACGTGTCGAAGTTTAAGATGCCATCATCGCCCACGGACCAGTTGACATCGACGGTGGGAACCAGATTGGACGAGCCGATGTTGCCGGCAATGGCGGAGACCGTCATATAGCCGGCCACGGCAACGTTAGTAAAGGTCAAGGTCACGGGGGTGTAGTCGCTGGAACTGTTATTGGTCGTGCCGACTTCGAACGTCACCGACACATTGCCGGTGGGGACATATTCCGCGAGGTTGCCGAGAACATAATAAGGGTTCGCTCCAACAACGCTGCCAGTGGGGCTGATGGTCACGGTATCGCTACCGGTGATCAAGTTGCCGCCGCTGAGATCGAGGACGCCGTTGACCGTGATGTCGGGGTCTAGCGTCACGCCGGCGGAATTGCTGATGGTCAGGTTGCCGAATGTCGTGGCGGAGGCGCCGCCAATCTTTTGGGGGGAGGAGCCGTTGAAGTTCACGGTGCCGCCGTTATTGGTGAAGTTGCCACCGTTATTGGTGAAATTGCCCGAGAGGTTGAGCGAGGTCGAGGGAGCGGTCAAGTTGCCGCTCGAAAGGGTCACCGTGCTGGTGGTCACCACACCGGTAGAGCCGGTGAACGTCCCGCCCGACACGGTCAGGCCGCCGCTGAGCGTCTGGTTACCGGTGGAAGCGTTGTAAACGCCGCCCGAGACGGTCGTCAGGCCCGTCACTGATGTCGTCTGGCCGTTGGCGTTGTAGGTGCTGCCGCTGTTGATCGTCAGCCCGGTCATATTGGCGGCACTGCTCAGCGTCCTGGTCGAGTTGCCCGTAATCGTGACGTTGCCCAGGTTGCGCAAGGAAGCGTTGCTATCGGTGATCGTGCCAGTGCCGTTGAAGACCAGGGCGCCGGTGGTGGTAGCCTTGGTGAAGGTGGCGCCGTTGGCCAGGCTGAGGTTGCCCCCAATCGTCAGGGTGTTCGCGGAGCCTTGAATGAGCGTGCCGTTAGCCGTCACGCTCAGGCTGTCCATCGTGACCGACGTGGTCAGGGTGCGGTTGCCCCCGACGGACACCGCCCCCAGATCCTGCAAGGTGGCGTTGCTGTCCGTCAGGTTCCCTGTGCCGGACAAGGTCAACGTGCCGTTGCCCGTCGCCTTATTGTAAGTCGTGCCGTTAGCCAGGCTGAAATTCCCCGCGACCGTCAGGGTATTATTAGCATTCTGGCTGAAAGTGCCGCTCGTGAGGGTGAAGGCGCCGGCCACGCCGGTGTTGGCCCCAAGCTGGAAGGTAGCCTTGGTGGTGTTGGTGTCGTTGATGGTCAGGTTGTTGTAGCCGCCGGAGAAAGTTTTGATCGTCAGCGGGCCAGCCGTGTTGTTGCCGACGTATATGACCGTGCCGGTGGTGTTGCCGAGGCTGCTGACGTTGGTCAACGTCTCGTTGCCATACAGCTGGAAGGTGCCGCTGTTGGCCACGGCGACGTTAGCGCTCAACGAGAAGTTGTTGCCGGCCAGGGCGAAGGTGCTGCCGCTGTTGATCGTCAGCCCGGTCATATTGGCGGCACTGCCCAGTGTCCTGGTCGAGTTGCCCGTAATCGTGACGTTGCCCAGGTCCCGCAAGGAAGCGTTGCTGTCGGTGATGGTGCCGGCGCCATTAAACGTCAACGTGCCGTTGCCCGTCGCCTTATTGTAAGTCGTGCCGTTTGCCAGGCTGAAATTCCCCGCGACCGTTAGGGGATTGGCCATCTGGCTGAAAGTGCTGCTCGTGAGGGTGAAGGCGCCGTCCACGACGGTGCTGTCCCCAAGCTGGAAGGTGGCCTTGGTGGGGTTGGTGTCGTTGATGGTCAGGTTGTAGTAGTCGTCGCCGGTGAACGTTTTGATCGTCAGCGGGCCAGCCGTGTTGTTGCCGACGTACATGACCGTGCCGTTAGCCGTGCCCAGGTTGTTGACGTTGGTCAACGTCTCGTTGCCATCCAGTTGGAAGGTGCCGCTGTTGGCCACGGCGGCGTTAGCGCTCAACGAGAAGTTGTTGCCGGCCAGGGCGAAGGTGCTGCCGCTGTTGATCGTCAGCCCGGTGACGGTGGTATTGCCTGCTAATGTCGCCGTGTGGCCTGTATCGCTGATCGTGAGGTTATGATAAGTGGTTGCCGTCACGGTTTGGTTAGCTGTCGTACTATCGTAGACGACAGTACCATTTCCAGAGGTGAAGGTGGATTGCCCCGCAGTTAGGGTGAATGCTGCTCCAATATCCAAGGTGCCGCCAGAGGACATGTTAACTGTACCATTATAACCATCGGTGGCGTCTCCGACGGTCACATTCCCAGAAAAATCTGCCCTACAAGTGGAGTTACCAAAAGACAGGGTACCATCCCCGTGGTTAGGGTTGGTATCTCCTAACTGGATACTCGCCGCTTGCCCATTTGTGACATTCACTGTGAGCGTATGTCCTTTTTTAACAATCACTGTATCTCCCGCAACGATCCCCTCAGCGCTCCAGGTAGTGTCGGAAGTGATGGTGTGGGCGGTGGGTGCCAAGCGATCCTCAAGGACATCGAACATCGGACGGAAAGTTGACCTGTGTGAGTGCCTCCTTTTCGACCGAAGTGCTCTTTTGCGGCTGGCCCGGGCAGCCCACAAGCGACGCAGCAATTCAACGATGCCCATGATTCATCTCCTGGGGTTATACCGCTGCTCACCTTGCAGGCTATCTGCGCAGGCAGCGCCAGCGGCTAAGGTTATGGTTCCGGCTATATACACAAAACGGCCCATGTCGCCGCGCAGCGCGCAGCTGAGCGCGGATCGACGCGAGCTGAGATCTACCTCTGCGAAATCGGTTTGCTTCAAGAGTGCGACCAAACTTCCGAGACTTCGGAAGTTTGATGCAAGGAAGAGGAAAAGGCCGGTAATCTCAAGCCGGCCAGGAAATAAACGTGCGGTTGTGACAATGGACTCCCCGCTCGCCGCGCTGGTCACAGCGCCGACTGATGGTGACGATGAAGCCGCCATGCCTCCACACGGATGCCCACGGGAGCCGCAGGCCAAGGGTGAGCTGTATCATGTCGTACGTCGGACAGGGGGGTTTCGTTGCAGGGGGAGGCTTCCAGCCTCGTCATGCCTGTATGGTTATCAGGGCATTCGCCAACTTTCGTTAATATAGGTAAGGCACGCTATATATGAGGGCCAGAATAGGGGCAGCAAACAAGGAAGTCAAGGGGCAGCACAGAAATTTCTTTTGCGCGGGTGCAGGACACGGTTTGCAACGGCGCATGAAATACCCTGGAGGCTCTGTAGCCGAATTCGCCAGAATTCGGGGTCTGGGGAGAGAGCGCAGCCCCCGAATTCTGGCGAATTCGGCTACGACGCGTGCAAACCATGTCCTGCACCTGCTGCCACCCCGAACGAGTTGCGCTTGTGAATCCTTTCCCGCCGATTTACAATCATAACTGACCGGCCAGTTCCGGAATCACGCGTGCGAGCCTCCGGGTTTAACCCGGAGGCACGCTGGGAGTGGACCTTTCGTGAGAACGAAAACACCGCAACAGGCTGAGAAGATCCTCGACGTGGCTGGCCGGCTCTTCGGGACGCAGCGCTTCCATGAAGTTCGCATGGATGACATTGCAACGGAGGCCGGGGTCGGCAAGGGGACGCTGTACCGCTACTTCAAGGACAAGGAGGAGCTGTACCTGGCCTTGCTGAAACGGGCCTCCGAGCAGTTCATGGCACGGTTACAGGAAGAGTCGGCCCGCGTCGAGGGAACGCGGGCCAAGCTCGAAGCAGTTGTGGGGGCGATCATCGCGTACTTCGATGAGTATCCGCACATGCTCGATCTCATTCAGCGTGCCGAGTTGATGCGTCCATCGGGGACGGAGTTTCCCTGGCAGCAGACACGAACAGAATTGACAAAATTGACCAGCGGGTTGTTCAAGGAAGGGAATGATCGGGGAGAGTTCACCGTCAGCGATCCGGATTTGGCGATGCTCTTGCTGCTGGGGGGGTTGCGGGGGGTGATTCGATTTGGGGAGCGGCCGCGGCCGGGGGATTTGGCCCGGCGGATCGTGGATTCGTTCCTGAATGGTTCGGGCGAGCAGCCACAGAGGCAACGAGGAAGCCTAGGAATCCCCGCGACCGCTACCAGCTAACAATCCTCTTTCGCAGCCACGAAGCATTGCATGTGAGGTTGTGAGCACGACAGCATCGTAGCGATCTTCGTGGACTGCGATTTCGGCGCTCGCGACCTTTACCGCCATACCTCCCAGTTATAGAATGGCGTACGTTAGGCTATCTTCATACTTATTATTGATTGCCACTGGCAGGCAAAAAGAGATGTTCCGATTTAAGCTGATGAAAACGATCCAGGCCGTGGGCGTCTTGTTCCGAGAGGAGCACACCGGCCGAATGCCGTACATTCGGCTGCTGAAACTCCTTTACCTTGCCGACCGAGCCAGTCTTCGAGAGACCGGCCATCCTATCACCGGTGATCACGTCGTTGCGATGGACAACGGGCCAGTCCTGAGCAAGGTCTACAACCTCATCAAAGGCGAGGCGGTCGGAACCGATGTGTGGAACCAATTCTTCCGGACGAGTCACTACAGCATCGAACAGATCAAGGAGCTGGATGTTGGCGAACTCTCTCGGTTTGAAGTCGAAACGCTGCGGTCGGTCGCTCGGGAACGAGAGAATGACGACGACTGGCAGGTGGTCGAGCAAACGCATCTTTTTCCAGAGTGGGTCAAGAACCAGCCCGCTACCGGCTCCTCCCGGCCGATTCCTTTCGCAGACATTCTTGAAGCCGTCGGGCGAACGGGCGACCTGGAGTCTATAGTCCGGTCAGAAAAGGATGCCGAGGTCTACGATCGGATCTTCGGAGAATGAAGGACATGGATGCCGGAGCCACACTCTACGTTCCCGAACCGGGAGCCAGCTGCGATTCCCATCTCTGGACGATCATCTCGGACCCAAAAGTCGATCCGGAGCATGTCTTGATTGTCAACTTAACTACTTGGGAACCGCTGAAGGACCAAGCCTGCATCCTCGAGGTTGGCGATCACCCATACATTCAGCACCGGACGTGTGTCAACTACGGTGAAGCCAAGGTGGTCACTCTGGCAGCACTTTATCAACTCAAGGATGCCGGGATGCTGCAACTCCGGGAGCCACTGTCACCCGTTCTTCTCCACCGAATCCGCCAGTCGGCTGCCCGCTCGACCCGCATGCTCATCGCTCGGTATGAACTGCTCGAACGGCAGGGACTGGTCAAAGAAGAGTAAAGTTAAACACTGCTTCGGGAGCGCGGTAAACCGGCCGCGCGATAGCGATTCTCAAGCACTCTTCAACCGGCCCGGCACCGCTTCCTTACGGCGTGGCTGTTCGAAGACCCTGGCCTTCCGCGGGAGTTCCAGTCTGTCGTCAATATCGTTAAGACGCGGCACCAACCCTCGGCCATTGGCGATCTGGATGGCGAGGCCGGGCCGGGCGTTGGCTTCCAGCAGCATCGGGCCTTCGTCGGCATCGACGACGATGTCCACGCCGATGTAGCCGAGGCCGACGGCTTCGGAAACACGCCGGGACATGTCCAGCACTTCATTCCAGTAGGGCACCTGCATGCCGACGACCGGCATGCCTGTATCGGGATGAAAATCAACGAACCGGTTCTTCTGGACGGCGCGGTGCGTGAGGCCGCTGGCTAGATCGACGCCGGTGCCGATGCCGCCCTGGTGCAGGTTGGCCCGGCCGTTGGATTCCTTGGTCGGCAGACGCAGCATGGCCATCGCTGGCTCGTGGCGATAGAGAATGACGCGGATGTCGGGGATGCCCTTGTAGGTGATCGCCTCGAAAGCCGGGTGCAGACGAATCCGCTGCTGGATGATAGCCTTGTCGGGCTGGCCGCCGAGCGAGTACATGCCGGAAAGAATGTCGGAGAGATGTTGACGAAGCTGATCGAGGCTAAGCTCTTCGGCGTTGTGACGAACGTAGCCGTGAGCGTCACGGCCGGTGATAACCAGTACGCCGCGGCCCGCCGAGCCGCAGTTCGGCTTGATGACGAATTCTTGATGATCGCCGAGGTAGCTGGGCAGGTAACGCAGCATCGAATGGTAGGCTATCTCGCTGTAGACTTCGGGCGTCGGCACGCCGATGCGCCGGCACAGGGCGTGCATGCGCAGCTTGTCATCGACGAGCGGAAACTTGGCGCGGATTGTGGTCCAGAATGTAACTGGCATTCCGCTTGTTCATGCCCAGAATACCGAGTTCTCGAAGGCGTCGGGCAGCGGTGAAGAACCACCAGAACATCGCTTTCTCCCAAAAGGATGAAGGATGAAGGATGAAGGATGAATCGGTACGGAGTGAGTGGTGAGTGGTGAGTGGTGAGTGGTCAAGACCGGCCGGTCACCACTCACCACTCACTACTCACCACTCACCTCACCACTCACCACTCACCACTCACCACTCACCACTTTCAATACTCGCATGTGATTGATGCGTCTGTGGGGACTGGACGCACTCTACCGCTGTAATGTCAGGCCGGCCGGTTGGTTGAGGAAGTCGCGGAAGCGGAATATTTCGCTGAGGCGAAAACCGGTGTAGCGGCCGATGAGCAGCTGGGCGGCCATGACCAGCCCCAGGGTCTCGGGATAGCAAAACAGGTGATTGCCGATGGCGCGGATGCTCAGCAGGAGAGCAATGCTGGCGGAAATGGCTATCGTACCCAGCATCGTCTTGAAGGACGAGACGGTGCTGTCTTCCACTTCCAGGGTCCAGAAGCGCTCGACCATGCCGGTCAGGATCACGAGAGGGAAAAGAGCGATGTAGTGGTTGGCGGGCCTCTGCTGCAAGTGATTGGCGAGAATAATCGCCGCGATAAGCACCGCCACGATGAAACTGAGCATGAAGGCGATACGCGGCACCTGGAGGATGTGGTAATAGTCGAGCAGGCGGCGCATCCCCCAGCCGAGCAGCAAGATGGCGACGAGGACCATGACGCCCTGAAAGCTGCTCCTGGCAAAAACGAGCAGGCCCTGGTGCATGCTGTGGTCATCCTTGAATGCCAGTCCGAGAAGGGCCGGCGAAAGGTGCCGAAACTGTTCAGGCCGATCAGGTTCCGGTAGATACAGATGAGCAGGGCCGCCACGGGCAACAGCAACAAGAATTTGACAAGGTCCTCCGACTCCCGGCCCGTCAGATTCGCCAGCGACAGCGACTTGAAGACCCGGCGGACCAAGGAGGGATCGCCGGCCGCGGCATCGTCATGATGAACGGTGGATTCCACGAGAAAAGCATAATCGAGATCGGTCACATGCTTGCCGCGGACGATGGGCAGGTCGCCGAAACCAAAAACGAGGTAGGTTGCCGGCACCCTGCCGTAGTGTCGATGGGAAGGACACATGGGCAGCCAGTGTTCATCGATCCAGGCCTCGACCCAGTAATGGGCCTGTTGATCATTTCCCCTGGCCAGCGTCAGGCCCGTCACCAGCCGGGCGGGGATGCCGCGGCTGCGGAGCAGGGCGAGCAACAACCGGCTCTTGCCGCCCGAGTTGCCTGTGCCGGATTTGAGACACTGGGCGGCCGTCATTCTGGTTACGTCCAGGCTCGGTTCGTTGTCGATCTCATTTTCCACGTAGCGGAACAGGGCCAAGGCCTGATCCGAAGGTCGATCCAACCCTTCGGTGAGACGGCGCGCTGTCGCGGAGATATCGTCGTGCTCGGTGCTGGTTTGGGCCGGTGCATCCAGGTACTCGCCGGATCGAGGAGCGGCATAGTGCAGGTTCGCCAGCCTGGACATCGGCGTGGCGTGATGGTGCGTGTCCATGGTGCAATAGAACTCGTAACGGGCACGGAAGGCGCCGTCCGGCGTGCCGGGCCGTTTGCTCCAGGTCACTTGCCGGCGTTCCGAATGACGAAGGTCGGGCGGTTTTTCGGCCAATTGCTCGCTGCGATAGGTCTCATTCCGGATGTGTTGCTGATCGAAGTCGAGCGGCAGGGCCGTCGTCAACCTGGCTTCACCGGAACATTGTCCCTTGACCAGCAGCGTGACCTTCCAGGCGCCGGGGCCGGACGGCAGCCCGACCTCGTTGCCGAGCACGAGATGGCGAGCGGCCATCACGCCCACGGACAGCGCGGCCAGGGCAGCGGCGGTGATTATGCACAGGAGCGTTTTTGACATGATTTTTGCTTCTCTGTTCCGAATCTCACCTCGGCGAGACGGGAGGCAATGCCCGAGGCCGAGCAACCTTCATACGCGGGTTCGGGGAAAATTGCCAGACGATTCTGAAGAGCTTGGGGTTCCCTGTCTTGCCAGGACCGTTTATAATTCCACATCGACTTTGGGCCAAATTATTCAACACAAAGGCACAAAGAACACAAAGAAGAGTGAAGCAGTACAGAGTGAGTGGTGAGTGGTGAGTGGTAAAGACCGGCCGGTCACCACTCACCACTCACCACTCACCACTAACCACTAACCAGGAAATAGCCATGCGACGGATCGCGATCATCAATCAAAAGGGCGGCGTGGGCAAGACGACGACGGCGGTCAACCTGGCTGCCGCGTTGGCGGAGTCGGGGAAGCGGGTTTGTATCCTCGACCTGGATCCGCAGGCGCACGCAACCACTCATCTCGGCTTCCAGCCGGACGGCAAATCGGCGTCCATTTACGACGTGCTGGTCAATTCGCGGCCATTGGCCGAAGTGTGGCGGCAGGCGGGCGAACGGTTGTGGATCGTCGGCTCGGACATCAACCTGGCCGCGGCGGAGGTGGAGCTGGCCGGCGTCGTCGGCCGCGAGGTCATCTTGCGTGATCTGCTCATGCAAGAAGATGGCGCCTTCGATTATGTCTTCATGGATTGTGCTCCCTCACTTGGCGTGTTGACCCTGAATGCCCTGTCGGCGGCCAGCGAGGTGTTCATCCCACTCCAGCCACATTTCCTGGCTTTGCACGGCATGAGCAAGTTGCTGGAGACGACGGCCCTGGTCGCCAGGCGCATCAACCCGGAAGTGAAAGTGACCGGGATCATTATCTGCATGTACGAGTCGAACACCCGGCTGGCACAGGAAGTGGTGCAGGATTTGAAGGACTACTTTGATAAGGGCCGTGGCACGGCGTCGCCGTGGGCCAAGGCCCACATCTTCAAGACGCGGATTCGGCGGAACATCAAGCTGGCGGAATGCCCGAGTTTTGGCAAGTCGATATTTGCGTATGCGCCGGGGTGTCATGGGGCGGAGGATTATGCGGCGCTGGCACGGGAGGTACTCGGAGGGGATGGGACGGTGGTGGCGGCTCGCGTCGAGATCGATGAGCGCGGCAGGGCGAAGGTGCGGAGCGACGATATCAAGCCGGAGACGCCGGTTGGCGTGCCGTAATAGGCATGGAGAAAGTCCGAGCCCGCAGCGTAAGCAAGGGTGGTGATCACCCTTGCTTACGCTGCGGGCTCGGACAGATTTTTCGCTGGCACGCTGACCTTTTATCACGCTCTCCCTTCCAGCGGTCCAGGCGATTCCTCAACGGGGCAGCCGGCATCCAGGTACGATTGTAACAAAATCTGTGCCGCCACTCTGTCGCGGCGTGCCTTGCGGCGTTTGTTCGTCATGCCTGCCGCCAGCAAATGTCTCTCTGCCTCGACCGTCGTGAACCGTTCATCCCAGAACATGACCGGCAACCCTGTTACCTCCGCAAGCCAGCGGCCAAAGCGACGTGCTTCTACCGCCTTCTGCCCTTCCCGGCCATCGGTATGGAGCGGCAGACCCACGACGATCTGGCCGATTTCTTCTTCTTCAACCAGACCCTTGAAATATACGAGGATAGAGGATGGAGGATGGAGGATAGAAGCCGGACCAGCTGTGCTGTTCGATTCTCCATTCTCCATCCTCGATTCTCCATCCTCGATTCTCCATCCTCGACGAGTGTATGTGGTCAGAGGAGAGGCAATCTTGCGGTCCGCATCGCTGACAGCCAGGCCGATGCGGACCGTGCCGAAATCGACTCCGAGCAGGCGAGTGCGCGCATTCACAGGTACTTCTCCAGGCCCTTCTTTTTGAGCAGCTCGACCAGTTGTTTGATCGAGCCTTCGTCGCGGCGGTCGGCTACCAGCGTGACATCGCCGTCGCTGCACGATGAGCAGGTTATCCACGCCCACCGTGGCGACCAAGCCTCCCGCCTCATCCGACGATCAGGCAGTCTCTCGTCTTGAGGCCGCAGTGATTGGCAAGCACGGTATTACCGTCGGCATCCTGGGGATGCAAGCGTTCAAGCGCCAGCCAACTACCTACGTCGTCCCAGTGAAACGGCGACTGGACAACAAGTAGGTCTTGCGGCATGTTCCATGACGGCGTAGTCGATGCTGATGCGCTCCAGTGCCTTGTATTCTCGCCGCAGCACGGCTGCACGCTCGCTGGTCGGCCAGGCGTCGGCGATACGTTCGACGGCAGCGCACAGTCCCGGCTGCCGTTCGCGCAAGGCATGCAGAATCGTTGCAGCTTTCCAGACGAAAATGCCGCTGTTCCAGAAGAACTCGCCGGTGCTGACGAACTGCTCGGCCAGCTCCTGACTCGGCTTCTCGCGGAAAGCCTGAACACGAAAGACCTTGACATCCTGCCCCTCACCCCAACCCCTCTCCCCCGCGGCGGGGGAGAGGGGAATCGTTTGCTCCCTTCGCCCCTTGGGGGAGAGGGGCTGGGGTGAGGGGCAAGCAATCTCCTGCCCGCGATGGATGTAGCCGTAGCCGGTCGCCGGGTAGGTTGGAGGAATTCCGAAAGTGATGAGCGTTGCGGGATGCTCCTCGGCCATTTGCTCAGCCACGTGAACCGCTCGCCGAAACTCTTGCACGGGTTCGATGATATGATCAGCGGGCATCACCAGCATGGTCGCCGTTGCATCCTGCCGGGCAATCAGGGCCGCACCAGGCCGATGCACGCGGCCGTGTCCCGGCCACAAGGCTCGCCGACAATTCTGCCGGTGTGCAGCGCCGGCAGTTGCCGGGCCGTCTCTTCCCGGTAGGTCTCCCCGGTAATCACCCAGCATCGGTCGGGCGGCACCTGTGCCTCGATGCGCTCGGCGGCTTGCTGGAGAAGCGATCTCTCCCCCATGAGGGTCAGGAACTGTTTCGGCCGCTTCTGCCGGCTGCGCGGCCAGAAACGCGTGCCGCCGCCGCCGGCCATGATCACCGCGTGTAGCATCTTCATTCCTCCGTTCAGACAGGGAGACAAGGAGACAAGGAGACAAGGAGATTGCTTCATCTCACTTCTCCCTGTCTCCCTGTCTCCTTGTCTCCTTGTCTTCCAGGTACCTCGGCCTCTTTTATTCGCAGCGACCGATCTACCTTCTCTGCAAGTTCCCCGGCGTTGAGCGCACAGCAGCGGGCTGATCTCCAGCGGTACCGCGCTGGAGCCGTCGGACCGCCGCGGCACGGTGACCCCGGCATTTTCTAGCCAATCCGCGGCCAGGTCGCTGATCGCCTGACGCACCACCTCGGCGGAATCGGGGCCTGTCATGTTCTTGAGGGGACAAAACTCCTCACGCCGGCTCGTTTCAACCACGGCCCAGCGCTCAGCCATCGGCAGTACGTCGAATATGAACATCTCGAACTTGAGCGCATTTTCTTTCGCCGGCTGCACGTGCTGGCCTGTCTCATCGAGATAGGGTACTTTCTTGCGGCAACATGGAAAGGCAGAAACTGGTGAGTGGTGAGTGGTGAGTGGTGAGTGCGGAATGAGGATGGAGGATGGAGGATGGAAGATGGAGGATGGAGGATGGAAGATGGAGGATGAGGAACGCAGCCGGTCCGGTTGCCATTCTCCATCTTCGATCCTCCATCCTCGATCCTCTTCACCACTCCACCACTCACTCTTTCCGAACCACTCACTATCCGCGTCAGGAAAGCAACCGAGAAAATGTGGATGGCCGGGCTGCCGGCCCAGATGCGGAGGCGGCCGGATGGGTCGGTCTGCTTCGCCTGTTGCCTCGGGCAGGTCGGAGTATTCGATCATGCTGCATCGGCCGTCGATCAATACCAGGTTGCCGAGCTTGTCGGTTGGGCTTTCCTTGGGAACGATCTTGGAGGATACCTCGGCATCCATCTCGATGTGATGGCCGAGGTAAAGTGGATCGGCCACCTTCACCAACGGGTTGTCCACCTGGAAATAGAAGATGTGCTGCACCCCTCGGCTACGCAAGCGGTCAAGCAATCCGCTTTCAGCCAGCGCTGTCAGCGTGCCGCCGTGGCCGTTCGGACTGGTACACAGGCGCCCCGGAGCTTCCAGCAATAGCTTTCCCGTGGCCATGTCGAGCGCCGGCATGGTCCCTTGGCGGAAAAAGAAAACTTCATCACCCGGCAGACCGAAGAAGGCATGCTTCTCAAAGAATGTGATAGTTTCATCATGCGTGCCATCACTGGTCATAACCAGGAATGGCAGAGGCTTACCGTAGCGCTGAGTCAAAGCCAGCACTTTCTCTGCGTGAATCTGGAACAGACTCTTGTTTGTCACCGGGCCGATGGGGAACATTCCCTTGGGATGGTCGAAACCGAGCCGGCTGCCCTGACCGCCGGCAACAACGAGTACGGCCACTTCTCTGCGGCGCAACGCATCCTCGCCGTGCTTGCGTTCACGCTGATTGCCGGCGTCGATCCTGGCGACAGGTATCGGAGCAATACGGTCGGGTGACGGCAGGGAATAGGAATGTTCGCGCTGGTTGTAAAGACGGTGTAACTGTTCCAGATCGAGGGCTTGCACCTGAGCAAGCAGTTCCGCGCGCTCGGCATCGTTCAGGCGGCCCCACCGGCGCAAGATGTGTTCCTGACCGTAACTGAGCAAATGCTGCCGGAGATCATGGGGTATCTCACTCATCACTCACCACCCACCACTCATCACTATCAGAAGGCGAATCTCAAGCCGTCGTAAGCCAACTCGACTCCTGACGGCAGCCGGCGACTCGTTGTTTCGTGATCCAACTCGTGTCCCATATGCGTCAGATATGCCTTGACCGGCTTGACGCGGGCGATGACATCCAATGCTTCGTCCAGGCCGAAGTGCCCAGGGTGCGGCCGGGGACGCAGAGCATCAAGGACGAGAATACTCAGGCCCTCGAGCAGCGGCCAACTCTCATCCGGAATAAAATTGACATCCGTGCAATACGCCACATCGTCGATGCGGAAACCAAGCACTTTGAACTGCGCGTGGTGGAGCGGTATCGGCACCGCGCGCTGGCCGAGCACGGTGAACGGCTCTCTGGCGATGCGCTGGAAGGCCAGCCTTGGCACCATGCCCGAATACAAGCGGGCGGCCTCGGGAGTGAACGCATAAGCGAAGATTTCACGGATCTTGTCCTCGACATCCGCTGCGCAGTAGATTGGCAGGGGACCGCCCAGCCGCGGCGGAAACAGACGCACGTCGTCCAGCCCGAAGAGATGATCGGCATGATAGTGTGTGAACAGAATAGCATGAACCAGGCCGATGCGTTCACGCAGGAGTTGCAGGCGCAACTCCGGCGGAGTATCAATGAGCAGGTTGCCCTCGGAAGTGCGGATCAGGGCGGCGCAGCGATAACGTTGATTACGTGGATCGGTTGATAGACACACGGCGCAGTCGCAGCCAAGCTTCGGCACGCCCACCGATGTGCCGGTACCGAGGAATGTGAAAGTTCGTGTTTCCGACATGGCATTGTCCGGTCTGAAGCTTGCTTACCGTCGATATGGGACTATTGTAGCAGCATGCCGATCAAGACCAAACGTTGGAACGATCCCCGCGACAGTGATGACGGCCTGCGTCTGCTGATTTGCCGCTACCGGCCGCGCGGTGTTCGCAAAGCGGATGAAACCTGGGACCTCTGGTGCAAGGAACTCGGCCCCAGCCGTGTACTGCATGCCGATTTCTACGGCAAGCACGGACCACCCATCGGCTGGGACGCGTACCGCCGGCGTTACCTGGAGGAAATGCAAGCACAGGGCGAACGCATCGCTGAACTGGCCCGCAGAATCACCGAAGGGGAGACGATCACGTTGCTCTGCTCTTCAGCCTGCACCGACGAATCCCATTGCCACCGGACGCTGCTCAAGAGACTGATCGAAGACGCGGCCGGGTAGTGAGGTGGTGGGGTGGTGAGGTGGTGAATTTTCGATTTTTTATTGCCGATTTTCGATTGGCCGAAATGCCTCCCGGAAATGCCCAGAGCAATCGGAAATCGGCAATCGAAAATGTCCACCACCCCACCACCACGCTGCCTTGCAGCGCGCGGCCAGCGCTAACCATCTGGTTGCGGCCTGGCAGGCCCATGGCGGCGGACGAGGACAATGCTCCAGTAGACAAGATGGACGAACCGAACGCCTAATCCCAGGAACACCAGTACCAACGCCATCACACTCAAACCGAATGCGATCTGGGCAAGGAAACCGAGCAGAACCATCTGCTCCGGCCATAAAATACGCAGCCAGGACAGAATCCTGGGGAAGTATGTAATGGTCCAGGCCAGGAAGAGCACGATGACCAGCAGCAGCGAAGCGGCGATGGCCTGCCTGATCTGGAGCGTTCGTTCACTCACGAGTTGCAAAGACAAGGGAGCATTGTCCCGGCTGGTATCGGAGTAGTAGAGTGCTGAGTGCTGAGTGCTGAGTGCTGCAGCATGCCCGGCCACTTTCCACTCAAGCAATCGGCACGTCATCCAGTGCCTCACGTTCCGCGTCCGCGCGTGTCTTCTCGAGAGCGTACCTGTCAGCCAGTTGCCGATTCTCTTCCTTCAATTTCTCCAGCCAATCTGCCGAACTTGGGCCTCCGGGGACGGCTCCCTCCGCTGGGGCATGGTTGGGAAACCATGCCCCACCGTCGGGAAACCATGCTTCCAAGCCGGTACTTGGGTTGGTCGATTGAGCCATAGACTGCTCGGCCTCATTGCAATAGCGATATAAGCGTTTCTGGGCGGCAGCAAACTGGACGGCCGGCATGTCGCCGGAGTTCCGAATGTGTGCTGCCAGAATCGTACTGAGGCGCAACTGGGCATCAGCGCGACGCAGCCACATATCAGGACGGCCAGTCCGCGTTACGCCGGAGCCTCCAGCCGAATAACGGTCAACCCTAAGCCCTGGCGGCACGCACAGGGTCCACAGGGCTGGACAAGCAGGAGTCCCCTCGAACTGTGGTTGATCCAGGCTGGGCCGCTCGAGCGATTCCACTCCTTCGGCGTAGACCCAGGAGAAAGAAATGTAGCGCACGCCAGCACCGCCCGGCAAAGGCAGCCAGAGCCGATCTTGTGGACGCTGCCAGGGCGCCACATCCTTGCCGTCAACAGTCATCGTGATAACTCGAGCGCCCTGAGGCAGCGCGATACCGAGATCGGTGCTCGCATCCTGGTACAGCCAGACGGCAGCGTGATGGATCCAGCGGACACATCGGGGGGGGAGAGGGGCAGGGGTGAGGGGCTGTCGCCGACAGCAAGGGTTTGTTCGGCCAGGAGGACCTGGACCGATGTTGAGCCGGCCATCTGACGACCCGCTACCAGGCGCAGTCTCCAGTCGTCGTTCTCGACTTTCCAGACGGATACGGCATCGTGGCGCACCCTTTCGGTTTCCTTCGGCCACGATTCCTTGAAGCTCAGGTCAGCATCCTTGACAAGCGTCACGTTTCGTTGGTCTTCCGCTGCCAGATCAGCACCGGCGACCACCAGCCAACGCTCCACGGACATTGCCCCGGGAACAGTCACGTCGGGCATGCGACAAACTGCCGGCATTGTCCGCCACGTTCATGCTGCCTGCGAGCGTCACCCAGTGACTGCCAGTCTGACCTCGCTGCAACTCCAGGTCCCATTCCCTCGTGCCCACACTCTGCGTGGGAACAAGAGGCGCAGAGCGTGGGAACGAAAGCGAGCGGCGTTCCTGCCGTCCCGTCGCAGTTGGTGCTTCAAGGCGAACCTGGCTGCCTTCCCAGTTCTGCAACCGCACTGTCAGCCGGTACGCAGACACGTCATTTTGCCGCGGGCGACACTCGACGAGAGAGATGAACGTCCATTGCCGGTCCCGAACTTCCGCCCTGGTGAACACTCGGATGTCCGCCGTGGCAGTGGCATGAGTAACTTGAATGGTCCCCTGGTAGTTGCTCTGCCGCGTCACAAATGCAAGTTCCTGGTCGGAAACCCTTGAGTCGGGCAGCGGCAACAAGTGCTGCACCGTCTGGGGAGTCACTGCCAGGCCGCTGCCGGCAATTACCTGCACGTAGGTAGTCTGCTGTCCGACCGAAACAAATCGGAGGCACGGAAGCGAGAATCGGCCCGGATTGCTTGCACCTGCCGCTGGGGTAACAAGTGGGGTCATCCGTACACGGTCGGCCGACCGTGGCACAACCGGGCGTTCCAGAGGCAGCCAGCCCGTCAGTTGCAGCTCTGTGTTTGCAACGGACCGATCCAGCCAGATCTGAACGACGTTCGACCCGGCGGGCCGTGTCCAGTCGCGAACTCCACGCCCCGTAAGACTGCTCAGGTGGACGGCCTGGGGTATCTGCCATTCCACCAGTGCCAGATCGCCGTTGGGAGCGGTCAACTGAGCGGTGGCGCGAAGGTCGGCCTGCTGTACACCCACGCGCCAGGAAATGTCCTGGACAGCATGCTCAACGGCTTCGGGCAGTTGAATCTGCAAACGCAGGGGGGCCGTGTTGCCGCCTCCTTCTCTCCGGAACGCACATGCGTACGTGGGGTGCGGGTCTTTGGGCGGGTATTTTCTTGTGCTGACGGCGTTATAGAGCTTGACGAATTCATCCGGCTTGACGTTTGTGACACTTTGCAGGGAACTTGCCTCGCCTTTCAAGCCGTCGAGACGGTAGGCAAGATAACGCTCGGTCGATTCGACATTGCGCGGCACTGGCAAGGGCAGCGGCGAGCGAGCCTCCGGGTTGAACCCGGAGGCTCGCTCGCCGGCGGTCAGCGTCATCAGAACCCGCACCTCGCCGGTCACCAGCCCCTGCAATTCCACGTCGACATGCCTACCTCCGGTCGTGACGACATGCCAATCCTTCAAGCGCGCGGGACTATTGTCTGTCGCAGGACCGGTTTCCACGTTTTGCACTTCGAGGCTATCGGGCAGGTCGAACGTCAGGGAAGAAACGGCTCCCCGGCTGATGCTGTAAAGGACGGCAGCTTCCAACCGGCTCCCGTCCGGGCGTAGGTGCCAGAGGTATGCTTCGCGGACCTTGACGATCGGCTTCACCGGTTGTTTACCTTCCTGTAGCCAGCGGACGTGCAGCGGCCCATTGATACTGCCCAGGTCCGCTTCCAGATGAACGCCCCCGGCATCGCTTGTTACCTGTTGTTGCCCCTGGCGGACCAGCGTCTGTACGGAACTGGCGCCTGCCGGCAGGTTCAGTACCAGTTGATTCTGTGTGACGCGCGGGACCGCGAAACGCAGCTCGTTGGCCTCTCCCATGGTATGAACGGGGACACTGAACTGGAGCGCGACGCGGTGAGTTCCGGCGGCCAGTTTGAGGGCGTAGCCGGCTGCCGGACGCAGCGACACGATATTGGTCTTGATGCCGTCCACCACGGCATCTTTCTCCAACAGCACATCTTCGAGGGGAAGCTCCAGCGTGGCGTTGTCCTGGAAGCAATGGACGCGCAGGTCGGCCTGAAACCGGGCAGCGTTGTCCACTAACTGCCCTTCATACCTGGCGCTAACCAGGATGGCGCTGTGCAATATCCAGGAATCGCTGCTAGCCATTTTCTCCAGTTGAGCCAGCAATTCCGGCGGAGCCAGGACCGACCGGTTGTCCGGCGAGTTGTCGGGCCCCGGAACGAGCAGCACGGTTTGAGGCGATGCTTTGAGGACACCGGGCGGCTAACGCTTCCGGCTCGGTAAGAGCGGCTGCCGCGTGGCCCCTGGAGTGAAGAAATGCGAACAGAATGAGCACAACCGCTCCAGCGACCGGCAAGGCATTGCCGGCGCCGGCCAGGCGAGCCGCCGCCAGGCGAGCCGCCGGGTTTAACCCGGCGGCTCGCCTGCGGCGAATGGTCCGCTTGCGATCCAAAGAAAACAACTCTGGCTGTGTACAGGGCGTAGACCAGAAGAGAAACAACGCCCGCCGTCACGAACGGCCGCCAGGCGAGGCTCTGCGCAAGGATTCCGGCAGCCATGCCAGTGCCACGCCGGTGGCGGCCAGCCAGATCAGGGGAAACGCCAGTCGCCAGCGGCCGGGCGACTTGTGCAACCACCAGGACACCAGGCAAAAGAGCGCGGCCAGTCCAATGCCAGGAACCGTCACAACGTCCTGGCGGATCACCAGAAGCGCTGCTCTTGAATCCGTGCCGGCGGCTGGTTCCCATTCCGTCCAGTCTCCCGTCCCACCGTTCTGCCGCCACGATCTGGACAGAGGGACCATTCCTGCCGACAATCGCCAGGTGCGCTGAACAGCAATCGGTTCGATGTCTGGTTCGGGCAATGGGGTTTCCAGTCTGGCTCCCCACGTGTAGCGGTCTTCCTCCGTGGCGTAGACGATTTCATACCAGTGACGCCCTGGCGTAAATGGAGGATAAAGGATGGAGGATGGAGGATGGAGGATGGAGGATGGAGGATGGATAATCGCGCTCTTCCATCTTCCATCCTCTATCATCCATCCTCTCTCTTCGCTGCTTGCCTCGTCCGCACCATACACAGGACAGGGTAATTCGACCGTAAGAGAGTTGGATTCCATCACGGAAGTGGTCAGTTGCCCCAACCAGCGGCCATCGACCTGGGCGGCGACAATACTGGCGCTTGCCGGCAGCCGCAGGACGACGGGACCCCGTTGCGCATTGGCAACCTGGAAGCGATAGTGGTGCAGCCAGTGCCCACCCGGCTCGGCATAGCTGGTCAAGGCGGCTTGCTCAGCAACCAGGTCCGGAGCGCGGCCGGCAATGGGTATGCGGCCCCTGAGAGTCAGAGACACTCCGTCCGCGTCGCCACGCCGCGCCTGGGATCGAGAGTAGCGAAAACTTCGCCACGGCGACGCGCCGCCGGGTGAATCTGCTCCCTGCCCTCCCCCCGCAGCCCGAGACGAAGCGTTAGCGAATCCCGCAGCGGGGGAGGGTGGAGCACGAAGACGGTCAGCCGTCTCGGTCAGCCCTGCGGTCTCGGCTTGAAGGGGCGCCGCCCCAGCGAGGAACAGTTTCACCTCGCCCTCCAGGGTGTCGGCCCCAAGAACCGCCGGCAACGGCACTTCCCAACGATCGTCGCCACTGGCAGGAACTTCCAGGGAGCCGTCGATCGTGAGGCGTTCCTGAGCGCGCAAGGGTTGTGTCAGAGTGAGCCGCCACCATTCGTGCTTCCCTTCGCCCCCAGATGCCCTCGTTAGCCTGCAAGCCGGATCGCCAATCCGGCCCGCCCGAACCAGACAAGCGCGAGGCAAGTTTTGGGTTAGCAACGGCCTGGA
Source organism: uncultured Gemmataceae bacterium (assembly GCA_963804745.1). Classification (GTDB taxonomy): domain Bacteria; phylum Planctomycetota; class Planctomycetia; order Gemmatales; family Gemmataceae; genus CAWDRY01. The sequence goes on from CAWDRY010000051.1 coordinate 27,099, forward strand.
GGACAACAACATCCAGGGGCCGGCGCACACCCAGGAGGGTGAGCACAGGCAATGAATCCATGACCCGCAAGCGTTCGACCTTCTGAACCTGATTGCGGCTGTCCCGCGTTTTCCAATCCCACTTGCCCGTGACCGGTGCCGTCACAACGAGATCAATAGCATTTTGGCTCCCTCCGTCGGAGCGCAAATCCAGATGTGTGTCGACGGCGACACGCCCCGAAGCAACAAAGACTTCACTGGTACATCGTGCCGCCAGCTGTGGATGGCGGGACCGGAGCTTGAGTGTCCCTCCAACCGGTTGGCCGCGAAATGGGAAGAAGTAATCCGGCTCCTGTTTGCCCCAGGGCCCTTCATCGGTGGGCGGCGCCGCAGAGACGGTGGCCGTTACACTCCCCTGGTAAGTCTGTTCGTCGTAGTCAATCGCCAAGCCTCCCTCGCGAGATCGCGCCTGCAAGGGAACCACATCCGGAAACGGGAAGGACCAGACCAACCCTGCCACGTCTCCCGGCTCTGTTTGCGCGGTCGCCGGCCTGGTGGAGCTCATGCGAACGGTAAGCTGAGCCATATCCTTTCGTGCAGAGAGAGGGGCGCTGGAGATCGACGACCAGTATGGAACGTCCGCCTTCCTGACGGACACTCCAGTAGTGTCGCAGCTCGGCGGGGCTAAGTTCCACCTGGTCTACTTCCCAGTCTGGCGGCAACTGAAGAGCGAGTTGGAAGAGCTGGCCGCGTAGGAGTTCGTAGCGGATCTGCGTGGTCAAATGCTGGGGCACGAGTGCGGAAAAGGGGTCGGGTACCTTTCCTGCGGCAGAAAAGGTACCCGACCCCTTTTCCGGTGCCACAACGACCCCCGTTGGAGGGGCTGGTTGCCAAAGGGTGAGTTGCCTGGCCCGGAATTCCGCCTCCTGGGTGACGACACGTACACGCGGCCGGGCAGGCACGGCTGCTACAACCGTGCCAGCCACACTCGCAGTGCTGGACAGGCTCAACAACTGGCTGCCGTCCGGCTCTGTCGTCGCCCGGTCGAGATGGAAACTACCTGCTTGCCAGCTTTCCAAGTGTACATCGGGATGCAAATGCAACAAGAGCGTCTCTCCACCCTGTGCCTGGGTCTGGTCTGAGGACTTCACCCCAGCGTTGCTCAGACGTATCGCTGGGCTTGTCCACTCCTTGCCGGAGACCAGAGGCGCTAGACAGCGGATCGACAGCTCGCCACTCTGGAAAGGTTCCCGCAGGTGAATGACAAGAGTATTCGGCACACCGGGAGGGTAGCCGGACGGAGGAGGAATGACAGGTTTCAAATCCGTTGTGCCGTTCGGGCCGCGCAGCTCCCATTTTTCGAGGTTGTCGATCGTCACCTCATAGGGACGGAGACTCGGATCGCACTCGCACGTTAACTCACGAATGCCGGACGCAGACGGTGTACTCAGCGTGCCGGCGATCACGTCGAAGGTGTAATCGGCTGCAACGGAAACCGGCGTTAGCTCCTGCTGAGTCAAGAGATGGCGCACGTGAAAAATGGGGTCAGGTCGTCGTTTTGCGGCTCAAAAAATGATCGGACCCCATTTTTCCCCCTGGCCGAGCCTGGGGACCAGGACGATATGCACCCCAGGCCGGCCCGCGAAACTGATTCTCCACAAACTTTGTCCCATCTCGGCCGGCTGAGGTCCGGCGAGCAAACATCCCTCGGAGGTGATGGTTACCCGGCGATCGCTGGGAACCGTCAACTCCAGAGATGCAATGGGGCTTGGAGGAATCTGGAGATCGAAGTGCAAACCGTCCGGTCTCTGCTCGCCGCGGGCCGACCAAGCAAACGTTGCGGTGTGTTCGCCGGTCTGATCGACGACCAGACCCAGTCCCCCACCCCACCCTTCCGCCGGGCCCGGGGGAGGGTGGTGGTGGAACTGGCCCACGACGGCGTCCCTGCTGTCAATCTGAACGCGGCGCAGAGCGAGGTTGAAGCCCCGCGCCGGCGACTCCAGCGGCAGGATTGCGGGACCTGCATCCTCACTTCCAGGAGGGGCTTGCACAGAAGAGAGTATTTTCCATTCGCCCATGCCGGCCAGTCCGATGTCGGTCACAGAAGCGCGATACTGGGCCACGACCAGGCGAGGTGGGTTCTTCCGAGCTTCACTCACCTGGGCAGTGCCGCTTGACGCGATCCTCAAAATCGGTCCGGGGCATCTTCACCAGGATCCCCTGGCGTGCCTTTTCCATTTCCTTGCCGACGCTGTCCGGCGCTATCGGTAAGCGGCGCAGGGGAAGCGGGTCAGCCGTGTCAGGCTCTGACTGAGCACAGGCAGCAGGCAGCGGCAAGACAAGGAGACAAGGAGACAAGGAGACAAGGAGACAAGGAAGCCAACAATGAAGAATGAAGAACGAAGACTTTGCGATTGCCGATTTTCGATTTTCGATTTTCGATTGCGGGCTTGTAACTGGCGCTAGCGGCTGCGCGCGCACGCCGCCGCCCGGCATTTGCAATCTGCAATCTGCAATCTGCAATCGAAAATTACTCATTGCCCGATCCCTGATTGTTGCCCACGGCCCAGACTCCGGCGCCATTGCCGGCCGGCAAGACATCAACGGTTGAAGGCTCGCGGCGTGGCTGGACACTTTCCTTGCGGAGCAGCGACGATCCCTGCTTGAGGCGCTTGAAACCCGGCATGAAGAGCACGCGACGGCGATAGTGGAGCTGCAGCAGCGCTTGGACCACGAGCACGAGGGCCAACACGAGCAGGCCGGGTTGGCAGCCGTAGAGAACCGCCCACACGAGACCCTGCCAGGAAACGGCCGCCAGCGCCGCCGCGCCGAACGCCAGGCCCGTCATCAGCACCAGGACCCAGAACAACCAGCGCCGCAAGGGCAAGAGAAACAATCCCATTCCATATGCCAGCAGCACACCGGAACACAGGAGGAGCCAGACCGGCGGAGAAGCGTAGCGTAGTTGAATCGGCTCCAGGGAACTGGCGCCGACGATCACCTGCGCTAAGCCCGATGTTTCTTCCGCGTTTGGCTGGCCATCCGTACCTGGCTCGGCCTGGGCGGGGAACCAGTTTTTCAAGGCTTCGCTGCTTGTTGCAGGTTGTACCGCTGGCAGCAGGCCACGCAACGTCACCCCGTAGCGAAGAGTGCTTCCTCCTCTCTGGCACAGGAACACTCGGTTGGGCGGCAAATTCACTTGCCAACGAATCGGCATCCGCCCCGTGCCGCCTAGCAACACTGGTGGTCGTAGCGTTGTTTGAAATGAATCGGCCCAGTTGGCAGAGGGCGGAGGCAATTGATAGCGTACCTCCAGGACGCCGGGCGAAGCTGCGACCAGGCTGGGATCGAGATTCACGCTGATGATTCTGTCATTCGCCAGCGAGCCGATGCGCTGGAACGGGATCATGCTTTTCCCCTTGAAAGTCACCTCCAGAGGATTCAACTCATCCGGCGTGGCGGGCAGTTCCAGGTCCACGTGGTCTGCACGAAGCTGACTCAGGAGGAAGCTGGCGTGATAAATCTGGAAACCGTCTTCACGGACAGTGGCCCGTACAACAGCCCTGTCGATCACGACGGTCGCGAGTGGTCCGGACAGCGTTTCCGCAAGAAGCAACGTAGGCTGCGTGTCCGGTCTGGCCCCGTGCAGCACCAGCGACGGAAAGCTGCTATCGCGTCCGGGAGCGGGCATGATCGGTTTCACTTCCCAGGGGCTTTTCGGGTCCACCTGGAGCACCGGCAGCGTCCCGGGATTGCTCCAGATGCGCACATCCGTGTCGTTGCGGGTGGCCTGGTCGGCCCAGACCAGAGGAAGAGAGAAGCGCATCGAACGGCCATCGGTCTGGGCCGTGGGCAGCGAGAAGAAGTAACCGAGGACAAGTGGATCCTTTTCGCTGATCGGTTCTTTGAGGATAACAAGGCGAGATGCCGGATTGCCGATTTCCGTGGGGGCAAACTCCCCGCGAGCTGTGACCGTAACACGATCGGCCAGAACGTCGGGCCAGTGCAGGCGTAACTGGCGAGGCGGCGACGACGACGGAAACCAGAAGGAATGCTCGACGCGGCCCTGCTGACCGGACAGGGTTATGTTGACCTTGCTTTGCACGATCAACTCAGTCTGATACGGTCCCCAGGCCAGATCGACGCGCCGGGGCATGTGACTGGTGGTCCAGCCGTATTTCTGACTGCCGCGGCCGAGTTTTTCCCAGGCAGGATCGCTGCCACGCGGCGGAAGCAATTCGACATTACCCGGTTTGACGACGACCTGAAATTCGCCGCCCCGGTCGCGCGTATCCAGGGGCACGGGAAGATCCAGGGTAACCTGTCCGGTTTCCTCGACCGGCTTGTACTTGCCGTGCAAGGTCAACTGAAAGAACGGCGCCTTGCCTTCCGGCAGCGTTATCTGCGTCACCCTGGCCAGCAGATCATTGATTTCCACGTTGGCGTCGGCCGGCTCCAAGACACGCGCCGTGTCGTATTCATAGTCGGCGGGCAATTGAACTTGCAGCGCCTGGATGGTTGTCGAGCGCACCGGCGTGGCCTGAATCCTGGTTTCAATCCACCAGGAGAGCGGTTCCTCGGCCCTGGCCCGCTCCAGGGTGAGCACGTGGGTAACCCGCGTTTCGACAACCTCCTTGATCGTCTCGATTTCCAGTTCCAGAAATGCCGGCATGACTTCGGCGGGACGGCCGGACACCGGCTTGTCCGCGGCCGGCCAGCAGCGATAATCCCACTTCGCCACCGTGAGCGGATCGGCACGCCGGTCTTCCGGAGCGACCTCGCGCCGGTTGAGCATGACCAGAGGCTCGCCGCGGGTCTGGTAATGCACGGCCAACCCCGGCGGCGCCGTGACACGGATCGTACCATGCTGGTTGACGGCCCCGATAACGTGGAACGGACCAATCGAGACCGGCAGCGGCGTACCGGGCGACGTGGCCGGCCTGTTCTGCTTGACGTGAATCATCACAATGACCGGATCCGCGGTCGGATCTTTCAGCCGGATCGTCCGAACCGTCGCATTCGGATCGGGCGGATCGATGCTCACGACACGTTCGTCGGTGACGAGGACTTTCTCCACGTAGCGTCCGACGAACAGCTCGGCCTGGGGCGGTACCTGCAAGCGCCATTGGTTCGTTTGGCCGCGCAGCACTTTCAGCGCCAGTTCGCACTCGGTCGCGATCTCCTTCTCGGTGACGCGCACCAGCACCTGGCCTTCCGACACGAGCAGCGGCGCGGCCACCTGCAGTGGAGCAGGCCCCTTCCATGTCAGATCGAGCTTGTTCACGGCGCCCACCGCCCCCACCAGGCGGCCGTCCTTGAATGCCGGGGGCGGCGTCAAGGGCTTGCCGCCGAGGCGTATCTGCCTGGCTCCCTCGGGCAACTGGAGGTCCACGAGCGTGACGGCGCTGTACGGCAGATCAAGCTCAATCCCGCGATCCGCTCCCTTGACAGTGATGCCAAGGACGAGATCAAGGGTTAGCTGGTGTTCACCGGTCTTTTCCACACGTACCTGGAACCCGTCCTGGCCCGAATAGAGGTCGGCCAGTTTGCCGTCCAGCGACGCGGCTTCCGGACTACCTTGCCCGCAGCCGAGCGCGACGAACGTGCCGGGCTTATCGGTATTGAACTTGAAGAGAGCGCTCGAGCGCACAGCCTCTCCGTCCAGTTTGCCCGTCAATTGGCAATAGCTCGGAATCTCGGGTTTGCTTTGCCCCTTGAGCCGTGCGATTTCCTCCTGCTTCTTTTCGATTTCCTTCTGCATCTGGTGGAATCTTTCGGGGGTGATGATGACCTCGGACCCTGGTGGCAGATGGAGCGGCTCCTGGACCGGGGTGGGCGGGCCGATCGGCTCGGGTGCGGCGGCCGGTTTGGGTTCGGCCGCCGGCTTCACCGGTGGTTCAGCGGCCAGGACAGGTGTACTCGCGCAGAAAAGGATCAGAAAGACGAGCAGCACCTGTAGTGCATGGTTGGAAACGCGCATCATCTTACTCCTGCCAGACCACCCGACAAATTGTCGATTTGCGATTCGACGATTTGCGGCCTGGAGATATGCACCTGTGTCCTTATAATCGAAAATCAACAATCGAAAATCAGTAGCCGCCGTCCTGGATTATCCATCTATTATAACCGGACTTAGTGGATTCAAGGGAAAAGAAACCGTGAATTCTCCAATTTCTCCGGCGCGGCCACAGCCTGAGCGTGGCAATGATGGCTGGACTGAAAATTCAGGCCAGGTCTCAACCTGGAGGTTGAATCCACAGCCGTATCCGGTTATGCTAGCCGTATGAGCGCCGCCAAGAAACTAAATCTGGTGTCGATTGAGGATTACCTGGCCGGTGAATTGATTTCCCCCATCAGGCATGAGTACCTGGGAGGCGTCGTCTACGCCATGGCCGGCGCGCGCAATGCGCATGGCATCATCAAAGGGAATGTTTTCGGCAGGCTGCATGAACACCTGCGCGGGAAGCCCTGCCGGCCGTTCGACTCCGATACCAAGATTCGCATCTACTTGCCCACGCAGGTGCGTTTCTACTATCCCGATGTGTCGGTGGTTTGCCGTCCGAATCCCCAGACCGATTCCTTTCAGGACAAGCCTGCGGTCCTATTCGAAGTCCTTTCTCACGGTACACGCCGCATCGACGAGGGCGAGAAGAAGGACGCCTACCTGACAATTCCGTCGCTGGGGGTCTACGTTCTCATCGAGCAGGGGACGGCCGCCGCGGTCGTCTTCCGCCGCACCGGGCAGGGCTTTGTCCGCGAAGTGTATGAAGGGCTGGACGCCGTGATCCCACTTGCTGAAATCGAAACTGCCTTGCCGCTCGCCGAGGTTTACGACGGTGTCGAGTTCAGCCGGGAAGCGGAAGAAGAGATCGCTGGATAGGGCGGCGATCTTGGGAGAGCTTACCCGCATTTTCTTCGACTATTCGGCACCACCATGTACCTCGGCATCGAAATCGGCGGCACCAAACTGCAACTCGGCATCGGTCCGGGCGACGGCACCCTCGCCGGCCTCTGGCGGGGAAGGGTCGATGTTGCCGCGGGAGCGGAGGGAATTCGCAAGCACATCATCGCGGCGGTTCCTGAATTGCTAACACGCTCCGGCATTGATCGTTCACAGCTCAAGGGCGTGGGCATCGGCTTCGGCGGTCCCGTCGATGACAGCACGCGCCACGGTCATCAAGTCCCATCAGATCGAAGGCTGGGACGGCTTCCCGCTGGCCGACTGGATTTCCGAGATGGTTGGTTTGCCGGCTGCACTGGGCAACGATGCCGACGTGGCGGGACTGGCCGAGGCGCTGTTCGGGGCGGGCAAGGGGTTGTCGCCGATCTTTTACATTACCATCGGATCGGGGATTGGCGGCGGGTTGATTATCGATGGCGAGATCTATCGCGGCTGTGGGTGTGGGGCGGCGGAGATAGGACATCTTCGCGTACCCTCGCGCACGGTCTTGGAACGCGAGGAGTACATTGACTTTGATCCGCTGGAATTGCATGCTTCCGGCTGGGCCATCGGGCGCAGCGTCAGAACGAACTTCTGCTGAAGTACTGCAAAGAACGAGCAATGATACTGCTTGGACTCGTAGATGGAAGACTTGACATGATTTCAGCTGGTGTTGTCGGAGAAGCTGCGAGACTTGGGGATGAATACTCTCAATCCTTGATCGAACGCAGTTGTGAACACTTGGCCGAGGGAATCTGCCACGTTATCACATTGATTTGTCCACGCCGCATCGTCATCGGCGGCGGCGTCGCGCTCATGGGTGAGAAGCTCTTGTTTGAACCGCTACGAAAACTTGTAGCCGAGCGCGTTTTCAAGCCGTTCGCCGGCTGCTACGATATCGTTCCCGCGGCCTTGGGCAAGGAAGTAGTGGTACATGGTGCCTTGGCCTTGCGCGCAAAAAACACGAGGAGCAGAAGCCATGACCCCCGAAGAAGGAATTCAGAAACAGATCGAGGGGTATCGGCGCATGACTCCGCAGGAACGGCTACAAATCAGCTTTCGGCTTTATGAATTGACTCGAACCCTTGTTCGTCAAGGTGTGAAACATCAGCATCCCGATTGGAACGCTCAGCAAGTTAATGAAGAAGTGCTAAGGAGGTTCCGCCTTGGAGCAGGAATTCCTGAGAGACATCGTCTGCCGTCTTGAGGGTTTGGGTGTTCCCTACGCCATCACCGGATCGGTTGCTAGCAACGTTTGGGGTACACCGCGAACGACGCACGATGTTGACGTTGTGATAGTTTTGGCCTCGGCGGACGTGGCACGTACGACAGCGGCCTACGCAGACCGCTATTATGTTAGTGAGCCGGCTGTCGCCGACGCTGTGGCCCGCCGAAGCATGTTCAATGTGATCGACTTCGACACAAGCCTGAAGGCAGATTTGTGGGTGACGAAAGATGATCCGTTCAATCAGAGCATGCTGAGCCGGTGCCGCCGGGTTGAGATCGTGCCGGGACAGCAAGCCAATGTTGGCTCTCCCGAGGACGTGCTGCTCCATAAACTTGTCTGGAACAAGATCACTCCTTCCGAGAGGCAGTTGGCCAACGCGACCGGCATCGCCTCTGTTCAGGCAGGCAGCCTTGATCTCGATTACATGCGTGCCTGGGCCACACGCCAAGGGACCAGTGAAGTGCTGGAAGAGGTGCTTCAGGGTAAGTATCTGAAACGGACCTGAATTCTTCATTTTCTCTTCCGATCCCACAGCAGTAGCGCCACAATCGTCTTGGCATCGCGAATGGTGCCGTCCATGACCCAATCCACTGCATCGCTCCAGGCCACAATCTGAGGCTCCAGCCGTTCTTCCGGCCTCGGGCCGCATCGGTCCTGGCACCAGTTCTTCGGCCAGGAACAGGTACATGCGTTCGCTGAGGATGCCCGGCGACGGATAGAACTCTGCCAACTTGCGCCAGCGGCCGGCCCGATAGCCGGTCTCTTCCTCCAGCTCCCTGCTGGCAGCGTCTGCCACCGCCTCCGGCGGCTGCAAAGTGCCGGCGGGTATCTCCCAAAGGGTTTCTGCCACGCTGATCCGATGATTGCGAAGCAAACAGACATGATCGGCATCCACCAACGGCAGATATCGCCACCGCCCCCGGATGCAACACGATCTCACGCTGCACCATCCGTCCATCCGGCAGCACCAGCGGATCGACCGCGAGTTGAATCTTCCGCCCGCGATAAATAATCTCGCGCCCCACGCGTTCCTCCATCCGGGGGCTTACGCCACCCGGCTAACCGCTCACCACTCACCACTCACTACTCACCACTCACCACTCACCACTTATGAAAGGCGTGATTGCCTGCTATGATGCCGGATGTTAAGATTTCTAAGTCGCCCTGGCAATGGCTTCCTTTGGTTGGTGAGTTCTGGCCATGCGCGATCCATTCACCTGGTCGCTGCCTCTGGGCCGCCTGTTTGGGATTCCGGTGCGGGTACACGTGCTGTTCCCGTTCGTGGCCCTGGGTCTGATCCTGCGCCGGCCATCCAAAAGGAATACGCCACTCATGCCTGGATGGACGTGGCCATGATTCTGGGCATGTTGTTCATCTCGGTGCTGCTGCACGAATGGGGACATTGTTTCGGCGCCCGGCTGGTGGACGGCGACGCCCACGAAATACTCATCTGGCCTCTGGGCGGACTGGCGTATGTCGAGGTGCCGCACACGGCGCGGGCCAACTTCATCACGACGCTGATGGGGCCGCTGGTCAACCTCGGCCTCTGTTTGAGCGCCGGCCTCCTTCTCGTGACCGTAACCGGCTTTGCGTGCCGGCCGCCCTTGAATCCGTTCGAGGCACCCATCCGCTGCCAGCCGGATGGTTGGCCCGATGTCGTCATGGCAAACTTGTACACCTGGCACAACCAGCCCCTGTGGATTCATCGCCCCGACCTGCTTGCCAACCCCTGGGTAGTGGTGCTGGCGCGTTTTTTCTGGGTGAATTGGTTCCTTTTCCTGCTCAACGTCCTGCTCCTTGGCTACCCGCTCGACGGCGGCAGATTGTTTCAGAGCATCGTGTGGAAATACACCGGCTACCGGCAGGCGACGCTGGCAGCTGTCTTCGCCGGCTTCGTGACGATGTTCATCGTCGGCCTCTTCGCCATCATTCAGGAGGAACTGCTGGCCCTGTGCCTGGCGATCATGATTTACGTGGCCTGCCGGCAGCAGTGGATCATCCTCGAGACCGGCGGCGAGGAAGGGCTGTTCGGCTATGACTTCTCGCAGGGCTACACGAGCCTGAAGCGCGACCAGCCCGCCGCTCCGCCGCGGCGCCGGCAAAGCTGGTGGCAGCGCTGGCAACAGCACCGCGCCGCCCGCAAGCTGCAGCAGGAGCAGGAAAAACGCGAATACGAGGAACGTCGCATGGACGAACTGCTGGAGAAGGTCCAGCGTGAAGGATTGCCGGCACTGACGGATGAAGAACGACGTTTTATGAAACGGGTTAGTGATAGGTACCGCAATCGTAATTAGTCATTAGTCATTGGTCATTAGTCATTAGGTGGCTAGGTCTGTCCTTCCCGAACCAGGTAGTATCCTTGATGTCTCTAATGACTAATGACCAATGACTAATGACTAATGACTCAGAGAAAGATTATGGCCGATCTGATTCAGCCACGGACGTTGAAGGGGTTCCGCGATTACCTGCCGGAACTGATGATTCCGCGCGAACACCTCCTGGAGCAGGCGCGGCGGGTCTATCGGTCGTATGGTTTTGCACCGATTGATACCCCAGCCCTGGAGTATACGGAAATACTCATGGGCAAGGGGGGCGAGGAATCCGACAAGCTCATCTACCGATTTGTCGATCACGGCGGCCGCGACGTGGCACTGCGTTTCGATCTGACGGTTCCTTTCGCGCGATTCGCGGCGCAGTACATCAATGCACTGGGCACGCCCTTCAAGCGCTATCACATGGGGCCTGTCTGGCGCGGCGAGAATACCGCCCACGGCCGTTACCGCGAGTTCTGGCAGTGCGATTTCGACATCATCGGCACGACCGCGAATGCCGCCGACGTGGACATAGCGCTCGTTATCCATGACCTGTTCGTCGCGCTGGGATTCGAGCGCTTCGAAATGCACGTCAACAATCGTCTCGTGCTCAACGGCTTGCTCGAAGAGCTGGGCTCTGGCCGGGCAGACGGCTGCTTCGTTGCAAGCACTCGACAAACTGCCCAAGGTCGGCCGGGAAGCCGTGCTGGCCGAGATGGCGGAGAAAGCCGGTGCGGGTGCGACCCAGGCGGAGCGGATCCTAACTCTCGCCGAGATGAAAGGGGCCAACGCGGAGATCCTCGATCATCTCCAGCGCGACTTCGGCGGCAACAAGAAGGCGGCGGAAGGCATCGCCCGGCTGCGCGAACTTTGTGATGCAGTTCGGTCTGCCGGTTTGCCGGAGGACCGGCTGCGGCTCGACCTGTCAATCGCCCGCGGCCTCGATTACTATACCGGCACGATCTACGAGACGTTTCTGACCGATCTGCCCGGCATCGGCAGCGTCTGCTCGGGTGGCCGCTATGACAATCTGGCCGAGCTGTACACGAAGCAGAAGCTGCCGGGCGTGGGGGCATCGCTCGGCCTGGATCGGCTGCTGGCGGCGATGGAAGAATTGAAGCTGTTGCCAAAGGCGGCGACGCCGGCGCCGGTGCTCATGGTACAATTCAGCGCTGACCGGCTCGGCGACTATCAGAAAATGGCCCGGTCGCTGCGTGCTGAAGGGATCGGCGTCGAGGTCTATCCCGAGGCGAAGAAGATTGGGCAGCAGTTTCAGTATGCGGAGAAGCGCGGCTATCGCGTGGCGCTCATTGCCGGACCGGATGAGTTTGGGCAGGGGACGTGGAAGGTGAAGGATTTAGCGCAGCGCGAAGAGGTGACTGTCGCAACGGCAGAGGTGGCGGCGGCGGTGCGGCGGGTGCTGAAACATTGAAGAAATCCGAAACTCGAATACCGAAATCCGAAACAAACTCGAATACCGAAATCCGAATGTGTAAAACGAGCCTGTGCAGGGAGGGAAGCGATGGATCGCAGTAACCATTACGAAGCGGCGTTTGAAGGCTACCTCCAGTGGCACCGTCTCGCCTACGTGGCCGTGGACGAGACGCACCGCGCCATGCTCGGCGACGAGTCGGTGAAGAGCCTCGACTTCGTTGTTTACGGCAAGCAGGGTTCCCGGTTGCTGGTGGACGTCAAAGGGCGGCGTTTCCCAACGGGCGGCGCAGGCAAGGAGCGGCATGTCTGGGAATGTTGGTCCACGGTGGAGGACATCGACGGCCTGGAGCGCTGGGCAGAGGTGTTCGGCCCCGGCTACGAGGGACTGCTCGTCTTTGCCTACTGCATTCAGCCCGATGTCGAGCTGCCCGAGGAAACAATCGATCTCTGGACCTGGCGCGGCCGGCGTTACCTGCTGCGCGCCGTCACGGTGGCCGATTATCGGCAGCACATGCGTGTGCGCAGCCCTAAGTGGGAGACGGTGAGCCTGCCAGGACCGATCTTCCGCAAGCTGGCCCGGCCGTTGCATCACTTCACGCACGGGTTCCCCTTCGTCATTCGTGAATTACTAATCCCCGCATGAACCGCGTCAAGATTGGCATACGACTGGAATCGCTCGGCTTGTCGCTCCGCCGCGCTTTGCAAGAAGCCCAGAGGCTCGGTGTCTCCGGCGTGCAGGTGGACGCGGCCGGCGATCTGTCGCCGAATGCGCTGTCACAGACCGGCCGGCGCGAATTTCTGCATCTGCTCCGCAGCTACAACCTGGAGTTGACTGCCCTGGGCTGTCCGCTGCGCCGCGGGCTGGATGTCGCGGAGAATCAGGAAGGGCGCATCGATCACATCAGGAAAGTGCTCACCCTCAGCTTCGATCTTGGGCCGCGCATCGTCGTTGTGCAGGCGGGGCAAGTTCCGGAGGATGTCGCCAGTCCCTCGGGCGTGTTGATGAGTGAGGCACTGCTGACCATTGGTCATCACGGCGACCGTGTGGGTGCCGTGCTGGCGCTGGAGACCGGCCTGGAGTCAGGAGAGACGTTGCGGCAGTTCCTGGCACGTTTCGACACGGGCGGGCTGGGCGTCAACCTCGATCCGGCCAACCTGCTCGTTCATGGTTTCGATGTGTATGAAGGTGTGCGGGCACTACGGGGCCGGATCGTTCACAGCCATGCCAAGGATGCCCGCAGCGCCAGCGCCAGCCGAGCCGCTCAGGAGGTGCCGCTGGAGCATGGCGACATCGACTGGCTGCAATATCTGAGCGTGCTGGAAGAGGTCGAATACCGCAGCTGGTTGACAATTGAGCGGGAGACGGGGGAGAATCGGCTGGCGGACGTGGCGGCGGGAGTGGGGTTTTTACGGCGGTTGGTTGGGTAGCTCTGAAGAAAAGGGAAAAGAATGAAGAATGAAGAGTGAAGAATGAAGAACGAAGAATGCAACAATCGAGGATCGAGGATCGAGGATCGCGATCTTCCATCCTCCATCCTCGCTTCATTCTTCATTCTCGGTTTTTTTGCAGTTCTTCCATCAGAACCTGCTGCACAACATCGGGCTTCACCGCGCCTTTGGTCTCGCGCATGACCGCGCCTTTGATGGCCTGAGCAGCGGCGGTTTTGCCTTTCTTGAAGTCGGCGACTGCTTTCGGGTTGGCGGCAATGGCTTGCTGGACGATGGCCACAAGCTTGCTGTTATCGACCGACTCGATGCCCATCCCCTTGATGGCCTCTTTCGTGCCGATGCCTTCTGCTACCATCCTGTCAAAGACCTCTTCAGCCACCTGCTTGGTTAAGGGTCTGCCTTTCTGCTCGCGGATCAATTCCGCCAAATCAGCCGCCTTGATCGCGAAAGGGCCGAAATCGGTTTTGCTGGGCTGTTTGAAAGTGGCGAGCAATTTGTTGCTGATCCAGTTGCAGGCGGCCTTCGCGTCGCCACAGGCGATCGCCACCTGTTTCGAAATAAGCAACCACGGCCCGGCCCTGGCTGGTCAATACCCCGGCGTCGTAGGCCGAGAGACCGTGCTGTTCTTGCAGGCGCAGCCGTTGTGCCGCGGGTAGCTCGCCGAGCGAACCGCGCACACGCTCCTGCCAAGGCGCATCCACTTCGACCGGCACGAGGTCCGGCTCCGGGAAATAGCGATAATCGGACGCTTCCTCCTTGCGCCGCTGCACGACGGTGACGCCGCGATTTTCGTCCCAGCCGGCGGTCGCCTTCGGCACCTCGCCGAACTTCTTGCCCGTCTTCTGGTACTCCTCGAACTGCCGCTCAGCCTCGTATTTCATGGCTCGTTCGACGGCCCGGAAGCTGTTCAAGTTCTTGACCTCAACGATCGGCGTGGCGACGTGCGTGCCGCCGGATTGCGGAATGTGAATGTTCACATTGGCATCGCAGCGCAGGCTCCCCTCTTGCATCTCGCAGTCGGACACTTCCAGCTCGCGGAGCAGCAGGCGAATCTCTTCCAGGTAGGCCTTTGCTTCTTCCGGAGTGGACATGTCCGGCTGGCTGACGATTTCCAGGAGCGGCGCGCCCGTGCGGTTGAGATCGACCAGGCTGTCCTGGCCGCGGCCCTTCTCATCGTGCAGCATCTTGCCCGCATCCTCTTCGAGATGGACGCGGATGATGCCGATGCGCTTGCTGCCCGCCGCAGTCTCGATCTCCAGCCAGCCGTCGTGGCTGAAGGGCAGATCGTACTGGCTGATCTGATAGTTCTTCGGCAGGTCGGGATAATAGTAGTTCTTGCGGTCCCACTTGGTGAAAGAGGCGATCCGGCAATTGAGCGCCAGCGCCGCCTTGAGGGCCATGTCGAAGGCCCGGCGGTTCATGACCGGCAGCACGCCGGGCATGCCGATGCAGATGGGACAGGTGGCCGAGTTCGGCGGCAGACCGAACTGCGTGCTGCAGCCGCAGAACAGCTTGGTCCGCGTGAGAAGATGCACGTGGACTTCGAGGCCGATAACGATGCGATAGGGGAGGTCTGGCATACGATATTCCTGCTCAGAATCTTGAGACCGATTACACTTGAAACATGTCTCGAACAACGACCTGGAAACGGGGGATGATATCTTCGACCGTGAGCGTGTCCGTTTTGGAGAACACTTTCGCTTCCTGCTCGTGGCGGTGCTCGGTGATTGTCTTTTTGTCTAAGTCAAGCACCCAAACAGCGCGAACGCCAGCCCGCAAGTAGTCCGCGACCTTCTGCAGAATTTCGGAGAGCGTGTCGTTCTTGCTTCGTACCTCAACTGCCAAATCGGGGATGGTCTCCAGGTACCCTTCTTTGGAGAGGCGAATCGGCAGGAAGCTGTTGGCGATGAAGACGGCATCGGCACCAACGACCCGATCTGGATTTCGCCACAAGATGATGGCAACTTCCCCTGAACGGGCTTTGCCGAAGCCGCGGCGCTCACCCTGTACCTTGAGTTCAGTGCCTATATTCAATTCGACTGCGCCATGCCTATCGCCAGGTGGAGCCATGACTACGAGCCTCCCATTATCCAGTTCGTACAACACAGGACCAGACGGCAACTCGGACGGCAGCGCAGCCAGGTCGGCCACGGTCAGAAGTCGTGGAATAAATACACTGCCGGGTGAAATCGTGGCAACTGTCATTTGTTACTCCAACGGGATTATCATGGGCCGTCAGTAACGATGCCCTTCTCTGCCAGCACGGACTTCAGACGAGCTATTTCGGCATTGGCTTGCGCAGCCCGCTTCAAAGCGGCCTGCGCCTGCTGCTGAGCGGCCTGTGCTTGCTGCTTGGCAATCTCGGCCTCTTCTTGGGCGGCTTCCTTGGGGTGGAGCACGAGTTGACGCGACTTGTCATAGAACCGTGGCCAGATCGCCTGAATTCTCTGAAACTCTCCCATCCAGGTGCCGATCCAGAGTTGCAGAACGTTGCTCCACAGCCAACCGCGGTCATTCGGTTGCGCTTTCTGGTAATGCGCGCCGATCAAACGCCAGCCGTCAAGACGGTTCGCTTGCGGATCGTAAATGTAATACTCGGCTGTCCGAAACGTCTTCTCGTACAGCTCCTTCTTCTCCGTCCTGTCAATCTTTTCCGTGCTGGGAGAACTCAACTCCACGATCACGTCGGGGTATTTGCCCTCCTCCATCCAGATGGCCCATTTGTTGCGCGGCCGGCGGCCTTCCACTCCCTCCACATAGAAGAAATCGGGCCCCCGGAAGTCTTCGCTGTACTTTTGCTCCACGCTATAGTAAATGAACATGTTGCCGCCGACGAAAAAGTCGTCGCGATCGCGATTATGGTACAGCGCGATGTCAATCAAAAGATTCATCGCGCTGCGATGCCAGGGAGTTTCCAAGGGAACACCATCCTCCGAAGGAAGTTGTCGCGTGTATTCGGCCATTGCTTCGAAGTCGAGCGGGTCGGCGGGCCGAGGAGGCATTACCTGCTTCGGTGACGGCGCGGTCGCAGGCTTCAGTGGCACGACAGGATCGATCTGTGGTGGTGGCAGGCCAATGCTCATCGGTCTCTCCTTCGGTAGTCAAGCGCACGCCACAATTAAATTCATGGTACCGGAACGCCTTTGGCGTGATCCAGCACGGATGAATTATCAACAGGCGGTGCCATGTCCCTCGCACCTTCGTCTTCTCGTGCCTCAATGCTGTAGCGAGCACCCGGACCCACGCAGAGTTGTGTCCCCTGCAGAAACAGGTCCCAGTTGCCGTCGAAACTTGGGTTGCCGGGAAGGTGGTCACAAAAGATACGCAGGTGTAGCCCGTTGGAGAACCTGATCGTCAAGTCCCAGGCCGGAGGTAGCAGGGAAACAGATTCGATATGAGCGCCGATGAATCTCGCAAGCTCTTTCTCGACGGTTTCGTTAGCATCATCCCAACTTACCAAAGGGGCATCCGGGCCGTCCAGCCGCCAGCAGCACCACACAAGCAGATTCGCTTCACCTTCGAATCGCCGGTACTCCTCGGAATGAGCCTGGTTTTTTATCGGGATGCGCCGCAGGACCTTGTTGCCCAGAGCCAGTTGAAATGTCGATCCGGCCGCGCCGCCACAGCTTACATACCAGCAGCACAGCCCATCGATCGAGGCGACAAGTGTCTTAAGTTCTTGATGTTCGTTAGGGTCCATCTTGTCCTTCACTTTTTCGGGTAAAGTTGTTTGATTTCCCGAGCGATCTCGCGAATCTTCTCCAGCGGCATGTTTTGCCCCGTAATCTCCTCGTGCAGTAAGCGACGTTGTTCTCGTGACAGACCTTCCTCGCGCACGATTCGGTCGATTTCATTGATGTCCGGCTTTCTCATTGTGAATAATAATCATTGTTTTGCCAACGGGAAATCATTTGCCGCGAGCAGCTTACAGTTTCGGCCTCTTCCTGTGCCAGTCCGTCGCCTTCTCGTGCATCCGGGCGATGCGCAGCAGTTTCTCTTCCTCGAACGGCGGCGCCTGGATCTGCAAGCCGATCGGCAGGCCGCTCTTCGTGAAACCGCACGGAATGCTGATGCCTGCGATGCCAGCCAGGTTGCAGCTGATGGTGTAGATGTCCGACAGGTACATCGCCAGCGGGTTGTCGGTCTTTTCACCTACCTTGAAAGCGGCGGTCGGGGCGGTCGGCCCCATGACGACGTCGCACTCGGCGAAGGCCTTGTCGAAATCGTCCTTGATGAGCCGGCGCACCTTGAGTGCCTTCAAATAATAGGCGTCCTTGTAGCCGCTCGACAGGGCGTAGGTGCCGAGCATGATGCGGCGTTTGACCTCCTTGCCGAAACCTTCGCCGCGCGACTTGCAGTACATGTCGATCATGTTCTCGAACGAGCCGGCGCGGTGGCCGTAATGGACGCCGTCGTAGCGGGCCAGGTTGCTCGAAGCCTCGGCGGTGGCCACGAGATAGTAGACCGCCACGGCAAACGGGCTGTTCGGCAGCGAGATTTCCTTCACCATCGCTCCCAGCCCTTCATAGACCTTGAGAGCGGCTCGGATGCTCTGTTCCACCTCGGAGTCGAGACCTTCGCTGAAGTATTCTTTGGCCACGCCGATGGTCAGCGGTTTGACGGGTTGATCGACCGTTTTGGTGTACGGCGGCACCGGGCTGTTCACGCTGGTGCTGTCGCGCGAATCGTGGCCGGCGATCACTTCCATGAGAAGGGCGGCATCCGTCACGTCATGGGCAAAAGGGCCGATCTGGTCGAGCGAACTGGCGAAAGCGACGAGGCCGAAACGCGATACCCGGCCATAGGTCGGTTTAAGCCCGGCGATACCGCACAGGCTGGCGGGCTGGCGGATCGAGCCGCCAGTGTCGCTGCCGAGGGAGAGCGGGGCTTCGCAAGCTGCGACCGCCGCCGCCGAGCCGCCGCTGGAGCCGCCGGGGATGCGCTCCAGGTTCCAGGGGTTGCGGGTGACCTGGTAGGCGCTGTTCTCGGTGGAGGATCCCATCGCGAACTCGTCCATGTTGGTCTTGCCAAGCAGCACGGCGTCGGCCTGCTTCAAGCGCGTGATGACGTGAGCGTCGTAAGGCGGCTTGAAGTTCTGCAGAATCTTGCTGGAGCAGGTCGTCGGCTGGCCGGCGGTACAGAGGACGTCCTTGATGGCCACGGGCACCCCGGCGAGCGGGCCGAGCCTGTCGCCGCGTTTGCGTTTGCCATCGACGGCGCGGGCCTGTTCCAGTGCGACCGCCTCATCGACGTGCAGAAAAGCGCGGACGCGCGGATCACGTTGGCGAATGGCCTGGAGAAACTCGCTGGTCACGGCCTCGGCGGTGCTGGTTCCCTTGCTCAGGCCGGCCAGCAACTCGGTTGCGGTGCGTTCGATCATGGATTGTTGATGGTCCGTGGTTAATGGTTCGTGGTTCGTTGGTTTCATTATATAAGCAAATCGCCTCGATGCCCCGTATTGGCTGATTGCTTCGTGAGGGAGGCGCTGGCTTTTACCTTTTCGAGTTCTGCACGTTCACCTGGTTCTTTTCCACGTGAACAACCTGGTCGCTGAGTTTATGCTGATGGATCAGGTAGTCGTACAGGGTTCGGGCACTTTTCTCATCGGTACAGAGGGCCGTGGCATCGATGGCAATGGGCTTGTCAAGCCATAGCCAAATGCCGAACGTCCGCACGCTCTTGATGATTTCACGGTCTCTCCCGAGATATGCCCACGCCAGAAGCTCGGGTGTCAGCTTGGCCCAACCTTCCGCATGTCCGATCATGCACAGCTGAGCAGTAGCACAGCGGGGATCCTTCAGTAGCGCTTGGAGTGCAGGAGAAAAACGATCCACTCCCATGATCCGGGAGTTTGGAACGGCATCGAGGGTGCAAGCATCGAGCTTGACCGCTACGGCCGCGGCTGCTGCATGAAGGAACGAACCCACCGGGACTCCCCCTGACGCATCTGCCTGCGCTCCCATGCTTTCCATGATGAGGTGCGTTTCCCCTGCTACCCCGTCGAGATCGTCTCCGGGTAGGCCGGCCACCAGTATCCTGCTGGACGGGCACCAGAGATCTGCTTGTGAACCCTCCTTTTGTCCGGGGAGCGACTTGTCGAGGGTGAAGCGATAGAGCGTTTTCTCGTGGCTAGAGTGCTTGCCTTTGATCTTGAGCGCCTGGTGAAGACGGGCGAGATTGTAGGGCTTGATCGTTTGCGCTACCAGGATCAACCGGGGCTGGCCTTGCACTTTCAGGCCAATGGTCAGGTGGTCGATCTCCTCGAGTTGGAGTCCCGTGCAACGGACGACGGCGTCGAGACCCCAGCTATTGTCGCCGAACTGGAAAGATTTCAGGAATTCCTTGCCGTTGTTGTTGGCGAGCAGCTCGGCGACGTGTACCATCCCAACAACATCGGTGTCCGCCGGCAAGTAGCCAAGACCGCCAAGACCGTCCAGTGCGACATCGTCGCTCGTGTCCTCAAGGGTGCCGGGCGGCAGCTGTTGCGGATCGCGCTTGTGGCCTATGAGCAAGGCCAGCAGCACAAGCATCCCGATGACCAGCGCCAGAGCGATGGCATGGGGGATGGTCCAGCGCCGCGTGGAGATCTCAGGGTTGGCAGGAGTGGGGCCGGCCGCCGTTGGTTGCGCCGGAACCTGGGCAACAGTCTGGGCGGGATGGTAAGGAAAGAACTCGCCGCAGCGGGGGCAGGAGATGCACTGGCCGGCGGTCGGTCGTTCAGCGCTTGGCACATGAGCATTACAATAAGGACAGGCAAGTATGTTCATGACGCTCCCTTCGGGTCGCGGCTAAACGCTAATCATAGTAATATGAACGGGCGTGCGCTGTCCAGATGGCGACTCCGTATTGACCCTTGCCCAGCTTCGCCTCTTAGACTGATAGCCGGGACGACCCTGTTTACCGGGCCGATGAACACGCGCTCCCAGCGCTGGTGGAGATTATTGTTCGATGAGTACCGAAAACATCCATGGACATGAGCCTCTGGGAAAAGCTGAGCGATGTTCTCACCGCCATTCCGAGGTGGTAAGCCGGCTGCTCGATGCGCGTGTTCGGCTCCAGCAACGAGCGCTACATCCGCAGGCTCGGCTATGTCCGGGCCAAGGATCTCAACGAAGCCGTACTCGCATTACGCCTGGCTCGCTTCTGGCGCAGGTGAACGAATCGAAGAGAGAGACGCGAGCGCTCAGCGACGAGGAGCTGCGGGCGATGACACCGCAAGCTGCGCCAGCGCCTGGCCAACGGGGCCAGGCTCGACGACCTGCTTCCCGAAGCCTTCGCCGCCTGCCGGGAGGCCGCCCGCCGCACCAAGAACATGCGCCATTTCGACGTGCAAATCCTCGGCGGCATCGTCCTGCACCGCGGCAATATCGCCGAAATGGTCACCGGCGAAGGCAAGACGCTGGTGGCCACCCTGCCGGCGTTCCTCAATGCTCTGGAAGGCACGGGCGTCCACATCGTCACGGTCAACGACTACCTGGCTCGCCGCGACTGCGAATGGATGCTGCCCATTTACAAGGCCCTGGGCCTGACCGCCGGCTACATCCAGAGCGACATGGAGCCGGTCTGCCCGGCGCAATGCCTACGATTGCGACATCACCTACGGCACCAACAGCGAATTCGGCTTCGATTACCTGCGCGACAACATGAAGCCGGCCCGCTGGGGCGATCCGCAACTTTCCGCCGTGTTACCAGCAGTGCCAGAAGGCGCTCCACTACGCCATCATCGACGAGGTGGACAACATCCTCATCGACGAGGCACGCACGCCGCTGATCATCTCCGGACCGGCTTTCAGCGACGTGCGCCGCTACGGCCAGGCCAACGACATTGCCGTGCAATTGACCGATTTGCAGAAGCGAGCAATCCCGGCCAGTACTTCGAGGTCAAGGAGAAGGAGCACACCTGCCACCTGACCGACGAGGGCATCCACAAGGCCGAGGAGCTGGCCGGCGTGGAGAGCTTCTACACCGCCGGCAACATGGACTGGCCGCACCTCATCGACAACGCCCTCAAGGCCCATCATCTCTACAAGAAGGACAAGAACTACGTGGTGATGCGCCACCCGGAGACGGGCGAGATGAGCATCATCATCGTCGACGAATTCACCGGCCGCCTCATGGTCGGCCGGCAATGGTCGGACGGGCTGCACCAGGCGGTCGAGGCCAAGCACGCCCGTGAAGGCGTCAAGATCAAGGAAGAGACCCAGACGCTGGCCACGATCACGCTCCAGAACTACTTCAAGCTGTACAAGAAACTGGCCGGCATGACGGGCACGGCCATGACCGAGGCCAACGAGTTCTGGAAAATCTACAAGCTCGACGTCATCGCCGTTCCGACGAACAAGCCGCTCATCCGCATCAACTACCCCGACGTCATCTACCGCACCGAGAAGGAAAAGTGGAAGGCGGTGGTCGAGGAGATCGCCGAGGTCCACAAGGCGGGCCGGCCGATGCTCATCGGCACGACCGACGTGGCCAAGTCGGAAAAGCTCAGCGAGTTGCTCAAACGCCGCGGCATCAAGCACGAATTGCTCAACGCCAAGCCGGAGTATGCCGCCCGCGAGGCCGAGATCGTCGCCCAGGCCGGCCGAATCGGCGGCGTGACCATCGCCACGAACATGGCCGGCCGCGGCACCGACATCATCCTCGGCGGCAACCCCGAGACCCTCGCGTGGGCCAGGCTCAAGGACAAGTACGCCACTCGCCTCGACGTGCCGGAGGATGAATGGAAGCGGACCGTCGAGGAGATCGAGAGCAAGGAGAAGATGAAGGAAGAGGGCCGCAAGGTGGCCGAGATGGGCGGCCTGCACATCGTCGGCACCGAACGGCACGAGGCCCGCCGCATCGACAATCAGCTCCGTGGCCGTGCCGGCCGGCAGGGCGATCCTGGTTCCAGCCGGTTCTACCTGTCGCTGCAAGACGATCTCATGCGCATCTTCGCCGGCGAGTGGGTCGCCAACGTCCTCACCAAGATGGGCATGGAGGAGGGCCAGTCGATCGAAAGCCGCATGGTGTCGCGGCGGATCGAGGGCGCCCAGAAGAAAGTCGAGAAGAGTACAACTTCGACATCCGCAAGCACCTGCTCGAATACGACGAGGTCATGGACCATCAGCGCAAGAGCGTCTACGGCTACCGGCAGGAAATTCTCGAAGGGATCAATTGCAAGACACGCATCCTGCAGCATGCTCGACGAACAGATCGACCTGGCCGTCGACCGTTTCCTGGATGAGGATTATGGATCCGACTGTTTCGCCGAGTTCGCCGGCAAGCGGCTGGGCGTGGAGTTCGACGCCGCCGACTTTCGGCCGCAGCGATTTCGCGGAGGCGGAGAGGACAGCCCGCGACAAGGCCAGCCGGCGTATACAGACGCAGGTCCTCGAAATGATGGAAGAGAACCTGGGCGCAGACGAGGAGCGGGAATGGAACTGGCAAGCGTTATCCCATCAGGTCAACACGCGCTGGGGCCTCAAGACGACCGACCACCAGCTCAGAAAGCTTGGTAAAGAGGAAGTGAGTCAGTTCCTGATCGACTGGCCGAGAAGGCGATTGCCGAGGTGGACCTGGCGGCCGGCCAGGCCTTTCTCGACCCGGAATGGGGCCTGCGGATCGCTGTGCGACTGGGCACGGCAGAAGTTCCAGCTCAGGCTGGATGTATCCGAATTGACCGGCAAGGCCCAGGCAGCGAGATCAAGGCGATCCTGGGCGAACACGTCCGCGCGATGTATCGCCAGAAGGAGATCGAGTTCCCGGTCAAGGTGGGCATGGCCCGCTTCATGGCCGACCGGCAACCGGTGCAGTCCGGCGGCCAACGTTACGACCGCGAAGGACTTTACAAATGGGTCAGGCAACGCTTCCCCGGCGCGGCCGACGCGCTTGCGGAAGAAGACTTTCCGCACGCAGCCCCGGTCACGCCTACAGGAAATACTGCTCGATGTCAGCCGCAAGGACTTCCCCAAGCTCGGCCAGGAAGACATCGACGCCAAGCTGGAGGAAGCCTTCGACGGGACCCATCTTTCCGAGCCGGAAGATGCCCGCGAAATTGCCGACTGGGTGCGGCAAGAGCTGAACGTGGAGGTCCCCGTCGAAAGACTCACCGGTGTAACCGCAGGAGGCAGCCCGGCAGATCCTCTGGAATGCTTTCGACGACCGTTATCGCCCCGAAATGCGCGGCCTGGAACGCAACCTGCTGCTGAATCAACTCGACACCGCCTGGAAAAACCATCTCTACACGATGGATCACCTGCGTTCGAGCGTCGGTCTGCGCAGTTATGCCCAGGAAGACCCGAAGACTGTGTTCAAGCGTGAGGGCATGAAGGAATTCGACGCCATGTGGGAAGGCGTGCAAGGACAAGGTGAGCGACATGGTTTTCCGCATGGAAGAGTCGGAAGGCTTCCAGGAAACGATCTGGACGATCCAATCGGCCACCCACGAAGAAGCCGCCCGCGCGCTGCCGGCCGCCAGCGAGCAAAGCATGCGCGGCCAGCAGGAAGCCGCCATTGCCGGTAGTCAAAAGAGCCAAAAGAAGATCGAGCCGATCCGCAACCGCGGCGAGAAGGTGGGACGCAATGATCCATGCCCGTGCAAGAGTGGCAAGAAGTACAAGAATTGTTGCATGAAAAGGGCGGCGGGCTGAACCCAAGTGCTGAGATGAAAGTGCTGAAATAAGAAGGGGGGAAGGATTCCCATGCCATATCTGCTTAACGTCGTTTATCTGCTCTTTCTGCTAATCGCCTCCCCCTGGCTTGTCTACAAGGCTTTGACGACAGGCAAGTACCGGCGTGGATTGTGGCGGAAGTTTTCCGGTTCGATTTCTGACTCATCACTCATCACTCATCACTCACCACTCATTGCCTGGTTCCACGGCGTTTCCGTCGGCGAAATTCATCTCCTGCGTCAAGTCGTGGCTACCTTTCGGCGGCAACATCCGGACTGGCAATGTGTCATCTCGACGACTACCGATACTGGCTTTGATGAAGCTCGCAAACGCTTTCCCGATCTGCCGGTCATCTACTGGCCGTTCGATTACTCCTGGGCAGTTCGCCGGGCGCTGCGGGGCGTCAAGCCGAGCCTCGTGGTGCTGGCCGAGGGAGAACTCTGGCCCAATTTCCTCATGGCGGCGCAGGCATCAGGTGTCCCGGTCGCAGTTATCAACGGCCGGATGAGTCCGCGCAGCACGCGACGCTATCGCCTTCTCGGCGGCCTGGTTGGGCGGCTGTTCGCCTACGTCGATCTGTTCGCGGCGCAGACCGAGGAGTATGCCGCTTGTTATCGTGAACTTGGAGCCGCACCGGACACAGTCACGGTCACCGGTTCGGTCAAGTACGACGGCGTCGAAACTGACCGTGGCAATCCGAAGACTCGTGAACTGGGTCGGTTGCTTGAGCATTCAGCCCGACGATCTCGATCTGGATTGCCGGGAGCACGCAGACCCCGGAAGAAGAAATTACTCTCGACATCTACCGCCGAGCGAAGAGTCGAGCATCCGAACCTGCGTCTCTTCCTGGTCCCGCGGCAGAAAGATCGTTTCGAAGAAGTAGCCAATCTGCTCCAGCGATCCAACCTTCCCTTCATTCGTCGCAGCGAACTCGCCCTGTCACCCTGTCACCCTGTCACCCTGTCACCCTGTCACCCTGTCATGTTGGTTGACACCATCGGCGAATTGGCCGCCCTCTGGGGCCTGGCCGATGTCGCCTTCGTCGGCGGCAGTCTCGACGGCAAGCGCGGCGGCCAGAACATGATCGAGCCGGCGGCCTATGGTGCGGCGGTGGTGTTCGGGCCGCACGTGTGGAATTTCCGGGAGACGGCGACGAGGCTGGTGGAGGCTGGAGCCGCGATTCAGGTCCAGGACGCAACGGAGTTGGAGAGGACGATTCGTCGCTTGCTAGATGATGCACTGGAGCGGAGGCGATTAGGAACGGCGGCTCAGCGCTTTGTGCTACAACAACAAGGAGCGACGGTGCGGACGTTGGCGGCTTTGGAGCGGCTGATTCAGAGCGATTTCCCGGCGTAGAGACGAATTGCAATATAATCTATCGGAAGAACGCATACAGGTGACACCTCTCGCATATTTCAACGGTCAATTCCTTCCCCAATCGCAGGCTCACCTTGCGCTCGACGACGCCGGTTTCGTCTTCGGCGCCACCGTCACCGATCAATGCCGCACGTTCCGGCATCAGCTCTTTCGTTTGTCCGATCACCTGGCTCGTTTCCGCCAGAGTTGCCGGCTTGCGGCACATTCCTCAGCCCTTGGCCGACGATGAGCTGACCGGCATTGCCGAAAAGCTGGTTGTACACAACGCCGCCTTGCTCGGTCCGGAACAAGATCTAGCCCTCGTGATGTTCGCCACGCCTGGACTGATCGGCTACTACCTCGGCGACGAAGGCGGTCCCGGTGATGGTTTCCCAACTCTCGCCATGCAAACATTCCCGCTCCCCTTCGCTCGTCATGCACATTTATTCCACACGGGGGCACATGTTGTCATTCCGGACAGACCGCACATCGCGACGGCCTGGCTCGATCCACGCATCAAACATCGCAATCGACTGCACTGGTGGCTGGCTGACCAGGAAGCACGCGACATCGAACCGGGGTCATTGGCCCTGTTGCTCGATGGCGCGGGCTATGTCACGGAGACATCGACCGCCAACTTCGTACTTGTGCGCGGCGCAGCTGTGCTGTCGCCGCCCCGGAACGTCCGTTCTCGGCGGTATCAGCCTGCTCACCGTTGAAGAATTGTGTGCGGAGCTGGGCATCCGCTTCGAGGAGGAGGAATTGACTGTTCAGGACTGCATCACCGCCGATGAAGCGATGCTCGCCAGCACGCCCTACTGTCTGGCCGGTGTCAGTCGCATCAACAGCACAGCACTGCCCTGGCCGGGACCGGTCTGGCAGCGGCTGCTGGAAGCCTGGAGCCGCCGAGTTGGCCTGGACATAGTTCGGCAAATCTTGTCTAACCATTAGACTTGCCTCAGAGTGCCCTTATCTTTATACCTTACTTATTGTTACTGACGTATTTCTTTACCAAGTCCACCTGGGGACTGGTAAATCACCGACAGTTTTCAGGAGTGTTTTTCTCTTATGGCTAACACACGCACACCCCGGCAGGGACGAATGTCAAAACGCTGGTTCTGGACCATGCTGGCATTTCTGGCGATCGGAATCATGGGATCGCTTGGCTACACGCCGGCGACCACGCCAGCCACGCCGGTGCTGGCGGCACAAACCGGCTGGCAGCCGTTCAGCTTCTGGAATTCCAACGCTTACAACGATTATGAACGCATTGCCCTGATCTTGAACGTGGTCATTGCCCTGGCCGGGTTAAGCTATGCGGCGATGCTCGTCAAGGAAGTGTATGGGGCAGGAATCGGCACGCTGCGCATGCAGGAGATCGCCCAGGCGGTCCGGGAAGGCGCCAATGCCTACCTGCGCAGGCAGTTCAGGACCGTGGGGGTGCTGATCATCTTCATTACCGCAGTGCTGATCCTCACCAAGTGGCCCTGGGGAATGGCTGCGGACGATCAAGGCCGGTATGAAGCCGTGACGATTGCCGTGGGACGAGGCATCGCGTTTCTGATTGGGTCGATCTTTTCCGCCACGGTCGGTTTCGTCGGCATGCGTCTGGCCACGGCAGGCAACCTCCGCGTGGCCGCAGCGGCTCGCGAAAGCTTCGGCAAGGCGCTCCAACTTGGCTATCGTACAGGAACCATCACCGGCATGCTCACCGACGGATTGGGCCTTCTGGGCGGCTCGCTCATCTTCCTGTACTTCGGCGAAAAGGCATACGAAGCGCTGCTCGGCTTCGGTTTCGGCGGCACGCTGCTCGCTCTGTTCATGCGTGTCGGCGGTGGTATCTACACCAAGGCCGCCGACGTCGGCGCCGACCTCGTCGGCAAGATCGAGGCGAATATCCCCGAAGACGATCCGCGCAACGCCGCCACCATTGCCGATAACGTCGGCGACAACGTCGGCGACTGCGCCGGCATGGCAGCGGATATCTTCGAGAGCTACGAAGTGACCATCGTGGCGGCCATGATCCTCGGCTACGCCACCTTCGGTCACAAGGGCGTGATCTTCCCGTTGCTCGTGCGTGCCATCGGTGTCATCGCCAGCATTATCAGCACCTACCTGGTCCGGGCCGGCGACAAGGGTTCCGTCAAGGAAGCGATGGCATCGATCAACGTCGGCTTCCGCGTCGGCAGTGCTATCAGCATCATCGGTTTCTTGGTTCTTGGCTTTTTCTATTTCCGCTTCACGACGGATTATCCCACGTGGAAACTCCCGGATGGAGGCGGCATTCAAATCTATGAAGTGAACCAACCCTGGTTTGTCAACTTCGGCTTCAACAGCCCGGACAACAAGGACTTCCTGGGCGGCTCGCTCGACATGCGGCCGGCCTGGACGTGTCTCATCGGCATCATTCTGGCGGTGGCGCTCAATTTCTGCACCGAGTACTGGACGGGAACGGAATACGAGCCGGTGAAATCGCTGGCCAAAAGCTGTCGGACCGGTCATGCCACGAACATCATTCAAGGCATTGCCGTCGGCTATGAGAGCACGGTCTGGGCGGTCATTATCATCGCCGGCGCCATTATGGGGAGCGTGCTTATCTACGGATCGACCTTCAACCCGCTCTTTATTGCCTACGGCGTCGCCATGTGCGGCATTGGCATGTTGACGCTGACCGGCAACACGATCAGCATGGACGTGTTCGGCCCCGTGGCCGACAACGCCAACGGCATCGGCGAGATGGGTTACAACAAGGACACCAACAACCGCGAGTTGCAGCCGGGCGATGCCGGCTACATGACGCCCGAGCAATACAAGACGGGCCGGCAAATCCTGGCCGACCTGGATGCCGTCGGCAACACGACCAAGGCCATCACCAAGGGTGTGGCCATTGGCTCGGCCGTCATCGCGGCCGTGTCGCTGTTCGCCAGTTTCATCGCCGTCATCGCCACCGGCTCCGAGGAACACATCGACAAGCTGCAGATCGGCCAATTCCTGGAAGGCGCGGCCCGGCTAACCGTGGCGGAGCCGATGGTCTTTGTCGGCCTGCTCATCGGCGGCTCCGTGCCCTTCTTGTTCAGCAGCATGACGATCCGGGCCGTGGGCCGGGCGGCCTATCTGATCGTGCAGGAATGCCGGACGCAGTTCCGGGACAAGGAAATCTGGGCCGGCACCAAGAAGCCGAACTACGGCCGCGTCGTTGACATCTGCACGGGCACCGCTCAGAAGGAGCTGATCGGACCGGGGGTGCTCGCCATTGCCACGCCTCTCTTCGTCGGTTTCTTCCTGGGGCCTTATGCGCTGGGCGGTTTCCTCGCCGGCATGATTCTGTCGGGACAGCTTCTGGCCGTCTTCATGGCCAATGCCGGGGGCGCCTGGGACAACGCCAAGAAAACCATTGAGGACGAGCCACGCGGCACCCTGACGGGCAAAGGCTCCGAGAAGCACAAGGCCAGCGTGACCGGCGACACGGTCGGCGATCCGCTCAAGGACACCGCCGGCCCGGCCATCAATCCGCTCATCAAGGTGATGAACATGGTCAGCCTGCTCGCGCTGACGCTGGTGCTCACCTACAACGTGCAAAGCGGTAAGAAGACCTTTGTCTTGAAGGCGACGGATGCGGACAAGACCTATACGGAACAGGAACTCGGCACAATCAAACCCGTGGTGCAAACCATCGGACCGGAAGGGAAGACGATTGTCGGACAGGTCATTGGCAAAACGTCGGACAAGGTAAAGGTCAATGAGACACGACGTAAAAAAACCGATGATTCGACAAGCCCGGAGTCGGACAAGGTGAAGGTCAATGAGACAGGGCGTGAGAAGTCCGATGATGCGACAAGCCTGGAGACTGTCTACGAGGTTACCATCAACCCCAAAACCATCGTTAGCGAGACCAAGGACCAGCTTACGATGCTGATCGGCTGGCTGGTCGTGTTTGGGTCGTTGCTGGCCGTCGGCTGGGCCTGGTGGCAATCGAAGCGGGAATCCGCCGAGATGAAGCGCATGGATGAAGAATACGTCCAGGCAACCGCGGCGGAGGCGAAGACGTAGACGCACTACGCGGCGGCAAGTTGGATGTAATTCTCATGCATGCACCCGGTCAGCAGGTTGGCTCCGCTCGTTCCCAGACTCGGTTTGGGAACGAGCGGAAGCCCGCTGAGCATCCTGATTTCTTCAAGAGGATCGATATGTTCTTCGCGGGACGTGGTGAAGTTCATCAGTCGATGCGTCGTCTGGTCAAACGGTTAGACAAGGCTGGCATTCCCTACGCTATTGTCGGCGGCATGGCAATCAATGCTCATAATTATGAGCGCATGACCAAAGACGTCGATGTTCTCCTCACACGCCAGGGTCTTGCGGAATTCCGTCGTCTGTTTGTGCCCAAGGAGTATGATCCTGTTGCCCAGTTGCCACGCCGATTTATCGACCGTAAGAATCAGCGGACAATAGATGTCCTCGTGACCGGCCTCTATCCGGGTAACGGAAGGCCTGGCCCCATTGCCTTTCCTGATCCCACGATGGTTCGCGAAGAAATCAAATCGATTCAGTACATCAATCTGGCAACGCTGATTCAACTCAAGCTTGCGGCCCGGCGGCACCGTGACTTCGGCGATGTTGTCGAGTTGATACGGTACAATAGCCTTGACGAAACTTTCGCCAAACTCCTGCACGCGACCCTCCACCGGGACTACATCGAATGCCTTGAAGAGAAACGCCGTGAGGATGAATACCTCACACGAGAAGGTTGATGTCCCCTCCCCTCCTGGCCAACATCCTGTTCGAGCAACAGGGCGAGCGCACTATCCTGCACGCCATGCCGATAATGCTCGGTGTGCTCTGCATCCTGGCCATCGCCTATCGCTTCTACAGCGCTTTCCTCGCCGCCAGGGTCGCGGCTCTCGACGATTCGCGAATCACGCCGGCGCACCGTTTCAAGGACGGTCACAACTACGACCCGACCAACAAATGGGTGCTGTTCGGCCATCACTTCGCCGCCATTGCGGGAGCCGGTCCGCTCATCGGGCCAGTGCTGGCGATTCAGTACGGTTACATGCCGGGGTTGCTCTGGCTGGTGATCGGCGTCTGCCTGGCGGGGGCGGTGCAGGACATGCTCGTTCTGGCTGCTTCGGTTCGCTGCGGCGGTAAGTCGCTGGCCGAAATCGCCCGGATCGAACTGGGGCGCTGGGCCGGCGTCGTCGTTTCCGCGGCGATTCTCTTCATCGTCGTCATCGCACTGGCGGGGCTGGGCTTCGTCGTGGTCAAGGCTCTTGGCGGTGATGAGGTTCGGCTGGCCAAGGGAATGCAAATCAAGCTGCCCGACGCTCATGCGCTTCCGGTCGATCCTGACAAGAGCGTGGAGGGACAAAGAGTCTACCGTTTCCCCGGAGGCTGCGATGTCTTCTACTCGCCGAGCACGCCGACCCATCGTTCCGAGAGCTTTCACATCCAGACGCCTGAAGTCAGCCCGCTGGTTGATGTGAATGGAATGGTGACATTGCCCGACAAGTGCTTCGAGCTGGTTCCGGGGAGTTCGTGGGGCACATTCACCATCGCCTGCACCATTCCCATCGCTCTGTTGATGGGAGTTTACATCACCAAGCTGCGCCGTGGCCGTGGGATTCTGGAGGCGTCGATATTCGGAGCGGTGGGCGTACTGGCGTCCGTGGTTGTCGGCAACTGGATACCCGGCTCGCCGCTGGAAAGGTACTTCTCGCTATCGAAGGATCAAACGATCGTGGCTCTGGCGGCTTACGGCTTCATTGCCGCCGTGTTGCCGGTGTGGTTGCTCCTGTGCCCGCGCGATTACCTGTCGAGTTTCCTCAAGATCGGCACCGTCGCACTTCTCATTGTCGGCGTGTTCGTGGCCAATCCGAAGCTTGAGGCTCCGGCGTTCAACGAACTCTTCATGGATGGTGGGCCGACATTCAAGGGGGGCGTCTTCCCCTTTGTGTTCATCTGCATCATGTGCGGAGCGATTTCCGGGTTTCATGCCCTGGTGGCTTCCGGCACGACGCCGAAAATGGTGGACAAGGAGAGCCACATTCGCACCATCGGCTACGGAGCGATGCTGATGGAAGGGTTGGTCGGCATTGTGGCGCTGATTGCCGCATCGTCATTGGACTACGGGCAGTACTTCGAGATCAACACCCCCTTGCCGGAGCTGCCAACATACCAGAAGGATATCGACAAGCTCAAAGCCGCTCTGGCCGTTCCCGAGGGCAAGGATCCCATGCATCGACTCAATGTGGATGCTCCACAGCACCTTTCACTCGATGAAGTCGAGCGCCGCGTCGGCGGCGAGGCATTGCGCGGCCGGACCGGCGGGGCTGTCACACTTGCGGTTGGAATGGCCGACGTGCTCACCAATGCATTCCACAAGGTCGGCCTCGGCGTCGAGGGATTGATGAAATACTGGTATCACTTCGCCATCATGTTCGAGGCTCTGTTTATCCTCACCACCATCGACGCGGGCACGCGGATTGCCCGCTTCATGTTGCAGGAAGCGCTCGGCAAGGTCTATCCGAAGTTCGAGCGGACCGACTGGCTGCCGGGCGCGTCTGCTGGCCACGCTGGTCGTCACCGCCGGCTGGGCCATCCTCATAAAAACCGGCTCGATCAGCACGATCTGGCCGATGTTCGGCATTGCCAATCAGCTATTGACTGTTGTGGCTTTGGCACTGGTGACGACGCGGCTCATCAACACGGGCCGCGCAAGGTATGCACCCGTGACGCTGCTGCCGATGCTGTTCGTGACGGTGACGACGATGACGGCGGGAGGGCAGATGTTGACCTATCAATTCCCCGATTTGATCAAGGAAGGCCAGTTGTTGCGCGGGGTCCTCAACATGGTGCTGACGGTTTTCGTGATTGTCTGTGTCGGCACGTTGCTGTTGATGGCGGCGAGCCGATGGCTGGCAGTGCTGGGAGGGATGGTGCCGGCAAGGAAGGAAGCGTAACTCATCTTCAACACCATAGCTATCGCAAGGACTTGCCTTTCAAATTGGCGGAGAACAGGGCCCCTAACGAATCCGGGCCGTCGCCGTGCCGGTGCCGAGTACCTGGCCGCTGGCCTCGTCGACCACGGTGACGGTCATCTCGTACGAGCCTGCGCTGGGGAAGCTTGCCTGGCAGGCATTCTGTTCGGGGCGGATGTTGCCGCCTCCAGTACATGTCCAGCGATAAGTAGGCTTGGCTCCCGCGGGCAGGCCGGAGACCGTGGCCACGAATCGATAGGGAGTGTCGCGCGCGCCGCCTAGCTTTGCCCCGGCCCCAATGGCCTTGTTCGTCAGATCCGGCACATTGCTGGTGATGCTGACGACGATCTTGCCGCTGTCCGCGGGAGGCGGCGACGAGGGCGGCGTGCTGGCGCCTGGTTTGACAATCACCGTTGCTCGGCCGTCGCTGAGCAACTCGTTGGTCACGTTGTGATACAGCCGGGCAATGACGGTGTAGGTTCCGGGTTTGGAGTAGCTGTGCTTGTGTGTCGGCTCTGTCGTCTTCTCATATTGCTTGCCGTCTTCGAACATCCATTCGTACCGAGGGGCCTCGACGCTTATGATGTTGGTGCTGCGGGCGGTGAATTGGACCGTCTGACCGACGACCGTTTCCTGCTTCGGCGGATCGATCAGGAGAGTGAAGTAGTTGACGTCGATCCAGCGGAAGGCGGCCCACAGCCGGTCCGGGGGTTTCTCCTGGCTCCAGTAGAAAGCGTAGATCCCCAGCTTGTTGACCCCCGGCTCCA
This sequence comes from uncultured Gemmataceae bacterium, assembly GCA_963804745.1. Classification (GTDB taxonomy): domain Bacteria; phylum Planctomycetota; class Planctomycetia; order Gemmatales; family Gemmataceae; genus CAWDRY01. The sequence continues at coordinate 60,190 of CAWDRY010000051.1, forward strand.
GATCCACGCGCCCTCCCTTCTCCCACGGAGTCCACTTATCGTTGCGGAACCGATAGATGCGGAAATCAGGCAGGGCGAATGGTCCATCCACGGCAATGGAAAGCTCGATCTGCGGCTTATCGGTGACGGCGTCATCCTTGAGTTCCTCGGTTTTGCCGGGCGCGGTCTGTTGCAAGATGCGCAATGCGGGGAATGCCGTTGAGCCGATTGTCCCGGTTTCTAGCTCGCGCCAGCGTGCTGCTGCTTGGGGCCAGGGCAGTAGTGCGCTCTTGGCCATGTAGAGTATAGTGTCATAAGACCTTCCTTCGCCGCGAGCCAGCTCACGAGTATTGGCAGCCGAGGAGTACGGCTTGAACCGGCCGCTCTCGAACACGACTTCCCGCAACGAATTGCTCTTGCCAGGGAAGATCGGATCGGCCACCGAGAGCGTGTTGCCGGAAAGCTTGTAGGCAATGACGGCATGCCCGCCGCCTTTGCGCAGGAGGCCGACCAGTTGCGGCTGCTTGGTCAAGAGCATGGAATAGGTGAAGGAGCACTGGACCAGGGTGGGACTGATTTGCCCCATGTGAAAGAAGGCATCCGCAAGCAGATTGTCGAAGTCGAGTTCCTTCTGGAGCACCGAGGTCAGCCGCTGGCCGAGCGTGTCATCATAGCCGAATCCGGGGGTCCGGAAGCCGAGGCCGTCGTTATCATACAGCCCGTACAGCCGCCGAGACGGGTTGTGACGGCCCTTCTCGCACCAGTACCACAGGGCGCTCAGGCACATGCCGGCACACTCGCCATATGGCGTGAAGAAGGTGCCGTCGTTGCTGAACTGCCAGTCGTCCTTGCCGGGCGCAAAGCCGGTATCGACCGTGGCCTGAGTCAACTCCTTCTTGTCGATGGAGCTAACGACGATGGTGGAGAAATGCCGCGTGAGGCAGGTCACAGCGTCGGCCTCGAGCTTCACCAGCGGCAATCCTTCAAGCTCGCCCGTGGCCGGATCGAAGAAGAACGCCAGGGCGAAATGCCCATCGGGCACGCGGGCTGGAATGCGGATAGTCATGGTCTTCTGGGCATAGTCCCCGCCACTCTTGACCGTGACCAGCGGCGACACGGGATGAAAGTGCTGGCCCAAGGTGTGCCCGGTGATCGGCCGGTGCGACACCTCGAAGTGGTGCTCGCCGCCATAAGCGCCCGGCGGGACGGTAATCTTCAGGCCGTCGAGCGGGTCGCCGGGCTTCTTGATGAGCACGTCGCCCCCGGTGGGACCGATGTTGGCCTCTCCGGCCGACGTTTCTGGTCCGGCCTTGATGGTGGGTTTCTCGGGATCTTTCACGCCGCCTCCCGGCCCGGATGAGGGACCATCGGCCGCCGAGTTGACGACCAGCCGATATGTGATCGGCGGCAGCACGGGTGCGCCTTCGTGCCGGTCAGGAGCCTTGGGTGCCGGCTGGCCGACCTTCGGGCACAGATGCCAGGGGCCTACCGGCGTGCAGCGGACGGCGCTCCAGTCATTGGTGCTCACGCTGCTGACGATGTTGCTCAGCCGCACGGCCACGTAGCCGTCGCAGCCTGCCTGGGTGGTAAAGCGGGCCGATACGTTGCGGCCCGGCTTCCCGTCAATGCTCTCGACCAGGGCCGTGGTCGCCTTCTGGAACCCAAACACGTTCACCTGGAAGCTGCAATCCTCCGGAAACCCGGACAGCTCGACCGACGCCGTTCCCGTGCCAGGCAGCTTAAGATGGTAGTATTGTGATTGGTCGCCGAAGTGCCAGACACCCTCGGCTGTTGCGCCCGGTTCCAGGGGCAGGGCCGTTTCGGGCGAATCGTGGCGCCCGGTTTCCGCACCCACCGCCATCGCGCCCGTCGCCATCAGTACCATCACCGACGTCATGGTTTTCCACGTAGCCCACATCGCCGTTCTCCCCCTTTTTGTAGGGCAAAAAGCATACGGAAGCCTTGCATACCGCCATCAAACCTGGTACCGCTGGGCGGAACTACACTGGCATGAGAAGCAAGATTTTAGCAGAATCACTCTGGTTCCCCAATCCCCATTCAGACTTCTCTTCAACACTTTAATTCTCGGACAATCTCTCCTAGATATGCCAGCTGGCATGTCTACTGGAAGCCAGGCAGAGATGAAAAAATGAGGTTTAGGTCTACCCCCGACCTGTCTCATTCGTTAGAATACCTTTTGTCGCTAACTTTTATGTCTTTTTAGGAGATCCCATGCCCCTACGAATGCGTGTCCACGACCGGGAACCCATCGGAGCGGCGTTGCGCCGCTTCAAAAAGCTGCTCGAACGTAGCGGTTTGCAAAAAGAGTTGCGTAAACGCAAACATTACGAGAAGCCATGCGAGATTCGCCGCCGGGCGAAACTCCACAAGATTAGTGCTATCCGCAAAGCACGGATCAAGCCGCTGCCGCCGGCCTAAGTTCATTGCCCAGCCCGCTTTTTAACCTCCGCTTTCTTCACCAATCAGCAGTAAACCCTGCCTGACACGGCTTTTGTCCATACCCAGGAGCCTTCCATGCGAGCCATTCTATCCGTCCTATTCGTCCTCTTGGTCCTTGGTGATATCTCCTATGCCACCGAACCCGTTAAGCCGCTCCCCCAGACCGAAATCACCAACAGCATCGTCAAACTCACGGTGTTTCTGCCGGATGCGACGGATGGCTACTACCGCGGCCCGCGGTTCGACTGGTCCGGGCTGATTGCGAAGGCCGAATACAAGGGCCACGTCTTCTTCGCGCCGTGGAAGACGACGCATGATCCGAACAATTTCGAGGACGCTATCGGACCTTGCGAGGAGTTCGGCAACGAAGTTCCTCTCGGTTACAAGGAAGCCAAGGTGGGCGAAACCTTCGTCAAGATCGGCGTTGGTCAACTGGAGAAGGCCAAGAACGAGAACTACAGCTTCTTCAACCCCTACAAGATCGTGAAGCCGGGTTCATGGAAGGTCACGACCGGTAAGGATCAAATCGGGTTCATACAAGAGTTGCAGACTGACGCCGGCTGGGGTTACCAGTACGTCAAGCAGATCACCCTGCCGGCGGACAGCTCGACGTTTGTCATCAACCATCGCCTGAAGAACACGGGCAACAAGCCGCTGGAGACGAACCACTACAACCACAATTTCACCATCATCGACAACGACCCGATCGGCACGAACTACCGGCTCAAGTTTCCGTGGGCGGTCAGCGCAAAGGCGAAGGACACTCTCAGGGGAGTGGCCGTGACGGAGGACAAAATGCTGGTTTACAAGCAGAACTTGCAACCGGGCCAGTCGGCGTTCTCGGAGCTACTGGGCTACGGCAACAAGGTCGAAGACAACGAGGTGACGGTCGAGAACACGAAGATGGGTGCCAGTATCAAGATCAAGGGCGACATGCCGCTGGCAAAGGTCAATTTCTGGTCGGTGAAGCTGGCAGTGTGCCCGGAGTCGTTCATTGAGCTGAAGCTGATGCCAGGGCAGGAAGCGAAGTGGCAGTGGGAGTATACGCTGGGAGTGCGGGATGGGGGAAAGAAGTAGATGCCCACTTTCAATGATTAGCCAACGTTTTGCGGGACTCGCGGGCTTCAGCAGCAGCCGTCCACCGGCAGCCGAATGGTGAACTTCGTCCCGTGGTCCACTTCGCTTTGCACTTCGATGGTCCCGCCGTGCGCTTCAATGATCTTGCGCTGTCGGCAAGCCCAACCCGGTGCCGCCCGGCCTGGTCGAATAAAAGGGCTGGAACACGCGCGCAGCAATTTCGGGAGTCATACCCTTGCCGGTATCGATCAGGCTCAAAAGGAGACAAGGAGACAAGGAGACAGGGAGACAAGGAGAAACTCCGGCTTCTTTGTCTCCTTGTCTCCCTGTCTCCCTGTCTCCCTGTCTGTTTCGATCGCCATTGACCACTACGGCCTGGATAGTAAGCTCGCCGCCGCCGGGCATCGCTTGCTGGGCGTTGAGCATCAGGTTGAGCAGAGCTTGCTTGAACAGCTCGCGATCCAGCCGAACGGCAGGCAGGTCGGCAGGCAGATAGGTGCGGATGTCGATGTTGGCCTGGCTGGCGGTAGGCCCGAAGAAGTCGATCAATTCCTCGATCACTTCGGTTAGATTGGTGGGAGCCAGATCCAGGTCCTTGACGCGGGCGAAGCGGAGGAAATCGTTGGAAATATCGACCAGGCGCTGGCACTCGTTCTGAAGGCGCTGAACGCGGTCCGTAGCCCGGCGTTCGCGCTGCGTTTGCGGGTCCTGGAAGTCCTCGGCCAGAAGCTGCAGATTCAGCCCGAGCGTGCTGAGATGATTCTTGATCTCGTGGATAAAACCGCCGGCCAGTTCGGCCAGTTCGGCGTAATGGTCAGTGCTGAGTGCTGAGTGCTGAGTGCTGAGTGAAACGTTGGGAGGCGTTGTCATGGCAGTGGACCAAAGTCTATCGTGCGCTTAACTCAGCACTCAGCACTTCTTGAGTTATCTCCCCTCTGGCTCTCCCTGTGGGCGGTGTTCTCTGTCAGGGGGGCGGCGCGGTCCGCCCTCGCCATGCCGGCGCGGTCCGCCCTCGCCTTGACGCCGGGGCGGCGGTCCGCCCTCGGGACCGCCTTGGGGGGGCGCACCGCCGCCTTGCTCGCGGAGCAGAACCTTGCGCGACAGCTTGACCCGGTCGTGCTCGTCGATGGCGATGACTTTCACTTGCATGATGTCGCCGACCTTGCAGACATCTTCCACCTTGCCAACGTAGCGGTCGTCCAGCTCGCTGATGTGGCACAGTCCGTCGCGGCCAGGCAGGATTTCTATGAAGGCGCCAAAGTCCTTGATGGACGTAACCCGGCCCTCGTAGACCTTGCCGATGCGGACTTCCTCGGTGATGGCTTCGACCTTGGCACGGGCGGCTTCCGCGCCGGCCGCGTCCATGTGGGAAATGAACACGGTGCCGTCGTCCTCGATATCGATCTTGGCGCCGGTCGTTTCCTGAATGCTCTTGATGTTCTTGCCGCCGGGGCCGATGAGCAAACCGATCTTCTCCGGGTTGATGCGAATGGTGAGGAGGCGCGGCGCGTAGGTGCTGATGCTCATCCTGGGTTGCGCAAGGTGGACAGCATGATCTTGAGGATATCCCGGCGAGCTTCGCGGGCCTGGTCGAGTGTGGCTCGGATGATGTCCTCGTCGATACCGTCGATCTTCAGGTCGAGTTGGATGCCGGTTACGCCGCGGCCGGTGCCGGCCACCTTGAAGTCCATGTCGCCGAAGTGGTCCTCGTCTCCCATGATGTCGGTAAGCAGGACATAGCGGTCGGGCTCCTTGACCAGGCCGATGGAGATGCCGGCCACGGGATCGGAAATGGGCACGCCGGCATCCATGAGGGCCAGTGTGCCGCCGCACACCGAGGCCATGCTGCTGGAGCCGTTCGATTCCAGTATGTCCGAAACCACCCGGATGGTGTACGGGAACTTGTCGGGACCGGGAATGACTGCCTTGAGCGCTCGTTCGGCCAGAGCACCATGACCGATCTCGCGCCGGCCTGGACCCCGAATAGGCCGGCACTCGCCGACGCTGAACGGCGGAAAGTTGTAATCGAGCATGAATTTCTTGCTGTATTCTTCGAGCAACCCGTCCACGCGCTGCTCGTCGCTGACGGTTCCCAGTGTCGTGGTGACCAGAGCCTGCGTCTCACCGCGGGCGAAGACGGCCGAACCATGCGTCCTCGGCAGCACGCCGACCTCACAGGTAATTTGCCGAAGCTGACGCACGCCACGGCCGTCGATGCGCTTACCCTCCAGGATCAGATCGCGAACGACGCGCTCTTCCAAAAGCTCGAAAGCGCGGCGCTACCTGCTCGGGAGTGTACGCCGGCTGGCCGTTCTCGGGGAGGAATTCGTTGAAGATCTGGTCGTGCAGCTCGCGCATGCGCGTGGCACGTTCTTGCTTGCCGGTGGTCTGCTTCCGCTCACGAAATTCATCATGGAAGCGTTGCCGGAAGATCTCGATCAGCGGATTCGGCGCGGCCGGCGGAGGAAACACCTTCGTCTCCAGACCCGCCTGGCGGCGCATGTCCTCGATCATGTCCACGATGATAATGATCTGCTGGTGGGCGAACATGATCGCCTGGAGCATGTTTTCTTCCGACATCTCGCGGGCGAACCCTTCGATCATGGTGATGGCCCGGCGCGTGCCGGAAACCACCAGATCAAGATCGCTCTCTTCGAGCTGGGAATGCGTCGGCATGACGATCAACTCGTTGCCGATACGGCCGATGCGCACCGAGCCGGTCGGCTGCAAGAACGGGATATGCGAAGCGTGCAGGGCAGCGCTGGAGCCGATCATGGACAGGACATCGGGGTCGTTTTCCTTGTCGGCGGACAGGACAGCGCACATGACCTGCACTTCGCAGTTGTAACCGGCCGGGAACAAAGGCCGGATCGGCCTGTCGATGAGCCGCGCGGTCAGTATTTCCTTGGTGGTGGGCCGGCCTTCGCGCTTGATGAAGCCGCCGGGGAACTTGCCGGCGGCATAGGTTTTCTCGCGGTAATCGACGACGAGCGGGAAGAAATCCCGCCCCTCATCCGGCTCGCCTTCGACAGCGGTCACCAGAGTGACCGTGTCGCCGTAACGGACAACAACCGCGCCATGCGCCTGCTTGGCCCATTTGCCGGTTTCGATAATGAGATTGCTTTGACCGATGGGACGTTCAATACGACATGCCTGCACGGGACATTCCTCACATGTACCGGCAGGAGGAGAATCAAGGATGAATGATGAATGATGAAACCTCAGCGGGGGCGCTGGCACTTTTTTCATCCTTCATCCTTCATCCTTCATCCTTTATTTCCGCAGACCCAACCGATTGATGACGGCCACATAGCGGTTGCGATCCTTGTTGCGCAGGTAGCTCAGAAGTCCGGACCGCTTGCTGACCATCTTCAACAGGCCGCGCCGGCTGGCGTGGTCCTTCTTGTGGGTGGCGCATGTGATCATGCAGCTCGTTGATGCGAGCCGTAAGCAAAGCAATTTGCACCTCGGGCGAGCCGGTATCGGCCGATTCGCGCCGAAACTGGTCGATGATTTCCGTCTTTCGGTCCTTCGTGATCGCCATTTCGATCCTCACTACCTCCGCCGCGTAATACTCCTGCCTTGGACAGTATTTAAGTTACAACCATGATTATCAGAGTATCGTAGCAAAGCGCAGCCAGATTGCAAGTTGGAATTCTATTTTTTTGTGCTAGCGGGCTGCACTCGCCTTCACCCGCTCATTCAGCCCCGAGCCGTTCTGAGCGGCCCAACGCATTACCCGGCGGACCACTTCGGCGGCCTGCCGGCTATGCACGGGCGGCAATGGTTGGTTGAGAGCGAGGCCCAGGTCGATCTCCAACCACCGCTGGACGACGGCTGCCGTCGCCAGGGCAATTTCGCGGTTGGGCAACCGGGCGAGGTCGCGCAGGGCCGCCAGTGCCCCCTCGCGGCCCTCGTTCTCCTCGTTCCCACGGTCCGCCGTGGGAACATTGGCCAGAAGCGCCTCCGCCGCGACGAGACGCAAGGGCGCCGGATTGATCGGGTTGAGCAACTGCTCCTGTAGATGATGATCCAACTCGTGGGAATCTTGCAAGAGCCTGGCCAGCTCCAGACGAAGAATGGCTGGCGTATGCGAATTGGCCAGTTGCTGATGGAGTGTCTGGATAAGACCCTCGTCCGGCTTTGCCTGGAGCACCTGGCTGTAATGTGCGGCAAGTGTCAGGGCTGCGCGCGTACCGAGGACGCCCTTCTCACCCGTCCAGGCTGTCAGGTCCGTCACTGCCTCACTGGTCAGGTGTCGCCCTTCCAACGGCAGCGGACCATCCTCCTTGAAAGCCGGATCACCCAGGAGGGAATGGATCGTGTCGCGGATCCAGGTCCAGCGGTGCTCGATGTCCCACAGCAGGGTCTCCAGCGCCGTCCGGCGCACTTCCCTGGCGGAATCACGCAGGAACTCCGCCAGGGTCTGAACGAGGAGTTGATCGTCGAGATTACCCAGGGCTGCCACGGCAGCAACCCGGACCGGAATCTCCGGGGCGTTCTGGGCGGCGTGCAGCACCAGCTCGGCCTGTCCGGGGCGCCAGCGCTGCCGGAACTCCAGCGCTGCCAGGGCTGCTGTTCTTACCTCGGGCCGCGGATGGCCCAGCAGCTCCAGGGCGGGTGTGGCATCGAGGTGCAACGCTTCACGCAGCGCCTTGACTTCAGGGAGCATACGGCAGTCGTTCAGCTTCGCGGGCCAGTTCTGCCGGTTCGCCAGTCGCCGCGCCAACAGTCGAGCACGCCTGATCTCCGACACCCCGGAGCCGGCCAGCACCTGTCGCACGAAGATCGCGAGCGCAACGATCACCAGCATGGCAAAAGCCAGGTGAGCAAACCAATCCCCCATCCCGCCCTCTCCCGTGAGCAGGAAAGGGATGCGCAACCCCAGGCAAACCAATCCGGCCGCGTAAAGGAGGATGATCACCATGCCGGGAGATTGCAAACGCCGGCGCTGGATCAGGAAGCCGAAGCAAGCCAGCAAGACGATCTGGAAAGCACCGCTCAGGAGCAAGAACAGGTCGGGATGGCCGCCAGCGCGCAGGCCGACGGTCACGACAAGCAAGGCAGGCAGCAGGAACACGAGCACGTGGACGGCACGAACGCCGATCCAGGCAAGATTGCGCCCCAAGGAAACAGCTACTCCTGGAATCATTGCGAGAGCCTTCTGCCGGAACCGGGGAGAATGGTCGATTTTCGATTGTCGATTTTCGATTACCCGGAAAGTCATGCCTTGGCCGCATGCCAATCGGCAATCGAAAATCCTTCATCCTTCATCCTTGAAAGTATGGCTTATAACCGCCCTGAACGCCCCGGAAATGGGCGGATACGAGATGCGGCGTGAGTTATTGTCTCACATCAATTACAGGGCGAAGGATGAAGGTGGTGAGTGGTGACCGGCCGGTCTTTAGGCGTGCGGCAAGTGATACCATCCCTCGCTCACGCTTCGGGCCAGTGTGACACTGGCCCGAAGCGTGAGCGAGGGATGGTAAATTATCTTCTGCCGCTCGCCTTACCACTCACTACAACCCATTGCCAGGCGTATGCCTGGGATGCTACACTCCATCCATGCAAAGCGAACCCAATACCAGCCAGACGCCCTTCCGTATTGACGTGGCCAACCGCGTCAAACGGCTGCCTCCCTACCTGTTCGGCAAGATCAACGCTCTCAAGCACAGCAAGCGCCGGGCCGGCATCGACATCATCGACCTCGGCATGGGCAACCCGACCGACGTGCCCGACAAGCTCGTGATCGAGAAACTGTGCGAAGCGGCCCACGACGAACGTAACCATCGCTACTCTGTCAGCAACGGCCTGTACAACCTGCGCCGCGAAGTGGCCCTCCGCTATAATCGCAAATATGGCGTGCAACTCGATCCGGACGCCGAAGTCCTCGCCGGTCTTGGCTCCAAGGAAGTCTTCAGCCACATGTGTCTGGCCCTGCTCGGTCCGGGCGACACGGCCATCGTGCCGGCGCCGTCGTTCCCGGTCCACGTCTACGCCGTTGCTCTGGCCTCCGCGAACGTCATCAGCTTCGACTGCTCGCAACCCGACCGTTTTCTGTCCAACGTTGCCGCGGTCTCCGAGCACATTTATCCTAGGCCCAAGGTGCTGGTCATCAATTTTCCGCACAATCCCACGACGACCGTAGTGGAACGCGATTTCTTTGTCGATGTCGTGGCTCTGGCGAAACGTTTCGGCTTCATGGTGATTCACGACTTTGCCTATGGCGACGTTTGCTTCGACGGCTACCAGGCACCGAGCTTCCTGAGCGTGCCGGGTGCCAAGGAGGTCGGCGTCGAGACGACGACGATGAGCAAGGGCTACAACATGGCCGGCTGGCGGCTCGGTTTCTGTGCCGGCAACGCGGAGATGATCCGGGGTTTGGCCACGATCAAGGGCTACTACGATTACGGCGTCTTCCAGCCAATCCAGATCGCCGGCATCATGGCCCTGCGGCACAGCGAGGATTTCGTCCAGCATCAGGCCGGCGTCTATCAGGAACGCCGCGACGTACTGGTTGACGGCTTGCGACGCATCGGCTGGGAAGTCAACAGTCCGAAAGCCAGCATGTTCGTCTGGGCTAAGTATCCACAAGAATGGCAGGACCGGATGGGTTCTATCGACTTCGCAATGAAGCTGCTGGAAGAGGCGGAGGTGGCCGTCAGTCCGGGTGGCGGCTTCGGCGAGGCCGGTGAAGGGTATTTGCGGCTAGCACTCGTGGAAAATGAACATCGGTTGCGGCAGGCAGTGAGGCAGATTGGACGGTGCCTGCGGGGGGAGAAGATAGCGGGATAAGGCGTAAGAGTCATTCGCGTTCGCGGTCATTCGGCTGACACACCCTCTGAACGACTTTTGGGCCTCCAAGAGCGAACGACCCGAATGACATGAACGACCCGAATGACATCAAAATGTTAGGGAGTTCGGGATGCCGGGGGATGCTATGAGAAAGCATTGGCAGCTTTGTTCGGCGATCCTGATTGCGCTGGCCGCTGGATGCTCCCTGTTTTTGATTACAAAAGTCCGGCGACCGCATATCACTGAGGAAGCCTGCGAGCGTGTTGAAGTGGGCATGACCAGGGCAGAAGTGGAGCATCTACTAGGAGGCCCACCTGGATGCTACACGAACCGTCTCATCGCCCTGTGTGGCACGGGTTCTTCGGATGGCACAATCACCTGCGAGTGGATAGGGAGTGAAGGCATGATTGTAATCCACTTTGCGGCAGACCCTTCCGAATCAGATGGGATCGGAAGGGTTGTGAGGAGAAGGTGGGACCCATTTCCCCCGGAAACTTTTGTTGAGCGAATTCGCAGCCTGTTCCCCCGGAAGTAGCATCTATGTAACATGAGGCTGCCGGACGCTGTGGTTTGCTAGATATATCATTCCGAAATGTTATGGGTGGCCGTGGAGTGAAGTCTCAACCCGAAATTTCTTTTTTTGATCTTGCCACGCCTGAACAAGCCTGTATACTCACATGCGTACACTACTCGCTGCCCTTGCACAAATGCTAATTGGTAGCAGTGTGCTTCAGCCAGAATTCTCAAACCACGGATCACACGAATGACACGGATACAGAAACAAAAGCAGCATTTATCCGTGTAATCCGTGGTTAGAAATGGATTGAGGGACGCGATTCACTCACTTAATCCCAGCAAGGAGTTAACATGGCCGATCAGACACAGGACCGGGAACTCAAGAACGCATTGGCACAAATCGAAAAGCAGTTCGGCAAAGGCGCCATCATGCAGCTCGGGCAGGATTCAGCGGCCGACGTGCCGGGCATTTCCACCGGGGCGTTGAGCCTCGACATCGCCCTGGGCGGCCGGGGTTTGCCACGGGGCCGCATCATTGAAATCTTCGGCCCGGAATCGAGCGGCAAGACAACGGTGGCTCTCCACGCCGTGGCCTCGGCGCAGAAGCAAGGCGGCGTGGCTGCTTTCATCGACGCGGAACATGCCCTCGATCCCGGCTGGGCCAAGCGGCTCGGCGTCGATCTGGAAGGTCTGCTCGTCAGCCAGCCGTCGTCCGGCGAAGAGGCGCTCAAGATCGCCGAAATGCTGATCAAATCCAATGCCGTGGACATCATTGTCATCGACTCGGTGGCGGCCCTGGTGCCGCGTGCCGAGGTGGAAGGCGAGATCGGCGACCAGCACGTCGGCTTGCAGGCCCGGCTCATGAGCCAGGCGCTGCGCATCCTCAACCCGACCATCGCCCGCACCAAGACGTGCATGATCTTCATCAACCAGATTCGCCAGAAGATCGGCGTCATGTTCGGCAACCCCGAAACGACCTCCGGCGGCCTGGCCCTCAAGTTCTACAGCTCGGTTCGTCTGGACATCCGCAAGGTCACCGGCATCAAGGAAGGCGAAGAAACGGTCGGCTCGCGCGTGAAGATCCGCGTGGTCAAGAACAAGGTGGCGCCGCCGTTCCGGCAAGCCGAGTGCGACCTCATGTACGATCACGGCATCAGCCGCGAAGGCGACCTCATCGACCTGGCCATCGAGGACAAGATCATCGAAAAGAGCGGCGCCTGGCTCAGCTACGGCGACATGCGTCTGGGTCAGGGGCGCGAGAACGCCAAGCAGTATCTGCGCGACAATCCGGCACTCATGGATGAGATCAGCAAGAAGGTGCTGGAGAAGCGTGGGCTGCTGGGCGTACCGACCGGAACACCGACGGAGAACGGGCAGCCGGCTGACCCGGCGAAGCCGGAGGCGGCGAAGAAAGAGCCGGTGGGGCGAAAACAGCCGGCAATGGCGGAGTAGTGTGGACGCCGTTTGTTTTCAGCCCGAAGCGCAAGCAAGGGAGTTGCTCACCATCCTGTGCTGCGCTTCGGGTGGGTGATAAAATCCTGGGATGCCCTCCAATCCGGAAGTTCTCGCCCCCAACGCCTCGGCATAATCCCAGCTCCCCTTCGCGGTTGCCCGAAAGATAAGTGGCCCTCATACAATATATACATGTCTCGTTACCTCATCGGCATCGACCTCGGCACCACGAACAGCGCACTGGCCTACATTGACCTCCAGCGCAAAAAGTCCGGCCAGCCCGCCATTCACTCGTTTCCCGTGCCACAACTCGTGGCCCCTGGCGAAACCGCTGATCGGGAGCTTCTGCCATCATTCCTCTATCTGCCGGGACTGCATGATCTCCCGGTCGGTGCCACCGCGTTGCCCTGGGATTCGGCTCGCGATTACGCCGTCGGTGAGTTTGCCCGCAATCATGGAGCACGTATCCCGGGGCGATTGGTCACTTCCGCCAAGTCGTGGCTCTGCCATGCCGGAGTCGATCGTTCCGCGGCGCTGTTGCCCTGGAGCGCACCGCCGGATGTGACGCGCATTTCGCCGGTCGAGGCGTCGGCATGTTACCTGCGGCATCTCGTCGAAAGCTGGAACTACCGCATGGCCCGCGACAAGGACGATGCCCGGCTGGAGAAGCAGGCCGTCGTCCTCACGGTGCCGGCGTCGTTCGACGAGATGGCTCGCAACCTGACCATCGAGGCGGCCCGCAAGGCCGGCATCGAGAACCTGACGTTGCTGGAGGAACCGCAGGCGGCGTTCTACTGCTGGCTGGCGATGCACTCGGCCACGGAAGCGAGTCAACTCCACGCCGGCGCGCGCTGCCTGGTCGTGGACGTGGGCGGCGGCACCAGCGATTTCAGCCTCATTCGGGCGGTGGAGCAGCATGGCGAACTCGGTTTCGTCCGTGAAGCGGTCGGCGATCATTTGCTGCTGGGCGGTGACAACATGGACCTGACCTTGGCCAAGTTCGTCGAAACCAAACTGCCCGGCGCCGGCCGGCTCGACGCCGCTCAGTACGGCATGCTCACGCAGGCGTGCCGATTGGCCAAGGAAACGTTGCTCGGCCCCGAGCCGCCGGCATCTTACACGGTGACAGTGGTGGGTCGTGGCCGGCAGATCGTCGGGGGTACCCAGCACACATCGCTGACGGCTGCCGATGTCCGCCAGCTTCTCTTCGAAGGTTTCTTCCCAAGCGTGCCTGCCGATGCCGAACCCCAGCGCGGCGCACGCACCGGTTTACACGAAATGGGCTTCCCCTACGTCAGCGACCCGGCAATCACCCGGCACCTCGCGGCGTTCCTGCGCCGCCACCTGGCGAGTGTGGAAGGTGGTGAGGTGGTGAGGTCGTGGGATGGTGAAGTGACAAGCGGCGGATCATCGACCCCACCACCTCACCACCTCACCACCTCACCGCCTCACCACCTCACTACCCCACCACCTCACCACCACGCTCCTCACGCCATTCTCTTCAACGGCGGCGTCTTCCAGCCCGCGGCACTGCGCGACCGCCTTGTTGAAGTGCTACGCCACTGGTACGACCGGCCGGGTTATCCGTGGCAGCCTCTGGTCTTGACGAACCCATCGCTCGATCTCGCCGTGGCCTGGGGCGCTGCTCATTATGCCTGGTTGCGGCACACCGGCGGACGCCGGATCGGGGGTGGGATTGCGCGATCGTACTATGTAGCGGTTGAAAGTGCGCAAAACCACAAATGGTCTGACTGTTCTGTGCGTGGTGCCGCGGCACCTTGAAGAGGGGCAGGAGATCAGCTTGACCAAACCCGAACTGGAATTGGCCCTCGGCCAGCCTGTAATGTTCCCGCTCTACACTTCGACCGTCCGCGGCCAGGATAAGGCTGGTGATCTGTTGGATGTGAATCCGGATCAATTGTTGCAACTGCCGCCGCTGCACACCATCCTTCGCGGCGGCAAGCGCAGCGGCACCAAGAATGTCCCCGTCACGCTGGCTGCACGCTCTACCGAGATTGGCACGCTGGAACTCTGGTGCGTGGCCCGCGACGGCAACAACCGCTGGCGGCTCGAATTTAACGTCCGCGACATCATCAAAGACAGCGACAGCACAACAACGGACACGGGCGAGGCTTCTGGTTCAACGCTCTCCGACGTCTGGCCTGAATCACAGGTGCAAGAGGCTGCCGGCTTGATTCGAGCCGTGTTCAGTGACAGTGACAAGTCGGGACCTGGCGCTAAAGAACTGACGAAAACGCTTGAAGCCGTCCTCGATGCTCCGCGGCACGAATGGCCAACCGGGTTATGTCGCCGCTTGTGGGAGTTCCTGGCCGAGGTGGAAGCACAGCGGCGGCGGTCGCCGGCACATCTGAGCCGCTGGTATCATCTGGTTGGTTACAGTCTGCGGCCAGGTTTCGGCGACTCGCTCGACAAGTTCCGCGTCGAGCAGCTTTGGAAACTGGTGACCGCGCCCCCAAGAGCGGAGCAAGGCAAAGGAGTGCCGCGAATGCCGGAGGGCGGCGCCGACTACTGGATCATGTGGCGCCGTGTCGCCGGCGGTCTCAACTCGCCCTTGCAGCAAGCACTCTACGACAGGCTGCGCCCGCAACTGCTCCCCAGCAAGGGCAAGGCTGTGGTCAAACCCGGCGCCAACGAGCTGGCAGAGATGTGGCGGGCGGCGGCCAGCCTCGAACGTCTCGACGGCAAACTCAAAGAAATGCTCGGCGACGCTCTCCTCAAGCTGTTGCGTCGTTCTCCCGTGCCGACTTATGGCTTCTGGGCGCTGACACGCCTGGGAGCGCGTATGCTCCTCTACGGCCCGTTGAACACGGTGGTTCACCCTGAAGTTGCACAACGCTGGTTAGACGCCATCCTCGGTTTCGAGCCGGGCCACGAGAGCGAGCGAACCTCGTGGGCCTTCTGCTTGTCGCAGCTCGCCCGCCGCAGCGGTCAGCGTGCTCTCGACGTGGACGACAGCCACCGGCAGAGTGTGCAGACTCTGCTCCGTTCCCTGGACATTCCGGCGCACTGGTGTCGCATGGTGGAAGAGGTATCCGAGCTGGAAAACGAGGAACAGAGCCAGCTGTTCGGCGACTCGCTGCCCATCGGCCTGCGGCTCGTGCAAGCCCAAGAATGATCAGCCCGCCGGAATCGGTCGAACTTCCGATTCACTGGTGGCGCTCATTGCCGTCGCTACCATGGCGATGCCCATGACAATGATTACGGCGTCTGTCACAGATCGGCAAGAGTCAATTAGCCCGACTGCTACGCGACCTGGCCGCCGCCCTGGAAGCTGCCGCCAACTTTCCGCCATGGGGCCGTTTTGCGCCTTGACTTCTACTCACTACCGGATATAATCACCCTAGTACATAACACCATTTTTAAGGGGGCAGGCCGTGGCAAGCAAGAGAGCAGTAACCGTCAGTCAATCGCTCAGAGTGGCCATTCGGGACAGTGGCAAGACGTGGTACAGGATTTCGAAGGACAGCGGGGTTAGCTATCCGGCACTACACCGTTTCATGACCGGCCAGAGTTACCCGGCCCTGGCCGCCGTGGATAAACTGTGTAAGTATTTCGACCTGGAATTACGAAAACGAGAATAGCACGAGTTTCCTTTGCCGCGTGGCCGGTTTGTCCGTCTCGAAGCGGACAGCCGGCACGCGGCGACTGCCGCCAAAAAGCCCGGTATGGCCGGGAACCTGGCCAGAGAAGGCCGCTAAAATGTTCAAGCCCGGCCTTGCCGCTGTTGGCATTCCCTACGTCTGCGGACAATTGAGAGCGGTTGATAATATTACGCCCGGCAGGATTCGAACCTGCGACCTACGGTTTAGGAACCACGGATGTACACTACTGACCTACGATACTTCCGACACGTCCCGGACCACGGCCGGACCGAGTGCGGAACGGTCCTACCGTGGTCCCGCTTGCCTCCGCCAGTGACATCCGGCAAGACCGCCGGACCGCCGGAGACTGCCAGCGGGTGCCCTCGGAAGCCCTCGCCGGATGTTACCGGTGATGCTACTCCGGACTAGGCAAGCTGGCCCTCCTAGCGGGCTGGCTACTACGGCATTAACCCCGTCACATCACCCTGAACATCGGGGTTAGTCGCATCATAAATGCCCAGAACCATAATAGCGAAGGAAGGGTTACCACCACCTATCGTCCCCACAAAACGATTATAACGCAGCGTAGAATAATAGGTCAAATGCTGCGTCCGATCTGAACCTGTTATGCGCGGGAACTTGCCCCCTACCACATCGGACCAATCACTACCGTTGCTGCTCTCCTGGATCTTCCCATCAATCGTTGGTCCTGTCCCACCCACCGTGCCAACAACCACCAAGCAGCGCCGCATCGGTGGTGCCGCATTATAGTCAATCGTGCCGCCAGTCACAGTGCTAGTAATAATCTGCGGCTGCACCATAGCAACCACCGTGCTGGTAGCCGTAACAAAGTTGGCATCGGCCATCTGAACTGAGAGAGACTCACTAACACCGTCGAATATCCCAACATAGCGGTTGTAGAGAGCACTGGACTGGTAGATGATGACCTGGAGATTATTACTGGCAGACACAGTAGTAAACGCACCACCGGCTGCGTCTGACCAATTGCCATTGTCATTACTCTCCTGGATCTTACCATCAAGCGACGTACCGGTGAAAGCACCGATGACCTGAATCGCGACTCGATTATTACCAGGTCCACCATACGCGTCATTGTTGCTGAACAGAGTGCAATCCAACCCCAGAGATGATAACGAGTTCGTGCTGATCCGCGGCAATAGACCACCCACAGGGATATAACGAGGATTAACGGCACTGCCATAAGCCGGTGTCATCAACAAACTGCGCGACGGCATATTACCGTGGACGAACACACGCGGACGATCATCGAGACCAAAATATACCTGGCCATGCCCCGTGGCCGGGACGGACTGAGAGCGTGTCTAAAAAGCCAGCTGTACGCAGCTGCCAAGGAAAAATAGGTTGTCTGCATGAGCAAGACACCTTATCCCAGCGACCTCACCGACCTCCAGTATGACAACATTGAGCACATGCTCCCACAGCCCAAAACGGGAGGCCGACCTCGTAAATACGATAACCGGGCACTCCTCAACGCCATACTATATGTGTTATGGTCCGGTTGCCAGTGGCGTATGCTGCCCCACGACTTCCCACCTTGGAAATCCGTCTATGGCTATTACAGCCGCTGGCAGAAAGCTGGGGTCTGGAGCGGCATACATGACAGCCTTCGGCAGACTGTCCGTGAACTCGAAGGGCACGACGCCCAACCCAGTGCCGCCATCCTGGACAGCCAAACGGTCAAGACCACCGAGCAAGGAGGGCCACATGGCTATGATGCCGGAAAAAAAGCCAACGGCCGCAAGCGGCATGTGCTGGTGGATACGCTGGGGCTGCTGCTGGCGGTCGTCGTGTTGCCCGCCAACATTCAGGATCGCGACGGAGCCAAGGTGCTGCTGGCCAAGGTCCGTAACTGGTTTCCACGCTTGCGACTGATCTGGGCAGACGGCGCCTATGCCGGGGAGTTGGTGAGCTGGGTCATGCAAAAATGCGGGTGGATTTTGCAGACCGTGCTGCGTCCCGTGGGGATCAAAGGATTCGTGCTCCTGCCGCGCCGCTGGGTGGTGGAGCGAACGTTCGGCTGGTTGAACCGGTGCCGCCGCTTGAGCAAAGATTATGAACGCCATCCACACACTACTGAGACTTGGATCCATATTGCAATGATCCGTCTTATGTCTAGGAGATTGTTACCAAAACCGGCTTTTTAGACACGCTCTAAGTTATCCCCAGTGGAGACCTTCCTGGGTTGCACTCTCCTTTGTCAGCAAAGGAAGGCCTCCATGTCCTTTTCTACGACCTTCAACCATACTTCGCAATTCAACAATGTCCTCGCCCCTTTTTGCCACGCTGACGGCCTGCCCTTCGCCGACGTGTTGACTGCCGACACGATCGCTCAGGCGCTCGCCGACGAACAGGTCTCGTTTGGCCAAAGGGCGCATAGCTTCTGGACGCCTGCTCTGACGCTGTGGACCTTCTTGTCCCAGGTGTTGGATGACGGCAGCAAATCGTGCCGGGCGGCCGTGGCCCGCGCCGTGGTGGCCATGGCTTTGACGCTGCCGCGGCCAGAATATGATACCGGCAACTACTGCCGTGCCCGCGCCAAACTGCCGACGAACGTGCTCTGCCGCCTGACCTTGCAAGTGGCGGTGGCCTTGGAGAAGCAAGCACCGGCCGCGTGGCTGTGGCATGGGCGGCATGTCTCTCTCGTGGACGGCTTCACGGCCAGCATGCCAGACACCGAGGAGAACCAAAAGGCCTATCCGCAGCCGCAGACACAAAAACCGGGGCTGGGTTTTCCGCTTATCCGTTTAGTGGTGTTGTTGTCTCTGGCCACGGCCGCGTGTCACGGGCTGGATTGGGGACCGTACCAGGGCAAGGAAACGGGAGAACCGGCGTTGTTCCGCAGGTTGCTGGACCACTTGGAGCCCGGCGCGATCGTGCTAGGAGACCGCTTTTACTGCTCGTACTTTCTGCTGGCATTGCTGCAGGCACAGGGCGTGGACGTGGTGACGCGGCTACATCAAGCCCGGATCAACACGTTCCGCCGTAGCCGGAATGTGGACCAGGACGACCGGTTGGTGATCTGGTCGAAGCCGGAGCAACCGGACTGGATGGACGACGCGACGTATGCGGCCATGCCCGAGACAATCCAGGTACGCTACCTCTACCAGCGGATTAGCATCCCGGGCTTTCGCGTCAAGCACCTGCACGTGGTCACCACTCTGCTGGATACGGAGGCGTATGCTCATGAGGATGTCGTCGATCTTTATCATCAGAGATGGCACGTGGAGCTGGACATTCGGGCCATCAAGTCGACCCTGAAGATGGACGTGCTACGTTGCTTGACCCCGTTCATGATCGAGAAGGAAATCTGGGCCCATTTCTTGGGCTACAATCTTATTCGCAAGGTGGCGGCCCAGGCAGCGCTGCTCCAGGGAGTATGTCCGCGGGCGATTAGTTTTGCAGCCAGTCAGCAGACGGTGCTGGGCGCCTGGAGCAAGTTGACCGAGGCGACAGTCGCGGAGCGGATCCAGATGGCCCAAGTGTTGTTGGTGGCGCTGGGCAAGGAGAAGGTGGGCCATCGGTCGAACCGTTGTGAACCGCGGGCCATCAAACGACGGCCCAAGAAGCAAAAGCTGATGATGAAACCACGTAAGCAGTTGCAGGCGGAATTATTGGCCGGGTATGGCGTGGACGGCAAGGAATGACGGCAAGAGCGTCCACAAGAAGGGGGGTGATGGCACGGAGCTGGTTGGCAAGAACAAACCGAAACACATCCGGGGAGACAGTGCGCGCCCGCGTGGCCAGCCAAGGCCGTGTACCTCTCGATCTGTGCTTACGTTAGTAAAGATACTCAGGGCATCCTTATAGTAGATATAGCCTCGACGCAACCTGCTGCTGGAACGAGGGATCTGCCAACAGTGCCATTCGGGTCAGAATCTTAACGGACATCCTCACTCTTAATATGTTCCTCACCCTGGCTCCGGTGTGAAAGTCCAGGAATGTACCGTGCCGGCAGTAAGATATTCCGGATAACGCGGGTTTGCAGGATCATGTCAGGGCGCCGTCCGGGCAACCTCGTGGCGCCACCTTTGGTAATTTTCCACCGGTGTTTATTGCCGTAAATCACTGTTTGCGTCTGCACAGCCACAATGGTCACCCTTGCGTTATAATACAATTGTGTTAGCATACTATCCGGCAACGACCAGGAGCAACGTATGGACTTGCGGGATGCGTTGATTGATTGGGACGATTCGGATGATGAGGACAGCAACACGGCCCACATTGCGGAACATGACCTGACGCCGGAAGAGGTCGAATCGGCTCTCTTCGACGAAAACACAAGGTTCGACGTGAGCGACTCGTCCGGCCGTCCCATTGCATTCGGCAACACCGATACGGGCCGGTTTATCGCCATCGTGTTCGACGTGCTGAACCCGGCCGATCCGCTCGTTATCCGCCCGATCACCGCCTACGACGTTCCCGAACCGAAGGAGTGAAGCCATGAAGCCAACGATGAAGTCAAAACGTACCGCCGAGCAGCGGACCGAGGAAGAAGCCGTCCGCCGCCAGCACGCGGCAAATCCAATCCTACAACGGCCGGCCGGGACCATTGATCGCCAGAGTTTTGCAGCTATCTTAAGTCTTGTGGCGCGATTCAAAGCTGTCCGGGAAAGCCAGGGGTTGACGCTGACCGAGGTGGCCGAGCGGATGGGGATCGACTCGCCGGCTCTTTCCCGATTGGAAACGGGCAAGATACTGAACCCTACGCTGGCGACGCTACACAAATGGGCGGAAGCTCTCGGGCAGAAACTGGAGGTTGACTTGTCGTCCGCATGACCGGTCGTAGCGGGGGTCAGCAACCTTAACGGACATCCTCACTCTTAATATGTTCCTCACCTGCCTCCGGCGTGAAAGTCCAGGAATGCACCGTGCCGGCAGCAAGATATTCCGGGGCACGCGAGTTTGCAGGATAATGGCAGGGCACCGTCTGGGCAACCGCGTGGCGCCACCTTTGGTAATTTCCCACCAATGTTTATTGCCGTGAATCACTGTTTGCGCCTGCACAGCCACACTTGTCACCCTTGCTGACTGATGATTCTCCTGGTGGGGGCCTATCGCGCAGGTCTGTAGCGGCGGAAGGCGGATATGCCCCGCCGCTACGGGCCAGACCGACACAGCGGGAGTCAGGAACCTTAACGGACATCCTTACTCTTAATATGTTCCTCACCCTGGCTCCAGCGTGAAAGTCCAGGAATGCACCGTGCTGGCAGCAAGCTATTCCGGGTAACGCGGGTTTGCAGGATCATGGCAGGGCGCCGTCCGGGTAACCTCGTGGCGCCACCTTTGGTAATTCCCCACCAGTGTTTATTGCCGTGAATCGCTGTTTGCGTCTGCGCAGCCACATTTGTCACTCTTCGAAGAATCCGGGGCATTCAGAGTTCTTGGCGAGTAACACTGCCCCGACCCTGGACGGCCAGTAAATTAGGAGGTGACGAGGTGCCTAGCCGCAGGGGCTGTCAAACCAAAATAGAAATGTCCGGTCTTAACAAGGTAGAAATGTCCTCTTTGGCAAATCGTGTCAAGGAGGGCAGTTCTCATGAAAGGGTTCGAAGACCGGATCACTATGAGTCAGCGTGAGCGCGATGTTTTGAAAGTTTTGCAAACAGTCGTGGATGGCAAGCGGAGCCAAGCCGAGGCAGCGCGGCTGTTGGACCTGACAGCGCGGCATGTGCGACGCTTGGCGCTACGCTTGGAGGAGGAAGGTGACCAGGCATTGGTGCATGGGCTGCGCGGCCGGCCTTCCAACCGGCGACTGGACGAGGAGCTACGAGGCAAGGTGCTGAAAGCCTATCAAAAGTGCTACGCGGACTTCGGGCCGACGCTGGCAAGCGAGAAGCTGACGGCGCAGGGGTTGCAAGTGTCGGTGGAGACCTTGCGGCAATGGCTGCTGGCGGAAGGGTTATGGGAGCGCAAGCGGCAGCGAGACGTGCATAGGAGTCGACGGCCACGGCGGCGTTGTTTTGGCGAGTTGGTTCAGATGGACACCTCGTTGCACGATTGGCTGGAGGGGCGCGGCGAGGAGATGGTCTTGATGGGGATGATCGACGATGCCACCAGTCGCATCGAAGCGAGGTTTTACGAAGGCGAAACGGTCGTAGCGTACATGGATATCACCGAACGTTGGCTGCGTCGCCACGGTCGGCCGCGGGCGTTGTACACGGACAAAGACAGCGTTTTTCAGTGGCAAAGTAAGGGTCGAGCCATCGAGGGATTGACGCAGTTTGGCCGAGCCATGGCGGAGCTGGACATCGAATTGATCCTGGCTCACAGCCCGCAGGCCAAGGGACGAATCGGCGCTTTTTTGAAGTAGCCCAGGATCGCTGGGTGAAGGAGATGCGTTTGGCCAAGGTGACGACCCGAGCAGCAGCGAACGAGTTCGTTCGCCACACGCTGGTTCCGGAATACAACCGGCGTTTTGCAGTACCAGCGGCTGATGGCTTGGATGCCCACCGCGCCTTGGGACGGCAGTATTTCTTGCCGGCCATTCTGAGCGTGCAGACGAAACGCGTGGTGACCAATGACTACACGATTCGTTTGCACAACCGTTGGTATCAACTGCACAAGCCGGCGCTGCCGGGCCTGCGGGGTGGCCGGGTGATTATTGAGGAGCGTCGTGACAGGACGATGGCGATTCGCTTTGGGGAACGTTACCTAGCTTACCACGAGATCGTGGCGAATGCAGAACCGCGAGACGAGCCTCGGCCAGGGAGCGGTGCGGCGGCCTCCGCTCCGGGCTCGCTGCGCTCGCCCTGCGCTCCGGCCGCCGCACCGCTCCCTGGCCCCTCGGGCTCGTATCGCCCTGGCCCTGACCATCCCTGGCGTCAAGGTCTGCCGAAGAAATGACTGGTAGCGACACCGGACATTTCTATCTGGGGCAAAAGGAGGACATTTCTACTTTGGTGTGACAGCCTAGCCGCAGGGGCTAGCCCAATTCCTGGCCGTCTGCTAGACTGGTAAAAGTATACGGGACCGTGATTGCGGAGGAATCAGCATGTCTCAGGTTGTGAAGACCGAACACCCGCACATCCTTCGTCTTGAAGGCGTCTGCGGCGGCGAGCCAGTGGTAGACGGCCTGAGGGTGACCGTCCGGCACGTGGTCACGCTGCATCAACGTGGCGAATCGATTGTCGACATCGCCGAGAACCTTAACATCACCGAAGCCCAGGTCTTCCACGCACTTAGCTACTTCTTCGACCACCGCGACGAAATTCTGACGCTGATCGCCCAGGAAGAGCAGGCCCATGCCCGATTCATCCGGCCTTGAGACGCTCTTCGTCCGACTCTACTTCGACCGCCACATCATGAGCCGGCTGGCCGTTGATTTGCGCGGCCAGGGTTTCGATGTTTTGACGACCGAAGAAGCCGGCAAAGACACTGCTTCGGACGAAGAGCAGCTTGCCTTCGCCACGGCGGAGAGCCGGGCCATTCTCACCTTCAACATCCGCGATTTCGCGCCGCTTCACGACCAATGGCAAGCGGCCAACCAAGCCCATGCTGGAATCATTGTGTCCCAACAGCTTGGCAGTCGCCAGTATGGGCTGCTGCTCCAGCGTATGCTGCGGCTGCTCAACCATTTCACGGCAGAGGAAATGGCCGGTAACTTCGTCCACCTGGAACAGTTCAAGTAGCAGCACCTTCCTCCTATGGCAGGATTGGGGACAGGCAGCGGGAGTCAGCACTCTTAACGGATATCCTTGCTCTTAATATGTTCCTCACCCTGGCTCCGGCATGAAAGTCCAGGATTGTACCGTGCCGGCAGCCAGCTATTCCTGGGAACGCGGGTTTGCAGGATAACGGCAGGGTGCCGTCTGAGTAACCTCGTGGCGCCACCTTTGGTAATTTCCCACCAGTGTTTTTTGCCGTGAATCGCTGTTTGCGCCTGCACAGCCACACTTGTCACCCTTGCTGAGGGCCGATAGCCGGAGTTCAGGTGGACGCAGTCCGTCGCTTTCGAGGCCGGCTGGCCGTGGTTCCGTTCGCACGAGGCGCCGCAGCCTTGGATTTGACGCTGTCCCTGCGCTGGCCGAGTTTCTCCATCAGGGCCGTCGTGCCCACGGCGTTGGCAACGAGCTGTAGAACATCGAATTGCTGATCCAGGGTCGGCCACTGGATTGCCTGGCCAATGCCCATGATCTCGACCCGCCGCAGGTCTTTCGCTGAGGCCCCGACCAGTTCGGGCAGCAGCCGCAAGGACACGCATACCGCACAGTCGTTGTTCAACTCGATGATCACGCCTCGGACCGCGTTGTAGCGCACAGAGGTGGCAAGGGGTTGATTTTGCCGCCGGGCCGCGCCGCGCCGCGAAGCCGTGGCAAACTGTCGTTCGAAGTCCGCTTCACTCAAAGGCAAGGTCATGAGTGTATCCTTCGCCATTCGGCTATCAGAAAGAGTTGATTCGCTGCCACAATGGCCAGTGGCGCCGGGCATCGTCCCTGGACAATCCGTGGTTTTCACGGATGCCAATCGGGTCCAGTTCGATCACGAGTTCGCCATCGCCTTTCCAGCAGTGGACGTGCGCCGGTTCATGATCCCGCGTGTAAATCCGGACGTTGACGCCGTGTTCTCGAAGGACGGTTGGCACCCCAGAAGTATAGTCGAAGCGTGGGGCTTCTGCCAGTTCAAATGCGCCGTCCGGGCAACCTCGTGGCGCCACCTTTGGTAATTGCCCACCAGTGTTTATTGCCGCAAATCACTGTTTGCTTCTGTACAGCCATACTTGTCACCCTTGCTCTTGTCGCCAATTCTCGCCTTGGCTATTGTTGACAGCATGGAGTTGATCGAGGGCATTCGCGAAAAGGTCGGCCAATACACGTCCAGTGCAGCTATCCATCCCGGCCCCTGGTCAAGGTTGTGACACTCTACGAACCCGATCCGGCACAGTGGGTGGATTTAAGGCAGCGGAGAAATTAACATGCCAACCGAAACATTCGTGGAACAAAAGGTCATGTACACGTTGGAGGTTAACGGCCGGTTCGTCATCGTCGAACAGGTGCCGGCTCGCGTCTCGTTGCGAACGGGCGAACGGTTCTTCTCTCCGGAAACGGTCGAACGCCTACAACAGATTGTCTGGGGGCAGAAGCGCCGAACCGTGTGGTTCAAACACCGGTTTATGAGTTTTCGGCTGCCGTGGCGTAACCCGGCGCTAACCAGCAGTTACAGTTGACGGAGGCCGCCCAGCACGTTTACACGGGTCGGGCGCCAACACGGCGGCCCCCGCAACTGAACCGGCAGCAGCGGGAGTCAGGAGCCTTTACGGACATCCTTACTCTTGAAATGTTCCTCGCCCTGGCTCCGGTGCGAAAGTCCAGGAATGTACCGTGCCGGCAGCAAGATATTCCGGGGGACGCGGGTTTGCAGGATGATGGCGGGGCGCCGTCTGGGTAACCTCGTGACGCCAGCTTTGGTAATTTTCCACCAGTGTTTATTGCCGCAAATCACTGTTTGCGTCTGAACAGCCACACTTGGCAGCCTTGCAGTGTGTCAGTGTCAAACCGACCGGGCTTGACAGTATACGTCAGCATAGGCATGATTCCGTGAGATAATTCTTTTGGGAAAGAATTTTACTTGACGATAGAGTGCCTTTTGCCACAATGCGATACCATAGGCCCACATGGAGACAAGCAATGCCGAAAAGGAAAGAACCCAGGACCAGGGGTGATGCTTCTGAATTCTGCTATATTCCCTGCGGAGTAGAACCAGGAATGTTCCGCGATCAATGGCTGGTTTATGTTGATGCCGTTGATCCAGGCAACCCAGGCCAGAAAGTGCATGCTCAGCTCCTAGTAGACAAGAGGGTTGTTGCCGACGCACGGGGGGAACCGAAGCGAAATAGTCCGGTGCCGGCCTGGCTTCGTGTCAGCCCGATGGACAAAGAGGGCGAATTCATCAGAGTCATTCTCCCACAATCCGCTACCCTTGTTGGCAGCAACGTTCTCATTGAAGAGGCTCTTGTCAAACAGGAAGTTGGAGTATGATCTATTGCGATCATCACATCAGCAAAGCCATCCGTGAAGGGAAGATCGTCATTGACCCACCACCGGAGCAGAGGCAGTACGACTCATCCTCGGTCAATTTGCGAGTCGGGGATGATTTCAGAATCTGGAAGGAGTCACTGGAGGTCGCGGGAACAACTCACACCATCGATATTGACAAGATCGATCTTGCACAGATTATCGACTTTACAGAACCGCTTGTTCCTGACAGCGAAGGCTTTGTCGTCATCAAGCCGCGAGGATTTGTCCTGGTCCGAACGCTCGAATTCATTCAACTGCCAAGGAAGAGCAGACTGGCTGCCAGGGTTGAAGGCCGGAGCAAACCAGCCCGCCTGGGCATGACTGCTCACATCACCGCCCCGACAATTCACGCTGGATTTGCTGGCAAAATCACTCTGGAGATCCTGAATCACGGCCCTTTTCACTTGAGGTTGAGGCCAAACGAAAGCCAGGTATGCCAGCTGATTATTGAACAGATAAGTGGGATCCCGCAGAAAGAAGGAAGCTCTACCTTCTCGCAACAATCAACTCCACTCGGCACGCCGAAGAAGATCAGATAAGAGCGGGGGGCAGGAGCGAGGGGCAGGCACTTTAACGGATATCCTTGCTCTTAATAGGTTCCTTACCCTGGCTCCGGCGTGAAAGCCCAGGAATGCACCGTGCCGGCAAGCTATTCCGGGGAACGCGGCTTTGCAGGATCATGGCAGGGCGCCGTCTGGGGTACCTCGTAGCACCACATTTGGTAATTTCCCACCAGCGTGTATTGCCGTAAATCACTGTTTGCGTCTGCACAGCCACACTTGTCACCCTTGCTGACGGATGAGAACGTGCTATTCTGAACGAGAAGAGGGAGACCTGATTATTTTACAGGAGGCTTTCGATGAGCGTGCAGCAGAAAAGTCTGCCCGGTTTCGCGGTTACTATTCGGCCGGTTGCTGAAGAACCGAACGCATATTCCGTCAGCTATGTGCCGCGCGGACTCCAGCAAGCACGCACTCAGGGTGGCGGGGTGAAACGTGTGCCCGACAAGTTCATTCCTTACAAGGCGCTGGTCACGATTCAAGAGGACGAGATTGCCGTCAATTGGCAGAAAAAGCCTTCCTTTCCGGAAGTGACGCCGGAGGAATTTGACGAAGATATGCGGGAGCGCATCCGCCTCATGCTCGGGTGGCTGAGCCTCATCTCGCAGTTGATCGACTCCGTGCGCGAATGGGCCGCAGGGCTTGACTGGTCCACGAAAGTCGTCGCGAAACCGATGGAGGATTCGGAGATCGGCAATTACACGGCTCCCGCGTTGCTTCTACAGCGAGAGGTCACCTAGGTCCTCCTTGAGCCGATCGCAAGGCACGAACCTGGCATGGAGGGCCTGGTGGATTTGTATCTCATGCCCGGGCATGACGACATTGCCAGCCTTTATTATTACAACGACCGCTGGAATCTTCATTACCAGCTTCCTCCGGCCGGTGTCGCTGCGAATATTCGGGAAGGGAAGGTGAAGCCGCTTACCAAAGCGAGTTTTCTCAAAGTCCTCGAGGAGATGAGGCAGCATGCCCAGTGAAGCCTTCGGCTGGAGCACCCGGATCAAGGCCGTGGAGCGGGAATATACCACGGTTCGGACAATGCTCACGCTGTCCGCGATTACAGAAACACGTTAGTCCACGACCGCCAGGAGCATGCTGATCGGGTATCTGTGCGGGATGCAACCCGATATCTCGGCTGCTTCATGGGCTGTCTACAGCGCTACTGGTGATTTATCTGGATGAACGTGGAGCGGAGCTTAGAAATCTTAACGGACATCCTTAGTATTAATATGGTCCGCTCCCTGGCTCCGGTGTGAAAGTCCAGGAATGCACCGTGCTGGCGTTGAGATATTCCGGGGAACGCGGGGTTGCAGGATAATGGCAGGGCGCCGTCTGGGTAACCTCGTGGCGGGCGGGAACCGGGGCCATTCTCCCTTTTTCTCCCCCCCCAATCCACCACAAAACCTGCCAAAACCGCCTCAAGAGCGGGGGATTGGAGACATCTTTCTTTTCGGCTTGCCGTTGGGTGAAACAGGCCCATTCAAGTTTTCCGCGTGAACCTCCGTCCGGCCATCTTTCTCGTCGACTGTGATTGACTCTAACGCCAACAGAGCCGGGGTTCAAGGGAAGTCGGGCAGGCGGGGCCGGCAGGTCTGGTCTTGCTGCGATAAACTCAAGGCAGGCGTTCAGCACCGTGCCGAACCGCTGCAAAACCGTTGGCATTACCAAGGAGATAGCCAGGTCATGATCGTGGCCACGTAAGCGGCCAGGTGAACTCCTCTGTCTTCCACGTGCCCCGCTTGCCCCTCCCGTGAATGATGCTGCTACACTCCTGGCATTCTTCTTTCGGTATGCTGCCCCGCCAGCAACGTCAGTGGCCCGCTCTACGCAGAGCAGGCGCTCGCAGCCATCCATCAGGCAAATAGCAGAAGGCTTCCGCTCTCGCTGGAGTTCTCGGAGAATGCTTCCCTGGTGACGCTCTTCTGCCGGTTGCCGATGGAGTTTCGCTCTGTCCTTCCCCATGCGGCGCTTCCGGCCAGCAGCGCTGTGGCGGAGGAAGCGGGCCGACCGCATCCTCCGCCGACTCGCACACGCCGCGCGGCAGCGGACCAGGCGGAGAGTAAATTGCAGTCTCGGAGCCAGTGCCCTTCTTACATCGAGTTGTCAGACCGTGGACTTCAGACCTGGGCGAGAAGCACTACATAGTTCTTGCGGAATTTCTTCGCACACTTTGGGCAGGTCTTGTAGAGGAAATAGAGGTGCTTCAAGTCCCTGCCCCTGGACGTGACGTACTGCTTCATTTCCTCAATCCAGACCGGGATTTTCCTGTACGGCCCCTCGAAGACTTTGGTGAGGAAGGTGCCGGACAGCCTGGTCATCTGGGCGTTTGGCACATCCTTCGTGACGGCAATGTACATGTCGGCCCCCCAAAGCGAGTTCTCATCGGACACCACGAGCATCTCTTCCGGAAGGGCGTCGGCAGCTTCAATCAACTGGACATTCCTTGCCAGCACGCCACCGAAGTTCAAGGGGACGTGAAAGAAGCTGCGGACGCGCCCTTTGACGAACTGCTTGTCTTGCCAGGAGATCTCCTTCTCATGCCACGCCTCGGGAAAACCTTCCGGGCAACATCGTTGTGCATGGGTCGCCATCTGATCGTCCTCCGTTATAGTGTTATTGGGCAAGCGGCAAGATATAGTCTAGTCCTCGCACTCCCCTTGTCCCTCTTCTTTCAATCTGCTAACCATATTAGGATTCTGGCATGATGCCTGCGGCCCATCCGTAGGAAGGCCCATCATCTCGAGGCTGAGCATGGTTTCGATCGATCTCACGGGCAAGGTGGCGCTGGTCACTGGCGTTGGCGACATCGAGAGTTTCGCCTGGTTTATCGCCAAGGCCTTGCAAGCCGCCGGGGCCAGTCTTTTGCTTGCCGTCCACCCGCGTTTCCTCACGATAGTCGAGGGGGCCCTGACCAGCGACTGGGAGGCCGACGTTGCCAGCCGAGTGCTGCCATTCAATGCCGGCACCCTCACGGTCGAAAAAGTGCTGCCCTGTGATGTCGGCTTCGACACCATGACAGATGTGCCTCCGGCAACGCGCCAGGATCGGCGTTATCAGCGCATCGAGGAACAGTACGGTGACTATTCCATCGAAGGCCTGATGGCCGCCGTGGGCAAGCACGCCGGCGGTCTGGATATCTTGATTCACAGCATCGCTTTCACCCCCGAAATCAAGAACATGGCCATCAATACCAGCCGGTCGGGCTACTTGTCCGCCCTGAGCATCAGTGCCTATTCCCTAACGGGCCTGTTGCGGGCAGCTGTGCCGTTGATGGAAAACCGGCCGGGCGGAGCGGCGGCGCTCGGTCTGACTTATCTGGGCGGCGAGCGCGTGGTGGGCCATTACGGCGGGGGCATGTCCACGGCCAAGGCAGCGCTGCAGATTGGCGCCAAACAGTTGGCCTACGACCTAGGCCCCAAGAACATCCGCGTCAACTTGATTTCCGCCGGTCCCTATGCTTCTCGGGCTGCCGGGCCATCGGCGACATCGACCAGATGATCAACTTCGCAGCCTCCGTATCTCCCCTGCGCCGACCCCTCAAGCCCGAAGAAGTTGCCAACACGGCGGCTTTTCTCTGTAGTCCCCTGGCCTCGGCCATCAGTGGCGAGATCATGTTCGTCGATTGCGGCTACAACATTATGGGCGTGCCGCCTGCTGACAGTGTGACAGGGAGACAAGGTGACAAGGTGACAGGGTGAGGGGTGACAAGGTGACAGGGTGACAAGGTGACAGGGTGACAGTCAGAGAGCAGTGATTTCCGGGGCACCTTGTCATCCTGTCATCTTGTCATTTGCCAGGCACCTGGTCGCGAAGAACAAGGAGATTTACATGGCTACGCTCACAGAAAACCAAACCGCGGAAACCTTGCGAACTCTTCCCAGCGACGATGTGCGGCAGATCATGTGGCGGTTCGCCGATCGCTTCGACCTGCAAATGCTCGTGCAGGCCACCCGCACAGTAGCCCGCGGCCCGGTGGCACGGCTCGTGGCCGAGGGGGCAAGGAACACGCACGACTGGAACGAGCGCAAGGCCCAATTGCTGAAGGCGTTCGACGAGTCGGGGATCACGGCAGCGTTCATGGACCCGGAACAGGGAGGCTATATCGAAGGACCGAAAAACCTTGTGCTGGCCATGATCGCCTTCGAACTCTCCTGGGTGGATGCCGGGGCCGCAACGTGCAGCCTGGCCGGCAACCTCGCTCTGGCCCCGATCCACGAACGCGGCACTCCCGAACAGCGTGCCTTTTACCTCGGCAAGTGCCTTCCAGCGCAGCACGGTGGGGTGGATGGGCAGCCGTGGCGTGGCGCCTTCGCCTTGACCGAGCCGCTGCCCTACGTCGGCGTCGAGACGAATATCCTCAGCGGCAAGGCCCGGGTGGCCGAGTGGACCGATGGGCAAGAGCCGATTCTGCAAATCGACAAACGCGGCCGATTCATCACCAATATGGGGTTCGCCAACTTCGTCACGGCCGCTGTGGACACGGCCGATGAACGGATCACGCGTAGTTGCATGGTGATCCTGCAACAAGGCGACCCCGGAGTCTTCGATCCAGGAACCCCGACCAAGAAGCTGGTCCACCAGTTGTCGTCAACGACCGATCCAGTATTCAGCCTGCGCGTGCCGGCCAGCCGGATCGTCGGCGGCTACACGGTCAAGGACGGCAAGATCGTACCGATCTTCAGCCACAGCGAGGTGATTGAAGCCGTGTTCCGCCGGACCGGGTAACCGTCGGCCTCATGACGGCGGCCAAACTCCTCTCGGCGGTGGAACCGGTGATCCGCTATCACCGCAGCCGATTTCGGGGAGGAGAATCGGTCACGCCCGGCTCGCCGCGCTACGAGCTGGGTCTACAGGGCAAGGAAGACGTGCTGCACCGGCTCGTGGACATCTGGGCCACGGGGGAAGCGGCTTCTGCGCTCGGTTTCGCGGCGGCCCGGCTGTTCGACGAACTCGATCCGCTGGAACGGCAGAAAACCGCCATCTTTGCCGAGCAGAAGATCGAAGGCGGCCGGGCCCAGTTCCGTGCCCTGCAAAAGGTCGAGAAGGAAGCGACCGAGTATCTCAAGCTGGCAGCGTTGCCTGAGAGCCAGCGCGACAGCAAGCGCTTCGATGCCCTGGCTGGTATGCCCCTGGTGCAGTATGTCTGGCGCGACGCCCTGGCCAATGTGCTCTGCCCGGCGGTGAAACTCTGGAACACCGGCCACGGCGCCAACACAATGCGCGAGGCGGTCAGTCTGGTGGGCGGCTACGGCATAACTGAAGACTGCCCTGGTTTCCTGGGACAGAAGTGGATGGATGCCCAGCTCGAAGCGACCTACGAGGGACCGGAAGCGGTCCAACGCCGGCAACTCTCGGTCACCATGACCGGGGAGCTGTTCCTGGCCCAGTTTCAGCAGTGGATCGAGCAGATGGCGCAGATTGCCGCTGACAGGCCGGGCACCGGAGCCTGTACCCTGGGCATGGCCATGCAAATGTGGCTGTGGACCTATCAACACCTGGAGAAGGCGACCGATGCGAGCGGCAGGAAACTGTTCCATGGAAATCGGCATGGTGTTGTTTTCCCCCTGGCCGATGCGCTCTGCTGGCTGCTGGCGGCCAGACAATTCATTGTCGACGTTCTGGAACTGGAGGCGAAGGGACCGAGCAACCCCACCGTCGCGGAAGGTCTTCCGGGGCTGCTCAACTTCTTCACCGATCTGGCCCACGTGCAGTCGGCCCGGGCAGCCGGGGAAGTCGGCCGCATTTGTGCGGAGCTAGTCTTCGGCTATCAACGGCATCCCGCCTGGGACAACGGCAGTTGTGCCACCTGCTACAGCGGGGCAGACAGTCCCAATCCGTGCCTGACCGGCCTGGAGCCGTTCATTCGCCTGCGTGCCAAGCTCGACGGCTGCCTGACTGGGGCCAGGCTGGCCAAGGACCGAGCAGCGGAGGCATTGACGAAGGTGATGATACCGGAAGCGCTGGATTATTGAGCATGGCAAACCCCGTAGCCGAATTCGCCAGAATTCGGGCTTAGAGCGTGTCTAAAAAGCCGGTTTTGGTAACAATCTCCTAGACATAAGACGGATCATTGCAATATGGATCCAAGTCTCAGTAGTGTGTGGATGGCGTTCATAATCTTTGCTCAAGCGGCGGCACCGGTTCAACCAGCCGAACGTTCGCTCCACCACCCAGCGGCGCGGCAGGAGCACGAATCCTTTGATCCCCACGGGACGCAGCACGGTCTGCAAAATCCACCCGCATTTTTGCATGACCCAGCTCACCAACTCCCCGGCATAGGCGCCGTCTGCCCAGATCAGTCGCAAGCGTGGAAACCAGTTACGGACCTTGGCCAGCAGCACCTTGGCTCCGTCGCGATCCTGAATGTTGGCGGGCAACACGACGACCGCCAGCAGCAGCCCCAGCGTATCCACCAGCACATGCCGCTTGCGGCCGTTGGCTTTTTTTCCGGCATCATAGCCATGTGGCCCTCCTTGCTCGGTGGTCTTGACCGTTTGGCTGTCCAGGATGGCGGCACTGGGTTGGGCGTCGTGCCCTTCGAGTTCACGGACAGTCTGCCGAAGGCTGTCATGTATGCCGCTCCAGACCCCAGCTTTCTGCCAGCGGCTGTAATAGCCATAGACGGATTTCCAAGGTGGGAAGTCGTGGGGCAGCATACGCCACTGGCAACCGGACCATAACACATATAGTATGGCGTTGAGGAGTGCCCGGTTATCGTATTTACGAGGTCGGCCTCCCGTTTTGGGCTGTGGGAGCATGTGCTCAATGTTGTCATACTGGAGGTCGGTGAGGTCGCTGGGATAAGGTGTCTTGCTCATGCAGACAACCTATTTTTCCCTGGCAGCTGCGTACAGGCTGGCTTTTTAGACACGCTCTAGGTGAAGGCTACTCCCCGAATTCTGGCGAATTCTGCTACATTGTTCGGACCAGAGAGATGAGCGAACCCAGCAACGCAGCACAGCCGCCCGTCGACCGCCAGAGCATGGACGTGGACATTGTCTGCGTCGGCTTCGGGCCGGCGGTGGCGGGGTTCTTGACGACTCTGGCCCGGGCGGTGAACAATCCCGATGGCACACCTCGCCTGGAAAGCACGGCGGCGCCGGGCATGCCGCTCCAGGTCATCTGCTACGAGCGCCGACAATATCGGTTTTGGCGTCTCCGGTGTGGCCACGCGCGCCCGCGGCATCCGGGCGACATTTCCCGACCTCGATCCGGCGCAGATCCCCATGATGGTGCCGGTGGCTCACGAGAAAGTACACTACCTGCTCGACCCGATCGGAGCCAGCCGGCGGTCGCGAACCCTGCGAGCGGCTGACTGGATGATCCGGAGGCTGCGGTGGCTGCTGCCGGTCGAGGCCGAGGCGCTGGCGCTGCCCTATGTTCCCTTTTTCCTGCGCAAGGAGGGGGGATTGCTGCTGTCGCTGGGTCAGTTCTGCCAGTGGGCCGGCACCCAGGTGATGGGTACCGGGGCCGTGCAAATCTGGCCAGGCTCGCCGGTTGCCCGGCCGCTTATCGAGGATGATCGGGTCATCGGCGTGCGCTTGCTCGACCAGGGGACCAACAAGCAGGGCGAGCCGGACGGCAGCTTCATGCCCGGCATGGATATTCGTGCCCGGCTGACGGTGGTCGGCGACGGCCCCATCGGGACGGTGGGCCGGCAACTGGACCAACAGTTCGGCATGCCGCCGGACCATCATCAGCGCGACTGGGCCATCGGCATGAAGATGGTCGTCAACTTGCCGGAGCACTGCAAGCTGCAACCGGGCACCGTGCTGCACACCTTTGGCTATCCGGAACCGGAGATCTTCGGCTTTCTCTACGTGTACCCGGAGCGCATCGCCTCGCTGGGCATCTTCGTGCCGTCGTGGCTCGATAGCCCGGTGAGGACCGCTTACCGATACCTCCAGCACTGGATGCTGCACCCATACCTGTGGCGTCATTTGCAAGGCGGTACGCTCCGTTCCTGGGGAGCGAAGTCGTTGCAGGAGTCGGGTCGCCGGGGCGAGCCACACCTGGCGGGTCACGGTTACGTCCGCATCGGCGAAGGCTCAGGTTCCACGAACGTCCTCACCGGCTCCGGGGTGGATGAAGCGTGGGTCACCGGCGTGCAACTGGCCGAGGGCGTCATCGAGTTGCTCGAAAAGAAGAAACCTTTCACACGAGAGAACCTCGAAGAAGCCTACGTGCAACGGCGCCGGGCGAGCTGGGTCGATGAGGAAAACCGGCGAGCCGAGCATGCTCGTGACGGTTTCAACCACGGCCTGGTCAGGGGCCTGATGGGCATGGCCCTGGCGGGCTTCAGCAAAGGCAAACTCGCCCTGGGACAAGAAGCGGAACCACCGTATCAGCGCGTGCCCGACCTGGAGACCTATTATCGCGGCAAGATCGCACCGGAAGAACTCGCCCGGATCAAGCAAGAGTGCCACACCAAGGGCGTATCGCTGCACAACGCTTTGATGGAGCGGTGCGGCTGGCCGGCCATTCCCTATGACGGCAAGCTGCTCATCTCGCATCAGGATGCGTTATTGATCGGCGGCAAGGTACAGGCGCCTCCCGGTTATGCCGATCACGTCGTGTTCCTCTACCCAGGCATTTGCCGTGAGTGCGGCAAGCGAGTGTGCATCGAGGCATGTTCGGGTCAAGCCATCACGCCAGGCCCGGACGGCGTCCCGGCCTTCGACCGCGAGAAATGCGTGTATTGCGGCGCCTGCTTGTGGAATTGCAGTCAGGTTCGGCCGGATGATGCGGAGAGCGGTGCAGTCGAGTTTCGGGCAGGTGCGGGGGGATTGCATTCGGGGGAGAACTGATCGCCAAGCACACTGGCTTGGCTCCCGGTGATTTGTAGAATCTCTGCATGACTAACCCTTACCAAATCGTCGTGTGCGGGAGCATTGTCCCCGACCCGCTGCAAACGCTGGAGCCGGTGACTGGGCCTGCTGGTCCCGCGCTGAAGAATGAAATGATGCTGCCGGCGGTGCTCGATCCGTGGGCCGGCCATGCGCTTTACGAGGCAGCGCACCTGGCCAAAAGCGTGCCGGGGAGCAAGGTCTGGCTGGTCAGCCTTGGCCCCAAGGCGAAGCTACAGCAAGTCATGATGACGGTTGCACAGAAGGTGCCGTTCGAGCTTGTCGCCCTGGACGGTCCTGCCGGTGGGTTCACCGAGGCCGCCGATGTGGCCGGTGTACTGGCCGAGGCGATCAAGGCCATTCCCGGTCTTGACCTGGGGCGGTTGCTGGTCTTCGGCGGCTGGGAGTCGGCTTCGCGCGGCGCCGGAGCGACCATGCAACTCGTGGGGGAGCAACTCGGCATCACGGATCAGTTCCAGGGCGTTGACAGGCTGACGGTCAGCGCCGACGGCTCGCTGGAAATTCTGGAACGTATCGAAGGCGGCAAGCACCAGATCTCGAAGTGTGCCGGGCCGCCGGTTGTGCTCGGCTGGGCCACCGGCGAGTTGCCGGAGCCGCCGAATAATCCCCAGGTGGGCATGATGAACATGCGGGCCATCATGCCGGCCTTGCAACGTGCCAGGCCAGCCAAGGTGGCTGCCCAGGGAGTGAATTTCGGCGGCGTCACGCTGCCCAAGCAACTGCGGCAGACGAGGGTTGTCAAGGACCTATCCCCCGACGAAATTGCTAAAGAAATCGCCGCCTGGATTTGCAAGGATCAGTAACTCATGGAAACAGTATTGGTTTGTGTACACACCGAAGCTGATGGGTCATTGGCCAGGCCGGCGCTGGAAGCGGTGGGAGCCGCAAGAGAACTGGTCAGCGGACTTGGCGGGGCCAGCTTGATGGTGGGACTCATCGGTGAGAATGTCCAGAACGGGGCCAACCGTCTGGCTTCCTGCGGCGCGGCCAAGTTCCTGGTGGTGACGGGCGCGGATTTTGCCCAGCCCCGCTATGCCACCGACGCGGCGGCGGCCGAAGCCATCGGCAAGGCGGCGCGAGCAAGTATTATCATCGTGCCGCACACGTCACGATGGGGACGGGTACTCGCAGGAGTGGCTCACCGACTGGGCGGCCGGGTCGATACGCACGTTACAACGCTGGCCGCTCAAAATGGCAGTCCGGTGGTAACGCGCTGGTACTACCGCCAACGCATGGAAGCGGTGTTTCAGCGGACACAACGACCCTGGCTGATCGCCCTGGATCCCGGCTGTGTGGCACCCTGGCAAGAGGTCACAGACCGGGAGACAAGGAGACAAGGAGACAATGAGAAGGCTGAAAGCGGTGTCTCCCTGTCTCCCTGTCTCCGTGTCTCCTTGTCTCCTTGTCTCCCTGTCTCTTTCTCTCCGATCACGGTCGGCTTAACCGACGTTCACAAGCGCACCACGGTAACCGGGGTCAAGGCACCTGCGTTGGCGCAGCAGACCATCCGGCCCGACGCCGAGTTGCTGTTCGTCGCGGGGGCCGGCTGGACCAAGAAGCAACCTGACGGGCAAGTCCACATCAGCGAAGCCGAGAAGTTGATTCTTGGTTTCCTTGACTTGACCGGAGCCTCGCTGGGTAGCAGCAAATCACTTGTGGATCTGAGCGGCGAGGGTCAGGCCGTGCTGCCGTTCCTGACGCACCTGAACCAGATCGGCCAGACGGGTTCGACGCCGCGGCATGCAAAAGGTCTGGCCGCCTGCTGTCATGGAGAGGAACCCCACGCGGTCGGCTGGCGCTTCATCAACGAGCGGCGGGCCATCAACCTCGACCCGAACTGCGGCTGGGCGCGCGGCAAGGCCGACGTGCTCTATGTGGCTGATGCCTTCCAGGTCATGACCAGGGTGAATGAACTGTTGGCAACCCGCAGAGGTTCTTCTACGGTGACCTGAGCGTTGCTCCGATCCAGGCAGGTCTGGGGGCGGGTGTTTTTGGGTCTTGCGAGAGTCAGAGCAGGCCACATGACAAGTTCCGGGGACAGGCCGACCGAGGCGGTACCAGTGGCAGGGGTGTTGGCAACGGTTTGACGCGGTAAAAACCGGGGGTTTCGAAAACCGCCCTGGAAAATCAACCCGATTTTGCCCAAGAACGCCCAAAAACGCCCACGACCCCAAGGAGTCACATCAAAAACATTGGGAATTCATGCGTTTTCGTGGCCGCTTATGGCCGCTTCGGAGTTTTTTGCGAGCTTGCCTGGTTAGACGGATGTTGGTGGTGGATAATGAGTTCGGAAAACTGCGGCGTTGCCAAGTAGTGGGAGATTGGCAACGCTGATTTTTTTGGGCGCGGCGTGCTTTGACGTATCTGCTGTGCGAATTTGGGTTTGTGCTATTTTTTGAGTGTGGGTCAGACCATTTTGTCCACCCTGGTTGTCCGGCAAACGGGTCAGACCCCCGCACCGTAGTCTGCTTCTCTTGAACCATTGCCGTTTTTGCCGGTAAAAAAGAGGTCGGCGACACCGGCATTTTGACGTATGTGCAAATCATCACACATCTTATAACGCGGCAACGGGTGCCGGTTTGGACACTTTCTCAAACCACCTGTACGCGGCAGTGTACAGAGCCGGAAACTCTTGGGCATTACGCATGGCCATGATGGCATTTTAAGGCCAATACCATCAACAAGTTGCGTCAGCGCCGAAAGTTCGGCGCCGATCCGAACTGTCCATGCTTATTTATCAATGACTTGTAGATTGTCGGCTGGCGGCAAGCGCGGACAACGCGGCAACGATGATATTTTTCTGGAGATGATGGCGATTGAAAGCCAATGCTATCAACATGTTGCGTCAGCGCCGAAGTTCGGCGCTGAGCCGAACTGTCCACTGCCGCACCCGGTCGTGAGAAAGTGTCAGAAAGAGAATCACGAAAACTCGAAACAATGAAAATACGAAAAAGAACATCAAAGCAGATAAATAGCAACAAAGGTTTGCTTTTCGTGTTTTCGTTGTTTCGTCCTTTCGTGATTGGCCTTGGAATTCTTGGAGTATTATCCGTATTACTAACGAGCCATATCTTCGCGTGCCGCCAAGATTTCAAAACCTCTAAGGAAGGCAGGAAGACAGGAAATAAGAGCCAGTGCGAGCCTCCGGTTGACGAAACATGTTGACACGCTCGCCTTTTGTGCTCTTTTTTTTCAACGATCCGGTAGAAGGCTAAACATGGGAACTACCTTTCGAGCCTGAAAGGCTCGTTCTAACAGCCCAGGCCGAAGGCCTGGGTTCCCGGTACACCAATCCATCGACCCTGAAAGGGTCGTTCATCGAATCTGCCGCCGAAGAATTGCGTGGCGAGAGCCAATTGTGAACGGCCCTTACAGGGCCGGGGTCTCTTGCCATGCCAAATACCCAGGCCGTTGGCCTGGGCTGACAGAACCGGCCTTTCAGGCCGGAAGGCACCCCTGTTCTTAGCCTTCTACCGGATCGTTGTTTTTTTTCCTGTCTTCCTGTCTTCCTGCCTTCCTTAGAGCATTGGTTGCGGCTTTGCCGCGCTGGGTTCCATCCGTGGCGAAATATTCGGCAAGAAAACTGCCCAGCGCCGGAACACTTGCCGATTCGCCCGTATAAGTAGGTGGGCGGAGGCCGGTTCACCCTTGCCATCCGCACTTTGCCGCACATAATGACTGAATATCCCGTGACCTCATTGATCCTCGCCGCCGGGAGTACAACCATGATTGCCTTATCCTGTTCGAGTTGTGGTCAGCGGTTGTCCATCAAGGTGGAAATGGCAGGACGGAAGGGCAAGTGTCCCAAGTGCGGCAAGCCGGTCCAGGTTCCCTCTTTGGATCGGTCCGAAGGCGCAGACTGGCCGCCGTCGCCGGACGCTCTGGCAGTCCCGCCGCCGCCGTCCATCCATGTAACCGGGGCAAGCGACTCGGACACGAACGGACCGGAACCAGGTGCCGAGGTAACTCCTGAAGACTATGCCTTTCTGAGACCAGCCAAAGGACCGGGCGAACTCGGCTGGCTGGGATCGTACCGCGTTCTGAAAGTGCTCGGTGCCGGCGGCATGGGGATCGTCTTTCTGGCCGAGGATCCGCAGTTGCAACGCCACGTCGCTCTCAAGGTGATGCGGCCCACGCTGGCCAGCAATAGTGCGGCCCGGCAGCGCTTCCTGCGCGAGGCTCGTGCGGCGGCAGCCATCGAACACGATCATATCGTCGGCATCTTTCAGGTGGCGGAAGATCGCGGCGTACCCTTCCTGGCGATGCCGTTCCTCAAGGGCGAATCGTTGGATGCCCGGCTGAACCGTGACAGCTCGTTGCCGGTGCCGGAGGTGCTGCGCATCGGCCGGGAGATTGCCGAGGGATTGGACGCCGCCCACCAGCACGGCCTCATTCACCGCGACATCAAGCCTGGCAACATCTGGCTGGAAGATAAAGGGCGAGCCGAGCGGCGTCAGCCGCCGGGTGGTTCAGAAGCCGGGGGCCGGGTAAAAATCCTTGATTTCGGCATGGCGCGGACGGTCGACAGCAAGACGCTTCGGCCCTACTTCTGGCTTCGCTCGCGTTCGGCTCCCTACAACT
Organism: uncultured Gemmataceae bacterium; assembly: GCA_963804745.1. Taxonomy (GTDB): domain Bacteria; phylum Planctomycetota; class Planctomycetia; order Gemmatales; family Gemmataceae; genus CAWDRY01. The sequence continues at coordinate 100,134 of CAWDRY010000051.1, forward strand.
CTGCCCAGCGGCCCTCATCCATCCGCCTCCTCCGCCTCGACCTCCAAGGGATCCCCAATGGGCGAAATATGGAGCAGGCCGGCGGGGACGACAAAACGGCACGCAACTGTCAGATCACAGGCACTGATCTAGTAAGTCCCGAATCTCTTCGCTGGCCGGCGGTGGTAAGTCAGGGTTTCTTTCCAAGGCCGTGCGCAGTTCCTCCTCCGCACCCTCGGGATCTCCAAACTCCAACAACACGCTGCGCCTTGCCGCAATAGTTGCCGTAGTAGGTAGGGTCTTCCTCGCAAGCGGCTTTCGAACTCCACATACGCCTCGTTCAAACGCTTACGATCAAAATAGAACCGGCCGAGGCTGGTATGGAATTTTGCCTGCGGCTGCTTGGTCAGACGTGCAAAATAGATGGCACTTCGGAATTCGCGCTCTGCCTCTTTGAAATCCTCCAGTTTCCACAGTGCTGAGCCAAGACCCTCATGAGCAAGAGTATCTCTTTGATTAGTTTTCAACGCTTGTTGAAACTCATCCACAGCTTCGGATAGACGATCCCGCTTAAGCAACAGAATGCCATATCGGTAGCGGAGCTGACAATAACTTCGTCTAGAAAGCATTTGATGATCACCTTGACTGATTGCGATCAAGGCCTTGTACCGAGCTTCGGCATCAGCATCGGCACCATGCTCGCTAAGCCATTTCGCATAGGCCAATTGAAAGGGGTAATGCATTGGATACTTACTGATCAACCGCTCAAACAGATTCTTTGTTTGCTCTCCATCCTCACCCGTTTGGCCGAGACGGAGATGATGCATGAGCAAATTCTGGTTCTCCGGGTGATGGGCAGTCGCAGTTACTAATTGCTCCAGGGCCTCTTCCTTTCGGCCTTCACGGGATAGCCAACCGATCAACGGATCCCAGATTTCCTTCGCGGTGGGGTGTTCTTCCAACCAGGCCTTTGTATCGGCGATGGTAAAGTCCTTCAGATTGACAGTGCCACGGTCCTCCACAAGAGCCAGGTAGGCCTGACGTGCTTGAATGTCTTGCGGGTGTTCAGCCAACCACTTTTGCGTGTCGGACAATGCGTCGTCTGCCAGTTGCGGGGTTCCTTTGCGGTTGAGAAGCGCTAGGAAAGCAGCCCGGACCTCAGCATCCCGGTGGTGTTCGGCCAACCATTTTTGCGTGTCGGACAATGCGTTGTCCGCCTGTTGCGGGGTTCCTTTGTGGTTGAGAAGTGCTAGGAAAGCAGTCCGGACCTTAGCATCCTGGTGGTGTTGGGCCAACCACTTTTGCGTGGACGACAGTGCTGCCTCGGCCTGTTGTGCGCTTCCTTTGTAGTTGAAAAGCGATAGGAAAGTAGCCCGCACCCGTGAATCTTGCGGGTTTTCGGCCAGCCATTTGTACGTTTCATCCAGAGCTTCGGCGACCTGTTGTGGGGTACCCTTGCGGCTGAGGAGGGCGAGGAAGCCAGCCCGGACGAAAGCATCTTGAGGGTTCTTGACCAACCATGCCTGTGTTTCCGTGAGAACTTGAACGATCTGCTCCTTACTTCCTTTGCGGTCTGCCAAGCCTAGGTAGGCACTGCGGACAGTTCCGTCTTGCGGGTGTTCGCTCAGCCAGACACTTGTCTCCGCGAGTGTCTGTGCTAGTCGTTCCGGAGCGTGCCGTTCTACCAGGCCAAGATAGGCATAGCGGGCGTGATGGTCTTCGGGGTTCTGTTCTAGCCAACGCTGGAATTTGGATACGGCGGTAGAGCGCTGGACGCGGTCCCGGCACAATCCAAGAAGCTGCAAACAGTCATTTGCGCTACTGATTTCCTTCTGGAATGTCACGGCTTCGCAACGTTCAATCGCCTCCTGACGGCCGAGGTTTTTATACAGGCTACGCCATATGATCATTTCGCTAATGGTGGCCTCATGCTCTAGATCTTCAACCAGCGATTGATGGCGTTTTAGGATATCATGCACATGAGTTACGGATGTGCGTTGAGCCATCTTCAAGAGCAGATGGGCGACATGGCCACGGTCTACCCAGTTCTTCGTGTCCACCACCTGCGCTATCTCTGCGAACACGGACCGGGGATCGCGGTTGTACAGGCGAGCGGAGTGTTCCGCGATGATCGCGTGCCCTACCTGGAGATTCCGCGGTCGCTGTTCGTCCGCAAAGATCAGCCCGCTGGAAGCCGTCTTTTCCAGCAGCCGGTAGAACCGTCCGCGGTCATCCAGCCGTTCCAAGAGATCAATAGGCATGGAAAGCTCGTACTGGCCCGCGAAACACAGGTATTCATAAGCCTGGTAAACTGCTTCATCCATTCGCCGCAGGTCTTTCAGCGTGGATTCGATGATCTCAATCAGTTCCTTGCCCGTTGTTAACTCAAGCATCAACACGAGAAACTGACTGGCATTCTCGACGCGGACCCGCTGCTCGGCCGACAAGAGAGCCCACTGCCGGTCCAGCTTATCGCAAATCCACTTTTTCTCCGTTGGGCTGGGCGGCAGTAGCTTGACCGTGTTCAACGGGAAAAGGAAACCGCTCTTTGCCTCGGTATTCATTAGCCTTTGAGGTGGCAACGATGGTCAACGGCAGGTTAGGATCCAGTGCCTTGAGGGCGCGAACAACACCGTCATCCCGGAACAAATCATCGACGAGAACGTAGAACGGGACATTGATCCTGGCAGCAAACTCAACCATGCGGTACCAGACATCACTCTCCGTGGCGTCGAGGATCTGAAGCACCGGGTTGGTTTGTTGATGTATTAGTTCGTAAGCAAGCTGCCAGGCCATGGAACTCTTGCCCGCGCCTGGTTCTCCTACTAGACATGTGAGCCGAGTTCGCTCGCTGGGGGTGAGCAGTTTGTCCAAGACTTCGGCCTGCTGATCGCGCTTGACAATCCCTTGGGCGGCCACAATGTTCCAGTTCAGCCGCAAGGCGCCCGCGTAAAATCGGCCGAGTTCTTCCTCGGAGGCCGGTTTCTGAAGGACGCCCGCGTCGATGATGCAAGCGCGACCCTTGAAGAGGTCACGAACGATGACACTGGCGCCATGCGCGGGAACGCGTTCGATCAACCCGATATGGACCAGGCAGCGAAGGATCGACGAACTCAGCCGTTCTTCATCGGCAAACGTGCCCCGGTCGCGGCCCAGACTGCATAGCCGCTGCAAGTGCTGTTCTTGCGCCGTTTTCTGGTCGTGATCCACGACGTACCGGCCATCGCGGGGAGCACTGTCGAGTGGCAAGTAGATAGCGAGCTTTTTCTGATCACTTTTCTCGTGATAGAGCGCCAGGTACGCTTCCCACTGCGTGTAGGACAGGTCGTACTCGTCGCCCCGTTTGAAGACGTCCTGCAGACAGGGCACGCGTTGAGCAAAGTCGGAATAGCGTTGCTTCAAGGCATCGACTTCCGGCCGTTTGGGCCGGGCACCGGTCATATCCCCGACAAGGTGGAAAACGAGGTCGCACCCTTTAATGTATTCATCAAGCTTGTCAAGAGTGGTGCCAGGCAACGTGAGGAAATCTTCCTGGACCTTGACTTCCAACGGCAGGCCGACGAGGTTGCCTTTCAGGAGTACACGGTAGGGCAGAAACTCATTGGTGACCGTGGAGAGAAAAACCTTGAGGGACGTTTGGCTCATGATGCCGCTCGCGAAAAAAGGCTGTCATTGTCTATCATTGTACCCTGACGATTCAGCGTTTGGCCAGGGCTTGTCCTGGTTTGTCATCTGGAGAACGAAATGCGTTCCTGCGTGTCTTCCGGCACTTGGTCCGGCACCCAGCCGTAGCGGTGGCCGAGCAAGGCGAGGAAGAACGGCTGGCATTCGTCCACCCGGTCTAGGCAGAGGCCGGTTACCTTCTCGTTCTTCGCCTCATCTTCGGTGATGCCCCAGCGTAGGTCGATGCCGTACAGTTCAACACGATAGGGCAGCGGTTCCTCGCGCAGAGGCGGAAACGTCACCTTGATCAGGTGATCGCGCTCCGCGGGCATGTCGCGGAACGTCGTTCGGGGCGGGGATCAGGAACCTTAACGGACATTGAATTGGTTCCAGACACCCGCCACAGACACCCTGCGCTTGATACTTTTTATTGATATTCAGCTATGTCTCCTTAAACACCTTCGCCACCTGGGAAGAGCCTTGTGAGGATTTCACGAATCTGCTGCAAGGCCTTTCCACCGAAGATTCCCCCACACTTATCAAGTACGGCCTCTTGGTCAGTAATTTTCCCCTTGATGCTGAGACCAGTACTGAAGGGGCCCACAGACGCCGAGAATTCATCCCCGCTCCACTTTACCCTGTCGGAGTAGCCCGCGGTGTTCAACTCCTTTTGCATCAAGTCTCGCGCCTCCGACACCGATTTGCCATGTCGCCAACGAAGCACTGCCATAGGTGTCACCTCCACCACTGAATGAAATAGTCGGGACGCCCCAGTGGCGGCAAGCGGCCCGACGCGCGGCTAGGGTTCCTGGGCCAGCCGGATGAGCAATCAAGCTCAGATTGGAATGCAACCGGAAGGGCCGAGTTTTCCGCGCGGAAGTTGTCACGGTCTATGGATAGACTGTAACGCCAACAGAGTCGGTGTGCAAGGAAATTCGGACTTTCGGAATTGCGGCCGGGGCTGGCAGGTCCGGCATCGTTGCGATAGACTCACAGCAGGCGTTCCGCACCGTGCCGAACCGCCGTAACACCGTTGGCATTACCAAGGAGAAAGCCAGGTCATGATCGTGGCCACGTAAGCGGCCACGCGACAATTCGACGAAGCGCGAGCTTCAAGAACTGCTTCCCAGGAAACCATCACCCTGGGCCGAAAGGACCTTGTATCCAACAGAAGCAGCGCTTTCGCGCGCCCGTAAAGGGGCGTTGGCTAGGTGCTGTTCTGCTGCGCCCGTGATGGGGGCCCTGGGAGCAGCCCTGTCGGCGCTCCTGTTTTTTCGGGGCTGTTCGTGAAAGAGACACCACGGCGTAACCGCCTGACCTGCGCGGAACTGTTCGTGCTGGCGATGCTGGCATTCCTGATCGTGCTCGGCCTGGCGGCCAACGGCTTGACAATCGTGCAATCGTTGGTGGCCCTCGCCTTTGGCGCGGCAGTGCTCGGCATGGCCTGGCTCTGGCAGGACACCTACTGGGAAATGCAGCGGCAGAAACAGGAACAAGAGCAGAAGAAATCGCCGGATACCGATGTGAGACAGGAATAAGACCTAAGGAACCTGCAACAGCGGGGAACCTGTGTTTGCTCAATTTTGCTTTTGTGCCGCTGGCAAGCGGAAACTCTCTGCTGGCAATCTGAGACTTCCAGCTTGCAAACTGAAACTCTCCGCTGGCAAGAAGAGACTCTCTTCTTGCAAACGGAAACTCTCAGCTGGCAAGCAGAGACTCTCTTCTTGCAAACTGAAACTCTCCGCTGGCAAGAAGAGACTCCCAGCTTGCAAACGGAAACTCTCAGCTGACAAGGGGCGGGGGCCAGTAACCTTAACGGACATCCTCACTCTTAATATGTTCCTCACCCTGGCTCCGGCATGAAAGTCCAGGAATGCACCATGCCGGCAGCAAGCCATTCTGGGGAACGCGGGTTTGCAGGATAATGGCAGGGCGCCGTCTGGGCAACATCGTGGCGCCACCTTTGGTAATTTCCCACCAGTGTTTATTGCCGTAAATCACTGTTTGCGCCTGCACAGGCACACTTGTCATCCTTGCTGACTGATGATTCTCCTGGTGTAGGGACAGTGTTCGCATGGCGAGCAGAGACGGCGAGTGTATAATGAGAATCGCAGCCGGCGAGGAGACCGTGCATGTTGCACTTTCGCCATCGTGTTGCCCCAGGGGATCAATCTAGAAAGGGAGAGCATGAAGCTGCCCAATCAACACAAAGCTCACGTCCCACGGGATAAGATTACGGGGTATCTCCTCTCTGCAACCCACCGAGACGGTCGGCACAAGGCGGCGATGTTTTCGAGTCTTGGATTCACTGCCGACAACTGGCAGGAACTCGCAGGAGCGTTGCTCCAGCACGCCGCCGACCACGAACTGACCAAGGAAGAGGATTCTCCGTTTGGCACACGATACGTGATTGAGGGTATAATGAGATGCCCGGACGGCCGAACGCCTATGTTCCGAACTGTTTGGTTCATTGAAACCGGGGAAGACACGCCTCGGTTTGTGACTGCCTACCCATTGAAGGGGGAGAGCGATGATTAGAGAACTGGACACCGTTGTGCTGACCGAAGACCTACCCGAACACGGATTGAAACGTGGCGACATTGGCACCATCGTGTTGCTGCACGACCTGCCAGGATACGAGGTCGAGTTCGTCAGCCTTGACGGTGAGACGCTTGCGGTCGTCTCGCTGACGCCGCAGCAGGTGCGCTCGGTCGGCAGACGCGAGATCGCGCAGGCCCGGGCTTTGGAGGTTTCGTTGAATTGATAGGGCAGCGGCGGTCAGGAATCTTCACGGACTTCACGGACTACTTTACTCGAAATATGTTCCTCACCCTGGCTCTGGTGTGAAAGTCCACGAATGTACCGTGCGGGCAGCAAGATATTCCGTGAAACGCGGGTTTACAGGATAATGGCAGGGCGCCGTCCGGGCAACCTCGTGGCGCCACCTTTGGTAATTTCCCACCAGTGTTTATTGCCGTGAATCCCTGTCTGCGTCTGCGCAGCCACACTTGTCACCCGGGGAGGCAGGAACCTTTTTGAGACAAGTCGTGTCTCAAAAAGCTTCCTGACCCACGCTGCCCAAAAACTCAGTGGGCTGCACATTTATTCCGGCACCCGCCGCTTGAGGAACCTGACTGGTTTTCCGTAGCATGGGCCGGACAGCGAATCGAGCAGATTATGCTCAATATCCTCTTCTACACCGAGTTTGCTGATCCAGTGTCCATTTGGTAACTGGTGTGCTGCATGAGTCGGTTCCGTATCGTTGGCATAGATGGCAACTTTCTCGTATCCCGACTCAAAATTAGCATGATCGCAAGGCTTGTAGCCGAGAGACTGATACAACTCTGCGATGGCTTCAACGGTCTCTTCGCATGCGATTCCAGCGGGCCAATAATCGTTCAGCGGATCGGGGAATGGATCGGGCCACCAGTACACATCGGAAAGACCGGCAGCAAAGGCGATGCAGTTGTATTTTGGGGTAGGCTCGCTACGCTTCTCCCATTCACCAGCACGTAGGTTGGGAAAATCTGTTTGCTTAGACATGCTTACCACCGATAACCTTGTTCCTTGCCCCAGGCAACCCAATGCTTTGCCATTTCCTCGATGTTGCCGCGCGATTCTTGCGGAACCGGGTTCACACCTGTCAGCACCTTTAGCGCCCAAAACCAATGATCCGGCTCACGTTCCAGTTCCCTGAGCAGGAGCGGAATTGCAGGCACCCCCAGGCTGATAATCTGCTGGTAAGCGTAGAGCATCGACATCTTGGGAATAGAGGAAATGTGACCACGTTGCGACTTCCACTCATTCACAAGCGTTCGGAATCGGCTCTCTAGTTCTTGGCCCGATTCAGTCGGGCTGGGGAGTCGGGAAAGTGTTCCTGCTGACATGGGCAACCTGCCTTTCAGTCCTGTCGCGCCAGTGTCGGCCACTGGCAAGCCTCGCGGGTAGTGCCCGCTTTCCAATGATTCGACTATACCACAGCCGGATCAAAAAATTCAGTCGTTTTCGTAAAATCCATATTCCTCTCCCTGGCTCCGGTATGAAAGTCCAGGAATGTACCGTGCCGGCAGCAAGATATTCCGGGGAACCCGGGTTTGCAGGATAACGGCAGGGTGCCGTCCGGGCAACCTCGTGGCGCCACCTTTGGTAATTGCCCACCAGTGTTTATTGCCGTGAATCACTGTTTGCCTGTGCATAGTCACACTTGTCACCCTTGCAGCCCCGCCGCCCCTCCCGCCAGACCGCAGCGGGAGTCAGGAACCTTAACGGACATCCTTACTCTTAATATGTTCTTCCCCTTATAACGGCAGGGCGCCGTCTGGGTAACCTCGTGCCGCCACCTTTGGTAATTTCCCGCCAGTGTTTATTGCCGTAGATCACTGTTTGCCCTGCACAGCCACACTTATTAGCCTTGCTGACAGATGATCCTTCTGGCGTGGGGACAGTGTTCGTAGCACCTCCGCGGCCTTGACAGGTCAACGTTGTGTGACCATAATAATGGTCATGGCCAAGCAGCAACCCTTTACGCTGGTGTATGCTGACGAGATGAAGGAGCACTTGCGAGCCATCGAAACCAAGTATCATTCCTTGATCCAGTCGGAGATCGAGACCCAACTGCTCCACGAACCCGACGTGGAGACCCGAAACCGGAAGCCTTTGAAACGGCCGATCGCCTTCGGGGCGGACTGGGAGTTGCGCCTTGGTCCCGAGAACCGCTTTCGCGTTTTCTACCAGGTAAACGCGGAGAATCGTGAGGTCCGGGTTCTGGCAGTCGGCGTCAAGGATCGGAGCCGTCTTTTTTTCGCGGGAGAGGAGTTTGCGGGATGAAAATTGCCTCAGTCGCACATGTGAAGGCGCGCTTAAGCGCCTACCTGAAAGATAGTCAAGAAGGGCCGGTGGTCGTCACCCGAAACGGCAAGGCCGTGGCCGTGTTGCTGGCGGTCACGGACGAGGACGAATTGGAACGGCTGGTGCTACGCGCACTCACCGAAGTTCCAGGCGCTTCTCGACAAGTCCCGCCGTCAGATCGAAGAGACGGGCGGCATTCCCCACGATCAATTCTGGCGTGAGGTGAAAGCGGCAACGTGTGAAGATGCCAGCAAGAACAAACATGCCAAGCACCGAGCCAGCCGCTCCAGATGACAGCGGGACAGCGGAAGCAGCGGGATTCCGGGGAACGCGGCTTTGCAGGATAATGGCAGAGTGCCGTCTGGGCAACCTCGTGGCGCCACCTTTGGTAATTTCCCACCAGTGTTTATTGCCGTAGATCACTGTTTGCGTCTGCACAGCCACACTTGTCATCCTTGCTGCCCGGGGAGGCAGGAACTTTTTTGAGACAAGTCGTGTCTCAAAAAGCTTCCTGACCCACGCTGCCCAAAAACTCAGAGGGCTGCACATTTATTCCGGCACCCGCCGCTTGAGGAACCTGACCGGTTTTCCGTAGCATGGGCCGGACAGCGAATCGGGCAGATTATGCTCAATATCCTCTTCTACACCGAGCTTGCTGATCCAGTGCCCATTTGGTAGCTGGTGTGCCGCATGAGTTGGTTCCGTACCGTTGGCATAGATGGCAACTTTCTCGTATCCCGACTCAAAATTAGCATGATCGCAAGGCTTGTAGCCGAGAGACTGATACAACTCTGCGATGGCTTCCACGGTCTCTTCGCATGCGATACCAGCGGGCCAATAATCGTTCAGCGGATCGGGGAATGGATCGGGCCACCAGTACACATCGGAACGACCGGCAGCAAAGGCGATGCAGTTGTATTTTGGGGTAGGCTCGCTACGCTTCTCCCATTCGCCAGGACGCAGGTCGGGAAAATCTGTTTGCTTAGACATGCTTACCACCGATAACCTTGTACCTTGCCCCAGGCAACCCAATGCTTGGCCATTTCCTCGATGTTGCCGCGCGATTCTTGCGGAACCGGGTTCACACCTGTCAGCACCTTTACGCCCAAAACCAATGATCCGGCTCACGTTCCAGTTCCCTGAGCAGGAGCGGAATTGCAGGCACCCCCAGGCCGATAATCTGCTGGTAAGCGTAGAGCATCGACATCTTGGGAATAGAGGAAATGTGGCCACGTTGCGACTTCCACTCATTCACAAGCGTTTGGAATCGGCTCTCTAGTCCTTAAACAAGCGAAGATTCCGGCGTCCAACAGCCTTCGCGGGCGTCGCCAGCAATTACGGACTATCTCTGTCCCGCTCATCACAGAGCAGGTTAGCTGCCTCAAGTGTTGCTCCTGTCATGCCGTTCTCTACTTTCTGCTGGGTCGCTCTTGGTGCCGTGGTGGATCGGAGCATCCGGACTCCGACTTCGTTGGTCTTCCCGTCAACACCGCAAGGCATCTACCAAACGGAAGAAGATCGGCTGGTAGGGGTTCCACGCTAACAGTCGATAGATCAACTTGCGGCCCGTCCGCACGATTTGGCACGGCAAGCGCACAAACGCATTCACAAACGTCTTGAACTCCAGACCCAGAACCCACTGTTTCTCCAACCGGTGTCTGTCCTGCCAGCAACTTGGCTCCTCCGGTAGGGTCAAGGCCCACCAAGCCTTCAAGTTCCAGGCCAACGCCGTCATCACCATGTACGCCCAGTTGCTTTCCAGATTGTCCACCGGCGCTCGCAAGGCCCGTACCCCGCCACCGAGTTGGGCCAACAGATTCTCTTGATGACAGCGATCATTGGCCGAGAAGACGATCTCGGCAGCCGTCTTGTCCAAATCCTTGGTGATGTAGAAGAAGTACACGATGTCATCGAACAAGAGCTTCTCGCCTTTTTCCACCGAGATATTCTTTCTGAGGACCACCATGCGATACGTCTTCTTGCAGGCGGTGGGCCGGTAGCTGAATTCGGCCACCTGTTCCGACCGCAGGCGTCTGTTCTCAAACTCCCGCGCCACCACCACGGCCTCTTTGACGTTGTCTGACCGGACACGTGGCTCGGTCTTCACGGTGTAGCGAGCCGGACGCTGCAACGTCTTCCAGGCACTGGCCGGCAAGTCCTCAGCGAGGGCTTTCAGATTTGGCATGGCCTCATAGCCGAAGATAAAGCAGACGCGCGGATCGTCGTCCCAGCGATCCAGATGTTCCGTCTGCGCGAACTTGCTGTCGCCGCGCAGCAAGACACTCTGAAAACCGCCGCGGAAGCACGTCTGCATGGCCCGGTCGACTTCCGCAGCTGCACCCTCCTGCGATGGCCGGTTGCCCGACCGATTGACCACGCTCAGGACCTCGCCGGTGTTGGCCAGGGTCAGTACCAGCGGGTGATAGCCCCAGGTGCCATCGTAGGCGATGTCCATCCCTTCCTTGCACTGGCCGGTGGTCTCGACCAGAAAACCGTCCATGTCGATCTCGGCTTGCCCGAAGAAGGCCGTGGGTTGACCGACCCATGCTTGGCGGCGCGTGTCGTCGATGATGTCGAGCAGAGTGTAAATGTCGTCCCTGGAAAAGCGCCGGCAGAAGTCCCCCGCCGTGGTGGGATCGGGGATACGGCGGGCACCCAGAGCATCGAGAAAGACCTCGTCGTTGCGGAGTAGTTCCAGGTCTTGGATGCACGTGCCGCCACACAAAGGCAAGAAGGCCAAGGCGAGCACGTGGTCCGACTCATGATAAGGCAGGTGTATCTGCAACAAATGCAGACGTTGCTCGATGGCATCGATCAAACCAAGGCGGCGGGCAAGGGTGTGGATAGCTCCGATGCCACCGACGCCGATGCCCCGGCAGCGGTCGGCAATTTCATAGTGGATGTTGCTGGCAGTCATGATGGGTTTGGAACAACCGTCGAGGTTCGTCTTGTCCAAGCGGCGCCCGATGCGGCACTTGCTGTTGGCGAGTTTCTGTCGTATGATCTTCTTCACTCGAAATCCCTCCGTGCTTCTGGTGTTGGATAAAGCAGATACCTTATTAGACGCTGGAAACGACGGGGGATTCCGAGTTTTTCACGAAAAGATTCCGTGAAAGGTCGGATACTTCGCTTGCTTAAGGTCTAGTTCTTGGCCCGATTCAGTCGGGCTGGGGAGTGGGGAAAGTGTTGCTGCTGACATGAGCAACCTGCCTTTCGGTCCTGTCTCGCCAGTGTCGGCCACTGGCAAGCCTTGCGGGTAGTTCCCGCTTTCCGATGATCCGACTATACCACAGCCGGATCAAAAATTTCAGTCATTTTCGGAAAAAGTCGCGGAGACAGCGCTAGCCAAGGCCAGTAGTTCGTTGGCTGATGCTGACGGAACCTTAACGGATTTCCTTGCTCGTAATATGCTCTTGACGTGGCTCCGGTGTGCAAGTCCAGGCATGTACCGTGCCGGCAGCAAGCTATTCCGGGGAACGCGGCTTTGCAGGATAATGGCAGGGCGCCGTCCGGGCAACCTCGTGGCGCCACCTTTGGTAATTTCCCACCAGTGTTTATTGGCGTAAGTCACTGTTTGCGTCTGCACAGCCACAGTTGGCAGCCTTGCTGGATGATGATTCGCGTGGCGAGCGGAGGCGGGAAGTGTATAATGAGAATCGCAGGCGGCGAGAGTGCGGACATGAGTTCGTCAAGCCGGCTCATCATGGGAGCAAACGTCCAAACAAGGTGTGGGGATAACAGTGATCCCGGATTTCAACGAACACGGCTACTTGCCGCCTGGTATACATAGCGCTACCCTTGAGGAGATTGAGGAACATTTCGGAAGAGGCTCGGAACTCCGCCGGGCAGAGATGCAATCATTGCGCTGGTTGGTGGACGCGGCTCGACGCGCAGGGGTCTTGCGTATTAATGTCAACCTGAGCTGGCGACCCAGGAAGTTTTCGATCACTACGTGAACACGTTTTTCGGCACGGACCGCCGCGGTGTACACAAGGGTGTCATTGAGGTATTGCCATGACTCTTCAGAGCAAGCGTGAGCTTGAAGTCACGCAGGAGAAGCTGCGGGGCCTGGAGCAGTTGTACGCACAGACCCTGGCATCACCTGCGGAACCCGCCTATCCACGTGAGTTGACGCTGCGTTCGTTGCGGCACACGATCAATCAACTCAAGGAAGAGATCGCCCGCTTTGAGGCTCGGGTAGGTTCGGCAGCGGCTGGCGGATGATTCCTACTGGAACGCAGTGGGCAGCGGGCGCCAGGAACTTTAACGGACTTCCATGCTCTTAATATGTTCCTCGCCTTACTTCCGGCGTGAAAGTCCAGGAATGTCCCGTGCCGGCGTTGAGATATTCCGGGGAACGCGGGTTTGCAGGATAATGGCAGGGCGCCGTCTGGGTAACCTCGTGGCGGGCGGGAACCGGGGCCATTCTCCTTTTTTCTCCCCCCAATCCACCACAAAACCTGCCAAAACCGCCTCAAGAGCGGGGGATTGGGGACATGCAAGGTTTCGCCCGCTGAACGCTCAAAGGAAACATCACCGTCTTGCCGGAGAACGAGCAAAGTAACGGCCGCGTGGGCCGGTTTGGACGGGTTGTCGGGCGCAACGGTTTCTTCGGAATGTCAAACCAGCGGTGGCCGCCAGCAAACTTCCGAGCAGAATGACTGCCAGCCAGCGGGCGTTGACCAGCCAGGAAACCGATAGGTGCGGGACCTGGAGCTGGATGACGTACCCCGCGGGTAGGGGCTGTCCGGTAGATGCAAAAGCGATTGGCAACTGGCCCCGATCGGTTATGCGAGGAAGGTTGCACGCCGTCGCGTCGGAGCACTTGCCCCCGACGGCCAGGCGAACGCGGGAGGTGGGAAGGTCGAGAGGGCGACTGAAGAGCAACTGACTGTGCTCCACCGGCAACTGGTAAACAAAGGCCAACTGGCGTTTGCCAGGCGTCCACGGGACGCTTGTAACCAGGCGGCCATCGACAAGCCGGAAATTCCGCCCGTCAAACTCCTGGTTGAACGTGACATGGGAAACCCCTTCCGGGATCGACAAGGAAAGAGTGGTCGGAGGCATGTCGGAGTCTGTGCTGCCGACGTAGGTGGTTGACGACGGGTTGCTGATGAGCAGCACTTCGGTAACGTCGAGTACGCCTGGATTGACTTGAATGTCGATAGAAAGCTCCTCCGCGACAAGAGGGCAGGGTGAAGCAACCGCATCATAGGCAGTGAGTTGTACGCGAGCAGGTGATCTGCCTGAGTCGAGGCGCAGTCGTGGGCCGGGGTAGTGGATGCCCTGCCGGTTGGCGCCGGGGAGGTAGACCACGTCTGGGGACAGTCCTCTCGTTCCCAGGCTGGAGCCTGGGAACGAGAACGAGCCGTCCTGGCCGGTCGTCGTCTTCGCCACGACCGAGAATTCGTTGTCTTTGCCAGCGCAAAACGACCTCCGCGCCGGCCAGAGGGATTCCGCCCTGGGAGCCGTTGACGACCACGCCCTGAATGATCGAGTCTTCGTGCGGCTCAAGACCACTGAGCAATCCCAGGACCGCGAGTAAAAGGCTGTGGAGAGTCATTCCTTTGTCCCATTGAATTGCAGCGAGGATGGAGGATGGAGGATGGAGGATGGAGGATCGAAGATCGAGCCGCCGCCCCGCGATTCTCCATTCTCTATCCTCGATCCTCGATCCTCGATTTTGTCCCGGCGCTCCAGTTCATCGAGGCGGCGGGCGAGGCGACTATTCTGCACGCCGAGCCAGGTGAGGTAGGCCGTGACTGCGGCCCAGCCGAAAACGTAAGCGCAAACCAGGGACGCCATTGCAGGATACCTCCATTGACAAGTTCAGCACTTCCAAAAAACCCATTAGCCACGGATGAAACACGGATGAAACACGGATAAATGAGGAAGAAAGATCACAAGAATCCAAAGAAAACTACTCCTGTTTCTTATCCGTACTACTAACCAGCCAAATCTTCGTGCGCCGCCAAGATTTCAAAACCTCTAAGGAAGGCAGGAAGACAGGAAATAAGAGCCAACCCAAGCCTCTGGTTGACGAAACATGTTTACACGCTCGCCTTTTGTGCTCTTTTCTTTTCCTGTCTTCCTGCCTTCCTTAGAGCATTGGTTGCGGCTCGGCCACGCTGGGTTGCATCCGTGGCTGGATTTTGGAACTACTGAACTTAGCCGAGGGCGATCCGTGTCATTACCAATTCAGTTGCTCGGGCATATCAAGGCGACTCTCCAGCGTCGCGATGCCGGCGGCGAGGGCGATTTGCTGCCGGCGTTGGCGGGCGAGAAAGACGAAGAAAACGGTGAACCCCAGCATGGCGGCCAGCAAGACGACGCGCATGCGCGGGTCCATTTGGGGATTGACCGGGTGGACGCCACGGAACCAGTGCGTGGCCAGCACCACAAGGGGCAAATCGGCGACGGCGAGGACCGCCAAAACGGCGCCGATGCGGGCGCGGCGCTGGGGATCATCGACGCCGGCCCGCGCCAGGCAGATACCGGCCAGAATCAGCCAAAGCACAAGGGCAGAAGTCAAACGCGGCTCCCAGGTCCACCACACTCCCCAGGCTTGATGCGCCCAAAGAGAACCTGTGGCGAGAGTAACCGTGACACAGAGCCAACT
Source organism: uncultured Gemmataceae bacterium (assembly GCA_963804745.1). GTDB lineage: Bacteria > Planctomycetota > Planctomycetia > Gemmatales > Gemmataceae > CAWDRY01. The sequence goes on from CAWDRY010000051.1 coordinate 115,243, forward strand.
GATTTCGGCGCAGGCCTGTGACCAATGATCCCACGCCGCTGCGCCGGCGGATCATGTAGGCTGCACTACAGGCTCCCATGGCAAGACATGCAGCCAGGCCACACCAGGTTACGGAAACATGCAGGTAGACAATTCGCTGGGCCTCCTGCATCGTTGCCTCGGTGGGTGCATACAGGAATATCATGAGTATGGCACCCGACAACAGGGAGAAGATGAGGCTGGTAGCACCGATTCGTGGCCAGGAAAAGGGGGCAGGCACCCCCTCACCCCTACCCCTCTCCCCCGCAGCGGGGGAGAGGGGGCCAACGCTTCTGCGAAGCGTCGCTAAACGTTCCCTCTCCCCCGCAGCGGGGGAGAGGGGGCCAACGCTTCTGCGAAGCGTCGCTAAACGTTCCCTCTCCCCCGCAGCGGGGGAGAGGGGGCCAACGCTTCTGCGAAGCGTCGCTAAACGTTCCCTCTCCCCCGCAGCGGGGGAGAGGGGGCCAACGCTTCTGCGAAGCGTCGCTAAACGTTCCCTCTCCCCCGCGGCGGGGGAGAGGGGCAGGGGTGAGGGGGCGGCAGAAAAGGTGCCTGACCCCTTTTCTGCCTTTTCTGCTGCCAGAAACCCGGTTTCTGGGCCTGGTTCAAAACTGGGTAACAACTGTGGCGGCAAGTTTCCCAACTTGCCGGCTGTGGACCCGGCAAGTTGAAAACTTGCCGCCACAATCGTGTTACCCCTAAAACAGCAGGATTGAACCATGCCGGTTTCTGCGAGAAACCTGGTTTCTTCCTCATTACCGGCTGATTGAGAAGTTCCCATAGTATTCAGTCCTCGATTACAAACTCGAACACAAGCACGCCCAAGGCTGTGAACAACGCGGCAAAGATGCCGAGCAATTCAACCCAGCGCCACCACTGCTCGCCCAGGTCCCCTGCCACGAGCAACCGAGTGGCTTCCGCGGCTGACAGGATGACAGGGGTCAGCAGCGGCAACAGTAGGAGAGGCAACAGACTAGCCCGTTGCGAGAGCTGGGCCGTCAAGGCGCTGACCACAACGCCGACCGAAGAATAGCCGAGGTTGGCCAGCAGCGCGACCGTCACCAGATGGGCGGGACGATTGAGAAAGGGGACGTTCGAGAAAACCATGAAAGCAGGGACCAGCACCGACTCGAGGAGCACGAGCGCAATGACGCTCACCGTCACCTTGGCAAAGAAGATTACGGTTGGCGAGACTGGGTACAGCAAGAGCGATTTCCAGCAGCCCTCCTCGCGTTCCCCGCCAAACAAACGGTCGAGCATCAAGGTGCCCGCAAAAAAGATGTCGAGCCACAACAGGCCACTGACGACCTGCTGTTTCTCATGCGCCCCAAGATTGACCTGCATTTCCAGGAGAATCACCAACACCAGTCCCAGGAGCAGCATTCCCGGCCAGGCGCGGCATAGGCGGAACTCGGAGACGAGATCCTTGAGAACCAGCCATTTGAATGCTCTGAGCGTGTGACCGGCTTGCATTGGAACCTCTGTTTCAAAGACAAGGTGACAGGATGACAAGGTGACAAGGTGACAGGGTGACAAGGTGACCGCGCACTCCTCCCCCTCTCACCATGTCATCCTGTCATCCTGTCACCCTGTCACCCTGTCACCTTGTCACCTTGTCACCCGTCCGGAGTCGGGCTGGATTACCCGCAGGCCGTTGGCGCGCAGGCCGACGAAACGGTCGATCAAGCTGCTGCCGTACACGGTCTCGTGGGTCGCCAGCAGAATGGCACGGTTTCTTGTACGAAGATCGCACAAGAAAGCCGTCAGCCAGGCACGGCCATCCACGTCAAGACTGGTGAAAGGCTCGTCAAGCAACAGAATCGCCGGGTCGTGCATCACGGCTCGGGCAATCGCCAGGCGCTGGCGCATGCCGCGGGAAAGGGCAGCCGTCATTTGCCCCGCTCGATTCTCGAGTCCGACAAGGTTCAGCAATTCGGCAGCTCGCTTTGCCGGGGCGTCGATACCCCACATGCGGCCGGCAAAAAGCAGGTTTTCCCAGACTGTCAACGCCAGGTACAGGCCGCTTTCGTGTCCCACAAAACCGAGCAATTTGCGGGCAGCAGTGGACTTCCGGGATTCTTCACCCTGCCAAAGAACTTCGCCGCTGGACGGACGCAAGGCGCCGGCAAGACATTGAAGCAATGTTGTCTTCCCGGCTCCGTTGGCACCAAGCAACGCAACAATCTCTCCCGAAGCCAGCGCCAGTTGAACGCCCGTGAAGACAACTCGGTCGCCGCGAAGGACCGAGAGGTTCCTGGCTTCCAGGGCAACAGCTTTTTGGCATGGTTCAAAACTGGGTAACAACTGTGGCGGCAAGTTTCCCAACTTGCCGGCTGTGGACCCGGCAAGTTGAAAACTTGCCGCCACAATCGTGTTACCCCGAAAACAGCAGGATTGAACCATGCCAGGTTTTTGCATATCTTCTGTCACTGGGATTATCCCGATGTTTGGTTAATCAGGAACCATCTGGCGAGCCGAGCAGCGTAAGCTGCCGGGAGGAGGCAGTGAACCGCTGATCGCATAACCCGGCAGCTTACGCTGCTCGGCTCGCCTGTCGGATCAGGCTGCTCGGCTCGCCTGTCGCTCGCATAACCGGCAGTCTGCCGGCTCGCTGTAGATCAGCTGCTCGGCTCGCCTGTCAGATCAGGCTGCTCGGCTCGCCTGTCAGGCCAAATCGCGATCGCGCTGCCCAGGATGGCGATGATGCCTCCTAACCACAGCCAGCGCATCATGGGATTCTCAACCAGGGTTAGGGCCGCCTGTCCGCCGCCCAGGCCGCCATTGAGGATTGTGTAGAAGTCGCCGCTCCAGGTCGAGTGAATGGCAACTTCCGTCGTCCATTCTTTCTGCAACAGGTGGAAATGCCGAGCGGGCCGTACCGTTGCCGTGGTTCGGTGGCCGTCCGATACCTCCAATACCGCTTCCGCAACCATCTTGTCAGGGAGTTCGTGCTGTTCCAGGCTAACCAGGTGAATTTGTCTGCCGGCCCAGGAAACCACATCGCCCCGCTTCATGACGACTTCGTAGCGGCGGCTCCCCAGCGCCGAGCCGGTGACACCGACGGCCAGGGCGGCAAACCCGAGGTGGATGGCGTAGCCGGCATACTGCCGGCGACCCCGACTGAGGGCCTTCAGGATGCCGCGCCATAAGCAACCTGGCTCCTGCCGCCGGGCGTCAACAATCAGTACACCGATGGTGGAACATGCCACCAGCGTCACCAATCCGGTCACGCCTGACTCAAGGAAATGTTGTTTCCAGTAGTCAGGCAAACAGACTGCCGTGACGGCACAGCTTGGCACCAGGCTGATCCACAGGACACGGCGCTGTGCCGGGAGAGGTGGTCCGCCCCAGCGCATCAGGGGAGCCAGCGCTGTCAGCGCGAGCAGCGACAGTGCCACGGGAATGAGGGCGTAGTTATACAGGGACTCGCCTACCACGATCGTGCGGCCTAGCAACAAGGATGATAACGGACCCACGAGCGTGCCCGCCAGGACCACCAGGGCAAGCAACAGGAACAAGAGCGTGCTGCCCAGGACGAGGTGTTCGCGGGCCAGAAGATTCGTGGTCATGCGCTCGGTCTGCAGCGCTTGCCGCCGAAGGACGATCAGCACCAGTCCGCCCAGGATCAGGGCCGCCATGAAAGCCAGGAACATCCAGCCGATGGGCGAGGTGCTAAAGGCATGGACACTGCCGAAAATCCCGCTTCGAGTCAAGAAGGTGGCAAAGTTGCACAACGCACACGTGAGAATCGCAAGTGCCACTGCGGTCTTCTTCAAACATTGGCGGTAACGCCACGCCATCAGACAGTGAATCAGGGCCGTCCCTGTTAGCCAGGGGAGCAGGGAGCCGTTCTCTACAGGGTCCCATCCCCAGTAGCCGCCCCAGCCCAGCACCTCGTAAGCCCAATCGGCACCGAGCAACAAGCCGCCCGCAAGCACAGCCCAGGCCAACAACGCCCACGGCCGGGCCATCTCGGTCCAGGGACGGGTTGGACGTCCGTGCCGCCCCCTCACCCCTGCCCCTCTCCCCCACAGCGGGGGAGAGGGGTTGGGGTGAGGGGGCCGCCTTGTGAAGCAGTCCTGCTGCCGCCAGGGCAAACGGAACCGACCATAGTGCATAAGCGAGAAAGGTCACCGGCGGATGAATCAGCATCACGGGGTGTTGCAGCAGCGGCCCCAAACCAAGCCCCTGCCGAGGCGTCCCCAGGCTGGGTTTGAACGGGTCGGCGGCGAAGATCAGAATGACGATCAGGAACAAGGCGTTGGCCAGGAGAACGCCAAACGCGGAGTCGCGCAAGCCAACCGTCCCTGGTGGGCAAGATGCGGAACAGGAGCGTGACCAGGCACAGGAGCCAGGTCCACAGCAGCAAGGAACCTGCTTGACCGGCCCAGAGCGCTGCCAGTGAGTAGTGCCAGGGCAGCCATTTGCTGGTGTAGTCCGCCACGTACTCATACTGGAAGTCTTTTGCCAGCAGTGCCCGGGCCAGGATGGCCATGGCGCCGGTCACTGCAATAAGGGTGGCGATGCCACAGGCGATGCTCGCACGCTTGAGAAAGGGATGCGCGCGGACTCGGTAGGCCAGGCAGACGAAAGCTCCGTATCCGGAGCAGACCAGTGCCACGAGCAGGCATAGCTTGCCAATGTCTCTCATGCCGAAAGGATGAAGGAAAGGATGAAGGATGAAGGATGAAGGATGAACGCTGTGACTCACGTCCTTCATCCTTCATCCTTCATCACTTCATCCTTCATCGACTTCAACCTTCATCCTTGCTCCTTCTGGTATTTGCTGGCACACTTGGTGATCAGTGTGTCAGCCTGAATGTGACCATCATTTCCCAGTACACCTTCAACGACGACATCTCTCCCTTCCGCCAGGTTATCCGGAACCGATCCGTGGTAAGACACGGACAGTTTTTGCCCATTGCCTTCGAGGAAAAATGACGCTTCACGACGTTCCGGACATGCCGTTCAAGGAACCGGCGACGATGCGTCCGCTGATGCGCAAATGTTTGCCGTGCAATTGTTCCGCCTGCGTAACGCACTCATCGACTTGCAAGTAGTACTGCCAGCTACCAGATGCGCCACGATACACGGCATAGGCAACGAGGCAGTTATCACCACGCCGCATACTACCAGTTTGGTTGCCACGCTCATTGCCTTGTCTCTTATCGCGTATTTGCTGGCAGACAAGGAGACAAGGAGACAGGGAGACAAGGAAGATGATTGCTGGCGATTCCGTCTCCTTGTCTCCTTGTCTCCCGTCTCCTTGTCTTTCGAGCGGGCGGGATAGTAGCGACCTGCTTTCGCCATGTCAACCCTGGTAAATGGGGACACTTTGCTTCCCTCGAATGGACATAGCCCGAGCCTGGAAGCAAAGTGTCTCCATTTACCTGAACAAACCCGGTTTATTCGAGAAAAGGTTGCCGCTGTCATGGCACGGCGTATAGTTCTACTGTGTCCGATTTGGACTTGCAGCAGCCCCGTTCACGGGGCTTTCTGCGCCAGCGGTAATAGGCCCGCCGTTGACGGCGGGTAATGGGAAGCGGGCAAACGTTCAGCCCCGTTCACGGGGCTTCCCAAGATGCTGGCTTGAGCCCCCGCTGCATTCTGGCAGTGGGGCTCAAGCCCTATCGACGAGAAGCCCCGTAAACGGGGCTGAGGATTCTGACGGCCCCAGCAACCCGGCATGAATGCCGGGCCTATTACCGCTAACGCGGGAAGCCCCGTTGAACGGGGCTGAAGCCTCTCGAAATCGGTTACAGAAGAACTGCACATGAGGGGGGTAAGCCATGAAAAGATTATGGAATGGATGGATCGTGGGAGTTACGCTGGTCCTGTCGGGTGTCGCTGCCGCAGACGACGCCAGGGCTGTTGGAGAGTTGGAGAAACAGGGTGCCCGGATTACACGGAGCGAGACCCTGCCTGACAAGCCGGTCGTGAAGGTGTCATTCATCGGGACATTCGTGACGGATGCCGGTCTCAAGAACCTGGCCAGCCTCACGCAACTCCAGGGGCTGGATCTCAGCGGGACGAAAGTTACCGACGCCGGGCTCAAGCAACTCGCCGGGCTGAAGCAACTTCAATCCCTGGGCCTCACGGGAACGCAGGTTACCGATGCCGGTCTCAAGGATCTGGCCGACCTTCAGCAACTCAAAACGCTGAGCCTCACGAAAACGCAGGTAACGGACGCCGGTCTGAAGAACCTCGCTAACCTGAAGCAACTTCAGACCCTCGGTCTCGGCTACACGCAGGTAACGGACGCCGGTCTGAAGGACCTGGCCAACCTGAAGCAACTTCAGACCCTGGGTCTCGGCTACACACAGGTGACGGACGCCGGTTTGAAAGAACTTGCGCCACTGACTCAGCTGCAAGCGCTCGTCCTCTACGACACCAAGGTGACGGATGCGGGTCTCAAGCAGTTCGCTGCGCTCCCACAGCTCCAAACACTGGCCCTCGGGTATACGCAGGTGACGGATGCCGGCCTCAAGGAACTCGCCGGCTTGCAGAAACTCCAGACCCTGGGACTCGGCCACACCAAGGTGACGGATGCCGGCCTCAAGAACCTCGCTGCCCTGAAGGAACTCAAGACCCTGGGCCTGGGCGGAACACGATTGACAGACGCTGGCCTGAAGGAGCTTGCTGAACTGAAACAGCTTCAGTCGCTCGTCCTTTATGATACCCGGATCACGGATGCCGGCCTCAAGGATCTTGCCGGGCTTAAACAGCTTCAGGGATTGGTCCTTCTCGATACCCTAGTGACCGATGCGGGGGTCAAGGAACTGGAGGCTGCTCTGCCGAAATGCTACATTCGTCATTAGGAACCGGCAGCCGGCGGATGTAGATGAGAAGAAGGAGGATGACGATCCCGATCGGGACCAGGGAGACGGCCAGCCAGATACGGCGGGCAGTGTATTCGCGCTGGGCGCCTTCGGCCCGCTCCTTGACTTCGCCAGCGGTTTGTTTCCCTTCGGCCAAAGCGTCTTCGACGGGTTTGGTGGCGAAGCCGTGAATGAGGGTGCGGGCGTTGGTCCGCGCAGCTTTGGCCTTGTGCAAGTCATAGCGTGGTCCACTGACTTCCATACCCAGGCGCTCCGCTTCGGCAGTCTTGGCTTCCGCATCGTTGATCAACTGGCTCAGTTCGTCCAACTTGGCACGCAGGTCGCGCGCGACATTGGTGCCGGCAATTGTGGCTCCGTATTTCCCCTCTTTCCCCTGGACGTGGCATTCCGCGCACTTGGCACCTTCTCCCATCCCCAGCATTTCGTCGGTTGGGTGCCGGATCAGGTGGTTGTTGTGACAAGTAGCGCAGCCGGGAAGTCCCACCTCTTCAAACTTGTGTTTCATCTGGGCATTGGCAAACAGACTGGCTACCTTGCCGTGGCACGCACCGCAGGCGTTGGCCACGGAGCCGATCTCCGGAGGCAAGGCCCCATGATTGCCGTGGCATTTATTGCAGGTGGGAGCGCTCAGGTCACCGTTTTTGAGCAGTGCTATACCATGGACACTCTGTTCCCACTCGGCGTACTGATTGTGTCCCAGCGGGCGGCCGTGGTATTGACGCCCGTCCATAATTTTGGCGTCGGAGTGGCACTTGGCGCAGGTCTTGGCAACATGGGTGGGGTAGACGGGCGACTCCAGGTCGCGGACCGCTTGGATAGCATGTCTGCCCTGGGAGAGGTGGCAGGATGTGCAGACAGCCACTTGCGAGTCGCCCTTGTCCTGGAGCCGTTTGCCGTGGCCGCTGGTCAAGTACTCGGCCAGTTGGTCCGTGCGCGGCGAGGGCTGATAGCGGCGCATATATTCTATATTGGAGTGGCAGCGGCCGCACAACTCTGGGATATCCTTGTGCGATTTGAACGCCTGAAACTTGGCCTTCTCCGAATGGACCTTAGATATTTCCGTGGTCGTGGGATCGCCGCCGTGACAATCGGAGCACAACAGGCCTTTTAGCAAGTGGATGTCTCCCGCCGGATCATTTCCGGTCACGTAAAAACGGCGCCGGTCGCCTTCCCAGAGTTCCTTGTCGCCGTGGCAAAGGATGCACTTATTCTCCTTCACCACCAGCGGAGCTTTGTCCCTGGGTGGCGGCGCAGCCACAGCCTTCTCGTCCGGCTTGGGAACCACAGGTTGGTCTGCCGCCCAGACCGCCCCAGCAAGCATGGCGGCAAGGAGAAAATACGGTACAAAGTACACGGTACACCGGCCCGAAGCGTTAGCGAGGGACGATGCCTCCCTCGCTAACGCTTCGGGCCAGTGTTCCAGAAGCATCTTGTCTGATTCATCCTTCATCCTTCATCCTTCATCCTTCATTTTCTTACCTCTTCTCGGCCTTCTTGAGAACTTCTGCCCACCACTCGCGGAGGTTCGACCACCAGGTATGCACCTTGTTCATGGCACCATTGGGCTGAGGCCTTCCATGTCCCGAGGCGTTGCCGGCGCCGGTCTGTGTTTCATCACGGCGGTTGCCGCGGCCCTGTTTGTTCCGATTGCGCCTGTGCTTGCGTTTGCTCGCGGCGCGCGACTCGGTTGGGGGTGGGATGGAACTGGTACACGTCGAGCCAGTGGAAGGGGATTGGCCGGCGCCGGCGGAGGCCATGAAGCGGTCGATGAGCTTGCCGAACAGGCCGGGTTTCGCGGGAGTGGGCGGGGCTGCTCCGGGGACCGGTTTGCGTTTGGGGAGGAGCTTGCGCTCGGTGAAGCCCCACATGCTGCTGGCGATGAAGTAGATGCACAGCCCTGCCGCCACCTTGTAGAACCAAAGCCCCATGATGATCATCATGTACTTCATCATTTTCATCTGCATCGCTTGCTGCTCATCGGCCGGCGGCGGCGACAGCATGCTCTGCTGAGCGATCATAAGAACGACGGCAATCACGGGCAGCAGGTTGAAGTACGGGCCGAGGTAGAGGAAGCCTCCGTAGGATTCAGGGGTGCTGAGCCACCAGAGTGATTCACCCCACCGATACACCATGTCCGGGGAAGCCAGGTTCTTGATCCACAAGAACGGAGCCAGACGGAAGTGGATGCTCTCTTGCAAGGCGTAGTACAGCCCCAGAAAGATGGGCATTTGCAGCAGGATAATCCAGCAACTGCCGAGGGGGTGTACCCCGTGCTTGCGGTACAGCTCCATCTGGGCGGCGCCCATTGCCTGGCGGTCGTTCTTGTGCTTCTCCTGGAGCTTTTTCAGCTCGGGGGCCAGTTGCTGCATCTTGATGCTCGTCATGGCCTGCTTGCGGCTGACGGGGAACATGGCGCCGCGGACCATCATGGTGAGCAGAAGGACGCACAGGCCCCAGGTCCAGTGATAGGGGAGCACTTTTGCCACAAAGTGGTGCAGATACCAAAGGATTCCGTGCATCAGGTTGGTGCAGTGGATGAGGAGTTTGGATACGCCGATGGGGGCAAAGACGTTTTCACTGACCCAGTTGGGCGTCGGGGCATCGGTGAGCTTGTCCAGGTGCAGATTGTCGAGATAGCGATCGACCAGCCCGGCATCGACGCTGCGGTGAATCCCAAGCTTCTCGTCATCCTCGAGTTGCTTGAGAAGGCGCACCTTGACGGGGCCGTTGTAGAGCAGATAACGGTCGGTCACCTCGGCGCCTGCTTGCAGATCGATGAGTCTGGAGTTCGCCTCCACGCTGATGTCATCGATGAACAGCTTGCGGAACTCCGACTCTTCCACGAACTCGGTGGCCCAGTACTGATTGCCGATCTTTCGATAGCGGAGCCAGACGGTATCGCCGGTTTTCGTCTTGTCGAGGTTTCTCTTGAACTTCTCCAGGCTGAGACGGACATCTATGTCACGTTCGTCCACATGGAATGAGAAAGGGATGTCACGCACCGTATCTTTGCTGAACCAGTGAGATTCTTTGTAAGTCAGCTCGAATTTGCTCAGGTCGGGATCGATACTCTTGATGACGGCCTTGACCTGGCCCTTTTCAATGATCGGCGTCGCTTTCTCCAGAAGGTTCTTGTTTTCTTGTTCGTCGTCCACTGCAATCAACGAGGCGAAATACTGAACGTTGACTCCCAGGAAGTGGATCGAATCGTCCTTGTCAAGTGTCCATCTGCTCTGCAAATCGTGGTCGGTGCCGCTAAGGCCCTGGGTGACAGCTCTGGCAGCAGTCAAGGTTCGCTGCGCGTAGCCTTTGCCCACGGTCTTGCCCATCACGGCGTTGCGGAATGTGTAGGTGTACCATTCACCTTCGACATGCAGGCCGTGAGCGCTCGTCAATTGATACTGGAAATCCCTCTTGGCCGCGCCTTCCTTGAGCTTGACGGCCAGCTCCATGCCGATGTGGTAATCACCGGGCTTGAGCGTATAGGTCTTCGTGATGACGAAGTCCTTGACTTCCGCCCTGAAAACGGCCCGATCTTCCGCATCCTTTGGAGAGACTAGCTCCCAACTGTCAGGCTCCAAAATGGCACTGTTGTCTTTGCCCGGCTCGTCGAAATAACGGAAAACATAGGAGAAGTGGTTGGCTTCTCCTTCGGGCACCAGTTCCAGCGGTTTGGGGACGTTGTTTGTTGGGGGACCATCCCACTCGGGTTCACCGTTTCTGTCGGCTTGCTGGAACTTGTTGAGGAAGATCTGGCGCACAGCCGCTGTGCGACGATCGATGACGACGTGGAGGTTGTACTCCGAGTCCTGACCGGGCTTGCTGCCGCCGAGGGTGATGCGGCCCGACTCCAGTGTGGGCTTCGGCTTCTCCACCGCGGGCTTCGCCGGCGGCTTGACGGCCGCTGGAGCTGGTGGAGCGGGCTGTAGGTCGGGCGGATTGACGGTCCAGGCCACCTGCGTCGCCAGTGAGCAGACATTGCCAGTGGAAAAATTCTGCGGGGAACCAGCGGCGAGAAATCTACCGATGACCTCGGCGGCGGACTGAGAACGCGCTTCCCTTTCTTTGAATGTCCTGTCTTTGAACGTCCAGGCCGCCTGCGTCGCCATGAAACAGAAACCATCCGGCGACGGTGATTGCCCGGCGGAAGCAACGGCCAGCAGCAGTTCGGTATATTGTGCGCGGGCCTGGGGAGAACTACCCTTGGGTTTCTCCCACGGCCAGGTGATCGCGACGGTGCTCTCCGGCGGCACGGCTGACTCGGGATGCGTTAGGAACTTTTTCTGTACCAGGGTCCCCACGAGCATGATGAGGACGGACAGGGTAATAAAAAACAGAAGTCTTTTTTGCTGCGGCATGAGAATGATTTACGGAGATGAGGCGTGAATGGCGATAGTTGTGCAACAAAGTCTGAAGGATGAATCAGTACGGAGTGAGTGGTGAGTGGTGAGTGGTGAGTGGTAAAGACCGGCCGGTCACCACTCACCACTCACCACTCACCACTCACCACTCACCACCTCCATCCTTTCTGCCTAACGCCCCTCGCGCAGCCGGTCGCCCAGGAAGTTCTCCAGATTGGGTATCGCGTAAATTTTTTGTATCGTACTGTCGATGTCGTACTCCACCCGGCGAAAGCGGATGGTGTCGCCGTCGAGCAGGACGTAGCAGGCGCGCCAGTCGCCGTCGCGCGGCTGGCCCACGGAGCCGACGTTGCACAGCGTCTTGCGCTCGTCAAGGTAGTGGACGAAATCCATTTCGTCGGGGCTGTTGAACTTGTAAGGGTAAGCGTCTTCGGGGGGCTGTTCGGTGAAGATGCCGGGGACGTGGGTGTGTCCCTGGAAGCAGTAATGCTCGACCAGGGTGAAGATGCGTTCCATTTTGCGCTGGTTGTAGATGTCTTCCGGGAAAACGTACTCGTTGAGCGGATTGCGGGCCGAGCCGTGAACGAAGAGGAGTCCGTTCTCCCGATGGTTGCGGGGCCGTTCGGCAAGGAACTCCCAGCGGCGTTCCATGTTGGGCCGGCCGTCGCTGGGTGTTTCGAGCTGCTCGCGCGTCCAGAAGATGGCCCGCTCGGCGGGCGGGTTGAAGCCTTCGGGGTCGAACATGGCTCCCTGGTCGTGATTGCCCAGGAGGACTACATGGCATTGCATGACGATATCGACGCATTCGCGGGGGTTTGGCCCGTAGCCGACGACGTCGCCGAGGCAATAGATTTGTTCTGCCTTCTGTTGTTCGATGTCCTTGAGGACCGCTTGCAGGGCCTCGAGGTTGCTATGGATGTCGCTGATAATGGCCTTCACGCACTGGCTCTCCCCGAGGGCTGTTAAGAAGTTTACTCCGCTTTGCGAAAGGCTGTCAAGGGACCATCTTGAGAACCGGGCTGGGGACTTTGCCGGCGAGGATGCTACATGGACCAGACCCCGTGAAACACTAAGATAACCTGGCTCGTGGTCTTCGCCGCGGTGAGGGTTTCCATGACCGCTACCCCAATGCACGGCAAGGTATGCCTGGTAACCGGGGCGACATCCGGTATCGGCCTGGTCACGGCCCGAGAGCTGGCCCGGCGCGGCGCCCACGTCGTGCTCGTGGGCCGCAGCGCCGACAAATGTGCTGCCGCCGTCGAACAGATCCAGACCCAGACGGGCAATCGAGAGGTGGAAGCGTTGCTTGCCGACCTCTCCTCTCAGAGTCAGATTCGTGAACTGGCCCGGCAGTTCCGTGAACGCCATCCCCGGCTCCACGTGCTCGTGAATAATGCCGGCGGCATATGGATGAAGCGGCAGCTGACTGTCGATGGCTACGAGATGACCTTTGCCGTCAACCACCTGGCCTATTTTTTGCTGACGCAACTGCTCCTGGAAACCCTTGCGGCCAGCGCTCCGGCCCGCGTCATCAACGTATCCTCGGAGGCGCACCGGAAAGCCGGCATGGTCTTCGACGATCTCATGGGAGAGCGCGGTTACGGCGGCTGGCGTGCCTACTGTCAGTCGAAGCTGGCGAACTTGCTCTTCACCTACGAGCAGGCGCGGCGGCTCAGCGGCACCGGCGTCACGGTGAATGCCCTCCATCCGGGCTGGGTGTCATCTGGGTTTGCAGGCAACAACGGCTGGAAGGGAGACATTTTACAGCTTCTGGCCCGTTGGTTTGCCATCAGCCCGGAGGAAGGAGCGCGGACGGCGCTCTACCTGGCGACGGCGCCGGAGGCGGCCGGCGCCAGCGGCAAGTATTTCGTCAGGGAGCATGCTGTTTCTTCCTCGCGTGCCTCGTGCGATGAGGCCGCGGCGCAACGGTTGTGGCAGGTGAGTCTGGAATTGACAAGGCCGTAAGGCGAAGGGCAAGTGGAAGTTTACCCTCGCTTGCGCGTCGGGCTAACAGCAGAACGTCAGCCCGACGCGCAAGCGAGGGTAGATTTACTGCTGCCGGTCGCCTAACTGGTCCCGAGGTGATGAGGAGAGGGCGCTCCCGTGGCAACGTTTCCCGGCGAATTTCAGGCTGTAACCGAGAAGGCCCTGGACCTAATAGCCGACGGCAACGTGGTCGGGCTGGGCACCGGGCATGCTGCGATTGCTTTCATTCATGCCCTGAGTGAGCGCGTGCGGGGCGGGTTGCGCGTCCGCTGCATCCCCACTTCCGATGCTTCGGCGAACCTTGCCCGGCAACTCGGCATTCCAGTGGCCACCCTGGATGAGGTCGATCACATCGATGTGGACGTTGACGGCGCCGATGAGGTCGATCCGCTCGGCAATCTCATCAAGGGATATGGCGGCGCGCTGGTGCGTGAGAAGATCGTGGCGGCCGCTTCACGGCGACTGGTGATCCTGGTGGGGCCGGAGAAGCTGGTACCGGTCCTGGGCTTGCGCGGGATTCTACCGGTGGAAGTCGTAACATTCGGTCTGAATTTTTGCCAGCGGCGCCTGACCGGCCTGAACTGTCCCTCCAGGCCGCGCATGCACGATGGATCGTTTTTCGTGTCCGACAACGGTAACTACATTCTCGATTGCCAGGTAGCGCCCCTGAATCGTCCAGCCGAGCTGGAACAGGCAATCCGCGCCATTCCGGGCGTGGTCGGCACCGGTCTGTTCCTGGACATGGCGCCCACTGTGCTTATTCAAAGAGGGGATGCGGTTGAAGTGCGCCAGCCGAATGATTGACCCGGACTTGCGTCCCGACCACGAAGAAAGGCTATACTCAACAGAATGCCGTCTACAACGAACCCCGGAGAAAATGGCTGGAGGTCAACGTGGGGAACGCTCACGCCTTTTTCCGTGCTCTACTGGACCTTCCTGTGTACTTCGGCGATCATCTTTTTCTTCGGGCGCTGGTGATCTGGGCCGTGACCGTGCCTTTCGATGCCACGCGGTCCCTCCTGCACCGCTATTCGTGCTGGTGGGCACAGCTCCAGCTGCGCTGCTTGCCTGGCTGCCAGATTCAAATTGAAGGGGCGGAGAAAATCGCGCCGGGAACCGCCTACGTCTTGATCGCCAACCACCAATCCACGGCGGACATCATGGCCCTGTCCGCCTTGTACGTCCGGTTCAAATGGGTCAGCAAAAGGGAGAACTTCCGCATTCCCTTCATTGGCTGGAACATGTATCTGAACGGGTACGTCAAGGTAGACCGCGGCAACCGCGAGAGTGTTCGCAAGACCATGGAACACTGTCGAATGTGGCAGCGGCGTGGCGTCTCGACGCTATGGTTTCCCGAAGGGCAGCGCTCTCCCACGGGTGAGCTGCAGCGGTTTCACAGCGGCGACTTTCCGCCTCGCGGTCGAGTGCGGCTGTCCCGTCGTTCCCATCGTCATCGACGGCATGCTGGCGGTCTACCGTGGCTGGAGAGTGTCCGCTTACCCCGGCCAACTCCGCATCCGCGTGCTCGATCCGGTCACAGTCGCCGAAGCAGGAGGCACCGCCGACCAGCTCCGCGACCGTGTCTGGAAACGCATGAAGCAGGAGTTGATGGAAATGCGCGGGCAAGAAGCCAGGTGAGGAGGTGACAGAGGATCGAGGATGGAGGATAGAAGATGGAAGATAGAAGATGGAGGATAGAAGCCGGACCAGCTCTGCTGTTCGATCCTCCATCTTCCATCCTCGATCCTCGATTATGCCTCACCGTGAAGCGGAGTTGTCGAGTCTTTATTCCTAGGAGGAGTAATGGCCCCTTTGCGCTGCTTGTCCCGTTCGGCGGCAAAAGGAGTTTTCCTAGAGGTACGGGGTTGTGATACTATTCTCTTGAGATCTATGGTGCCCACCGATGCCGATTGATATGCCAAGCCCCTTTCCTGGGATGGACCCGTATCTCGAAGCCCACTGGCGCAACGTTCACGCCAGTCTGATCATCTACGCGCGCGACGCGCTTCAGAGCGTTCTCCCCGGCTCGTTACGGGCCCGCGTCGAGGAGCGAGTCCTTCTGGAAACACCCGAGGGGATCGGGGATCATCCGCTGTATCCCGACGTGCGCGTGGTTGAATATACTTCGAAGAGGGGCCTGGAAACGGGGACCGAAGCAGGAGTTGCCGTGGCGGAACCGCTTCTGCTCAAAGCCGATCCCGAGCCAGTGACCGAGACTTTCCTTGAAATCATCGACCGCGAGAGCGGCAATCGCGTCGTTACCGTCATCGAATTCCTCAGCCCGAGCAACAAATCCCCCGGTCCGAACCGCGAACAATACCTGCGCAAGCAGCACGAGGTCTGCTCTTCGGATGCGAACCTGGTCGAGATCGACCTGAACCGCTTTGGCACTCATACGTTGGCGTTCCCGCTGTATCACCTCAAGCCGAAGTACCGCACGGCGTACATGGCCTGTGTCCGGCGGGCCGCGCGGCGCGGCATGGCAGAGATCTACCCGATGCCGCTGTGGGAACGCTTACCAGTATTGAAGGTTCCGCTCCGGCCGGACGACGCCGATGTGCCGCTGGACCTGCAGGCGCTGGTCGAGCAATGCTACCGTAACGGCGCCTACGAAGGCACGCTAAATTATGCCACCGACCCCGATCCCCCGCTGTTCGGCGCGGACGAAGATTGGGCCGACGAGCGGCTGCACGAGAAAGGGTTGCGGGCCCGGAGAAAGCGGCCGCGGCGCAAGGCGAGCGGCAGAAGATAATTTACCATCCCTCGCTCACGCTTCGGGCCAGTGTGACACTGGCCCGAAGCGTGAGCCAGGGATGGTATCACTTGCCGCACGCCCAAAGGCAGGCAGAAGCCGCGCTGAGGGGAGCATGCCTGGTTAGTTCGTGGGAAACTCTTCATTTTGTAACAGCCTAAATAGCGATTCTTTGCCAAAAAGCCGCACCCTCCGTAAAGTCGCAATTTCACTTTGTCGATGGGTTCCATTAGTGAAAGCAGATGTTGGGTTTGCGACAGTCGAGTCTCTCCCTGGTCGTGACCCACCGGTTTCTCTGAAAGAATTTACACGGAGGTATCTAGAGATGTGGAAGAGATGCTGCAGCTTCGGCCTGGCAGTCTTGCTGGGCGGAGCCATCAATTCATATGCCCAGGACGGCAGCAACGGTGTCACGCTCCTGCCGAACGTAGTCAATAACACGGGAAAAGCAATCCTCGTCCAGGCCCCCGGCCAGTTTCCGGGAGCCGTTTCGCAAGCACCAGCGGCACCAGCGGCTCCGGCCAAAGATGCCCCCAAGGTGGACAAGCCGGCTGCCCCGGTGGAAATGCCTGCCCAGGTAGCCACTGTGGTCTGCGATGACAGCTACGGTCCAACCCCGCTCAGCAATGTGGGGATCTTCCAGAAGGTCCTGGGTTGCGATTCCCCCATCAAGATCAGCGGCTGGATGGATTTCGATTACACCTACAGTTTCGAACGGCGCTGGCAGGAATGACGTTGCTCCCGTGATGAACCGCTTCGCCGATGAGCCCCTGACCCGGCAGCTCGGCCTGTATATTTCCAAGCCGCTGGATCCAAATTGCTGGTCGTGGGGTTTCAACGCTATCCTCATCACCGGCGCCGACGCCTCGTTCCTCGAGCCTACAGCGGGCGGCTGGAACAACACCAACCCACGCTTCGGCGCATCGTTCACCGACCTGAACCTGACCGCTCACTTGCCGATCCTCACGGACGGCGGCGTGGATGTGAAGGCCGGCCGGCAAACCACCATCCTTGGCCCCATGGGCGTCCTGCCGTGGCAGCGCACCTTCGATTCGAGCGACTATGCCTCGCTCAACATGGAAGAAGGCCGTTACACGGGTGTGTCCACCGTATGGCACGTCAACAAGCGGCTCGACTTGTACAGCGGCATCGAGATCGGCGGCTGGGGCGTGTTCTTCGATGACCCGTCGCGCAACGTGGACTTCATCACCAACATCAGCTACTGGCTCGACGAGGATGCCAAGAACACCAAGGTCTGGACAACCGTCTTGACCGGGCCGACCAACTTCAACGGCATGCACGGCAACACCACCGTGCTCGAGCTGGGCATCCAACACAACTGGACCCCGTGCCTCTACCAGATCGTCGATGCGCAAATGCTCTGGTCGAAGGCGCCGCTGATCGACACTATTGACTACACGGAAAACGCCTACGACGTTTACACGTACATCGGTTACCACCTGAACAAGTGCGTGGACCTGAACAGCCGCTTCGAGTGGTACGATGACGCGAACGGCGCCCTCTATCCGGGCGGTTTAGGCAACGGCGTCCATACCAACTACTTCGCCATCACCCTCGGGCCTGATTACCATCCCACCAAGTGGGTCCAGTTCCGCCCCGAGATCCGTTGGGACACTGCCGACCATGCCAACTTCGGCCCCAACCCCGACAACCTAAAGAAGAACCAACTCAGCCTCGCGGCTGAGGTGCTCTTCAAGTTCTAACTCCCTGGCCCAAAACTTCCGAAGTCTCCCCAAACTTCGGAAGTTTGCTGCGGCCGAGCAAGAAGCGGAAGCGTGTTCCTTGTTGCGCTTTCGCTTTCTTGCGTTTTTGCACCCAAACAAGGCATCTCCTGCCTGCAAATGCAACAAATGGTGGCGAGGGTACTGCTGGCAGGAGGACGCACGGAGCGTACGCTTCCCTTATATCATGATCGAACAGGTGCTCTCCGGCGATGAGCGAGCTTACGATCCGTTGGTCGCGGAGGAGCAAGAACAGTTCTAGCCTCCGTACGCTCGCTCGGTTCAGTATGTGTTTGGAGTGCTTCCTGGGCCTCCCTCGCTTTCTGATACTGGGTATCGGCACCTGGGAGAGCGGCTTCCTCTTCCAAAGCAGCAGCGGCCAGTTGCAGGACCAGCCTTTTCCGAGCGGTCGCTAGTGCTCTCGACAGAACCCTTGCTGCTTTGGCTTGACGGATCTTCTCGTCCAGAACGGCGATCTGTGCTGCAAGCCAGCCGTCATCGATCCCGGCCGAATACATGCTCTCACCCAGAGCGTATTTGGCCTCCAAGAAGGCCCGCTTCAAAGACTTTCTGTGCCAGAGGCTTCTAACATACTTGATGAAATGGAGAGAACGGCTCCATGCTTTCATCGTTATTCCCCGGACGTTGGCCGCACAAGTAATTGCCACAGAATCGTCACAGATTATGTATGCGCTACCTGTAACGGGCTAATCTCAGATTTATTCGAGCAAGTGCTATCTTCGACCAATCGTGCTTCAAGGTGTGCGATACGATCCTTAAGCTCGGTAACCTCGTTCCTGGCGACCGATGTGAAATCTGGGTTCCTCGCCCACCAGTCCATACCCAATTCCTTGGCCTTGTCTACTGAGGCGATCATGAGGCGAATCTGGATCGTGAGTAGTTCAATGTCTACCAGCTTGATCTTGATGTCCCCGGCAATCACTATTCCTTTATCGAGAACCCGTTCCAGGATGTCTGCCAGTGTGGCGCCATGAAGCGAGTGGGTTATTGCCTTAGTATTCATTGTCATTTTTCCTTGTTGGTGAGTGGTGAGTGGTGAGTGGTGAAGAATGCCTGGACCACTCACCACTCACCACGGCACACTGGTGCTCTCACAGGAGCTTACCGATCGGCCCGAGGTCGATGTTCAGGTCCTCGTCTTCCAGGCCGAAGTCCTTCTTAAGCCGTTCCATCTGGTCTGCGAGCTGCATGAAGGTCGTGCCAAGCCTATCGACTTCGGGTTCCGTTAGCGACCCGGCTTCGATGCGCCGGATCGCCTGCCGTTCCAGCAATTCACGGAGCAGCTCGACCAGAGTTAGAACCAGCTTGGCCAAACCGTTCTTGACATCGTCCGGTTTCAGGGCGATGCGCGGCGGCGCCGGTAGCCGATCAAGCGACATTACCTGGGCAAAATCTTCAAGGGCCAGCGACTCCACGCGCGGATCTTGCGTCGCGATCATGTTGTACTATCCTCCTGTTGATGCCGCCACGCGGTGTACACCAACCCGGTTGGCTGTCTCCACGGACGTCAACATCAGGTTCAAACCCAGGTAGATCAGATCGATGTCAGCCACCGAAATGATCACCTCGCCCATAACCACGACGCCCTTGTTGAGGACCCGATCGAGGGTCTCACAGAGCGAGACGTGTTCATCGTTCAGGATAGAGTTCGGCACAGACATCTCTCCTTGCAGAGTGAGTGGTGAGTGGTGAGTTAGCCCGCCGCGCGAGCAAGGGGGTCTCCCTTGCTCGCGCGGCGGGCTAACTAAGCACTCACCATCTCATACCAGCTGCTCGTACAGCCAGCGTGCATGGTGCAGCTTGCCGTTGCGCTCATACTCGTCACACAACATCAACAGCTGATCGCGGGCCTGCTGGGCCTGCGGCGTACTCGGATGGTACTCGACCAGTTCCAGGTACATTTCTTCCGCCTGGCGCATCGCGTTCCTGCCATGGTAGTCATCGGCCATCCGGAGCAAGCGCCCCAGGACGCGCATCTCGGTTTCGTCTGGGGCCGGCACGGTAGCCACGGTCGTCGTTTCCGCGGGTGCCGTGATAAGCACTTCGCCAACGTCATTATTGTTCATTAGCATTGTTTCTCTCCATATAGTGCCTGGCCCAGCCGGGCCAGACGGTCCATTCCCCGGGGCTCGTCACACCGGTAGACCACGGTGTGCGGAACCTCCGCGAAAGTTTCTTCATAACGGATGCGAACGCGCTTCTCGGCTTCTGCCACGGCCGCGCACAAGGAGCAAGTGCCCCCCTCACCCCTGCCCCTCTCCCCCGCTGCGAGGGAGAGGGGTTGGGTCCTGCCCCTCTCCCCCGCGGGGGAGAGGGGTTGGGGTGAGGGGGTGGCCAGGTTCAGAAAGATGGCTGGCACCCGGATGTCAATGCGCTGGCACGCGCCGACCAGGTCGCGGGTTTCCTCAAGAGCCATCTCCGTCAAAATACTCACCACGTATAGCTGCCCGGTGCTCGGATCGGCCAGCAGCGAGCGCAGCAGCTTGAGTTGTTTCGAGAGGTTGACCAAAAACTCCACTAGCCGGGGCAGGCGGAGCACGTTCTTGTACTTAAGCAACAGACCAAACATGACCTTGATCCAGCTTTGAATCAGCTCCGGCATCTCCAGCAACCGGATCAGGTGCCCGGTCGGAGCGGTGTCTAGCACGAAAAGCTCGTACTTCTTCGCTTCCAGCAATGCCACGGCTCGCAACAAGGCCATGACCTCGTCCAGGCCGGGCGGCGACAGGTCCAGGATTCGCTGAGCGACCTCGCGATCGAACTCCAGAGAGACTGCGGCTCCGTCCACGACCGTGCTGAAGAAGCCTTTCACCTCATCGGCATAGAACTGCTTCAGCTTCTCGAACTCCGCCTCCGCGTTGACCTCCATGGCCGTAAGCCCTGGTCTAAGCCGAACTTCGTGCGGACCGATCGGAACCCCCAGACAGTCCGACAGAGAATGCGCCGGGTCGGTCGCAAACAGCAGCACCTCCTTGTCCGGATACGCCTGAGCCAGCCGAAGCGCCGTGGCACAGGCCAGGGTCGTCTTGCCCACGCCGCCCTTGCCGGCAAACAGGAGAAGGCGGGTTGCCGGATCGCACAGGCGAGCCGGGTGTACAACAGTAGGCAGTAGGCAGTAGGCAGTAGGCAGTGAATCATGCTGCCTACTGCCTACTGCATACTGTCTACTGCCTACTGCCGCCTGCCTACTGCCTACTGCCGCCTGTCTACTGCCTACTGCCGCCTGCTTACTGCCTACTGCATACTGCATACTGCCTACTGCCCCCAGCGGCACAATCTCGTCCCAAAAGCGGGCCAGCCGATCAGCACCGCGAACTTCTGCCCCTTGCAATGGGACGCCCCAGAGCGCATGACCGGCGAATGCCTCGCTGGCTCGCCGCAATTCCTTTTCCTGCCGATATCGTCCCTCGCGGCAGACCGGACAATCACCATACGCGGGATAGAGGCGATTGGCCACAATGTCCGCAACAGCAAGGGGCATCTCCTTCAGCCGGGCAACGAGCCTGGCAGTCTCGTTGACGCTCGCCGCCTCGGCCAGCATGACGGGGACAAAACGGCAACGTGCCGGGTTGCCCAGGAGCGCTGCCAGCCGCTGGATGGATTCCTCCAGCTCTTCCAGAAAAACATCGGCTTCGTCCTGCTGATACGACCGGCGATACATCTGCGCCAAGAAGCGATGCTTGGCCAGCATGGCATCGAGAGCAGCGACCCAGCGGCGCATCAGCGCCGGCAGTTCGAGTAACCGCAAAGTGTGCCCCGTCGGCGCGGTGTCGAGAATGATGCAATCCGGCCCTCGTTCCCAAACTCCAGTTTGGGAACGAGGGGGTTTTCCAGGAGCGCGGAGATCTCGATGAACGCCATTAACTCATCGAAGCCGGGAATCGACAGGTTGAGGACCTGGTTCACGTCTTCCTCGTCCAGGAACGTACCCCGCAGGGCAATCTGCCGCAGGTGCCCGGCATGGTCACTCTTGAACTTCTCCAGACGCGCAGGAAGTCTATCTCCAAACATTGCAAGTTAGAGAAAGACACAGGGCCGGCGAAGCAGTCGCTCAGTGAATGCGCCGGATCGGTCGAGGCGAGAAGGAAGGTGCGGTCGGGGCAATGCCTGGCGAGATGGAGAGCGGCAGCTGCGGCGCAAGTCGTCTTGCCCACCCCTCCCTTGCCGCCAAAGAACAGCAGACTCAATCCTGCGTGCTCTAGAAATGAAGGCTTGGTTGCGGACACCTTTGCCGATCCTCCACCGTGAAGTCTCCTCGGTAGGACGGGTCTCCTGACCCGTCCGGACCGGTCTGGAGACCCGTCCTACCTGACTTGTTCAGCGGCCACGCCGATCTCCTCTTCTTCTTCCTCCTCCTCTGACGCATGCGTTTCGTTCACTTCGAGCGGATCGAGCAACACGCTGTCGTCCACGATGAAGTCTCTTCGCACGGCGGCCACTCCGGCCTCCTCTTCTTCCTCATCTCCCTTCGCTTGGCGCTCGGGTTCTGAGGATGCACGCGTTTCGATCACTTCAAGCCGATCGGGCAACTCACTTTCCTCCACGGTGAAGTCCCCTTGGTCGGCAGTTGCTCCAGTCTCCTCTTCTTCCTCCTCACCAGATCCACTCGCTTCGATTACATCGAGCCGATCGAGCAACTCCCTTTCCTGCTGGTCGAAGTCCTGCTCCGTTAGCTGCCCGGTTTCGAGCATCATGTATAGCTCGCTGAGCCGCGTGCGGATGGCCTCGGCCTCGTTCGCTGCCTCTTGCTGGGCCGCTTTGTGAATCTCCCGAAAGATCGCAAAGACACCTTTCATCGGGAATGACAGGATGTTGTCAACGATGAACATGGCTGGCCCCAGGCTAAAGTGGGACGGTTTTGAAAACCGTCCGACACGGTCTCAGAACTTTACAGCTACGTCGATGAAGTTATGCGGCGGCCAGGGGCCATTAAAATCGAAGGCATAGTGATTGTCGAAAAAGCGGGCCGCCTCGAAAACCGCCTGCTCAAAGTCTTTCTGAGCATCACGACCCACCAGGCAGGCCAGGTTCATGACCTCACGCTCGTTCCTGGGTTTGTTTTCCTTGATCTCGAAGCAGTGGCTGCCCAGGACGCTGATGACGCGCTCCGTTTTGCTCTGGCGCTCTTCGGAAAGGGCCCGGTCGAAAAAGCGACCGAGGTCGATCTTGTCTTCCTGTGTCGGCTCGCGGCCGCCACGGAAGAGTTCATCCCGGAGCAGGCGAACTTGGGCGTGCGAGTCCACAAAATATTCGAAAATGTTGGGCACATCCCACATGACCCGCAGGCCCATCTCGACCTTGCCGGCCAGGTGACGCAGTTGCTCGTTGAATGCGGCTCCGTTCTCCTTCAGAATCTGCTGAACTGCTTCCGATCCATCCGCAATGAGGCCGAACGACATCGGCAACACAGTATGCGCTGCCATCAGGCACTTGAGCACTTCGTGATGGGCGGCCAGCTTGCGCCGCTCTGGCCGAATCTTGCCGCAGGGCAGGTCGCTCACGACAGCTGCGACTCGACCATCCGTGATCGTGTAGACCTTGCCTCCGTCGATACCGACGGCATTGATCTCCCTTTCATCGGCGACGTCAATCACGGCGTACATATAACGGCCAAGTTGTTTAGCCGTCTGTACCGGCTTGCTGGCTACCATCGCAGACATGGGCTTTCCTCCGAGCCGGGTGACATGCCCATGTCCGCATGGGCATGGTTGAACAACATGCCCACGAAGACGTGGGCATGCCACCGGGCTAGTAACGTATTTCTTTGGTCTTCAAACGTCGGGCGCCTCGGCCAACGACGCAATATTTGTCTCTAAGTCCAGAGCTGGGTTCTTGACGAACTGCAGCAACCGGCTCTCCTTTTCAGCAATCTCAGCCAGCCGAGCCTTGATCTCTGCGCGGCGGCGCTGTGCGCTGGCGAGTTCCTGACGCAACCGCTCTTTTTCGTTGGCCATGACGGACATTTCCACCAGGGCGCCGGCCGCACTGCGCGACCGCCGCCTGTCCATCAGCCCGGCCATGGTCTTAATGCCGCGCAGACTTTTTCGTATGATGGCCATTGCCATTTCCCTCCAGAACTTCCAAACCCGCCGCGCAGCCGTTGGTCCCCCACACTCTATTGGTGCCGGTCGAACCATTCTGCGAACTGCACACGCGGTTGATCAGGTCCTCAAGACGATCCTCCCCCACCGCTTCTCCATCATGCGTGATCTTGAGCGTGTCTGTGCAAAGCACGTCGCAGCAGACTTCGCGGAACACCGAATCGTCAGCATCCGCGCGGGCCTGGCGCAAGGCCGTGATCCGGGCGATCGCAATGCACGCCCGGACGGTGGGCCGACAGTTGTTGACGCCCATCGTACGGAACTCGCGCACTGAGTTTCACAATGCGCTTGGCCGATTCCAGGTCCAGACCGGACTTGGTAGCGGTAATGGCCGCCTCCGTGTCCGGATCATAGTGTCCAACCTTGATCGTGATCATGCGATCCATGAGCGCGTCCTGCGTCTTGTGTACGCCGGCGTATTCCTCCGGGTTGCTCGTGAAGATCGCGCTGAAGTTGGGATGGACCTGCAAATAACCGTCGCTGCTCTGGCTGGCGGGCAGCTCCAGCAGCCGCTCTTCCAGAACTCCCAGCAGCACGTTGTTCGCCTCCGGGCGGGACCGGTTGAATTCGTCGTAGATGAGCGTGAAGCCGAACTTGCACGCGGTGGTGATGCGGTTGTCCACCCAGAGACGGGAGACGTTCTCCTCGGTCTTGACCACGGAATGAATGTAGTTGTCCACCACGCGCGTGGCCCGGTAGCCAAGCTGCCCGCCAATCAGGTCGGAGCTGCCGAACTCGTCATCCCCATGAACGATGAGCACCGGACGGCCCAACTCCGCTGCCACGTGCATGGCCAACGTGGTCTTGCCCGTGCCCGCGGGGCCGCTGAAGTGAAGTGGATAGCCGGCCTTGACATAGAAAAGGGCCCGCTCGGTGATTTTGCCGACATACGGCGTTTCCACAAAATCCGACTTGCGCTTCAGCGCCAGCACCGTCATCTCCTCAGTATTCACCGACATGATGCCTCCTCAAGCTTGTTAGTTTGTGACCTTGCCTTGTTTCCCGGCTCGGTCTTTGTGTGGCGATTTCCGGCCTTGCTTTGCTCCTGTCGCCGCCTGCCCTACGGTCTGAAACAACTGGGAAGCTGCCTGGAAATCCTTGGCAAGCCGCCGTTGAGCAACACGAAAACCGTCGCTTAGCCAGCGCACCGACTCCTGTCGATTGTTCTTGTTCTCTTTGAGCGAACTCTGGAGACGTTGGCTCGCTTCGCGGTGTTCCCGGCGAACGCTTTCCCGGAACGCCTTCACCTGGTCGGCCAGCCTTAGAGCGTCCGCCGCCAACTCGGAGCGCGACCGCTCTGCCAGGGCGCGGTGCTCGTCGCTCAGGTGCTGCAGAAAATTGCGAGCGCTGGACAATAGCTCATCGGTGTGCTCCTTCACCCCGGTCACTGCCGCAAATCGTTCGTCACGAGTAGCGATAAGGTCATCGACGAACGTTTTCATCTGATCGGAAAAAGATAACATGTTCATACCTCTAGTTCAGGAATAAGGAACCGCTTTCCCACGGTCCTCCATGGGAACGAGGGTTAAGGATGAGAAAATGAGGGCCCGAGTCCCTGGGCCCTCGCGAACACAGCAGTGTTCTTCACGCGGCACACGTCGCTTAGGCGGGGGTCGCAGCAGTGGCCGTCAGACCGATTGCCTCGGCGTACTTCAGGTACGTCTCAACCGACGCGATCACCACGCGGGCTTCGATCGACAGCAGCTCGATGCCGACCAAGGAAACCTTGGCCCACGCATCGATCACGATGCCCTTGTCCAGGATACGATCCACAACTTCAGCCAAGCTGGAGCTATCGGTGGACTTTGAAACCTTTGCCATTTTCTGACCTCCTCATTGGGTTTTGCAAAAAAAACACAGAAACATTTCCCTCAGACGCCAACGTCTGTGGGGCGAAGGCTACGGCCTTCTCTGTCATTCAACTTTTGATTGCCGATCACCCTTGCTTACGCTACGGGCTCGGACAGTCAACTGTTGATTGCCGAGCCCGCAGCGTAAGCAAGGGTGTGATCACCCTTGCTTACGCTGCGGGCTCGGACAGTCAACGTAGGAAAGGTAGGTCATATACATGGGGCGTGGTATGGTAATATGTCGCACAACTCCAGGTCGAGAAAACGCGGCACAATCGTCAGGTACGGCCGGTCAAGCTCGCATGTAGACGGTGTAAACGGCGCCGACAGCTTGGGGGCATGCGAGAAACTCGCACGGGCTTACCAGCTCGGTATGTTGGGTGGTGGGTGGTGAGTGGTTCGGAAGGAGTGAGTGGTGTAGTGGTGAGTGGTGAGTGGCAAAGTGACCGGATGACAGGATGACCTGATGACAAGATGAAAAACAAAACCGGCTCTTCGCGTTTTTTAGTGGGCGATTTTCACAGTTTCGGCAACATGCAGGTGAGAATTTTTAGGCGGAGGTACTCCTCATCCCGGAATCCGTAAGACCGTCTTTGGATGGCACGGATTTTGTTGTTGATGCCCTCTACGAATCCCAGGGGCACCTTGTTCTCCTCGTGACAATACGCCTCGATCCCGTCCCAGTGAGCCTCGACCATCTGGGCAAACTTTTGGAAAGGCTCCAGCCGTTGCCAACGGAGAGCGTTGCGCCATTGGTCGAAGAAACGCCGTGCCCACGCTGGGCTCTTGTAGTCCCAGAGTTGGTCAAACGATTCCCTGAGGAGGTAAGCCTTGTTCAACCGGCTGTTGCTCTTGAATAGCAGCTTCAGTGCCGTCCTCCCGTCGGCCGTGAGGTTCCCCCAGTGAGACAGTAGTGTATACCTCTGGCCTTTGATAAAGCGTCGATCCGCGTCCGACAAGCGTGCGTATTCGCGTTTGCGAACTTTGTCCATCGCTTCGCCCAGGTGCATGAGGACATGGAACTTGTCGTACAGAATCGTAGCCTGGGGAGCATTGCCCTTCTTGAGGGTGGAAGTGCGGAAAGCCTTCCACATGTCCATGACCGCCAAGCGGATTTTGCTGCATTTGTCCGGGCCAAGCCAGGTGAAGAATGCATCCATACTCTCCTCGGAGCGGTCCTTGCCCCCGAACCAAATGGGACGGCCACGCTCCAGATCGCTGACCACGATGCGGTAGTTGTGCCCCTTGGTAATGGCAATCTCGTCGATGCCGATGACTTTGGGAGCAGGCGTCCCTGCCCGGCGCAGTTGTTCGCGCATGTATTGCTTGTCCAGCTCCTTGACGGCGTGCCAATCGAGGAACAGATCCTCGGCTACCTCCTTGATGGTGGTCTGGCGACAGCGCCGACCCACCAAGAAGGCGAACCGCTTGGTGTACAGAGGGTTGTCGGCGAGCCAGTCGAGCCGTTCGTTTTTCACGCCGCCACACTGGGAACACTGGACCCTGCGGAGTTGGAAAGCGAGGTAAACCCGTTTGTCGCCACAGGACAGGTCGCGTACGCGTCGTGGCCGCTTGTCGTAGTAACTGTGATAGGCCTGACCACAGATACCGCAAACCGTTTTTTTCGGCGGCGCTGCAAGGTGATAACCACCGCCTGGGGATCGCCAAACAGGCCGTGGATGTGCGCAAAAGGTACAAAGCCGGGGAACCGGTAAATGTCTTGGAGATGCTTGAATTTTGCCATAGCATGAGCATGACAAGAATTCCCCCGGAAGGGAAGGAGAGTCTTTCCAGGAAATTACGAGGGTTCAACACCTTTCCGGGGCAAAAGTTACCCACTAAAAAACGCGAAGAGCCACAAAACCTATAGCAGGGTTCATCCTGTAATCTTGTCATCCTGTAATCTTGTCTTTACCACTCACCACTCACCACTCACCACTCACCACTCACCAACAAAATTGTAAGGCACCCACGGGCCTGTGAGGAGGACCTTCCCCGGAAATGTTTGCTGGAGCCGGTGACAGGCTTCCCGGAAGCGCTCAACATTCTCCGAGCGTACCAGGAAATAGAGCGACAGTAGGGTTGTCCGGTTTCTGGCCGATGCTTCCGAGCACAAGCCTGACGCGCCAGCGAAGGCCTTCGCTGGCGCGTCAGGCTTGTGTGCTTCCGACCGGCAGTTCACGAAAAGGCCGGCAAGGGCAGTCTTGATCTGCTCCGTTGTCGCTTCGACCTCTTCACGCCCTCCGTCCTTCTGGGCGTAATAGCGATTGCGTTGGGCCAGGTAAGCGACTCCGCGATGTCTCGGAGACAAGGAGACAAGGAGACCGGGAGACAAGGAGACCGGATCACTGCCCGCACGCATCTCCTTGTCTCCTTGTCTCCCTGTCTCCTTGTCTCCTTGTCTCCCTGTCTGACCTCTGACCTCTGACCTCTGACCTCTGACCTCTGTTTTTTCGGGCAGCAAGATGCGCAAGCCCATTTCCACGCAGCCGTCCAGCTCTTCGAGAGCGGCATGAAAGGCTCGGCAGCGGCGGCGCAGCAGTTCTCGGATTTGCGCCTCGGTGTCGAGCAAGCAACCGTAACGTAGGGGGAGAACCACTCGCCGCCGGCTCAGTGCCTCGATCACCCGTGCATATGCCAGCAGGCGGGGGACCTCGGGAGCGCAGACCCCCTCACCCCAACCCCTCTCCCCCGCAGCGGGGGAGAGGGGTATCGTTTGCTCCCCTCGCCCCTTGGGGGAGAGGGGTTGGGGTGAGGGGGGCACCTCGGAGAATGCAGCAGCCAAGCCGGCGTCCGTAACGACGACAACGGGGCGACTCTCGATACCTTCCGGAAAGGGACCGTTTTCCGCGTCGGCCTCACGCAGAATGGCGTATACAAGGTGTTTCATCGCTGTCCTCCAGGGACGGACAAAAGCTGTAAGGAGGCCATGGTCCCGAACCATCGAGTATCACTCCTTGTTCCGCATACCGAGCCTGCAGCAACTCAAGCTGCTCCTGAAAATGCGCCACCGAACTGCTCGCAATGAGCACGGCGCTGTGAAAAACTATCTCTTTCCCCGGATACGTTCCCTGCGTCAGCTTCAGTGGCCGTACCTCTTCCGCCAGGGAGTGCAGTTCCTCCCGAAGTTGCTCGGCTATTGTCCGGCTCCATGACTGAATCTGTTTCCGGACATCGGCCCGGAACCGTTTTTCCTGTAAGTAACGTGCTCCTTGAGACGCGGGTAGCTGTTGGCGCCGTTCGGCCAGGGCAGGATCGTTGTCTACGAACCACTCACTGGCTCGCTCAACATCGACAAAGGCCTTGACGGACCATTCTTCCTTACCAGAAACAGCATCCAGGCATCGCGCTATGTCGGTCCAGCGCTCGGTCAGAAGTCGCTCAAGAGCTTGCCGGGAAGAAAAGACGGCCCCGAACCGGATAGGTAACACCGCCCCCTCACCCCTGCCCTTCTCCCCCGCTGCGGGGGAGAGGGGACAGCTGGTTCCGCTTGATTGATTCATCCTGCCCCTCTCACCCGCAGCGGGGGAGAGGGGTTGTGGTGAGGGGGACGACCGGGCCAGCACTGCGTCGATGACCTGCTCGTGGCGGCAGGCGCGGGGAAGCAGCCAGGCCGGGTCCACTCCGTCTTCCGCAGCAACCGCCGCGCGGAACTCTTCCAGGGCTACTTCACAGAAGACGGCTGTGATGCCGTTCACTTCCAGAGACTCGACTGGCGACAGGCCGTCAATGCCAGCTTGTGGCGGCACGTTTGAAACGTGTCCCACCGCCATTTGACGTGCAAAGCAGTACAGATAAACTCCGCGACCATCCTCGTGTGAGGTGGTGAGGTGGCGGGGTGGTGGAAATTTCGGGTCTTGAGTGGGACTTGTGGTAGTCATCGGCCTGTCTCCGCCGGCGTGGCCGGCCGCAGCCCGGCAATTTGCAATTTTCATTTTGCAATTTGCAATGATTTGGTTTCGGGTAGTGCCTGAATATTGCGGTGCAAGTCTGCGTATCATGTCGGGTGCCATGCCCACGGCTTTGCGTGGGCATGGATGGGCTGTCAAAACATGCCCACGCAAAGCCGTGGGCATGGCACCCACCACCCCATCCGGGGCAGCACCGCATTGTTCAGGCACTACCTGGTTTCGCGATCACATGGCCGAATTGCAAATTGCAAATTGCAAATTGCAAATTGACACACCTCATCACCGCACCATCACTCTTCTCCCCGGTTGGCCTGAACCATCTCCAGCGCTCGCTCCAGGTGAGCAGGCGTAATGCGGAATCGGCAGTCTTCGACCGGTCCTGTACCACCTGTCTCCTCGATCACCGCGCGGATGACTTCCAGCGCCGCCTTTTTGCAAACGGCCTGGATCTCCGCGCCGCTGAAGCCGTCGGTCGTCTCGGCCAACTTGTGAATGGAGACTTCGTCCGCCACAGGTTTGCCGCGCAGGCCGATCTTGAAGATTTCCTCGCGGCCTGCCAGGTCCGGCAACGGAATGTCCACGTGTACGTCGAACCGGCCAGGCCGCAGCAGCGCCGGATCGAGCAGATCGGGCCGATTGGTGGCTCCCAGTATCAGGACGCCCTCCAACTCTTCGACCCCGTCGATCTCGGCGAGGAGCTGGCTGATGACGCGCTCGCTCACGTGCGAGTCGGAGCCGCCTGAACCTCGGGCAGGGACCAGGGCGTCGATTTCGTCGAAGAAGACGACGCAGGGAGCGGCCTGCCTCGCCTTCTTGAAGACTTCACGAACCCCCTTCTCCGACTCGCCGACGTACTTGGAGAGCAGGGCCGGACCCTTCACCGAAATGAAGTTGACCTTGCTCTCGTTGGCCACCGCCTTGGCCAGCATGGTCTTGCCGCAGCCGGGCGGCCCCGACAGGAGAATACCCCGCGGCGGCTTGACGCCGGCCCGGGCAAAGATGTCCGCATACTTGATCGGCCACTCGACCGCTTCGATCAACTGCTGCCTGGTCTGCTCCAGGCCGCCCACGTCTTCCCAGCGAACGTCCGGCACCTCCACAAAGACTTCCCGGATGACGGATGGTTCCACCTCTTGAAGAGCGTGCGTGAAGTCGCTCATGAATACTTCGAGCTTGGCCAGGGTCTCATAAGGGATCTGGTTGGCGCCGAAGTCGATTTGAGGCATGATCCGGCGGAGGCAGATCATGGCGGCCTCCCGGCACAGGGCTTCCAGGTCGGCCCCCACGAAACCGTGCGTTATCGCCGCCAGGCGGTTGACATCAACGTCCCCGGCCAGCGGCATGCCGCGACTGTGAATTTCCAAGATCGCTTTCCGGCCGTCTCGGTCGGGGATGGAAATAGCGATCTCGCGATCGAAGCGCCCCGGGCGGCGCAGGGCCGGATCGAGCGCGTTGGGGATGTTGGTCGCCCCGATTACCATCACGTGCTGCCGCTTGGCCAGGCCGTCCATCAAGGCGAGAAGCTGGGCAACAACGCGCTTCTCCACGTCACCCACCACCTGTTCGCGCTTGGGGGCGATGGCGTCGATCTCGTCGAGGAAAATGATGCTGGGGGCCTTGCGCGAGGCTTCGTCGAAGATCTTGCGGAGCGCTCGCCTCGCTCTCCCCGTAGAACTTGTGGATGATCTCCGGCCCGTTGACCGAGAAGAAATGGGCCTCGGTCTCATGAGCCACAGCACGGGCGATGAGCGTCTTGCCGCAGCCCGGCGGGCCGTACAGCAGCACTCCCTTGGGCGCCTCGATGCCCAGCCGCTCGAACACCTCCGGATAGCGCAGCGGCAACTCGATGATTTCGCGAATCCGCTGCAGCTCGCGCTTGAGGCCGCCGACATCCTCATAGGAGGTCGCCCGCTGTAACTGCTCCTTGTCCTGCGTTTTGCCCACCTCAAGAGACGTGGCCGGGTTGATCGTCACAGGCCCTGGCGGGACCGTGCTCACCACCTTGAAGTCGGCGGTACGTGTGCCGAACAGGGAGGCGCGGATGCGGTCGCCGGCCAGCACAGGCAACCCGTCGAGCAAGCTGCCGATGTATTTCAAGTCGCGGTCACGGAGCGTCAGCCCCACGGGCGTCAGGACCACGTGGTCCGCGGGACGGCTGACTGCCTTGCGCACTTCGACCACCTGATCCAGGCCCGTGGCTGCATTCTCGCGCGACAGGCCGTCGATCTGGACGCGCAACTGGCCGCGCGCTCCTTGTACGCCGGCATGATCTTGCCGACGGTCTTGCGCTTGCCGCTGATCTCAACGATGTCGCCGATAGCCACGCCCATCCTGGCCATGTCCGCGGGATCGAGGCGGGCTAACGCCCTCCCCATGTCCTTGGGCAGTGCTTCTGAAACCTTTAACTTCAGCATATTCTCCACTGCTTCCTCCGGAGTAGTGAGTGGTGAGTTGTGAGTGTTGAGTCCGAGCCCGCAGCGTAAGCAAGGGTGGTCACCACCCTTGCTTACGCTGCGGGCTCTGACTTGCTGTACTCACCACTCACTCCTCACCGAGTAAACTTGATCTCAACCACGCCGTTTCGGCAGTTGCGGCTCATCTTGTCGGCGCTGAAGGCTTGCGGCAGCAGCACTTCCTTGCGATACTTCTTGTCGCCGTGCCCCGCGGACAGAGTGAGGATATCATCCGCCAATTCCACCTGAACGTCTTCTTCACCAATGCCTGGCAGTTCCGCCACGACCAGAACATGGTCCTCTTCCTCGAAGATGTCTACCAGCGGCTCGCGGATTTCATCGACGACCGTCTTGCCGGTCTGCCTGTCTTTGTGAATATTGCCGAACGGTTCAATCTTCGTTTCCTGATCGCCCAGGCCGACCTTGACCGAGAAGCCGTAGACGCCTCGGACCTTCCCCTCGGGGTCGGAACTGCGAAACTCGCCGGCCTTGTGCAACTCCTCGCCGTGCTCGGCCAATTCGCCGAGCTTGTCGATGAGTGTGCCTAATCCACCCAGGAACCCTCCCAGTCCCATAAGTCCCTCCTCTCTATTCTTGTTTGGTTTGTTCTTGGTCATGAAGACCTCCTTTGATGTTTGTCAGCCGCAGCGTTTTGCCGTTCGGGCCGGACGGCGGGGATCAACCCCGCCGCTCGCCAAACCGCTGCTCGCCAAACGCTGCATACTAATGTCAGTAGAAAGACGTCCTTCGAGCGAATGGAGCATGCCGAGAAAGATCAAACCGATTTCGCCGGCTTCGAGTGTCTGATCAATTCGCTCGGCAATGTACTTGTCGCGCCGTTCCAACAAGGCTCGGCTGCGTTCGTCAAAGCGGCTGCCAGGCTCCCTGCCTCTGCCCGACCCGACGGAAGCCATAACTTGCTGGGCCAACTCGTACTCCTCCAGCAGCAACTGCGGCGCTTCCGTACCGGTCAGTTTGGCGCCCTTCGCCGTCAGCTCCACAAGAAGGCGATGGTTTTCGCTTCCGGCCTCGGCCAGGTCACGGACAATGTCGCCGGCATGGTCGGAGTTCGGCAGGCCGTCCTGGTACAACCGCACTCTATAGTAATCGAGGCCCAACTTCTCAACCTGCTGGCGAATCTGCTGCCACATCCCCTCGATGGTCCGGACGTGGTGCTTCCATTTTTCCTTGCCCACAGTCCGAACGTACAATTCTCGAATGGCCTTACTCATGCTGCCGAGGTCGGCTTGCGTATGAATAATCGGCACACAGATTAGCTGCCTTGCCGTAGTGGTGGATGACAGCATCAGCCCCCCCCTCATGGATGATGGCAACCAAGACAACTATGGTTCCGATATAACTATAGAACACGGTCCGCACTCAATGGAACTCACCTGGCGATTAACACCACTCAGGCCATATTCACGTCCCGGCAATCTCCGAGTAATCAACAGTTTCCTTCCGCCGGGTGCCATGCCCATGTCTTCATAGGCATGGTTGAACAACATGCCCATGCGGACATGGGCATGCCACCCGACCGCCTCCGCCTGTGGCCGAAGAGCTAATGTCCCCGTCCAACACTTCACGTACCTTGCGAGTCAGGACGGCGTGGGAGAAGGGCTTTGGGAAAAAGGCAGCAGATGTGTTCTGGACGCCATGGCGCAGCAGAGTGTCATCCGTGTAGCCTGAGAAGTACAGCACCTTGACATCCGGACGCTGTGTGGTCAGGCTGTCGGCCAACTGAGGGCCGTCCATTTGCGGCATGACCACGTCGGTCAACAGCAGGTGGATCGGCCCAGCATGCCCCTGGGCAATCTGCAGCGCTTCCTGGCCGTCGCGTGCCCCCAGCACTTGATAGCCACTTGCTTCCAGAATGACACGAGCCAACGCCCGGACCCCATCTTCATCTTCGGTCAAGAGAATGGTTTCTGAACCACGCGCCGTCTTGCACACCGAGGCATCCCAGTCCTGCCCTGGGAGCATTGCTGACGCGGCGGGTTTGGACCGTGGCAGGTAGATCTTGAACGTGGTGCCGCGCTTCAATTCGCTGGCAACCTCAACGTGGCCGCCTGCCTGCTTGATGATGCCATAAACGGTGGCCAGCCCCAATCCTGTCCCCTTGCCCATTCCCTTGGTGGTGAAGAATAGTTCGGAGATGCGGGCCAGGGTCGCCTTATCCATGCCGCAGCCGGTGTCGCTGATTGTCAGCAGGACCTCTTCCAGTTCCACGTTACTGGTCTGGATAGTGAGACTGCCTCCGGCCGGCATGGCATCGCGGGCGTTGACGGCCAGGTTCATGATTACTTGTTCGAGTTGGCCTGGGTCGGCTTCGACATACGCCGGGGCCGGGTCTAGGGAAATGACCAGGTCGATGTCCTCGCCGATGAGCCGCTGGAGCATTTTCACCAATTCATTTACTTCCGCGTTAAGGTCGAGCAACCGTGGTTCAATGATATGCTTGCGGCTAAAGGCCAGCAGCTGCCTGGTCAGCGCGGCGGCGCACCAGCCGGATTTGTTGATCTCCTGGATGATTTCAGTTTCAGGATCGTTGGCGGGCCGCTTGCGCAGCAAGAAATCAGAACAGCCGTTGATCACGGTCAGCAGGTTGTTGAAGTCATGAGCCACTCCGCTCGCCAACCGGCCTATCGCTTCCATTCTCTGCGCCTGCCGGCATTGCTCTTCGAGCGATTTGCATTTAGTGATGTCGTGGCCGATGGTTGCGGCGCCGATCACGTTGCCGTCCATGTCTCTGACCGGCGCTGCGCTAGAGAGACCTGGACCCGTTTGCCGTCTTTGGTCACTTGGGTAGTCTCAAAGTTCTTGACGGTTTCGCCGCGCTTGATCGACTCCAGCAGCGTGGCTGTCTCGCCGGCCCGATCGGGCAGCGACAGCATGCTGGCGTGACGGTCAAGCGCTTCTTCAGCAGAGTAGCCGTAGAGCCGGGCTGCTCCCGAGTTCCAATTCGTGATCAGGCCGTCGGGGGACACCCCGATGATCGCATCGTCGGAGGATTCCACGACGGCAGTAAGCCAGCGGTCGATTTCCTCCAATTGCCTGCCGGGTGGCATGCCCACGTCCGCGTGGGCATGCTCACGCGGACGTGAGCATGGCACCCCGCGAGGAAATACCAACAGGCAGTGTGCAGTAGGCAGTAGGCAGTAGGCAGTAGGCAGGCTCTGTTGACTGCTTACTGCCGACTGCCGACTGCCCGCCGGCCTGGCCGGTTGGTTGGCCTTGTTCACGGACGGCATGAGTTGGTTGTGAGTTCATTGGCGATCCTCCTGCAACACTTTGGCAGTACATTCGGGACAGATGCCGTGAGTAACCTCGGCGTCTGAATGATTGGTCAGATACGTTTCTATGTTTTGCCAGTAGTCCTTGTCATCGCGGACTCGGCGGCACCAGGCGCAGATGGGGAGGAGGCCGCGCAACTGCTTGACGTCTGCAAGCGCATCCTCCAGCTCATGTACTCGTTCCGAAAGGCGCTGTTGCAAATCGAGTATGCGTACACCGGCCTGGAGACGCACGCGCAGCTCATCCGTGTCGAACGGCTTGGTGATGTAATCATTCGCCCCTGCCTCCATGCCTTCCACAATGTTCCGCTTGCCGCCCTTAGCTGTCACCAAGATCACGTAAATCTGCTTCCCTTCAGAGGTCTGGCGAATCTTGCGGCATACTTCGGGGCCGTCGCTGCCGGGCATGACCCAATCCAGGATGGCCAGCCTCGGCGAATCCTTCTCTTGCAGCACCGCCAGGGCTTCGCTTCCATTCTGAGCAACGCGGACATCGAATCCCCATCCAGTCAAGATGCTCGAAAGCAAGCTGCGGTAGAGGACATCATCATCTGCAACAAGGATTTTCATGGTAACCTTTTAGGCGAGCGGCGGATAATGATTTACTATCCCTCGCTGACGCTTCGGGCCAATGTCACACTGGCCCGAAGTGTCAGCGAGGGATGGCATCACTTGCCGCTCGCTTTAGAGCAAGCTCATCGCGTTTTCTTGCTCTGCCCCCGATCTCAACGTATGTGGCAATATCTGTCCACTATTTTGCTTCTTTTGAGTTGCCGCAGATTCAGCCAGGGCCGATGTGAGAAGGTCGATTTCCTTCTCAAGCTGTCCACACGCCTCATTAGCGCCGCCCAGGTCTCCGGTAGCCCCGATGGTTTCCAGGCGCGCGGCCGCTTCGACTGCCGCCGAAGCCTCGAAGATGCTCACGGAGCCTTTGAGCGCA
Source organism: uncultured Gemmataceae bacterium (assembly GCA_963804745.1). GTDB lineage: Bacteria > Planctomycetota > Planctomycetia > Gemmatales > Gemmataceae > CAWDRY01. The sequence continues at coordinate 151,510 of CAWDRY010000051.1, forward strand.
TGGGCGGCGCGATCCAGACGCAGCCCATCCCCGTGGGAGACGGCATCACGTATCTCTTGCATCAGACTCGGAGCATCATTCAGGAATAGCCTGACCATTTCGCCCAGCAACGCTGTATCACCGCCGACACGGGCTAGAACTTCCGGCCGGCTCAAGAGGTTGGGCAGTTCGCATTCGACGGGTTGCTCTGTAAGGCGAATGACAGCAGTTAATTTACCCTTGCTTGCGCGTCGGGCTAACGTCCTTTCGTTAGCCCGACGCGCAAGCGAGGGTAAACCTGTCGCAGAAACCGGGTTTGTGCTTGTCAGTTCTTCGATGACCTGGAGCAGTCTCCCGAACTGTATCGGCTTGGAAACGTAGCCATCCATCCCCGCTGCCAGACAGCGCTCCCGGTCTCCCTTCATGGCATGGGCCGTCATGGCGACTATCGGCAGGCGCCGGTCTGTGCCTTGTTCCTTGGCGCGAATGCAAGCGGTCGCCTCGAACCCGCTCATTTCCGGCATTTGCACGTCCATCAGCACCAGGTCAAAACCAGACAGGGAGGATGGAGGATAGAGGATGGAGGATGGAGGATGGAGGATGGAGGATGGAGGATCGTGGTTCTCTATCTGGTTCACTTCCATTCTCGATCCTCCATCCTCCATCTTCTCCTTGTCTCCTTGTCTCCTTGTCTCCCTGTCTCCTTGTCTCCTTGTCTCCTCGTTTCCCAATTCCCCGATCCCCAATAGAGCGAGTGCTTTCTTACCGTCTGCCGCCACGGTAACGGCGTGCCCCCGTTTCTCCAGCATGCAGACAACCAACTTCTGGTTGACAGGATTATCCTCAGCCAGAAGGATACGGAGACTTCGCCCAGTTCGCCGTGCGGGCGCCTGTTCAAAACCAGACAAGGAGACAGGGAGACAGGGAGACAGGGAGACAGGGAGAGAAGAAACGGCGGAAATGCCGGCCTCTTTGGCAGGCTCTTCTCCTTGTCTCCTTGTCTCCCTGTCTCCTTGTCTCCTTGTCTTCTCGTTGTCTGGATCGCCCAGGAGCAGAACAATGGCATCCAACAACTCGGACGGCCTGATGGGCTTGATGAGATAGACATCAATCCCGAGTTCGCGACAACGTGCAGCGTCAGCCAGTTCGCTGCCGGACGTCAGCATCATGATGGTGGCCCCAGTTAACTCCGGGGTTGCCCTTATCCGCTCGGCGAGCATGAAACCGTCCATTTCCGGCATTCGGGCATCGAGCAACACCAGCGGGAAAGGCTCTCCCATCCGCTGGGCTTGCTCCAGGGCAGCGAGGGCCGCTCGTCCGCCGTCAACCGCCGCAGGCTTCATCTGCCAACTGTTCAACATCTTTTCGAGGATTTGCCTGTTGACGCCGTTATCATCCACCACCAGCACCGGTAGGCCGTGCAGCTTTTCATAGCACGCCGGCATCGAACTTCCGAAGTCTTTCGAGACTTTGGAAGTTTGCGGCAACCCTAAATTGGCCGTGAAGTGGAAGGTGCTGCCTTCTCCGACCTTGCTTTCAACCCAAATCCGGCCTCCCAGCAGGTGAACCAACCGGTTCGAGATCGCCAGCCCCAATCCTGTGCCCCCGTATTTCCGAGTGCTGGACCCGTCGACCTGCTCGAATGCCGCGAAGATGGCCTGGTGTTTCTCTGCCGGGATGCCGATGCCCGTGTCGGTCACGGTGAAATGCAGGAGAGTGGTGAGTGGTGAGTGGTGAGTGGTGAGTGGTGAGTGGTGAGTGGTGAGTGGTGGAGTGGTGTCTTTGGACCACTCACCACTCACCACTCGACCACTCACTTCTTCCGAAACATTGACCACGACTTCACCACGTTCCGTGAACTTGAGCGCATTGCCAACCAGGTTCACGATGATCTGGCGCAGCGCCCGGGTCGCCGGCCAGCATTTCCGGCACCGTTGGCTCGATGTCGTAGGCCAATTCCAGGTTTTTCTGGTGCGCTCGCAGGGCCAGCCCTTTCATGGTATCTGCAAGGTTTTCACGTATGTTGAAATCGACCTTCTCGAGTTGAAGCTTGCCCGCCTCGATCCGGGAAAAATCGAGAATGTCGTTGATGACCGTCAGCAGAGAATCAGCCGATAATTTCACCGTTTCGAGGTAATCGCGCGTCTCCGGTATCAGATCCGTTTCAAGAGCCAATTCCGTCATGCCGATGATGCCGTTCATCGGCGTGCGTATTTCGTGACTCATGTTGGCCAGGAATTCGCTCTTGGCGCGATTGGCCGCCTCGGCATTATCCTTGGCCTTGCGCAGTTCTTCTTGTGACTGACGCAGGTTGGCGGCATACCGCTCTGCCGATTTCCCGACAATGAAAATGGTTACGCTAGCCAGGGAGCCGATCACGAGGACGATCCATACGAGGTTTCGTCCGGAGGCGAGGTCAAATTCAGGGCGAGTGGCGACCAGGAGGCCCCACTTGTGCCCCGCCACTTCGAGGCTATCTGCCGAGCTGCGGGTGGACCGGCGGCCTTCGCTGTTTGCCATCGGAAACCCATTGGATCGATGCAACAGGTACTCGGGAGTCAACTCAGTCCCGTCGTAGAGTTCAAATCCTACGGATTGATGTGTTTCCGTGCCGAAAACGCCTTCAAAGAGGTCATCGGCCCGGAAGGGGCTGTAGAGAAATCCATGTAAGGAGGCGCGCCGGTCAGCGATGGTGTCTGTTGGCTGTCCGTTACGGTACACCGGGATAAAGAGCAGGAAACCTGCCTGTTTTTTTTCGTCGATTTCCTGGACGAGGGTAACCTTGCCCGTGAGGGCTGGCTCTCCCGTATCCCGTGCCCTCTCCAGGGCTGCAAGGCGTACAGGCTCGGTGAACACGTCATAACCGATGGCAGCCTGATTGCGGCGGTCGAGCGGCTCGAGGTACACGACTGCATGGTATTCGGCACGCTCGTAGTCAGGCCAGATGCGAAAGGAGTCTCCCTTTTGCCTGCGCTGGTCGGCGACGAAATCATCCTTGTCTTTCGCCTCCACACGCTCTGAGAAGCCTAATCCCTGAATGCCCGGATAATGCTTTTGAATGTTCCGGCAATTAACATAGGCCCGGAACTCATCCTGGCTCACCGGTCCACGGGCGAATAAGGCCCTTGCTCCACGCAGGATATTGGTGTATTTTTCCATGCGATTCTGGATATTGCCCTTGATGTGTTCGGTCTCGTGCTCAAAACGCAGAGAATCCGCATCTTGGGTTACAGTCCAGACCAGGTACGAAGCACCAGCCGTCAGAAGAAGTGCCACTCCCAGCACAGCATAAGGGAGCCAACGAGTGTGTGAGGGACCAGGTTTTTCGGACGAAACGTTTGTCACGCTAGAGAATCCACCAAGTTTTGCGTATAAGGACGGCGCGTGTGAAAGGCTACTGGCGCCAGCGAGATGATCCGGCCCGATTGTTCCTCGCGCTGGGGCGGTGGCTGATACCCACGGCCCGCGCGACCTGGCCGCAGCACGTTTACGCGGATGGGTTCTTGAACGCCCCAGGCCTTCGAACAATTTCTCAATGCCAGAAGGATGAGCGCAGAGGTTTCCTGTCCTTTGCGAACGAGCAGCGTTTCCGTGGTACTGAAAACATCCTGAGCGAGGATCATGCCTATGCGCAGTTCCTCCACTTTGACTTCCAGAGTCTCATAGGCAACTTCGCCCTCCAGGATTCTTGCCAGCGCATCGGTCATTGTTATGTAACTCTGCCCCGGCGCACGGCTGTCGTCAGCAGTCCGTGGCCGGGGCTTACGGGACCAAGCACTTCGCCTGGTTCGGTCTGTCAATCAACGTTAGGAAAGGTACGTCATGTCCGTGGGTCGCGGTAGGGTAATATGTCGCACAACCCCAGGTCGAGCAATACGGCACAATCGTCAGGTACGACCGGTCATGATTGCATACAAAAGGTATTAACGGCGCCGGCAGCTTGTGGGTATGCGAGAAACTCGCACAGGGAATGAAGGATGAAGCGTTAGCGTCCGAGCCCGCAGCGTAAGCAAGGTTAGTCACCACCCTTGCTTACGCTGCGGGCTCGGACAATTTTCATCCTTTATCCTTCATCCTTGTAATGGATAGTTCATCAGCAGTCGAACCAATTCGGCTTCATTCTTGACGTGCAGCTTTTCCAGTACCCGCGCTCGATGCTTGGCGGCCGTCTGAAAGCCGATGCCGAACTGGGCGGCAATCGCCTTGATAGATTTCCCTTCGTGCAGAAGACGCAGCACTTCCCGTTCGCGCGGGGTAAGCTCGTTGAGGCGTGCTGCGGTTTCGGGATGAGCTGTCACCACGCTGCGCCTTTCCCGGTCCTTCTCCAGAGCGCGTTGGACAATCTCCAGGACCAGGCCGGCATCGGCAGGCTTCTCCAGGAAGTCAACGGCCCCCGCCTTCATGGCCGCCGCGCATTCCGGCACATCGCCGTGACCGGTCACGAAGATGATCGGCGGATGGAGGCCCTGCGCCACCAGCCGTTCCTGCAACTCCAGGCCGTCCATCTCGGGCATGCGCAGATCGATCAGGAGGCAGCCTGGGCGATTCGGGTCGTAGGCCGCCAAGAACTCCGGCCCCGACAAATAGGTTTCGACCCGCAAGCCCTCGGATTCCAATAGCCAGCGCATCGACTTGAGCACGCCCAGATCGTCGTCCACAACAAATACCGTCGCGTCAGCGGTCATGGCTCTCCTCCTTGCTGACAGGATTGAGGGGAAGGGTAAAGTGGAAGGCGGCGCCGTGGGGTTTATGATGAATCACCCAGATCTTGCCGCCGTGGGATTCAACAATGGACCGGCTGATGGCCAGCCCCAGCCCCAACCCGTTCTCCTTCGTCGTTACGAAGGCCTCGAACAGCTTGTCGCGAATATCCTCGGAAATGCCCCACCCATGATCGCGCACCGCAATTTCAACGAAGCCGGGTTCTGCCAGGCGGCCCACGATGGTCACTTTCCGCCGCTCCGGGGGCAGGCCGGAGACGGCGTCGACCGCGTTGGCCACGAGATTCACGACGATTTGTTCAACCTGAATCGGGTCGGCCTGGATGAGGGGTAGGTCGCCGCCAGACTCAAGCTCCAAGCTCACGTTGCCGGCGTGGGCGACCGGCTGAAGCAGTTCGACAGCCTGCTGTAGCATCTGGCGGATGTCCACACTCGATCGGTGGGGTTGGCGGCCCCGGACAAACTCGCGCAGACGGGCCACAATGCCGGCTGCGCGGCTCACCTCCGCGGCAATGTGGTCCATCGCGCCGATCACTTGGCCCTGATCCGGCCCGGCCTTCTGCTTCTTCAAGCGCCGTTGCAGGCCCTGCACGTAGTTGTTAATCGCATGCAGCGGTTGATTAAGCTCGTGGGCCAGCGCAGCCGCCATTTCGCCGACGGCGTGGAGACGATTCATCTGGACAAGTTCCGCCTCGCGCTGCCTCACCTGGCCTTCCACCCGTTTTTGCTGCGAGATGTCTTCGACCATCACGAGGGCGTGAGGGCGATCATCCAGCATCAAGCGCACGGAAGAAATGAGCATGGGTACTGTCACCCTTTTGCCGTCGTGTTCCACGACCACCTGGTGCTCCTCTCGGTGATGCACATTACCGGTGCGCAGCGTGTCACCCACCTGTTTGCGCACCCTCGCACGTTGGGCACGCCGGCCCGAAACCACAACCTTCGGGGTCGTCGAACGCGTGGATGCACCTCATCGCCGGGCCGCACTTCAACCCTACCATCTCCCCACAGTTGTCACGGTGGGCGGCCTCGACCGCCGCGCGATTGACGCGAACAATCCGCCCGTCCTCGTCTACCACGATCATGATCACCGGCGCGCTGTCGTACACGAGGGTCAATTCCTGCTGCCGTCGAACCAGTTCCTGCTCGGCCCACTTGTGCGCGGTGATGTCTTCTACGACAGCAACCGAGTGAGGATCGCTGGCTGAAGGCATGCGAGTGATCTTTGCCCCGGCCACGAAAGAAGTACCGTCCTTCTTGCGGCCGGGAAATTCGCCGCTCCAGACGCCTTGGGCATTCAAGGTCGTCATGACTTCGGCGACGACGCGCATGCTCTGCTCCGGAGGGAGGTTGTTCAACACCGATAAGTGCTGGCCGGCCAGTTCCCCGGCGTTGTAACCGAAGATGGCATCGCTAGCGGGGTTGGTGGAAAGGATGATGCCCTGCTCGTCCGCACAAAGCACTCCTTGCCCGATGTGCTCAAGGATGTAAGCCTGGAGCCTGTTCGCTTCCTCCCGCTGCACGCGTTCGGTGATATCCACATACGTGCCCACAATGAAAAGCGCCTTGCCGTTGACATCTCGTCTTACGGCCTTTCCCTTCACAAGAATCCAGTGCCACTGGCCGTCTTTCGCCCGCAGCCGCAGTTCGACTCGAAAGACATCCCGTAGGTTGTCAATGCAGTCGTGCTTGACCTCCAGGGCTTGCTTAAGGTCATCCGGGTGTATGAGATCAACCCATGCACCATTCATGTCGGGAAGCTCTCCAGGCCCGTAGCCAAGCATCTGTAAGTAGGTGGGACTGTAATACGTCCGGCCGGTGGGGATGTCCCAGTACCAAAGGCCGGCATTCGTTGCGTCCATGGCCTGCCTGAAGTGCTGCTCGTTCTCCAGGATGCGGGTTTGGGCCTCCCTTTGCTCGGTAATATCGCGTGCCGTGGACAGGGCACCTACCACATTCCCTTTGCTGTCCTTGAGCGTTCGACACCACCAGGCCAACAGCCGTTTCTGCCCGTCCCGTCGGCGCTGCCAGCTTTCCACGCGGATCGTGTTCTCGACGCCCTCAAATACAGGCTGTACTGTCTCGTAGGTGTCCTGCTCGCCTGCGAAATAGAAACTCGCCTCCCGGCCGATCATGTCCTCGCCGAAAAACGCATGCGCCGCCGCATTCGCCCAGGTGTAGACCTTGTTCCTGTCGACTTCGGCGATGATGTCAGGCACTGCCGCGAGCAGGGCTTGATAATGCTCGGACAAACTGCGCTGCTGCTGCTCCGTCTGCCTCTGCGCAGTCACGTCACGCCCGTACCAATTGCAGTAGCCCGCAGCGCAAATCGGCACAATGACAAACCAGAGAATCCGTCCCTCGTGTTCCACGTCGATTGCCGTAATGGCGCCGGACTGAATCGCACAGGCTGTCAATCGCCGCCACGGCTCGAGCAGCACATTGTCTCTCCCGCAGTCGAAACCGCTCAGCAGTGTCCTCGCAGCCGGGTTCGCGTAAAGGATCGCTCCCTCGTTGGCCACGCGCATCACCGGGTACGGATTCTCGGCGGGAAACTTTGCCAGACTTTCGACTTCTGCCTCCGCACGCTTGCGATCGGTGATATTTTCAAAGACGGCAATAAAATGTTCGCTTGTCAGGCTGTAGACGGCGATGTCGAGCCAGATCCCCAGAGAATCCACATACGTCTCGAAGCGTTCCGGCTTGCCGGTCAAGGCAACCCTGCCGTAGATCTCGAACAGTTCCGGGTTGGTTTGTCGAATGCCCGGGATGACCTCGCTCACGCGTCTCCCGACTACTTGCTTCAGTCCGGTCAACCTCTCGAACGCGGGGTTGACATCGAGATAGATGAAGTCTTGTGGTTCTCCGTGCTCATCATGGAGCATCCTGCAATGGGCATATCCATCGAGCATGTGCTGGAATAGCAAGCGAAAATCATTATTGCGATGCAGCAAATTCTCTGTCTGGTTGCCCTCAGTGCCCGGCGACTCCTCGGTGCCCGCCCCGAGCGCAGCTCGAACCTTTTCCAATTCTTGCTGAAGCCGGTCGAGTTGGGCCTTCAACTCCTCACAGGTCTTGCAAGCCGCTGCCATCGTGATTCCCCTCCTTGGGAACATTTGTAACGGGCCGGCAGCGCGATTACAAGAACGATTTTCGATTTCTGGGATACAAGGGTGCAGGACACGGTTTGCAACGGCGCGTTAAATACCTGGAGGCTCTGTAGCCGAATTCGCCAGAATTCGGGGCCTGGGGAGAGAGCGCACCCCCCCGAATTCTGGCGAATTCGGCTACGTCGAGCGCAAACCATGTCCTGCACCCGGGATACAAGGAGATAGCGGCACTTTCCATCTCCTTGTCTCCTTGTCTCCTTGTCTCCCTGTCTCCCTGTTTCCCTGGCGGCTTCGTGCCCTAGCGCCTCAGCGGTTCGCCTGGGAAGTACGGCCTGTGTGGACCGAGTTTGGCAGGATCATAAACGCGGGCGTAGTAGATGAGCAACCCGTGCATGGCATGGTATAGTGTGCCAGTCTCCATAGGCTTATCCTGAATGTCGAAAAACATCATGGTCAAGGCGTTGGCGGCGTTCTCAACCCAGGGTTCTTTCAATTCGTCATCCGACAGCGCCAGGGCCAACCACTCGAACATGTGACCGGTCGTATTCATGCGTCTCGACATGTCGCGATCATCGGCTCGTTTCTCGAAATAGTCGGTTGAGAACGAACCGTCCGAATTCTGCATCTCTCTGGCCCGCTGTTTGTACTCGGCGGACTTCTTCTCGATGTCCTGCCAAACGCCGGTCTTCTCCCCCTCACCCCAACCCCTCTCCCCCGCAGCGGGGGAGAGGGGCAGGGGTGAGGGGGGCGACCGCATGTGCAGGCGATAAGCCCATGTCAGTCCAAATAGCCGGTGAGTGCCGCCACAGGCGGCGCCCACGACCGGCTGATCCAGCTCATAACGCACTAGATCCTCGTATTGCAGCTTCTCGCCGGCACTGTTGGTCCAGGAAATATCGGTCCCATAGTACTGCCCCAGGCACAGGATGGCCCAGCTTAGCTCCTGGCCCGTCTTCAGGCTGGCGCACGCCTTGGCGCGGCGAAGGAAATCCTCGTAGGTGTACTCCTTCCCCTTGACGATGAACTTGTGGTTGATCGAAATGCCCCACTGGGCCATCTCGGCGATGAACTGGTCCTGATGTCCCTGGTAGGCGCCGGGCACGCGGTCAGGCATGATCGTAAACGTCTTGACGTCCAGGCCGTCCTTGCCGCCGTTGACCGGGACGAACTCCAGCCCCGGCATTTCGCCACCGGCGAGAATATAGTCGAGAGCATTGACCGGCGTGCCTCCGGGTTTAACCCGGAGGCTCTCTGGATCCAGCAGCGTTACGCTCGGCCCCAGGCCGAGGATGGCGTGGAAAATTGTCCAAAAGCCGTAGTGCGGTCGCAGGTCGCGCCGCCGGGTGTTGTCGAGGGCTAGCTCGATTCGCTCACTTACAAGTTGCGGGTTCGCCTTGACGGTGCTGGCCGAAGGTTCTCGTTTCAACTTGCCGTCGGCAGTATCTCCCGTTCGATTCGACCGCGCGTCCCCTTTGGAATCGGGATCAACCGGTGCGCAAGAAACGAAACCCCAAGCACATAGCAAACCAATAACCAGCCAGGCCCGGTTTCGGCCGCCCATTACAGTGGCTCCAGAGTAATCGAAGTTGGGTAGTGCCTGAACAATGCGGTGCTGCCCCGGATGGGGTGGGTGCCATGCCCACGGCTTTGCGTGGGCATGTTTTGACAGCCCATCCATGCCCACGCAAAGCCGTGGGCATGGCACCCGACATGATACGCAGACTTGCACCGCAATATTCAGGCACTACCCGAAGTTGCGCCGCCCTTTTAGGCAAGCGGCAAGTGATGCCATCCCTCGCTGACGCTTCGGGCCAATGTCACACTGGCCCGAAGCGTCAGCGAGGGATGGTAAATTATTATCCGCCGCTCGCCTTATGCCGTATTCGGTCGTCCCTGGGGACTGCCGGGCAACGAACCTGTCAGCCGTTGCAGAGCGGGCGCCTTCGCCAACCAGCAACACAGCCAGTCCCATTCGGCGGCTATCAGGAAACTGAGGCTGCAAACTAGAAGTGCCGGGCCGAAGGTGGGCACATCATAGATGAATGCCGAGCCGAGCCAGCCGATCAAGGCTCCGCCAATCAGCAGGAGCCGCAAGCGCGGCCTCCAGGCGAACAACGGAAAGCCTATCTGCCAGGTCAGAACGGCATAAGTGCCAATGCTGAGCATCGTCATGTAGGAATCGCGATCGGCAACATGTTCCCGAGCTTCTTCGAGAGTGGTTGAGAGCGGCGGATAGAGAGGATACCATAGCGCGAAACCTCCCCACCATTCACCGAACTGAAGTTTATGCAGCCCGCTCATAATCATCACAATGGCAAAATGCACCTGAATCAAGCGCACTGCCACATTGGCAGCGACGCTGGGCTGCCGGCCGGCTGCCGTTCTGCCCAGGAACCACATGTTGCGCGCACCTAGTATGCGTGCGCTCAGCGACTGGCCGCGCTGTCTCTGACCCAGAAACACGTAGCCGATCATAAGATAAAACGCCAGGATCAAGAGCAGGCAATCGACATCGGACTCGATAATAGGGGGTGCCGCCAGAAACGAGGCGACGATCAGCCAGGTCAGCACGGACATGACGCGGGGCCAGACGCCGATGGTAAACAGAACAAGCACAACAATCGACAGCCAGTAGACGGCAATCAGCAGTGACGAATTCTCGCCGCACAGGTAGAGGGCCGACCAGGGGTAGCGCACCGGCAACCCCAATCTTTGCATCATGCTCTGAAAAGTAGGTGCTGTAACCTTGTATGCGGTCCGATCGAACAGACCTTGCAGTCCGTACATCTCCACGACGTGGCCCGCGAATGGCAGCAGCCACGAGAGGAAGAGCAATCCAGCCAGCAGCCGAAGCGCGTGCAAGCCGATGGGATCCACGCCCGCGAACCAGAACCGCGCCCAGGACTGTGCTAAACCCACACGCGGTTGGGAAAGATTGTCCTGGCTTTGTACTGACGAGTCGCCTTTCTTCATTTTTGCGGCAATCTCCCAAAACTATGAGTGATTTCACCAAATTCGCCAGCCCGTAGCTGAGACTCTTGTCTATAGAGAATGCCGGAATGAATCGGCGCCGCCTTGTGACGAATAACCTCCGCTGACTCCGCTCCATACCGGCGGCAAAAATAACGCGCGTACGATTCTGCCAGTTGCAATGAGAATTCAAAGGGAACGTAATACTGAATGCCCGGCACCAGGTCCGTCTCCTTGTAGGTGAAGGATCGAGATTCAGGGTCTTTGTTATCCTTTGCAAAAACCCAGACCTTGGGGACCGGCGCCCAGGCGGAGGCAGCGCCAGAGAAGGGTCAAACGGGGCGTCCGACACAAGTCCCATTGCCAGTATGGCCTGCCGGTGTCGTACCCAGGAATTGGCATTCTCGTCGGGGTAAGTTACTGTTCTGATGAGTTTATCGTCCTTGTCATAAAGCTTGACCTCGAAGCGTACCCCCGGTATGACGCTGGGGTGGTTCGATAGGAAGTGATAATTGTAAGGGATGTTAAAAGCCTTCAAGTAACTCGATGCGACTGCGTCATAGCATTCGAGAGCGAACTGAGGTGGTGGCGACATTTCGCTGCCTTGCAAAGTGCCCCACGGGCCGCTGGGGGCTGTAAGAGACCCTACCAGCACTCGCCAAGATGACCCGCAATCACAATGCTCCCCACGACTGTCAACCAGCCGGGCAAAGGCGGGGTTATGTCGGATGCAGGTATTGCCATCACATCGCTCCGGGAAACATTCCTGTATAAAGGTAGATTTTATTCTACAAGGTGACGGGTCTATTGAGAGAGGACGGTCAAAATCCAAGCCAACGAGCTTGTTCCAACGGAAAAGACGTTAAGAACGAGCCGGGCGGCTCGTCGGATCAGCCTTTTTCCGGTCTGTGTGAGCAAGAACATAGTCAGGAACTTGATCGCTGTGCGCTCAACGACTTGCACGCGCCAGTGAACACAACTAAAATGATGTGTAATGCTGCCTCCGTTCGACAATCGGGGAAATCTTCCGCCGGGTGTGCATTCAGCCTCCTGGCAAGAATTCGTCGAACGCTTCGGCACAACGCAGCGCAGGCGGTATCTTTTAGAGGGCTTGCAGGCCGCCCTGGCGATGCTGAAGTCGGCGGGTTGCCGATTTGTCTACCTTAACGGCAGTTTCGTCACGGCGAAACCCAGACCTCGCGATTACGACGGCTGCTGGGACACCGAGGGGGTTTCCCTTGACCGGCTCGATTCGGTGTTCTTGACCTTCGCAAACAGCCGAGCGGCCCAGAAGGCCAGGTACCGGGGCGAGTTTTTTCCGGCCCAGCTCACGGAGGGTGGCAGTGGTTCAACGTTTTTGGACTTCTTTCAAACCGATCGCGACACCGGCCAGCGCAAGGGGATCGTTTTACTTGACCTACGAGGCTTTGGGCCATGATCAAGAATGAACGCCAATATAGGATTACCAGGAACCAGGCCGAGAAGTTCGAGCGGGCACTCGAAGCATTGCGCCTGCGTCCGGCTAGAAACGTGCCTCCGCTGCTCTGCAAGGCGGAGGAAGAGGCCCTCCGCAGCCAACTCACCGACTTACGTGCCGAAATGCGGGACTACGACCGGTTACGCTCGCGCCGCCTGGTGCAGAACGATTAGTAGGTGAACAATAACCCAAAGCTGATGCTCTGCATCCAGATGTCCGATTTGTTGAAGTTGAACGCAGGCCGGCTGGGGCCGCCCAGAGACGGGTTGGCGGGCGGGAAGAAGTTGGGGTTGACGGTCGGATCGATTTGCTCCGCGGCGCGGGCGATGTGGTTGAGGAAGAGCGCGGAGTAGCCGAGACGCACCTGGAGCCTTGAAGTCACATCCAGGAGAGATTGGCGCCGATTTCGGGGACGTAGGTGAATTCGTTGCTGCTGTAGTTGCCGCTGTTGGTGCTCAGGGCCAGGACGCCGCCCGCCTGGGACGAGGGAGCGGGGGCTCCCGGAACCGTCGTCACCTGGCTACCGTTGATGTTCACCTGGCGGTGGAGGTCGCCGACAGCCACCTTGGTGAGCAGATCCAGAGACAGCCTGTTCCAGCACAAATGCGTGCGCAGGCCGAGGTCGCAGCCGTTGAACGCATTCTGCGTGCCGAAATTATCGACGGTCGCGATCTGCGTTCCCTCCGCGTAGCTGGAGCCGGGTGGCGGATTAACAATAACAATATTTTGGCCGATGTGGACGCCCTCATCGTAACGGCAGTAGCGGTAGCCAACGAGGGAATCCAGCCGGAACCAGTGCTGGTCGATGACGTTCTCGGTGAAGTCGAAGTGCAGGTCCCATAAGTTGCCCAACGTGGCCCGGACTTCCACGCTGCCGGAAGACGAGCCGGGGAACGCGATCAGGACGGAATCTTGAGCATTGGTCACGGCGTTATAAAAGGGCCGGGCGAGAATCGTGGTCCCATCGGATGGCGCACCGAAGATGGTTGACTGACTTTCCAGGACGCTGAAGCCGGCATCAATGCCCAGCGTCCGCTCATGATCGAACCAGTAACCAGTTCCTAAGCGGAAGCCGGAGCGCATGTCGTCGGTCACCGTGCCGTCGAAGAGGATGCTGGTGGTTGATAGTCCCAGGACGCCGGCCGAGGTGCGGACGGTGTCAGACGGGCTGGTCGTGACCAGAGGAGGCACGGCGCCGGCCTTGACATAGCCTAGCAGATAGTCGCCTGTGATCCAGAATCGGCCGTCGCCGCCTGGAAGTGCGTAGCCCCAGATCGAGGGAGACACGAGATAGCCGTCCTGTGTTTGGACCCGGTCGGCGATGTCGCGGGCGCGGTCGCGGGCGGCGCTTCAGCGGGAGCTTGCCCGTCGGCCGCGGGCGACATGGGAACGGGCGCGGTCGCGGGCGGCGCTTCAGCCGGAGCTTGCCCGTCGGTGACAGGCGGCATGGGAACGGGCGGCGTTTCCGCCGGGGGCTGAGCAAGAATCGGTCCCACGCAGACCAGGGCTGCACAAATGATAATCAGCATCCGATTCGTCATGGCTTTGTTCCCAACTGGTGAGTGGTTCGGTATTTTCGATTTTCGATTGACGATTTTCGATTGCTCTGGCAGTTCACTCTGGGAAATCAACAATCGAAAATCGAAAATCGAAAATTCTTCACCACTCACCACTCACCACTCACCACTCACCACTTAAACTGTATTGGGAATAATCGGCAGGTCAGGCTGGTGGACTTTGCTTTTATTGCAGGAAATGCCGGACTTAACGGCACCCGTGCAATCTTGCCGGGCTTGCCTGGTTTGAAATGTGGTGATTGGTGGCGGCAAGTTTCCAACTTGCCGGAGAATTCGCCCGGCAAGTTGGAAACTTGCCGCCACACCACTGCACGCCCGGACTACTCACCACTCCACCACTCACTCCTTCCGAACCACTCACCACCTTGGCTCACGTTACGATCTGCGTGAACGGAGCCAACGTGCTGCCGGTGAAGGTGCCGTCGCCGCTGTAGATCGCCTGGATCGCGTGTCTACCCGTCGTCAGGCCGCTACTGGTCGTGAAGGTGGCCGAGCCGCTGCTTAGCGCAACGGTGCCCAGCGTGCTGCTGCCGTCCAGGAACGTGACGGTACCCGTCGGCGTGCCGCTGCCGGCACTCACGCTCGCCGTGAAGGTGACGGGCTGGCTCAACGTCGATGAGTTGGGCGAGGAGGTCAACGTCGTGGTCGTGGCGGCGGTCGGCGCAACCGTCACCGTGAAGGAGCTATCGACGCTGGCGCCGAACCGATCGGTGGCACGCACCTGAATCGTAGCGCTGCCGGATTGACCCGGCGTGTAGTTCAGGTTCAGGAACTCGTTGGCGTTGGTGGTGAGGGTCGGGGTCACCAGGCCGGAGTTCGTGTTGGAGACGATGGAATAGGTCAGGAACTCATCGCGTTTGACAGTCACCACGTCGTTGATGAGGATGTAATTGGCCGCCGTGGTGTCGGAGGGGAAGTTCGTGCCCGAATAATTGTTGAGCGGGATACTGTCGAAGGGGCTGGCCTCGCTGGTATTGACCGTGGTGGCCGCCAGGGTGTTGACGACGGCCTGATCGGCGGAGCCGGCGAGCTGGCCGAATACAGTGAAGCCGCCGTTCTGATTGTCGAGGTTGCTCGAATTATTCGCCAGGTTGAAGAAGAACTGGTCGGTAGCGCTGTTCTGGTCGCTGCCGAGCTTGGCCATGGCGACCGTGCTCAATGCAGATGGGGTCGATGTAGTTGGTCCTGTGTTTGAGGTTCCGAACTCATTCGGCACGTTCGGGTGAGTCGGAATCGGCGTCAAGGTCGGCGGACTGGTATTGTCAAAAGTGAAACCGCCGCCCTGCAAGACAAAACCGGTTGCCAGGCGATGGAAGATGGAGTTGTTGTACGCGCCGCTGTTGATGTAATCGAAGAAGTTGGCCACGGTTTGCGGGGCCTGGGCATCGAACAGGTTGATATTGATCGCACCGCCGGAGGTGTCGAGGCGCACCTGGCTATTGGTAAAGTCCGGGTCGGTGAAGTGGCCGGCGAGATCAATGACGGTGTCCGCGCTGTTTTGGCCGACTGTGAAATCCGCAATGGCGGAGCTTACGGTCGGGGCATTGTTGGCCCTGGTGTTACCCTCACCCGTGCCGCTGCCGGGGGGGGCCGGCGGGGGAAAATCGGCACTCGTCGTGTCGGCGAGGAACTGGCGCAGACGAGATCGCGCTCGGCACGAGGCCGCGGAAGCCGAAGCTGGCGTTGATGGTCTGCCCGCCGCCCACCTGAATCCCGGAAACGGCGTCGGTGCCTGCCGGTGCAGTCACACTGCCGGCGCTGGCCTTGCCGTTCACCAAGGTAGGGCCGCCGGCAGCGCTGACGTTGTACGTTCCGGGCAGCAGATTGATGAATATGAATGAGCCGTTGGCGTCCGTCGTTGCCGAAGCGCTAACCGACTGGTTCTGGGTCGTGGTCCCGGTCAGGGTCATGACGATTCCAGGCAGCGCTTTCTCCCCCGTATCGAAGATGCCGTTGTTGTTTTGATCAATGAAGGTAGCGCCGCTCAGGATGCCGGAGGCATTGGCCGGCACGTAACGGCTTTCGAGCGGCTCGATCCAGAGCCGGTATCTCCTGCGGATGCCTGGGCGAGCTGTCCGCCTCTTGCGTGAAGACTTCGAGGATCGCCCATACAGTTCAACGACTTGCAGCAAGTTGCACCACCAACGAGAAAACGTCACAGCAGGTCTCCCTTAGAGAAGAAGTTCCTTCTCAATGATACCACACGATTCACGATAGAGGTTCAGGACCGGGGCTGTCAAGAGATGGGGGATTTCAGGTAGTTTTGCCGTCACCAATTATGCCTGGAGCAGAAACCCGGTTTCTGCGAGAAACCTGTGGATACCGGAAACCGGGCACCGTGTTGATCGTGGAGCTTGAAGGGACGGAAGAGAGCCTTATTCGCACATTGCTGGTGCGCGGCAAGGCGCACTCGCCGCGCAAGTGGATCGTTGGCTGCGTTGTGTGCGGACAACTCAACAACGAAGACGTGCAGACCCTGCTGTAAGAAGCACGAAATCCGAAAACCGAAAACCGAAACAAATCGGAACCCCCAGGTACGAAACACGAGCGAAGTAGCCCCGGTTTCGAGTTTGAAGATTGAAGATTTGTTTCGAGTTTCGGATTTTGCTCGATTAGTAGCGACGGCCGCCACCGCCACCGCCGCCGTAGCCGCCGCGGCCGCCACCGCCGCCGCCGTAGCCACCGCCGCCACGGCGACCGCCGCCGCCGCCGCCACCCTCGGTCTTGGGCCGAGCCTCGTTGACCGTGAGTGCCCGGCCTTCCACCTGCTGGCCGTTCATGGCCGTGATAGCCGCCTGGGCCTCCTGATCACTGCCCATCTCGATGAAGCCGAAGCCTCGCGAGCGGCCGGTGTCCCGGTCCATGACGACCTGAGCCGATGCCACTGTGCCGTGTGCTTCGAACATCTGCCGAAGCGATGCATCCGTGGTTCCATACGAAAGATTACCAACGTACAATTTCTTGCCCATAAGGGGCCTCCCGAACCAAGAGCCGAGTGAAAACAAACCCAACTGCGGGCCACTACCACCCGGCAAACCTCAAAAAGGAAATAACCAAGGGCTGGGGCCAAGGAAGAGCGGAGAAAGGATGACATCGCTGACATCGCGGCCGCGGACCATTCACAAGACCCAACGCGACCATTATAGCGTGGTTGACGCGGAGGAAAAGAGAAATTGGCAAGTATTCTTGGCAATTTGGGAATGTGAGCAAAAATAGTCAACGTTTAGCCGCGACCCGCAGGGGAGCGCGGTGCCGTTCGCGGCCAACCCGAGCCTGAAGCGTAAGCGAAGAAAGAAACAACCCCTCGGTCACCGCGCCGCGTAATAGACAACATTTTCCCCATTGAGCAGCGCATACTCCGGTTGAGGCAGCTCACCTGGAGGCGCTGTGAACGGCAGCAGCCGCAGTACCCTGTGCTCCTGCAAACGGCGCAGCCCGTCGTGAAATGCCGTGATGGAAAGGTTGGCGTGTTTCTCCGCCAGCGCGGCGAACAGTTCGGGCAAGGGACAATCGCCAGTTGCGCCGCTGCTCCGCCGCCGATCCAGGTATCCCAGAGCATCCACAGCCCACGGCACCAGCGCAGCCAGGCTGTCGGGCAAATGGGGAGTGGCACTCTCTAGCCTGTTCAAGGCCTGCTCCACGCGCTGACCGAGCGCGTCCAGGCGTTGCAGCAGGCGCATGGAATCGTCCGTCAAGCGGTCGCCGAGTGTTTGCCAGTACAGCCGCACGTCGGCGAGCCAGACCGGCACCCCCGAGCGCGTCGTCTGGAGCGCTGTCTGCAATTCGCGCAGCACCCGGATCGGCGACTCGTGCTCGTGGAGATAATCCACGCCGCGCGGCGTCAGCCGAACCCAATCTATGGTCGTCTTGCCTTTGGTTTCCGTCCGCACCACTTCCAGCAACCCGTCGCGCAGCGCCTGGGCCGAGGCTTCGGCATACACGCCACTTCGGCCGGGGAACAGACCAGTTAGTTTGCCGCTGTGGAAGAGCCGCTGTTCTCCCGGCTCGGTCAGCGCCTGTTTGAGTGCTTCCACCAGCGATTCGGAAACCTTGTCGGTCATGGCTATCCCTCGGTTGTCAGATGCCAAGCATCGGCTATAGATTAACAAGCACGGGCTTCAAGAAAAAGCCGGCTCTTCGCCGATGCGAGTTTTTAGGCGAAGGGCAAGTGAAAGTTTACCCTCGCTTGCACGTCGGGCTAACGTTCTGCTGTTAGCCCAACGCGCAAGCGAGGGTAAATTTACTGCTGCCACTCGCCTTACGAGCAAAGGACACGTATCCATGACTGCAACCCCTCCCGGCCCCCGACGCATTCTCAGTGGCGTTCAACCTTCCGGAAAGCTCCACTTGGGCAACTATTTCGGAGCTGTCAAGCAGCACATCGCTCTGCAAGACGAAGGGCAGTGCTTCTACTTCATCGCCAACTACCACGCCCTCACCACCATTCAAAATGCCCAGATGCTGCGCGAAAACACACTGGATGTAGCCCTGGACTATCTTGCCCTCGGCCTCGATCCCGAGAAAACCGTGTTCTTCCGCCAGTCCGACGTGCCGGAAGTGACCGAACTGGCCTGGATTCTGTCCACCGTGACCAATATGGGCCTGCTGGGACGGGCCGTCTCTTACAAGGAGAAAATCGACAAGGGCATTGAGGCCAGCGTCGGCTTGTTCACCTACCCGATCCTCATGGCCGCGGACATTCTCATCTATCGTTCGCACCTCGTCCCGGTCGGCAAGGACCAGGTTCAGCACATCGAGATGGCGCAGGACATCGCCGGCAAATTCAACCGCGCCTTCGGCGAAGTCTTCCCCATCCCCAACTATCGACTGGACAAGGAATCGAAGGTCCCCGGCATCGACGGCCAGAAGATGAGCAAGTCTTACGGCAACACCATCGAGATTTTCGCCGAGGGCAAGGCGCTCAAAAAGACAGTCATGAGCATCGTCACCGACAGTACGCCGGTGGAAGCCCCGAAAGACCAGGAACGCTGCAACGTCTTTGCTCTGTACTGCCTCTTCGCCACGGACGAAGAAAAAGCGGCACTGGCCGAGCGTTACCGCGCCGGCGGCATGGGCTACGGCGAGGCGAAGAAACTGCTCCTGGAGAAGATCGACTCTTACTTTGGCCCAGCACGGGAGCAGCGGAAGAAACTGGTAAAAGATGCTGATTATGTGGAGGATGTGTTGCGGAAAGGAGCCGAGCGAGCACGGGCGGAGGCGGGGAAGACGATGGAATTGGTGCGGAAGGCGGTTGGCCTAACGGCGCGGGCGGTGATATAATCACTATCCAACTAGAATGCAGAAAGGAGACCGCTGCATGACCATCGAACAACTGCGAACCGCCTATCTCGCACAGCCGTTTCAGCCGTTCGTCATCCATCTAGCCGATGGGCGGGAAATTCCGGTTCTGTTGCGCGAGTTCATATCAACTGTTCCCAGCGGGAGAACCATGATCGTATCACACGGGGAGGACACGACGAACATCGTTGATTTGTTACTGATAACCGATTTGGAGTTCAAACGTGCTGGCAATGGCGCGGGTAAACGACGGCGAACGTGACCGGTAGCTTAGCGGTCAGCGAAAAGATCACCGGCGAGTTTCGCCAGCGACTCGCAGGTCAGAGCGAAAGCAATCTGCTCGCGCCGAGGGCGGTCTATTTGAGCGGCCTGGTAGCGGCGGACATTGGCTTCTTGAAGGCCGGTCAGGAGGACTTCGTAGTAGAAAAGGTCGTTGCCCCGGCGGGTGGGCGCCTGGCTACGCAACAAGGCTTGATTGCGAAGTGTGTCCACCTCCACGACCTTGAGCGGTTCGAGCAAGCCGGTCACGCGCTGAGCGACATTATTGGCCCAGGCATGAAGCTCTTCGGACGCCCCCTCACCCCTGCCCCTCTCCCCCGCAGCGGGGGAGAGGGGTTGGGGTGAGGGGTCTCCGGGTTGAACCCGGAGGTTCCCCGTGCGCCGTAGCGTCATCTCCCAAACGAGACAACCCAGGGAGTCATACCGGTCGGCTGTCAGGGACACCGCCCAATCCATGTCTTCATCCGCTATGCCAAGTGTCTGCCGGCCTTCAGCGGGCCGCCAGTCAGCGAGTCTTTGCAGGAGTTTTTCCACGAGTGTCATCGTTCTCTCCTCCGGTTTTGGTTGTGTGTTCGGTGCCGTCAAACGACAGCGTGGCCGGCTTGTCATCGATGATGGTCTGCAAATGCACCGGCCGGCTCCAAATGAACTGGATGTTGGCCAGTGTTTCGGCAGCGTGGTCAAGCCGGAGTTCTACTCCATTATACTCGTGCCGCAGCAACAATTCGCCGCGATTGCGGTAATTTCCGTCCACCACGTAAATCCACGGCTTGCCAAAGTTGGTCAGGCTGTACAGCAAGCCGCTGCTTGATCTTATCGAATTCCCTCGACTCGATGACATACTGTTCCGCCTCGTCCTCGAAAGCGTAGGAGAACATCTTGTGTTCCCGGCAGAAGTCCGGAGTCAGGAAGGTGTCAATAAAGGTAATATCGTTATGGATGCGGCGCACCTCGAAGATCTTTTGCCGGCCAAGCCCTAGTTTCTTGTCCCACTTGCGCCGCTCATCGAGATCGTCGCAATCGTCGTACTCCTTGCCGAACTTGCCGGTGTTCCAGCGGTGTTCGATGTGGCGAAGTAGCTCGATACCCAACTTGTAGGGATTGATCAGCGGGCCGTGAACAGCCATTGTGCCGGAGTGATGGTCGGCATAGTCGATGCACTCCCACGGCTGCGAGTGCCTTCTCCGTCATGATGGTGGAATGCCAGAAACTTGCCCACCCTTCGTTCAGTATCTTCGTCTGTCCCTGCGGCGCGAAGTAGTACGCCTCATCGCGAATGATCGACAGCACATCGCGATGCCAGCCTTTGAGTGGGGCGTGCTCGATCAAGAAGAGGAGCACGTCCTTCTCCGGGTGCTCGGGGAAATTCTTTGCCGCCTGTTCCTTGAGCTTGCGGCGTTCGTCCTCTTCCTGCTTGAGGATCTGCCGCGGGTTGATGTAATCATCCATGTAGTCCTTGCTCTTGAAGCGCGTGGCCTTGAGGTCCTCGTCGTCCTCCTCTTCGGGGCTGAAGTCGTAACGCGAAACCTCATCCCGGCGGCGAATGGCGGTGGAGTGGACGTCGATGAGGTC
This sequence comes from uncultured Gemmataceae bacterium, assembly GCA_963804745.1. Taxonomy (GTDB): domain Bacteria; phylum Planctomycetota; class Planctomycetia; order Gemmatales; family Gemmataceae; genus CAWDRY01. The sequence goes on from CAWDRY010000051.1 coordinate 172,493, forward strand.
GTCGATGGACATGCAACGATCGACGAATGCCTCGACCTCGTCTTCGCCGTATTTCTCGGCGTACTGCCGGATGCGCGTGCCGTGGTTGGCCATCTCGTCCATCATCTTGCGGCTGGTGTGGGCGAAGTAGGCGTTGTTCTTGAAGAAGTCGCAGTGTCCGTAAACATGGGCCATCACCAGTTTCTGATCGACCTCGTGGTTGCAGCGCATGAGATAGGCGTAACAGGGGTCGTTATTGATGACCATCTCGTAGATCTTCGACAGGCCGTAGTCATAACCTTTGCGCAATTCCTCGTAAGCCATGCCGAATGACCAGTGCGGATAGCGCGTTGGGAAGCCGCCGTAAGCCGCGACCTCGTTCAGATCGTCGGCATCGATCACTTCGAAGATCGTCTCGTAGAAATCGAGTCCGTAGGCGCGCGCATAGCCTTCGATTTCCTCTTTCAAGGCTTGCAGGTTGGGCGGCAGGCTAGTGTCGTATGGGGTCAACATGTTGCACCCTTCAAAAGGATGAAGGATGAAGGATGAAAAAGGCAAGAGTCCGAGCCCGCAGCGTAAGCAAGGTTAGTCACAACCCTTGCTTACGCTACGGGCTCGGACAATCTTCATCCTTCATCCTTCATCCTTCATCCTTTCTTTCAGCGGCCCGTGCCCAAAAATTCCTTGATCGAGTTCAGGATGGCGTCGCGGTCGGGGATGCGGCTGGTAACGACGTTGTCGCGTTCGCCCAGCATCTCGTGGACGTACTCGAAGAATTCGCCGCTGCCGTAGGGGCTTTCTACCTGACCGTAGCCGAAGAGATTGACCTTCGGCAACAGTTTCTCGTTCAGTATCTCAATGCAATGGGGGATGTCGTCGCCCCAGTTGTCGCCATCGGAGAAGTGGAAGGCGTACAGGTTCCACTGGTCGGGCGGGTAACGGTTGTTGATGATCTTGTCAGCCAGCTCGTAAGCCGAACTGATTTTGGTGCCGCCGCTTTCCCGTGTATGGTAGAACGTATGCTCATCCACCTCTTGCGCCACGGCGTCGTGGATGATGTAGATCGTTTCCACGCCCTTGTAATGGACCTTGATCCAGGTATCGATCCAGAACGCCTCGATGCGGACGATTTCCTTCTGCTCGTCGGTCATCGAGCCGGACACGTCCATCATGTAGATGATGGCGGCGACGGCCTGGGGCTGCTGCACGTCCTTCCAACTGCGATACTGCTTGTCCTGGCGAATGGGCACGACGATCGGCCGTTTGGGATCGTAGAGCCTGCGAGGCGATCTGGCGTTTGAGGGCACGCTTGAAAGTTCGCTTGAAGTGCCGCAGCGATTCCGGACCAGCCTGGCGAATGCCGGTGTAGCGGTCACGGGTCGTAACGATGTTCTTCTTGCCGCGCGGCTCGATGCGCGGCAGGGCCAGTTCCTCGCCCAGGATGGCGGCCAACTCTTCCAGGGACAACTCAACTTCCAGGATGTGTCCGCCCGGCTGATTGCCGGCGCCGGACTCATCGTCGCCCTTGACCGGACCGAGAGGCGTGCCCACGTCGCCGTCGCCCTGGCCGACGCCGCCCGATCCCTTGTGGCCGTAGCGAAACTGGGGTATCTCTATCTGCGGCAGAGGGATGCTGACGAGGTCTTTCCCCTTCTTGCCGATCATTTCGCCGCGGCTGATGTACTTGCTCAGGTTGCTTTTCACCTTGCCGCGGACGATCTTGCGGAAGCGCTGGTGATCGCGTTCGATTTTTTGGCCCATTTTCGTGCTCCGCAGTTCAATCTCGGTCACTACAAAGCAGCGACAAACTCATCAACCGTCAATCCCGCCGAGCGGATGAGGCTCCGTAAGGTCCCTTTCGCGAGTAACAGTCACGGGGAACTTCATGCAGTTATCTCCTACTTCTTCGTATGCCCACGCGCAAAAATACTCGCCACGAAACTCAGCACATCCGTCGCGCACACGTCGCAGTAGCCGTAGTTGCGCATCAGCCGGCTCTTGACAACGTCGATCTTCTCCTGCGTCGCTTTGTCCACCACGCTGGACACCAGGCTCGTCAACTTGATCGTGTCCTTCTGATCTTCAAAGAGCTTCAATTCCAACGCCTTCTGCAAGCGTTCGTTGGTCTTGTAATCGAAGCGCTTGCCGTCAATGGCCAGGGCGCCGATGTAGTTCATGATCTCGCGGCGGAAATCGTCCTTGCGGCCGTCCGGAATGTCGATCTTCTCTTCGACGGAACGCATCAGCCTTTCGTCCGGCTCCTCGTAGTTGCCGGTGTAGCGGTTGCGAACTTTCTCGCGCTGGGTGTAGGCCTTGACGTTGTCGATGTAGTTCGAGCACAGCCGCATCAGGGCGTCTTCGTCGGCGGCGATGGCTCGCTGCACCTCGTTCTTGACGATGTCCTCGTATTCCTCCTTGACAACGGCCAGCAGTTCGCGGCAGTGCTGCAACTGTTCCTGGCTGGTGATGAGCGAATGATGACGAAGGCCGGCCTCCAGCTCGTGCAGCACCATGAACGGGTTGACGCAACCTTCTTCCGGATGGGCGACCAGGGCGTTGCTGATCTTGTCCTGGATGTAGCGCGGGCTGATGCCGAGCATGCCTTCGTTGGCGGCCTCGCGTTTCAGCTCGACAACATTATCCTCGGTGAAACCGGGCAAGGTCTTGCCGTTGTATAGTTTGAGCTTTTGCAGCAGCGTCAGGTTCGCGTGCTTGGGCTGCACTAGCCGAGTCAAGCACGGCCCACATGGCCGCGATCTCGACGGTGTGCGGAGCGATGTGCTTGCCCTTCACTCGCTCGGCGTTGAAATCCTTCTCGTAGATCTTGATTTCGTCCTTGAGCCGGGTGACATAGGGGACGTCGATCTTTACGGTTCGGTCGCGCAGGGCCTCCATGAATTCGTTGTTCTGCAAACGGCGGTATTCCGGTTCGTTGGTGTTGCTGCAAACGACGTTCCCGACGCCGCAGACGAAATTGTGTAGGCCGACGCACTCAATGTCATATACCCACTCATTCTGCACGGGCCTCTCGTGCAGCCTGGCCTGGAAAGTCGTGTGCCGGCCGCCTCTCTTGCCGGTGCCCGAAACGAAGCGAACGCGGTAAGCCGGATGCCGCCCGTGCCGTTCGTGACGATAGACGCCGTAATCATGGCCCAGAAGCGTCGCCAGCGTTCCGACCTGGGCCGCCAGTATGGGAGAAACCGTCTTGAAATCGAAGAAGCTCTCCCGGTACTGTGCCGAAGCGGTCTCGTCCAGCACCTTCGTCAATCGCCGCGAGCCGTCGGTGCGCATCAACTCGTCGAAGGCGTGCTGCAGGAACTCACGGGGCAAGCGGAAGAGGAAGTCCGGCAGCCGCTTGTTGACGGAGTGCTCGCCGCAGTGGTGCCTGGCCAGCAAGGCAATGGCTTGTGAGCCAAGGTATAGACGCCAGGCCGAGTCGGTTTTGGCACCGGCGTCGATGGAGCCGCGCGCCGTGCTAATGCGTGCATAGGCGGCCCGTACCCGCTCCAGTTCGTCGCGGTCGGCCTGGCTGATGACGATGCCGCCGTTGCGCCCGTTGACGTGTCCTTCCGTGGCGTACCAGATAAGAACAGTGAGCAAATCCTTGAGAGGTTTGGTATCGCAAATCGGATCATAAACGGCCCGAATCGCTGTGGCATGGCGTGGCAATGCCAGGCGCGCCCAGCCCGGCTGGCACGGGTGCGTCATCGGGCCGCCGACGGCCGTCACGTGAACCTCATCACGCACGAATCCTGCCAGATCCCCCACGATGTCCACGACCTCTGCCGTACTGTCCGGAGCAAACGCTTCACCGAAGCGGCGCAGGGCCATGATTTCACGACCCTCCTCAGGGTAGAAAGTCTGGCCGGTACGGTCGTAGATCGAATGGTTCGGCGTCGTTTCAACCACACCCCATTTCTGCGAAGTGGTCAACATGGCGCCGCTGAACGGATGCCGCCAGACCGCCTTGACCGGTGTCCACCGGGCCTGCCCAGCCTCGAAATCGTAAGCAAGCACTTCCAGGTCGGTGGGGTCGTCAGCAAACCGATCATGGAGCTGGTCCAGCGTGGTCCAGGCAGGCACGCCGCAGCAGCGGTAGGGGATCGGCGTGTTGCCGGCAACGCTGTGTCCCAGGATCACCTCGTCGATGTCCGTCTGGGCAAACTTCTTCGGCTTGATCTTGTGCTCCTGCGACGCACCCAGCAGATCGTAGAGGAAGGCCACATCGAGCTTGAGGACCTCGATGAACTCAACCAGCCCGCGGTTGGCGATGTTCAGCTCGCCGTCAAAATTGAAGGCGCGCGGATCGCTTTCGGTGCCGTACTCGGCGATCTTCCGATAGTTGATGTCGCCGGTCAACTCGGTCGAGTCCTGATTCTTCTCGTCCTTGGGTTGGAAAGTGCCGATGCCGATGCGGTCCTGTTCGGACAGGATGAGCCGGTAGACCTTCACTTCTTCGAGCATGCGGTTCCAGTCGCCGTCGTGCCGGGCCAGACGTTCGTTGTACATCTGCCGGCAGAAGGGGCAGAGGTCGCCCTGGATCGTTACATAATAATCCGTGTTTTTCCGCCCTTCGTTGAGACGTTCCAGGACTGCCGGCCGCGATTCCAGGGGCACGAGGTGCAACGGCTCCTCGTGCATGGGGCATTTGTGCCAGTGGTCATTCTCGCCCTTCCACATAAACGAGAAGAGCATGCCCTCATCGGTGCGGGAATACTGTTCCAGTCCCTTCTTGAGGAGTCTGGCAATAGTGCTCTTGGAACTGCCCACGGGGCCATGCAACAAAAGCACGCGGCGTTCGGTGCCGTAGCCCTTGGCCGCCGACATGAAGGCGTTGACCAGATGCATGAGCGGCTGGTCCAGGCCGTAGATGCCGTCGCCGTGCTGTGCGGCGAACTCGGTGAAGAACTTGAAATGGGTGACTTTCTCCTTGTTATCGTATACCTCCTCGGTGCCATGCGAGAGGATCATGTCGTAGAGCCGCTGGTAGGAAGAACGGGTCACTTCGGGACGGTCGCGCACGATGTCAAGGTACTCGTCGAAGTTGCCCTCCCAGTGCTTCTTGCGATAGTCGCTGATGTTGAGCTGCTGCCGCATGGCAGCCATGATTGCCTTGCCGGTGGACATCTCATGTCACCTCCATTTGAGGGCGGCGCTTAGCGCACCACACGGAAATTGCAATACTTGTGCGGGTCGGAAAGCCCCAACCAGCGCTGGAGAAAAAGACAATCTACCGTCGTGAAAAGGCCTCTCCTTTCCCTCCTGGAAGGCAGGTCGGGATATCTGCGGGGGCCCCGTTCGTGATGCGAGAAGTTAAGAAGGTGTCAGCCAGCTACAGGAATTCGTTACGAGAATAACCGGATCAGTTCAGTGTGAGACGAATTTGAAATCCGTCCTACTCGGGGAGTTTTTTCACGCCAAGGCCCCTCCCTGCTCTCTTTCCGCCACTTATCAATTTTACACGGAGCAAGGTGAATACGTCAAACCACGCTTCGCGTGCTGTCTCATCATCTTCTCATTTAGGTGCCGCCCACGGACAGCAACGGGCCGCCTCCCTTTCCTATCCTCTATTGTACACCCCAGCACACGTCAGATGTTTATGGTGAAAGGCGAAATGGTGACTTTGACGGCTTTGTCCCCTTTAGCAGCATACGCTTTCCAGGCAGGGTATTGTCAAGTCCGGTTTAGCCATTCGCCGCAGGTTCCCTGCATAGGATGAGTTATGACCGGACACCTGGCGTTTAGCACAAGTCTAATTTGTAATGCAGGCGACCGCCGGCATCGTGCAGGTGGCCCGCCTGCACTACGTTTTGCTTCGGTTGCTCTGGACTGCCTATGGCGTCTCATGCTAAATGAGACGCCCGGCTGCTATTTGCGGTGGTCCGAACATGGAACAGGCCCATTCATTGAGGAGGATAAGTCATGCGAAACTTGCTTGCCTTTCTTGCTGCTGTGGTACTGGCGTTCGCCGGCGTCGGCTGGTATCTGGGCTGGTACAAGGTAGATACCGCCTGGCTGTCTTCGGGGCACCTGGACGTCCACGGTGACATCAACGGCCCCAAAATCAAGGAAGATATCCGCGAGGGCGAGAAAGAGGTCGAGGACGCGATCAAAAAGCGAAAGAATGGAACAGAGAGCGTCGAAGGCAACATCAAGGGAGTACCGGCCAAACCAGTGGGCAATCCGTAAGGCGAGCGGCGGATAATAATTTACCATCCCTCGCTAACGCTTCGGGCCTGTGTGATATTGGCCCGAAGCGTCAGCAAGGGATGGCATCACCTGCCGCTCGCCTAATCTTTCGTCAAGGCGACCGGCAGCAATTACTTCAGGTGAGCGGCAGGAATTAGCTTACCCGTTGCCACTGGCTCCTGGTTAAACGATTTGTTAGCACAGGCAGTTCGTCTAACCCAGTAACAGCGGCGACGGCGGGTATTTTTTGATCTGCCGGTCGCCTTACAACGCAACCACGAAGGTCCGGCCCATTACTTTCTGCTGATTGCTCACCGGCCACTCCCCAACGCAAATGGGTCTGACCCCAGCACCCCAGCACCCAGCACTGTCGGCAGAAAAAGCTCCCTCGCCGAGCAAAACCGCATCGTCACCAAGGTCGTTGAACTGATCAGGGCAGCTGCACCAGAGAGACGATGAACGGATAGGACATACGAAGGCCGCGGGCAAATTGGTCATCCGCTGTCACCAGTTCGCATCCCTCCGCTTCGGCCAGAACGAGGTAGATGCAGTCGTAGACGGCTCGTTTGGTGGAAATCGCGATCTCCATTGCCCGTATCAGCAATGGTGAGGAGTGGTGCAGCGCCGGGGCTGCACTGAAAACGTCGTTCAGGAAGATTGCCGACTCGCCGGTCCTGATCCTCTTCTGGCGTTCGGCGGAAGCAAGGCCGTTGGCGATTTCCGACGGGAAGATGTCGGGCGCGAGGAGTTCGTGAATGCCGTTGCTGTACTCATCACGCAGACGGATCGCCTTGCCGGAATCCACTTCCGGAAGGACCCACTTGAGTGCCACGCTGCTGTCGAGAACGTACTTCATGGGTGATTGCGAGTTTCGCGGATGAGTTCGACGGCGATGTTCTGCTCGCCAAAGAGCTTGCGGTTTTCCTCGCGCATCCGGTCCATGCGTTCGCATGCTGCTTTCATCTTGTCGGGACGACGGATGCCCTTCACAAGATCATCGAGGGTTTGCCGCAATTGGGCTTTGACCTCTTCCGGGATGCCGGGGATGGCCTCAGTCGTGTTCATGGGATTGCTCCTCTCGTGACGGTAAATGTCATTGCTACTCGACTCATCGCACATATCCTCGCTTGTTGCGCCTGCGCTTCCAGGGTTTTCTCTGCGCTTGAATCATACCACAGGGTCTTGTCCAATGGCAAGAAAGGCAAGTTCTTTGCAGGGTCTCGATGCTGAACAATCAGTTCTCCACCCCCACCCCGTCTCCTGCCCTCTCTTTACCCCGCCGCTGCGCCACAGGACCTCCCGCCGTCTCCTCCACCGGCCTGGTCGCCAATTCCAGCGGTGACAAGTTCGTCTACCTCCCCTGCGTTTGCGCCGGTTGTGCAGCGGACTAATATCGGAAGATCATGTCGATTGTCCACCGGAAATCGAGCAAATCTTTGGTCCCCACCAGCGGGAACTCGAAGGCAGTGCCGAGCTGGACCGACTCCGAGAATTTGTAGCGAGCGCCGAGCGCCATGGTGAGGTTGTTGTGGCCGGAAACGTGCTGGGCGCCGAGATTGAACAGGTCGCCGCCCTCGAAGTTGATGTTGTTGGTATTGCCGCTGGTCGTGTAGTAAAGCCAGTTCAGCTCGACCATCGGATAGAACTTATGCACGTTAGCGACGTCATAGTCCAGATGGAGGCCGGTGTAGAGATAGTCGCTTCTGGCGCGTATCGATGCTGGCCGCATAACCAAGGGTGCCCATCGCGTTGAAGCTGCCGTAGGAGGATCGCCCGAAATTCTGGGCAATGCTGACGTAGGGAGCGATCGACAGGGTGCCGGTGTCCTGGAGCACCTTGGAGTCACCGGCGGGAATCTGGAAGGTCACCCCCACGGCACCGAGCGTGCGTGTATCTTCACTGCGCAGGAAGGTGAACTTTGGCCCGAGGTCGAGTTCGGCGAAACCGACATGACTGGGAGGATACGGAGAGTTCCAGTCGTCCCAGATGAAGCCCAGCTTGTTGAAGACGAAAGAGAATTGATCCGTCAGTGCAACACGAGCTTGCAAGCCGGCAAATTCGATGTCGCCGCCGTGAATGCCCGATTTGCTGGGCATGCCCTGGTAGATAAATATCGGCCGAACTTCCGTGAGCGAGCGCGGATCTTCGAGCAGGAACGGACTGCTCACCGGTGAGGTGAAGGCGTCTACCCAGAGGGCATGATCGCTTTGGAACGGATGATGCTCACCCTTGGTTTCAAATACACCTGTCACGCCGCCAACGATGCGGTGGTAGCCGCCATCCACCCATCCCCAGAAGCCTCCGCCTGAGCCAGAGGGGGGCACGCCGCCACCGTAGTCATAAGGTGGAGGCGGACTCCCGAAAGGTGGCGGATCATCTGGTGCCGCAGCGCGAATCACGGCCGGAGGTATAGCCGTGGGGGTGCCATAGGACACGGCGATGGCTTTTGGCTGGGAGGAAGGTTGGTCGGTCGCTGGGAAAGGCGAAAAGCCGGCCAGGGGCACGGGCTTGCCCAGTGACGCTGCCGGCACTGGTTGGCCAAGCATCGCGGCGGGAGGGCGCGCGGCAGCAATCGGAGCCGGTGCCGCCGGCGCTGGGGTCTGGCCAGCCGGCCGCCACTGGATTTCGCCGGCCCAGACGGTACCCAGGCACAAACCGATCGCTATACCAAGGCTTTCTGCCCATATGCCTCTCATGGTCTCGCCCTCCTTGGGCCGGCCCCAGCAGGCTAAAGCCTGCGGCTATGGATTTAATCCGGGCAGCCGCGGTCATAGCATCCTTGCACACGGCTTGCCAACCTTGGTACATTCTTCGTCCATGTGCTCTGTCCGCAAAAAGAGGTTTATGAGGTGAAATGCGCCGGCTGAAAAGGTTAGCTCGACAAGCCCGGCAAGAACTGAAAGGTTTATCAGCAGTTCCCACCTCCAATGACTTGACATTTCCAAATCGGTGGTGCTGGAAGACTGGTGGGGTGGTGAGGTGGTGGGGTGGTGGGGTGGCGAGGTGGTGAGGTAGTGAGGTCATGAAGGTGGGTGCTAGAATGCATGTGAGATAATTTGCTTTTCGTACCGGTTGGGCAAGACAGGTGAGCTTTGACGGTCATGATGCAACATCCCATCTACATGGATAACCATGCCACGACGCGAACCGATCCGCGGGTCGTGGCGGTGATGCTGCCTTTTTTCAGCGAGCATTTCGGCAACGCGGCCAGCCGGCAGCATGGTTTTGGCCGCCAGGCAGCAGATGCCGTCGAGCAAGCCCGTCAGCAGATCGCCGAGCTGGTCGGCTGCAGCGCCAGGGAGATCATCTTCACCAGTGGGGCCACGGAAAGCAACAATCTCGCACTCAAGGGCGCGGCCGGCATGTATCGCCCGCAGGGCAACCACATTATTACGGTGGTCACGGAACATCGTGCCATCCTTGATCCGTGCAAGCGATTGGAACATGAGGGTTTCCGGGTCACGTACCTGCCCGTGGACCGTCACGGTCTGGTTGCCATCGATCAGATCAACGATGCCCTCACCAGCGAAACCGTCCTCGTCAGCGTCATGGCGGCCAACAATGAGATCGGCACGCTTCAGCCTGTCGCGGACATCGGCAGGCTCTGCAAGGAACGCGGCGTTCTGTTCCATTCGGATGCCGTGCAGGCTGTCGGCAAGCTACCGGTGGACGTGGAAGAGATGGGCATAGACCTGATGAGTCTGACGGCTCACAAGCTCTATGGTCCGAAGGGCGTCGGCGCCTTGTACGTCCGCAGCCGGAACCCGCGTGTTCGATTGCAGCCGATGCTGGATGGCGGCGGGCATGAACGAGGTCTGCGCAGCGGCACCTTGCCGGTAGCCAACGTTGTCGGCTTTGGCAAGGCGTGCGAATTGTGCAAGCAGGAGATGACCGAAGAGGCACGGCGTCTCTTAAAGCTGCGCGACCGGCTGCACCATGGTATCACGGAGCAGCTCGACGAGGTGTATCTCAACGGCCATCCGACCAACCGCTTGCCGGGCAATCTGAACCTGAGTTTCGCCCATGTCCAGAGCGACGCCCTGATGATGGCCATGAAAGATGTCGCTGTCAGCTCAGGATCGGCATGTACCTCGGCCAGCGTGGAGCCAAGCCATGTTCTCAGGGCGCTGGGCATCGGCGACGAGCTGGCCCACGGCAGCATCCGCTTCGGGCTGGGACGGTTCAATACCGTGGAAGAAGTGGATCACGTGATTGGCGAGGTAGTTCGAGCGGTCAAGCATTTGCATAACATCAACCCAGTGTACGCGCTGGAGCACGGAACGCTTGCGCACTGAAATATTTCCCCATGCTTGCGGTTTTGCGTGCTATTCCACTGAATCGGTGTCGCACATTTCCGCCATCTCTCTGTATAATGTTATATGGTTTTGCGGAGAATTTCAGTCAAAATGAAAGGACAATCATGTCTCTCACGATAACCGAAAAAGCCGCAAGCGAAGTCAAGCGCATCATCGACGAACAGAAACATGATGGCGATGCGCCGGAGAAACTTTATCTGCGGTTGCGAATCATCGGCGGCGGATGCAGCGGCCTGCAAAAGAAGCTCGATCTGGATACGTCCGTCAACCCGAAACTGGACGAAACCTTCGATTTTCACGGCGTACCCGTTGTCGTGGACAAGCGTAGCCTCATGTACCTGAGCGAAGCCACGCTCGAGTTCCACAACGAGATCAACAAGCGTGGTTTCAGCATCGAGATTCCCAACGTCAGAAGCACCTGCGGCTGCGGCAGCTCGTTTTCGATGTGAGCAATGCAATTGTCACTAGTCACTAGTCGTTAGTCATTAGGGTGATTGTGGGTTGCCAATGACTAATGACGAGTGACTAATGACTCATGGGGCACTTAGCTCAGTGGCTAGAGCACCTCGCTTACACCGAGGGGGTCGGGGGTTCGAAGCCCTCAGTGCCCAGTTTCCTTTCGCATTTTCCGGCCAGGCTCCTACAATATCAGCCGTCGTGGGTTGGAATAACTTCCACCTCGTCACCCTGAACAACCGCATGGTTTTCCCCGGAGCCTGCCGCGCATGCTCGCCAAGCTCAACACGTTCGCGCTGGTCGGCATCGACGGGGTGCCCGTCGAGGTCGAAGTCGATGCCTCGGCCGGGCTGCCGAAAACCGTGCTCGTCGGCCTGCCCGAGCTGGCCGTGCGCGAGAGCATCCACCGCATCGAGCGTGCTCTGGCCAACCTTGGCTATGACAGGCATCCGGGCAGGACGGTTATAAATCTTGCCCCGGCAGACCTGCGGAAGGATGCAGGAGCCTTCGACCTGCCCATCGCGCCTCGGACTGCTGGTGGCCACGGGGCAACTGTTGCCGGAGCAGTTGCGCGATTTTGCCACGATGGGCGAGCTTGCTCTCGACGGCAGCGTCCGGCCCATCAAGGGCGCACTGTCGATGGCGATGGCGGCTGCCGAGCGCGGGATAAGCAAACTGCTGGTGCCGGCCGCCAATGCCCGCGAGGCCGCCGTCGTCGAGGCCGTTACGGTGTATGGAGTCAACAGTCTGGGAGAAGCGGTCGGCATCCTTTCCGGACAGCTTCCTGCCGAGCCGGTCGCCTCGCTTATTGAAGATTTGTTTGCCAGGCTGAACACCTACGAGGTGGACTTCTCGGACGTGCGCGGCCAGGAGTTCGCCAAACGGGCGCTGGTCGTCGCTGCCAGTGGCGGGCATAATGTCCTGATGATTGGCAGTCCGGGGACCGGCAAGACAATGCTGGCCAGACGCTTGCCGACAATCCTGCCGCCGCTGACGCCCGCCGAGAGCCTGGAGACGACGCGCATCTACAGCGCCCTGGGCCGCCTCAAGCCCGATGAGCCACTGGTGGTAACTCGCCCCTTTCGTTCGCCGCATCACACCATCAGCGATGCCGGCATGGTCGGCGGCGGCAGCACGCCGGCGCCGGGTGAGATCTCCCTGGCACATTTCGGGGTGTTGTTTCTGGACGAGCTGCCTGAGTTCAATCGCCGCAGCCTGGAAGTGCTCCGCCAGCCTCTGGAAGAGGGGCACGTCACAATTTCCAGGGCCCTTCACTCCACAACGTTTCCGGCGAATTTTGTGCTCATCGCGGCGATGAACCCCTGTGCGTGCGGGTTTCTCGGCGATGCCCGCCATCCCTGCAAGTGCAATCCCATGCAGATTGAGCGATACATGGGCGCATCAGCGGACCTCTTCTCGACCGGATCGACATGCATATCGAAGTGCCGGCAGTGCCATTTCAGGAATTGTCAGCCAACGCCGACGGCACGCCGAGCGCGGTGATGCGTGAACAGGTCAATCGTGCCCGGCAGGTGCAACGACAACGTTTTGGTCCGGAAAGCCCGCGTTTGAATAGCCGTATGAGCAGCCGGCAACTGCGTCGTTACAGTGCCCTCGATCAGGAAGGCCGCAGTCTGCTGAAAAACGCGATGGACGAGCTCGGTCTGTCGGCGCGGGCACATGATCGTATCCTGCGCGTGGCCCGAACCATCGCCGATCTGGAAGGCACCCAGACATCAAGCCGCCGCACGTGGTGGAAGCCATCGGCTATCGGAGTCTGGATCGGAAGTTATGGGCAAGGTAAGCAACTTGGAGGTAAAAAAAGGTGGATATCTATTGAAGTTGGCAATCCATTCAGGCCCAACAACCAGCCATAATGGATTCTTGAAGGAAATGGAGAAGATCCATGTCCCGGCTTATGCTTGAACTCCCTGGAGAAGAGATCGCGGATTTCTGCCGGCATTGGAAAATCTCGGAGCTGGCTCTCTTCGGCTCTGTGCTACGGCCGGACTTTCGGCCCGATAGCGACATTGACGTACTCGTCACGTTCGCGCCGGATACACATTAGACATTGCTTGATCAGGTTCGCATGGAGCAAGAACTAGCTGGCCTTGTCGGCCGACCTGTGGATCTCGTCAGCCGGCGTGCCGTGGAGCGAAGTGCGAATTGGATTCGTCGGCGGCAAATCCTCGAGTCAGCGGAGACGGTCTATGCCGCAAGATGACGCCACACTGGCCGGGGAAGTTTGACTTCAATCATTGGCGGCCCTGCAAATCCCTCTTGGCAAGATTGCTCAATTCTTGGACAATTCCCACACTATACCCGCCGACATCCGCCATGAGGTGAGAGAGGAACCAGCGTGCGCATCTCTGCACTGTATTCCCGGCCTGAGCCGACGATCTCGTTTGAGTTCTTTCCGCCCAAGACGGACGAGGCCGAGCGGGTGCTCTGCCAGGAAACGGTACCGGCCCTCAAGCGCCTCGGTGCGTCCTACATATCCGTGACCTACGGCGCCGGCGGCAGTACGCACGAGCGTTCGCTGCGCATGGTCAAGCGCATCCGTCAGGAGTTCGGTATCGAGTCGGTGGCTCACGTCACCTGCGTCGGTTCAACGCGGGAGAAAGTGGAATCCGTACTTGATGAAGCCCACTCCTTCGGCGTCGAGACCATCCTGGCCCTGCGCGGCGACCCCCCAGGGGCAGAGCACATTCACTCCCGTGCCCGGCGGTTTTACTTATGCCATCGACCTGATCCGTTTCGTCAAGAGCCGGAATTATTTTGACATCGGTGCGGCCTGCTATCCCGAAGGACATGTGGAGTGCAACGACAAGTATCTCGACTGGGATCGAACTGCTGCCAAGGTCGAGGCAGGCGCGGCTTTCCTCATCACCCAGCTTTTTTACGATCTGGAGGACTTCTTTCAGTTCGAGGATTACCTGCGCAACAAGCACGGCCTGCGCGTGCCCATCATTCCAGGTGTTCTGCCGTTTTTGAACGCCGAACAGGTCAGACGATTCACTTCAATGTGCGGCGCCAAGCTGCCACCGTACATCCAGCGTCAATTGGCAATCCTTGGCTCGGACGACGAGGCGGTGCGCCGGCTGGGCGTCGATGTTTGCACCGATATGTGCCGCCGGTTGCTGGACCACGGAGTACCCGGCATCCATTTCTATTGCCTCAACCGCACGCTGAGCTGTTCGGAGATCATGCGGAATCTAGGACTGGATCAATCAAGGATGAAGGATGAAGGATGAAGGATGAATCCGAATCGAATCATAGAGGATGGAGGATAGAAGATGGAGGATGGACTTCGATTCTCCATCTTCTATCCTCCATCCTCTATTCGGTTCATCCTTCATCCTTTATCCTTTAATTCATGGAGGTGTTATGACTCGTTTTGGACTACCACTGGCGCTGTGCTGTTTTTGCCTGTTTGCCGTGGAGGCTCATGCCCAGGCGCCGAAGAAGACGGAGGAAGGCCGCAACGGCATGGTTGTGTCGGTGTCGGCACCGGCATCCGAGGTGGGCCGTGACATTCTCAAGAAGGGCGGCAATGCCGTTGATGCGGCTGTCGCCACCGCTTTTGCCCTCGCGGTCACCTATCCGCCGGCCGGCAACATCGGCGGCGGCGGATTCATGGTTGTTTATCCAGGTGACAAGCGCGAACCGGTGGTCGTCGAATACCGTGAGACCGCGCCCGCGGCGGCCGGCAAGAACATGTTCGCCAAGAACGACGGTTGGTTGGGCCACAAGCCGGTGGGCGTGCCCGGCACGGTCCGCGGCATGGCTCTGGCCCATCAGAAATTCGGCAAGCTCCCCTGGAAGGATGTGCTCACGCCGGCAGTCAGACTTGCCGAGGATGGGTTTGCTCTCGATGCCTTTTTGGCCTCATCGCTCAACTCCATCGTGGGTTCATCGAGCGATTTTCCGGAACTCCGGCGTGTCCTGGGCAAGGAGGACGGCAAGGCCGACTGGCGTGAGGGTGATCGGCTGGTGCAGAAAGACCTGGCGAAGACGCTCCGGCTCATTGCCGGCGAAGGCCCGGACGCCTTTTACAAGGGCGCCATCGCCGAACAGATCGTCGCGGAAATGAAAGCCGGCGGCGGTCTCATCGTCAAGGCCGATCTCGAAGCCTACAAGGCCAACGTCCGCACGCCGATCCACGGCACCTACCGGGGCTACGACATTTACGCCCCGCCGCCGCCCAGTTCGGGCGGCATCTGTCTGGTCGAGATGCTCAACATCCTGGAGAATTACGACCTGTGCAAGCAGGGCCGCTGGTCGCCAGAAACGTTGCATCTTATGATCGAGGCTATGCGCCGGGCTTATTGCGACCGCGCTCGTAACCTGGGCGATCCGGACTTCACAAAGATACCAGCTCAACTTACCAGCAAGGAATATGCGCGCCAACTTGCCCGCGGCATCAACCTGGACAGGGCAACGAAGAGTGAAGATCTTGCCAAGGACATCCCCCTGGGCCGCGAAGGCGACAGCACCACGCATTTCTCGGTGATCGACAAGGACGGCATGGCGGTGGCCAACACGTTCACGCTGGAACGCAGTTACGGCTCGCGGGTGGTGGTGAAGGGGGCGGGGTTCCTGCTCAACGACGAGATGATCGACTTCAACTGGCGGCCGGGCGTCACGGACAAGAGCGGCGCCATCGGCACCGAGCCAAATCAGATCGCTCCGGGCAAACGCATGCTCAGCTCGCAGACGCCTACCATCGTGGTCCGCGACGGCAAGGTGGTGCTCTTGACGGGCAGTCCGGGCAGCCGGTCGATCATCAATACCGTGCTGTGCATCCTGGTCAGCGTGCTCGATTTCGACATGGACATACGCTCGGCCGTGGATGCGCCGCGCTTGCACCATCAATGGTTTCCCGACGAGGCGCGTTTCGAAGGGAGGACCGAACACGCCGGCGCGGTGGAGACGCTGCGGGCGATGGGGCATACGGTCGTCGGCGCACGGCAAGGAGATGCGCACTCCATCTGGGTCGATCCGAAGACGGGAACCTATCATGGGGCGGAGGATCGGCGGGTCAGCGGGAAAGCGGCGGGGTATTGAGAAGGCGGCCAGATAGTCATTGCGGCGGCGACATTTTTTGGGGAAAATGGCTGTTTGGCGCGGCCACATTTGTCCTCTAAAAACAGGCGGTTGCGCCGAGCCTGTTTGCCGCATGTCGTCGTTTTCAGGACACTTACGGAATTGAGGGTGTGTCCGGAGGTATTAAACCCTGACACGATAGCTTTTGTCGCTTAATTTCGACTTTGGGCCGTTCACATGGCATGTTTGCAATTGGCTTTTCCCCGCGCGGTGAAGAGGACATGAGGATGGCAAGGGCTATCGAGTCTGGTCCTGATCGCCGCTGCTCGGTTTGACCACCGGTTGCCCGATTTGGCAATCGGTCTGTTGCAAAGATGCCTGGCCCAGGCTGCGGGCGGGACGATTTTAGTCAGAAGTGTCATGGCGGCAAGGAGTTTGGTAAACTGTCATGTAAATATTCGGCTAACCCAAGTTCTTGCGTAGTCGTCGCGACAGTTAGATCTTACTTAGTTTGACGTTCTTGGACGGGTTTTCTCTCGCTTTTTTTCCGCTCCGCACGGCCAGTCAGCCTAACATGCTTAGTGCATGGACGCCGACACCTTTTATCCTCTGGTGCCCCGCTCGCCTACCCCCGAAGATGCTACCACCATGCTTCTCGATGATGGCATAGTGGAATCTCCTCCAACTCCTGAAGAACACCTGGATGCTTTGCTCTTCTGGTTGCGGCAATGTCTGATCGTCCTCCTTTTCTTGCTGCTGCTCGCGGTCGCTATCATTCGACGCCTGCGCCTACAAATGGTCCTGCTGCGCCAGCAGAGCCACTATTGGCAAAGTCAACACCGCCGCGCCAAACAACGTGAACATAAACTCCAGCAAGAAGTCGAACTCCTGCACGGTCAAATCCGCGAACTCCAACAACGTCTCTTTGGCCGCAAATCGGAAACGGCCGCTACGACCACACCCAACCCGACTACGGCCACTACTAAGCCCACACGCTCACGCGGACAACAACGTGGTGCCAAAGGGCCAACACGCCGATCCTATGACCATTTGCCGACCACGCACGAGCCCCTCGAAGTGCCTGCCGACCAACAGCGCTGCCAGAACTGTGGTGCGCCCTGGCAGCAACTCCCCGGCAGCGACGACGGCCAAATCCTCGAAGTCGAAGTCCGTGCCCACCGCCGGGTCTATCACCGCCACCGCTATGCCCGCACCTGAAGCTGCCCCAGCCAGCCGGCCGTGGTCACGGCCCCGCCACCACCCAAGGTAATTCCCAAAGGACTCTTGGGTATCTCGGTCTGGGTCATGATTCTGCAACACAAATTCGCCCTCTTTCAGCCACTCTATCGCGTTCTGGCGGAACTCCGCAGCTTGGGCTTGAACCTGTCGGCGGGTACGGTCACCGGCGGCCTGCAGCAATTGCTGCCCCTCTTCCAACCTCTGTATGAAGCCCTGGTCGAATACAATCGCAACGCAGACCACTGGCATGCCGATGAGACACGCTGGTTGGTGTTCCTCCGCCGTCCCGACAAGGCCAACTTCATCTGGCAGATGTGGGTCTTCGCCGCCGCCCGCTCCATTGTCTATGTGCTCGATCCGACCCGCGCCCACCACGTGCCGGAAGACCACTTTGGCGACCACGAGGGCATTCTTAATGTCGATCGCTACAGTGCTTACAAAGCCATGCGGCAAGTGAAGTCGGGGGCGATTATCCTCGCCTTTTGCTGGGCTCATGTGCGCCGCGATTTCTTGGCCGTGCTGACCGGTTGGCCCGAACTGACCGACTGGGCTTGGTCATGGGTCGAAGACATTGCTTTGTTGTACGAGCGTAACGATGCTCGTCTGGACGCCCTGGAGGCCATCAACCCGACGGCCGCTGCCGCGATGGCTGCTGACCACCCAACGGCCGCCGCGACGGCTGTTGACCAGCCGACGGCCGCTGACAGGCCGACGGCCGCCGCAACGGCTACTGACCATCCAACAGCCACCGCGACGGCCGCTGACAGCCCGATGGCCGCCGCAACGGCTACTGACCATCCAACAGCCACCGCGACGGCCGCTGACAGCCCGATGGCCGCCGCAACGGCTACTGACCATCCAACAGCCACCGCGACGGCCGCTGACAGCCCGATGGCCGCCGCAACGGCTACTGGCCATCCAACAGCCACCGCGACGGCCGCTGACAGCCCGATGGCCGCCGCAACGGCCGCTGACCATCCAACAGCCACCGCGACGGCCGCTGACAGCCCGATGGCCGCCGCAACGGCCGCTGACAGCCCGACGGCCGCTGCTGCCGAAGCTGACTGCTTACTGCGGGAACACGTCGCCCACTTGGCGCAACGACGCGATAAGGAACTTGCCCAGCCTCAGTTGCGAGCACCGCAACGCAAGGTGCTTGAGAGCCTGAAAAACCACTGGTCCGGCCTGACGGTGTTCCTGGATCATCCCGAAGTGCCCTTGGACAACAACGAGGCCGAACGCCGCGAACGCGTCCCCGTGATTGCACGCAAGAACTACTATGGTTCGGGTGCGCTCTGGAGTGGACGCTTGGCGGCCATACTGTTCTCGTTCTTTCAAACACTGAGCCTTTGGCATCTGGACGTGCGTGCCTGGCTGACAGCGTATTTGACGGCTTGTGCCGAGGCCGGCGGCCAAGCGCCTGTCGATGCGGTAGCCTATTTGCCCTGGAACATGTCTGAAGAGATGCGGCAGCAACTGTCCGATCAACCTCGACCCGCTGCACCGGCTAACGACTCATCATAACGACATCCAGTCGCCGGCCTGACGACTCTGCTATCTGCCGTTTAGCTATTTTCCCTGGAACGAGCAGCGCTGCCGCCATGCGCTGACTTCCTACCCTTTCTTCAAGCCATACCTGTGACTACCGAATATTTACACTGTCATTTGCCCCACTTGCCCCTTGCCCCCTTGCCCCTTGCCCACGTTGCCGCAAGGAGAGAGCGGGCAATTTGCCACGTGATTATCTTGAATTTGCCGAGATCAATTGCCAGAATCGGTATCGTAACCGTGTGGTTCCATTGCGATCTGAGGATGAACTCGTGAACATCGAGATGCGTCGGGTGGGCGGTTTCCTGGCGAGCATGGCCTGGGTGGCCGTGAAATCGTTTGTGGGAACGGTATTCGTTTTGACGGCAGCCGGAATCGTGCTGGCCGTTCTGTCGTTCTACTTTCTGCGCGGACACCACTGGGCTTTCGGTGTGATTGCCGTTGTCATCGCGCTGATCGAGTCGGTGACGACAGGTTTCATCCTGGGCGCCAAGCGAGCAATGATATTGGCGGTGGCTCATGGTCTAGGCTCTTTGCGGCTGGGCGGAGCATTCGTGCGAATGATCTTTGAGCGGATGCTGAGCGTCAAGGAGGGAAAGGAGTTTGGCGAGCGCGGCGGACGTATTGCCCAGGGATTGGAACATCTGCCGTTGGCGCAGACGGAGGAGTTGCTGAACGGCGCGGTCCGGGATCTGGCGGGTCAACCGGAGAAAGTCGGCTGGCTGCGGCGGAAGATTCAGGCACGGTTCTTTAACGCCGTGCGAAAGTACACGCTGGGGCGCTTCCGTGAGGAAGGGGCCAGACATGGCGGCGTCGATTTGGTCAAGGTGAAGGCAGAACTGGAACAAACGGTGGATGATGCGATTGTCCGGAAGATTCGCAGTGGTTTGCGCATCTGGACGGTTTTGGTAATCATCGGCCTGCCGTCGGTAGTCGCCGTGCAGACGGTGATCGTCCTTTTGCTTCTGCACTGGAAGGGATAGGTTGTTTTATGCTGATCACGTGATCGGCGACAATTACCTTTCCCCTTCAGCGACAATTACATGTTGCTCGTTCAATGTCCCATGTGGGGAATGCTCACACCTCCATTCCACAATACCACCTTTGGCACGGATAGTTCCAGCTGTTGTCACCCGGAGGTGTCCATGTGGTACGGCACAAGCGGCAGCTTCCAGCGTGGGTCCCACCGTTGCCGAGAAGGTCGTGCCCGAAGGCGGCAACGGCTTCGAGCCACCTCGGACGATCACGTAATCATCCGGGACCACCTGCCTTGGATCTATTCCGGTTCCGACCGCGCTGCCAAGAGCATGTCCACAGGGATGCGGAAACATTACCTATTCCAGTAAATCTGTGGCCTTGTCATGTCTACGCTTGCCTCTAATTCAGTGCTGATCGGTGATCGGTTATTGGACCCGCCACCCCGTGCCGCCGGGCCGATCCTCCAACATAACGCCCAACTCCCCAAGCCGTTTCCTGATCTGATCAGCCAATGCGAAATTCTTCCCCTTGCGGGCTTCGGCGCGCAGGTCGATGAACAGCTTCATCAGCCCATCGACGAGCTGATCGTTGCCGCCCCGTAGTTTCTCGTAGAACAGGCCGAGAATCTGGCCAAGCTCTTTCAAGAGCAGTGATCCTTCCTCGAACGCCGCGCGAGCCTGGGCAGCATGGGGATTGGTCCTGCCCGTGGCCGGATCTTCGAGCTTTTCCTGATCGGCATGGCGGTTGAGCGCTGTCAGAACTTCAAACAGAACTCCCGTCGCTCCTCCCGTGTTGAAATCGTCATCCATGTGTTCCATGAACCGCTGGCACAACTCATTCAGGGCAGTCAGAGCGAAGTGACGTTCACCCTGGCTGCTCCTGGTCGGCGCGATAAGGTCAAAGAAGCTCTTGTTCGTGACTCGCTGGTAGCGTTCTGCGAAACGGTTAAACGCCTCATGGGCTTTCTGTGCGTTCTCAATTCCCGACGGTAGCTGCTGTGTCTTGGGATCGAATTCGCCAAGGTCGATGGGCGACCGGTAATGCGTGTTGATGAGGAAGAAACGGAGCAACTCGCCCGATACCTTGGCTAGAACATCGCTCACGTTGAGGACGTTGCCCACCGAGCCGGCCATCTTACCCTTGCCCATCTTCAACAGGCCGTTGTGCATCCAGTAGCGGGCAAAGGGCTGATCCGTGAACGACTCCGACTGAGCCAGTTCGTTCTCATGATGGGGAAACTGCAAGTCAAGCCCGCCGCCGTGAATATCGAGGGTCTTGCCCACATATTTCATGCTCATGGCCGAGCATTCGATGTGCCAGCCGGGCCGGCCGCGGCCCCAGGGACTGTCCCAGGCGGGTTCGCCGGGCTTGGCTCCCTTCCACAGGGCAAAGTCGCCGGGGTTGCGCTTCCTGTCGCTTACCTCGATGCGTGCGCCGGCTTCCAACTGCTCCGGATCGCGGTTGCACAGTTTGCCGTAGTCGGTATCCGTGCCGATGTCGAAGTAAACGTCGCCGCCTGCCGGGTAAGCGTGCCCCTTGCCGATCAATCCTTGAATCAATTCGATCATGCCGGCAATGTGTTCGGTCGCCTTGGGCATCAGATCGATGCCGGTGACGTTCAATTTGCGGAGACAATCGAGGTAGTCGGCCGTCATCTTCTCCGCGAGATCCTTGACCGTCGTGCCCAGCTCTTTCGCACGCACGATCAGCTTGTCGTCCACGTCGGTGATATTCACCACCCAGGTGACTTGATAGCCCAGGTACGTCAAATAGCGTTTGACCGTGTCGAAGATGACCGGCCCGACCATGTGACCGATGTGACTCGGCTTGTAGACGGTCGGTCCGCAGACATACATGCCGACCTTGCCGGGTTGGACGGTCTGGAAAGGTTCCTTCTGCCGAGTAAGCGTATTGTAAACGCGCAGGGCCATGATGACTCCTTCAGGTGCCGTATCCGACCGTGCGTAATTCGGCAGCACACTGGCCCGAAGCGTTAGCGAGGGACAAAGACTACCTCGCTAACGCTTCGGGCCAGTGTTGCAGATTCCCACACGGTCATCCTAGACTAACGATCGATCAACACCACCACTTGACAGGCAATCGCTTCTGCCCGGCCGATGGCGCCAACTTTTTCTCCTGTCTTGGCCTTGACGTTGACGACGTCGAGGTCGAGCCGCAGCAATCCGGCGAGGTTATGTCGAATCTCCGCCTTCACCGGTCCGAGCTTCGGCTCCTGAGCGAAGATAATAACGTCCACGTTGACAACATGCCAGCCGATCCGATGGAGCTTCGCCAGAGTTTCGCCGAGGAAGAAGCTCGAATCACAATCGCGGTACGCCGGATCGGTGTCGGGGTAGGCATCGCCAATATCGCCCAACCCGGCGGCGCCGAGGAGAGCATCGGTCAGCGCGTGCAGGACAACATCAGCGTCGCTGTGACCAGCCAGGCCGCGCGGATGCTCGACTCGCACGCCGCCCAGTATCAGTGGCCGGCCTTCCACCAGACGATGCGTGTCGTGTCCAATGCCCACGCGCATGATAGATGGCCTCGAAAGCAAAGCCTCGTTAGTCCGATACTATCCTATTTTCGGCATGGTTCAATCCTACTGTTTTCGGGGTAGCACGATTGTGGCGGCAAGTTTTCAACTTGCCTGGTCCACAGCTGGCAAGTTGGGAAACTTGCCACCACAGTTGTTACCCGGCTTTGAACCATGCCCTATTTTCTCGAGCTTTTTGATACCCGAGTAATGGGCAAAAGGCTCACAGCCGATGACAAACGTGTCTTGGTTCTCGTAAAGCTTGTCCAGCTTCTCCGGTTCTTCCGGCTCGATTTCCGTCATCGGGCACGCGAAGTCTTTGTGCCTGAGCCTGCCCACGTAGGGCAAACGTAGCTCATCTCTTGGCACCGATCGAACGTTAAACCAAAGTTCGTGCGCCCCAAGGCGCAAGATGAATGAATCTTCCCCTCGTCTTACGAGTTCATGCGTCTGCATGGTCCTGTCGCCCGTGTGCGCCCTGATTGTCTCACAGGTATATTCGTCGAAAAAGGCGCCTTTATCATCTACAGGGATTACAAAACTGACGTAGTGCGGTGCGGCCTCGCCAAGCTCGACAGGCGCACACCAACCTTTTTTCCCCATTGCTTCTGTTCTCACCAGACCGTGTACGAAAGCCATTGCAGGTTCTCCATCATCATTACTTCACGATTCGCTGGGTCAGCGTTCCGTTCAGAAGATTTTGGGCGATTACCGTTTGGAATTTCTGCTGCTCGATGCGATGCTGATTCACCAGCGGCCCTACGATAACGTCGTGGGCAGTCGTGAAAGTATGCTGTGAATTGCTGGACCTGAGCTGGGCGTTTAGCATCTGCGCCATGTTCAGTGTCAGCCGTCTGAAGGTCAAGGCGTGGTACCCTTGGTCGTCTATGGTCAAGATCAAAACAGCGCCATTGTTGCCGTAGATATACTGCCCACGTCGAACCGCATTGCCGACTGAATCCTGAGTATAAAACCCGCGACCAAACTCGCCTCTGCCTCGCGTCACGTCGATAGTGCCCACAGCCAGGGTCCCGGCCATCGTCGTCGCCAAAGCGCGGCTTGTACCGTGATAGAGTACAGGCATAAACACACTCCTTCGCTAAACAATTGTAGTGACCATGATGAAGTCCCGACAACACGAGTCTGCGTCTTCAATTACCCTCGAAGGGGATGCCGACTGCAAAGTCATCAAAACGCATGAACTGCTTGAGGAAAGTCAGCGTCACTTCGCCCGTCGGTCCGTTGCGTTGCTTGGCGATGATGATCTCGACAGTGCCTTCCTGCTGGCCTGGCTCGTACATCTCCGGCCGGTGGAGCAGCATGACGGTGTCGGCGTCCTGCTCGATGCTACCACTTTCGCGAAGGTCCGAAAGGCGCGGTTTGCCCCCCTGCCGATCTTCAGGACTGCGGTTGAGCTGGGCCAGGGCAACGACGGGGAGACGCAGCTCGCGTGCCAGGTGCTTGAGGCGGCGCGAAATGGCCGCGACCTGTTCCTGCCGGTTGTCACGGCGATTGTCCGGGTCGATGAGCTGGAGATAGTCGATCATCACCACTTTGATGTCGTGCCGCATCTTGAGCCGGCGGGCGTTGGCAGCGATGCGCAGCATGTTTTGCCCCGGAGTATCGTCGATGAAGAGCTTGGCCTTGCCCAGCAAGTTGCCGGCTTCGATCACCCTGTCCATGTCTGTTGAACCGAGGTGGCCACTGCGGAGCTTGTGGCTGTCAAGCCGTGCCTGGCAGCAGATGAGGCGTTCGGCCAGCTCGACGCGCAACTGTTCCAGACTGACGAAGAAAACGGGTTGCTTGCCTTCCACGGCGATGTTGCGGGCCATGTTCAATGCAAAGCTCGTCTTACCGACGCTTGGCCTGGCCGCGATGACGACCAGTTCCGAGTTTTGCAGCCCGGCAGTCTTTTCATTGAGATCGAGATAACCGGTGTCCAGTCCGCTGATCGACATGGCATCGCGTGCCCCGCGTGCATCAATGCGGTCATAGGCCTCGCCAATGGCTTGTTCCAGAGTGACCGTCTGGCCGGTGACTCCCATCTGAGCAATGTCGAGAATCTTGCGCTCGGCGCCGTCGAGCAACTCCTCGGGAGGTTGGGCCTGCTCGTAGGCATCGCGAAGAACTTCGTTACTGGCATGGATGAGATTGCGAATGATGGCCTTATCGCGGACGATGCGCGAGTAATATGAGGCGTTGGCGGCGGTGGGGGCGGCATCCCACAGCTCGGCCAGGTAGGAGTAGCCGCCCACGTCTTCGATCTGTTTCTGTTCTTTGAGATGCTCGGCCAGCGTCACCAGATCGACCGGATGACTGCGGTCGTAAAGCTGGGTCATGGCCTGGAAGATTTTTTGATGCGCGTCCAGGTAGAAGTTTTCGAGCCGGATGATTTGCAGCACGTCGCCGATCATGCCGTTATCCCGCAACATGCTCCCCAGCACACTGCGCTCAGCCTCTCGGCTCTGTGGCGGCAGGCGTTCCGTTGCTTCGCCATCCGGCGGCATGGCTTACCTCCTTGCAGGCAGGTTCATGGCGACAAGCGTACCGCACAAGGCTCTCACGTCTTTTCCGGCGGCCGAACCACCAGCACCTTCACTTCCGTCTCGATGTCGTAGCCCAGGTGGAGTTTGACCGCGTACAGGGCCAGCTCCTTGATCGGACCTTCGAGACGAACCATGTCCGGCTCTACCATCAGGTTCTTGCCCTTCAAGGCGCCCGCAATCTCCGCGGCGCCCACCGAGCCGTAGAGATGACCTTCCTCGCTGGCGTTGGCTTCGATGGAGATGGTCTCACGCTGAATCTGCTCGGCCAGAACGCGCAGGTCGGCCATGCGAGCTTCGCGAGCCTGATGCACGCGCTGCTTGTAGCGGTCCAGCAGTCGTAGATTGTGTTCCGTGGGGATCGTGGCCAGCCCATTAGGGAGGAGGTAGTTGCGGCCGTAGCCGGGTTTCACCTCTACCAGGTCGCCCTGCTTGCCGAGATTGGCCACGTCCTCCGTCAGCACGAGTTGCATGCCGCCGTGACTGCCTTTGCGTACTTGATTGCGTTGTTTTGTCGCCATGTGTTGATCCGTTCGTGTTCTTGCCGCGTTGCCAAACTGCATCCGAATAGCGCTCTAAAAGTCTGTCCGGAAAGCCCCTCGCCCCCGCTTCGGGGGAGAGGGGTTGGGGGTGAGGGGGCATAGATTCCAAAGAATACCCCCTCACCCCCAACCCCTCTCCCCGGAGTACCGGGGCGAGGGGAGTCTTCCCGGACAGACTCTAAAAGGGAATCTCTGCTTCCCCTCCCGCCGGGGGCGGTCCATAGGAGTCAGGTACAGGTTCTTCTGGTAACCCTTCACCCGGCGGAGGCATGCTTGCCTCGCGAGGCGCTTCCTGAGGGTAGGGTCCACGACCACTTCCTTCGGCCCCCCCACTCTCCGTCCGGGAACCCAGGAATTGCATCTCGGTCATCGTAACTTTCAACTTCGATCGCTTCTGGCCATCCTGGCTCGTCCACTGATCCAAAACCAGATTCCCTTCGATGTAGACCTGGCTGCCTTTGCGCAGATATTGTTCCACCAGGTCGGCGAGTTTCCTTCTTTCCCAATTGAAGGCGTCTATGTCAACGAAGACAGGCACTTCCTCGTATTGGCCCGTCGAGGCATTCTTGCGCCGATTATTAACGGCAAAGCCAATCTTGGCAATTTTGCCTCCGTTGGCGAATGTCCGTACCTCCGGGTCCCGTGTCAAACGTCCGATGAGCATCACTTTGTTGAGGTTGGCCATGCGGGCCGTCTCCTGCGTTGGGGAATAGAGAGTATGCGGGACGTTCACAGCGAACAGCCCGCGAAACGGAGATTAGTATACATACGTTAGGATGGCAAAAGCAAGGGGCCGGCGCGAATCTCCTTCAATCTCTGTCATGGCCTTCACCCCCCTGGCGGCCGCGGCGCGGAACGCGCGGTTCGTCCCGAAGTTCGTCAAGTGGCACTTCGATCCCTTCTACCTCGGGCAATGGCTCGGTGACGGATTGCAGCGCCATGGCATGTTCGTCGCGGGCCAGTGCCAGCATCGCATCGACAAGTTTTCGATCCACGCGCAGGATCAAGAACCGCAAGATCATCTCGTTGAGATGAAAGTCTCGTTCGATGTTCGCCAGGGTGTTGCCCTCGACCCGAAAATAGGTCAGGTAATACAGCCCTTTCTTGTGGCCGTTCACCGGATAGGCCAGGCGGCGTTCATCCCACGGCCGCATCGCCAGGATTTCGGCCTTGTGGCGAACCAGCTGAGCTTGCAACTGCTCGCCCGCTGCCTTGACGTCTCCGGCCACCTTGGTCGTATCCAGGAGAAACATACATTCGTAAACGTAGGCTGCCATCTTTACTCGCTTATTCTTGAGATCGTTGACTGTCAGTATCCACTTCTCGGTTCGTCCACGTCATGGGGCATTGAACTGATTCATGCAGGCATCGACGCCCTGATGAATCCAAACCACCACGGCCTGCACGGCTCGTTGCGCCGCATCGGCCATCACAGCTCGCTCGGCGGCACGAAATCTGCCCAGCACGTGCCCGATTGCATCCTCACTTTCCGGCGCACCGACGCCAATGCGCAACCGGGCGTAGGCGCTTGTACACAGGTGCTCCTGGATGTCGCGCAGACCGTTGTGGCCTCCGTGCGTGCCCCGTGCCCGCACTCGCAGCTGGCCAAGCGGCAGATTTATGTCGTCGCAAACGACGAACAACTCATCCAGCGGCAGCTGGTAAAAGTCCACAGCCTGGCGCACGCACTGCCCGCTCAAGTTCATGAAGGTCTCTGGCTTGATCAGCAAGACCTTGTCACCATCTTCCAGCAACTCCGCCACCTGGGCTTGGAAGCGCCCCTGAAAACGACCGCCGCCGGGACTCGCGGCCAGGGCGTCAATCACAGCATAGCCGACATTGTGCCGGGTGCCAATGTATTGCTTGCCAGGGTTGCCAAGACCGACGACGATTTTCATTTGCGATTTTCGATTGATGATTTTCGATTTCCACGCCAGGAACATTACGGATCAATGACGTCGTTATCTGCTCTCATTGTAAATCGAAAATCGTCAATCGAATAATCGAAAATCGAAAATCCCTTTACTCCCGCTTCCTCCTCCTCGGCAGGTTTCTGGCGGCCGATAAGTTCCGGCTCAGCCTGCTCGGCGACCGGCGCGGCGGCGGCAGCAGCAACGGGTTCGACCTCGACTCTCGGCACGGCCACCTGGACGACAATGGCATCTGGCTCGGCAAGTGCGGTCACCCCCGGCGGCAAAACCAGGTCGCGTACATGAATGGCCGAGCCTATCTGCAATTCGCTCACGTTCACGCGGATGGATTCGGGGATACTGATGGCCAGGCATTCCACCGGCAGAACGTGGATGGGCTGATCGAGGACGCCGCCTGCCGCCACACCGGGAGCAATACCACGCAATTCAACGGGCACCGTAACCTCGACGCGCTCATCGGCCCCCACACGCGCAAAATCGACGTGCAGCAGGTCCTTGCCCAGATGGTCCCATTGTACTTCGCGGATCAGCACCTTCTGCACGTCGTCGCCGGATTTCAAGTCGAGAACGCGCACGCCGTGACGGATCGCCTTTTCCAGTTCATCACGCTGTAGCGAGACGGAAACCGTAGCTTCCTTGTGACCGTACAGAACGGCCGGCACCCGGCCCTGACGCCGCAGCCTATTCGCCAGTTGCTTGCCACGACCCGAGCGTTGCTCGGTTATCAACACCAATGCTTCTGCCATGCGTATCCCCCTACTCGGAATGAGAAGGGGTTATTATTCCAATCGGAAGTGATTGTGGCAAGGGCGCATCTGATGATAAGGAGACAAGGAGACAGGGAGACAAGGGAACAGACGCCTGTTTCGGTCTCCTTGTCTCCCTGTCTCCTTGTCTCCTTGTCTAGTTTTTAGGCTGCCTCGCTGCGGCGATGCTCGCGTATCAGGTTGATGCCGCGTGTGGACTGCCGAATAAAAGTGACCAACTCGGCAACAACGTCGATCGTCCCCAATTCGCGTTCAACCTGGGCCAGAGAATAGGGCAACAGGGAGCCTTCGCGGAAGATGACGTGATAGGCACGGCGGATAGCTTCGATTTGCTCGGCGGTCATGCCGGAACGTTTCATGCCCACGACGTTGACACCGGCCACGACATTGAAGCCTTGCTGGATCATGAAAGGCGGCATGTCCTTCGTGGTGGTCGAGTTGCCGCTGAGGAAGGCCAGCCGGCCGACGCGCATGAACTGGTGGACGGCACTGTTGCCCGACAGGAAGACGTTGTCTTCGAGAATGCAGTGGCCGGCCAGGAGCGCCCCGTTGGCGAGGATGCAACGGTTGCCGATTCGGCAATCATGCGCGACGTGGGAATTGACCATGAAGAAATTATGGCTGCCGATCCGCGTGGTCCGTGCATGGGCCGTGCCGCGATGAACCGTCACGTGTTCCCGGAAGACATTGTGGTCGCCGATCTCCAGGTTGGTCGGCTCGCCGTTGTACTTGAGATGTTGTGGTTGCTCGCCCAGCACGGCGCCGGTGAAGATGTTGTTGCCCTGTCCCATGACAAGCGGACCGATCAGATGAACATGCGGCCGAAGCATGCAGCCCGCACCGATGCGCACCGGCCCCTCGATGACCACGTAAGGCCCGATCACAACGTCGTCGGCAAGGTCTGCTTCGGGTGCAATCACCGCGGTGGGATGAACGCGCGCTGAACCTGCAATCGGCATGGCAGCACCTCCTTGGCAAGCATGTATACGGCATCATTGGTGGGGACGCCAGAGCAATTCGCGGAAAAGGATGAAGGATGAAGGACGCGAAGATGGAGGATGGAGGATGGAGGATGGAGGATGGAGGATGGAGGATGAGAGGGTCGAGGACAGTGCGCTTTCAGGCTGGCTGTCTCGATGCCCCATCCTCTATCTTCTATCCTCTATCCTCTATCCTCTTCTCGACTCCTTCATCCTTCATCCTTTCTGTTTTACTTACTCTCCGCACACTTCCTCCAGAACTTCTTCAGAGACGTAGATAGGTACCCTGGCGGTGACAGCCAGGGCGATGGCGTCGCTGGGCCGGCTGTCTACTTCCACCATTTCCCCATTCTGCCGGATGCGCAGCTTGGCAAAATAGGTGTGCTCGCGCAGTTCGCTGATGAAGACATCTCGCAATTCCCCGCCCATGGTGTCGATGACGCTCGCCACCAGATCATGGGTCAAGGGACGGGGCGAAGGCATGCCCCTGACTCGGCGGTCGATGCTGGTCGCCTCGAAAATGCCGATGACGATAGGGAAACTCCGGTCGCCTTCCACTTCCTTGAGCATGACAACTTGCTGGTCATGGACTTCACTGATGATGATTCGCTTTAGTTCCATGTTGACGGGCACGGCTGCCTCGCTTTCCTGCCTCTGACGTAGCCCAAGCTGTCAGATTGTGCCACCAAAAACCTGTCTCGCATTATAGAGCCTTCGGGCAAATCTGGTCAAGCAGGCAAACACAATCAAGAAGGATGAAGGATGAAACTTGTCCGAGCCCGCAGCGTAAGAACCGCGCACGGAGTAAGCGGCCAGAACAAGGGTGGTGACTAACTCTCGCTCTGGCCGCTTACTCCGTGCGCGGTTGCCGGGCTCGGACTCTAACTCTTCGGGCCTGTGTTGACTGTTTTTTCATCCTTCATCCTTCATTCTGCATTGTTGTTGCCCGACAGACTCCGGCAGGCTATATTTGAGATGCGGGCGCCTTTTCAGAACCCGAGCGCCCAGCGAGGGGGCAAGCCAGCCGTCGCTGGCGCTCGGGTTCTGACTGCGAAAAAGAAAGAACGGAGTGGCCCTATGGCCCTGACACTGAAGATCGGCAAATGTTCCCTGCTGGGCAACTACCGCGAGAACAACGAAGACGCCGTCGATGTCAAGCAGTTCCCTGATCTGACGGTCTGTCTTGTCGCCGACGGCATGGGGGGACAGAACGCCGGCGAGGTGGCCAGCCGGAACGCTGTTGAGATCATCCCTCGGGAACTGAAGAAAAACCTGACGGGCGCCCTCGACAGAAATGCCGCCAAGAGCATCATCCGCCGGGCCGTCGTTCAGGCCAACGATGAAATCCTGTTCATGGCCCAGCATGACCCCGAATTGAAACAGATGGGCACCACGGTGGTGGCCGCTGTATGGCGCCAGGATAGTACAGTGATGTACGTGACCAATCTGGGCGACAGCCGGGCCTATCTCATCCGCGGCAAGGACATCGATCTGCTAACCCTGGACCACTCGATTGCTCAGGCGCTGGTCGAAGCCGGAACAATCTCCGCTTCCGAGGCCAGGACCCATCGCTATCGCAATGTCCTCTGGAAGTACCTCGGCTCCAGTGAAGTCGGCGAAGGCCCCGAAGTGAAGCCCTTCTCGGTCGAAGCGGGTGACCGCTTCCTCCTGTGCAGTGACGGGCTTTCCGGCGCGGTCTCGGACGAGGAAATTCTCAAGTTCATGTTCGACTGCCACGACGTTCAAGAATGCGCCGACGGGCTGGGCAAACTTGCTCTCGACTCCGGCTCCCGCGACAACGTCTCTTGCATCGTCATCGAGGTGGCCGAAACGTCGGCTTGATCACCAGTTCCGGTACGGACACATGGGGCGGCAGTGTTGCCACAAAGAGCACGGCGGAGGCCACGTCTTCCGGCTGCAACATGCGTTGCCGTTGTTCCGGGCTTATCGGCTGCGGCCGGCATTCCAGGAGGGGAGTGTTCACCTCGCCGGGATAGATGGTGCTGACACGCACACCGTTCTTCTCCTCTTCGGCGGCCAGGCAGATGCCGAGAGCGCAGGCCGAACTTGGAGGCCCCATAGGCGGCGCCGCTGAGCGGTCCCGGCCACTTGCCGGAAACAGAGCCGATATTGATGATCAGACCACTCTGCCGGCGCAGCATCGCGGGCAAAACCGCGTGAATGCAATGGAACGCCCCGTCAAGATTGGTTCGTAAAAGCTGCTGCCAGCTGGCTGGCGTCAATTCCCGCACCGCTCGTTCCTTGATATTCACGCCGGCGTTGTTGACAAGTATTTCGACATCGCCGAAGCGCTGGACAACCTGATGGACGAGGGACTGCACTGCAACCGGGTCGGCCACGTCGGCGGCGATCGTCACGAGTCGATCACCGCCGGGCAAGGCAGCCGCCGCTCGGCGCAACTTCTCTTCATCCCGGCCCGTAATGGCGATGCGAGCGCCTTCGGACAGAAAGGCTCGTGCGACGGCCAGGCCGATGCCGCTCCCCCCTCCAGTTATCAGAACAGTCTTGTTGTCGAGTCGTTGCATGGTTGTCGAGATCAGTGTTTTCTGGTCATCCAAAAGAGAGTTGTCAACGCGACAGCAGATAGGAACAAGCCGGCACCAATAATCAAACCCAGCCAGAAGTTTTTCCCGCTCGCTGCCGTGCTGTCCAGCCCATTGCCCAAGTAGGGTTCCAGTTCGATCGTATCCGATCCGGGTTCCCGAGGTTCCGTGTCCGGCCCCTCACCCCTACCCCTCTCCCCTTCGATGGGAGAGGGGTAGGGGTGAGGGGGCTCGGTGCGCAGCCGAACCACCGCACCGCACTGCGGACAGCGCATCTTGAAACCGCTCATCCCGTGCTGGAATGTCAGCACCATTCCACAGCGGCAACGGCCTTGGCGGACCATCTTTGCGCATCCTATATGGAAATGGTTGCAAGTGAAGATCACCACGAGTATCTTAGCATCAGCGAAATCTTTCAAGTTCGGCGTGCGTGACTGCCGGGCATCGACCAATCGGCAAGTGAACCTCTACCTGCTGCGCCCGCAAGCAGGCGGCAAGACGGTGCTGGAGGTGGTTCCGGTTAAGTGCTGTCCGTTCTGCGGGGATGTGATCGAGACTTCGGTCATGGGTTTTGAAGAACAGTATCGTGTCGGCCGCAGTTGCGGAATGTGATTTTGTCTTTTCCGTATTGAAAAGTTACTAGCAACGCGCCAGCGCCAGGCGCGTGCATTTCCCATACATCAGGCGGCTGGTCTTCTTTGTCTTCCAAAGTTCCGGTTACACCTTGTAGCTTATGCACTCTCCAGCCACTCGGAAATGGCGGGCGAGGGTTCTCGCAAAAGCGACGGATGGCCTTATCTATTTGTTCCTGCTGTTCGCCAGTCAGACCTTGGTATGATCTGTGGAACAGAGAAGTGATTTCATAAGTCACGCTGCACCAGAGTTACCAAGGTCGTTTCAGGCCCGCTATCATGTCATCGGGATTATCAAACTTCTTTACTCTGCCGCAGCTAATGTCTTCGTCGGCATTGCCGCATTCTGTCCAGGTGACGGTTTTACATGGCGGTTCAGCAACACAAATACTGCCGTCATTTTCTGGGAGCGGAATGTTGAATCTCTCAACCGGCTGGAAATCCGGGCTTGCAGATATTTCCTCGTCTTTCCTCTTTGGCATGATCCAGCGCATCTTGTTACCCCTTGTTTATTCCGGACCGGTGGATTCATCATCCTTCGGTTCCGGCATGTCATCAAATTGATTAAGGAAATTCACGCATTTCTTAGTAAGGAATTGGTGCGCCTCCTTCATATTATGGCTTATCTTGCCAATGTCTGCTATGGCAATTGGCTCAGAAAAGAAATAGCTGTCGTCCACCTCTATCCAGACCTGCTTTACATCCTTTTCCCATGTCTCGAATCGAACAGAGGCAAAATCCTGCTTTTTCTCAACCTCTGTTGCGCCTTCATGCCGGATTTCCACCGGAGGAAAACGGAATCGCACTCCGAAGAAGAGCGGCGGACGCTCGAAAGGGACGATTGCTTTTAAGACATTCGACACTTTTCCTGCAAGAAGGCTAATAGAATTCTCGCTCTTTGGCGTTGCCAAGCAGCGGAACACGCATTTTTGGCAAAAGATAGGGGCTGTTTTTTCTTTGACACTCCTCACGATTGAAAGAATGGTCTCCACTATCTCCACAAATTGATCCAGATGAAGCTCGGATTCTGTTTCTTCAATAGTTATGCTGTCCGAACCGATCAGGCACGCGGAGACGCCATCGCCTTTCGCGGTAGTGCGATTGGTTGACATTCTTGGCGGATTGCTTTGAATGCTCAAATTTTCATAGACGTGGCCACCGGGTTTTGCCAGAGATGAGTACAAGTCGCGCACGAAGTTCTTGCTGAATCGCATTTCCGGTATCGGGATAAACCGGAGTTGCGTCATAAAATATGTAGACACGGTGTCGGTGAGCATTGGCTGTCCAACAATAAGTCAGGGGCAGTTCGTCCGAGAGATTGTAGTTATCAGTTTGCAGAACGACAATAGCATTGACTGATAAGCTATTGTAATGGTTCGCTGCCTTTGATACGGAATTCGCCCACATGAAACGGAATTCGCCGTTTTTGGCAATTCCGTAGCAAAGCCAACACAATAACCACAATAAACGAAACAAATGAAACGAGAACACCCTGAGAATCGGCCGTATGGCCCCTGGTTGTCTGTCTCGATCAGCGAGAAATTTCCAAAATTTTTTGTTCCGGTCCAATCCATCGCCCATTCTGTCTCGTCTTATAGGTGAAGGTATGAGCAAGCCTGCTGCGAGCGTATGTGTGCGGTCGGCAACAGGTCCCGTGGAGAGACCATCTTCGGGCGACGTGCTGCTGCGCACTTTCGCCGAGTTGCGCAACGACCTGGTTAGCACGCTCTGTTACGTGCTCGGCAACAAAGAAGACGCCCAGGACATCGCTCAGGAAGCCTTTCTCCGTTGCTGGCGCGCGCAGGACGGCCTGGACGAGATTCATAACCTTCGCGCCTGGATTTTTCGTGTCGGTCTCAACGCCGCCAAGGACTTGCTACGCAGTGCCTGGCGGCGGCGAATCAAATCGTTTCAGGGAGTCGAGATCATGGAGATCGTCAGCACCGCCGAACCGAGGCATGAGATGGAAAACCAGGAGTTCCTCCAGCAGATACGGCAGGCCCTTCTGGACTTGCTGCCGGAGGAGAAGGAGGTTTTTCTCCTGCGCCAGAACGGCGAGCTGAGTTACGAACAGATCGCCGAGATCAGCAATCGCTCGGTCGGTACCGTGAAAATACAAATGCGTAACGCCTTGCAGAAACTTCGCAAAGTGCTGGTGTGAGTGCGACCCGCTTGCGGTTTCGCGCCTTTATAGGGGAGAGTGTGCCATGTTGAACTGCGATGCCTATCAAGCCCAGTTGTTGGAATATCTCTACGAGGTGCTGGAGCCTGTCGAGTTACAGGCGCTTCGGACGCATCTGGAGTCATGTCCAGACTGCCAAAGCGCGCTGGAGCGGGCGAAAGGTCAGCAGATGCTGCTGGCCGCCGCTGCCAGGCTGGACTGTTCCGCCGTCCGATTCGAGGCCCCGGCGCCGCCCACTGCTCCCGTCCGAGCGCGAACAGCTGCCGGGGCGAGACCACCGGCGTTTGCCACCTTTGTCCCCCTGGCCCTGGCTGCGTGCGTGCTGCTGGCTGTGGGCACTGTGGCAGTCGCTGCCATGTTGCTCTGGCCCGTCTACCACTGGAAGACCGAGCATACGCGGCTGCTCGCCGAACAGGGTTCGGTTGAACAGCAACGGCAGCAGGAGGCAGCGGACGCTCGCAACCAGATTGAGATGGCCGAGAAACGCCTCGCCAAAGTGGCTGAGCAGCGCGGTGAGGAGCTTACGGCAATTGAGAACCAGCAACTGAACCTGGTCGTCAGCGGCCAGGGAGGCTTCCAGGCCGGCGCTCCTAATCCCTATCAAATTCAAACGCTGAATCGGCTCGGCCAGCCCGTCTCCGCCAAAATCAATGTCTCGGTAGCCGTTCGCGACAAGCAAGCGCGATCCGTACCAGGAACAAACGTTTCGTCCACGGAGTCTCAAATCGTCTATCGAGAAAGGAATATCGACAGCAAGGGACAATACGAGCTGACCTTGCCGGCCAATCTGCAAGTGAGACCCAACAGCGAAGTCTTCCTCGATATAGTCGCGCACCGTGAAGACGGCCAGGAGCAACGCATAGGCGAAAGCCTGGAGCTGACCAGTCCGCTTTATCTAACCCATCTGGCGACCGACAAGCCGATGTACCGTCCCGGCGAAACGGTTCACTTTCGCTCGTTGACCCTGGAACGCTTCAGCTTGAAACCTCCCGATCAGGATTTCAGCGTTGTTTACACGCTTCGT
The DNA here is from genome assembly GCA_963804745.1 of uncultured Gemmataceae bacterium. Taxonomy (GTDB): domain Bacteria; phylum Planctomycetota; class Planctomycetia; order Gemmatales; family Gemmataceae; genus CAWDRY01. The sequence goes on from CAWDRY010000051.1 coordinate 207,945, forward strand.
CATCCCAGCGGCAAGATAGATCAACTTGGCATCGGCTCATCGCGGTTGCAGGTCGCTGCCGGGGGCGCTCCGTCCTGGGGCCGGACAACAAGCCGATTCGCGGCGTCGGCAACGGCGAAATCCATCTCGACGCATCGTTCCTCGGCGGCGAATACACCCTTGTGGTCAGCGAAGCCGGCGGCCGGTTCCCGCCGCAAGAGCGCAAGTTCATCGTCAACAATTATCCGCCGCAGATGCTCAGCAAGAAGCTTGATTTCGACAGAAAGTCCTACGGCCCCGGCGACGATGTCATGGCGAAGTGCATGGTTTCACGGTCCGAGGGCGGCACGACGGTGGCCAACCAGGTTGTCGAGGCAACCGTTTGGATCGACGGCAAAGGCTACGGTCCCAACGGCAAGGTGAACCCGCAGCCGTTCCTCTTCAACACAGACGACGAGGGGAAGGTCGATGTCCGCTTCAAGCTGCCGGCCGAGATCGAGAAAGGCGTGGGCAGTCTGTCGCTCCAATTCACCGACGGCGCCAACCACGAAACGATGGTGCGAACCATTCCCATCGTCTTGAAAAAGCTACAGGTCGAGCTGTATCCCGAAGGCGGCGACCTGGTTGCCAGCGTACCCAACCGGGTCTATTTCCAGGTCCGCACCACGCTCGACAAGCCCGCTGACCTGAAAGGCCGCCTGGTCGATCAGGACGGTAAGACCGTGGTGAGTGCCATTCACACCCTGACGGATGCGGACAATCCCGGCGTCAATCAAGGCATGGGTGTCTTCGAGTTGACTCCGCAGGTTGGTCACAAATACGAGTTGAAGATCGACAGCCCCGCCGGCGGGCAGGCGGAGTGCAAATGGCCGAGCAAGGACGGCAAGGATGGCATGGCCGCCTGGCCCGAGATCAAGGAAGACGGCGTTGTGCTGAGCGTTCCGGATGGTGTAACGAGCGCCGGTGATTCTCTGCGCGTCCGCGTGTACAGCCCGCATGCCGAACGCACCTTGCTGGTCGGCGCCTACTGCCGCGGCCAGCTTATCACGCATCGCTCCGTGACGGTTCAAAAGGACGAGCTGGCCGAGGTCGTATTGAAACCTGACCAACCCGTGGGCGGAGTCTACCGCATCACGGTGTTCGAGCAACGTCCCGGCGCAGGGCAGGCTTCTAACCCGCCCGGTACAGAAAGGCAGGCTGGAAGCCTGCCCCCCGCGCTGGTGCCCGTCGCCGAGCGACTGGTCTATCGCCAGCCGGCGCGAGAGCTGAAGTTGACAGTCGAGGCGGACAAAAAGACCTACGCCCCCGGAAGCAGGGCCGAACTGGTCGTGAAGGCGACCGATGAGAAAGGCAAAGCCACGCCCGCGATCATGCTGCTGGCGGTGGTGGACAAGGGCGTCATCACGCTGGCCGATGAGAAGACCTTCCGCGGCATGCCGACCCACTTCTACATGACTTCCGAAGTCCGCCGGTCGGAAGATCTGGAATATGCCGATTTCCTCGTCAGCGCGCACGCCAGGGCGAAAACGGCCCTCGATCTGCTCCTGGGCACGCAGGGCTGGCGCCGTTTCACCGAACAGGATGCCGGCAAGCCCCAGGAAAAATACCTGGCCGATCCACGAACCAGACCCGATGCCGATCGCTTGCTGGTACTGGCCGGCCAGTCGTCGCCGGAGACGATCGACTTCCTCCAGCGCCAGCGGCAAAAGGTGGAGGAGAAAACCGTCGCCCGCCGCCAGGAAGCGGCCGCCGAACTTGCCAAGGTGACGGCAGCGGATGATGCCGTCCTGCAACAACAAAAGGCAAACAGCCGTCTGTCTGAGATGCGCACGGAGGCTGCAACTGCTCAGGTGAAAGCAAGTGCGGCGAATGCGCGCCTGGACACATTCAAGTCGGGCGGGTTGCTTGTACTCGTTGTGTCGCTGCTGGTGGTACTGGGCTTAATGCTGGCCATCGGTCTGGCTCGGAGCATTCCCCGGTGGACGCTGGTGCCTGCAACGGTACTCGGTTCCCTGCTGCTTCTGGTCGTTGTAGGTGTATCCAGCCGAGACAAGAGCGAGCCAGTAGCAAGGGTTGCCCTGATGCAGGAAAAGCCAACAGCGGAGTACATGGCACAGCCCAGGGACAATGCAGAGCCGAACATGCCCAAACCTGCCGTGAACGCTGTGGCAGGGGATTCTGATCTCGGTGACAAGGCCGCGCGGCCGGATATCCTCCTGGACCTGACCGCCGATGGCAAAACTCATGACGATCTGAAAAAGGGCACGGCAACCCCCACCCATGTAACGGCAGCAACTGCGGCACCGCCTCATGCCGGCAGTCCTCCAACGATGACCGCAGGCGCTCGGCCGACGACCCCTGCAAAGGCACCAACTGCGGCACGGCCTCCTGCCGCTGCCGCCAAGGGGGGTGCGTCTGGTGCTGTCCCACCACCCCCGGCTGGGGATGCTCTCAATCAGCAGCTGGCCCAGCGTGAAGTCGCCGGCTTGGAAGCCGCTAAGAACCAAGTGCTGCATCTAAAAGCCGACAAGAACAAGGAGGTTAAACAGATGCAAGATGAGGTGTTCCTTCGCGATGTCCGGAGAGCGGGTGAAGCGAAGGCCGAGAGGCAGGAGGAACCGGGGAAGGCAGCGGCGGCCGGGCCAGCAGCGAAGCCCCGACTGCAGCGAGAATCGCGCCCGCCATTCGCTGGCGATGGATTGGCCAAGGACATGGAAATGGACAGACTTGACCAGAAAAATGGCGCAAAGGCACTGGAACCTCCTCCTCCGCCATTCGTTTTGCGTGAATACGCCCACCAACGGTCGGTCGCGCGTGCCGAAACACGATCGGACTTCGCCGAGACGTTGTGCTGGCGCCCCGCATTAGTCCTGTCCGACGGCAAGGCCCAGGTTGCCTTCGATCTGTCCGACTCGGCCACGACGTTCCAGGTCAGCGGCTACGCCTACAGTTTTGACGGCCGGCTGGGAGCGGTCACCAACACGCTTGAATCACGCAAGCCCTTCGTCCTCGAACCCAAGCTGCCGCTCGAAGTTACCGCCAGCGACATGATCGACATGCCGGTGACCATCGCCAACAACAACTCCGCGGCGCAAACCGTCAACCTGAATGTTTCGCCGACTGGTCTGAAGCTGGTCAACAGGCCCGGCGAAGAGCAACTGACTATCGCCGCCAACGAACGCGTCCGGCGGATCTATCGGTTCCAGTCGGATGTGCCAGGCCGGGAAGGAAAGGCTTCTCTACTCTTGAAGTGCGACGCTGGCCCGTACAACAACACGGTCGAGCGCACGCTGCAAGTGGTGCCCGAAGGTTTTCCGGTGGTCGGCAGTCATAGCGACGTGCTCGAAGGGGTCGCCACCAGTGATGTAGTCATGCCCGACGCCTGGGTCAAGGGCACGCTGAAACTCCGCGTACATGTTTATCCGTCCACTCTGGCCGCCCTGCAAAAGGGACTGGAAGCGCTGCTGCGGGAGCCGTGCGGCTGCTTCGAGCAGACCTCCACGAGTAACTATCCCAACCTGCTCATCCTCGACTACCTCAAGGAGAGCAATCAGACCAATCCCGATGTCGAGAAGAAAGCCCGCACAATGCTGGCCAGCGGTTATCAGAAACTGACCTCCTTCGAGTGCCCAAAGACTGGCAAGAATCAGAAGCAAGGCTATGAATGGTTTGGCGCTCCCGACAGCGCTCATGAGGCACTGACGGCCTACGGCCTGCTTCAATTCCGCGACATGGCCCATGTCTATCCCGTTGATCCGGCGATGGTGGAGCGCACGCGCGAGTACCTGGTGGCCCACAAGGACGGCAAGGGCGGCTTCCAACGCAATGCCCGCGCCCTCGACACGTTCGGCCGGGCGCCCGACAACATCACCAACGCCTACATCGTCTGGGCCTTGACCGAGAGCGGCAAGGATGACGACGTGGAGAAGGAACTGACCGCCCTGCTGGCCCAGGCCAAGACTTCGACCGATCCCTATTTCCTGTCCCTGGTCGGCAACAGCCTGATCAATCGCGGCAATACCGACGACGGCATCGCTCTCCTGAAAACCGTCGCCGGCGTCCAGAAGCCCGACGGCCATCTGGATGCGGCCAAGACCAGCATCACCGGCTCCGGCGGGCGGGATTTGCAAATCGAAACGACCGCCCTGGCCGTGCTCGCCTGGCTGAAGGCCAATCGGCCGGCTGATTTCAACCCCAACATCCAGAAGTCTGTCACCTGGCTGGGCCAGCAGCGCGGCGGCTACGGCGGTTTTGGCTCGACGCAATCGACCATTCTCTCTCTGAAGGCGATCATCGCCTACGCCAAGGCCAACAAGAAAACTGCTGAGGGGGGAACTCTCCGCCTGTCCTTGGAGGACAAGGAAGTGACGCACCTCGACTTCCCGGCCAGCGCTCAGGATGCTCTCACCCTGGAACTGGCCGACGCCGATAAACACCTCCAGCCGGGCAAGAACACGGTGCGCGTCGAGATCACGGGGAAGAACACTTTCCCCTACACCGTGTCATGGAACTATCAGACGTTAAAGCCCGCGAGCGTGGACAACTGCCCGGTGCAGCTGAGCACGAAGCTGGACCGCGAAACCGCGAGTGAGGGGGATACGCTTCATTTGAACGTCGCGGTTGAAAACGCCAGTGGCAAGGGCCAGGGCATGGCGGTGGCCATCATCGGCTTGCCCGCCGGCCTGACGCTGCCCGAGGACATGAAACAACTGAAGGACCTGGCCCGCGTGCCCAATGACGGCAGCCGGCCGAAGATCAGCGCCTGGGAGATGCGCGGCCGCGAATTGATCCTTTACTGGCGTGACCTGGCGCCCGATCAGAAGATCGAAGTGCCGCTCGATTTGATCTGCCGCGTGCCCGGGGAATACAGGGGTCCTGCGAGCCGGGCGTATCTGTATTACAACGCCGATAACAAGCATTGGGTGGAACCGTTGAAGGTGACCATCAACGCCAAGGGAGAATGAACAACCCGAAGCGCAGCTCGATTTGATCTGCCGCGTGCGGGGGAATATCAGTAGGCAGTAGGCAGTAGGCAGTAGGCAGTAGGCAGTAGGCAGTTGATTTATGGACTGCCGACTGCCGACTGCTGACTGCCGACTGCCGACTAAGGAGGACAAGTCATGAAAATGTCGTATTGGGCAATGTTTTTAGGCGGTCTCTTGATCGCCGGGCTGCTGGTGGGCGGCGGGGCTACGGCGTCCGAATTACAGGATACCACGCCATCCTTACCTGTGAGACAGCCGCCGATCCGCGATGTCATGCCGGTCGAGTGTCCCAAGGTGATGCCTTGCTGCCCGGTGGAAATGCGCGTGGACCTGGACATCCTGGTCGATGGCAGACCGCTGCCGATCATCCACCACGCATGCAAAGATTATCTGCCGGTGCCGAGGCGTGGGGAGGAGTATGAGATCCGCGTCTGGAATCATGGCCCGCGCCGGGTGGTGGCCGTGGTCTCGGTCGATGGACTTTCGGTCATCACCAGTCAGCGGGCCTCGGAGACCGGTCCAGGCTATGTCGTGGCCCCGTACAGCTCCATCCTGATCAAGGGCTGGCGCCGGAACATGGAGACAGCCGCTGCCTTTCGTTTTGTGGATCGTGAGAATAGTTATGCCGCCCGCGTTGGCAAACCGGAGGACATCGGCGTCATCGGCCTGGTGGCCTTTGAGGAAATGGTAAGGCTGCCACGACCGTTCCTCGAAAAGGATGGTTCAGCCGCTCCATCTGCGCGAATGGCGCATGGCGAGGTCGGCGGCATCGGCACGGAATATGGCCGGGACGTTGATTCCCGGATTTGCTACGTCTCGTTCGTTCGCAGCAGCAACAGGCGGACGAAGACCTTGTATTACGACACCAGGGCAGCGCTGCGTGAGGCTGGCGTTCCGGTGGACTGGCCGTGGTGTCCGCCGGGTTGCTGTTGCCCTTGCTGCCCCTGCTTGCCGCAATGAGGACAAGGTGACAGGGTGACAAGGTGACAAGGTGACAAGGTGACAAAATGCAAGAACGTTGCGCTTGCCTGTCACCTGTCACCTTGTCATTCTTTTCTCCTCCTAGGCTTTTCATCCTCATAAGCCTGCTCTACTACCCGCTCCGCCTGTCGCTCCAGCTCGGTACGGCGGGGCTACCGCCATCCGCCGTACCGAGCCTGCGCTCCAGGCTCCGCTCATTCTTGACTTGACCTGGCTCAGCGGCCAGACTGGACTGCGGCCACGCGGAAGCCGAAATTGAGGTACCGGTAGCCAGGCTCGCGCCTGAAGCGGTACGCGGACCGGCAGTTCCCGCCGAAGCCGTCCCAGCTCCCGCCGCGAACGACCCGGAACGAGGCCTGCGCAGGCCCCGGTGGATCTTCCTTGGGACTGTTCTTGTAGTAGTTCGCATCATACCAGTCCTGGCACCACTCCCACACATTGCCATGCATGTCGTACAGACCGAAAGCATTGGCAGCATACGTGCCGACCTTCGCCGTTCTCGCAAGATACGGTCCCTTGTCGGCTCCTCCATACGGGAAGCCGCCATTAAAGTTGGCCTGCTTGGACGACAGCGAATCGCCGTAGTGGAAAGGCGTCTTGGTGCCGGCCCGGCAGGCATATTCCCACTCCGCCTCGGTCGGCAATCGATAAACCCACCCCGCCTTCTTATCTTCCGGCAACTCCGACAGCTGCGTTGCAGAAAGCCACGGCATCGTCCCAGGAGACCTGTTCCACCGGAAACTGCCCAGTGTCCATGTCCTTGACTCTGGTCTTGCCGTCGCCCTTGGGGGAGAACCAACTGGGGTTGTTCCCCATGACTTTCTCGTACTCGGCCTGGGTCACCTCATAGACGCCCAGGTAAAACGGCTTGGTGATCGACACTTCGTGCTGCTCTTCGGCCGGCAAGCGATCCTTCTCGTCCTTCGGCGAGCCCATCAGGAACTTGCCGGCCGGGATCAGCACCAGCTTCATGCCGATGGAGTTGGTGATCTCGCGATCCGGAGCCGGCACGGCCGACAGCCGTGTGAGGCCGAGCAACATGACCAGCACTCCGACGCCAAGAAAGCTACAAAACGACAACGGACTGCGGATGCTGTGTGACATGGCCTGTCCTCCACAAGAGTTTGCTGGACCTCGACGATCCGGTTTGTTCGGCATGCATTATCTCATGACGGAGAAATGTGTCAATAGACCAGCGAGCGGGTAAAGGTTGCTGTTCTCCTTGCAGTAGTTACCGAACAAGAGCTTACAGGGTCCAGTGTAGCAGCGGCCTTGCTGGGGAAATCGGGAGAGTACAGCGGGCCTGCGAGCCGGGCGTATCTGTATTACAACGCCGATAACAAGCACTGGGTGGAGCCGTTGAAGGTGAAGATTGAAGCAAAGGAATAATGCCAGACAGGAGTAGAGTGGGTCGAGTCAGCGAGGCCCGCCGTGCGGCGGTTTCGGCAACACACTGGCCCGAAGCGTTAGCGAGGGACGAAGCCTCCCTCGCTAACGCTTCGGGCCAGTGTTGCATTTTCGCTGGTGGGCCTCGCAGGCTCGACCCACCCTGTAAGATGAGCCATTCTAACTCAACAATTCCTGCAAACACTCATAGGAATTGGGCAGCGGTTCCGCGAAGAGCCAGCGCACGTCGAGCCAGAACCCGCTAATGACCTGTGACCGGAAGATGTGGTTATCTTCAGCGGCACAAGTTCATAGCGTCTGCGCCTTCAGCCGATGGAATTCCGCCCGATTCTGCATGGGGTCGATGATCCAGTACTCGGACACTCCAGCCTTTTCGTAGGCGTGCTTTTTCAGCCCATAATCTCTGGAACGGCTGTCACGGGAGACGACTTCAACGGCCGCGTCGGGGCTGCCTTTCATCCATCTCCTCGTGATCAAATGGGTTCGTGCCTTTCGAACATAGGCGACATCCGGCTCCGAGCGCCATAGCGTGAGAGGCGAAAACGGGGCTGCTCGCAGTTGAGCTTAAGCTGTGAGAGCTGCCGCGGAGTAAGACGGCTCAAGCCAAATAACGAGAAGCCCCGTAAACGGGGCTGGGGAACACACTCTTCGCCCAAATAACCCGCCGTCAACGGCGGGCCTACACCGCTACGCGGCAAGCCCCGTGAACGGGGCTTACAGGACGGCTCAGGACAGCCTGTCCTGCATTGTCGAAACTGCGAACTTATTGTTTTACAGGCGCCTAACTTGATGGTTCCACGCA
>CAWDRY010000052.1:0-175108 GCA_963804745.1 uncultured Gemmataceae bacterium
GCCGGCTGCAACGGATTGGCCGTTGGGAAGTTGTCAATCGGGTACAGCCCGCTGATGTAGTTTTTGCCGGAACCGTCCACCGCTCGTTGCCTTGCCGTAATTGGTGTTCGATCCGCCGAGGTAGGTAGAGTAGACGAGCGTCTTGCCTTTCGGTACTCAGTTTGGCTACGAACGCATCGTTGTTGCCGTGGTTGGTCGACTGCAACGGGTTGTGCGTTGGGTAGTCGGTTGAATAGGTATAGCCCGTGACGTAGGCGTAGCCTGAGGCGTAAAAATTGATGGCCTTGCCGAATTGTCGTTCGAACTGCCTAGATAGGTGGAGTAGACGAGTGCCATGCCGCTGGCATTCAGTTTGGCCACGAAGACACCCTAGCCGCCCGGGGCGGTCGACTGCAACGGATGGCCGTGTCGTCGGAAGTTCGTCGAAAGCGACCAGCCCGTGACGTAAGCGTTGCCGGAACTCTCTCACTTGCTGATTCCCTTGCCCTCCTTTTTGCTTGTTGAAATGCCGAGGTAGGTGGAGTAGACGAAAAGGTGTTTTTGTTTTTAAGTTTGGCCACGAAGGATCGGTGCCGCCGTGGTTGGCTGACTGCAACGGATTGGCCGTTGGGAAGTCGGGTCGAAGAGGTATAGCCTGCTACTGAGGCGTTGCCGGAACCGATAACCATTAATCCTTGCCTTCCTCGGTACTTTTCGAACCGCCGAGGTACGTCGAGTAGCTATAACACAGGATCGATGATGAGCGGTTTGCTGCTGTCATATGTGCCCACGACAACTCCTGCACCTGGTCGTTGCCCTGCATCACGTACTGCCCCGAAACAGCAGAGTCGATGCTGTAACTCTCCTGGTACCACTACCGGAGCGTCCTCCACCAGCGGGCCGCCCGCCGTGTGCAGCTCAAGATTGCCGGCCGCATCCAGCGTCATGTCGCCTGCCGCCTGAAAGCCGAGCGTGATGACACTTCGGATAAACGCCCGGGCCAACACCTAGTCAGCGCAAAAAGGTGCCGGTTGCCGTAATAGACCTAATATCGATGCTGGCATAAACATCCTGGTACTCCACCTTGCCGTACTTGGAAGCGTCCGTGGACCATTGGCCGGCATTATTGCCGATGAAGTAGTTGCTCACGCCCGGCCGCCGATCCAGGCCGACGACCTGCGGTGGGCCGAGGATTCGCGCCCAACCAGTTCCACGTCCAGCACGCTCGGCGGCGTCCTATAGACCCCCTCCAAAAAAGCCCACCTCTGTAAGCCCCGAAGCAGACGTGGGCGAGGGGGAACTCAGGAGAGCTAAGGTGTTGGCTGGCTAAAGTGTAGGCCCTCGAAGTCGCCACTCATTCCACTCCCCATCCTGCCCACGGCTGCTCCAAAGTCAGCACGGTCTTCGCTCGGCGTCAGAAACAGGCCGCATAGCCGCTGCCTATGCGATAGGAAAGTTGACCTGGGCATCAGTCTGCCCCTGGTTGGAATTGAAGATCAAGGGGATCTGCCTATAATTTCGCAGCAGTTGTTTGGTTGCGCGGATCGGGCAACGTTGGGGGCGGTCCTGTCCTCAAGCAGTTCAGCCATCGGCCGTAACCCATAGCGCTGCCGTTTCCGCAAGCGACCACGGCCGCGCCGCTGCCCGCCCACCTGGGAGTCAGCAACCGCCTGAGCCAACCCAGACCGCGAAGCTCGGAGGAGAACATGGTGGGAATTTCTCAACATGGAGTCACAGAAGCATCACAGCGAGGCTAAGCCGCAACCAAAACTCAGTACTTTCCAAAAAACCCATTAGCCAGCGGATGAAACACGGATGAAACACGGATAAGACAAAGAAGCATCATAAGATCCAAAGAAAACCACTCCTTTATTCTTATCCGTGTTTCGTCCGTGTTTCATACCCGTGTGGATTTTGGAACTGTACTGAAACTTGTAAAGGAAAAAAAGCAGGAAGACAGGAAGCAAAAGCCAACAATATTCTTCAGATTGGAGGAACCATTTGCGATGGATCTTTGTTCCTTATATTCCTTTCCTGCTTTTTCTCCCGTAGTTTTCAGTAGTTCCAAAATCCAGCCACGGATGAAACACGGACGAAACACGGATAAGAATAAGGAGTGGTTTTCTTTGGATTCTTGTGATCTTTCTTCCTCTTATCCGTGTTTCATCCGTGTTTCATCCGTGGCTAATGGGTTTTTTGGAAGTACTGAGTTTTGGTTGCGGCTCCGCCGCGCTGTGATGCTTCTGTGACTCCATGTTGAGAATTCCCACCATGTTCCCTCCGAGTTGGTCTGGTTGGCTCAGGCGGTTGCTGAATCAGGTGGGCGGGCAGCGGCGCGGCCGCGGCCGCTTGCGGAAACGGGAGCGCTATCGGTTACGGCCGATGGCTGAACTGCTTGAGGACAGGACCGCCCCCAGCGCTACCAATCCAGCAACCGAACAACTGCTGCAAAATTATGGGCAGATCCCGCTGAGCTTCGAAATCAACCAGGGGCAGACTGATGCCCAGGTCAACTTTCTATCGCGCGGCAGCGGCTATGCCTTGTTCTCTGACGCCGAGCGAAGCCGTACTGAGCTTGCAGCAGCCGGCACCATCGGATCAAGTCGCTTCGCCTACCGGCGCAACGGCCGATCTCGTTCCCCTCTCCACTGCTTCGGGGGAGAGGGGTGGGGGTGAGGGGGTAGAGACGCCGCCGAGCGTGCTGCACGTGCAGTTGGTGGGCGCCAATGCTCAGCCGCAGGTCGTCGGCCTCGATCAGCAGCCGGGCGTGAGCAACTACTTCATCGGCAATGATCCCAGCCAATGGTACACGGGCGTTGCCAATTACGGCAAGGTGGAGTACCAGGATGTTTATCCCGGCATCAATCTGGTCTATTACGGCAACCAGCAGCAACTTGAGTATGACTGGGTGGTTGCGCCGGGCGCCGATCCGAGTGTCATCACGCTCGGTTTTCAGGGCGCCGACGGCATGACGCTGGATGCGGCCGGCAATCTCGTGCTGCACACGGCGGGCGGCGACCTGGTGGAGGACGCTCCGGTTGTGTACCAGGAGAGTTACGGCGTCCACTCTGCTGTTTCGGGGCAGTACGTGATGCAGGGCAACAACCAGGTCGGGTTTGTCGTGGGCGCCTATGACAGCAGCAAACCGCTCATCATCGATCCTGTGTTGAGCTACTCGACGTACCTCGGCGGTTCGAACTACGAGGAAGGCAAGGGAATCGCGGTGGACGGTTCCGGCAACGCCTACGTCACGGGCTATACCTATTCAACCGACTTCCCAACGGCCATTATCCGTTGCAGTCGACCAACCACGGCGGCACCGATGCCTTCGTGGCCAAACTGAATGCCAGCGGCACGGCGCTCGTCTACTCTACCTACTTCGGCGGTTCGAGCGACGAGGAAGGCAAGGGAATCGCGGTGGACAGTTCCGGCAACGCCTACGTCACGGGCTGGTCGCTTTCAACGAACTTCCCAACAACGGCCAATCCGTTGCAGTCGACCAACCACGGCGGCAGGGATGTTTTCGTGGCCAAACTGAATGCCAGCGGCACGGCGCATCGTCTACTCCACCTATCTCGGCGGTTCGAGCGACGATTACGGCGAGGCCATCGCGGTGGACGGTTCCGGCTACGCCTACGTCACGGGCTGGACCGATTCAACCGACTTCCCAACGGTCAAGCCGTTGTCGCTCGACCAACCTCGGCAACAACGATGCGTTCGTAGCCAAACTGAATACCAACGGCAAGACGCTCGTCTACTCTACCTACCTCGGCGGTTCGAGTGACGATGAGAGCAATGGCATCGCGGTGGACGGTTCCGGCAACGCCTACGTCACGGGCTATACCGATTCAACCGACTTCCCAACGGCCAATCCGTTGCAGCCGACCAACCACGGCAACTACGATGCGTTCGTAGCCAAACTGAATGCCGGCGGCACGGCGCTCGTCTACTCTACCTACCTCGGCGGTTCGAGTGATGATGAGAGCTATGGTATCGCGGTGAACGGTTCCGGCAACGCCTACGTCACGGGCTTTACCAGTTCAATCGACTTCCCAACGGCCAATCCGTTGCAGCCGGCCTACCACGGCAACTACGATGCCTTCGTGGCCAAACTGAATGCCAGTGGCACGGCGCTCGTCTATTCTACCTGCCTCGGCGGTTCGAGCATCGATTGGGGCTATGGCATCGGGGTGGACGTTTACGGCAACGCCTACGTCACTGGCTTTACCAATTCACTTGACTTCCCAACGGCCAATCCGTTGCAGCCGACCTACCACGGAGGCATGGATGCCTTCGTGGCCAAACTGAATGCCAGCGGCACGGCGCTCGTCTACTCCACCTACCTCGGCGGTTCGAGCAACGATTGGGGCTATGGCATCGCGGTGGACCTTTCCGGCAACGCCTACGTCACGGGCTTTACCGATTCAACCGACTTCCCAACGGCCAACCCGTTACAGTCGACTAACCGCGGCGACTGGGATGCCTTCGTGGCCAAAATTCCTTTTCTGTCAGGTACGACGACCACACTAATTTCCTCAAGCAACCCGTCAGTATTTGGCCAAAGTGTCACTTTCACAGCCACGGTCAGCGGCGATGCCGGGACGCCGAGCGGCACGGTGACGTTCAGCGACGGCAGCACGTCGCTGGGCACGGCGCCTTTGAGCGGCACCACGGCCACCTTCACGACCAGCTCACTTGCGGTTTCGGCTTCACATTCGATCACGGCCAGCTACAGCGGTGACACGAACTTCACGAGCAGCACCTCGGCGACGCTGCTCCAGACGGTCAAGGACGGACTGATCGTCTCATCGTTCATGGCTGGCAGCACGGGCTTTAGCGCCGTCTTTCGCCACCCCCTCAACCTCGGTACCGTTCTCGCACCTATCCTCAATCTCTACGACAACTCCACCGGCTCCCTCGGCCCCGCCGATGTCACCCTCGTCGGCGCCGCCACCGGTCCCATCCGCGGCTCGCTGGTTGTCGATCAGAACAACACACGCATCACGTTCATCGAAACCGGCCAGGCGGGTGTCCTCGGCAGTGCCGCTCCCGGAACGCTCTTCGGCGTGCTGCCCAACGACACCTATACCGTCACACTCCGCAGCGCCAGCAACGGCTTCCAGGACACGAACGGCAACCTGCTCGACGGCAACGCCGACGGCACGCCGGGCGATAATTTCGTCACCACTTTCGTGGTCAACAACTCGAGCAACTCGGTGACGGTGACGCTGCCCGATTTTGCCCGCGGCGCCGGGCAGTTAGTCAACGTACCGAACACCGTATCCGCCAACGACACGTTCACCAACGGCCTGCCCCTTCGGCTGTACAACGGCATCAGCTTCACAGGCAGCACGACCAGCGGCAACCAGACGGTGCGAGTGCTAACCACAGCGGGGTTAGTTAATGGTGATACGGTCACAGGTCCCGGCATCCCCGCCGGCACCACGATCTCGGCGATGGGCACCTCGGACAGATCACCTTGTCGAAGAGCGCCACGGCGACCTCCAACAGCGTGGTCTTGAACGACAGCCACGGCACGCAGACGATCACATCCGTGTCCTTGACTCTGGCCTACGACCCGAGCTTGTTGAACGTGGACCCGTCACAATTTTCCATCGCCGGCCTTAATGATCCGAGCGACTCGGCCGTTACGACGTTCGACGCGAGCACGGCGGGCCTGATCAATATCACCTTCACCACGTCCACGGGCATAGTGCTCGGCCCCGGCGGCTCGCAAACCTTCATCAGTCTGTATACGGCCGTGCCCAGCACGGCAAACTATGCCTCGAAGGAAATCCTCGATCTGCAGAACATATCCATCAATGCAGGCTCGATCACGCCCGTCGACGACGCCGCCGTCCACGTTTCCGGCTTCCTGGGTGATTCGAACGGTGACGAGGGCTACAACACCGGTCAAGACGCGCAGCGCATCGCCCGCGTGGCGGTCGGTATTGATTCGGGCTTCAAGGCATGGGTCCTGGCCGACACGCTGATCGTCGGTGACGTGAACGGCGATCAGCAGCTCACCGGTCTGGATGCCCTGGTCATGGCCCGGCAAGTCGTCGGTATCATCCAGTCGGTCATCCCGCAACTTCCGTTGGTGACCCCGGCGATTCTCGGCCCCGACCCGGTGTTGAGCATCCCGACAACGTTTAACGCCGCGCCGGGATCGGCAGTGCAGGTCCCGGTGAACCTCGATCACTCGGCTGGCCTGGACAGTGTGAATGTGGCCATTGCCTATGACCCAAGCCGGTTGGCTGTCTCCGCCGCGGACGTGCAACGGGGCAGCCTCACACAGACATTTGACAGCTTCGCCGTCAATGTCGATGAAGTGGCAGGCATCATTCGCATCAGCGGCTACCGCACCGCCGGCCCGCTTGCCGGTTTCGCGGCCGGCAGTCTTGCCGTCATCAACTTCCAGGTCCGCGCCGATGCGCCCGCTGGCCCGACAATCATCAATCTGCTGCAAAACGCCGGGACAACCTGGACGTTGCTCGGCGGTACCGATGCCCAGGGCAACGACTTCCTGTTCGACTTGCAGCCGCCGGTGAGCAACGTAGCGGGTGATCCGCTGGATGGCCGTATCAACGTGACACCAGCGAAACCGAGTGCTCCTTCACCCGCTGTCCCGGCGGACCGGGTGGTAATCAGTCCGATCATTCCGGAAGCGCTGGTCCAGTCAGGTTACACAACGGCAGGACCGGATGTGAGCGCGAATGTTATCCCACGGACAGAAGATGTTGCCCCAACGACTCTGTTGGCCGGCGACGGCCCCGTGACAGTACCGGCATCGCTTGCTGCTGACATCTTCTTCAGCCGGCATCCGGCCGTTGTCCAGAATGACATCGCGGGCAGCGAGCCGGGCTTGCTGGCTCCTGAAACAGCAGCGTTCTTCTTAGATGACAGTGGGATACAAGCCTGACGCGCAAGCGAAGGAGCCATGTTTTACACCGCATTGTCGTTGCAATCTGCGCAGACGGAGTTATCATTAATATTACCCGGTCCGATTGTTCTCATGCCCACTGCTCCCGTGAGCCGATCTCGATACGGGAAAGCATGGTTTGAAGAGGTGACCGACATGAACCGACGTACAATTGTTAAATTCAGTAGTTCCATAAATCAGCCACGGACCAAACGTGGACAAAACACGGATAACAAAAAGGGGTGGGTTCCTTTGGATTCTTGTGATCTTTCTTCCTCTTATCCGTGTTTCGTCCGTGTTTCATCCGTGGCTAATGAGTTTTTGGGAGTACTGAAATTGGTATTAAGCGGAGTTGCCCTGCTGGCCTGGACAACCGCCGCCACGGCTCAGTTCACTTCCGGAAGCTCGGGTTCAAGCGGCATGGGATCGAGCGGCTCCAGCGGCTCAGCCGGCAGCATTACCACCGGGATCAACGCGCCTGGCTTCGGTACCGCCGGTTTCGGCACCACGGGCAGCACCGGCACCGGGACAGGTTTCACGGGCGGCACCACAGGCAGAGTCGGGTCATCATCCTATGGCGGCAGCTCCGGCTCGGGGACCTATCCCGTCAGCACAACCAATCCCTTCGCCTCCACCTACGCCAACCCCCTGTCCGCCGGCTTGCCGACGAACTCGGGGACGAGCAGCTCCGGACCGGCCTTCGGATCACCACTCTACGGCAAGACAACCGTGCCCAACCTTCAGTCAACCGGTTCAACCGGAGGCCTTTCCTCCTCCACCTCGATGACGAACATGGTCGGCGGTTCGAGCGTCGGCGTGAAGCGGTCGCTCCCCTATCAAGCCGTCTACGGCCCCGTGGCCTGGCCGGCGGCGCCCGCAACTTCGTCAACTGCTCCCCTGAAAGCTCGCGCCGATCTGCAAGAAATGCTTGGCCAGTCTGCCTCGCTGCCCTCCAGGGCCGCCATCAAAGTGATGACCAACGGCTCTGCGGTCGTTCTCCAGGGCAAAGTAGCCGACCACCACGAACGCCAACTAGCCGAAGCCATCGTCCGCCTATCACCCGGCGTCTATGACGTTCACAACGAGTTGACGGTGAGCGTGGCGCCATAGGAACAATTCGCAAAACCACCCGAATCCAAGTGAAATTATCAACACAGACGCAAGTTGGTTCTCTGTACTGCTGACCAGCCAAATCTTCGCGAGCCGCCAAGATTTCTAAACCTCTAAGGAATGCCCTGGTGTCCTTCTCGTATTGCACGGTAAGGCAGTCGTTTTGTATAAACTGAGTCGCCTTGTAACCAACGCACATGCCACGGAGGGCAAAGCATGGACGACCTGTCACGGTTTTGTTGCCTGGATCCGGAGTGTCCAGACTATGGCAAACGTGGAGCCGGCAACCTGAGTGTCTGCAATCGCTACGGGGCCAACAAACAACATCGCATGCTTCGCTGTGCTACATGCAAGGCCCGATTTTGCGAGCGGAAAGGCACGCCGCTCTTCCGAGCATGCTTACCCCAAGAGAAGATTCTCTCGATCTTGGCCCATATTGACGAAGGCTGTGGCGTCCGCAAGACCGGTCGGTTGGTCGGAGTGAACAAGGATACCGTTGTCCGTTACAGCAAACTTGCCGGCGAGCACGCCAAAAACCTCCACGACGAACTCGTGGCTTTTTCCCCCTCAGACGCGGGAGGTGCAGTTCGACGAAAAATGGGCGTTCGTCGGCAAGAAAGAGAAGAACTGCGACCCTGCCGATCCCGCTGATGACCGGCAGGGGGATAACTGGGACCATGTGGCTTTCGACCCCGAACACCGCTTGGTCGTGAGTGTTGTGCCAGGAGAACGCATCTCGGAGAATACCCAGGAAGTGGTGCAAGACTTCAAGAAGCGTACCGAAGGCCGGATTCCGAATCTCATCACCACGGACGAATATGCTGCTTACAAGACGGCCATCCTGGAGGCGTATGGGGAAGAGGTCATCCCCGAGCGGACTGGAAAACCGGGACGGCCCAAGGCGCCGTACCAGGTGCCGCTGGCCGACTTGAAGTATGCCACCGTGCATAAGACCCGGAAAAAAGGCCGGGTTGTGAAGATCGACCATCGAGTGGTGTTCGGGACGTTCGTGGCCGTAATGGCCGCGCTGGCATTGTCGAAGGCAAGCCGAGCGATCAACACAGCGTTCGTGGAACGGCACAACGGGACTGACCGGAACCGCAATGCTCGAAAGGTGCGGAAGACCTACTGCTTCTCCAAGGATTGGGACGTGCATCAGGCGGTGACCTATTTCACGATGTACAGCTACAACTTCTGCTGGCCGGTGCGAACCCTGCGTTAGCGTGACAGCGAAGGAGGATGGCAGGAGCGGACGCCAGCAATGGCCGCGGGTCTGGCCGATCATGTCTGGACCCTCACCGAATGGCTGACATTCCCAGCTTTGCAACGCGAATAGGACACCAGGAGGAATGCAGGAAGACAGGAAATAAGAGCCAGCGCGACTTGCACGGAATTGAAAATTGAAAATTGCCGGAGGCATCAACCGCTGCCTCATCCATTCCGATCAATTTTCCATTTTCCATTTTCAATTTTTAATTCAGCCTTTTCTTTTCCTGCCTTCCTGCCTTCCTGCCTTCCTGCCTTCCTTAGAGTCTTCCGGTTGCGCACTAGGCCGCGCTGTGTCCTTTGTTTCCTTTGTGTCTTTGTGTTGAGAAATTCGGCCTTCCGCCACCCTGCTCGCCCGTCGCTCACTGCCCCAGCTCGTTTTGTGCCCACTTCTGGTAATGCCTGTACTGTTCCGCCCATTCCCCCGTCGCAATCCTTTTCAGTACGGCCTTGGCCTCCGCTCCCTTGTCCGTTTCACGCAGCATCCGGCTCTCTTCCCACAGAATGCCCGGATCGTTCGGCTCCGAATCGGCAGCCGCCGTAAAACCACGTTGAGCCATCTCGTAATCCTTGGTCTCGCGCAGGTTCCGTGCCAGCGCCAGCCATGACTTAGGCTCACCGGTAGGCTGAGCCGCGCCGTGGTCAGGTATTCCCAGGCCAGATCGTGCTGGCCGAGCAGCTTGAGAATGCGTGCCGCGGCCTGGCAGGCAGCGCTGGGATCAACGTCGAGCAGTGCCAGCGGTCGGCGGCGCGGATGACCTTCCGCGCAGGTTGTCCCGTGATTGCTGCTCCTGCACATCGGCGCCGCCGGCCGTTCTCTCGCAGTAACCCAGCAATGTCCCGTAGTCGCGGCGGACGGCCGCCACGTCGATGGTCTCCGGCAGAATCCGATACTCCAAATCGAGGGCCTTCTCCAGGCAAGCACAGGCACGCGCGACGCTGCCGTGCTCGCCCGCCAGCCCCGCGGCCAGCCGCCACAGCACCGGATTGCGGCGCAATTCCTTGTCGGCCAGGACTATCCGCATGACGGCCTCGGCCTGGTCATACTGTTTGGTGGCCCAGCAATAGTCCACCGCCGCCAGAGCAGCCGCCAGCAAGTCCGGCGAGCCGGGCAGCTTCTCCAGCACTCGTCCCAGCAGCTTGTCGGCCAGCGCTTGATCGCCCGCCTGCCAGCACTGCCGGACCAGCAGGACGGCATCGTACTCTTGCTTGTGAGCGAGCAATCCCTCCCCCGTCTGCTGCATGAGCGGCGTCCATTCGTCGCTATCCTTGTCGCTGCCCACCAAGGCGCTGCGGAAGCTGCTGTCGATGGGCGGCGTCTGGCATTCCTTGACAGCGTCGGCATACACTTCCTTGAACATCTTCCGTGCCTTGGCCCGCTCACCGGCATCGAGCAGCCTGCGGGCATATTCGTAGCCTGCCGGATAGGCTGGAGGCAGTTGCGGGGCGGAAGCCAGCATCTTTGCAGCTTCCAATTGTAGCGACTCGGCCACGATGGAACTAGCAACCCGGTCGCCGACGCGGATCTTACCGGCTGCTCTTCTGTCAACTTCCCCGACTGCTTCGGCGGGACGCACTTCTAGGACCTTCATGGTCCCCAGGTACTTGGAATCGTGTGGATTCGGATCGAGGCGGTAGACCTCCAGGGTGTGCCCCTTGGCAATGCCAGCATCGCTGCCAATGCTGATGGTCACAAAGCGATCTCCGTCCGTTCTGCTGACCAGCCCCTCGACGTTTTGCAATGGTCTCTGGATACCCGCAGCACCCGCAGTCGAGCGCCGCTCGCGCTCGTAGACCAGCACCATCTCTTGCATCTCTTTTTGCATTGACTCGAGACGGAACTGCAATGCCTTCGTTTGCACCTCCGCGTCTGCTCTTTCCTGTGCCAGTTGGCCCCATTGGAGGATTGTCTGCGGAAGGAGAGGATAAGTCGTTCGTCCATCTTGTTGCAAATTTGCCAGAGGCATTGCTGTGGCCGGCATCAAAACAGGAGCACCGGTCGCCGCGGGCGTGGGCATTAACCCCGTGACCACCGGGGTGGGCGGCTTAGCGCCTGCCGTCACCGTAGTAGGAGTGCCCGCCGGAGGCGGCTTACCGCCTGTCGTAACCGTTGGAGGAGTGGCCGCCGGAGTGAGCGGCGTACCGCCTGCCGTCACCGGAGGAGGAGTGGCCGCCGAGACAAACACCGGTAAGCCCGCCGTAGGCGGCCGAGCGCCTGCCTTGACCTGGGTTGGCACGGTAACAGGATCCGGATTAGCGCTACCCGTTGTAACTGTTGTCCCTGCAACGACTGGAGCCGACGAGTATGGGTACGAATATGGGTTCGTATATGGGTTCACCCCAGTGCCCAAGGTAGTCGGTGTGGGCGTGATCCCACCGTATCCGAGCGGCCCTCCATAGAAGCCACTCGGTCCGGGAATTCCTTGCGGCGGTACGGCCCACGACATGCTTGGAGTAACGATCACGGGAGCGTAGCCTGTCCCATGACTGCCACCGTAACTGCCGCCACCGTAACTGCCGGGCATACTATAAGACCCGTACCCGCCGTTGCCGTTGTTGATCTGGTAGCCGTGATTGTTGTAATACCTCACCCAATCAATGTGTTCGAGGCCCCCATAGTATTTTTGCATAGCGCCGTAGTAATCACGCCAGAACTGCTGGAGACGTTGCTCTTCGGCGGTTTGCTGCGGCGTCTTGGGTTTGTTATCCGGCTGCTGGATCTTGGGTCGCTCATCCGGCTGCTGGACAGATTCCGTCACAACCGCAATCCTCTCCGGACACTCATACATCGCCCAATGATCCTTCCGCCCCCGATCCACGCCATACTGCTGATACATCTGCTCGTTCTCCAGCACCAGCAGCGACGTGTATGGCGTCATCACGTACATCGCCTTGCTCAGGGCGACGATCTTGGCCTTGTTGGCGGCGGCGTCCTCGGCCAGCAGGCGGTCGATCTCCAGCTTGGCCCAGGTGCGCGGCAGATAGTCGGCATTGACGGCGACATTCTTGACGGGCACGGTCTCGCGAAACGGCTTGCCGTTGATGGTCCCGGAGACGACGACCGATTCGGGCAGCTCCTTGTCCACCCGCGTGATGGCGCATAATTCCTCGCCCTGGGACACGGAGTTGTTGTCGGTGAGGAACACCGCCTTTTCGGCGCCGTCCACGACCTTCGCATTGAGCAACCTGGAGGTGCATAGCGTCGAGAACAGCTCGAAAGCCCGCCAGGCAACCGGCTCGTCGGGGTTGATCTGCGTGAAGTAGCCGTCGGTGCGTTCGGCAGCCAGCTTCATGAAGCTGCGCGCCCAGTGCTTGCCGACGCCGACGCCGACGTAGCGTGTACCTTCCGGAATGCGTTTGGCCAGCACGTCGTCGCGGTTGTCGCCCATTGTGGACAGGCCGGAGCCGACGTGGACCAGGTACGGGTTCTTCCCCGCCTTCAGGAACGGCTCCACGGCCGACAAAGCCCGCCCCATGTCGAGCGCCCCGATGAGATGCGTATTCTCCAGGAAAGCAATCGCTCTCTTCACGTTCTCCCCCGTCGCCGCTTGCGGTTTCGCGCTAAAAGCCTGCATCCGCGTCCCCGCCGTCACAATCGCGAACGTATCATCATGCTCCGCGTTGTTCAGGATCGACCGGATCACATCGACCTGCACGCGCGCCAGCAGCGGATCGCGGTCGCCCGACGACTCAAACAGGAACACCCAATCGCGCCGCTGCCGTTCTCGTTTCGTATCCAGCTGCGGCCGATACCGGAGCATCAGATATTTCGCCCCTTCATGTTCCGCCGACGAAAACCTCCCCCCGCTCCCCCCGCTTGCGGTTTCGCGTCCCCCGCTTGCGGTTTCGCGTCCCCCGCTTGCGGTTTCGCGTCCCCCGCTTGCGGTTTCGCGCTGAGCAAACTCCACCGCCACGTCCCTGTCGAGCTTAACATTGTGCTCCTCAGCCCTGAGAACCACATCCTTTCCCTCTTTCACCGTCTTCATCCCCGGATGCGAAGGGCTATAGACGTTCCAGTTCGCCCCGTCCTTGATCCGCGCATGAAACGACCAGTCGCGCACCGATTCCAGGCTGTGCCCGGTAGGGAACCGGTACGTTGTGTTGCCGTAGAGCGCCGGCAGCCTCTGCGTGTAGCTGAGGATGATGCGTTTTTCCTGCCGGCCTTCGAGCGGGAAGACGCGCATCTTGAACGTGCTGCCGTCCACCCATTCCAGCAGGGCCGGGTCCTTCATCTTGCGCACGATGCTATCGAAGACCTCGCGGGCATAGTCGCGCTCGACCATCCCGCCGTCCATGCGCACGCCGTCCACGTACATCGCCAGTTGCGAGATCGAGCCGTCGGCCGGCAGCGGGAAGTGGAAAGTCCCTTCCAGCCGGCGAGTATCGTGGTTGAAATAGGTCTGGTCGATGGTGGTGCGTGCGAAGCCGTCCTGGATGTGAACGTCGATGTGGTACTTGCGCAGGCTCAGGTTGACATCCTGGCCGCTCGGATCGCGGATCACGACCTTGCCCCCCTCATACTTGCTGGCCGGCACCAGCGGCGACTCGGCGGCAACGACCAGGTCCCGCGTCCAGTCGAGAACATGCGATGCCCGAGGAGCGGGCGATGGCTCCTCGCTCTTTGGGGAGAGCTGCTGTCCGGCCTGAATCGGCCCGGCGACACCGTTGACCTTGACCTTGCCCTGCATCACCACAACGCCAGTGCCGTCCTCCCCCGCCCGGACGGCGAACTTCGTCCCCAGCGCGGAGACGTTGCGGTTGGGCGTATCCACCACAAAGGTGGCGCCGTCCGCATCGGCCTGGCGTGGTGCAACTTCGACGAAGACTTCACCGGCCAGAAGGTTCACACGCCGTTCGCCCTCAATCTTCAGCTCACTATTCTGATTGATGTACACCACCGAGCCGTCGGGCAATGCGACGCGGCGGCGCTCGCCCGCCTGCGTCCTGATCGTGACGCCGACGGCGACGGCCTCGACCGGCGGAGCCGCCGGCCGGGGCCGGGGGCTAAGCTGTTCCTGAACGAATTCGTTGGCCGCCGGTTCATCCAGCTCTGGCCGCCGGTTCATCCGCTCTGGGCGACCGTTTATCCGCCACGGAATGCGGAGAACCTTGCGAGGATTCGACGACGGCAGGCCCCTCTTGTGCAGAAACGGACGGCTTCGGATCCCGTGCATGGATGAATAGCACGACCGCCACCACCGCCGCCGCCGCTGCCATGAGCCATCCCAGCCGGTGCCGAACGGAACGCAGTCGCGCATCTTTCCCCGCCACCCCAGTCGCTGAGGGCTGGTAAACCCGCAGAGATCGCGTTTGCGCTGCTTCCTTGGCGACTATGCACAGATGTTCCTGCAAACGCTGCGCAAACTCCGCATCCGGCTGCTCAGGTTTGTAAGCCTTGCTGAGCAGACCATGCAGGTTCTGTTCAGCGATGTCACTGTGATTGGTGTTGCCATTGATAGATGTCTTGTCCGAAGTCATGGCCAATCCTCGCTCTTCATTTGTGTTCCGTTTACGATAACTCCATGCCCACATTCCGTACTACTAACCAGCCAAATCTTCGCGTGCTGCAAAGATTTCAAAACCTCTAAGGAAGGCAGGAAATGAGAGCCAGCGCAAGCTTCCGCGTTGACGAATCTTGTTGAAACTCTCACCTTTTGTTTTCTTTTCTTTTCCTGTCTTCCTGCCTTCCTTAGAGCATTGGTTGCGGCTCGGCCGCGCTGGGTTTCATCCGTGTTTCATCCGTGGCTGATTTTGGACCTACTGAATTTCTTCTTTGTGTCCTTTGTGTCTTTGTGTTGAAAATTTGTGTCTTTGTGTTGAAAATTGTGTGTTTGTGTTCCGCTCACGATAATTCCACCCCCACATTCCGCAACAACGTCAAAAACGTCGCCCGAAACGCCTTGCGGGCTCGCGTCAATTGCGATTCAACCGCCTTCTCCGTCGTCCGCCACAGCGTGGCCAGGTCGCGCACGCTCTTGCCGTTGAGATACTTGGCCTCCAGTGCCTCCCGATAGTGCATCGGCAACTGCGACATCGTCGCGTTGACCAGGTTGCGCGTTTCCTCCCGCTGCAATACCTCGTCGGCGAATGGTTCAGACTCCAGCCGGGCGTACAATTCCAGCAATTCGCTGTCCACAGTGGCCCAGAGCTTCTCCAGAGAGATGGTCGGCTTCTCGCGCCAGCACCCGCTGAATCTCGTTGCGCCCAGCCCGGTCAGCCAGGGGAAGATGTTGTCGCCGGCCCGCGCCGGGTCGTAATGTTCCAGGTCGCGCAGGGCCAGCACCAAAGTTTCCTGCACCACTTCCTCGCACAGATGCCGCCGCCGGCCCACGCGATGGAAGCAGAAGGCATACAGAGGCTGCAGCACGGCCTGGGCCAAACCGGTCACTGCCTGCCTATCGCCTTGCAGGGCACGCTCACGCCACTCGGCATCGAAAAGCGCTTGCAAACCGGGCCTCCTTTGCGTGGTTTGACGGCAATCAGCATGATAGCCTAAAACAGCCGGCTATAAATGTATGTAGGGAGAAGTGGCGAATCCTTCGCGGAAAAATGCCATGAGCGACTGTAAAAAAAACAACTTCGCAGTTTGGTTTTGCAGGGTGGCATGCCACGGCTCTGCGTGGGCATGGAAAGCCGTCAAAACTGCAGAGCGGGCATGGCACCTGCGAAGCATGTGGCTCGATGCCGATTTTATTGTCTACAGTCGCTAAGGAGAAAAAAAGTGCAATTATAAGTATAGCATGTGAACGGCCGAAAGTCAAAAACAAGCGACAAAAGCTATCGTGTCACTCTTTAATAGCACCGACCACGACGCGAATTGCGCAAGTGCTGATGAATCAATGACATGCGACAAACGAACGCCCCGCCGGCACCCGTTTTCGAGTGCCAAATCGTGCCGCGCTGGACCTCGATTTTCGCTCAAAAAATAATGCCGGCACCAATAGTGTTCGGCACAGTGTATGCTGGGATGCCACGGCCTTGAGCCGTGGAGGTTCACGTTGGTTTCTACATCGACAAGGCCCGCTTGCTGGGATGCCACGGCCTTGAGCCGTGGAGGTTCACGTTGGTTCCACTCGGCGTGCCATTTTTCACCGGAACCGCCCCGAGTAGCCGATGCCCACGCCGACGGTTGGCGCCGGCTCGACATACACCGGCTCGGTGACATAAACCCGTCGTGGATAACGATATGCGCCGTCTTGCATCATCACGCGGATCACCACGTCGCTGACGCCGTTGGCCTTCAGGTTGATGATGTCATCCGCTGTCAGATGATAGATCGACCCCGTGGACCGTATCTCGCCGATGATGACG
Organism: uncultured Gemmataceae bacterium; assembly: GCA_963804745.1. Taxonomy (GTDB): domain Bacteria; phylum Planctomycetota; class Planctomycetia; order Gemmatales; family Gemmataceae; genus CAWDRY01. The sequence continues at coordinate 16,589 of CAWDRY010000052.1, forward strand.
CCGTCGCTAACGTGCTGCTGGGCCATCTGGATCACGTCGCCTTGCGACAGCCAGCGCGCCTGAGCGGCCCTTTCGGCGGCTTGGCGTTCGTTCTCATCCATGTGGTTGCCGATCACACCGCCGGTCACCGCCCCGACAACCCCGCCGATAACCGCGCCGGCCCCCGTGTGCCCCAGCGCATGGCCGACGATGGCTCCCGTCCCCGCTCCCACCGCGCCGCCCCCGACCACGCCCTTATCCGTATTGCTCATCGAAGCGCAGCCCCCAGGCACCAACGCCAGCAGCACCGCGACCCGAACGAAACGCTTGCCGTATCGCAAGATCATGTGATTCGACATGAATCAATTCCCCCCAAACAGTGTCGAGTGCTGAGTGCGGAGTTCGGTGATTCCGCTACTAACCACTAACTACTAACCACTCACCACTAACCACTCACCACTCTTGACTTGTTCCTCACGTCACTCACCAATACACATAATAAGACCGGGCCAGCCGGCTGGTTGGCAATCCAGCGGCGCTTCCATAACAAACCCGGTCCTTCGCGTCAAGAAATGTGCTAAAAGCCGCATTTCTTGTCGCTTCGTTTCTCATCGGCTTTCAGGAGTCTGCGACATGAATCGCTTGTACACAATATGCCGTAGGGTAGGCTTCCAGCCTGCCACTTGCTTCACAGGCAGGCAGGCAGCCCGCTCTACAGTTCTCGTGGCCATGATTTGCTGGCTTGCGCTCGTTGCCACGCCAGTTGCTTTTGCCGATGTCCCGCCACTGCCCCCAAAGGTCGTCACCGTCGAGGGCATCACGGAATACCGGCTCGATAACGGCTTGCGCATCCTGTTGTTTCCCGATGTGTCGTCCTCGACCGTCACCGTCAATTGCACCGTGCTGGTCGGCTCCCGTCACGAAGGCTACGGCGAAACCGGCATGGCTCACTTGCTGGAACACATGGTCTTCAAGGGCACGCCGGCTGCACAAGGACGTGCCCAAGGCGCTGCAAAGACCACGGCGCACGCTTCAACGGCACCACCTGGGTGGATCGAACCAACTACTTCGAGACCATGCCGGCCGGCGACGACAAGGCGGCGGATGCCAACCTGGAGTTCGGCATCCGCCTGGAAGCCGACCGGCTGGTCAACAGTTTCGTCAAGCGCGAAGACCTCCTGTCGGAAATGACGGTAGTTCGTAGCGAGTTTGAGATGGGCGAGAACAATCCGGAGAATATTCTGAGCCAGCGCATGATGGCGGTCGCCTACGAATGGCACAACTACGGCAAATCGACCATCGGCAACAAGAGCGACATCGAGCGCGTGCCGATCGAGAAACTCCAGGAGTTCTACCGCAAGTATTACCAGCCCGATAACGTCGTGCTGGTCGTGGCCGGCAAATTCGACGAGGCTAAAGCGCTGGGTTACATCGGCAAGTATTTCGGCGCCATCAAACGGCCCGAACGCAAGCTCGACGACACCTACACCGAGGAACCGGCCCAGGACGGCGAACGCAGCGTCGTGCTGCGCCGCGTCGGCAAGGTGGGCGTGGTCGGCGTCATCTATCACATCCCGGCCGGCCCTCACGAAGATTTCGCGGCGCTGGAAGTCCTCAACAACATGCTCGTGTCGCAACCGTCCGGCCTGCTTTACAAGTCGTTGGTGGAAAGCAAGATCGCGAACAACGTCACAGGCGTCGCCTACGGCTGGCACGATCCGGGCGTTCTGGAGATCAATGCCGAGGTGGATCGCAGCAAGTCGCTCGAAGGGGTTCGCGATGCGATGGTCGGCATCCTGGAGCGCATGCAAGAAGCCAGGCTGACCGAGGAAGATGTCGAGCGGGCCAAGCGCAAGCTGGTCAAGAATCGCAAATTGCTGATGACCGACAGCGGCCGAGTGGCCATCACGCTCAGCGACTGGGCAGCCAAGGGCGACTGGCGGCTCTTCTTTCTGCACCGCGACCGATTGAAGAATGTCACGCTGGCCGACGTTTCGCGTGTGGCCGGGCGCTACCTGAAACCAAGTAACAGGACCGTTGGACTTTACATTCCCTCTGAGACACCTCAAAGGACAGAGGTTCCTGAGACTCCTGCTGTTGCCGGCCTCGTGAAAGACTACAAGGGGAGAGAAGCGGTGGCCGCGGGCGAGGCCTTCGATCCGACGCCGGAGAACATCGAGAAGCGCGTGAAACGTTCCGAGTTGCCGTCCGGCGTCAAGCTGGCCCTGCTACCCAAGAAATCGCGAGGCGAAATCGTCGTCGCCAACCTGACCCTGCGCTTCGGCAACGAAGATTCGCTCAAGGGCCAGACGAGTGCCATTCCGTTCCTCGGACCGCTCATGGTCCGCGGAACGAAAACGTACAACCGCCAGCAGCTCCAGGACGAGCTGGACAAGCTCGACGCCCGGCTGAACGCTCACAGCTCACTCGGGCAGATAACGTTCAGCATCGAATGCGAGAAGGAGACATTGCCGGCAGTCCTTGGCCTTCTCGGCAAGGTTCTACGCGAGCCTACGTTCCCACAACAGGATTTCGACGAGCTGAAACGCCAGCACAAGGACAATCTGGAAAAGGGACTGGTCGAGCCAAGGGATCTGGCCTCCCGGGCATTGCAGCGAAAGCTGAACCCGTATCCGGAAAGCGACGTTCGCTACGTACCCACCATCGAGGAATCGCTAACCCGGCTTCAGGCAGTGACGCTGGAACAGGTCCGCAAACTGTGTACCGATCAACTCGGCGGCCAGCACGGCGAGATGGTGCTGGTCGGCGACTTCGATCCGGAAACGGCGCCGAAGCTGGTGCAGGATATGCTCAAAGATTGGAAGGCCGCAACTCCGTACAAGCGCATCACCCACACGGCCAAAACCGACGTTGCAGGCAGTAGCCAGTCGATCAACACCCCCGACAAGGCCAACGCCTTCTACATGGCCGGTCAGACGCTGGCCCTGACCGACACCGATCCTGACTTTGCCGCCCTGGAAATCGCCAACTTCATCTTCGGCGGCGGCACGCTGTCCTCCCGCCTGGGCAACCGCGTCCGGCAGAAGGAAGGGCTTTCCTACGGCGTCCGCTCCCAGTTCCATGCCGACGAGCTGGACAGGTTCGCATCGTTCTCCATGTTCGCCATCTGCAACCCAAAGGTCATCGACAAGGTAGACCAGGTAATCGCCGAAGAGCTGGACAAGCTCCTCAAGGACGGCGTTACCGCAGACGAGCTAACCGAGGCGAAGAAAGCCTTCCTGGAACAGCTCAAAGTCCAGCGCCAGCGACAGCCGTGTAGCGACCATCCTTTCAGAAGGCTTGTACGCGGGCAGGACGTGCAGCTATTACGCCGGCCTGGAAAAGAAAATCACGGCCCTGACCCCGGACGAAGTAAACGCCGCCTTCCGCAAGCACATAATCCCGAAGAAACTAGTCCTGGTGCGTGCGGGCGATTTCAAGCAGTAACCACGTTTAGCCGCGACCCGAAGGGGAGCGCGGGCCGCCACACTGGTCCTGATGCGAGCCGGCGATTTCAAGCAGTAACCACGTTTAGCCGCGACCCGGAGGGGAGCGCGGGCCGCCACACTGGTCCTGATGCGAGCCGGCGATTTCAAGCAGTAACCACGTTTAGCCGCGACCCGGAGGGAGCGCGGGCCGCCACACTGGTCCTGGTGCGAGCCGGCGATTTCAAGCAGTAACCACGTTTAGCCGCGACCCGGAGGGGAGCGCGGGCCGCCACACTGGTCCTGGTGCGTGCGGGCGATTTCAAGCAGTAACCGCGTTTAGCCGCGACCTGAAGGGGAGCGCTGGCCGCCACACGCGTTGCGGCCCGCGCTCCCTCCGGTTCGCGGCTAAACATCACCCCGGCTTCCCCAGATGCTTCTGAAAATATGCTCGCGATCTTCGCATGCAACCGTTGCGTCACCACCGGATCAGGCACCATGTGCGTCAGACCCGATAGCGGCAGCATCTCGAAATCCTTCCCGGCCCGGAAGAGAGCATCGGACAGTTTCAGCGAGTGCCGGAAGAAAACGTTGTCATCCGTCGTCCCGTGAACGATCAGCAACGGCCGTTTCAGGTCGGCGGCATACGTGAGCAGCGACGCTTCCTTGTACGCTTCCGGATCCTTGTCGGGCAGGCCGAGGTAACGTTCGGTGTAGTGCGTGTCGTAATCGAGCCAATCGACGACCGGGGCGCCGGCCACGGCGGCCTTGAACACGTCGGGCCGTTTCATCACCGCGAGCGCCGACATGTAGCCCCCAAACGACCAGCCGGTGATGCCGACCCGGTCCATGTCCATCTGCGGCACCTTCGCAGCCAGCGCTTTCAATCCGGCTACCTGATCGTCGAGCGGCACGCTGCCGAACTTCTTGTAAATGGCTCGTTCCCAATCGCGGCCCCGGTTCGGCGTGCCCCGGCCGTCGATAGCGACCACGATGAATCCCTGGTCGGCAAGCCATTGGTCGATGAGCCAGTTGCGCATGGCTTGCAGGACGACCTGATGGCCCGGACCGCCGTAGACATCGACGATGACCGGATATTTCTTCTTCGGATCGAAGCCGTGCGGCTTGACGATGGCGGTGTAGAAGCCTTCGCCGTCGCCGACTTTGAGGATTTCGACCTGGGGCGTGAATGAAGGGGATTCAGCGACCGACGGTAAATCGCCAACTGGTGGGGCAAGTTGTTTTTTGTAGGCCACGCTACGGGGCATATGGCTCAGATCGGTTGAAGTCACTACGTACGCTTCGGAGTCGTCACCAACTGTTACCGAGATCAGGCCGGTGTAATCCCAACCTACCGTAATCGTTGGTCCGCGGGCTGGATAGTGCTTGAAGCACACTCGTGATTGAGTGGGATCGTCGCTCATTTGATAAACCACCCACGAATCGGTTCGGCGGACTAGTTTCTGCACCCTCTCGTCCAACGGCTGAATGAACGTGTCCTTGTCGCCAGCCGGGTGCCTTTCTATCTGCAGCTCCTTGCCTCCTTGCGCTATCCACCAGAAACCTAGATCGCCCTCTTTAGACTTGTCCCACTGGGGCACGCTCTGGTAGATGTCTAAGAAAAGCTCGATCCTTCTCTGTGAGAAGAATAGTGGTCTTGCCTGTGGCAGGGTCGGCTTTCAAAAGTTGCAATTCTTCCTGTAAGCGCGTCTGAACGGTTAAGGTCAGCGGCCCAAGTTTGTCCCAACGAACCTGAGCCAGATACGGATATTTATTCGCGTCCCAATCAACCCAAACCGTTTCCCCGCCCGCGACCGGTACCACACCCAGCCGAACTTTCACATTCGCCTTCCCCGCCCGCGGATAGAACTGCGGCGCCGGCGGCCGCTCCGGGTGTCCTGGATCAGCGATATACCACACCTCGACTCCGTCCGCGTCTGCTTCTTCATATGCGATGAACTTCGAGTCAGGCGACCACCAGTACCCCGAAAACCGATCCATCTCTTCCTGTGCGACGAACTCCGCCAGCCCGTGCGATTTCTTCTCCGTGCCCCCGGTAGTCACTCGCCGTTCCTTGCGAGTGGCCAGATCGTAGACATAAACATCGTAATCAAGGACGTAGGCCACGCTCTTGCCATCCGGAGAAAACTTTGGATCGAGCAGGGTGCCGGCGCCAGTGACCACTTCCTGAACCTCGCCGTTGGCGCGCTTGACCACATAAAGCTTGCCGGAAAGGCTGACGAGAATGAGCGAACCATCGTCAGACATCTGGTAATCGGTGAACCCGCCGACGCTGACGCGCTGCCGTTCCCGGCGAGCTTTCTCTTCCGGGGAGAGATGTTCTTCCGCTCCCTTGAGGACCTGCTCCGGCGTGAGCAGTTCGCGTGTCTTGCCGGTGGTCACGTCGAACTCGTAGAGGCTCAGCTTGGGCACGCGCGGCTGGGAACGAAGGAATAGCACGGCCTTGCCATCGGGCGTCGGCTTCGCTTTCACCGGCCGGCCCAGCATAAACCCGCGAGTTTCAGCATAATCACGTAGAAAATTGGCATCCAAGGGAGCATCCTTCACGATTTTGGGTGGTTGCGCCGCCGACTGGCCGGCGAGCATGAGCCAAACACACAACCAAAAGGTCTTAATGAAGTATTTCATGCGAGAAGCTTAGCAGAAGGAGAAACGCATGGGCAAGGACAAGTAGTGAAATGGCTGACGACCACTCACCACTCACCACTCACCACTCACCACTCACCACTCACCACTCACCACTCACCACTCACCACTCACCACTCACCACTCACCACTCACCACTCACCACTCACCACTCACCACTCACCACTCACCACTTTCTCGATTTCTCAATATTTTTTGAAGAAACTCCTTGCCTAACATGGGCAAATTTGATGGAATAATACCCCAATGGGACATAAGCAGCGGGTCAGGACTTCGGTCCTGACGGGTTCTTGCGCTATCAGGATAGGGAATCCTGATCCACTGCTCGGAATTGGTTCCCTGAAACAAGATGGATTTCTTTCAAGGAGGGACATCACATGTCCAGAGTAGTTACACCCCCCACGTCACATCCAAGCACCCAGGTGAAGCTCCCGCACGATAAGATCGCGGCGCGGGCCTACGAAAAATGGGTGCAGCGCGGCCGGCCCAATGGGTCGTCACAGCACCAGGATTGGTTTGAAGCGGAAAAGGAGTTGTATGCCGAGGTTGCCCGCCGGCAGCAACCGGCACAGTCCCGGCGCTAGCGCTGGCAAGTGCTGAGTGCTGAGACAAGAAGGGAAAGACCGATGCTTGGCACTCAGCACTTTGATCTCAGCACTCGGCACTCTTTTATTTCGCGAATGGACCCACGCTGGAAGCTGGCTGCGCTCGTGTCGGCTGCCATCGCCGCGGCACTCCTGAGAAATCTGGTCCCGGCAGTGGTTGCCTTGCTTGCGGCACTGGTGCTGGCTGGCCTCAGCCGGCTGTCGGTGCGCAGGTACCTTTCCCGATTGGGAATGCTTCTCCTGTTCCTTGGCTTGTTTGCCGTCCCCATGCCGTTTCTCCGCGACGACGGTCCCGCATGGCTCCTGGGAACAGTGCGAGTGTCTCAGCACGGTCTGATAATGGCCCTGCTGCTTATCAGCAAGGCCGTGGCCATTTTCACGCTGATGTTCATTCTCTTCGCTACCGCCCCGCTCGATGCCACACTCAAGGCCGCTCATTCGTTGCGCGTGCCCGGTTTGATCGTCCAGCTAATCGTGCTCACGCTGCGCTACGTCTGGGTATTGTCGAACGAATTGACGCTGATTCGCGTCGCATTGCGTGTGCGCGGCTATCGCAACCGCATTACACGGCACAGCTATCGCACCATCGGCCACGTTGCCGGCACGTTGCTGGTCCGAGGCTCGGAGCGCGCCGAGCGCGTCGGCCAGGCGATGCGCTGCCGGGGCTTCGACGGACGATTCCGGTCCTTGACAGAGTTTCGGACCTCGCCAATCGACGTTCTGACTTTCACTCTGATTGCCGGCAGTGCCGTTGGGTTGCTTCTGTGGGATCGACTCTGGTGAGCGGCTTTGAATCCTGTATCATATTACTCAGCACTCAGCACTCAGCACTAAATGTCTTATGTCCGATCCTGCCGTTCGCATCCACGACCTGACCTACAGCTATCCCAGTAGCCACCCCGCCCTTGAGCATGTAAGTTTCGATGTCGCTGCCGGGGAAAGTATCGGTCTGGTCGGTCCCAACGGCGCCGGCAAGACGACGCTGTTTCTCTGTCTCGGCGGCGTGCTGGAAGTCCCGGTTGGCACGCTGAGTCTGGCCGGGCTTGATCCGGCAGATCCCGGTCAACGCCAGCGCCTGCCGGCGCACGTCGGCATCGTTTTTCAGAACAGCGACGATCAGCTCTTCAACACCACGGTACACGACGACGTGGCTTTTGGGCCGCTCAACCTGGGGCTGCCCGCGGACGATGTGCGCTGCCGGGTGGCAGAAGCCCTGGATCGGGTCGGCCTGACCGGCTTTGAGCAGCGCGTGCCGTTTCACCTGTCCGGCGGCGAAAAACGGCGCGCGGCCCTGGCCGGCGTGCTGGCGATGCGGCCGGAGATTTTGCTGCTTGATGAACCGTCGATGTATCTCGACCCGCGCGGCCGGCGCGAGCTGGTCGAACTCATTAACGGTTTGGCCGTGACCAAGCTGATCGCAGCGCACGATCTGGAGTTCATTCTGCGAACGTGTCAACGGGCCATTTTGCTGGACGGAGGAAGAGTGGTAGCCGACGGCGCCGTGCGCAAGATTTTCGCCGACCGCGAGTTGATGGAGAAACACGGACTCGAGGTGCCGCATAGCCTGACGCCGCATGTTGAGAAACATCATAACGTTTAGCCGCATGGCCAAAGCTTTGCTATAATTACCCCGTTGAGCTTCCTCCGCAAACCTGTGAGGTATCAGAAATGGGCGTTGCTGTTCTCGAAAAGCAGTACACTCCGGAAGACTTACTCACCCTCAGAGACGGTCCGCGCTATGAACTCGTCGACGGCCAATTGGTGGAGAAATTCATGGGAGCCAAGTCTGCTCGCATTGCGCAGGTTGTTAATCGACACATCGATATCTACGCCGAAGCTCATAAGTTGGGGCTGGTGTTCCCGCCGGATTGCGGCTACCAGATTTTCCCGGATTCTCCCGGACGCGTTCGCAAGCCGGACGGTTCATTCGTGCGTTTCGGAAGGCTTCATGGCGACAAGCCGCCTGACGGGCTTATGCGCATACCGCCGGACCTCGCTCTCGAAGTGGTTTCTCCCAATGACCTGGCGGAACACGTGGAAATCCGAGTCAATGAGCTATTGGAGGCCGGTGTCAGGCTTGTTTGGGTAGTCTACCCCAACGCCCGGGTGGTTAACGTCTTCCGCAAAGACGGAACTTCCTCAAAGCTCACCAGCAAAGATGAACTGACCGGCGAAGATGTGCTGCCCGGTTTTGTCTGCCGCGTGGCGGACTTGTTGGTGGGAGTGTGAGCATATAGATGGAGGGTTATTTACATGCAAAAGCGCGAAAAAGCAGTCACGTTCAAAGGTAATCCCCTGACGCTCGTCGGCCCCCTGCTCAAGGCCGGCGACAAGGCCCCTGATTTTGCCTGCGTCACGGCTGGACTGGAGATTTTGAACCTGAGCAAGACCCCGGCCAAGGTCCGGCTCTTCAGCGCTGTGCCGTCGCTGGACACGCCGGTGTGCAGCCAGCAGACCAAGAAGTTCGACGAAGCCGTCGGGGCTTTGAAGGACAAGGTGGCCTGCTACACGATCAGTCTCGACTTGCCTTTCGCTCAGAAGCGGTTTTGTTCGACGGAAAAGATCAGCAACATGCAAACTCTTTCGGACACGCACAACCACTCATTCGGTCAGAACTACGGAGTGCTCATCGAAGGCATGTCGCTGCCGCTCCTGTCGCGAGCCGTTTTCGTCGTGGACAAGGCAGGCAAAATCACGTATCTGGAGTACGTTCCCGAAATAACGTCGCACCCGGACTACGAAAAGGCGCTGGCCGCGATCAAGGCCGCAGCCGGATGATTCTGCGGTGGAGAACTTGAAGAGAAAGAAACATCGAACCGGAGCCGCGCGCAACAATAGACCCCGCCGCAACTCTGCGGCGGGGTCTTGATCTTGACTGAAGCCGGATCCAACTGCTCATGCAGAAGACCGGGGCTTTCCTGAACCTATCCGAGCCGGTTCAATTGCAGCAGCTAGCCGTGTGGATGATGTGGCAACCACTGAAACAACCCGTGCCACAACCGCAAGTCTTGCAGCAGCTCGTGCCACAATCGCAGGTCTTGCAGCAACTCGTGTGAGTCCTGCAGCAGCTCGTGCGACAAGCGTGCTTGCAGCAACTCGTGCCACAATCGCAGGTCTTGCAGCAACTCGTGCCACAATCGCAGGTCTTGCAGCAGCTCGTGCCACAATCGCAGGTCTTGCAGCAACTCGTGACACAAACGTGTGGCTTGCAGCAGCAAGTGGGAGTCTTGCAGCAGCTCGTGACACAAACGTGTGGCTTGCAGCAGCAAGTGGGAGTCTTGCAGCAGCTCGTGCCACAATCGCAGGTCTTGCAGCAGGTCCCACAGGTGCGGTGCTTGCAGCAGGTTTTCGGGCAACAGCTTTCAGCGCAACACGCAGCGGCATCGGCCGGAGCGGGCATGACCTCTGCTTTGGGAGCTTCCTTGGGAGCAACGGCGGGAGCGTCGGCCTTGGGAGCCAATTTAGGCTCATCCTCGGCGCGGGCGGAAACGGCCGCCGTAACCACCAGAGCAACCGCGAACAGCACGATGCGAAGTTGATTCCAAACCATGTTATTCTCCTTCTGTTACGGAAAACGCCGATACCGCCATCGCGGACACAATCCGGTGGGGTAAATCGAGCAACAAGTCCAACGTGGACGTTAGGCAACACTGGTGAACGCTCTCATTCGAGTAAAGGAAATATGACCAGGGTAGGCAGGGAAAAATGCCCAAGCTGATCGGGCTGTAGCAGTGGTAGCGAGGAAAGTGAACTCGTGGAAGAGAATGGTTGATAGGGTCACACCGGCAGTTTCTGACAAACGTGCGTGTAAACATGTTTCGTCAACCGGAGGCTTGGGTTGGCTCTTATTTCCTGTCTTCCTGCCTTCCTTGGAGGTTTTGAAATCTTGGCGGCGCACGAAGATTTGGCTGGTTTGTAGTACGGATAAAAAAGGGGTGGTTTTCTTTGGATTCTTGTGATCTGTCTTCTTCTTATCAGTGTTTCATCAGTGTTTCATCCGTGGCTAATAGGGTTTTGGAAGTGCTGAGATTCACTTGCTCAGATCATGAACCTTGAAGATGTCGAAAGCGGTCTGGGCATCGGCCTTGGTCCATAGGCCGGCCTTGCCGGCTTTCTGGATCGTCTCATCCTTCGCATCGAGGTGTTTTCTGTCGTCGAGATAACACTCGATCTGGTCTCCCACGTGCTTGATCTTGATCGTGTGCCATTCGCGGGCCGGCACCTTGATGTCTTCCTTGGTCGCCAACTGGATTCGCTTGCCGTCAACGACCTTGTAGACACGAAAGTTGTCCTCCAGCGGATTCATGCGCGCAACATAGTAGTTGTTGGCATCCTGATAACGCCAGACGATGCCGCCGCCCTGGTCCTTGTCGCCGCGAATCGCCTTGAAGGCTACGCTGATCTCCACGTCCTTGTAGCTGGTATTGTCCGCCACGCAGAGGTTGAACAGCCTATTCGGCCCCTCGGCGGTCTGAGCTAGAGCGTAACCTCTTTTGCAAGGTGCCGTGTCGTCGGCTACCACTTTCCAGACGCTGCCTTCGCCATTGCCGGTCTTCTCCGCCTTCCAGCCGGCGGGCAGCTTGTCCAGGTCGTCCTTGTCAAATGGGAATGCGCGTGTCTTCTCGTCCGCGGCATGGAGGGAGGTGGTGAGCAGAGCGAATAGCAAAACGATGAGCCAACGCATGGAGGTTCTCCTGGAAATAAGATGAAGAATATGGTGCCGTCTAACGTCATGGATACCGGTACTATGCATGTCTGTTATACTCGGAAAAAGGCTTTGGAACAGACTGGTCTGGCCATTCGCGACGGTTGGGGTGTTTTCACCCAAACTTGGGTAAGACCCGGGGAGTTTCATTGTTTGCATTGCACACACACCCCTCTTGCACGCAAGGCCTTCCATCCTTCATAATGGCGTCTGCAAGATGCTGAGCCGGTGCTCAGCTCAGCAACCTCGATCTACAGCCGGGCCTTTCCATGACGCCACAGGATTTCATCGCCAAATGGGAACGTGTTAGCCTCACCGAACGCAGTGCCGCCCAGCAGCACTTCCTTGACCTGTGCGAAGTGTTCGACCATCCCAAACCTGCCGATGTCGATCCCACGGGTGAATGGTTCACGTTTGAGCGCGGCGCGGCCAAGCACGGCGGCGGCGACGGCTGGGCCGACGTCTGGAAACGCGACTTCTTCGGCTGGGAGTACAAAGGCAAGCACAAGGACCTGGACGCCGCCTATGACCAGCTTCTCCTGTACCGCGAGGCACTGGAGAACCCGCCGCTGCTGGTTGTGTGTGACATGGATCGGCTGATCGTCCATACCAATTTCACGGCCACGGTCGCCCAGACCCACGAGATTCCTCTCGCCGAGCTGGCCACGGCTCGCAACCTGGAAATCCTCCGTTGTGTCTTTCACGAACCGGACAAGCTCAAGCCCGGCGTCACCAGCGCAGCCATCACCGCGGAAGCCGCCGGCCAGCTCGCGGAGATTGCCGAGCGGATGCGCAAACGCCAGCTCGACCCTGCGGCCGTAGCTCACTTTCTCGACCGTGTGGTCTTCTGCCTCTTCGCCGAGGATGTCGGCTTGCTGCCGGAAAACTTGTTCAGCCGGATTGTCGAGAAGTCCAACCGCGAGCCGAAGCGCTTCACGAAGCTCATTAGCCAGCTCTTCGACGCAATGGCCCACGGCGGCGACTTCGGCATGGACACCATCCACTACTTCAACGGCAACCTGTTTGCCGACAGCACCGTCCTGGAACTGGACGCCGAGGAAATCAGCCGCATTCTTGCCGCCACGAAGCTGAACTGGAGCGCCGTCGATCCATCCATCTTCGGCACGCTATTCGTCCGCGGCATGGACCCGGCCCAGCGTCGCAACTCGGCGCCGAATACACCAGCCGGCAGGATATTGAAACGCTTGTGGAGCCGGTGGTCATGCAGCCCCTGCGCCGGGAATGGGCCGAGGTGCATCAGCAAGTGGAGAACTTGCTGTCAACCGGCAAGAAGAATCCGGCCGGCAAGAACAAGCGGCCAACCGGCGCAGCGCTCACCAAGGCCCGGCGCGAGGCCGACAAGCTGCTTCACGATTTCCTCCACCGCCTGCAAGAGGTCCGCGTGCTCGATCCGGCCTGCGGTTCGGGCAACTTCCTCTACGTCACCCTTCAGAAGCTCAAGGACCTGGAAAAGGAAGTGTGTATCTACGCCAGCAGCGTGGGCATGGGTGGATTCTTCCCGCTGGTCGGCCCCTGGCAGCTTTACGGCATTGAAATCAGCCCCTATGCCTTCGACCTGGCGCAAATGACGATCTGGATCGGCTGGTTGCAATGGATTCGCGCCAACGGCTACGGCTCACCGTCCGAGCCGATCCTGCGGCCGCTCGACACGTTCCAGTGCAAGGACGCGATTCTTGATCTGTCCGATCCGGATCACCCGAAAGAACCGGAATGGCCGGAGGTGGATTTCATTGTTGGCAATCCGCCGTTCTTGGGTGGGAAGAAGATGCGAGCCGAACTCGGCGACAACTACATGGATGCCCTCTTCCAGCTCTGGCGGGAACGTGTTCGACCGGAAGCTGATTTGTGTTGCTACTGGTTCGAAAAAGCGCGGCGACAGAATGAAGCAGGGAAGTGTAAGAGAGCCGGCCTACTTGCAACGCAAGGCATTCGCGGCGGCGCGAATCGTGACATTTTGAAGGCAATCAAGAAATCCGGCGACATTTTCTTCGCGGAAAGCGACCGACCTTGGATTCTGGAAGGCGCGAATGTTCATGTTTCGATGATTGGCTTTGACAATGGCGAAGAATCGTTCAAAACGCTGGACGGAAAGAGCGTGGTGCAAATCAACGCCAACCTATCGGCGAGCGCGGACATCACTGCCGCCATTCCTCTGCAAGACAATCTCGAATTGGCTTTCATGGGCACGACGAAGGGCGGTACATTTGACATAGCCGGGGATGCGGCAATTGGCTTTCTTGGAAATCCAACGCCGCATGGCCTACCGAATTCAAACGTAGTAGTCCCGTGGGTAAACGGTAAAGAGATCACCAGCCGGCCTCGTGGAATGTGGATCATCGACTTTGGCGTGGGCATGAGCGAGCACAATGCCGCTCAGTATGACGGCCCTTTTGAGTATGCGCACTCATGTGAAAGCTGAACGGGAGAAAAACGCCCGCGAGTCTTACCAACGGCTCTGGTGGCAGCACGTAGAAGCACGTCCCGCAATGCGAAACGCGCTTTTGCCACTTGAACGATTTCTATGCACTCCACGTGTCTCAAAGCATCGCCTTTTCGTCTGGTTAGGAGCGCACGACCTTGCCAGACTCGGCGACTTTTGTGTTCGCTCGATCTGACGACTACTTCTTCGGCATTCTGCATTCCCGGTTGCATGAGGTATGGGGATTAATGCTCGGCACGCGCCTGGAAACCCGGCCACGTTACACCCCGACGACCTGCTTTGAAACCTTCCCCTTCCCGAACCCGACCGATGCCCAGCGCAACGCCATTGCCGCCGCCGCAAAGGAACTGGACACGCTGCGAAGCAACTGGCTGAACCCGCCCGAATGGACGCGCAAGGAAGTCCTGGAGTTTCCCGGCTCGGTTTCCGGCCCGTGGGCGCGCTACGTCCACAACCCCGACCAGCGCGGCATCGGCACCGTCCGTTACCCGCGCCTCGTTCCCAAGGACGAAGCCAGCGCCAAGCAACTGGCCAAGGCGCACGCTAACGAACCTCTACAACCAGCGGCCCACCTGGCTGGATTTGGCTCACCGGAAGCTGGATGAGGCGGTGTTTGCCGCGTATGGGTGGGAGGTGAGGATGACGGATGAGGAGATTTTTGGGGAGGTTGTTGGAGTTGAACTTGCGATCGCAGTGAGCGAGCGATATGGTTCCTGGTAACAGGTATTCGTTCCCTAGAGTGTGGATACTTTGTAGGAGATTGGCCTATGGTAATCGCTCTCGATCCTCAACTGGAGGCGGCTTTGAACGACTTCGCCAGTCGGCAGGGGGTTCCTCCCGAGGCTTTGGCGCTGAAGGCGTTGCGCGATCGTTTTGTCGTGCCGTCATCTCAACCACGTGATGAGTGGGAATGTCTCCTGCTTGAAGCGGCTTCGGACTGTGGTGTGTCCTTGCCCAACGAGGCTGTAAGCAGTGAAGGGTTGTACGACTGATGGCCTTCCTGGTCGACACGAGCATCCTGGTCCGGTTAGCGAACACTGCCGATGCGCTGCACGCAGTTGCTACGCGAGCCGTGCTGGAACTGCACCAGCGCGGTGAGCTTTTGCACATAACGGCGCAGAACCTGGTCGAATTCCGGAACGTTGCCACCCGTCCGAACGAAAATCAATGGCCTGGGCCTATCGGCGGATGAAACAAAAGCAAAGGCCGCAAAGTTTGAAGTTGCCTTTCCGCTCCTGCCAGAGACGCCGAACATCTTTCCGGCGTGGAAGTCCATAGTGGAAGCATTGGGGGTTGTCGGCAAGCAGGTACATGACGCTCGCCTGGTAGCGGTTTGTCATGTCCACGGTGTAACCAACTTGCTGACCTTCAATGTCGTTCACTTCGCGCCGCTTGCAAAGTTCGGTGCAGGTGTAATGATCGTTGATCCCGCGAGCGTATGACGTGTTGCTGCCCAACCCATACACCGGGCCCAGCGTGACGCCATCGCCGCCGCAAAGGAACTGGACACGCTGCGCAGCAACTGGCTGAACCCGCCCGAATGGACGCGCGAGGAAGTGCTGGAGTTTCCCGGTTCGGTTTCCGGCCCCTGGGCGCGCTACGTCCACAACCCCGACCAGCGCGGCATCGGCACCGTCCGTTACCCGCGTCTGGTTCCCAAGGACGAAGCCAGCGCCAAGCAACTGGCCAAGCGAACGCTGACAAACCTCTACAACCAGCGTCCCACCTGGCTGGATTTGGCCCACCGGAAGCTGGATGAGGCGGTATTCGCCGCGTATGGGTGGGAGATGGGGATGAGCGATGAGGAGATCTTGGAGAGGTTGCTGGAGTTGAATTTGCACCGGGTGGCCCCAGAATGAACAGAGCGAGAGCGAAACGTCTGTTATGCAAGGGACTTGGCCACGTCAGCAAAGCGGCGTGAGACTTACAGGCTTCTTGTGTATGGCCCGAACCTCGGACCTTCCCCATCTGTCGAGATGGATAGTCATAATCGCGGAAAAGCCAATTAAGGTGCATCTTCCACACAACGGCTGTGACGAGTGACCTGCCAACGCGTATAACGGACACCGCGATCGGACTGCCGTAGGAGGTGGATCATGGCAGAGAATAAGAGGCAACACTTTGTGCCTCAGTTTTACATGAGAAAATTTTCTGTCGACGCAGAGCGGAAGCTGATTTCGCTCTACGTCATTGACGGCGAGAGGCATGTCCCGGCGGCGAGCATCAGGGATCAGGCCTACGAGGATTATTTCTATGGGAAGGCCGGAGTCGAAGACGATCTGAAAGAGTTGGAAGCGGTGGTCTCTCCTATCATTGCCAAGGCTATCGGCGAAAACGCCCTGCCCGAACGGATGTCTGAAGGTCACCGTGCGCATGTTGATGTTCGTTCTGTTTCAGGATGCCCGCACCCCGGCCAAAGCGGCCATAATGAACGAACTAGCGGAGAAGCTCACAAGAAGGATCGGTAGGGACTTCCCAGACCTTAAAGATCAGGCAGATGGCATCAGAGTGAAGGATCGGGAAGCGCCGGTGAAGGCATCCGGATTGCGGCGCATCTTCGTGATCTCACCCTTGATCTCCGGTTGAAGCTCCTGGAAAACAAGACTCGCCGACTCTTCATCACCTCCGACAACCCTTCCGTCCAATATAATCAGTTCTTGGAAAAGAGGAGGCCGCGCGGAAGCAATACCGGCCAAGCGTCCAAAGGACTGCAAATCTTCCTCACGCTTGGTCCCCGGCATATGCTGATGCTCTATGATGGCGACGTTTACCAGGTGGGTGGGAGCAAGCACTCCGAGGTCCACATCGAGGTTGGGCTGGAGACGGATGTGGAGGCCTTAAACGTGCTGCAGGCGGCGAATGCGGATGAGGTGCTGTATTTCAGCGCCAACACCGACCTGGTGCATGTGCGGGAAGCTGTTGAAAGCGCGAAGGTTCATAGGCACACAGAGCAGGTGAGCCTCAAGGAGCACTGCGGCATCGGCCCGAGCGGCGAGAAGGGCATCCTTATTGAGACTTCCAAGGTAGACTTGGAAATCGGCCTTGTCCTGGACTTTTCCGTCGTCCTCCCTTCTGCCGCAGACGGATATCTGGATCATCACGCGGCACCAGTGCGTCAACCGGAAACTCGTCCGTCGCCTGGAGGCAATGATTCAAGGAGGCCCATACGATCCACGTCGGTTGGTCGAGTCCTTTCTCAGACGATGAAGTGAGGATCATCTGCGGGGAGCCTAACGGGAGACGCCGACCAGCGCAACAAGGCAGGCATTTCTCTGGCGCTCGGCTGGCGCATGAAGGAGAGGTGGCATTCGGCCTCGCCAAGAACCTTAGGTAAGCCAAGATAGGCGGTGTAACAACAAGGGCAGTTGGCAGGTCGGATTTGATCGTCCCGGATCAGGAATTCCTAGTTCGCTGCCTTTACGAGATTCCACGTCTTGCGGAGGGAGAATTTCGTTCGGAGCAAGTTTTCGGGGTTGAGCCGGACAACACTTACCTTAAAATCGCGCAAATCCTCCGTCGGCAGTGAATCACTGTCGAGGCCGGGAAGCAAAACGCCCAGGACTCTCCTTTGCCCTTTCTTCCCCCCTTTCCGCGGCTGCAAACGGAGTACAATCAAGATGGCCGCTACTGGCTCCCGAAGAAACACGATCGCATGATCGCGTATCCCCAGCAATGACGAGGCAAATGCTTCTGGAATCACTGGAAAGCGAGTCTTCCAGATACCCGCTTCGGGGTTGTGGATTCCCTGCAGAATGGGCGCGAAATGGGGATGAAGGACGAACTCATAGCCAAAGTAGTTGAACATGAGGAGAAAGGCCGACTGGTAGAGAGTTGCCTTGGCGTGACTAGGTCGATGCTGATAGTCCATGCTAACGGAAAAGTCCAAATTGCTCCCAGGATTATTCTGGCAGGCATTCAGATAGTCCTTCATTGACTCGATATTAGCCGGATTAGACTGCTGGGGCACAGCGTAGATCGACCAGATGTTCTCAGCCTCTGAAATCCCGACCTCGACTGCAATATCTCCGAACGGCCCATCCATGCGAGCTTCTTTCCGCAGCACTCCGGCACGCCAGTCCTCGGCAATGAAACGCTCGACCAGAGCAGTTTCCATTTCTCGACCTGCATCGTTATTGCAGGGGGTACAAGTGAGTGTGACCGATCTCCCACCGAGACTGCGCGGGATGATGTGAGCGATACTCAAGAGAGAATTCGGTCCTATCACGGCTTCCCGATTGAATTCTCTTGAACACAACGGACAGACGAACAATCCCTGCTTATCTGGCTCGTAGAGAGAAATATGCTCGCTAAAACGTTGAAAAAGGCAGACTCGCTGTTCTTCGCTGCTCCTCGTCATGCTTGGATCCTCGGGGAATTGGCACAGGAATGCCTCTTTGTGCTCAAAAACTCTGAAGTATCGTCTTCCATCTTTAACACAGTCCTTCTCCTGTGGGTTCATTCGAAGCATGGCCTGCTCCTTCCTTCGCTCTGCATGATGAGAGGAGGAGACACTAATCAAGAATTGCCGGACCAGCAGATAAGCGGACATCGTAAGTTCTCCATGTGAACTCGCAATGTCTGTTTACCCGCCTTCCTGGAGCAGGCCGCATGCCCAACCCAGCCCTTCCATCTTCAACGCATCAAAGTTATCATATAGTGACAACAGCAAGAAGGGAACACAACCCGGCTTTGCTACGGAATTGCCCCAAAAAACGGAATTGGGCGAATTGATACGAAATTCCGTTGCGTCAGCTTCAACCAGCCGTTGACCGGCACTTGCAGATATTCTACAATGAAAGCGCACAAAGATAGCCGGACCAGCTAGTCCCAAACAACGGGCCATCACTGGCCGGCCATCCTTGATGGTGCTAAGCCAGTCTCCGGTACAAATGGATAACTGGTCGCACCATTTTTGAAAGCGCCCACGGGCTAGTCCCAAACAACGGGCCATCGCCCGTGGGGTCATTTGAGGCATGGCCATGTCTCCCGCACAAATGGGAGGCATTATCGGCGAGCTGCATACTCGCCTACTGGCTTCCGCCTCGCATGTTTCATAAGCGGGAACGGACCTAGCGGCCCGTTCCCGCTGGCATATCAAGAGTTCTCGCCAACTTTTAAGCCGTCCTCGGCCTCCTCTAGAATTCCCTTTTCGACCATTTGCCCAATGACAGTGCGGAGCATATCCTTGGGCTTTTTCGAGGTTGTTTTCATGCGGGCAACAGCTCCTTCGATCACCTGCTTCCGAGTGCTGCCTGGGTGTGTAGTCACGAAAAAAAGAACTGCCCGCCTTGGTTTCAACAATTCATCGGATGTTTTTGGGGCATCTCCGGTGCCATTGGTAGACGGGGTGACGGTTTTCCCTCCTTGTGTGCCCTTTATCTTCTTGCGCAGCTGACCAAGAAACTCTCGCCGATCCTTGATTCGGCTAGCTTCGGTCTCGTGAAACTCTTGTAATTTTGCCAATTCCGCATCTTCGGAATCAAAAACTTGGAATGTTGGGTTGACCATAATTCACCTTCTGAAGTTACGCTGTGATATTGGAATTGTACTTGCCATTATGAATCCGTCAAGAGGAGAGATTGCGTTTTTGCAATCAGCCGCAATCATTGCGGTTTTCTCCGTCTCCGAACCTCCTTCTCCATGTATTTCCTGATTGTGGCGGAACGCTCACTTGCCGGAACCAGCATGACAAATTGCTCCCATAAATCAGGCGGAAATTTGAACGCCTTCAAGATGTACTTTTCTCCTGGCGGCTTGCCGCTGCCTTTCGGTCTGCCACGTACCATTACTGAACCTTCCTTTCTGGGCACTTGTCTAGCAATTATACCCTCAAATCTTTTTTGGTAAATACCAGAAATAGGCATTGACAGAATGATTAAATGGTATATACTGATAAAGGAGTAAGAAAACCATCTGAGAAAGGCAGCTACCATGAACGCGAGAGAACAAAGAGGTTTGGTGATTGCGGCCCTCTGCAAGCTGAACAAGACTGAGCAAGGTTGGCTTGTGCCGAGCCAGTCCGGGGCAGAGCGAATCTACCACGTTGACCCGGAGCATCAAACATGCACCTGTCCCGACTGTCAAGAAGGCGGATTCAAGTGTAAGCACATTTTCGCCGTTGAATTCACCATGAAGCGGGAAGTGAGCAGTGACGGCACTGTTACCGAAACCAAGAGCATAACGCTAATCTCGGAGAAAACCTATCCGCAGGATTGGCACGCCTACAACATGGCTCAGTCGGTCGAAAAGCACCGCTTCCAGGTTCTCTTGCAAGACCTCTGCCGGAATATCAAGGAGCCGGAACACAACGGCAAGGGACGCAAGCCGCACCTGCTGAAAGATTCGGTCTTCGCAACAACCTTCAAGGTCTATTGCGGGTTCAGCAGCCAACGATTCTCCTGTGACTTGCAGGACGCTTTCGACCGTGGGCATCTGTCTGTTCCGGTCCCCGGCATGAAGGTTATCAACTTCATGGAGAACCCGACACTGACTCCGATCTTCAACCAGCTAATCAGCAAGAGCGCCTTGCCCTTGAGCGTGGTGGAACATGACTTTGCCGTTGACTCCACCGGATTTTCGAGCAGCAAGTTCGTTCGGTGGTACGACGAAAAGTTCGGCGTCACTCGCACCGGACACACCTGGATCAAGGCACACATAGCATCCGGCGTGAAGACCAACATCGTTACCGCCGTCAAGGTTCTGGAGAAGGATTCGGCGGACTGCCCTCAGTTCAAGCCCCTGGTCAAGGAAACCGCCAAGACCTTTCGGATCGGTGAAGTGAGCGCGGACAAGGCATACGCCAGCAACGAGAACTTCGAGACGGTTGCCGATTGCGGCGGGACACTGTTCGCGGCGTTCAAGTCAAACACCACCGGAGCGGTAGGCGGTTTGTTCGAGAAGATGTTCCATTACTTCCAGTTCCGGCAGGAAGATTTTCTGAACCACTACCACAAGCGGAGCAACGTCGAATCGACCATCTCAGCAATCAAGCGGAAGTTCGGGGATAACGTCCGGTCGCGGACTGACACTTCGATGGTCAACGAAGTGCTGGCGAAGGTTCTCTGTCACAACCTGTGCTGTCTGATTCAGGAGCAGCACGAGTTGGGTATCGAGCCGGTGTTCTGGGGCAACGACAGCACGACCATGCTGGCCCAAGCGAACTAAGGGGGTACATCATGCGAGTAACATATAAGACAAAACAAGGCGGAAATGTTTACGAAGAGACCGAGGCCGACTTCTGCTGTGTCGGCATAGCCCAATGGTGGGGAAGGCTGATCGGGTTCGGGGTGCCCAGCACACCGTCCACAAGCCGAACAGTCAACCTCTACCTGTCGCGTCCGCAAGCTAGCGGCAAGACGGCGTTGGAAGTGGTGCCGATGGGATTCTGTCCGTTCTGTGGATCGACTATTGAAGTGTGCCGCGACAAGATGATACAATGCCGCTCAGCTGGACGGTCGGCCTCATGAACCGACTCGGCCCGCCTCTTGCTTAGCTGTGTTGACTCCCGGTAGGCGGGAGGCGGGCGCTTCCGGCAATGGAGTCAAACCAGTGCGTGTTTTTCTTGTCTATTACATGCAGGTGTTGCGTACAGCAATCCGGCATTCATGGGGAATCACCGAGACTGTTGTTGCTATCCTGGGAATAATTATCCCACTGCTGGGGAAGTTGATAAAGTTCTCTGACGATTCATACCAGACAATTATGATTGACTTGGCGTGGCAGGTGCCGTTGTGCGTATTTCTGACGCTATTCATCGTGCGCGTCATTCTCGCACCATACCAGCTTCAGAGGAAGTCTGTTGCTAATTACGCAAAGAACATGGCAGCGATTATTGAGAAGCAGGAACAAGATAAACGCGAACTTGTTGAAGTATCTCGGAATGTCTCTGCCAACCTCAGCAGCGAGTTGGACAAGAAAGACAAAGAACTTGCCAAACTACGCGCCGAAATAGTTACGCTACGTTCCGGGCCAACAATCAAGGCAACTTGCTCCGAAGTCGAACGTTGGATAGTCACCGGCGAGCAGCTAGTAAACGAGATAGAGAAGTATCCTGTAAAACAGACAGCAGGCTCGTTCTCAGCATTTGTGCCACTCACAGACTTTCCGCCAGAACTTTTTACTGAGTACACCAGATGGGTTCAAGAAGCAGAGGCGTTTGTAAAGGAAAGGGCACCGGAATTTGTTCAGCGATTCGCCAACCATCGTGGACTGCCACCGAACAAGAAGATTGATTCCAGGAAGGCCCCTCAATTCGCACAATCAAGAGATGAAGTTGCGAACAGGGTTGCTAGGTTCCGTGAACTGCTCGAAATCATCAATAGAGGTGCCTGATACGAAATAGCCCGCCCTGAAACGTAATTCGCCGTTTTCAGCAATTCCGTAGCAAAGCCACACAACCCCGCTGACCGTCGGTTTCCAGTTCGCTCAAAAGGAGCCAAGAACATGGCCACAAACTTCGGCACCATCTTGAAGCGGTTGCGTCTCCGCGCCGGTATCGGCTTGCGGCGCTTCGCGGAGATGATCGATATCGAACCATCGAACCTCAGCGCTATCGAACATGGCCGCCGTAGCCATCCCGCGGACCCCAAGAAGCTCCGGGAGATAGCCGATGCCCTTGGACTGGTCGAAGACTCGAAAGACTGGGTCCGGCTCTTCGATGCAGCTTGTAATCCCGAACGAACTCCCAGCCAACGTGCGTCACCTCTCCCGGCGGAAGCTCGTCCCGGCACTGCTGCGGACCATCGACAATCGGCAGCTCGACGACAGAGACATCGAAGAGCTTATCGCGGAGATAGATCAGCGTCACGGAGGGCAGGACCGTGGCGGCCAGTTCGCTTCTGCGCCCTTCTTGAGCAGATCTTGGTGCAAACGGCGGAAGCCGCTGTCTGAAACCAATGGAACTGGAAAGCTCCGCCCAGGATGCTCTGAGCAGCATGTCCCGCCTCTCCTTCCTCTTGTGTCGGCACCTGGCAACCAGCACGTATCCCTCGATTTCCGGTCTTTTCCGCCGTTTGCAGCAAAATCTCTGTCATCCTCCGGCTCGGTTGCCACAACCACTTGACACAATGGCAGTTATGCGATTCCCTAATTAGGACTTTACCTATCCTTTGCCGGTACTTTTGTAAACCGGCACCAGTCGCGACGTCATAACATGTGTGATGATTTGAACATACGTCAAAATGCCGGTGTTCCCGACACCTTTTTTACCGGCAAAAACGGCAACGGTTCAAGAGAAGCGAAATCAGGGTAAATCATACCTGGAGCAGGCAATACCACCATTTCTGACTGGTCGTCTCAATAAAAGGCAGGTTGCCAACCTGCCCCACAGTGTTATCTGTGTTTGAACTCTCGTATGATTCAGTAGAGAGTGGTTGCCCCATTCCCGCGTTTGTTCGAGATGCAACCGTGCCGACCATCGCATACCTCTTCGCACTGGCCCGCCAATACCATCAAGCCGGTGCATTGTCTCAGGCACAAGAGGTTTGCCGCCAAATCCTGGAGGCCCAACCTTCTCATGGTCAGGCCCTCCATCTCCTGGGTATGATCGCCAATCAACAGGGCAGGCTCCAGGAAGCAGCGGAGTTTGTTCGCCAGGCCGTCGCCTGCGAACCAGCCAATATCGCTTTCCACAATAATCTCGGATTTATCTATCAAGCGCTGGGCAAACCGCAAGAAGCCGTCGAGTGCTACCGGCACGCACTGCGTTTGCGGCCGGATCGGCCCGAGGTTTACAACAATCTGGGTAATGCGCTATTGGAGCTTGGCCAACTCGATGAAGCCATTGCCAATTATCAGCAAGCACTGCGGTTGAAGCCGAATTATCCGGAGGCGCATAACAACCTGGGTAATGCACTCACCGACCTGGGAAAGTTGAAGGAGGCCGAGACTTGCTACCGCCGGGCATTGCAAATCTGGCCGAACTATCCGCAGGCGCTGAGCAACCTGGGGAATGCACTTACGAGGCTGGACAGGTTGGAAGAGGCGGTGGCGGTGTTGCGAGAAGCGGTGCGGGTGCAGCCTGGGTATGCGCAGGCGTACAGCAATCTCGGCATCGCTCTTGAGAAGCAGGGGAAGCTGGAAGAAGCCGTGGTTAGTCATCAACAAGCAGTCCGGCTCATGCCGGATTCCGCACGGGTCCATAACAACCTGGGAGTCACTCTCGTCCAGCAGGGCAGATTGGCAGAGGCGGTGCAGAGCTATCAGCTTGCTCTGCGTCTCAAATCTGATTATGCCGAGGCACACACCAATCTGGGCGTCGCTCTTCAGGAACAGGGCAAGATCGATGAGGCCATCGCTTGTTATGAGCGCGCCCTGACCATACAGCCGCACGCTGTCGGCGCTCATGCCAACCTCGGTGCCGCTCTCGGCGAACAGGGTCACCAGGACAAGGCACTGGCTCGTTATCAACAAGCTCTGGACCTTCGGCCCCAGGATGCGGATGCGCACTGGAACCTCGCTCTATCCTGGCTGGTGACGGGGAACTTCAAGCAAGGTTGGCCGGAGTATGAATGGCGCTGGCGCTGCGAGGGACGTGCTCCCCGGCCTTTCTCTCAGCCGTTCTGGGACGGGTCGGCACTGCACGGGCGAACCATTCTTCTGCACGCGGAACAGGGGCTGGGCGATACGCTGCAATTCATCCGCTATGCACGCCTGGTGAAGGAACGCGGTGGTTTCGTGATTGTCGAGTGCCAGCAGCCGCTGCTGTCCTTGCTGGCGAGCTGCGAAGGGATTGATCAATTGGTGGAGCGGGCTTCACCGTTGCCGGATTTCGACGTGCATGCGCCGCTCTTGAGCCTGCCCGGCATTTTCAATACGAGCCTGGAAACCATTCCCGCGACTGTTCCCTATCTCCACGCCGATCCACTCACCACTCACCACTCACCACTCACCACTCCTGAAGATCGGCATCGCCTGGCAAGGAAGCTCAACCAACAAGGGAGATCGGAAGCGTTCGGTCCCGCTGGCTCGTTTCCTGCCTTTGACGCAACTGCCGGGGGTTCAGTTGTTCAGTTTGCAGAAGGGCAAGGGTAGGGAGCAGCTTGCCGGGATTGCCGCCCAGTCGGCCGTCATTGATTTGGGCAATCTGTTGGAGACATTTTCTGACACGGCGGCATCCTGATGAACCTGGACCTGGTGATAACGGTGGATACCGCGGTGGCTCACTGTGCTGGGGCGCTGGGCGTTCCTGTCTGGGTCGCGCTGCCCTTCGCGCCGGATTGGCGCTGGCTGCTAAAGCGCGAAGACAGTCCGTGGTATCCGAGTATGCGTTTGTTCCGTCAGCCCCATCTCGGTGACTGGGACGATGTCTTTGATCGCATTACTCAGGAGTCGGCAAAGCAGGCAAAGCAGGTTAGGGGCGCATGACCAACCCGTACAATCCAGAAGCAGCCTCCGGCACTTCTTCTTTAACTGCCGCTTCACGTTCAGTCCATTCTCTCGATTTGCCGAATACGAAAAAGGCCCGCGCTGGATATTTGCCGAAATGTCGTCTGGCAAGCTGCGTAACCGAGCCAAACTGAGCAGGAATAGCTTGCCCCGGTAACTTGCCAGACTAAAGGATGAAGGATGAAAGACCGAAAAGTGATTCTCGTTCCCACGGTCCGCTGTGGGAACGCACGCAGCCGCCGTTCCCACGGAGGATCGTGGGAACGAGGAAAGAATGAGAAGACCGAAAGGCGATGGTTTTCTGATTCATCCTTCATCCTTCATCCTTCATCCTTGTTGAGGTGATGGGTAGGAACATGACACTCCATACGACATGGCGGCACGCCCTTGGCAGCTGCTTTCTGGCAGTTGTCGCAGTCAGCGCTTCGGGCTGCCTGTCGTTCGTAAACCCGGTCGATCAACCGGCAGCCGAGTTGGTTGCTCCCTGCCAGAACAGTCCCCAGTGTTGCCGCGACCATGTTTACATCTTCTTGATACACGGCCTGGACCCGCTCGATCTTGCCAATCTCGGCGGCGTCCGCGACTACATTCACCAGCTCGGCTTCAACAAAGTCTACTACGGACAGCTCTATCACAAGCACTACTTCCAGGAGCAAGCGCGGCGGATTCACAGAGAAGATGCCGATGCTCATTTTGTGCTGGTCGGTTTCAGTTTCGGGGCCAACATGGTGCGCGACATGGCCCAGACGATGAAGAAGGAAGGGGTCGCGGTCGATTTGCTGATGTATCTGGGCGGTAACACGCTGGAAAATGTTCCGGCCGATCAGCCGGAGAACGCGCGCCGCATCGTCAATATTCTCGCCAGCGGCAAGATCTGGCACGGCGACAACCTGGATCGAGCCGAGAATGTTCAGGTGCCGGACGTGTGGCACTTCGGCTCACCGACGCATCCGGAAACGCTCCAAACACTGGCCCGCGAGCTGGCAGTCGTCGCCTCGTTGGTGCCTCTCCAGGAGCCGGTTGATCCTTCTTTGCCGGCCGCCGAGGGCGAACCGGTGCCGGGCAAGCCGTTCCTGCCCGTGTCGCGCAAGCGCGTGCGCGGCGAATGGGATTTCCTGAAACCCGTAAGCCAGCTACGGCCCCCTCAACCCCTTGCTCAACCGCCGGCGAACGCCATCCCCACAACTCTCCCGACAAAACCAGCGACCATCAGCCCCTGAGCAGTCCTTCTTGCTCAACCACCTGACTGTCAAGGACGAAAGCGCCAAACTGGCGATTCGCTTTGGTCCGCTGCCTTTGTTCCGCAGGGCCGTTCGATATGATAACATGCAACGAACGGGTTCTCGAAGGGAAGATTGCTGAGCAGCACGGAACGTGAGCCATGACCATCCCCACTAACCTTTTTGGCGACCTGCCGCAGCAATTGCACGCTGAGCTTGTCCAGACGCTCCTTGAAGCCGCCAACGTGCGCATTGAACGGATCGCCTCTCAGGGCCACGCCTCACCCGCTGGTTTCTGGTATGACCAGGATCAGCACGAGTGGGTTGTCGTGCTGAAAGGTGCAGCGAGGCTCCGCTTCGAAAACGAGGAACAGCATGTCGAGATGAGGACCGGCGATTTCATGAACATCCCGGCCCACAAACGGCACCGGGTCGAATGGACTACGCCGGACGAGCCAACGATCTGGCTGGCGGTGCATTACGAAGATCAGCAGTGAGCTGAGCCGGAGGAACTACCATGCCTGACCACACTCGCAAAGTGTCCGAAATAATGAAGGAGATGGCCGAGTTTCTGTTGCGCCATCCCCGAAAAGTGCCATCTTCAGAGGCGGCAAGGGCAAGCTGGTCCTTGGCTGGCGCGGTCACTCTTTGTGTTTGCGTTCGGCCAGGCACTTGGAGATGGCGCTTGCCCCAATAGGATGAAGCAATGGGAATAAACAGCCTGGGCTAGATTCATCCTCCGTACCATGCCAAAACGTACCGACCTGAAAAAAATCCTGCTCATCGGCTCCGGGCCGATCATCATCGGCCAGGCGTGCGAGTTCGACTATTCCGGCACGCAGGCGTGCAAGGCGCTGCGCGAAGAGGGCTACACCGTCGTCCTCGTCAACTCGAATCCGGCCACGATCATGACCGACCCGGAGATGGCCGACCGCACCTACATCGAGCCGGTCACATGGGAAGTGGTGGCCAAGATCATCGAGCGCGAACGGCCCGACGCGCTGCTGCCCACGCTCGGCGGCCAGACCGGTCTCAACACGGCCATGGCACTGCACCGGCACGGCGTGCTCGAACGTTACGGAGTCGAGATGATCGGCGCCACCCCCGAGGCCATCGACATGGCCGAGGACCGCGAGCACTTCAAGGCCGCCATGATTCGCATCGGCCTGGCCGTGCCCCGCAGCGGCGCGGTCCGCACCGTGGCCGAGGGACAGGCCATCCGCGACCAGGTTGGTCTGCCGTGCGTGCTCCGGCCCAGCTTCACGCTCGGCGGCACCGGCGGCGGCATCGCTTACAACCGCGAGGAGTTCAACGAACTCCTGGCCCGCGGCCTCGAGCTTAGCCCGGTCAGCGAGGTGCTGATCGAGGAGTCGGTCATCGGCTGGAAGGAATTCGAGCTGGAGGTGATGCGCGACAAGGCCGACAACGTCGTCATCGTCTGCTCCATCGAGAACTTCGACCCGATGGGCGTTCATACCGGCGACTCGATCACCGTCGCGCCTATCCAAACGCTCACCGACAAGGAATACCAGCGGATGCGTGACGCGGCCATCGCCGTCATCCGCGAGATCGGCGTCGAGACAGGCGGCAGCAACATCCAGTTCGCCGTCAATCCCGACAACGGTCAGATGGTCGCCATTGAAATGAACCCGCGCGTCAGCCGGTCGAGCGCCCTGGCCTCCAAGGCAACCGGCTTCCCCATCGCCAAGATCGCCGCCAAGCTGGCCGTCGGCTACCGGCTGGACGAACTGAGGAATGATATCACCCGTGAAACGCCTGCCTGCTTCGAGCCGACCATCGACTACGTCGTCACCAAGGTGCCGCGCTGGGCCTTCGAGAAATTCCCCGATGCCAACCCGACGCTGACGACGCAGATGAAGTCGGTCGGCGAGACGATGGCCATAGGCCGAACGTTCAAGGAATCGCTGCAAAAAGCGTTGCGCGGGCTTGAAACAGGCCGATTCGGCCTCGGCTGCGACCGTGCCGACCGTTGGGGCACGCCGCAACAGCCGGCCATGAATGAAATCATCGCCCGCCTGGCCACGCCGACCGCCGAGCGCATCTGGTACATCCGCCACGCCCTCAAGGCCGGGATGACGGTGGAGGATGTTTACCAGCGAACCAGGATCGACCGCTGGTTCCTGCACAATATCCGGGAATTGGTCGAGGTCGAAGAGCATCTGCGCGCCTGTCCCAGCCTGGAGATGGCTGCGAACCAGCCGTCGCTCATCCTGGAGGCCAAGCAGAACGGTTTCTCCGACCGGCAGCTTGCTCAGCTGTGGCACTCCACGGAAAGCGAAATCCGCCGCGTCCGGAAAGTCGCCGGGATCGAGGCGATTTACAAGCTTGTGGATACGTGCGCCGCGGAGTTTGAGGCGTATACGCCGTATTACTATTCCACGTATGAATCCCCCGTCACGTTTAGCCGCGACCCGGAGGGGAGCGCTGAGTCGGGACGCACTCCCCTCCGGGTCGCGGCTAAACGTAGATGATGAAACCCGCGCCCCAGCGGCAAAGACCGCATCATGATCCTGGGCGGCGGTCCGAATCGTATCGGCCAGGGTATCGAGTTCGACTACTGCTGCTGTCAGGCGGCTTTCGCGCTGCGCGAAGCGGGTTATGAAACCATCATGGTCAACTCGAATCCGGAAACCGTGTCCACGGATTACGATACCAGCGATCATCTCTTCTTCGAGCCGCTCACGGCGGAAGATGTGCTCAACATCTGCGATCGGATGAAGCCGAAGGGCTTGATTGTGCAGTTTGGCGGGCAAACACCGCTGAATCTGGCCCGGGCACTGGAAGCGGCGGGGGCGCCGATCATCGGCACCAGCGTGGACAGCATCGACCTGGCCGAGGACCGCGAAGCTGTTCCAGGGACTCGTCACCCGATTAGGTCTGAAACAGCCGGAAAACGGCACCGCCCTCGATCTGCAACATGCTCTGCACGTGGCCCGGCAGCATCGGGTTCCCCGTGCTGGTGCGGCCCAGCTACGTCCTGGGCGGCCGGGCGATGGAGATCGTCTATGATGAGGCCGCCCTGTCTCGGTACATGGAGCGAGCTTTGGACGTGTCGCCAGGCAAACCGATCCTGATGGACAAGTTCCTCGAAGCGGCCATCGAAGTGGACGTTGATTGTCTCAGCGACGGTAGCCGAACGCTGATTGGCGGCGTCATGCAACACATCGAGGAAGCCGGCATTCATTCCGGCGACTCGGCCTGCGTCATTCCGCCGCACTCCCTGCCGGCGCAGGTCGTCGAGGAGATCAAACGCCAGACCCGCGAGCTGGCCCGCGAACTGAAAGTTAAGGGGCTGATGAATGTGCAGTTCGCCAGTCAAGTTTAGCCGCGACCCGGAGGGAGCGCTTCAGCCGCGCTCCCCTCCGGGTCGTGGCTAAACGCAGAGGTTTACGTTTTGGAAGTGAACCCCCGTGCCAGCCGCACCGTGCCGTTCGTCTCCAAGGCGACCGACATCCCTCTGGCCCGCCATGCGGCGCTGGTCATGGTCGGCAAGACCTTGGACGAACTGGGATTGTTCGAAGAGGCGACGCCGCAGCTATTTTTCCGTTAAGGAGAGCGTCTTCCCCTTCAACAAGTTTCCCGGCGTGGACATCATTCTCGGCCCGGAGATGCGTTCCACGGGCGAAGTCATGGGCATCGACGATACGTTTCCCATGGCTTTCGCCAAGAGCCAGTTGGCGGCGACCAGTGCCTTGCCTCTCTCCGGCACGATCTTCATTTCCGTGGCGGATCGGGACAAGAGCGAGATCGTCCCCATCGCTCGTGCTTTGGCGGAGATGGGCTATCAGCTCATATCCACAGCCGGGACGGCGCGTACACTGCGTTCGGCCGGCATCGCCCTGGAAGATGTACCGAAACTCCAGGAAGGCCGGCCGAATCTCATCGACCATATGAAAAACGCTCACATCGCTCTGATTATCAACACGCCGAGCGGGAAAGGCTCGCGGACCGACGAAGGCAAGATTAGGTCCGCCGCCGTCGCTCACGGGGTGACCTGCATCACGACGGTGGCGGCTGCCCAGGCGGCGGTGGAGGCATGCCGCGCTCTGCGGCAGCAAGAACTGACCGTCGCCGCCCTGCAAGACCGGCGGGAAAAAGGATGAAGGATGAAGGATGAAGGATGAACCAGACCAGGCGACTGATTATGGTTCGTCTTTCATCTCTCCGTGTTGCCGCCCGCGCAACTATGAGGTACGATAACTCGCGTACCTTCATCGCCCTCGCAACATCCAGGAAAAAGGATGAAGGCTGGAGGAGGATGAAGGACGAACCAGCCCAGGCAACTGGTTTTGGTTCATCCTTCATCCTTCATCCTTCATCCTTCAAGCGAGCGGTTTCATGCCTGTGCAACTCGTGGCCCTGAATGAAGGTGCCAGCATCGTGCTGGATAAGCCCATCCTTTTGCTGGGCCGGCACCCTGAATGTGACGTTCGGATCAACTCACGCAAGATCTCCCGAAGGCACTGCTGTATCGCCCAGGTGAACAATTACCTCGTGGTTCGAGACCTCGGCAGCACTAACGGCATTCGCATCAACGGCGTCCGTGTCCTGGAAGGGCGCCTTCACGAAGGTGACGAACTGACTGTCGGCAACCAGCGTTATCGGCTCCAGTGTGACGACGCACTCAAGAAGCCGGGTGCTAAAGGCATATTTGTCCGGCCTTCCGATGACAATCTGGATTCGTGCGACGAGCCTGTACCTCTAAAGGAGCCTGTACAGGAAACACGCCAGCCGCCAGCACCGCCCCCAGCGTGATGGTATGGCTAGCGGCGAATGACGATTTCCAGGGCAGACTCGCCCGCAGGAACGCGCTCGACCTGAGCCTCCCTCCCCTCGACCTGCCACACGAATTCTCGGTCCAAAGTGAGCATCAGGTTTTTGTTGCGCGGCAAAGTATGCGTCCGGCCGGCCACCTTGAGGACCATCTCGGTGCTGGAGAGGTTCCAGAATGCTATGGAACAAGAGTCGCCGGCCGGCCTGGCTTCCTGGCGAGAAATAACGCGATAAACATCGTAGAAGTTCGACTCCGTGACGTGCGGAACAGGAGCGCCGGATCGCGTGGCCGGCTTGTCGGGAGCCGCCGGCGGCATCAGAGGCGGCTCGCGCGAGGAAGAAGGCGGCGCCGGCGCCGGCATGGCCAGAGGGCGTGGTGCTGGAGATAGTGTCGCGGCCTTGGGAGGCGGAGCGACAGGTATCACGAGCCGATCCTGGCACACGGGAGGCGGCTCGCAGATGACAGGGACCGCGTAATAACAAGCCGATACTTCCACCGGCCGTGTCATCGGCCAGAAGTTTGCGGCTGCGGTCAACGGGAGAGCAAGCAACAAGGCGACGGCCATGGAAGAAACGAAACGTGGCATGCGGGACACCTCCTGTGAAAACGCGAGAAAGGGAATGAGACTCACTACTTGTTATATGGAGATGGGATTGCGATGGAGGTCGGTTCTGTCTCCATGTTGCCGGGAATGAGGATATCCGATAACATTCCGGTGCGGCTATTTATGACGACGCCGTCACCGAAGTGGGCGAGTGGTGGTGGTTGGTTCCCAGTAACGGTCGTCGGTCCATTGTCAGTGGCTGCAAGAAGCAGCTAATGTCGTGAGGCAGATCGTGGCTAAAGCGAAAGCGATCTTCTACCTTCCTCAGAAGATATATTTAGAAATACAACATGACGTTGAATTGCGGCTAATTTAAGAGAGGACGCTATGATGAAAGAACAGGTCGAACAACAGATCAGGCAGATTCTCACCATGACAATAAGCGCCCAAGCCTTCAGCAATGCTCTGTTTGGCTATGGTGGTCTGTTCGGTAAGTTGGCACAAACCGAACAAGAACGCAGGGTCGTGGCGCAGTCAGCGCTCTTTCGGGAAGCACAATCGCGGTTCGATGAGTTAAGTCAGGTCGAAGCTGACGCTGCGCCTGGCCGAGATCGAACGGATACATGGAGCAAAAGCCAACAAGGCGGAGGCCACTACCAAACCCGTTTCGCCACCGGTTCTCCAGGTGACTCCTACCGGTGGCCAAGAGACTTCGTTTCGTTCCACCGCCGGCGCCTAGCAAGCGTTACTTCAAATACTTATCCAAAAAATCCGCCATCTTCGGATATGCATCCAGCCGGTTCTTCAACTTCGCCAGGCCGTGCCCCTCATCTTCATAGCGCAGGTACTCCACAGGAACGTTGCGCTTCTTGAGAGCGGTCACAATCTGCTCGGCCTCGCCAATCGGCACGCGTGGATCGTTGGCTCCGTGAATCACCATCATCGGACACTTGATCTTGTCTACATGATTGATCGGACTGATGCGCTGCAAGAACTCACGATGTTCGCGCAGGTTGCCGTACTCTTTTTCGCGGTGGGCGCGGCGGTAGGCGCCGGTCTTCTCCAGGAACGTGATGAAGTTGCAGATGCCGGCCACGTCAATGCCGGCGGCCCAGAGGTCGGGATAGTTGGTCACGGCCGCCAATACCATGAAGCCGCCGTAGCTGCCGCCAAAGACGGCCAGGCGCTTGGGGTCGCCCTTCTTTTCCTCACGCAGCCGGTACGCGGCATAGGCCAGGTCGCCCACGCTATCCATTCTTTTCGTGGTGTTGTCGAGGTTCATGTACGTGGTGCCGTAGCCGCTGGAGCCGCGCACATTCGGAGCGAGGATCGCGTAACCGCGCTGGAGGAAAAACTGAAAGATCGGGTTGAACGTCGGCCGGCTCTGGCTCTCCGGTCCGCCGTGAGGGTAAACGAGGACTGGGGGCAAGCGCTCGCTTTTGACAGGCGCCGGGTAATACCAGGCCGGAATCTTCCTTTCGTCGAAGGACTTGTAGTGGATCAACTCAGGATCGGCGAACTGATCGAAAGTAATCCCGGCCCGGCTGGAATGGGTGAGCTGGCGTAGCTTGCTGGTTGTCAGGTCGCAAATCCACACGTCCATGTTGTGCTGCGGGCCGTCGAATACCAGAGCGAGCTTGCTGTCATCTTCGGCAAACTCAAGCTGATGAACGACGCCCAACGGCAAGCCCGGCAGTGTCTGGGTCTTGTCGTTCTTCAAATCGCGCAGCCTCAACTCCGACTTGCCGCCGACGTTCAGCAGCCAGGCCAGCCATCGGCCCCGGGGAGAAGCTCGGACACCTTCCACTTCGTGCTCGGGGGTCTCCAGATAGGTGAGCTTGCCGCCAGCCACGTCAATTTGCGCAAGTGCCAGCAGATCGCGGCCGGCTGCCGTACTCGCACAATAGATCGACTTGCCGTCGGCGGACCATTGCGGACTGTGATACTGGACCTCGCCGTCGTGCTGTGTCAGATGCCGGACCTTGCCCGTGGACACTTCCAGGATAAAGAGGTCCTGGTTGACGTTCGACTCGTTGCCGGCAACGAGCAGGTACCGGTCATCGGGCGACCAGGCCACGGGATGGTAGTAGCCGCCCGGTCCCTTGTTGAGCATTTGGGCCTGGGCCTCGCCGATCTTCTGGGTATACACGTCGAACCGGCTCGGATCATCCCGGTTGGCGCTGAAGGCAATGTACACGCCGTCATGGCTCCAGCCGCCGAACTGATGGAGTATCCTGGGTTGCAGGGCCACTTCTTTCACGACCCAGCCATCGCCGATGGCATGGTCCGTGCCGCTGCCGACGCCGTACAAATGATAGAGCTGCGTGTTCTCGTCGCCGCCGGTGTCCATGCTGAAGATCAACTCGTGCTTGCGCGGGCTGTAGTGGGCGCCGTGGACGCTTTCGTGGGTAAACGTGAGCTGCACCGGCCAGCCGCCGTCCGCCGGCACCTGCCAGAGCTGGGTAATGCCGGTGATGTTCGTCAGAAAGCTGACAAATCGGCCATCCGGCGAGAAGCTCGGCCCGGAAGCGGAACGGATGTTGAGGTAACGGTCGATGCTGAATTGGATGGCCATAACTCACCAGGTTGGTAGTTCGTCATAGACTGCATCACCTTCCACGTAGCCTTTCAGAAACTGTTCGGCGGTCAGTTGTGACCATTCCTGGTCCTCTGTTGCATCTGGGATGAGCACGATGACATGAACAGGTAATTCCTTCTGGATTTGTTTGGCTATTTCCGTCGGAACGCTCAGTGTGTGGTCAGGTTTGATGTTCGCCTGGAATTCAAAGGCTTGCACGGGCCCCTCCTTCGCATAATCCACGTTGGGCGGTACTCTGCCGGCTGGTTGACATTCTACAGGATACCGAACGTATCGCCTGTAGCGGTTGCGCAGCCGTGGGAAGCTGCGAAGACCTTCCTAATGGCGAAATGTCTCTCGATTGTGCAGGTCAAGCCTGGGTACAGTGAAAGGTGCGAATTATCCGACCCATCATCCGGTAATCAAGGAACGGTCCCAACCATGAGCACTTCCATCCTCGATCCTCGTGACTTGATTCCGACCGAGCTGCACACCATCGATTCGGAGTGCCGCCGCGTGTTGATTGCGGCGGCGCCGCCGGAGACCGAGCGGTTGAGCGAGTTGTTCTACGATCTTTCCCTGCAAGATTGGGAAACACTCGAAGCAGGCAGCCCCGAGGAGGCTCGGTACATCTTGCAGAATGATCCGTGTAATGCAGTCCTGCTGGATGAGAGTCTTGCTTATCAGGACGACCTGGACTCGGTGACCTGCATGGCTGCTCAGTGTGATACGCCGGTGGTCCTGCTTGCGGAACCCACGTTGGAAATGATTACTTACACCATGGAGAGGGGAATCCAGCAACTGTTGCCGCGCGATCAGGCATTCCATCAACCGGCTCTGCTGGCCGCGGCCCTCAACCAGGCGGTGCGCTGGAGCCAGTTGCAAAAGCGCGACACGTTGGTGCGGGCCGCACTGTCCGAATCACGGCTGCACATCGACCAGCTCATGAGCCTGCTCTGGGAAACAACGCCCATCGACGGGCGTACACGCTGGTTGACCCATCGCTACATGATTGAACGTCTGGTGGAGGAGATCGCGCGGAGTCAGCGGCACGGCACGCCGCTGGCAGTCGCTCTCGGCGAACTCCGCATGGGCCACAACGAGGAGTTTGCACCGAGCGATTCACCCCAGCTCACCACCTGGACCGCCGAGCAAATCTGTCTGGCGAAACGCCGGTCCGACGTGGCCGGGCAATATGGACCGGACCGATTCATGCTCATCATGGTGCAGACCACGGAGTTCGGCGCCGTGAAATGCTGTCAACGGCTCAAGCACATTCCTGGAGCGGGAAGTCCAGCCTCCGTCGGGGATGGCGGGACCCGTCACTGTTCACTTCGGCCTTGCCAACTACTCGCCAACAACCTCCACGTCGCAAAGTTTGCTCGACTTCGCGGAACAACGGCTCGAAGAGGCCAGGGCGATGGACACGGGACGGGTGGCCTGCTAACCACGACACCTCTCACCCCAACACCTCTCCCCCACTGCGAGGGAGAAGGGTAGGGGTGAGGGGGCCAATCAACTCTTGCGATGCACCACCCGATCTGTCAAGGTTTCAAGAATTGTCCGGCACGGTGAGGGTGACAGGCAGTCCAGTTCGGCACGGGCACTGGCAGCGAGGTCTTCGGTGCGCTCGCGGGCATAGTCGAGAGCGGCGACCTCGGCGAACAGAGGGCGCAAGGCCTCGCGTTTGTGATTGCCCGGACTGGTCAGGATTTGCCGCAGCCGCGCGGCCAGGGTGGCCGGGCGCGGTTCAGGAGGTGGATGAGCGGTAAGGTGAGCTTCTGCTGTTCCACGTCGGTGCCGAGCGATTTACCCGTGACGCTTTCCTCGCCTACCAGATCGAGCAGATCGTCGGCAATCTGAAACGCCATGCCGAGCCAACGGCCATAACGGGCCAGGCTGTCCACGACCGCCGAGGAGGCGCCGCTGTGAAGCGCGCCCAGCCGGCAGCAGCAGGCAATCAATTCCGCGGTCTTGGCGTCGATGATGTCGAGGTACTCGGCCTCGGTCAGTGCCAGGTTGCCGCGCTGTCAGTCCCTGGCGCAGCTCACCTTCGCAGACGCGGTTGGTGGCCTCGCCGATCAGCCGGCAGACACGAGCATCGTTCAGAGTGGTCAACAGGTGAAAAGCGTGGGTGAATAGATAGTCGCCCAAGAGGATGCTGGTCTGGTTGTCCCAGCCGGCGTTGACCGTTGCCACATGCCGGCGGATGCTGGCTCCGTCGAGCATGTCGTCGTGGACCAACGTGGCGGTGTGAATCATCTCGACGACGGCGCCCAGGACATGATGAGCCGATGTAACCCGGCCACAAGCGCAGGCCGTCAATAGCACCAGAGCGGGGCGCAGACGTTTGCCGCGGTAGTGGCCGACGTGGTGCAGCAACTCGGCGATGCCGGGAACCAGGCTATGAAGAGAGCGCTCCAGGACGCTTTCGACCTCTTCCAGGTCGCGGGCGATGGGTGCGTACAAATCGAGCGGGGCGGGCGTCGTTTCCCTGGGAGGCGTCAGCAGTTGATTCATCACGATTGAACATAGCGATACAGAAAGGAATTGTCAATCAGTACGCCGAAAGGCGCCGCTGCGGCCGCCGCTCTTTTCCTCCAGACTGGCAGTCCGTGTGTGATTACACTAAGATTAAATAACGGTTGTTCGGCTAATTTTCAGCCGGCACACTTGAGAACACTAGGACGGAGGACTTTCATCATGAGCAGGACAGTTCATGCAATTACGTTGCTGTTCCCTTTGCTTTGCGCTCTCACGGCTCACGCCACCGAGATACGGGGTGTCATTGCCAAGGTCGATGCGGACAAGAAGGAAGTGGTTCTCGAAGTCCGCAGCGGCGGCGCTCGTGGGACCGTGATGATCTTTGCGCTCGACAAGGATAGCCAGATCCTCGTTGGGCAGCAACCTGGTCTATTCGGCATGCTGGCGCCGGGCAAGCACATCCGTTTGATCTATGAGACCCGCGATGGCAAGAACGTCGTGCAGACGCTGCACGTCAATGCCCTGGTTGCGGCACTGGCCAAGCTTGCCGAGCTCCCGCCGGCCGCGGCACCGGCAGTGCCCGCAGTGCCGGCAGATCCCAATGCGGTAACAGGTAAGCTGCAGCGCGTGGCCATCACTGATCGTGAGATCACCGTGATTGGTCCCGGTCCCAAGGGACCCGAGACGGAAACCAACTTGGTTGTGCCCGAAGACGTGAAGATCACGCGGGCCGACAAAACCATCAAGCTGGAAGAGCTGAAGGAAGGCGAACAGGTTGCCGTGAAGCAGCAGAAACGTGACGGCAAGACGACGGCCGAGTCGATCCAGGTCGTGCAGGCCGGAGCTGCGCAACAACAGCAGCAAACCGCCACGCCGCCGTTCATCGGGCAGGCGCGCAAGGCTCTGCAGATAACCGATCAAATCTTGCAACAGATAGAGAAGGGCGGGTTGAAGGCACCTTGATTTCAGAACCTCTTAGAGCGTGTCTAAAAAGCCGGTTTTGGTAACAATCTCCTAGACATAAGACGGATCATTGCAATATGGATCCAAGTCTCAGTAGTGTGTGGATGGCGTTCATAATCTTTGCTCAAGCGGCGGCACCGGTTCAACCAGCCGAACGTTCGCTCCACCACCCAGCGGCGCGGCAGGAGCACGAATCCTTTGATCCCCACGGGACGCAGCACGGTCTGCAAAATCCACCCGCATTTTTGCATGACCCAGCTCACCAACTCCCCGGCATAGGCGCCGTCTGCCCAGATCAGTCGCAAGCGTGGAAACCAGTTACGGACCTTGGCCAGCAGCACCTTGGCTCCGTCGCGATCCTGAATGTTGGCGGGCAACACGACGACCGCCAGCAGCAGCCCCAGCGTATCCACCAGCACATGCCGCTTGCGGCCGTTGGCTTTTTTTCCGGCATCATAGCCATGTGGCCCTCCTTGCTCGGTGGTCTTGACCGTTTGGCTGTCCAGGATGGCGGCACTGGGTTGGGCGTCGTGCCCTTCGAGTTCACGGACAGTCTGCCGAAGGCTGTCATGTATGCCGCTCCAGACCCCAGCTTTCTGCCAGCGGCTGTAATAGCCATAGACGGATTTCCAAGGTGGGAAGTCGTGGGGCAGCATACGCCACTGGCAACCGGACCATAACACATATAGTATGGCGTTGAGGAGTGCCCGGTTATCGTATTTACGAGGTCGGCCTCCCGTTTTGGGCTGTGGGAGCATGTGCTCAATGTTGTCATACTGGAGGTCGGTGAGGTCGCTGGGATAAGGTGTCTTGCTCATGCAGACAACCTATTTTTCCCTGGCAGCTGCGTACAGCTGGCTTTTTAGACACGCTCTAAGGAAGGCAGGAACCAAGAGCCAGCGCGAGCCAGCGTTTGACGAATCTTGTTGAAACCCTCACTTTTCGTGTCTTTTTCTTTTCCTGTCTTCCTGTCTTCCTGCCTTCCTTAGAGTCTTGGTTGCGGGTCGGCCGCGTCACATGTCTTCGTGGATGAACTAGATTATTTCCCCGCCTTGGCGACGTGCAGATAACCGGCACTCGAATCGAAGAAGCGTTTACGCCTTTGCTGCGCCTTGGGCACCGGTTCCTGCTGTTGCGCTTGCAGGTCGGCCAGATTGGCCAGACAGAAGGGACAGCCGATGGTTTGCAGGTGAAAATCGACGTAACCCGCCGGTCCCTCGTCGAGGACTTGCAAGAGAAAATTGCCCAGCTCTTCGCGCGACGGGCAACTGAGCCGCTGGCGTCGCCAGATGGCGCCGATGGAATGCTCGCCGCGATCCCGTTCCTGCATCACCGTCCGCAGTTGACGACGCAGCCCGTCCGATTCGCGCAGCTTCTGCTCGACCTGCGCGGTTTCGCTGTCGCTGAGCGAATCCTCCAGATAGGCGTGCAGTTGCTCGCGTGTGATCTGGCTCATATGGCCAGTTTCCGGAATCGGGTTGAGAGTTTCAAGTGGAATTTCGATTATCCGCGCGGCGGTCGTCAAACCGCGACCATGTTTAGCGACGCTTCGGAGAAGCGTTCGGGCCCGCACGCTTCTCCGAAGCGTCGCTAAACATGGTGGAGCCTAAACTTTCAACTCCGGGAACACATCCGGCGACAGCCCCGCGGTGCGGATTTGCTCGGCCAGTTTCTTGCCGGCGGCGAAACGATAGTTGGCCACTTGCTGCTCGCTGATGCGGAGGAAGGCGGCCACGTCGCGGTTGGCCCAGCCTTTGAGCCAGAGCAATTCCATCACCTTGAGCCGGACGTAGTCGCCCTGTTCCCACCACTGGTGGATCATCTCGCCCAGACATCGCGTGATGGCGGCGGCTTCCAGCTCACGGCGTTCCTGGCTGCGGGCCAGACTCGACGGGGCGGCGTGCTGGTCGAGTTGCTCGTTGAGCAGATCGCTCGAACTATCGCTCAAGACGCGCAGCGGATGCCGGCCCGAGCGGCGCAGATGATCGGTCAACTTGTGCGAGGCGATGGTGAAGAGATAGGTTTGCAGCTCGCGGCGCTCGTCGAAATTGGGCAGGCTGTTGAGA
The DNA here is from genome assembly GCA_963804745.1 of uncultured Gemmataceae bacterium. Classification (GTDB taxonomy): domain Bacteria; phylum Planctomycetota; class Planctomycetia; order Gemmatales; family Gemmataceae; genus CAWDRY01. Next base: position 56,466 of record CAWDRY010000052.1, read on the forward strand.
AACCCGACGAAGGTTTCCTGAACGACATCCTCGCTGGCCGCATGATCGTGCAGGCGCCGATTCACAAAGGCGAGCAGCCGGCCCTCGTAGCGCGCGATGAGGTCCTCCCAGGCGCGGGCATCGCCCCGGCGGATTTGCTGAATGAGCAGGCGGTCGCTTTCGGAGGACATGTTTGCGTACTCATCGCATCAAGCGTTTAGCCGCGACCCGCAGGGGAGCGCGGAGTGAGGATGCCTCCTCGCGCTCCCCTGCAGGTCGCGGCTAAACGAACTACCCTATATTCAGCAGCACCGCGCCGACGCTGCCCACGAAACCGACGGCCGCCAGACGCAGCCACCACTTGTAGGATCCCTTCGTCGCCGCTTGCACACGGGTATAGACCGCCACCGTGGCCAGGAGCGCCACCAATCCGGTGAACCATTTGAACAGGGGCCATTGCCGCTCCTTAGCGCGCTTTTGACGTTCTGCGTTACGCTCTTGATAGCGCTGCTGCTGATCCTGGCGAAGCATCTCCTTGTAGGCGCGCTGGCTTACTTCAATTTCCACACTGGCCAAACTTTCACGCAGGCCCTCTTCCACATCGACTTTCACCAACTTCTTCTCCAGGAGGTAATCCGCTGTAGGCTTCCACTCCAGAGAAGGGTTGTCCTGCCTCAGGCGGGCATCGAGCAGAACAGCAGCCTTGGCAACGGCAAGCTCTTTCGCTTCCTTCGCGTCCTTACCCTTGACCTCCACCGCTTCCTGCCACCAGATCTCGTCGGGATTTTCCCTGGACCCGGCGGGCGGCGGCGGCATGGGTGGTATGAACCGCCCCCCGACCGCCTGAGCCGGCAACGCCACGACAACCACGCCTAGGACCATCACGATGGTGCATAATGTTGATCGCATAAGCCGCATCCTCCGATCGGCGCCTCAAGCGCAGCGCAGCCGTAGTTGTTTCTCCGGGCGGGGCAGCGGCGGCTCCCAGGGAGTGGCCAGTTGTATGATGATCGACGAGGCGACCAGGGCAATTAGTCCGTTGACCATGTATGAACCGAAAACGAGGCACAGCAAGCCACCCCACAGACCGGCAAAGAAGATCGGTCCGACACCGAACCAACGGCGCCGGTGCAAGTCGGCTAGTTTCCACCAGCGCATGACGAAAAGAGTTAGCCCGAAATAGCTCATGTAACCGGCCACCATCGACAGCCCCGTGGGCGGCAAGAGCCCTTCATGCACTCCCGATCCCGTGTCGATCACAATGTCGTTGGGAGGTACCGGCGGCACCCGGGCGTCCAGCCACAAGCCGCCGAGCCCGATCAGCACGCCCGCGACCATCATCACGGCGCGCCGCATCCAACTGTCACCGCGGCGAGTTGGCCAGAGCTTCGCCGGAATGAGCACGGCCCAGCAAACCGCCACGGTGAGAAAGAAAATGCTGCCAGGTTGGCTCCACTCGGACATACGTCCCACCCCCACCACCACTAACGTCGAAACCACAGCAAACAGCGTTGTCAGCGACATCGACCCGCACAGCTCGACCAGTTGCTGGCCGAACGTCGGCGCCGGCAGGGCATTGAGAATCGGCTCGGACAGCACAGGCCGTCTGGGCGGCGGCGTTGGCCCCGATGATACCGGCCGCCTGGGAGTGTCCACGGCAACGGCCAGTGCGACAGGCTCGGCCCGGCGATCTTCCTTTTGCCCCACGGTCTGGATAGCCCGGATCATCTCCGCCATGTTGGCGTACCGCTGTGCCGGGTTCTTCTCCAGGGCCTTGCCGACGACGGCTCGGTACTCTCCCGGTACCTTGCTGAGGTCCGGCGGAGTCGTCAGGTGCTTCATCAAGATCTCGCCGGCGCTCTCGCCCTCGAACGGCACGTGGCCGGTGAGCATCTCGTAAAGAATGATGCCGGCCGAGTAGATGTCGATCTGCTTGTTGTAATTGCCGGTGGAAATCTCCGGGGCCATGTAGTGAACGGTGCCGACGCTCTGCGTCTGGGCGGTGCGGCCGCTGCCGCTGATAAACTTGCTCAGGCCGTAGTCGCCGACCTTGACCTGGCCGTTTTCCAGAAAGACGTTCCCCGGCTTGAGATCGCGGTGGACGATGCCGGCCTCGTGCAGATGGCCGACAGCCCGGGCCAGCGACAGGAACCACTGCCTGGCCAGCTCCGGAGCCAAGCCGTGCGGATGCCGGTGGAGGACGACGCCGAGCGTCTCGCCGGCGATATACTCCATCACGACCCAGTGGTCGTTCTGCCCATCGGTCTTCAGGTCATAGGTATCGACGAGATTGGGATGCTTGAGATTGAGACACTGGGCCACGCCGCGCAGCTCGACATCTTCTTCCCCGCCGCGGACCAGCTTGAGGGCTACTTCCTTGCCGCCGTCGCTGACGGCATAGTAGACCTCGCCGAACCCGCCGCGGCCGACGCCGCGCTTGATCGTGTACCCTTCCAGGGGCCGCTGACCGGAAGCATAGGTGAATTTCATAGACCACTCCTTCTCTATGCTCTATCCCTTCCCCGCCGTCTGGGCGACTGGCTCAAGAGCAAAGGCGAAGTCATCACCGGTTACCTTCGACGCCGGTCCCAACACGCCACGCTCACGCTGATGGCGGCCGTCGACGCTCAGGCCGCCCGAGCAGCGCACATTCAGGCCGTCCTTGCTCCGGAAGAGCACGACGGCATGCTTCGCATCTGGCAGAGTGACATGAACTTGAGAACCAGGCCCCAGCAACAGCGTGTCGGCCATCAGCAGCACACCGCTCACAGCCAGCGGCAGCCGATGCCCGCTTGTCAACTCGATGCGGGCCGAAGCGCTGACTGGTGCGGGCTGGCGAAATTCAAACTGGCAGCTCTTCCCCAGTGTCACCCGATCAGCAGTCCGCAACAGTGCCCTGTCTACCGAACGGCCGTTGATCCGCACCGGCTTGATCGCTTCGAGCAAGTAACCTTCGCTGTCCCGCGTCAAGGATGCGTGCAGTCTGGACACGTCGGCGAGCAAGGGCACATCCACGTTGGCATCCGGCGTCGCTTGCCCCAACAGGACGCGCGAACCGAGGCAGACGAGATACCCGCCCACGCCGTCGATCCACAGCCAGAACCGCCGCGGCGCCACCAGCTCCGGGTTCTTTCCAGGTGCTAGCCAGGCAAAACCAAGCATGAGAGTCTCAGCTAATTGGGAGCGAGCGGCGGGCTTGATGCCCGCCGTGCCGCTCGCCACACCGCCGGGATAAACCCGGCGGCTCGCCCAGTGAAACAGGCCACTCAACACACGTGGATATTATACTGGCAATCACTTCTGACCGGACACCACCTTGCCGTTATTGCCGAAATGCTCGTCAATATCCTTGAGCACGTCCGTCGTCTGGACTTTCTTGTCCACGCGGATGTCGAGGTCGCTGGCGAACTCGCCCTCCAGGGTTGTGAGCTTCTTCATGGCGCTCACCCGGTCAGCCAGCCGGTTCTTCGATTCCTTGATCTTTGCCAGATGGCTGTCGTCGAGCTGAAACTTGCTGCGAGTCTGGGCCAGCCGAAGCTCCTTGATCTCGGTTTCTAGCTGGGCCAGCTCGACCTCGACCTGCTCGTACTGCGAGCGCATCTCGGCCAGCTGGTCGCGAGCGGTGTTCAGGGCCGACTCCTTGGCTTCGAGCAGTTTCTCCTTGGCCTTAAGCCCTTCCTCGCACTGCTTGTACGACGCCCAGTCGCGGGCCAGCTTCTCACGGACACGGCTGGCGGTGTAATCCCGGCCGCCGTAGGAAATCATCTGCGTGTCCGATCCCTTTACGTTCTCCAGGTCCTTCTTCATCGTCAGGATGTTGGCGCGCTGTTTTTCCAGGTTGGCCCTGGTGACCGCAATATCCTGCTTGAGGTTATCGACCGCGACCATTTCCTCGGCGATGACGCTGATGTGTTTCCGCATTTCCGTGCCGCGTTTACTCAGCTCGTGGCGAATCCTTTCGATCTCCGTTTCCGGCGGCACCTGGTTCTCCAGGCAGGTCGCGGTCTTGTTCCAGTACAGATGAGCCAGGCCGGCAACCTTGCTCCCCGCACTGGTGAAGCTCAGCGCAAACAGGCTGACGACGACCACGACTGATGCAATGATCAGTTTTTTTAACATGACGGTGTACCCCTTTTCACTAGATGTGACAGCGAATTTCACTGGGACGACGGTCCCTGGGGAGTTATTCGCTGGCGGAGGCGGGATATTTGTGAAAAAAATGAGGGATGAGGTAGAGACAGGGAGACAAGGAGACAAAGAGACAAGGAGACAGGGAGACAGGGAGACAAGGAGACAAGGAGTGGCGATTTAATGTGACTCTTTGGCTTCTTCACGTTGGTTTTTGCGATTTCTTGAGTTATGATAGTCGGAACATTCAAGCCGATCTGAACAGCTACAGGTGGTTCATGAGCACGATTGTTGTTGACAGGCAGGTTGTTCACATTCCGGAGAAATTCGATGACCTCGAATCCTTTCGCCGCTGGGTTCACTCGGAAGAGTTCCCTGAGACCGGACGGATCTGCTACCTCAACGGGGAGGTGTGGGTGGACATGAGCAAGGAACAGTTCTTTTCTCACAATCAGGTGAAGGGAGAATACAACACCGTACTCGGCGGCCTCGCCAAGGCTGAACGGTTGGGCCGCTACGTCCCCGACGGCATGTTGCTGACCAACATCGAGGCGGACCTGACGTCGCAACCTGACGGAGCATTTATCTCGAGCCGCAGTCTGCGCATAGGTCGCGTCCGGCTCGTGGAAGGAACCAACGAGGGATTCCTCGAATTGGAAGGCAGTCCGGACATGGTGCTGGAAGTGGTCAGTTCCAGTTCCGTCGAGAAGGACACAATCATTCTGCGCGACCTCTACTGGCAGGCAGGCATTCGGGAATACTGGCTCGTTGATGCCCGAGGGGAGAACCCGATCTTCGACATCCTGCGCCATACCGCCAAGGGCTATGTGGCGACTTCTAAACAACGAGGCTGGCTGAAGTCCGTGTTGTTCGGCAAGTCGTTCCGGCTGACACAGGAACAAGATGCACTGGGGCATCCGGAATACACGCTGGAAGTTCGTTGAGTGCTCTAACCCCATATTGCCCTTGCCAGATTCGCCAAAGCCGGTACCCTACTGACACGGAATCAGCACCCCCCTGAAGACTGCAACTCTCTGGCCACCCCAACAGGAGCCATTGTGTAATGAGCGATCTGGTACACGCTGTCCTGGACATCTTCAGCAAGCTCTTCGGCAAGAGCAGTGTGTTGATCGCTACTCTGGGCGAGCCGAAGTACATGGTTGCCGCTTTCGTCGCCCTCAATATCATCGTTTTCACGGAGACCGGCTTGCTGGTCGGGTTTTTTCTGCCCGGCGATTCGCTCCTGGTGACCGCCGGCCTGGTTTGCTCGACGAGCAACTGGAGTTTGCCCTTGTTGCTGGTTACCCTCTGTGCGGCTGCGATCATCGGCGACAGCGTCGGCTACTACATCGGCTTCAAAACAGGCCCGAAAATTTTCCGCCGCGAAAAATCACTGTTCTTCGCCAAGGATCATCTCCTCAAGGCGCAGCGGTTCTACGAGCGCCACGGCGGCAAGACGATCATACTGGCGCGTTTCGTGCCGTTCCTGCGAACGTTCGCCCCGGTAGTGGCTGGCGTCGGGCGGATGGATTATCGCCGGTTTCTCTTCTTCAACGTCTTCGGCGGCATCGGCTGGGTGACGATCATGGTATTGATCGGCTACTTCATGCAGACGGTCATCGATCCACCACTCCAATATCTGCTGAACAATGACCAATTCACAGTTCGGGATCACATCCAGGAGGTGATCATCATTGTCGTGCTGTTGTCGATCTCGCCGGGCATCATCGCCTGGCTGCGGCGGAAGTCGCAGGGCACATCGCCGGATACCGTGGAGTTTATTCCCGTTCAGACACCCGAGTCGAAATCCGCGTGATGCCCGCAGTCAACTTGTCGAGCATATTGCAGCATACCGCTCCAGTCGCTAAGATCAACACGACATGATGATATTGCAATGAGGAGACAATCAATATGCGGCACGTCTTGTCGGCATTGGTGCATAATCAACCTGGGGTGCTGGCCCATATCTCGGGCATGCTCGCCTCGCGCGGTTTCAACATCGACAGCCTCGCGGTCGGTGAAACCGAGGATGCGAACCTGTCGCGCATGACCTTCGTGGTTCACGGCGACGACGCCGAGCTGGAGCAGGTGCGCAAGCAGCTCGACAAGATCGTCACAGTCGTGGCCGTCCAGGACATCAGCAGTGAGGATTTCGTCGAGCGCGACTTGATGCTCATCAAGGTCAAGGCCGAGCCGCGGCAGCGCGTGGAAATCTCGCTGCTCGTGGAAATGTTCCGCGGCCGCCTGGTCGATATCAGTCCCGACACGATCCTGGTGGAGATATCCGGCAAGGAACGCAAGATCGAGGCGTTCATCGAGCTGATGCGTCCCTACGGCATCATCGAGCTGGCCCGTACCGGCCGCATTGCACTGGTTCGCGGCACTCCCAGCCGGAGAGCTGTACCATGAACGCTCCCCCGTGCCTGCCGTCCGCCACTCGTCCAATCAATCCTGAGCTATCGGCCTTGTTGCGGAGCCTCAAGCCGGGGCAGCGCATCAAAATCACGCAGACGATCCGCGTCGGCAGCAGGGGTCAGGTGAGCATCTCGTTTATCAAGCTTGTGGGGTTCCAGTAGCCCCACTTCTTTTGAATCTTACCCTGGTCGTTTATCTCGAAAACATCGATCCCCTCGAATGCGACCTGTCGGCCGTTCTTGCCTACGCCGTGACCAGTCCACTTGACGGCTGCACCGTTGCCGGCGATGAAGACCCGGTCTTCCGTAATGCCGATCTTGTCGAGGAAGGCCGAGATCGTCTGGTAATACTCGCGCAATCCCCGATGACCTTCGAAGGGGGGGCCGCCGACCGGATCGTAACTGATTGCATCCTCCGCAAAAGTGTCCATCCACGCTTCCACGTCCATGGCGCGCGTGGCGGCGAAATAGGCGACAACCACTTTCTGAATCGCTGCAGGTGAGACCAAGTTTGTTTCCTTCCAACGCAAGCAAAGTGTCCCCGTTTACACGACGTACTTATCCTACGTCCGGCAACGCCTTCTGGACAATGCCTTCCGGTCCGCTCAACTCTGTCTTGAGTTGGTCCACCATCTTTGCCAGGGCGATGTAACATTCCTCGGCACCGGCCAGCTCGCCTGTCTTGCCCATCATTTCCAGTGTCGAGGCGGCTTTAGCTGCCGAGCCTCCGCCGAAAGTGCTCACCGCACCGTTAAGCGTGTGCGCAACACACCTGACTTCCACACTGTCCCCGGCGGTGATTGCGTCGTGAAGCTCGGACAGCAATCTCGGACCTTCGGTCAGAAATAGTCCTGCGATCTCCTGCAGAAGGGCTTCGTCTCCGCCGACACGCGCGCTGGCAACCGATCGGTCGAAAATAGTGCCTAAGCTCACGTTCCCAAACTCAGTTTGGGAACGAGGGGACAAGGGGTCAGACAAGGGGTCAGGAACCTTTTCTGCGGCAGATAAGGTTCCTGACCCCTTGTCCTGTGCGGAGGGGGCCAGTTCGGCGATGGCGCGCAACAATTCCTGTGCGAGGATCGGCTTGGCGACGTACCCGTCCATCCCAGCGGATAGGCAGCGTTCACGGTCTCCCTTCAAGGCGTGGGCGGTCATGGCGATGATCGGAACATGGCCGCCGGTTTCCTTCTCCCGGGCGCGGATCAGTGACGTTGTTTCGAGGCCGTCCATTTCCGGCATCTGCACATCCATCAAGACCAGATCAAATTCCCCGATCCCCAATAGAGCGAGTGCTTTCTTACCGTCTGCTGCCACGGTAACGGCGTGCCCATGCTTTTCCAGGATGCGGACGGCCAGTCTCTGGTTCAGCGCATTGTCCTCGGCGAGTAGGATGCGCAGCGGGCGAGTGGCAGACAAGGAGGATGGAGGATGGAGGATGGAGGATGGAGAATGGAGGATGGAAGATCGTGGTTCTCTATCTAGTTTACTTCCATTCTCGATCCTCGATCCTCCATCCTCTCCTTGTCTCCCTGTCTCCCTGTCTCCCTGTCTCCTTGTCTGGGCGGTAAGGAGAGTGTTCAGTAATTCCGACCGTTTGAACGGCTTGACCAGATAATTGTGAATTCCCAGTTCGCGGCATCGTGCCGCAGCTCCTTGCCGGTCGGCGGATTCGAGCATCATGACGACCGCTCCGGCCAGGCCGCGCTCGCGGCCTATCTGTTCGGCCAGGGCGAAGCTGTCCACCCCAGGTATGACGGCGTCGAGGAGGACCAGGGGAAACGACGCACCGGCGGTCGCGGCTTGCCTCAGTGCCGCCAATGCCTCTTCGCCACTGGCCGCAGTGGTGGGTTTCATGTGCCAGTTAACCAGTATTTCCGCCAGGATGCGCCGGCTGGTGGCGTTGTCGTCCACCAGCAGCACGGACATGTCGCGCAGATTGGGCAGTTCCTCTGTTTTCCGCGCAACCGTCTGCTCTTCGGGCAAGCCAAACGCTGCGGTGAAATGAAAAGTACTCTGCTTGCCGACCTCGCTCTCGACCCAGATGCGGCCGCCCATCATGGCGACCAGTTGCGAGGAGATGGCAAGCCCCAGTCCGGTGCCTCCATAGCGACGAGCCGCGGAGCTATCGGCCTGTTCAAAGGGCTGGAAGATGGCCTGATGTTTCTCGCGCGGGATGCCGATGCCCGTGTCGGTCACGGTGAAATGGAGGAGGATAGAGGATGGAGGATGGAGGATGGAGGATGGAGACACAACCACTCTTCCATCCTCGGTCCTCGGTCCTCCATCCTCCATCCTCGATTCTCTATCCTCTATCCTCGATCCTCCATCCTCGTCCGCCGAAACATTGACCACGACTTCACCACGTTCCGTGAACTTGATGGCATTGCCCACCAGGTTGACGATGACCTGGCGCAGCCTGGCGGGGTCGCCGACAAGCAGGTCGGGCACGCGCGGAGCAATGCGGCAGGCCAGCTCCAGGCCCTTCTGCTGGCGCGCAGGGCCAGAGTGCGCACGGTGTCGCCCAGGGTTTCGCGCAGATCGAACTCGACGGATTCCACGCGCAACTTGCCCGCCTCGATCTTGGAGAAGTCGAGAATGTCGTCGATGATTTCCAGCAAACTGTCCGCGGAAGCGCGGACCATCTCCAGATACTCGCGCTGTTCCGGGGTCAGTGCCGTATCGAGGGCCAGATCGGTCATGCCGATGATGCCGTTCATAGGCGTGCGGATTTCGTGGCTCATCCTGGCGAGGAATTCGCTCTTGGCCCGGTTGGCGGCCTCGGCGGCTTCCTTGGCCTTGTACACTGCCATTTCAGCCTGTTTCCGCGCCGTCACGTCCCAGAAGATTCCCTGGGTGCCGACCACCTCGTTCCTGGAATCGTACACCGGCGTCTTGAGCACCTGCACGTAGAGCTTCTCGCCGTTGGGCCGGATGTGTTCTTCAACGTCCTCGAGAACTTTCTGCGTCGTGATGACCGTGTGGTCGTCGCGGCGGTACTTCTCCGCCAGCTCAGTGGGGTAGAAGTCGTAGTCAGTCTTGCCACGGATCTCGTCGAGCGTCCTGCCAATCGTGTCGCAGTGACGCTTGTTGCCGAAAGTGATACGGCCCTCCAGGTCCTTGCGATAGACGTTGAGCGGCAGGCTTTCCACCAGGGAGTGATAGAGCGCCTCGGAATCGCGCAAGGCCTCGTCCATCCGTTTGCGCTCGGTGATTTCAAAAATGGTCCCCTCAATGGCCGGGCCGCCGGATTCGTCTTCCAGCAAGATCAAGTTACCCAGCACCCATATGGGGGCGCCGTCCTTGCGCCGGAAGTGAATTTCGTGGTTGGTGAGGACGCGGCGTTCGCGCAGCAAGCTGAGCAATTGCTCCCGGTCGGCCGGATGGCAGTAGAAGTCCATAACCGTGTGCGCAAGGATCTCCTCGCGCAACGCATAGCCCATGATGCGAATGAACGATTCATTGCAGTTGAGGATCTTGCCCTCCGGAGTCGAGCGCATGACGCCGGCCAGATTGCGCTCAAACAGCAGGCGGTAGCGCACCTCGGAAGCAAGCAACTCTTCCTCGGCCCGCTTGCGCGCGCTGATGTCGCGGGCGACGCCGATCAGGCCGATGATGTTCCCCTGCCCGTCCCGGTACGGCCCTTTTGTGGACAGAAAGGTTCGCGTTACCCCCGCGGCTGTTATGACATCCTCGAAGGTCAGCGCCTCACCGGTTGCCAAAACCCTTCGGTCGGCTGTGACGATTTGCTGGGCAGTGTCGGGGGTGAAAAGGTCGAAATCGCTCTTGCCCAGCATGTCATCGACCGTCCTGCCTATTAGCTTTGCACCTGGCGTGTTAATCATCATGTAACGGCCTTCGAGGTCCTTGACGAAAACGGCGTCGGGCGTGCCTTCGGTGACGGCGCAGGATAGTATGGCTCTCGAGCAGTGCTTCTTCCGCCTGTTTGCGTTCGGTGATGTCGGTGACGACGCCGTCGAGGTGCAAGAAACCGCCGTCGGCGCTCTGGCTAACGAGGACGCTGTCGCGAACATGGTGCATGCTGCCGTCAGGCCAGACCACCCGGTAGGTTTCCTGGCTGGGCTGGCCCGTGCGCAGCCTGGCAAAGGCTTTGTCCCAAAGCGGCCGGTCTTCGGGATGGATGATCTGCCGCCAGCGCCGCAGGTCGGCGAGGAAGTACTCCGGCTGCTGGCCGGTGATCTTCTTCACAACCGGCGAGATGTAGCGATAAGTGAATCGGCCGGTGGCGTCAATCTCCGCGCTCCAGAGGCAGTCCGACACCGACTCCATGACCCGGCGCAGCTCGCTCTCTGCCTTTTTCAGTTGCTCGTGCGCTGGCGCTGCTCGCGGACGTCGCGGGCCGTGATGAGGGCCAAGGTCTTGGGTTTGACGTGGAGGCGATTCACGGTGAGGTTGACCGGTATCCAGATGCCGTCGCGGCTGGTGCGTAGGAAGAAGCCTTCCTGGGAATGGAAGACGATGCTCTTGCTGGCCGCCTGCCGGAGCCGCTGCCGGCCGCCCTGCCCGCCGAAACGGAACAGATAGGTTGCCGGCAACGTCAGAAGCTCTTCCTGAGCGTACCCGGTGAGCTTCTCGGCCGTCGGATTGGCTTGCAGGAGCTCATCCGTATCGGGGTCGACGAGAAAGAGGGCGTCGCCGGCTTCTTCAAAGAGCGCACGGGTCAATCCTTCCATCTCGTAGATGTTCGCGGTTCTGTCGGGCACAGCCGTCACCTCCCCGTGGCCACGCAATCCTGGCGGACTATTCCCATATTGCCACTATAGGACGGATGCTTGCCAAAAGACAATGAAGAATGAAAAGAGGATGGAGGATAGAGGATGAAAAGAGGATGGAGGATAGAGGATGGAGAATGGCGGGCTGATGTCCTCCATCTTCCATCTTCCATCCTCCATCTTCCATCCTCTATCTTCTATCCTCTATCCTCCACCCTCCATCTCCCTCTTCTTCATCTCTTCGCAGTCGTGGGAATGATCCGATGAAAGTGCAGCTCCACCTCCCGGTCCAGCACGCGACGGAGGCCTTCGACAAGGCAAGCCGGCTCGTGGTCGGTTTCGCCGATGCGTATGATCTGCTCCAGCGACGTGCCTGGCGCAACCGTGAACGTTTCCTGGTGAATGATCTGATCGCCCGCGTCCAGCTCGGGAACGATGAAATGGATCGTGGCCCCATAGGTCAACATGCGATGGCTGTAGGCGTCCTTGTAGGGTTGTGCTCCAGGAAAGGCGGGGAGCAGTCCATGATGGAGGTTGACGATTCGGCCGCCCGCGAACTTCCAGCACAGCGACGGCGGAACGATCCGCATGTACCGGGCGAGCACGATGTAATCGACCTCGTAGTGGTCGATCAACTCAATCAGCTTGTCATTATCAGGATTGCCCCTGGTGTCACCGATCATCTGCCAATCGAGGTTGAACTGCTCGGCGACGGCCCGGCAGGTGAGCTGATTGCCGATCAGAACAACCGGCGTGGCGCGCAGCCGCTTATCGCGGATGGCCCGCAGCACCGCCAGCGCCGGCTCGGGCCGATGCGTGACGCAGATGGCCAAGCGTGGAAGCCGATTGTGCTCGTCACGCGACCAGGTGCGGATCGACAGCCCCTTGTCCTTGCCGATGCTGGTCATGCGCTTTCGCAAGTCCGCCACCGGCTCGCGTCCGATTGGCCACTCCATGCGCAGCAGCATGGCGAAGACGCACTCGGCGTCGTGGTCGTACATCTGGATTTCGGAGATGTTGGCGCCGGCGGAGGTGACGTAATGGACGATGGGGTCGGCAAGGCCGCGATTGTCGGGACCGACAGCGGTGATGATGACTTGCATGCTTATCAATAAACCTCATCATGTGTGCCGACAGTTTGCAACAGAATGGCTTGGGCGCCATCGTGCTGGACAAGTTCGAACACAATCCGCAGGTCGTGGCCAGCGCTACAGGCCCACGAACCGGCCAATTCGCCCTTCAGTTTGTGCGTCTTCAGGGCAGGATGAAATGCATCCTCGGCCAGTGAGACCAATGCCGCTTGGAGGATGGGGGCGGCTCCTGGGTTCTTCTTCACCAGTCGGCGGGCCGCCCTCACGAAGACTGCCGATTGCAAAAGAAGACGCCTCATTTCACAATCTCACGCATCAGATCCTCGGGCGTGACAGGAGTGCAGCGGCCCTCCGCAAATTCCCGGCGCGCCTCTTGGATGTCGGCAGTCAACCGCTGGCGAGCTGCTTGAGCTAACCGGCGGTGCAAAATGGCAATCAATTCCTGCTGCTCATCCTGAGTTAGCTGATCCGCTGCCTCCAAGACTTCGCCGAATGGCATCATGTTCGTCATGGCATATTCCCCCTTTCATATATCGGGATGGTCTCTCTCACTTGTTCCGTGAAGCCAGCCAGCGGCCGAATGACTCATCGCTTTCGCCGCTGCGGCGACCGGCTACCAAGCCATCAACGCCGATGTGCTCGTCGAGGTCTGGCCACTCAATCGCATAGCCGTCTCCGAGCAAGTGGTAGGCGCTCCGCCTCTGTACCATGCAGCAGGCGGGGATACCACGATAAGGGTACTACAAGACTTCGACCATCGGACAAGTCGATGAGTAGCTTGTCCACTTTGACCTCGACTTTTGCGGCAACGGTTCCGGGCAGGGAAGTGGTGGGCCAAGCAGACCATTCCACTTCGACGGCAGGGCGAACCGACAACTTCTTCGTAAATCGTCCAGAATTCTCAGGCTTGTGCGGTGTCATAGCATCAAATGTGTTGTCAGCCCGGGTGCTGAGTCTGCATCAGCGACCGCAGCGCCTGATTGACGGTTTCGTCGGTAGGAAACGCCGCCCGTACATCGGGCGCCAGCAGGGCGATATTGGTCACGGCGCGGTAGCGTTTCAGGTGTTTCCCACGCACGCCTCCCTTGAGTTGGGAGAGGTCATACTCGGGACGGAGGTCGTCTTCCTCCAGCGAAACATCACCCTTCTTCATACGCCTTCCCCGCAATGCAACTACGTCGTCACCGCCCCCTCCGACGCCGACCGCACCGTATGGGCATACTTCGCCAGCACGCCCCGAGCGACCCGTGGTTGTGGTTTCGTCCATCCCTGCCGCCGGCGGGCCAGCTCGGCATCATCCAGTGCCACTGAGACCATTTTAGCATCCCCATCAATGGTAATGGAATCGCCCTCCTTGAGAAATGCAATGGGACCGCCAACCCACGCTTCTGGAGCGACGTGTCCGACCACCAAACCGTGGGTGCCGCCGGAGAAACGGCCGTCGGTGATGAGGCCGACGCTCTCGCCCAGACCCTGGCCGACCAGTGCGGCAGTCACGGCCAGCATTTCGCGCATACCGGGGCCGCCGACCGGGCCTTCGCCGCGAATCACGACCACGTCACCGGGCTTGATTTCTCGTTTCTGGATGGCCGCGGCGCAGGTTTCCTCGCCTTCAAAGACACGTGCCGGTCCGGTCATGCGCCGCTTCTTTAGGCCGGCGACCTTGCAGACGGCGCCATCGGGCACCAGGTTGCCGTGCAGGACGACGATGTGTCCGGATGGGTGCATCGGCTCTTTCAGTGGCTTGACCACCGACTGCTTGCGCTGGTAGATGCTCTTTACGTTCATCAAATTCTCCGCCAGCGTTGCGCCGGAGCAGGTGATGCAGTCGCCGTGCAACAGGCCGGCTTCTAGCAGTGCCTTGAGGACCGCGGGCGTGCCGCCAGCCTTGTGCAAATCGTGCATGACGTAACGGCCAGAGGGTTTGATGTCCGCGAGATGAGGCACCTTGGCGCCGATGCGGTCGAAGTCGGCCAGCTTCCATTCCACACTGGCTTCGCGGGCGATGGCCATCAGGTGGAGGATGGCGTTGGTCGAACCGCCGAGTGCCAGCACCAGAGTGTAAGCGTTTTCAAGCGATTCCCGCGTGATAATGTCGCGCGGTTTGATGCCGCGTTCGATCAGCCGAATGAGGGCCTGACCAGCGACGAACGATTCACGCTCCTTGGCCGCCGACACCGCCGGATTGCTGGCGTCGTAGGGGAGCGACATGCCCATTGCCTCGATGGCCGAACTCATTGTGTTGGCGGTGTACATGCCGCCGCAGGAACCGGCGCCGGGGCAGGCTTCGCACTCGACGCGATAAACGCCAGCCTTGTCGAGCTTGCCCGCCTGGTACTGGCCGACTGCCTCGAAGATGGAAACGATGTCGATGTCGGCTCCTTCGTCGCCAGTGCCGGGGAGGATGCTGCCGCCGTAGACGAAGATGCCCGGCACATTGAGCCGGGCCATCGCCATGACGCAGCCGGGCATGTTCTTGTCGCAGCCGCCGAAGGCGAGGATGCCGTCGTGGTTCATCCCGCCGGCGACGATCTCAATAGAGTCAGCGATCACTTCGCGCGACACCAGGCTATAACGCATACCCTGATGTCCCATCATGATGCCGTCGGATGCCGTCAGGGGCGCCGAAGATCTGCGGCACCCCGCCGCCGGCACGAACGCCTTCGCAGCCCTTGCGGGCCAGGCGGTCGAGGTGGGCGTTGCACGGCGTGATGTCGCTGAACAGCGACGCCACGCCGATCATGGGACGGGTGAAATCATTGTCGAGAAATCCGACGGCACGGAGCATGGCACGATTCGGCGCCCGGCTCATTCCCTCGGTGGTCAGGCGGCTGGGGCGTTGGCTTTCAGACGGCATGATGGTCTCCTGATGTCATAGTGTTATGATAAACAGAGTCTGGATAAGATGGCATCGTAGCACACGGCGCGGCGCGGCGTCAACGATTTTACACGATGCCAATACACTGTTTAGAATACGAGTTACTTGAAGAATCCCAGCCAGAAGCTGAAGACCTGCTCGTTGTCATGCGGCCCCCTGACGATGGGGAAGCCGAAGTCGAGAGCAATGGGCACCGGGCCGAGCATGGGGACCACGAAGCGAAGACCGACGCCGGCCGTCACGCGATAGTCCTTGATTTCCATCTGGCTTTCCACCGTGCCGGAATCGATGAAGGCGACCGCGTAGATTTGATCGTTGGCCTTGAGCGGTATCTGATACTCCAGGCTGTTGTTAATCATGAAGTCGCCGCCCACTTTGTAACCGTTGATGTCCGGCCCGACGCCGCGGAAGGCGAAGCCGCGCAGGCTGCGGTTGCCGCCGTCATAGAAGCGCTCGTACACCGGGGCGTCCGAGCCTGCCCAGGCCACCTGCGAGTGCCAGGCCAGTACGTGCCGGCCGCTGCCGTCGGCACGCTTGTAGACTGTCCAGAACTTGTTGTAATCGAGGTTGACAATCGGGAACGTGTAATCGCCGGTGACCTCCTCAAACGAGATGTCGAGGAGGCTGCCTTCCGTCGGCCGCATAAAACTGTTGCGGACATCGCGAGTCAGGCCGAGACGGGCGCCGATGAGCAAATGCTCGCCGATTACGTTCTGGTAGTCGGGCGGGGCAGCGGCAGCCACGTCGTGGATGGCGACATCCTCAATGCGAAATCTTACATAACCGGTCCACTGGTCGTTCAGCTTACGGCCGACGGCGATGCTCCCGCCGCCGCGGCTTTCGATGTCTTCGTTGTAAATCTGATCGCGGAAGTAAAGGCTGCCGGTCACGCTGTACGGCGAGTTAAGGAGGGACGGCTCGCGCAAGCTCAGGGTATAGCGCTGGACCTGCGTGCCCGGCGCCGCTTCGAGGCGGAACTCCTGGCCGCCGCCTTTGAAAGCATAACCGCTTAAGAGATCGTCCCAGCTCGTCGGCACGCGCGTGATGTCGAAGTTGCGCTCGTTGAGCACGATGCTGCCGACCACGCCCAGGTCGGACGTGACGCCGGCGCCGATCATGAAGCTGCCGGTGCGGGTTTCCTGGACCTTGACCAGCAGTTCCTTGAACGGGTTGGGACCGTCCTCGTCCTGAACGGTGATCGTGGGGTGTATTTCGGGCGTCGATTCAAATATGCCGAGGCGGGCCAGCCTCTCCTCGGACAGTTTCAGATCGGGGTAGCTAAGGACCTGGCCGGGACGGACAAGTACCTGGTTCAGGATGATGTCCTGGCGCGTCTTGTCGTTACCGATGACGGTGATGGGGCCGACGCGGGAACGGGTATCTGGCTCATGCACCACGTATTTGACATTCACGACGCCGGGCTGTGAGGTCCAGTCAAGCTCCTTTTCCACCCGCGCGAAGCGACCGTCCCACCCGTACCAGTTGGAGATGTCCTTGGTGTCGCTCTCGGCCTGGTACCCGTCATAGGTCTGACCGGGCTTGAGCCTGACCAGGGGGTCGATCTGCGCGCGGCATCTGGTTGACACCTTCCACCTTCACGGTGCCGACTTTGTAGCGCGGGCCTTCATCGACGTGGAAGGTCAGGACAACGTCGCGAAAGTCGGGCCTATACTGAACATCGCGTGCGACCTTGACGTCGTGGTAGCCGAAGGCATTGTAGTAGGCAATCAACCTGCGGGTGTCCTCGTCGGCAAGTTCGGGTACGTAGTCGCCGCCCAGCCACAGGTAGTAGGGCACCCACGGCGTCTTGGAGCTGATTTGTGTTTGCAGTCTGGCTCCCCGGACAAAGTGATTGCCGACAAAGACAATGTCGCGAATCTTGAGGACATATCCCTCGGCAATGTTGAAGACGACGCGCGTGTCGTTCGGCTGGCCGCCCTCGATGAGATCGCAAGAGGCGAACAGGTAGCCCTTTTCCTTGTAATGGCGCACGATGTTCTCGCACGCGGTCTTGTTGAAGGTCGGATTCATCGACGCCCCCTTGCGAAGCCCGCTGGCGGCGTCGAGATCGTCCTTCTTGAGGTGCCTGGCACCTTTGTATTCGATCTGTTCGATTCGGCTCTGGTATTCGACGAAAGCGTAGTAAACGTTGACCTTATTGTCGCGGGTGTACTCCCAGTAGATGCGGATATTGCCGAAAAGACCCGTCTTGTACAGATTGCGATAGTCCTCGTCGACGACGTGCTGCTGATACTCTTGCCCGGGCCGGGTCTTAATGATGCTCATGACCCGCTGGGCGGGGACGTATTTGAGGCCCTGCGGAAACACGTCGGCCACGAGCGTGCCGCCCGGCGGCGCCTGGGACAGTGTCTGGGCCGACGCCAGTCCGCAGGCAGATGCGTACAAGAGCGCTGCCAGCAGCACACCGGCCCAGCAGCGCATTAGGACGGATTGCCAATCGGTCCCACGCAACGGACAAATGATCCGGTCCATCGCCTTCATGGCTTTATCCCTGTGGTCGGGTTGTCCCTGTTCTCGCAAAGGGTCGCAAGGGATAGTGAAATCGTTGATTTGTGTCAAGACCAATGACTAATGACCAAACGCAAGCTATCCTTGAAGCAGGAATTTGCATCGTCCCACGGTCCATAGCGACCGTTACCTGTATATATGTCAACCTGTTGTGTCCTCGGTGGGAGACCCGTCATGCCCACTCTGCGATTGCTCGAAGCGCGTGCTGGCTCAAACAACTCCGGTAGTGGGCTGCTCTGTTGTGCCTACACGCCGGACGGCGCGTTTGTCCTGACCGGCGGCTGGGACGGGCACCTGCGCCTCTGGGAAGCCGGCACAGGCGTGGAGATCACCGCCATTCAGACGGGGGCGAAGCAGGTAACCGCCTGCGCGGTCGCGCCGAGCGGCAAACACTGGTTTACCGGATCGTCAGAAGGCTTGCTGGCTTGCTGGGACGCGATGAGTCATCGCCAACTCTCCATCTTTCTGGCCCATCCCCGGCCCATCTCCGCCATCGTCTTCGGCGCGGATGACAGGACCGTGGCGACCGCTTCCTGGGACCGCACCGTGATCGTGTGGGATTCCCTGCAAGAGCGCAGGGGCACTCATTTGAAGGGGCACAAGGACATCGTGGCAGGGTGCCGATTCCTGGGCGACGGCAGTCAGCTTCTATCCTGGTCGAACGACAACAACTTGTGTTTGTGGAAAGTGGCGGACGGACGTGTACTCATGACACTGACGGGCCACATCGACCGCGTTACCGCCGCAGCAGTATCGCAGGACGGCCGTTCGGCCGTGTCCGGCTCGCGGAACGGCGGCTTGCACGTTTGGGACCTGCACAAGCAACGCGGCATGCGCACGGGGAAGGTTGCGACGGAAGTGCGCGGCTGCTTCTTGCTCCCGGACAATGAAACTTTGGCCGTGGCCGATGTGCGCGGCCGGCTGACTCTGCACGCGCAAGCGACTCTCGATGAACAAGCCGAACTGGTAACGAACTTGCCGGTGGAAGCCGCTGACCTGACACCGGCCGGCGACCAGATGGTGCTGGCCTGCACCGACGGACAGGTGCGCTTCGTGGCACTGGAGGGAGTGGAGATCGCCCCCCTGGAAGTCGCTGTCAGGCCGGCGCAGCGGAATGGCTCGTTGCTGAGCACGCTATTCGGCAGGAAGCGAGAAACGCACGCCTACTCCTGTACCTGTCCCGCCTGCCGGCGCGTTTTCGAGCTTCCCAGCGCGGTGATCGACAAGCTGGCGCCATGTCCCCACTGCCGCCGGAAACTGCGGGTCAGCACGGAGAACTAAATCATTCAGTTCACCACGCCGCCGCATCTTCTCTTTTTCCCCTCGATCTTGTTGTCTGCTTGCGGGTCGCAGCCTTTGTCGCTCTCCAGGTTGCTCGACCTAAAAGCCTGAATCGCAACGAGTTCCGATGAAGAGGTCAGCGTGAAGATACCGATACCTGATTATCAGAGGTCAGTAGGAAGTAAGCAGTAAGCAGTGGGCAGTAAGCACTAAGCTCACGTAGCCTCATCACTGACCACTGACTTCTGACCACTGCCTACTGCTTACTGCCTACTGCTTTCTGCTTACTGCCCACAGGAGACGACCCGATGACGACCGAAGACGTGATGGCCCCGCCTACCGAGACCGACCAGCTACGCCAGCAATTGCTTCAGGCGCAACGGCTCAGCAGCGTGGGCGCCCTGGCATCGAGCGTGGCTCATGAATTCAACAACATCCTGACCACGATCATCAACTATGCCAAGCTGGCACTGCGCCCCGGCGAGACCGAACCCTCCCGCACCCAGGCCCTCGAGAAAATCCTCAAGGGGAGCCATCGCGCTGCCACGATCATCAACAGCATGCTGGGTTTCGCCCGCAACAATTCCTCGCAGCGAGAGATGACCGACGTCGCCAGCCTGGTCGAGGAGGTCCTGATCCTCACGGAAAAGGACCTGAGCAAGCATCGCATTCAGGTCGAGACCAAGTTTCTTTGCCGTCCGGAAGTGCCGGTCGTTCCCGCCCAGATCGAGCAGGTGTTGCTCAACCTCTTCATCAACGCCCGTCAGGCGATGCCGCGCGGCGGCCGGCTGCGGGTCGAGGTGCGCGAGAATCACAAGACACAGATGGCGGAAATCAGCGTCGCCGACACGGGCGTCGGCATCGCGCCGGATCAGCTACGGATGATCTTCGAGCCTTTCTTCACTACCAAAGAACCCGACGAGCACGGCCACGGCGGCACCGGCCTCGGCCTGAGCGTCTGCCGGCAAATCATCGAGCAACATCAGGGACGCATCCGCGTAGAAAGTCTCGTCGGGAAGGGATCGACGTTCACTCTTAAGCTACCGTTGAAGCCAGAAAAAACGAACCAAACAGCTTCACCGCAGTCTCTCATGCCGCCATGCGGCACCCTGAATGATGAAAACTGGGTCTAGGTCCTTGAAGAGCAGATCGAGGCACTTGACGACGCGTGAGCCTCGCTGCACCCGAGACCAGAGTTAAGAGGGCGGCCGGTAAAACCGAGCCGCCCTTTTCGTTATAATGACTCCTTCGCTGGAACCTGGTGTCCTTCTCGTATTGCACGGTAAGGCAGTCGTTTTGTATAAACTGGGTCGCCTTGTAACCAACGCACATGCCACGGAGGGCAAAGCATGGACGACCTGTCACGGTTTTGTTGCCTGGATCCGGAGTGTCCAGACTATGGCAAACGTGGAGCCGGCAACCTGAGTGTCTGCAATCGCTACGGGGCCAACAAACAACATCGCATGCTTCGCTGTGCTACATGCAAGGCCCGATTTTGCGAGCGGAAAGGCACGCCGCTCTTCCGAGCATGCTTACCCCAAGAGAAGATTCTCTCGATCTTGGCCCATATTGACGAAGGCTGTGGCGTCCGCAAGACCGGTCGGTTGGTCGGAGTGAACAAGGATACCGTTGTCCGTTACAGCAAACTTGCCGGCGAGCACGCCAAAAACCTCCACGACGAACTCGTGGCTTTTTCCCCCTCAGACGCGGGAGGTGCAGTTCGACGAAAAATGGGCGTTCGTCGGCAAGAAAGAGAAGAACTGCGACCCTGCCGACCCCGCTGATGACCGGCAGGGGGATAACTGGGACCATGTGGCTTTCGACCCCGAACACCGCTTGGTCGTGAGTGTTGTGCCAGGAGAACGCATCACGGAGAATACCCAGGAAGTGGTGCAAGACTTCAAGAAGCGTACCGAAGGCCGGATTCCGAATCTCATCACCACGGACGAATATGCTGCTTACAAGACGGCCATCCTGGAGGCGTATGGGGAAGAGGTCATCCCCGAGCGGACTGGAAAACCGGGACGGCCCAAAGCACCGTACCGGGTGCCGCTGGCCGACTTGAAGTATGCCACCGTGCATAAGACCCGGAAAAAAGGCCGGGTTGTGAAGATCGACCATCGAGTGGTGTTCGGGACGTTCGTGGCCGTAATGGCCGCGCTGGCATTGTCGAAGGCAAGCCGAGCGATCAACACAGCGTTCGTGGAACGGCACAACGGGACTGACCGGAACCGCAATGCTCGAAAGGTGCGGAAGACCTACTGCTTCTCCAAGGATTGGGACGTGCATCAGGCGGTGACCTATTTCACGATGTACAGCTACAACTTCTGCTGGCCGGTGCGAACCCTGCGTCAGCGTGACAGCGAAGGAGGATGGCAGGAGCGGACGCCAGCAATGGCCGCGGGTCTGGCCGATCATGTCTGGACCCTCACCGAATGGCTGACATTCCCAGCTTTGCAACGCGAATAGGACACCAGGCGCTGGAACGCATCTGACAAATCCCACATTGCCCGAAAGGAGGCGATGATGATCCACGATAAGCACGCGAAACGATACATGACGTTAGCCGGCGTCGCTATCACTCTGGCCATGATTGTAGTAGCTGTCCTCCTGGCAGGCGAACCCGCCGCCCCAACCCAGCCAGGGCCGGTCAAGCCGAACACCGTAGAGACTGCACCGGGCAGAAAACCCGTGCTCAACTTTTCCGACTTGACCTCCGGCCCGAAGACCGGCAACTCCGATACTTCCCAGGGCGAGACGGCTGGGCAAGACGGCGTTATGGTCACGGTCTGGGGCACTGGCCTGGGCGAGTCGCAGGGAGCGTCGAAGATCTTCGTCAACGGCGCGGAGGCTGCCAAGGTCTACTACTGGGGCCACGCCAAGCCGCCACACTCACCGGCGGACTTGCACTCGCGCCAACGCATGCAGATGGTGATCTTCAAGGTCAGCCACCAGGCCAAGGACGGTCCCGGCGGCATCTCGGTGACGGTCAACGGCCAGACGTCCAATACGCTGCCCTTCACGGTCCGTGCCGGGCGGATATTTTTCGTCGCGGCCAATGGCGACGACAAGAACGGCGACGGCACTTGGTCCAAACCCTGGGCAGGCATGCCCAGGGCCGTCAAGGGCATGGCGGCCGGCGACACGACCTATGTTTGCGACGGCGTCAAGCAGGTGACCGAAGACACCGAGCGGGCCGCCGTGAACTTGTCGCTCAACGGCCAGCGGGACAAGCCCTGCGCCTTCGCCGCCTACCCCGGCGCCACCGTGACCATCGGCACCGACAAGCTGGAATTCGGCTTCCGCCATTGGCTGTCCGGCTACGGTTCCACCCACGACTGGGTGATCTCCAAGTTCAGCGTACGCGCCCACAGCGATGCGATCGTGTTGAACACGGGTTTCCGGCTTGTCGGCAACTACGTCACGGCCCCCACCGGCAGCGCTCCGTCGGGGGCCATCGAAGGCAGCGGCAACGACCTGTTTGTCCTGGGCAACGAAGTCACTCGCGTCGGCAAGCCCGGCGCCAGCAAGCTCTACCATCCCATTTACATCAGCAGCGCCCGCGTCAACTCAGGGCCGCGCAAGCCGGCCGAGTCCAACCGCGACATCGGCTGGAACTACATCCACGACAACAACGCCAACCGCGGCATCAACATCTACAGCGAAGGCTCCTCGACCGCCTACATGAGCGGCCACAAGGTGCATGACAACTTCATCATCAACCAGGTGGGCGACGGCATGCTGCTGGGTGCGTACATGACCGGCGATAATTGGGTGTACAACAATGTCATTGCCAACGCCGGCCTCGGGCCGGAGCCTACCGACGGCGATCGCGGCCAGAACCACGTCGGCGTGCTGATCGCCCCGGGCGTCAAGGGCGGGCCTGCGACGACCCTGCATTTCTACAACAACACGATCTACAACTGCGGCTGGTCGGGCGCCGTATGGGGACCGTCGGCAAACGGAGCCGTCGCCATCGACAATCCCAAGGGTTACACGCTGGAGTTCAGCAACAACATCATCGTCTCGACCGGGGAGCCTTACGAGGCCCAGAGGCGCGAGAAACCGCCGTCGCGCAACGGGCACAATCTCTGGTTTGGGGCAGGCCGGCCCCCGGAATGGGACGAGCAAGCCGTCAACGCCGACCCGCAGTTCGTCAATCCAGCCGCCGGCGATTTCCGCCTGAAGCCCGGCTCGCCGGCCATCGGCAAGGGCGTGAATGTTAGAGACATTGTGGACCATGACCTCGACAACGTCCCCCGGCCGCAGGGCGCCGCGTTCGACCTGGGTGCGTATCAGTTCATGCGCAGCCCGTAGGCCCCGTGGAGATATGGCGTGCGGCAAGTGTGATACCATCCCTCGCTCACGCTTCGGGCCAGTGTCACACTGGCCCGAAGCGTGAGCGAGGGATGGGACACTGGTCCGAAGCGTGAGCGAGGGATGGTAAATTATCTTCTGCCGCTCGCCTAAAACCACAAATGATCGTCTCAGCAAGCTACAAGACCGACATCCCCACCTTCTACGGCGACTTGGTTCATGAATCGCCTGCGCAGTGGCTATTGCAAGATGGTCAACCCCTATAGCAAGGAAATCGTGCGGGTGGCCCTGGATCGAGAGTCCGTTGACGCCTTCGTGTTTTGGACAAAGAACATCGCTCCTTTTGTCAAGCACTTGCCGGAACTCCGCTCCAGGAACTATCCCTTCGTGATTCAACACACAATCAATAACTATCCCCGCTGCTTGGAGTTTTCCGTAGTTGACGCTTCTCGTTCCGTCGAACACGTCCGTCAAATCAGCGCCGCTTTCGGACCAAAGGTCTGCGTCTGGCGATACGATACCATCGTCTTTTCATCCGTCACCCCAGCCACATTCCATCTCGACAATTTTGCCGCCCTGGCAGCCCGTTTAGCGGGATCAGTGGATGAGGTCGTTGTCTCTTTTGCACACTTCTACAAGAAGACCCTCCGAAACATGCGCTGGGCTGGAAAGGAGTTCGGTTTCGACTGGTGGGATGCTGAGTTGATGGACAAGCGCAAGCTGCTGACGCAACTCGTCGAGATTGCCGCCTCCGTTGGCATTCGGCTAACCGTCTGCTCGCAGCCTGACTATCTTGTGCCGGGAGCGTCCGAAGCCCGGTGCGTTGACGCTCAACGACTTTCTGTTGTCGCCTGCCGGACGGTTTCGGCAAAGTTGAAGGGGAACCGAAAAGAATGCGCCTGCTACCACTCCATCGACATTGGCGAGTATGACACCTGTCCTCATGGTTGTGTGTACTGCTACGCTGTTCAACGCCGGGAACTGGCTCAAGAGCGGTTTAGAAAACACAATCCGGAATCGGAGTTCTTGTTTGATCCTCCTCCCGGCGCTGGGAAAAGCCAGGGGACGATCCCCCGCAGCAAGAGTCACTGTTTCCATTGCTCGAATGAGCTGGTCTATTGACACACTTCGCCTAGGTGAGATAATACACGCCGAACAAACCGGATCGTCGAGGTTCAGCAAACTCTATTGGAGGATATACCATGTCAGACACCGTTCGTTGTCCGTTCTCTGCTTCGCAACCGTGGCCCGCAAGCCGTTGCAACTATTGGCTCGGCTTTTTTGGCGTCGGAGTGCTGGTCATGTTGCTCGGCATCAGCCTGGGCGCCGAGCCAGCCGCACAGCCGAAGGAAGTGACCAACTCCATCGGCATGAAGCTCGTCTTGATTCCGGCGGGCAAGTTCCTGATGGGTTCGCCGCAGGACGAGAAGGAACGCGATACGGACGAAGAGCAGCACGAAGTGTCGATCACCAAGCCGTTTTACCTGGGCGTCTATGTGGTGACGCAGGCCGAGTACGAGAAGGTCATGGGGAATAACCCCAGTTGGTTCTCCGCCAAGGGCGACGGTAAGGATGAAGTGAAGGACATGGACACGAGTCGCTTTCCGGTCGAAAACGTGTCCTGGGACGATGCCGTGGCCTTCTGCAAGAAGCTATCGGAGTTGCCGGAAGAGAAGAAGGCGGGGCGGGTTTATCGTCTGCCGACCGAGGCCGAGTGGGAGTATGCCTGCCGGGCCGGCACCAAGACGCCTTTCCACTTCGGCAACTCGCTGTCCTCCAAGCAGGCTAACTTTGACGGCGACCTCCCGTATGGAGAAGGTGACCAGGGGCCGAATCTTGAGAGAACGGCGAAGGTCGGCTCGTATGCTCCCAATGCTTTCGGCCTGTACGACATGCATGGTAATGTGTGGCAGTGGTGCCAGGACTGGTACGATGAGAACTACTACAAGAACAGTCCCAGAGAAGATCCCCCGGGGCCTGCGCAGGCCTTGAACCGAGTCGTTCGCGGCGGGGGTTGGGGCGACGAAGGCGAGGACTGCCGGTCCGCCTTCCGCGACTGGAACGAGCCTCGCGACCGGGGCAGCGACCTGGGCTTCCGCGTGGTCGCAGTTCAGTCCGGGAACTGAGCCGGGTTGGGTAACAAAGGATGAAGCATGAGATAATGCACGCCGAACAAACCGGATCGTGGAGGTCTAGCAAACTCTTGTGTAGGATATGCCATGTCAGACAGCGTTCGTTGCCCCTTCTCTTCTTCGCAACCGTGGCCGGCAAGCCATTGCAAGTATTGGCTCGGATTTTTTGGCGTCGGAGTGCTGGTCATGTTGCTCGGCATCAGCCTGGGTGCCGAGCCAGCCGCGCAGCCGAAGGAGATCACCAACTCCATCGGCATGAAGCTCGTTCTGATTCCGGCCGGCAAATTCCTGATGGGCTCCCCGAAGGACGAGAAAGAACGCTTTCATGGCGAAGTGCAGCACGAAGTGTCGATCACCAAGCCGTTCAACCTGGGCGTCTATATGGTGACCCAGGCCGAGTACGAGAAAGTCATGGGGAACAACCCAAGTTACTTCTCCCCCAAGGGCGACGGCAAGGACGAAGTCGAGGACATGGACACGAGTCACTTTCCGGTCGAAATGGTGTCCTGGGAGGATGCCATAGCTTTCTGCAAGAAGCTGTCGGAGTTGCCGGAAGAGAAGAAGGCGGGGCGGGTTTATCGTCTGCCGACCGAGGCCGAGTGGGAATATGCCTGCCGGGCTGGAACGAAGACGGTCTTCCATTATGGCGATTCGTTGTCGTCCAAGCAGGCCAACTTTGATGGCAACGACCCGTATGGAGGAGCCGACAAGGGGCCGAATCTTAACAGAACGGCGAAGGTCGGCTCGTATGCTCCCAATGCTTTCGGCCTGTACGACATGCATGGGAACGTGTGGGAGTGGTGTCAGGACTGGTATAATGGGGGCTACTACAAGAACAGTCCCAAGGAAGATCCTCCGGGGCCTGCGCAGGCCTCGGACCGGGTCGTTCGCGGCGGGAGCTGGTACTCCCACGGCTGGGACTGCCGGTCCGCAGGCCGCCACAGGCTCGGGCCCGCCTCCCGGTTCGCCTCCCTGGGCTTCCGCGTGGCCGCAGTTCAGTCCGGGAGCTGAGCCGGGTGAGGAGATTGTCATGACAGTTCACATTACCAAGCTCCCTACCGCCCTCCTGCTGTGTACTGCTGCTGCCTGGCCGTTGCCGGCACTCGCGGCGGACCCGGCTGCCTCCGGCCCAGCGCTAATCGCCAACCAGTGGGTCAAGCTGGAGAATGCAGAGGTGAAGCGCGTCGATGCCCCGCTCGTCTACGAGCCACAGAGCAAACGGTTCATGATCCTGGGCGGGAGCATTGGCTGGGATGAGTACCGCAAGCCCCATCCCTTCGACGAGCTGGCCCTGGCTCTGGCAGCCGGCCAGTGGGAGAATTGGTTCCCCACCGGCAAGGACTGGGGCCCCAAGTTCGGCGACTCCACGGCTCCCGCCTGGAAGAGCGAGCACTGGAGCCTGGTCGATGCCGCGGGCAACTGCCGGCCCAACCTGACCGTCTATCGCGGCCTGTTCCTGCACAACCAGTACGCTCTCGACACGGACTCCAGCCGGGTCTACTTCTATGCCCGCGGCAGCAGCTTCTGCTACGACCCGGCAGCGCGGGCCTGGAAGGACCTGGCCCCCGCCAATCACCCCGCGAAGGCCGGCGGCACGCTCCTCTGGGCTTCGATGTGCCATGTCCCCCACATCAAGAAAGTCCTGCTCTTCGGCGGCGGCAACGTGCAGACCGAGCGCGGCGACCCGGGCACCTGGACCTATGACCCCGCGGCCAATGTCTGGGAGGAACTCAAGCTCGAACGCCAGCCGCCACAGCGGCGCTCGCCCCGCTGGTCTACGATCCTGTCAACAAGAAGGTGGTCCTCTTCGGCGGCGACCAGCTCAACCAGCTCCTGAGCGACACCTGGACGTTCGACGGACAGAAATGGGAGGAAAAGAAGCCGGCCCTGCGCCAGCCCCGCGCGGCGGCCATGCCTCAGTGTGGCTGCCACACGCCAGGAAAGTCCTCCTCCTGGGCGGGTTCGGCTATGATTCGGGCCACGGCTACTATCCGGCCGTGTACCGCAACAGGCCGCTGGAAGCCTGGACCTACGACGTTGCGGCCGACAGGTGGGAGTTCATCGGCTCATGGGCAAAGGACGGCCCTCCTGGCCGCGGCCCTCACTCCCTCCGGGCGGCAGCCGGTGCCGGCGACGTGGTCGCCCTACTCTCCGGCGGCACCTGGTTGTGCAAGATGGATGTCTCCAAACCGGATGCCGCCGCTGCGGCCAGACTCGGCGTCAAACCCGGCACGCGGGAACATCGGGAGGAATGGTGTGACCCGCAATGGTACAAGGACGTCCCGCCGGGCAATCCTCCCAAGACCGAGGCGGAGCTTGCTGCCTTGCCTGCCAATTCCTGGGTCCTGCGGAATCCGCCCAAACGGCCCGGCTACAACGTCGATTGGGGCTCGGCTGTCTACGCCCCGGACCTCGACCTGATCATGCGCTTCTCCGGCGGCCACTGTGCTTATAGCGGCACGGCGCCGCAAGTGTATGACGTCAAGGCTGACCGCTGGTCACTTCCCTTTGCCCCGGAGATGCCTCTGGAGTTCTGCTCGGGCAACGAACTGGTCCCCGGAGAATGGAGCTTCACGGGCAGTCCCTGGATGACCGGGCACACCTACAAAAGCACCGCTTACGAGCCGGCGTCCCGAACCATGATCTTCGCAGCTCGCGGCTACAGTTACTTCTTCGACCCGGCCAAAGGCACATGGGCCAGGGCCGACAAGCCCAACCCGTTTCGCAGCAACGCCTACATCACCACGCTCTGCACCACTCCCCGAGGCGTCGTGGCCTGGGCCGAGAACGGCAACCACGGCACCGACCTCTACCTGTTGGACGCCAAGACTCGGAAATGGACCAAGCTGCCGCTCACAGGTACGCTCCCCCAGACCAGTCCCGACGAACACGGCATGGCCTACGATGCCAAGCGTGACCGGCTGTTGCTCTTCAGCGGCGTGGACAAGAACAAGGGTGACGTGACGGCCTACGCCATGAAGACCGGCACGGCCGGCTGGCTGAATCCCACCGGCAAGGCCAAGGCCGGCGTCCGTTCCCGTGAAACCGTCTACCTGCCCGAGGACGACGCCGTCCTGGTCGGCAAAACGGTGACCGGCACCGATGGCAAGTCGCTATGGTTGCTCTATGATTGCGGAAAGAACGCCTGGTTCGGCGCGGAGCTGGGCGGTGTCAGCCCGCTCGGCAAAGACGGGTCCATGGTCTCACTCGGCCTGATGTACGACCCGAACCGCAAACTGGTCTGGGCAGCGGACCAATACAACCGGGTCTACGTCCTGAAATTCGACCCGGCGAGTGCGACCCGGACGCCGTGATGACCATGGTCTCACACTTCGCGCGGATGGCGGGATTCGGGCCGGGTGTTACTGTGATCGATCCAGCGAGCGTCTAAGACAACCGCCGAACCGCCCCTGCCCGATCCGTTCGCCGCTGAGCGTATCGGCCGCCGACTACAAGCGGAATATGGCGACTCACCACTCACTGCGCCAGGCCGCAGAAAACGGCGTAACCTCTTCGCTGCACAATGTCCGTCAGGGCAAACTTTTCTTCGACCAACGGTCCCACCTGTTCCACTTGTTTGGTCACCAGATAGAATCGGCCACCGGTGTGGAGTAATTCTCGGCAGCGATCAATGAACAACTGCGCGATGGTTGCTTGAGCGTAATACGGCGGATTGGCAAGGGCCACGTCGAAAGTGCCGGGGGAAAGACCTTCCGCCTTGCAGGACGCGATCGTCTCAAACGCAGTCAGCCAGTTCAGCCGGGCATTGTGCTCTGCCAGCGCAACGGCCCGGACGTTGCTGTCCACGAAGGTCACGTGACCGGTTGGACCGGCACGTAGTCCAGCAAATATGCCATTCGTGCCGCAGCCGCAGCCCATGTCGAGCACACGGTCGCCCGGCTCCACGGTCATGGTTTCGACCAAGGCCCGCGCACCGTCGTCAAACCGGCCGTAGGAAAATGTTCCTGGCCGGGACAGGAAACGCAGCGATGGAGCATCGCCGGCGCGGGCATGGAAAAGAACTTCGTGGCGGCGCCGTGGCCGGTCTCCTTGCCTCTGGCTGACATGCACCATGCCGTTGCCGGCGGCCGGAGCGTGCGCCCTACCGAAGATTTTCTTGAGCAGTGTGGGGAAAAGCTGATCCGTTTCGTAAGGGGATAGCACAATCAACTTGCCATGAGGCCGGAGCACGTGGAACGCCTGCTCCACCATGTCGATCTTCAGATCCCGTTCACCTCCCTGAGCCACGGGGAAAATGGCCGTTTGCGCAGCGGCGCTGATATCCCAGAGATCGGGGGCCGTGACCATCTGGCCGCTTTGTCCACCACGTTGTAGTTCATCGCAGAGCCGGTCCGCGTCGTGAAGATCCATCTGGTAACACACGGGGTCAGCGATCTGGAGCCCCTCGATGAGTTGAGCCACTTGTGTCGGCGCTCCCAGAACGATGACGATAGGAGGTTGGACGTGGTTTCGCAGGATAGGTAACACATTTTGCAACATGGTTGTGCCCAATGCAGTGTCTCGTGAAGGATGAAGGATGAAGGATGAAGGATGAAAAAGACGCACCGCAGCACACTGGCCCGAAGCGTTAGCGAGGGACCATCACTCCCTCGCTAACGCTTCGGGCCAGTGTTCCTGGAGCATCTTGTCTGATTCATCCTTCATCCTTCATCCTTCATCCTTTCTACAATAACACGATGAACCCGGCGGATGTTTTGACCCCTGATGCTCTGCTGCCGCAATTCTCCTGGGACGTTCCATCGTTAGCCGTCTTGGTCAGCGGCGGTCTGGATAGTGCCATTCTGCTGGGCGAAGCTGTGCGGCACTGTGCGAGCGTCCAGCCGCTCTACGTCCGTTGTGATCTGCACTGGGAAACAGTGGAACAGAAGCACCTGCGACGATTTCTGGATGCTGTGTACTGCCCTGGCTTGCGACCGCTGCACACTCTTCATGTGCCGGCTGACGATCTCTATGATGACCACTGGAGCATCACGGGGGCCGGCGTGCCCGGTGCCGAAACGGATGACGAGGCCGTGTTTCTCCCCGGCCGCAACGTGCTGTTGCTCGCGAAAGCCATGCTTTGGTGTCATCTGCACAACGTTTCCACCCTGGCACTGGCTCCGCTGGACAGCAACCCGTTTCCGGACGCAACGCCGGCATTCTTCGCAGCCTTTGAGAGCGTCGTCAACCAGTCCGTAGACGGGACCGTCAAGATTTGCCGGCCTTATGCCGGTTTGAAGAAAACAGACGTACTGCGCCGCGGCCTGGGATTGCCTCTGGAGTTGACCTTATCGTGTATTCGCCCGGTCGCCGGCAAGCACTGCGGCCGTTGCAACAAGTGCGCGGAACGGCGTCGCGCTTTCGCCGAGGCGGGCATTCCCGATCCCACCGACTATCATGAGAATAGAGGATAGAGGATGGAGGATGGAGGGTCGAAAATGGAATATGCAGGATTGCCAAGTGGTTCCTGCCTTATTCCATCCTCGATTCTCTATCCTCCATCTTCTATCTTCCATCCTGTATCATCTGGAGCAGCTATGTACCGCGTGACGCGCGAAATCAAATTTTGTTACGGCCATCGCCTGCTGCACTACGACGGCAAGTGCCGGCACCTGCACGGGCACAACGGCCGGGCTGTCCTTACCCTGGAAGCCGAACAACTGGACGCTCTGGGGATGGTCATGGACTTCACGCGCATCAAGCAGGTCATGAATACGTGGATCGACGAGACGCTGGACCACAAAATGCTGCTGCATAAGGATGACCCGGCCTTGCCTCACCTCCGCCGGGTTGGGGAGCCGGTGTTCGTCATGGAAGTCAATCCGACTGCCGAAAATATCGCTCGGCTGATTCATGATTACGCCGTGAGCCAGGGTTTCCCCATCGTGGAGGTTCAGCTCTGGGAGACGGATACATGCTTCGCTTCCTACAGCCGTGAACGGCGCTGATTTTTTAGAGCATGTTGCCAACATTCACGCTGGTTGTATAATTCCTATCTCAGTTGCAGACAGTGAGCAACAACCACCAACCCTTTTCTTAAGGAGAGACGGCTGTCACCAAACCGGGCGGCCGCGAATGACTATGAAACTGACACGCGCTTCCAGCTATGCCTTGCATGCCGTTGCCTACATGGCGGCCCAGAAACACGACCGGCCCGTGCCTTCCCACCTGATCGCCAAGGCGCGCAACATCCCGGAGCGGTTCCTCCTGAAGGTACTCAAGCCGCTCGTCTCGGCCCGCGTCTTGCTGTCGATCAAGGGGCCTAACGGCGGTTATCGATTGGCACGTCCCGCGACGCAGATTTCGATGCTGGACGTGCTCGAAGCGGTGGATGGCCCGATCCGCGGCCAGGCCCCATTCACCAACGCCCGCGCCGACGGCAAGCTCAATCACAGGCTCGAAGTGATCTGCACGAAGAGTGCTGACGATGTTCGGCGGCAACTCGACAGGGTTCGATTGTCCGATTTGATCGTGAAGAAATGATAAGTGGTAAGTGGTGGTTTAGCGACGCTTCGCAGAAGCGTCTGAGCAACGCTTCTGCGAAGCGTCGCTAAACAACGCCTCACCTACTCACTCCATTCGGCGATACACATGCCCATTCGCATTTCTGGTGTTCGCCTGAGCGTTGACCAACCTGAAGCAGCACTGCCTGAGGAGTTGGCCAAAGTTCTCGGCATCGTGCCTGATGCGCTGCGGCAGTGGCGCATCCTGCGCAAGAGCCTGGACGCGCGCGATAAGGACGCTCTGCAATACGTCTACGCCGCGGAGGTCACTCTTCCGGCGGATGAGTCTCGCATCGTCGAGTTGGCTCAGCGGACCGTACATCCCCGCGTAGCCGTCGCGTTGTTTCAGGAACCACCTTTCCAGATGCCCACGCCAGGGAGCCAACCGCTTGAGAGCCGGCCGGTGATTGTCGGCTCTGGTCCGGCGGGACTGGTCGCAGGCTATTTCCTGGCGAGACACGGCTACAGGCCCGTCGTGCTGGAACGCGGCAAGGCGGTGCGCGACAGAATCCGCGATGTTCATGCTTTCGATGCCGGTGGTGCGCTCGATCCGGAGAGCAACTATCTCTTCGGGGAGGGCGGTGCCGGCACCTTCAGCGACGGCAAGCTCACCTGCCGCAATTCCGGCCCGGACGTGCGCCGGGTGCTGGAGCTGCTGGCCGATTGCAAGGGCAAGCCCTCGATTCTGTACGATTATCGCCCGCATCTGGGCAGCAATCGTCTCCCCGCCGTGGTCAAAGCCATTCGACGCCAGATCGAAGCTCTCGGCGGCGAGGTGCGTTTCAACTGCCGAGTGGAAGACCTTGATATCGCCGATGGCACGCTCCGAGGCGTTGTCACATCATCAGGTTATCTGCCTGCTGAGGTGGTCATGCTGGCGATTGGGCACAGCGCTCGCGACACCTATGCCATGCTGCTGCGCCGCGGTGTGCCGATGGTACCGAAAGCCTTTCAGATGGGGGTGCGCATCGAGCAGCCGCAAGAAATCGTCAATCGCGTTCAATACGGCCCGACCCAACTCGAAACAAGGCTCGGCGCGGCAGACTATTCGCTGGTAGCACATGGCCGGCACGATCTCTTCACCTTCTGCATGTGCTCCGGGGGCCAGGTCATTCCAAGCGTGTCCGAGCCCAGCTACTTCTGCACCAATGGCATGAGCCTGTCCGGCCGTGATTCGCCCTTCGCCAACAGCGGTCTGGTCGTGACCATCCCGCCCGAGCATTTCGGCGCCGCCGACGTGTTCGCGGGCATTCGTCTTCAGCAAACTTATGAACGAAAGGCTTACGAACTGGGACGTGGGCAGTATCTCTGCCCGATTCAAAGCACGACAGATTTCCTGGAGCGGCGTCGCACCACGCAAATTCCCCCGAGCAGTTATCAACGTGGCCTGGTGCTGGCCGACATGGCCGAACTGGTGCCGCCGCTGATCCTGGCCGCGCTGCGCCAGGGACTACCCATCATGGACAAACGCTGGCACGGCCGTTTCCTGCCGGAGTCCACGCTGGCCGGCCCCGAAGCTCGTGGCAGCTCGCCGGTGCGGATCATACGTGACGACATCAACCGCGAGACGCCGGGAATTACAGGGTTGTACCCGGTCGGTGAAGGAGCAGGTTACGCGGGTGGAATAATCAGTGCAGCCGTGGATGGGTTGCGGTCGGCCAAGGCGATTGTGGGAAGGTATGCACCGCAGAAAGGATGAAGGATGAAGGATGAAGGATGAAACTTGTCCGAGCCCGTAGCGTAAGCAAGGGTGGTGACTAACCTTGCTTACGCTGCGGGCTCGGACTCCCCTTCTTATGTTTCACCCTTCATCTCTCATGTTTCATCCTTTCTCGTCAACCGCCGAACCTCCCGTGCGATGAGCAGTTCTTCTTGGGTCTGTAGCACCAGAATCCGAGCAGATGAATGGTCCGTTGCGACATCGGCATCGGGCTGGCAGGTGGTGTTGCGTGCGGAATCGAGTCGCAGACCCAAGCATTCTAGACCGTTACAGACGGCGGCGCGAAGATTGGCAGAGTTTGTCCCGACTCCGGCTGTGAAGATAAGAGCATCAATGCCGCCCAGGGTGACTGCCAAGGCGCCGATGGTGGCACGCACCCGGTCGGCGTACATTTCCAGGGCTAACCTGGCGCGGTCGTTGCCCTGGCCGGCGGCGGCTTCCACTTGGCGGAAATCCGACGATACTCCGGAAACGCCCAGCAATCCCGACCGATGATTGAGCGCATCGTCGAGCTGATCGACCGTGAGTCCGTGCTGCCGTTGGACGTGCAGCAAAATGCCGGGATCGACCGAGCCGCAACGGGTCCCCATCATCATGCCCTCCAGCGGCGTCAGCCCCATCGTGGTGGCCACGGCCACACCGTCCCGCACGGCAGTCGCGGAGCAACCGTTACCGAGATGACAGGTGATGAGGCGTAGTGGTGAGTGGTGAGTGGTGAGTGGTGAGTGGTGCCAAGCACTCAGCACTTCGGCGGCCCGGCCGGCGCAATAGGCATGACTGATGCCGTGAAAACCGTAGCGGCGGATGCTCCAGTCCGTGTACCAGGCATAGGGTACCGGATAGAGAAAGGCCCGTGGCGGCAGGTGAGCGAAGAAGGCCGTGTCGAAGACGGCTACCTGTGGAACTCCGGGCAAGGCATGTTCGGCCGCTTCGATCGCTTCCAGGGCAGGGGGATTGTGCAGTGGCGCCAGTTCCGACCAACTCGGCGATACCGGCTTTTGCTTCGCTGTCCAGGCGAACGCTGTCTCGAAAGCGCTCCCCGCCATGGACGACTCGATGGCCGACGGCGCTGATCGCCGCTCCTGGTTTATCCGGCAGTATGTGCGGATCGTTCATCGCCTTGACGACCTGGGCAACTGCGCTCCGATGATCGGCCACGGCAAGCTGCGATTTCCGAGCAGGAGCATTGGGCTGCCGGAGGAGGAAATCCGCCTGTCCTGATCTGGCTGCCCAGTCGATGACTCCGCCAACGAGCGTTTCCCTGGCTGCAGAGTCGAACAGGCCGAACTTCAAGCTGCTCGATCCGGCGTTGATGACGAGAATGCTCAAGGGATAACCTCCGGAGGGCTGGCATTGCTATCTTATGGATGTTCGCAAACCCACCCTTCACAGTATCAATGGCCCTGGAGAGGCGGATGAAAGTGGCCGAGCAGCGGCATGACCTATCTCCCAAGTGGCGACTCGTCTTCGAGTAAGCCAATATCTTCTCCTGTTGTAGCAGCCGCCCGGCATGGTCAGCCTTCCCAACTTTTGCTATCCTACAGAGATGGTACGACGAAGGTAACGTAAGGCGAGCGGCAGAAGAAAATTTACCATCCCTCGCTCACGCTTCGGGCCAGTGTCACACTAGCCCGAAGCGTGAGCGAGGGATGGTATCACTTGCCGCACTCCTAAGTACAACACTTGAGGGCTTTTCATGCCTCCACGGACGACTCCACCCGCCGGCAAGCAGCGCCGCCGTCGCATTGGCCCCTCAATGCCCGGAAGCTGGATCTGGTTTGTCATCCTGGCGATGATTGCCGGCACGATTCTGTTGTACTGGCCTCGCGAGAAGAGCCTGGACTACAGCAGATTCATGACGATCCTCAATGACGATGTTCTCAACCGGGGTCTCAAGCGCGTCACGATTGTGGAGGGTGAACCAGTCACCATTGAGGGTGAGATCGAGTACAGTTGGATTACTGAAAAAGCGGCCCCCGAGCCTGAAGCGTCAGCGAAGAAGGCAACTGAAAAAGCGGCCCCCGAGCCTGAAGCGTCAGCGAAGAAGGCAGAGGATCTCAAGAAGGAATTAGGGGGCAACAATAAGTTCACCACCCAGGGTCTGAAAGACGATAAGAAACTTCCGGAGCGGTTAGAAGATTTGAACAAGACGCGAGCCGGCACAGCGCATCCCTTCACCTATAACAACCGGCCAAGCTACGGCCCCTTGTTGAATAACCTGGTTGCTTTCTTGATTGTGCCGGCGATCCTCGTTGCCATCTTCTTTTTTTTCATCCTGCCGCATTCGCGATCCGCTGGGTGGCGGCTTTCTCAGCAATTACATCAAAAGTCCGGCGCGCCGCTATGAGCGCAACAAGATGCGCGTCACCTTCGACGACGTGGCCGACATGCAGAGCGCCAAGTCCGAGTTGCAGGAGATCGTCGATTTCCTGCGCATGCCGGAACGGTTCCAGCGGCTGGGCGGCCAGGTGCCCAAGGGCGTGCTGCTGGTCGGGCCGCCGGGAACCGGCAAGACGCTGCTGGCTCGGGCCGTGGCCGGCGAGGCGAACGTCCCTTTCTTCAGCATCAGCGGCTCCGAGTTCATTCAGATGTTCGTCGGCGTCGGCGCCAGCCGGGTGCGCGACATGTTCAAGACGGCCAAGGAGAACGCTCCTTGCCTGCTCTTCATCGACGAAATCGACGCCGTCGGCCGCATGCGCGGTGCCGGCGTCGGCGGCGGCTCCGACGAGCGCGAGCAGACGCTCAACCAGATTCTCAGCGAGATGGACGGTTTCCAGCCCAACGAGTCGGTCATTGTCATCGCGGCCACCAACCGGCCGGACGTGCTCGACTCGGCACTTGTTGCGGCCCGGCCGTTTCGACCGGCACGTCACCATCGATCGGCCGACCTGGCAGGGCCGCATGCAAATCCTCAAGGTCCACACGCGCAACAAGCCCCTGGCCGATGATGTCAACCTGGAATCGATCGCCCGCACAGTGATCGGCATGACCGGCGCCGACCTGCGCAACCTGGCCAACGAGGCGGCCCTTCTGGCCACGCGCGAAGGCAAGAACAAGATCGACCGCACCGACTTCGCTCGCGCCGCCGACCGCGTCCTGATGGGGCCCAAGCGCGAAGGATGTGCTTGACGCCGGAAGCCAAGCGGCGCACCGCCAATCACGAAGCCGGCCACGCGCTCGTCAGTTGGCTGGAGCCGGAAGGCGACCGCCCCAGAAGGTCACCATCATCCCGCGCGGCCGGGCCTTGGGGGTGACTTTCAACGTTCCGGAAGAGGAACGTTATCATCACGGCCTGAGCTACTTCAAGGCCCGCCTCGTCTTGCTCATGGGCGGCCGCGCCGCCGACCGGCTGGTTTACAACCAGGCCTTCGCCGGCCACGAGAACGACCTCAAGGAAGCCACCCGCCTGGCTCGCTACATGGTCACCCACTGGGGCATGAGCGACACGGCTTGGGGCCGATGTCGTTCCGCGTCGGCGAGGAGCACGTCTTCCTTGGCAAGGAGATTCAGGAGCCGAAGGATTTCAGCGAAGGCACCGCCGAGGTCATCGACGAGGAAGTGCAAAAGCTGCTGCGCGAGGCCGATCAGCGGGCCTACGAGATGCTCGAAACCCACCGGGCCGATCTCGACAAGCTGGTGGAGGCGCTGCTCCAGCGCGAGGAGCTGCTCCGCGAAGAGCTGGAAGAAATTCTAGGCCCGTGCCAGGCGTCCGGCGACGACCAGCCGAGTGACAATATCTTCGCCGCGGGCAAGGGAAAAGGAGACAAGGTGACAAGGTGAAAGGGTGACAGGGTGACAGGCAGTTTAGCGACGCTTCGCAGAAGCGTGAAGTGACATTGCTTCGGCAGAAGCGTGAAGTGACAGTTGTCACCCTGTCACCTTGTCACCTTGTCACCGCCTGACATCACGGATCGAGCGGCATCCAGTCGGTCACGTCGAAGCGCGCGTGCGGCGACGTGCTCGGTTGCAGGAGTGCTTCCTGATAAGCGGTTCGGTAGGAGCGGAAAACGCGCTGCAGGTCTTCGGGGTAAACGTAGCTTTGTTCACGGCAGAACATGAGGTCTGCCTGGCCGGGCACGCGCACGGGTAGCAGCTCGGGCATGGCTTCCGCGGCTTCTTCCCCATAAGCCGTGCCCGCATCGCTCGCCGGGATTAGCAGGAATGCTTGCTGAGTGGCCGGATCGCTGGCGCCGACGAGCGGCGTGGCATTGTCAAAGCAGGTCCGAATCTGTGTCAGCACCCGCTCCGACAGGCCGTTGGCGACCGCGAACTGAACCTGGGCGACGTCGGTGATGGGCAGGTGCTCGCCGAGAAAGCTGGCGGCTCGTTCCAGGAAGGGGCGTACCATGTTGGGAATCAGGTCCGTGTTGCCGACGCAAATCGTGTGCATGCCTCCCAGCGGCTCCAGCACCTCTTCCTGCAAGACTTGATCGAGCTGAGCCCACGGCTCGGAGCTGAGCGAGTCGAGGAACCGGTTCGCCGCCTGCTCCAGGCCGGCTTCGCCTTCGGGGAGCACAACCCGCGCCGTTTCGGACTGCTGCATCGCCTCCCAGAACAGGTCGGCCGAGTGCGGCAGCGCAGGATCGGCCTTGCCGTCATCCCCACGTGAAGCGCTGCCTGTTTCCTCGTCGTCATGCTCCTTGCCTTCCAGTAACTCTTGCAAGTGGCGCAGGCGCTGGCGACACAGCGACAGATCACGTTGATGTTCGGCCAGCTTGCCCCGCAGGCAGGAGTAGACCCGATGCACGGCATCCACGGTGTCCTCCGCCAGACACTGCCGGGCGAAAGCTGCCAGATGGTCCATGAAGACGCGCAGCGAACGCCGCGCGCGGCTGCCGAAGAAGCTAAAGCTGTTCGAGTTGGCCACGCATGTGTTCAGGGCGGTTTGCAGTTGTTCCCACGCCTGTTGCGTCTGCACGGCCTGTTGCTCCAGCCGCCGCGCGTGGGCCGTTTCCGCTTCGTCACAGAACCTGGAGAAGCGGGCCAGGGCAGCTTCGGCCGCGGCCACCCGTTTACCAGGGATGTCCATGAGTCCGAAGCTGACCTCGGTAAGCCGTCTGTCCCACGGTTCGGCAACCTTGTGAATCGCCGTTTCCAGGGCCTTGCCGAGCTTGCTCTTGTGCCATTCGCCACCTTCGGCTTCCGTCAGCAGACCAGTACCCAGCCACTCGCGAACCCGGGTGATGGCCTGGCGTGCCCAGTTTCCTGGATCGTCCTGGGCCAGCGGTTGAAGCGTTTGCTCTTCCAGTTGAACCAGCAGACCGGTCAGGGCTGCCGCGGGAGCGTCGTCCAGGACCATGCTGGCGGCCTTGTCGACGGCAACCGCCAGCGCTTCGGGCCGCAGCTCGGGATCGGCCAGAGCGCAGCTACAGGCCGCTTCCACGTCGGCCTGTCCCGCGGCTTCGCTCCCCGCATCGCAGGTTTCATACCAATCCTGCACGATCTGCCAGCACGCTCGTCGAGCGGCAAGCCGCAACAAGAGGCCACGCGGGAACCACACCGAATACGTCCCCAGACTGCGGAAGGGCGAGGCCTCCGGCGGCTGCGGCGTTAGCCGGCAGTGATCGAGACGCAGACCCAGCGGCGTCGTCAGGTCATGGAAGAGGTAACTGCCCACGTGGGCGACGGTGTCGCGCAAGGCTTCGGGGCCGCGGTGCCTGCTGGTCAGCAGGTACGTGGAGTCAAAAGCTTGTCCCTGGTCAACGAGGCGGGGGCCGTCCGAGCCGTACTGGGCCGTAAAGGAGACGGCCGTATCGGCGAAATGGTTCAATTCGGTCAAGGTGGCAAAGACGTTGGCCTGCTCCGGCCGGGGCATGGCCGGA
The DNA here is from genome assembly GCA_963804745.1 of uncultured Gemmataceae bacterium. Classification (GTDB taxonomy): domain Bacteria; phylum Planctomycetota; class Planctomycetia; order Gemmatales; family Gemmataceae; genus CAWDRY01. Next base: position 95,990 of record CAWDRY010000052.1, read on the forward strand.
TCATCGGGAGTGCCGCAAAAGACGAGCGTGGTGACCTGCGCATCGGCATGACGCATCTGTTGGAGCATGCGCCGCAGGGTATAGCCGAGGTCGGGCAGAAAGCCACTGCTGCCGCCGCCGGCTGCACTAATTACATAGACGCGCGGTACATTGTCGCGCAGGGCCAGACCGGTTTCGCTGACGGCGCGGTAAAGGGCGTCCGGGTGGGTTGCCTGCTGTATCTCACGTTTCAGCCTGGCCAGCAAGCGGAGGTAATTGTCCGAAAAGGCCAGCCGGCCCAGCGCGCGTGAGCCTTGCGTCTGGAGCGAACGTGGCAGGGCATAGAGCTTCTCACGCGGCAGCCACTCGCTTACTTGATCCAGTTGCCGGCGCCGGTAATGGCCGACGGGCTGCAACGGCAAGTGATGGAGTTCTCCCTGCGAGAAAGCAACTTCCGGCGTGCCGCGCACCACGGCCCGCAGAGCTTCCTGATCGGAGTCAAGGTAGAGAAAACGCAAGAGCGGGACCCTTTTCAGGTCGCCGAACCGGTCCAAAAACCGGCAACGCAACTCCTGAAGGACCTGCCGGCCGAAGCTGCCCAGGCCAATGAGCACGGTTGGCCGCAGGGCGCCGGTCTGCGGCTGGGCCACGGTAAGGCCAAGCTGGGAAAGTCCTACGTCTCCGCCTTCATCGGCGGGGGCATGAACCTTCTGACCGCCGCGCTCGCCGGCGACCACAACAAGAGGTCTTTCATCGGGAGACAACAGCTCGAGTTGAATATCATCGAGCACGTCTGCTGCGTCCGCCCCCGTCGCGCCGCCGCCATCCACGCCGATCGGCTCCGGTCGCGACAACGTCCGGCGCTATACAGGGCGCAGGAACGACAGGCACGTCGGGAAGCGTTTCGCCGGGTCCTTGGCCAGTGCGCGTGCCACGATGGGCCGTTCGGCCTCCGGCAAGGCACGCAGCTCCGGCTCCTCCTGCGTGTGCTGCTGCGCCAATTGACGCACGTTCTTGCCGTTGAAGGGACGCTGGCCCGTGAGCAGTTCCTGGTAAACAATGGCCAGGCTGTACTGATCGCTGCGGCCGCTGATCTTGCCGCTGAAGGTTTCGGGAGATGCGTAAAGCGGCGTCACGCCTCCGCCCAGACCCTCGGCATTGGCGCGTTCCAGGTGTTTCACCAGCCCGAAGTCGGCCACCTTGACGCGGTCGCTGACAAGAAACAGGTTGCGCGGCTTGATGTCGAGATGCTGGAGGTTGTGCTTCTCATTCATGTGGTCGAGTGCTTCGGCCGCATCGCGAATGTAGCGAAGCAGGGCATCGCGCGGGATGCCTACCAGGCCGGCCGTCTGGCATTCGACGAAATGATCGTGCAAACTCTTGTCCGCCAGTTCCATGACGATGACGAGTTCCCCTTCCACAACCTCGATGCGATCGAGAGAGAGGACGAAGGGATGGCGAATTTCCTTGACGCGCTCCAGAGCCTGAAGCTCTTGTTCGGCCTTGGCTCCTTCCACGTCGAGGGAATTGAGATTGCCGAAAACGATCTTGATCGCCTTGAAGATGCCGCCTGGAGCCTCACACTTCCAGACTTCGCCGAACCCGCCGCTACCCAACGGCTTGACGAGCCGGTAGCCCGGAATCGGTTCAACATTTGGCTCCCGCAGGAAGCTCATGGTGTGGCCCGTCCCTCTTGATTTGCGCAATCCTATGCAAAGGTAGGTTTTATGGGAGGGCTTGTCCAATTGGCCCAATGGTGGTGAGTGGTGAGTGATGAGTCCGAGCCCGCAGCGTAAGCAAGGTTAGTCACAACCCTTGCTTACGCTGCGGGCTCGGACGGAATCCGAGTTCAATCTGTGACTTTTATGCGCATAATTCCGGTAATCGACCTCCAAGGAGGCCAGGTGGTGCATGGAATCGGCGGCCGGCGCGAGTTTTACCGCCCGATCCACAGCCAACTGACGCCTTCTTCCGATCCTGTTGCGGTGGCTCGCGCATTTCGAGATCATTTCGGTCTCAGCGAACTTTATCTCGCCGATCTTGATGCCATCGCCGGGATGCCTCCCGCCTGCCACGTCTATACAGAACTTCACTCTCTTGGCTTTCGGCTCTGGGTCGATGCTGGAGTACGGGAGACAAGAACAGCTCAACTCTTGGCCGAGGCCGGCGTTGCCACAATCGTGCTGGGCCTGGAAACGCTGGCTGGTCCTGATGTCCTTGCCGAGGCCTGTACTCAGTGGGGTTGGCAGCGTGTCGTTTTCTCCATCGACCTGAAGGATGGAGTGCTCCTTGGCAATGTCGCCGCCTGGAGTCAGCCAGATGCCCGCTCAATCGCGGCCCAGGCTGTTTCCCTTGGGATGCGCCGTCTGCTGGTGCTTGATCTGGCCAGGGTTGGCGTCGGGGTGGGCTTAGGCACGGAGAAGTTCTGTGCGGAGCTGGTCTCCGCTTACCCTGACGTGGAAGTCACACCGGCGGCGGAGTACGGAGCGCGGACGACCTGCAACGGTTGCATCACTCCGGCGTCCACGCCGTCCTGGTCGCCTCGGCATTGCACAATGGCCGTTTGAAGCGGGAAGACGCAGGAAGGATTGTGAGGCCGTGAGAAGGATGAAGATGAATCGGACATGACGAGTTGTCACCAGCCCGAAAGCGTGAGCTGAAGAGGCTTCATCCTCGCTAACGCTTCGGGCCAGTGTCCTTCATTTATTCGTCCGTCATCCTTCATCCTTCATCCTTTCTCTGTGGCCCGCCATTCATAGGTCGCCGACTGGCCCACACTCTCTTCGACCTCCACGCGCAGTACCCTTGGCTCGTACTGATGTTGCCGGCGCAGTTCCTCCAGCAACCGCAGGCAGATGTGGCGCGCGAGAAGTTCCGCCGTCGTGTTTTCGATGGGCAGCAGCACAACGTCTTCTCTGGGGAAGAGCCATTCACGATCCCGATAGCGGACGTGGACGCTTTTCGGTCCTTCCTGAACAAGGATGTGGGGGTTCCGGGTGGCGAGGAGCATGCGGTGGTCGAGTTCGTCCGTAATGGCCCTGGCATGCTGCTTGAGAGCGATAAAATCGAAGACGTAATGGTTCCGGTCCAATTCGCCCTCGACTTCGATGGTGGCGCGATAGTTGTGTCCGTGCAGCCGCTCGCACTTGTCGCCTTCGTAACTGATGAAATGCCCCGCGCAGAACACAAGCTGGTCTTTCGCGATGCGTACTTGATAACGTTCGGTCATGGTATGCCTTGCCCATGAAACAGAGGTCAGAGGTCAGAGGTCAACTGACCTCTGACCTCTGACTTCTGACTTCTGACTTCTGGTTCTCACTCGTCATTCCTCACTCTCTCCTGAAAACTAAGCACGCTCTTCCCGACCTGGATCACGTCGCCGGAATGCAAAGGCGTCGGTCCTGCAACAGGTTCGTCGTTCACGAACGTGCCGCCCTTGGAGCCGGCATCGACCAGCAGATAACCGTCGTCCTTCTGAATGATGCGCGCGTGCAGGCGCTCCACGGCACTGTCGCCGAAAAGGCCGACGTCGCACGATTCCGCCCGGCCAATGGTTGTCTCCGGCTTGGTGAGGATCAATTCGCGGCCCGCCCGGAAACCGGCTTCCACCTTTAGCCAGGCCTGACGGAAGAAGACCTGAGCCAGGCCGATCATCAGGCCGATGCACAGACCCAGCGCGACAAAACCCGTGGCACTGGGGCTCCAGTATGCGTCGCCTTCCCCGATCCGGTGCAACGCCCTGGACAGGAAGCCGCCCAGGAACCCGCCGGCGATGCCGCCCATGCTTGCTTTGAAGATTTTCGCCAGGGCGCCGCGCACGTCTTCTTCCCGGATGAAGCGATACAGAATGTCGAACGCTCCCAGAGCAGCTCCGATCAGAAGACCGCAAATCATCCAGCCAAGGATGGTGACAATGTCGAGCAATATGAGCATGCTCGGCAAGTGCTTCTGGACCGCGATGGCCAGAAATCCGCCCAGCAGGCCGCCCAGCAGGCCGCCGATGGCGCCGATCACGACTCCCGCGAAAAGCCGCGGCACCGCCCGGCCGGCCTGCTGGAGCGAGAAATTCCACAGCGAATCCACAAATCCCAGCGCCAGAGCAACCAGCATACCCAGGAGCATCCCCTGGATGCCCGTGGCCTTGATCCGGTCTGACTCCAGCATGTTCTCACCCAGCGCCGCCCGGCCCAAAGCCCAGCTCAACAGCGCCGCCCAGCCGCCGCACAGAGCACAGTAAAGAATGAACGAACGAAAGGACATGGCTACCCTCTAGTCGAAAATACTGCTCGCCTGAATCGTTACGGACAACTTTTGCTCGACGTTGCTGCTCGACCGGACGGTCAGCTCGTGCTTGCCGATGGTTCCCGCCTGGACTTTCCAGGTGACTGGGCGGCTGTTGCGGCTGCTGGCATCCTCGGTCGCGGCCGGCACCAGCTGAATGGCGTTACTGTTCACAAGCCTGAACCCGGCCGGCAGTTTCAGCTCCAGCGTTTCCTTCGGCTTCGGGTTGCTGATCAGTGCCGTTACTGTGAATTGGCCGCCGGGCTTGAAGGAGCCGTCGGCGGTCACCAGCAATTCCTTGCTGCTGCTGACATTGCCCAGCCCGTAGGCGAAACCAACCTCGCGCTTGCCGCCCGGAGGTAATCTTTCAGGCCTTTCCCAATAGATCACAACCGCCGAATCGTAGGGCCACAGCTTTTTCATGGAGAACACGGGCACATCCCACATCGTCCTGGGTCCATCCGACTTGGTTATGTTGAGATAGGTCTTGAAGTACCAGTCGGGCCAGGCACCCAACGTCACCCGGCTGGGCGGCTCCCGGCCTTCCAGCTTCAGCTTGAGATGCGCGATGGTGCCGGGCTTGGCCAGGTCCTCCTTTTCCAGGGCCTGGATGAAGTCAGGGACCTGTGTTGAGGTTCTGAAGTCTTTCATGGAGTCGCACAGACCGTCTTCCCCAGGAATGGTGAACGGTACGCCGTCATTTTCACCGATGTACGTGTCCAGCAAGAACCGGATGTCAACGCGGTGCGGAGCGTTATCCTTGTTTTCAATGACGTAGCGTATCAGGCATGTGTCCAGAAGACCGGACTGCTCGCCTGGAACAACTTTGACGATCTGGGTGATCTCGATCTTCTTTCCGGGCCAGGTCCACTTGCCCTGGTCGGCGTCCCACTTGCCCGGTGGATCGCCGAACAAGAGCTCGTCCTGCTTATCGACGCGAACGCACGTGTTGTTCGTTCGTCCATATTGATCGAAGGTGAGTTTCTTGAGCGGTTCTCCGGGCATTCGGGCGAGGATGCCAAAACGCGACGTTGGATTGGGGACCTCCTTCGGGTCATCGAGAGAATCGTTATACTGCGCTGGTTTTTTGTCCCTGGGATCGGCGATCTTCTTGGGCTCGACGATCTTGCCGAACCGAACTACCAGCAGGGGAGGGGCGTTGGCCAGTTCCTTCGGCGGCGGTGTAACGTCCGATTTCACATTGAGGTCATGGAACACCAGCAATGCCAGCAAAGTGAACGCAAGAAGAGTGGCGAGTATCGCTGGTATAATCAGTCCGGCGATTACGTCGGACTGCCACTCGGCAGGCCGCTCGGCCGCCTCCATCGGCGGCGCAACGTACTCTGTCTCCTCATCTTCGGCGGGCAGGCGCTGCGCCGTGACTCTGGCTTGCCGTTGCACGCGCGTGTCGGCCACCTGCTTGACGGGGGGCCGATCCATGGCAACTTCTGCTGGCCGCTTCACTTTCGTCGTCCCGGCTGCCTCGACTTCGAGCGTAACATGGGGACACTTTGCTTACTGGCTTGGGGCTTTGTCCATTCGAGGCAGAGCAAAGTGTCCGCAGTTAGCGACGGCTTCCGGCTCCGCGGGTCGCGGAGTGCCGGCAACTTCCACGGTCACGGGGACAATGAAACGCTGGTTGCCGTTGGAGGTAACGGTCAGCCTGGCTTCCAAGGTCTCGCCGGGACGGTCGGGCACCGAGCGGATCAGCAACGGCAGTGTGGCGGTCTTGCCCTCCAGCTTGGCCCGGCCGACTTCCAGCCAGGCCTGGTCGCCGATACCGTGTGCCCAGACGGCTCGGTTGGCCTCGGTCTTGACCACCAAAGCATGACGCAACCGCTCGCCGGCCTTGGCACGGAAGGTGACGGCTTGCTCGCTGATTTCCACCTTGGGCGCCGGCGTCAATCCAAGGGCCTCGAAGAACTGCTGCACCGCACTCAAGCCGGAGGAAGCCGGGGCCTGCACCGGATAGGCCCAGCCGTTATCTTTGTACCAGGCTGCGACGGTGCCGTTTTCCAGCAACATGGCAGCTTCCTTGATGGATTTCTTGGCTTTCTCGGCGATCTCCCGCGGGCTGCGGGCGCCTGCCAGGACGCCGTCGGGAAATGGCTTGACCGGCACCTCGACACGAACGTGTACACTGGCCGTTCCGCCGTTGGTGGCGATGACGATGCGGCCTTCCAGGAGCTTGTGACTGGCCCGCAAACGTTCGCCGCGCACGTGGACCGGCACGGTCAACTCGCTGCCGAAGTCGATCAGCTTTTCACGGACGCCCGGCGGCTCACCGATCATCAGCCAGCCGCAATCGCCGCGCGACATCGTGCCGTAGATCAGGCGCATGCCCTGATTATCGAGGTGAATCTCGAAACGCCGATCCTGGCCGACCTGCAACTGGCCGAGGTTGATCTCCAGCGGTTCGACTTCCAGCTTGGGTGCCTTGAGCGCCTTCGAGGGCAGCCGGCCCAGGAACTGGTCCAAACCGCGGTCCAGATCGAAATAGCTCGCTGCCTGACGGGCTGCCAGTGCCAGGTCGGCCCGGCCCAGCCCGCTCAGAAAGTTCTCCAGGAAACCTTGCTGCAAGATTTCCTTGGCTTCCGGCCAGCTTTGCTGGCAAGCCAGGGCCAATTCATCGAAAGTCTGGCATGCTTGACCCGAAGGGAAAACGAACGGACTGGAGAAACGCCTGCCGCCGGCCGCGATGGGCGTGCCATCCCCGTCGTGGCCGGGAAGCGCGCAGCCGTCGTAGTAACAAAACAGCGCTTCGGCTGGGTTGGGACGGGAGCAGCGGCTACAGGTCTGAGTCATGAGTTGATCGGATTATCCTTGAAGCCGGACAGGATGCGGCACGTTCCTTATCTTGCTGATTATATCTGGTCCACGCTCGGAATTTCTACCCTTCCGCTCCGGCGCAGCATTTTGTCCACTCTGGAATCGTGGGCATGAGCAACTCTCGTTGGGCTTGTGTAAACTGGAGGCACTACAGTGGTTCGTCGTTCGGATGCACCATGCCGAACTGGTGCCACAGAGCATGGAGACACCGCCGATACAAGCGGCGCAGCGGACCGAGGCGCGTGAGGATGAGAAAACCACTGTCGATGGTCACGGCATATTCATCGAGGAATCCTGCTCGGCCAAGGATAGGGGGAAGCTCAGGACGAATTCGGCCGTTTGTTGAGCTCGCGACCGTTTTCAGGAAATTGCAGGGCCACCGATGCTCTCTCCCAGCAATGAGCACTCGAATGTGACTACGGAAGGCTTCAGCAGTGCCCGCGAGCCCCCGGAGCGTGCGGATTCGTTCCTGGCGGAATGGAATTCCCTCTCGCAGGGCAGTCTCAGCTGGAATTGTCGTCATGTCCGCCTGGGTATCGACCCGGAACAGCATCGGCGCCAACGCTCCATCCTTGTCCCGGACGCGAAGTTTAACCACAGGGGTGGGACACTCGATCCCTTCTATCACTCGGCGCAAAAGTTTCAATCTAACCTTCATCGGAGAACGGGGTAAGCACTTCACTCGTTGTCTCATGCCATCGGCATGGGAAGTCAAGGACGGTCCGGCTACGCTCCTCTGGGGTGAGAAATGAAAGCAACTGATCGTAAGCATCACTATCACGCACACCGGCGGCCACTATGACGAGGCCTTCTTTGGTGCCGAAGTAAGAGACGGCGTGGCCGCCGAAGTAATACTGAAGCTTCAACTCTTCCTCCACCTCCCGAACGTCCTTCCGCCGCCAGAACCAGCCTCGGCAGTTCTTCTTCACCTCCTCAGCAACCTCGGGTGGGGTCGGCAACTCGCGCAATTTTACCCGCATGGGCTGTCCCTCCGCAGGAAGTGGGAACTTCGGCGCCTCGCAGGCTGAATTCTGTTCCGGTTCTTCTGTTATATCCACGTGGTTGCGCATGCGCTGCCAGAGTTCCGTTGGCAGAAGCACATAGGTGCAGTTCGTCCGCGGATCGACCACATCCACAGGCTTGCCCCGGGCGGCTTCGATGACCTGATGTTGTTCTTCGGTCAGTTGCATTTTTCGTTACCTCCCCTCCAAAAAGCATCTTCCATTATTGTGCCTGGATTTGACGAGTCCGTCAAATGGAAAGAGATTCCCGGTTCTCAAAAGGCGTCATCCAGCCAGGGCAGCGCTTCAGCCGATTCGCCATCGCCGAACGGCGTTCGCTTGTCAACCGCACTCAGGCCGGTCAGGTCGTTCGCCACCTGCATGCGCTGCGCGTCCACCACGCCGCCATCCCCCACCAGCGCCGGATACCGGCTGAAGAAGTCATCCAGCCTGTTCAGGCCGGCCCCACCTTCTTCTTCGGTGTAGGACGGTTTTGCAAACCGTCCCACAGTCTGACCACACCCCGCTCGCCCAACCGAGGTTGTCGATGAATGGTATACCGACTGTCTTCGAGCTGCTTTCCAGCGAACGCATGATCGCCGCCAGATTGGCCGTACCCGCCGGCGCGTGGGCCTCTCCGGCAGCCGGGCCGACGACAGGTAGCGCCGCCGCATCGACGCTCTGAATGCTGATCTGCTCTGACAAGAGTGGGAGACCAGGAGAGGATACAGGGAGCATCTCTCCCATTCTTGTTACCGCCGGCAGCACATTGATCCGCCCATCCAGCACATCCCCCACCGCATTACTCGGCCGCGGCTCCAGGTCGAACAGGAAATCATTCCCCTGCGCATCTGTCCCGCCCAGCGCCGTCCGCGCGCTCCCGGCGTTCTCCAACAGGTTGATGATCGCCGGTCCTGCCGGTGCATCCGGCTTGACCTGGAAGGTAATCAGCGCCAGACTGCCACCGGACCACTCACCACTCACCACTCCACCACTCACCAGTCCGCGATACCCACTGATGTAAATGATTCCCGCCGCCCGGTCGAGGTTGACCGTGAAGTTGTCGAACGTCTGCGTCAAACTCCCCCGCACCACATCCCCCGCCGAAGCCACATCCAACCTGCTCGTGTCATAAGCAATGACCAGATTCACCGCACTCAATCCGTCCGCATGATCAATATTCACCGGCACCACCACCGCTTGCGGTTTCGCGCTGACCTCTGACCCCTGACCTGTGACCTCCGACCTCTGACCTCCGACCTCTGACTGCTGACCTCTGACCTCCGACCTCTGACCTCTGACCTCTGACTGTCCGATACTCACCACCGGGTCCGGCCCCGCAATCTCCGGCGTCACCGCCGGCAGCACCGGCACGTTCGCCTGCGTAATCCCCACCGCCTGCCGCGCAATTTGTAGCGCGTCCAACCCCGTCAGCACATTATCCCCGCTCACATCCCCGACGATCAACGGATCAGCCAATACCCATTGCCGGAACCCCGGATCAAGCCCGACCACCACCCGCGAGATGCGCTGGGCATCCAAACCGGTGTAAATTCCATCGCCGGTGGCGTCGCCGAGGAAGCCCGCAACATGAATGGCGTCGTCGTCCAGGCCGGTGATGCTGCCGCCGTTGATCTGAATGTTTTGCAAATCGAGGATTTCCTTCGCCTGGTAACCTGCCGTACTTGGCACGGACGCCGTCAAGTCCGCGAAAATAGCGTCGCCACCCGGACCCAGGATCAGCCCGCTGGAACTGTAGGTCACGATGGCGACGCCGGGCGTGCTCGTCGTATCGACTGAGCCGGGCATATTGGTGATCGTCAACAGGTTCGGGTTATACGCCAGGTTCAACGTCACGGAGGTGACGGTGACCGCCGTGCTCGTATTATTATTGAGCAACCGAAGCGGAATCCCCTCCGTCTCCTCCGTCCCATTCGTCCTATTCACCGCCTGCCCTGGACCCCGCGCAAAGTCCGGCAAGCTGACGACCACCGCGTTGCTCGGGTTGCTGACCACGAAGGTGGTGACAAAATTATCGCCCGACGTCCCGTCGCCGTTGCCATCGAGCAGATTTCCGTTCGTATCCTGGAACCCGTTTGTGGCACTGCGGAGCGTGACGGTATAGGTGCCGTCGGGCAGCACGCCAAACAGAGTTCCGGCAGCGGCACTACCAAGGACGCCGGTCTGACCGGTCTGGATGAAGGTGATGTGCTGCTGCCCTGCAACTGTATCGACGACCAGCGAGCCGCGAATTGGGCCGGCGCCGGTGCCGATGAGAGTGACGTTTCTGACCCCAGAGTGCCGGTCGAGTTGTCGTACAGGTTGAGCGAACTGGTGTCGAGTAGCCGGTCGAACACGGCCTGGAAGCCGGTGGCCGTGGGCGTCAAGGCAGTTACCCGTAGCGTGGATGCTTGGATCGTCTGTATGAGCGGCGCTGACGTGCTGCCCGGGAAGCCCGTGTCCCCACCGTAGACCACGGTGATGGAATGACCGCCAACCGTCAGGCCGTTCGTCGTGTAGGTAGCCGTGCCGTTGCTGAGAGGCGAAACCGCAAGCGGCACAAGGGAGCTGCCGTCCACGAATGTCACGGTGCCGGTAGGTGTACCGGCGCTGCTGCTCACCGTCGCCGTAAAGTTGACCGTTTGGCCCACGGTCGCCGGATTGAGCGAAGACACCACGGTGGTCAAGGTTGATGGCAGGACCGTTACAAGCCCGTCGAGAGCATCGCCGGCTTCATCGCTGGGCGCCGGTTGCAAAGTGAAATTGCCCAGGTCGTTGCCTGTTGCATCCCTGCCGTGCAGTACCGTCGTGGTTGTCTGCACGTGCGCCTGCAAGTTGATAATGGCCGCTCCCGGCAGCGCGCTCGCCTTGATGTGGAAGTTGATGATTGCCAGGCTGCCGCTGCCGAAACCGAAGAGAGCACCTGACGAGCGGTACGTGCTCAGCCGAATGGTGCCCGCTGTATTGTCGTAATTGGCCACAAAGCCGTCAAACGTGCTGGTCAAAGTGCCCGGCTGAATGTCGCCCGCCGACAGGATTTCGAGCCTGCTTGTGTCGTAGGAGATGGCCAGATCGGCCTGCTCCAGGCTATCGGACCGATCCAGGTTTACCGGCACCGCGATGCTGCTGCCGACCCCGCCGCTGAAGGTCGTGGGGATACTGATGGTAGCCACGGGCAATACGGTTTGCGTCAGGGCAGCCGACGTACTGCCGGCGAAACCGCTATCCCCGCCGTAGACCACGCTGATCGTATGCCGGCCGGGGGTCAGTGTCGTCGTGCTGAACGTAGCCATGCTCCCCTCTCCCCCTGGGAGAGGGGTAGGGGTGAGGGTGGCCGTGCCCAGCGAAATGCCGCCATCCTGGAACGTCAGCACCCCGCTCGGCCACTGACCACTGACCACCGACCACTGACTACCGACCACGGCAGTGAAAGTGATTGCCTGACCCGCCGCCGCTGGGTTGAGCGCCGAAGTCATGGCCGTGCTGGTGCCGGCCTGATTGACCGTCTGAGAAAGAGCATCCGAAGTGCTGCCGAAGTAATTGGCATCACCGCCATAGACAACCGTAACGACATGCTGGCCGACACTGAGGCTGGTCGTTGTGTAGGTTGCTCTCCCGGTGCCGTTCACCGTGCCGGTGCCCAGAACTGTGCCGCCGTCCAGGAAGGTCAGGGTGCCCGTTGGGACGAGGGTGGTCCCGCTTCTGCTAACGGACGCCGTCAAGGTCACGCTCTGGCCGAAGACTGACGCACTGAGCGCCGAGGAAGTCGTGGTAATGGTCGTCTGCTTGACTACCTGAGTCAAAGCCGGCGAGGTGCTGCCGGCGAAGTTGCTGTCACCGGTGTAAACTGCCGTGATGGTGTGGCTTCTTACTGTCAGAGCAAATGGTATTTCAAAGGTTGCCGTGCCATTGCTGATTGGACACGTGCCGATTTGGAAGCCGCCGTCAAGGAAAGTAACGCTACCCGTCAGCATGCTCGGCGACACAGCGCTAACTGTGGCGGTAAGTGACAGGGGGTCATAAGGCGCCGATGGGTTGATCGAGGAAGTCACGGTCGTGGTAGTGGCTGCCCGGGTAACCGTCTGGCTCCATGTTGCCGTGTTGCCTAGGAAGTTGCCGTCGCCGCCGTAAATCGCGGTGATGGAGTGAATCCCGACTGTCAGGCCGGAGCTGCCGATAGTAGCCACGCCGTTGACAAGCGGGGCAGTACCAAGAGTGCTGCTGCCATCCGCGAACGTGACGGCGCCGGCCGGCGTGCCCGATCCTGGACTGCGTGCCTGGACTGCCGCCGAGAACATGACAAGCTGGTCGAGAGACGATGGATCAAGAGAGGAAGCCAGCGTCAGGCTCGTGCTGGCCGGGTTCACGGTCTGCTGCATCGAAACCATGCGGATGCGATAGTTGCCACGGTCGGCGATATAGATGTGGCCGCAGGCGTCCACAGCCACGCCCCTGGGGCTGCTGAGTGCCGCCGCGCTGGCTGCCCCGCCGTCGCCGCTGTAGCCGCTGGTGTCGTTGCCGGCGATAGTGGTGATGATCCCCGTACTCGCCGATACCTCGCGAACGCGGTTGTTCATGATGATGTAGACATTGCCGGCGGCGTCCACTGCCACGCCACTCGGCAAGTCGAGTTGGGCCGCCGTCGCTGCTCCGCCGTCACCAGGGTAGTTGGAGCCGCCTCCGGCGATGGTGGTGATAATGCCCGCGCTCGCCGACACCTCGCGGATGCAATTGTTGTACTCGTCCGCAATGTAGACGTTGCCGGCGGCGTCCACCGCGACGCTATTGGGGTAGAAAAGTGTCGCCGCACTAGCTGCCCCGCCATCGCCGGCGTAGCCGCTGGTGTCGTTGCCGGCGATAGTGGTGATGATCCCTGTACCGGCAGTCACCTCGCGTATACGGTTATTGCCCGCGTCCGCGATGTAGACATTGCCGGCGGTGTCTACCGCCACACCACTCGGGTTGTATAGTTCGGCAGCCGTCGCTGCCCCGCCGTCCCCGCTGAATCCCACATTGCCGTTGCCGGCGATAGTGGTGATGATGCCTGTGCTCGCCAACACCTCGCGAATGCGCTGGTTGCCCTTGTCCACGATGTAGACATTGCCGGCGGCGTCCACCGCCACACCTCTCGGGTTGTACAGTTCGGCAGCCGTCGCTGCCCCGCCGTCCCCGCTGAACCCCACATTGCCGTTGCCGGCGACCGTGGTAATGATCCCCGTGTCGGCAGCCACCTTGCGGATACGCTGGTCGTCGGCGAAATAGACATTACCGCTGGCGTCCACCGCCACGCCGGACAGGCCGTTGACTTGGGCCGCGCTGGCTGCTCCGCCGTCCCCGCTGTAGTTCGGAGTACCGTTGCCGGCGATGGTGATAATCGTTGGCGTCAGCGAGCCTGAACTGCCGCTGAAGTCGCTGTCGCCGCTGTACGCCGCCGTGATGGCATGAGTTGCCCTGGACAGTCCCACAGTCGTATACGTCGCCTGGCCGCCGCTCACGAGGGCCGTACCCAACGACGTGTCCCCGTCGCTGAAAGTGACCGTGCCTGTCGTCGTGCCGGTGCCGGGGGATATGACGCTGACTGTGGCGGTGAAGGTCACGGTCTGGCCGAATACCGAGGGATTGGCCGAGGACGTGACCGTCGTTGTTGTGCCGGCCTGGTTGACCGTCTGGAGCAGATCAGCCGAACTGCTGCCGATGAAGTTGCTGTTGTCAGGAGCATAAAGCGCCGTAATCGTGTAACTGCCTGGCGAAAGTGTACTGGTCGAGAAAATCACCCCCTGGCCGAAATTGAGGGCCTCCACGGTGTTCAGGTAGCCGCTGTTGCCGTACCCGCCGATGGCATAGATGCGGCCGTCGAGACCCGTCGCCGCCGCCAGACATTCCCTCGCCGTGGGCATGGAGGCGACAGTGGTCCAGGTGTTGCTGCCCGGCGTGTACGCGTAGACGGTGTTGGTGATGTTGTAGGAATTGTCAACGCCGCCGATGACATAGATGAGGCCATCGGGCCCTGTCGTCGTCGCCTGCTCATACGGCGAGGTGGGCATGGAGGCGACAGTGGTCCAGGTGTCGCTGCCCGGCGTGTAGGCATAGACGGTGTTGGTCACGCCGAGGGAAGTGTCATAGCCGCCGATGGCATAGATGAGGCCATCGGGACCCGTCGTCGCCGCTAGCAGATACCGCGCGGTGGGCATGGAAGCGACAGTGGTCCAGGTGTTGCTTCCCGGCGTGTACGCATAGACGGTGTTGGTGATGCCGAGCCAACTATCATCGCCGCCGATGGCATAAATGCGGCCATCGGGACCCGTCGCCGCCGCCAGACCATACCGCGCGGTGGGCATGGGGGCGACACTGGTCCAGGTGTTGCTGCCCGGCGTGTACGCTTCCACGGTGGTCAGGTAGCTGCCGTTGTAGTAGCCGCCGATGGCATAAATGCGGCCATCGGGACCCGTCGCCGCCGCCAGATAAGCCCGCCGTGGGCATGGAGGCAACAGTGGTCCAGGTGTTGCTGCCCGGCGTGTACGCTTCCACGGTGTTCAGGTAGCTGCCGTTGTAGTAGCCGCCGATGGCATAAATGCGGCCATCGGGACCCGTCGCCATCGCCAGATCCTCCCTCCCCGTGGGCATAGGGGCGACAGTGGTCCAACCGCCGACTGACACTAGGGACAACGCACCTGTGCTGAGCGCCGTGCCTCCTTCCTGGAAGGTCACCGTCCCGGTCGGCGCGGCGGCGCCGGGGGCGATGTCGCCGACTGTGGCGGTGAAGGTCACGTTCTGGCCGAATGCCGAGGGATTGGCTGAAGACGTGACCGTCGTTGTTGTGCTGACCTGGTTGACTGTTTGGACCAGACCAGCCGAACTGCTCTCGGCGAAATTGCTGTCGCCGGCATAACCCGCCGTAATCGTGTGACTGCCTGCCGATAGTGTACTGGTCGAGAACATCACACACGGCTGGCCGAAATTGAGGGCCTCCACGGTACACAGGTAGCCGCTGTTGCCGTACCCGCCGATGGCATAGATGCGGCCATCGGGTCCCGTCACCCCCGCCAGATAACCCGCGCGGTGGGCATGGAAGCGACAGTGGTCCAGGTGTCGCTGCCCGGCGGTACGCATAGACGGTGTTGGTGTAGTTGTAGGAATTGTCATAGCCGCCGATGGCATAAACGCGGCCATCGGGCCCCGTCGTCGCCGCCAGATACACCCTCGCCGTGGGCAGGCAGGCCAGGGTCGTCCAGGTGTTGCTGCCCGGCGCATATGCATAGACCGTGTTGGTGTTGTTGAAGTAATTGTCATAGCCGCCGATGGCATAGATGCGGCCATCGGGACCCGTCATCGCCGCCAGACCAAGCCGCGCGTGGTGGGCAGGCTGGCCACGGTCGTCCAGGTGTTGCTGCCCGGCGTGTAGGCATAGACCGTGTTGGTGATGTTGTAGGAATTGTCATAGCCGCCGATGGCATAGATGCGGCCATCGGGACCCGTCGTCGCCGCCAGATAACACCGCGCCGCGGGCATGGAAGCGACACTGGTCCAGGTGTTGCTGCCCGGCGTGTATGCATAGACGCTGTTGGTCACGCCGAGCCAACTATCACAGCCGCCGATGGCATAGATGCGGCCATCGGGACCCGTCGTCGCCGCTAGCCCATACCGCGCCGTGGGCATGGAAGCGAAAGTGGTCCAGGTGTTGCTGCCCGGCGTGTACGCTTCCACGATGTTCAGATTGCTGCCGTTGTAGCCGCCGATGGCATAAATGCGGCCATCGGGACCCGTTGTTGCCGCCAGATAATTCCGCGTGGTGGGCATGGAGGCGACAGTGGTCCAACCGGCCATCAGTGGGGACAACGCCCCTGTGCCGAGCGCTGTGCCGCCGTCCTGGAAAGTAACTGTGCCGGTCGGCCACTGACCACTGGCCACTGGCCACTGACCACTGCATGTAGCCGTAAACGTCACGCTCTGGCCGAAAACCGACAGATTAGGCGACAACGTCAATGTCACCGTCGTGCTCGCTTTGTTGACCGTCTGCAAGAAGCTCGTGCAACTGCTGCCACCGAAGTTCGCGTCGCCACTGTAGCCAGCGGTGATCGTGTGCGTGCCGACCGCGTTGATTATCGACGACGGGGCGGAATAGGTGGCCGTGCCGCTGCCGTTGAGCGTGCCGGTTCCCAGCGACATGGTGCCATCCTGGAAAGTGACCGTCCCCGTCGGCCACTGGCCACTGACCACTGACCACTGACCACTGCATGTGGCCGTGAACGTCATGCACTGGCCGAACACCGACGGGTTGGCCGGCAACGTCACGGTTGTGGTCGTGCTCGCCTGATTGATGGTCTGATTGAACGTCGTTGATGTATTGCCCACAAAGTTGCTGTCGCCGGCATAGACGGCGGTCATCGTATGGCTGCCGGCCCAGGTTCGTGGTCGTCAAGGTTGCCGTTCCGCTGCCGTTGAGCGTGCCGGTTCCCAGCGACATGGTGCCATCCTGGAACGTGACCGTCCCCGTCGGCCACTGGCCACTGACCACTGACCACTGACCACTGCATGTCGCCGTGAGCGTCACGCCTTGCCCAAAGACCGGCCTGTAGCCTCTTGTCCAGAGGAACACATCCGGCTCACCGTTGCTATCGCTGCTGACCAGGTTGCTGGCGTTACTCATAAAGGCCACGTAGCGGCCGTCGCTGCTAATCGATGGCCAGTAGGAGTCACTATTGCCCTGGTTGCCGGCGCTGTCGGTGCTGACCCGCGTGATCGCCCCCGTCTGCACGTCCTTGACAAAGACATCAGTCGCACCGTTCGTATCGCCGCTGACCAGGTTGCTGGCGTGGCTCTCAAAGGTCACGTAGCGGCCGTCGCTGCTAATCGACGGGTATTCGGAGTAACTATTGCCCTGGTTGCCAATGCTGTCGGTGCTGACCCGCGTGATCGCCCCCGTCTGCACGTCCTTGACAAAGACATCAGCCTGACGGTTGATACCATCGCTGACCAGGTTGCTGGCGTAGCTCTCAAAGGCCACGTAGCGGCCATCGCTGCTAATCGACGGGTCGTCGGACCAACTATTGCCCTGGTTGCCGTCGCTGTCGGTGCTGACCCGCGTGGTCGCCCCCGTCTGCACGTCCTTGACAAAGACATCATCCGCACCGTTGGTATCGCCGCTGACCAGGTTGCTGGCGGTGCTGTAGAAGGCCACGTAGCGGCCGTTGCCGCTAATCGACGGCGACCAGGAGTAACTATTGCCCTGGTTGCCGTCGCTATCGGTGCTGACCTGCGTGATCGTTCCCGTCTGCACCTCCTTGACAAAGACATCCCACGTACCGTTGGTATCGCCGCTGACCAGGTTGCTGGCGTTGCTATCAAATGCCACGTAGCGGCCATCTCTGCTAATCGACGAGTGCATGGAGACAGCATTGCCCTGGTTGCCGTCGCTGTCGGTGCTGACCCGCGTGATCGCCCCTGTCTGCACGTCCTTGACAAAGATATCAGCCGTACAGTTGGTATCGCCGCTGACCAGGTTACTGGCGTAGCTCATAAAGGCCACGTAGCAGCCGTCGCTGCTAATCGACGGGTATTCGGAGTAACTATTGCCCTGGTTGCCGTTGCTGTCGGTGCTGACCCGCGTGATCGCCCCCGTTTGCACATCCTTGACAAAGACATCCTCGCAACCGTTCGTATCGCCGTTAACCAGGTTGCTGGCGGCGCTCTCAAAGACCACGTAGCGGCCGTCGGCGCTGAATACATGCTGGCCGGAACTGGACGAGTCGCTACCACCGTTGGCCGTGGCCATGTGGGGATCTGTAGACGAAATCACTGTCACGGTCGGCGTGGCCGATGGTCCGGCCAGGCTGACCGTCGTGCTGGCCTTGTTGACAGTCTGGCTCAAGGCCAGCGACGTACTCAGGGCGAAATTACTGTCGCCGCTATACACCGCCGTGATCGTGTGCATAGCCACGGTCAACGATGAGGTTATAAAGGTTGCAAGACCGCTACTGACCACGCCAGTGCCGATCGACGTGCTGCCATCCAGGAAGGTGACTGTGCCAGTGGGCGTGCCGGCACTGCTGACTGTGGCCGTGAACGTTACCGACTGGCCAAACACAGACGGGTTGACTGAGGATGTTACCACGGTCGTCGTGCCGGCGTTGAGCAGCACGCTCACGCTGTTGCTACTCATGTTGCCCACGGCCAGATCGGGCTGGCCGTCGCCGTTGAAGTCCCCCACCGCCACGGAGCGCGGGTTGAAGCCGGTGGCGAAGTTTCGTGCGGCCTGGAACGTGCCGTTGCCGTTGCCCAGGAGCACGCTCACGCTGTGTGCTGTAGTCGTTCGCCACGGCCAGGTCGGCTCTGCCGTCGCCGTTGAAGTCCCCCACCGCCACGGACCACGGCAGGGAGCCGCCGGAGTGAAGTTTTGTGCCGCCTGGAAGGTCCCGTTCCCGTTGCCCAGGAGCACGCTCACGCTGTTGCTTAGCTGTCGTTGGCCACGGCCAGGTCGGTCTTGCCGTCGCCGTTGAAGTCCCCCACGGCCACGGAGTACGGGTCAGATGCCGGTGGCGAAGTTCTGAGCGGCCTGGAACGTGCCGTTGCCGTTGCCCAGCAGCACGCTCACGTTGTTGCTGCTGTAGTTGGCCACGGCCAGGTCGCGCTTGCCGTCGCCGTTGAAGTCCCCCACCGCCACAGACCACGGCCCAGACTGCGGTGAAGTTCTCGGCGGCCCCGAAGGTGCCGTTGCCGTTGCCCAGCAGCACGCTCACGCTGTTGCTGCCGAAGTTGGCCACGGCCAGGTCGAGTCTGCCGTCGCCGTTGAAGTCCCCCACCGCCACGGACCACGGGCCACGCCGATGGTGACGTTCTGGGCGGCTGGAAGGTGCCGTTGCCGTTGCCCAGGAGCACGCTCACGTTTCGCTGCTGTCGTTCGCCACGGCCAGGTCGAGTCTGCCGTCGCCGTTGAAGTCCCCCACCGCCACGGATGCCGGGTTAGAGCCGGTTGTGAAGTTCTGGGCGGCCTGGAAGGTACCGTTGCCGTTGCCCAGTAGCACGCTCACACTGTTGCTGCCGAAGTTGGCCACGGCCAGATCTGGCCGGCCGTCGCCGTTGAAGTCCCCCACAGCCACGGAGAGTGGCTCAGTGTCGGTGGCGAAGTTCTGGGCGGCCAGGAAAAGACTTGGCACCACACGTGTTTCTAGCTCCTCGGCGCGGGGGCGAAAGGTAGGACGCCGGCCGCTTCCTGATCGTCGTTGGCGGTGCCGCCCACTCAGATGATCCATCCATCGCCTCAACCATTCCAACCAACTCGGGGAGAACATGGTGTGAACCCTCAACATTGAGACACAGAAGCATCACAGGAACAGGAGCGAACTACTGGCGACGACAGCTTGCCCTCGCCGCGCAGGCGCAGCAAGGCGAGAAGCCGATCTCGGCTATTCTCACAGGCGCAGGAACATCAATTCGTAAACCAACCCGGCCAGGAAAGAAACGGCCGGTTGTAGCAAGGGACTCCCCCGCCGCCGCGCGCTGCCGAACCCGGTGACCGAACCAGCGCTGGTGAAGATGACGAAACCAGGTGGGAATCATCGTTGACTGCCTTTGCGAAGCAGAATGCGCGAACCAGATACCCGTTAGCAGGGCTGGACAGTATGCATCCAGAAGGGGGGATCGCCGTTCCCCGGAATGGGTTATCAGCCGCCATCCCTGGTCGGCCACAGACTTGGGGTTATTGGTAAGCGAAACAGGGGGATAGTCAAGGGTCCGGGACCATTCTCCCTTTTTCTCCCCCCAACCACCCCAAAACCGTTCAGAATCCCCTCAAAAGCCCGAAGAAAAGCCGTCGAATTGGCAACAACCGGCAACGATGTGGCAACGGGACCACTCATCACCGGCCCACACGGGTTACTCAGCAGCCTCTTTCCTCTCATCCTCCGTGATTCGTTTCACCCTCCGTGAATACCTCTCAGGGGGTATGTCACAGAAAGTGATAACAAACGCCCCCATCCAGCCTCTTACGATGTCCCCGGCCCGATGCAAGTGCTCAACGTCGCCGGCCTTACGGCAACTGCACGTCCTCCACCCACGCCGGAACTTTCATCTCACCATCCTCGAAGAAGAGTGCTTTCGTCTCATCAGCCGTGAGAACAGCCAGCTCTTTCTCCATCAGTACCCGCTGCCCGGCCCTTACGAACGCAGTTTCAAAGCGGAGGACATGCGACAGCGCTGGTCCGCCTGATCGATGGGCTGATGCAGTTGCCGCTGCTGGAGCAGGTTTTTCAGCAAAAAGGTCTGCGCTGCGAGCCGTGCGCGTTTAAGGCGTCGCAAGCAGGATGAAGGATGAAGGATAAATCCATACCCATAATAGTTGTCTGATTCATCCTTCATCCTTTTGCTGGAAGGAATCCTCATGCGCGTCTTCGTAACGGGCGGTACCGGTCTCATTGGCACCCGGCTTATCCGGCGGCTGCGCGAACGTCAGGACAATGTCTTTGTTCTGACCCGGCATGCCGTAGCGGCCCGCGAGCGCCTCGGCCCGGATTGTACCATCGTCGAAGGCGATCCGAGCCAATCGGGAGCCTGGATGGACGCGGCGCGCGACTGCGACGCGGTCATCAACCTGGCCGGCGAGAGTATTTTTGGCCGCCGCTGGAACGACGCGGTCAAGGCCCAGCTCATCAACAGCAGAATCAAGAGCGCCGAGCATGTCGTACAGGCGCTGACCCGCAATCCGACCGTCCCCCTCGTTCCCAAACTCCAGTTTGGGAACGAGGGCCGCAAGGTATTGATTAACGCTTCCGCCGCCGGCTACTACGGTCCGCGCGACGATGAGGAACTGACGGAGGAGAGCCTACCGGGGAATGACTTCCTCGCCAGGATTTGCGTGGAATGGGAGGGCGTCGCCCGGCAGGCCGAGTCCCAGGGAGTGCGCGTGGTCCTGTTGCGTATCGGTGTGGTTCTGGACAGGGAGGGCGGAGCGTTGGCGCAGATGCTCACGCCCTTCAAGCTGTTCGCGGGTGGGCCGGTGGGTTCCGGCATGCAATGGATGAGCTGGATTCACCATGACGATTTGGTTGGCATCCTGCTTTTGGCCCTGGATAATGCGAGCGCCACCGGGCCGATCAACGGGACAGCACCGAACCCGCTGCGCAACCGTGAGTTCGCCAACGCCCTGGGGCGAGTATTGCACCGGCCGGCGTTTCTGCCCACTCCGGCCTTCGCTCTGCGGCTGATGCTCGGCGAGGTAGCCCAGATTGTGACTACCGGGCAGCGCGTGCTTCCCAAGCGGGCTTTGGAACTGGGCTATCAGTTCAAGTTTCCGACAGTTGATGTGGCGTTGGCTGATGTGCTGGCGTGACGTGAGGTGGTGAGCCGAGCGACGTCAGCCGCCGGGTGATTGAGGTGGTGACAGGATGACAAGATGAAGGGATGACAAGATGACCGGATGAATCCCGTGGCATCCTGTCATCTTGTCATCTTGTCATCTCTTCATCTTGCCACCACCTCACTACCTCACCACCTTGCAGGACTCCGACTTGCGAATCTATTGCTTTCACCCTAAGATGAAGGATGAAGGATGAAAATCTGTCCGAGCCCGCAGCGTAAGCAAGGGTGGTCACCACCCTTGCTTACGCTGCGGGCTCGGACTCACCACTCACTCTGTTCTTTTTCATCCTTCATCCTTCATCCTTTTTGTCAAGGTTGTGTCGATGACTCCAAAGCATCCGAAAACAGCGGTGGTGGCCTTCAAGGTCGAACAGGAGCTGGCCGACTTGCTGGACAAGCTGCCCAACAAAAGTTCCTTTATTCGCAAAGCCATAGCGGCTCAGCTCGGGGTGGCCTGTCCGCTGTGCAGCGGCGCCGGCGTGGTTTCGCGCGGCGTCCACGATCATTACACATCGCTTCTCTCTCACTTCAATTCGCGCCAGTGCGACGGCTGCGGGCATGAACTGCCTTTGCCGCGCGAATCCGGCGACCTCTCTCCCGAAGACCGGGCCAGGCTGGAGCAGTTCTTCCACGGGGGGCCGCTCTACTGCGACGGTTGCTATGACAAGGCGCCCGAGTGTGACGACTGCGGCTGGCACATCGCTCCGGAAAGCGCCGCCGAACACCAGCGCGTCGCCCACGCTGCCGAAGATGTTTAGCCGCGACCCGCAGGGGAGCGCTCCGTCACCATCAGAACTGATCGAGCCAGAAATGGAAGCCGCGATAATACTTCTGCGGTTCCCACATCTCATAACGCCAGTTCGGTTCCAGGAACGGCGGATAGGACATGTAAGCCGGCGGGGGCTGATAGGGCGAACCGGTCGGCTCCGGCCATTGCGGTCCGACAGTCGGCCAGTAGTTGTGTGGGTAGTAGTAATACGGATAATAGTAGAAATTGTTGAGCGTCTTCAAATCCTGGGGAGGCATGGGCTGAGCCGGTTCGCTCACGGGTTGTTGATCTCTCGTCATTGGTTGGCCGGGGAATTGCACCGGACCCGAATAAGGCAGCGGGTAGGGAGGCGTCTGGCCGGGATACTGCTGCTGGCCGTAAGTGTTGAGCATGGCCTGCCGGCCAGGATAGGGTTGGCTTACCGAGTAGGGGTATTGCGTCACCGGCGGTGCCATCATCGGATAGCGTGCCTCCGGGTTTAACCCGGAGGCTCCCTGTCCTGGAAATACTTGTGGGCTGGGATAAGTCTGCTGGCCAGGAAAAGGCTGTTGGGCGAAGACCGGCTGCTGGCCAGGAAAAGGCTGTTGGGCGAAGACCGGCTGCTGGCCAGGAAAAGGCTGTTGGGCGAAGACCGGCTGCTGGCCAGGAAAATACTGCTGAGCTGAGGCCGCTACGGCACAGGCTAACCAGGCGACCAGCGTTGCGCTGGCGGCAAACCGGGAGAGATTGATGCGTCCTGACACGATCTGTCCTCCTTGACAGGCAGTCTCCATGCGCGGATTGTTTCAAATGCAACTCTACCCCACAAAATGTATCAACCGCTGCGACGCTGATCTGAATTCACCATAAAACGTTAGAATGAATGGTTGTCTGTACGACCTGGGTAAACCTTGAGGGGCAAGGTCAGAGGTCAGAATTCAGGGATTAGAGGCAAAGCTATCGGTCTTTGCTGACCTCTGACCTCTGACTTCTGACCTCTGACCTCTGACTTCTGACCTCTGACCTCTGACCTCTGACTTTTGAATGATGAGTACACACTTGATTTACGACAATCCTCTTGTGACACGTTACGCCGGCCGCGAAATGGCTGAGCTGTGGGGACCGCAGCGCAAGTTCAGCACCTGGCGGAAACTATGGGTCGCCCTGGCAGAGGCTGAACAGGAGTTGGGGTTGCTTTCCGAGGACGGCAGGACGCCGCGCATCAGCTCGGCACAACTGGCGGAATTACGTACACATGTCGATGACATCGACTTTGACCGTGCCGACCAACATGAACGCCGCCTGCGCCATGATGTCATGGCGCACATCCACGCCTATGCTGAAGTTTGCCCCACGGCCAGAGACATCATCCACCTGGGCGCAACCAGCTGCTATGTCACCGATAACACCGATCTCCTGTTGATGCGCAACGGCCTGATGATGCTGCGCGATCGGCTCGTTGGCGTCGCTGATGCTCTGGCGAGGTTTGCCGTTCGCTGGCGAGATTTGCCGACGCTCGGCTTCACCCATTTCCAGCCGGCTCAGCTAACCACGGTGGGCAAGCGTGCCTGCCTGTGGTGTCAGGATTTCCTGCTCGATCTTGAGGAACTTTCACATCGCCTGGCGACGTTACGCTTTCGCGGAGTCAAAGGGACGACGGGGACGCAGGCCAGCTTCCTGGCCCTCTTCCGCGGCGACCATGACAAGGTCCGGCAACTCGACCAGCTGGTGGCTCGCAAGATGGGCTTCGACCAGGTTTACGCCGTCACCGGGCAAACATATTCGCGGAAGGTTGATAGCCAGATCCTCGATGCCCTTTCGGGCATCTGCCAGTCGGCACACAAGTTCGGCACCGACCTGCGGCTACTGTCCCATCGGCAAGAAGTGGAGGAGCCTTTCGAGGCCGATCAGGTCGGCTCGTCGGCGATGGCCTACAAACGCAACCCGATGCGGGCCGAGCGCATGTGCGGCCTGGCGCGTTTCGTCAACAGTCTGACGGTCAGCACGGCACAGACCGCCGCCACGCAATGGTTGGAACGCACTCTGGACGACAGCGTCAACCGCCGCTTGACTTTGCCTGGAAGCTTTCTCGGCACCGACGGCGTTTTGCGTCTGGCCCTGAACATCGCAGGCGGTCTGGTCGTCAATCCGGAGGTCATCACTCGCAACGTCAAGGAAGCGCTCCCCTTCATGGCAACCGAGAACATCTTGATGGCCGGCGTGGCCGCGGGCGGAGATCGGCAGTCGCTGCACGAGCGCATCCGGCAGCACAGTCATGCCGTGATGGCTGAACTGAAAGCAGGAACGGCAAGAAATGACCTCATCGAACGGTTGCAGGCCGATCCCGCGTTTGCCGGAGTTGACTTCGCTCCGGTACGCAACCCAGCCCAGTTCGTGGGCCGGGCGCCCGAGCAGGTGGATGAATTCGTCAAGCAAGAAATGGAGCCTGTCAGGCAGCGTTATCAGCATCTCTTGCAGCAAACGGCGGAAGTGACTGTTTAATTGGTGAGTGGTGAGTGGTGAGTGGTGAGTGGTGAAAAACGTTCTGACCACTCACCACTAACACTACCACTCACCATCTTTTAGATCCCGTCCCTGGCAACGCCATGCGGCGTCTCCTGGCGTGCTACTCCCAATGCTGGTTCTTCGGTAACGCCGCGATAGCCTTCCGGTGTTTCCTGCGGAGCTGATAGTATGACCACCCGGAACGAAACCGGACCAAGGGAAATCTCGTCGCCATGATTGATGGGAACAGGTATCCCCGCCGGTTTGCCGTTGACCAGTGTGCCGTTATGCGATTCCAGGTCCTGGACCATCACCTGGCTGTCATGAAGCGTGAACTTGCAATGGTGGCGAGACACAAATGCGAACGGCAGTGCGCAGTCGCTGTCACTGCGCCGGCCGATGACGAACGGAAAATGGTCAATCCTGATTTCGTGGATGTTATCCCACGGTAATGTAGGGTATAGCCACAGATTCATTTCTGTTCCTTCCGCCCCCCTCACCCCTACCCCTCTCCCCGGCGACGGGGGAGAGGGGTAGGGGTGAGGGGGGCCGCTGTGCAGCAAAAATTATCCGCATTACAGTTGCCAGCCACTGATTATTATCCTAGATAATAGTATAACACGTGCGTCCATTGTGAAAATCATGTCTTACAAAGAGAGGAATCCACATGCCAGACCCAATCAAGCCGACCGATGAAAGAGCCGGGCGCCCGGCCGCGCCGCCTCTTGCGGGAGCCGACGTTCAAGCTGCGCAGACGATCCATTGTGACGACAGCGCCTGTCCGTCGTTGTATTTTAACTTCGTGCAGGTCACCGGCACACCCGAGGAGGTGATCCTCGATTTCGGTCTGAACCCCCAGCCGATGGGCGTTCCCGACAAGCCGATCAAGCTGTCCCAAAAGCTGGTGTCCAACTATTACACCGCCAAGCGACTGCTGGTGGCCTTGCAGATGACCATCCAGCGGCACGAGGGCGCGTTCGGTGTCCTGGAAATCGATGTGAACAAGCGCTTCCGGCCGGCAGCGATGAGGTAATGCAAGGCATCTTCTTCACAGGCACCGACACAGGCGTCGGCAAGACGTTCGTTACATCAGCGGTGGCCCGGACACTTCGACAACAGGGGCATGTTGTCGATGTCTGCAAACCTGTGGTGACGGGAGCGTTTCCGGAGGGCCACGGTTGGCTGGCTGAAGACACGAGGCTACTGGCTGAGGCAGCAGGGCTGGATGGTGCCTGGGAACGGGTGACAGAATGGTCGTTTCCGGACCCGGTCGCGCCTCCAGTAGCCGCCCGGCAAAAGGGCATCCGGCTTGAGCTTGCCGGGATTGTCGAGGCCGTCCGCCGGCGCAACCGGCCCGGCGTGCCCATGCTGGTGGAGGGAGTGGGCGGGTTGCTGTGTCCGCTGACAGAGACCCAGAGCAATGCCGACTTGGCTGCCGAGTTGAGACTGCCCGTGGTCATCGTCGCCCGGCGGTCGCTGGGGACGTTGAATCACACGTTATTGACGCTGGCAGCGGCTCGGCAGTGTAAGCTTCCTGTGATTGGAGTCGTCGTCAATGAGACAGCACCACCGCTGGGGTTGGCTGATGAGACAAATATAGAGGAACTGCGGCGGCGGATTGATGTGCCGATCTTGGCGGTGGTAGCCCACGAGAATCTAAGCTGTCGGAGATCAGAGTTTGTGATCCCCGAGGTGGATTGGATGGAGCTGTGCATGACGACGGTACCTAGGACGAAGGATGAAGGTGGTGAGTGGTGAGTCGGAGAAATTTCGATTGACGATTTTCGATTGTCCGGGGGCCTTGTCAATCGAAAATCATCAATCGAAAATCGAAAATCCACTCACTCCGTACTGTTTCATCCTTCATCCTTCATCCTTCATCCTTTCCGTTCCCGCTCCATCAAGTTCAGGAAAAGCTCGCGCGTTTGCGTGGTGCGCCGTTCGAGCTCCTCCAGGAACTGACCGCCGGGACTCGTACACGGTTGCGGTTCGAATCCGAGTTGGCGAGCCAGTTTCTCCAGGCCTTCCGGGGTTTCCGGCAGTTCATCCAGGGAGCGGTTATGCACAATGCGCAGCCGGCTCTCGACCTGCCTGAGAAAATCGTAACTGGCACGCAGTGAGGCATGCTCACCTTCGCTCAGCAGGCCCGTCGCCGCCAAGCGTCGAGGGCGGCCCAGGTATTGGTGGCACGCAGGGCCGGAGTCTCCGGGCCATATTTGAGCTGGAGAAGCTGCACGAGAAATTCCACATCGACGATGCCGCCGAAGCCGCGTTTCAGGTCGCGCTCACTGCGGCTGGCCTCCAGGCGCTTGCGCATGTTGCGTATCTCGTCGGCCACCTCCGGCCGCCACGTCAGACCAAAGGCCCCCTGCTCCACGACGGCCATCACTTCGCGGCCGAATTCAGCATCGCCATGAACCAGCCGCGCTCGTGTCAACGCCTGCCGCTCCCACAGCTGCGCTCCGCCTTCTTCGTAGTAACGGCGGAACTCGGCCAGCGGTATGACCAGGCTGCCCGACTTGCCCGTGGGCCGCAAGCGCATGTCCACCTGATAGAGCCGGCCCATCGGTCCCAGAACGCTTGTTACCTTGATGATCCGCTGGCCCAACTCGGTGAAGAAATGAAAATTGTCCGTCAGCTCGAAACGGTCAAAGCGCGTCGAGCCGGGCGGCGGGCCGGTGCGGCCGTCGCCTTCATAGACGATGATCAAATCGAGATCGCTGTGATAGCTCAACTCGTGCCCGCCGAGTTTGCCCAGGCCTAGGATCACGTAGCGGCTCGCTCGCGGCACAGAAGCCAGACAGGGAGACAAGGTGACAGGGTGACAGGGTGACAGGGTGACAGGGTGAGTGCCACCATCTGCTTGTGTGTTTGTCTCCTTGTCTCCTTGTCTCCTTGTCACCTTGTCACCTTGTCCCCCATTGCCGCCACCCGCGTCCAGGTAGGGGACGCCGAACCGTTTCTCCAGGGGCGGATACTGCGCCCTGGCGATCTGCACGAGGATGGTCTCCGCCAGATCGCTAAGGGCAGCCGTCGTCTCGCGGATCGTATCCTTGCCGAGGATGTCGCGAACGCCGATGCGCAACAGTTCCTTGTCCCGAAAGCTGTGCAGGATCGGTTCGATATCGGCCGCCCCCCGGCACAACTCGGTCAGTTCAGTGCGCAGTTCCTCGGCTGTCCGCGGCTGATTGAGCACAAGACTGTCGAGCAGATCGTCGATCATGCCGGGATTGTTGATGAGGATTTCCGACAGGAACTGGCTCCCCGCGCACAGATCGACATACAGCCTCAAGCTGGGTGGATTGAAGCTGAACAACTCCCACAACACGGCCTTGGCTCCGAGCGAGGCCGTCACCTTCTCCAGGTTGACCAGGGCCATGTCCGGGTCCGGCGTCTCGGCCAGCGCCTGGAGCAGCTGATGAGCGATGTTCGCCAGAAAATGCCGGCAGCGCCGCGCGGACAGGAATTGCACCGATTCCTGAGCCAGTTGCGTCAAACTGTGATATGCCCCCTGAACGTCACGGAACCCGTAGCGGCCGAGAACGGTTCGGACCGTCTCCGGTTCGGGGTGCAGATCGAGGATCAGGTCCGACTCCGGCTCGGCCTGCCCTTCCTCGCCGACGAACGTCTGGTGCAACAGGTGATTGAGAATCTTGTGGTTCCGGTCGGTCTTTTCTCGATAATCACGCAAGAAGGCATCGAGGGCAGAGGATGAAGGATGAAGGATGAAGGATGAAGGATGAAGGATAAAGGATGAATCACACTGGCCCGAAGCGTTAGCGAGGGTTAAGCCTACCTCGCTAACGCTTCGGGCCAGTGACGGTTTTTCTTCTTCTTTTTCATCCTTCATCCTTCTTCCTTCATCCTTTCCGTCGGAGTAGCCCATGCGCAGAGCGAGCTTGCGCAGCTCGTCTTCGCCTGTTGGCAGGCGATGCGTTTGCAGATCGAAGAGAAGCTGCAAGCGATGCTCCGTTTTGCGCAGGAACCTGTAGCCGTCTTCCAGCAGGTGATACTCCAGGTTGGTCAGGCAGCCGGCCCGTTCGAGTGCCTGCATGGCCAGCAGCGTGTTGCGCTGGCGCAGCTCCGGCAAGTCGCCGCCGTTGAGGAGCTGCAGGAACTGAATGGTGAACTCAACGTCACGAATGCCGCCGTACCCCGTCTTCACGTCGGTCCCGGTGAGGGCAAAGGATGAAGGATGAAGGATGAAGGATGAATCGGAGGCCGATTCTTCTTCTTTTTCATCCTTCATCCTTCTTCCTTCATCCTTTCTGTGCGGCTCTGTGCTCGATCCGGCGTTTGAGCGCCTTGATTTCGTTGATCTCGGAGAAGCTCAGATACGTGCGGTAGACAAACGGTTCAATGGCGTGCAAGAACCGTTCTCCGAGTTTTTCGTCGCCGGCCGCGGGACGGACCTTGATGAGGGCCTGCCGCTCCCAGGTGCGGCCCATGACATCGTAGTAGGACAGGGTGCTGGCGAGCGAGCGTGCCAGCGGCCCGCGCTGTCCTTCGGGCCGCAGGCGCAGGTCGATGCGATAGGCCTGCCCCTGGTCGGAATGAGCGGAGAGCAAGCGCACCACCTCGGTCACGACTCTGCTGAAGAACTCACTGTTGTCGATGCTGGTGATCTGCCGGCCGCGCGTCGCTCCCTCGTCGTCGTACAGGAACATGAGGTCGATGTCGCTGCTATAGTTCAGCTCTTCACCGCCGTGCTTGCCGAAGGCCATGATCACGCAGCAGGCCGGCTCGCCGGCATTGGTGAACGGTTCGCCGAAGCGGTTGCCGACGTGCCGCAGGGAAGTGTACAGCGCTACTTCGAGAGCGGCGTCGGCGACGCGGGAAATATCGCGGGTGATCTCTTCCAGGGGCCGGTCGCGGATAATGTCGTTGGCGCCGATGCGCAGAATCTGCCGCTGGCGGAACCGGCGGAAAGCGCGCACCACGGCGGAATCCTCGAAAGCGGTTGCGATCTCGGCCTGGAGTTGGTCTTGCATTTCCTTCTGGCTTGGACTGCGCCGCAACGGTACGCGGAGCATGCCGAGATAATCGGGATTGGCGCACAGGAGGTCGCTGAAATACTGGCTCGTGCTCAACAGCTGGACAAGGATTTCCAGAGTGCGCGCCCGCCCCTCCAGGAGCGCCGGCAGATGCTGGGCGCCGACGGGCTGAGCGAGGAAACGTTCGAGGTTATTGAGGGCCATGTCGGGATCGGGACAATTCGGCAGCAGCCGGTGAAGAAGAGAAGACAGCTCGCGCAAGCCGTCCTGGCCGATGGCCTCGGCCAAATGGGTCAGGATTGCGCCAGCCACGCTCCTGATCGCGCACACGCCAGGCGGTCAGGAGTAAGCGGGCCTGATCGAGCGATTCAAGACTGTTGCGGAGTTGGCTTGCCAATACCATGTGCTTCGTACCAGTATCTTCCATCCGTTACAATATAGCGGCTCAGCAAGAACCGAACCAGATGAAGAATGAAGGTGGTGAGTGGTGAGGTAGTGAGGTGGTGGGTAGAAATTTGCAATTTGCAATTTGCAATGATTGGGGGTTCCGCTCAGTTAAGCGAATTGCAAATTGAAAATTGCAAAATGACACCTCTCACCACCTCACCACCTCACCACCTCACCACCCCACGACCACTCACCACTCACTCCGTTCTGATTCATCCTTCATCCTTCATCCTTCATCCTTCATCCTTCATCTGGCTACAGGTAAAGAAGAAAACTGTCCAGTAAATGTTTGACTTCGTGCCGCCGACGTGATACGACAATGCCATCCGGGCGTTGCTGGCCGATGGATCGTGTGTACCCAAGCAGCTGGAAGCAACGGCCCGGACCTGTCTCGTTCCCAAACTGAGTTTGGGAACGAGGGCAAGACTTGCACAACCACGTTTACTCAAAGGAGGGTCTCATGGCATCCGATCTCCCGGATTATGTGGCGTTGGCAAAGCCGGTGCCGCTCAGCAAGCGCATCGCCTGGTACGCGAGCACGGCGCCAACGTACGCGGGCATTATGCTTTGGTTTGTGTTTTGGCAGAACGTTCCCTTGGGCAATGGGGAGCCGGGCGGTACCCTTTCCCAGGGGCTGGGTCTCGCACTGCTCGGACTGGTTCTGGCCGCCCTGCTTTGCCACTTCTTCTACTACCTGGTTCCCGGACTTCTTGGAATGAAAACCGGGCTGCCGCTGTACATCGTCGGGACTTCGACGTATGGCGTCACGGGTGGGTTTCTGATGCCCGGTTTTCTGATGGGGCTTTTGCAATTCGGCTGGCTGGGCGTTAATGCCTTCTTCTCAGCCCAGTTGCTGGCGGCGCCCTTCTTCGGTGGGGACTTGAAATTGGCAGAAGGGACCCCCTTGCATTTCGGCATCGGCATTGCTTTTGCTATTGCGGCTGCCTTCATGGGTCTCAAGGGCATTCAGTACGTGGCCCGCGTCGCCACCTTTCTTCCGCTTATCCCGTTCGTGATCTTGATCTTGCTCTTCCTGATCTCGGTGGGCGGCCTGGGCAGCTTCGAGCCAGGCAAGTCTGTGGAGGCTGGCAAAACTGCCATGAAAGAGGCTGCCGAAGTTGCCGCGAAAGAGGCTGCTGAGAAAGAGGCTGCCGCGAAAGAGGCTACTGAGAAAGAGGCTGCCGCGAAAGAGGCTGCCGCGAAAGAGGCTGCTGACAAAAAGACTGCCGCGGAAAAGACTGCCGCGAAAGAGCCGCAATCGCGATGGGGAGTGATCGCAGTGCTGCTCACCACGATCATCGGCTTCTTCGCCACGGCCGGTGCTGCTGGTGTTGATTTCGGCATGAACAACCGCAACAGCCGCGACGTGCAACTGGGCGGTTTGATCGGTATCGCCGGTGCGATAATCCTTGCCGGTGGTCTGTCATTGCTCATCGTGGCTGGAACGCATGGTCTGGGCAAGGGGTTGGCCATTAACGATACGCCAGCTCTGATGAAGGATCTAGAAGGTCCGCTGGGGACAGGGGCGGCGACGGTGTTCTGGTATCTCCTTGCGATTGCCGCTTTTCCGGCGGGCTGTTTCTCCGCATTCATCGCCGCCAACAGTTTCAAGACGACGCTTCCGAAGGTCAACCCGTTCATCTCCGTTGGCCTGGGTACGGGTGTCAGCATTATCCTGGTCATCACCAAAACAGCAGGGAATGCCGCGGCGGTGTTCACGGTGATCGGGGCATCGTTTGGGCCGGTATGTGGTGCAATGGCTGCCGACTACCTGCTGGCCGGACGCCGCTGGGCGGGGCCTCGCGCCAGTTTCAACCCGGCAGGTTGGATCTCTTGGATCGTCGGCTTTGTCGTAGGCGGGTTCAATCTCGTTGCCGACAAGGTGCCGGCACTGGCCGCACAACATATCGTTGTCCCCGTTCCGCCTCTTTCGGCCCTGGTCGTCGGCTTCGTGCTCTACTTGATCCTGGCCAAGCTGGGCCTGCAAAGCCGTACACTACAGATGCCCGTGACAAAGGAACCGGAATCGCCGGCAGCCGCCGAAGTCTGATTCCCGGCCGAGCCTCCGGGTTTAACCCGGAGGCTCCCCGCTGGGAGTCAGAGTCAGAGGTCAGAGGTCAGAGGTCAAACCCGAAAGTGAATTGCTGACCTCTGACCTCTGACCTCTGACCTCTGACCTCTGACTTCTGACTGCGGAGAAACCTGCGATGTACAACGCTTCCAAGGTTTGGCAACTTCTCCCGCACCATCCCGAAGCCATCCGCAACCTGGCAGCCGCGCTGAGAATCTCGCCCATTATTGCTCAACTCCTGCTGAATCGCGGCCTGGGCGAGCCGGAGAAAGCCCGGCAGTTCCTGGAGGTGCCTCTTACCTCGCTGCATCAACCGCAACTCATGCCCGGCGTGGCCGAGGCTGCCGAGCGTCTGTTGACGGCCGTGCAGCAGGGACGCCGCATTTGTGTTTACGGCGACTACGACGTCGATGGGATCACCGGCACGGCCATCCTCTGGCAAACATTGCGCATGGTGGGGGCGCAGGTCGTCGATTTCTACGTCCCGCACCGGCTGGAGGAGGGGTACGGACTGAACTCCGCTGCCCTCAAGCAGATTGCCGAGTCGGGGTCAGCCGTGGTGGTTACAGTCGATTGCGGCATCGGCAGTCTGGCCGAGGCGGCAGAGGCGCGCCGGCTCGGTCTGGAGCTGATTGTCACCGATCATCATGAGTTACGCGAGACATTGCCCGATGCCGCCTGCCTGGTGCATCCACGCTTGCCGGCAAGCAGTTATCCATTCGGCGGGATTTCCGGCTCGGGTGTGGCCTTCAAGCTGGCCTGGGCACTGTGCCAACGCGCATCGGGCAGCGACAAAGTCACGCCCAGGTTCAAAGACTTTCTGCTGGACTGTCTCACACTGGCTGCTCTGGGCACCGTGGCCGACATGGTGCCGCTGCTGGACGAGAATCGCCTTTTTGTCCGGCACGGCCTGGCGAGATTGCGGCAGGCGCCGTCGGTGGGATTGAAAGCCCTCATCGAGGTTGCGGGACTGGGCGACAAGGCGGAGTTGATTGCTTCCGACATCGGCTATCGGCTGGCGCCGCGCCTCAATGCCGCCGGCAGGCTTGGTTGTGCCCGGCTGGTCGTTGATCTGCTCACAACCACCATGCACCAGCGTGCCGTCGATCTGGCCCGTTTTCTGGAAGAACAGAACAAACAGCGCCAACAATTGGAACGGCAGATCTTCGCTCAAGCGCGTGAGCTGGCCGAGAAAAACGGCGTGGATGGCACTCCCGCGCTCGTGCTGGCCAACGTCGAATGGCACGCCGGCATCATCGGCATCGTCGCGGGCCGGCTGGCAGACCTTTATGCCCGTCCTGTTCTGCTCATCACCATGCGCCGCGAGCGCGGCGAAAGTGCTGCTGTCGGGCAAGGTTCCGGCCGCTCGGTCCCAGGCTTTCCGCTGCACGAAGCACTCAGGGCCTGTGACGGCCACTTGCTCAGTCACGGCGGACACAAAGCCGCGGCCGGGTTCCAGATCGCCTTCGAGCATATAGACGGTTTCCGCGAGAGTTTTTGCGCCTACGCAGCCCGGCATTTCGCAACCGGTGTGCCGCCGGCTCGCCTGGTGATTGACGCCGAGGTGCCGCTCAGTGCTCTGACTCCAGGATTGCTGCGTGACATCGACCGGCTGGAGCCTTATGGCAGCGAAAACCATCAGCCGCTGCTGCTGGCCGGAGGCTTGCAAGTGACCGGCACGCCGCGCCGCGTGGGAGGTGGCGAAAGGCATTTGCAATTCCAGGTTCGGCAGCAAGGCACAGCCCTACGAGCCATTGCCTTCGGCCTGGGCGACCGGACCGAGGAGCTGATGTCGGCCGGCGGCCAGTGCTGCATCGTCTTCAGGCCGCGAATCAACGAATGGCAAGGCCGCCGCTCGGTGGAGTTGGAGGTCCAGGATTTCCAGGCAGGGGAGCGGGCACAACTGGTTTAGATTGACAGATCGACACTTTCTCACGACCGGGTGCGGCAGTGGACAGTTCGGCTCAGCGCCGAACTTTCGGCGCTGACGCAACATGTTGATAGCATTGGCTTTCAATCGCCATCATGGCCATTCGCGATACCCAAGAGTGTCAAGTACTGTACACTGCCGCGTACAGGTGATTTGAGAAAGAGTCGACAGATCGCATGTACCTGTTAGCAGAGCCGTCAAGCACAACGAGCTTTACGAAAAACTGTAATCATTCAGTCCGATCCGGGGTGCGCTCTTTGACTTTCGAGACCATATAGCGGTTCGGCTCGCTTCTTCGGGTGAACCAGCCTTCCGCCTAGCGCAGCTTGACGCTTCCGAAGGTCCGCGAAGATCGCCTTGAGGTCGAAGTTGAATTCTGCAGCAAGCTTTTCGCGAATTCGATGCACATCCGCAACGATAGGGTCTTCCCACATGACGTTATTCTCCCATGAGTTCTTCGGGCGTGCAGATGATTGGCATCCGGTGGCCCAACTCCGCACACACCGCTGCTATTCTCCGTGCGATCTGTGCGTTCGCCAAGTGCTTACAATTAGCTGATGAACGTTGTTTCCAGGTACACTGATTCCATGCTGATCCTTCACGCGGCCTAAGGAACCTGCCGCGATTTGCTCGACGACGCGTGTCAATGACACTTTCTCACAGGCTGGCAGGTAGCAGTGGACAGTTCGGATCGGCAGCACGAACTTTCGGCGCTGACGCAACTTGTTGATGGTATTGGCCTTAAAATGCCATCATGGCCATGCGTAATGCCCAAGAGTGTCCGGCTCTGTACACTACCGCGTACAGGTGGTTTGAGAAAGTGTCCGTGTCAATCGACTTCGACAAACCGAATCGTGAACGCTTCGGCTAAGCTGCCGGGGCTGCCGAAGAATCGTTTAAGCTCGGAAAACCGGCACGGCGGCCCCGGTCAGCTTCAGCCGGTGGTTTGGCCAGCTTCCTCTTGGTTCACGACGGCCTGTAAAGCTCCTTCGAGCAACAGCGCCGCAATTTGCATCGGGCTTGCGTGCGATTGCTCGGCGAGCTTCTCAAGCTGCTCAAGTGTCTTCGGAGAGAGCCGGACCAGGCGCTGCTCGCTCCACGACGGATCGGTTGCACGTCCGCCGCCTTCCGGCACGCGAAAACGCGTTGCGACCTCGGCAGCTAACTGGAGAGCGCCAAAGTAACCCCCGCGAGCGGAGACCTTTCCACGCCGTTCCGCTCCCAATGCCTTTGCGATACGTTCCATGTCCAAGTTAGCGCCCATGAACTACTCCTGCGAGAAATCTCGGAATGCCAGGTACTCGTCGCCGATCACGAGTCCTACTTCGCCTTGGTGGGCTCGCGCCCATTCTTCGGCAGAAACTTGCAAGCCGACTGAGACGGTCAGGATCGATGATGTCTGCGGGCGTCGTGTAGCAATGAATGACGACGGGCTTATCATTGACCAGCACACCTCCCATCTCGTCATCGCGCCAAACTCCTTTGGCCCGTGGAAAAGCAGTGGCTCCTCCAAATAATTGGCCAAACGTTTCGAGCGCCGCATCCACCCAGTATTCTTGGTTTATAGCTGTGACCCCGTCGCGCTCCACGCTCGGCACAAAGAGGACAACCAGCACAGCTTTTCGGGCGACTTGCAAGCCTGATTCTTCCATGCCCACCTCCCGTAGCGATATATATAGATCGCGACGAGCATTCTTGCAAGTCCAGTTTCACCGCCTTGACTGGTCGGTGGCACCCCCGTTAGGGTAGGCCGACCTATCGATGAACACCTCACTCAGGTAGCGCCTTTCTTTAACTGTTCCACGCCAGCTTCGGTCATTTTCGTGTCTTGCAGGTTGATGCCGCTGAGTTTTGTGAACTGCTGCAGGGCCGGCAAATCGCCATCCGAGATTGCGGTCTGGGCGAGGCCCAGATCCGCCAATGTGGGAGGTTGATCCCGTGATGCACGCCGACGCTTTGAAACGCCGGCGGACGGCACGCGCTGATTTTCTTGGGCGTGAAGGGAGACCTTCACAGTCTCTGATCCGGAAGGTTCGGAGGCCGACCCTCAATAGCTGTTTGGTGCAACCTGCGGTTGACACCAGTTTCCCGAACGAATTGCTTGCATCCGTTAGCAGAGCGTCAAGCACTTCAAACTTTACGAAAAACTGGAATTATTCAGTCCGGTCCGGGGTGCGCCCTGTTGACTTTCGAGGCCATATAGCTGTTCGGCTACTTGTCCTTCGGTTGCTTGGGTAGCGTCGACACAAGTTCCTTGAGACGATTGCTGGGGGTGGCCAGGCCAATACCTCCAGCCTTCGGAAGCACTCCGAGTAACTTGCCGTTCAAATCAAACAGAAGACCCGCACTAAGGCCGGGACCAATAGGCGAATCCACTTGCAGCACCCTTTCGCCGTTGCTCAGTGGGCGGTTTTTCGCACTAACGATTGCGGCAGAAACGGTATAGACTGAGGAACCTTCGACCCGGCCCAACGCAATGACGGTATCGCCTATTTCGACTCCGTTCCGCGTCCGCGAGGTCGGCGGCGGGGAAAGGCTTGTCCCCCTCGATCTTAAGAATTGCTACTCCAACCTTCGCGTCTGCAAGCATCACCTTCGCAGGTATTTTAGTCCCGTTGCCAAGAACGATTTCAAACGAGACGGCCTGCTTGGGATTTTCGTATGGAGCGATCACGATCCCTTTCGGATCAATGACCACCCCGACAGCGGTCTTGAGACCGGTTTTCTTGTCTTTCGGCGGATCGACAGCGATCGAGTATTGCACGGTGACCAAGGCGGGCTTTATCTTGCTCACCGAAGCGGAAGCAACGGAAGGGCGTTGGCCGGTCGCGTTCGGACCAGGGCGAAAAAGCGATTGTCACGGACAGGAACAAGAATGAAACGATACGCATTGAAGCCCCTGGGATCTTGCCGCCGAACGCACCAGTTCACCTGCGGCGGCGGCTGGTGAGACTTTGAACCCTGATTTCACATGATGCCGCCGCAGTCAGGTGCAATGCCTTGTTCGGCGACGACCACACCACCGATGTCGGCGGCGAGCAAACGGTCGAGCGCCTCCGCAAACGACCCGCCCAGCGAGTACAGCCCGAACTCGCTGCCATAGTACACCGCCCCGGACCCTGCGACCCAAAGCGGATATGCCTGGGTGACGTACCCGACAGGGAACAGCCCGAGGCCCAGCGCCGCCTCCCACTCCTCCACCCGATCACGCTCGCCGCTGCCGTAGTGCATCGGGTCGAACACCAAGGCGTGCGGGTATGGGTTGCGGGGTGGGTCGGCAGGTAGGTGGACGACCAAACCGCCGAGGTTGGCCAACAACTCGACCGCCGCGGGCGTGGCCGTGTACCCCTCCTCGCCGAGGGGCACGAGCCAAGCGTCAACCGATACCCGACGGTCTGGAGTCCACCCGGCAGCAGCCGAGCGCTGCCTCACCAGCAACCGAGTACCGCACCGGTTCTTCCTCCTCCGCCGAACGTTAAGGATTCTATGCGGCGTGCTCCGCATTCAACGACTCGACGTGCAGCCGGTGGGCTGAGGGCGGAGCACGCCGCATAGAATCCCGTTAGCATCCACTTCTGCCTCATTCAAACACCGTCCTCAAACCCTGTCAAGAACGCTCCTCATTTTTCATCTTCAGAGTTGTTTTGACGAAGCCATGCAGCCAGGAAGATTCGAATTGCCGGCCCGGTCAAGCGCAACGGTTCGTTAGCCGCTCACTCGTTCTTTGGACCTGTGTTTCGCTTTCGGCCGCGCTTGCTTCGAAGCTCTGAACGCTTCCACCTCGGCCCAGAACTCTTCATGGCCAAGCACGTCTCCTTCACGAATTTGCTTGCGTGATTCTTCCAATATGGCCTGTAGCTGGGGCGAATACGCCATGAGAATTATCGAAACAGCAGTCAGCAGTTTTGTACCTCTGGACAGAAATCACCTGCTTGCATAATATGAAACTCTTCACGGCACTGTAATCTCCCGCGAAAGGGGTTGACGCGATGGCACTCGGAATGTTGGGTTTGAAAGTCGGCATGACGCAGGTTTACGACGACCAGGGGAAGATCGCTCCGGTTACTGTTTTGCAGCTCGGACCTTGCCCGGTGTTGCAGGTGCGCAATCAGGAACGCGACGGCTACGACGCCGTGCAGATCGGCTTCCAGGACAAGGCTCGGCGCAAGGCGACCAGGCCGGAACGCGGCCACGTCTCTTCGGAACTTGAAGCGAAGCGACGCAAGGCCCGTGCTTCCGCTGGCGTTACCCTGCCCCCCAAGCCGGAATGTGAACCACAGCGCTACATTCGCGAGTTCCGCCTGGCTGCACCCACAGACATGAAGGTGGGAACCAAGCTGACCGTCGCGGAGGTGTTCAAGGAGGTGCCTATTGTTGACGTGACCGGCACAACCAAGGGCCGCGGCACCACGGGCGTCATGAAACTGCACAACTTCCACGGTCTTCCAGCCAGCCACGGTGTCAAGAAGCACCACCGATCGCCCGGCAGTATAGGTTCCCACGCCAGCAACCGCGGCAGCGGCCGGCCCAAACGCGGCAAACGTGCTGCCGGACGCTACGGAGCGGAGCGCGTGACCATCCCCTACCTTCGCGTCGTCAAAATTGATGCGGAGAACAATCTGATGCTGGTGCGCGGCGCCGTGCCCGGCCCGAACGGCGGGCTTGTATTGGTACGGCCGACGAACCGCCAGAAAAAGATAGGCGCGGCACAGACCGAAAGCAAGAAGGCCAAGAAGAAGTGAGAAAGTGAGCCGCCGGGTTTATCCCGGCGGGAGTCTGACTACGGCGGGGATAAACCCCGCCGCTCGCTGAAGCTATTCCCCGCGTAGTTTCTCCAAATCCTGCCAGAACCCCGGATACGTCTTGGCCACGCAGCCCGGATTCTTGATGACGATGCCCGGCACCTTCAAACCGATCAAAGCCATGCTCATGGCCATGCGGTGGTCGTTGTACGTCTCAATCTCCGCCCCGTGTAACGGCCGTGGCGTGATCTTCAGGCCGTCGGCGAACTCATCCACTTCCGCACCCACTTTTCGCAATTCGGTGGCCAGGGCGTGCAAGCGGTCGGTTTCCTTGTGGCGGATGTGCGCAACGTTGCGGATGGTGGTCGGCCCCTCGGCGAAACAGGCGACGGCTGCGAGAGTCATGACGGTGTCGCTAATGTCGTTCATGTCGATGTCGATGCCGTGGAGTGGCCGGCCCACAACTGTCAATTGCTTCTTCCCGCGCACGATCGCGCATCCCACCTGCTCCAAGATGTCCACGAATGCCACGTCTCCTTGCACGCTTTTCCGATTCAGTCCGTGAATAGTCACTTCACCTCGTAGGATTGCTGCTGCGCCGAAAAAGTACGTGGCTGCGGACGCATCCGGCTCAACGGCAAACTTTGTGCATCGATATGCGGGGCAGTTCGGCACACGAAACCAGGTCGTGTAATCCGTGTCGATCTCGACCCCAAACTCTCCCATCATGTCGGCGGTCATGGCGACATAGGGCGTTGAAACAAGTCCTTCCACCTCCACAAAGACTGGGCTGCTGGCGAATGGCGCCGCCATCAGGAGGGCGCTGAGGAACTGGCTGCTAATGTCACCTCTCATCTCGACCACGCCGCCCTCAAGCCCATTGGCTTCCACGATGACGGGTGGGTAGCCGTTCGCGCGTTCACACCAGACTTTGGCGTTCAGTTGCCGCAAGGCAGCCAGAAGGTCCTCAACAGGTCGTTCGCGCATCCGTGCAACTCCGTCGAGGCGATAACGGCCCTGCCCCAAGCAGACGAGCGCGGTTAGGAATCGCATGGTGGTGCCCGAATTGGCTACAAACAGGTCGGCTTCTGTCGCGGGTATGCGGTTGGCGGTTGGCTCGCGGCTGATCTTGATCCATTCCCGCGACCAATCTGCCTGTACAAGGAAGCCCAGTAACCGCAGAGCATCCACCATAACTTCCGTGTCTTCGCTTTGCAAAACCCCTTGCAGTTCACAGCCGACGCCAGGTTCGGACAGGGCAGCAAGAACGAGTGCCCGATTGGTAATGCTCTTGGACCCTGGGACCTGAATGGTGGCGGTGGGGCGCGGGGCAAAGGCCGGATCGGCATCGCATCTGGGTAGGAATGGTTCGGCTCGGTCATTCCACGTATTACTCGTAAGAAACCCGCATGAGGAACAGCCCCTGCGCCGGCGCCGTCGGCCCCGCTTCCCTGCGGTCTTCGGCCTTCAGAATCTCGGCAACTTGCGCCTCCGGCCAGTAGCCGCGGCCGACGTTCATCAGCGTCCCGGCGATGGCTCGTACCATATTGTACAGGAAACCGTCGGCTTCCACGTCGAGCCAGATCCAATCGCGCATCCGGCTCAGGGCCAGATGCGTGATCGTACGCACGCTCGACGTGCGGTTGGGCCAGCCGGTCTCGAAACTGTGAAAATCGTGCCGGCCGCGCAGTGGTTCGGCGGCCCGGC
Organism: uncultured Gemmataceae bacterium; assembly: GCA_963804745.1. Lineage (GTDB taxonomy): Bacteria > Planctomycetota > Planctomycetia > Gemmatales > Gemmataceae > CAWDRY01. Next base: position 136,577 of record CAWDRY010000052.1, read on the forward strand.
GCATGGCCGCGTCGTCGAGCCGGTGCGAACTGTGATGGTAGTAACGGCGCAGAAACAGATTCGGCACCGGACCATCGTGGATGACATAACGGTACAGCTTGCGTTTGGCGTCCCGATTGGCGTCGAAGTCCTCGGGCATGTCGGCGGCTTCGGCAACGACCACATCAGGCGGCAACTGAGCATTGATCGCCCGCACTAGCACTTCCGGAGAGTGCCGCGTATCGCTGTAGAAGTTGACCACCTGGCCGACCGCGTGGACACCGGTGTCGGTCCGGCCGCTGGCGTTGACGCGGATGCGCTCGCTGGTCAGGGCGGCGATGGCATTTTCGAGCGTTTCCTGGACAGTGCGGAAGCCGGGCTGCGTCTGCCAGCCGTTGAAGTCGGTGCCATCGTAGCTGAGAGTGAGCTTTATGTTGCGCATGTTCTGAAAGGATGAAGGATGAAGGATGAAGGATGAAAGAAACCGTTGGTCGATTCATCCTTCATCCTTCATCCTTCATCCTTCATTTTTTGGGTAGCCAACCGCGTTGCACCAACACTTCCGCAATCTGCACGGCGTTCGTCGCGGCTCCCTTCCGCAGGTTGTCAGCGACCACCCAGAGGTTAAGGCCGTTCGGGATGGTCGGATCGCGGCGGATGCGGCCGACGAAGACTTCGTCGCGGTTGACGGCATTCAGTGGCAGCGGGACTTCGCCCTTGGCGTAATCGTCGAGGAGAATCACGCCAGGAGCCTTCCGCAAGGCTTCGCGGGCCTCGGCAACGGTGATCGGCTTGTGGAATTCCAGGTTGATCGACTCGGAATGGCCGACGCGGACCGGGACGCGAGCCGTGGTCGGCGAGACTTCAATGCTGTCGTCGCCCATGATCTTCTTGGTTTCGCGGACCATCTTCCATTCTTCTTCGGAATAGCCTTCTTCGCCTGCTTTCCAGTCGTGCGGCAGGACGTTGCCGGCGAGCTGAGCGGCGTGAGCGGTCACCGGCGGCACCGGTTGGCCGCGGCCGATGGCGTTGATCTGGGCATCCAGCTCGAACATGCCCCTGGCGCCCTTGCCGGAGGATGCTTGATAGGTGGATACTACCACGCGCTTGATCCGGGCCAGATCGTGCAGCGGCTTCAAGGCGACGACCATCTGAATCGTCGAACAGTTCGGATTGGCGACGATGCCCTTGGGAATCCGCCTTAGAGCATCGGCGTTCACCTCCGGCACGACCAGCGGCACATCGGGGTCCATGCGCCAGGCACTGGAGTTATCGACGACGATGGCGCCGGCCTTCGCGGCCATGGGGCTGCACTCTCGGCTCACCAATGCCGGCGTGCTCGATAGCACAATCTCGACGCCGACGTAAGCTTCGGGCCGGATCGACTCGACGTGGTACGTTTTGCCCTGGAACTCGATCGGTTTGCCGACGCTGCGTTCCGACGCCAGGAACTTGATCGAACGCATCGGAAAGCGATGCTCAATCAACACTTGCCGCATGATTTCCCCGACCGCCCCGGTGGCGCCGACCACTGCAACGCTTGGCAACACCTCAGTAACCCTTTCAAAATTGCGATTTTCAATTGACGATTGCCGATCTACGATTGTAAAGGGAATTACTGGGACGGGCAACGGGAATCGTTTGGAGCAATCGAAAATCGACAATCAACAATCGAAAATGATGTGGATGACCCGTGCTCTGGAGCTGGCCGAGCGCGGCAGGGGGTATGTGGAACCCAATCCGCTGGTCGGGGCAGTCGTGGTGCGCGACGGCCGGATGGTAGGGGAGGGTTGGCATCAGCGCTACGGCGAGGCTCATGCCGAGGTCAATGCCCTGGCCGCTGCCGGAGAAGCTGCCCGCGGCGCGACGCTGTACGTGACTCTGGAACCGTGCTGTCATCACGGCAAGACGCCGCCTTGCACTGATGCGATCTTGCAGGCCGGCGTTGCTCGTGTCGTCGCTGCCATGACCGATCCATTCCCGGAAGTGGCGGGCAAGGGCTTATCGATCCTGCAGGCAGCGGGGGTAACGGTCGTGGTCGGGCTCGGTGAAAAAGAAGCTCGCCGGCTCAATGCACCATATCTGAAGCTGCTGACGACCGGCAGACCGTACATTCACGCCAAGTGGGCCATGATGCTGGACGGCAAGATTGCCACCCGGACCGGTGATTCCAAATGGATTAGTGGTGAGGAGTCACGGCGTCGTGTGCATGAACTGCGCGGCCGCATGGACGGTATCATCGTCGGCATCGGCACTGCGCTCGCCGACGACCCCCTGCTGACGGTTCGTCCTCCCGGAGCGCGTGTGCCGACCCGCATCATCCTCGATAGCCACGCCCGGCTTTCACCCCATTCCCGTTTGGTGCAAACAGCGAAGGAAGCGCCGGTGATGGTAGTCACGATTAGACCCGCAACGGATGAACCTGTACGTGTACTGAAGAAATCTGGGATGCGAGGTGCTGTTTGTGCAAGACAGCGGCGGCCGTCCCTCTCTCCTGCATCTTCTCGACGAATTGGGCAAGCGCCGGATGACGAATGTGCTGGTCGAAGGTGGGGCAGAAGTTTTGGGCAGCTTTCTGGATGCCGGGGCCATTGATGAGGTTCATGTCTTTCTTGCTCCCAAGCTGATCGGCGGAGCGAAGGCCAGGAGCGCAGTAGGTGGACAGGGCGTCGCAAGGCTGGAGGAAGCCCTGAAACTGACCGATTGGCAGGTTGAGCGCGTTGGCAACGACATCTTGCTCCACGGTTGGCACGGCTGACACAACTGCTCTGACACAACTTAATACGGTTTAATAGCTTATGGCAAAACGCAATGTTTTCTGACCAGCCACGGGAAAATCATCGTTGCCACATCGAACTGCGCCTGACAACAGGCTGAAATCTATAACTCATTGATAAATATGCAGATGTGTCCTAGAATGCCTTCGCCGTAAGAACTCGTTTTGTGGCATGGTTCAATCCTACTGTTTTCGGCGTAACACGACAGTTGTTACCCGGTTTTGAACCAGGCCGAATCTGGCATGGTTCAATCCTACTGTTTTCGGGGTAACACGACTGTTGTTACCCGGTTTTGAACCAGGCCGAATCTCCAGGGATTTCCATCTTCGCTTACGCTTCAGGCTCGGATCTGTTGTTACCCGGTTTTGAACCAGGCCGGTTTTTACCGTGCCAAACCGTTGCCAACACTCCCTTTGAAACGAATAGTTCAACCATGTGACCTGCAAACCGTCACTTTTGAGCCATCCTCCCTTGATTAGCCTTGATGGCCGCTTGCAAGAAGGGCATACTAGTATGCCTCATTCGGGTGCCGTCGGCTGGCCAAAGGAGAGTAAGTATGCGAGTGCTGAGCCGGAAGTGGTTGAGTTTACTGGTCATTTGCGTGGCCTGGATAGCAGGCTGCGACAGTAAGGATGCCGACCGGCTGGCGCGCATGGGCCGGCGCGGGGCGAACAAGTTGCAGATAGCGGGTGGCGATGCCCACTCACAACTGTCAGCGACCGCCTCGGTAGCCTGGGCACGAGCATGAACGAGGCCGCACTCGACATACGGGTTGGCAGCCGCTTGCGCTGGGACAAGATGCTCGCCGATGCCCAGATCGAGGTTCAATGTCCTGCCCCGGGCACCGTGGAGTTGAAAGGAACGATTCGGAGCGAAGATCAGCGGCTTCGAGCGAAGGGGCTGGCGATGTCAACCGCAGGTGTTGATAAGGTGATTGATTCGATGGCGAGAGCTAGCCCGTAGGCAAATAATTTATCAACACAAAGACACAAAGGGCACAAAGAAGACAGGCTGCTTCTTTGTGCCCTTTGTGTCTTTGTGTTGAAACGAGCGGTATCAATACATGTCGTCGTAACCGCCGCCGCCGGGGCCGCCGGCGGGTTTCTTTTCTTCCTTGGGAATCTCGGCGATCAGGGCGTCACTGGTCAGCAGCAGCGTGGATACGCTGGCCGCGTTTTGCAGAGCGCGAACGGACCACCTTGGTCGGGTCGATGATGCCTTCCTTGACCATGTCGCAATACTTATCGAGGCGGGCGTCGTAGCCGAAGTTGTGCGAGTCGTTTTCCGACACCTTGTTGGCGACGATGTCGCCGTTTTGGCCGGCGTTCTGCGGCAATTTGCACGATCGGCGACCGGCAGGCACGGACGACGATGTTGTAGCCGATCTCTTCGTCGTGCTCCAAACCCTTGGGCTTCAAGCCATCCACGGCCCGCAGCAGGGCCACGCCGCCGCCGGGAAGAATGCCTTCCTGGACTGCGGCGCGGGTGGCGTGCATGGCGTCCTCGACGCGGGCCTTCTTCTCCTTCATCTCGCTCTCGGTGGCGGCCCCGACGTTGATCTTGGCCACGCCGCCCGACAGCTTGGCGATGCGCTCCGACAGCTTTTCCTTGTCGTAGTCGCTGGTGGACTTTTCTAGTTCGCGCTGGATGGCCTGGAGCCGGCCCTGGATGTCGGCCTTCTTGCCGGCGCCTTCGATGATCGATGGTGTTGTCCTTGTCGATCTTGATCTTCTTGGCCCGGCCCAGGTCCTTGAGCTGCATGTTTTCAAGCTGAATGCCGAGATCCTCGAACAGGGCCTTGCCGCCGGTCAGGATGGCGATGTCTTCGAGCATGGCCTTGCGGCGATCGCCGTAGCCGGGGGCCTTGACGGCGGCAGCACTTGAAGGTGCCGCGCAGCTTGTTGATGACCAGCGTGGCCAGGGCCTCGCCTTCGACTTCTTCGCGAAATGACCAGGATCGGCTTGCCGGTCTGCAGGACCTTTTCCAGCACGGGAACGAGGTCCTTGTTGTGCCGATCTTCTTCTCGTAGATGAGGATGTAGGGGTCTTCCAGTTCGCACTCCATCTTTTGCGGATCGGTGACGAAGTAGGGCGACAGGTAGCCGCGATCGAATTGCATGCCTTCGACGAATTCGTGCGTGGTTTCGAGGGTCTTGCCTTCCTCGACGGTGATGCACGCCGTCCTTGCCGACGCTTGTCCATGGCCTCGGCGATGATCCTGCCGATTTCGGTGTCGTTGTTTGACGCCACGGTGGCGACGTTTTCCAGGTCCTTCTTCGACTTGACGGGAATGCTCATCTTTCTTGAGCTTCTCGACGATGTCCTCGACGGCCCTTCTCCATGCCGCGTTTCATGAGCATGGGATTGGCGCCGGAAACGACGGCCCGCAAGCCCTCGTTGTAGATGGCCTCGGCGAGAACAGTCGCGGTGGTGGTGCCGTCGCCGGCCACGTCGCTGGTCTTGGATGCGACTTCACGGACCATGCGGGCGCCCATGTTCTCGTACTTGTCTTCCAGCTCGATTTCCTTGGCCACGGTGACGCCGTCCTTCGTGACCGTCGGCGAGCCGAAGCTCTTTTGCAGGATGACATTGCGGCCCTTGGGACCGAGCGTGATCTTGACGGCCCGCGCCAGCTTGGCGATGCCCCGACGCATGGCCTCACGAGCTTCCTGATCGAATGCGATTTGCTTAGCAGCCATTCTGCCTCCCGTTGGTTAAGATCATGAAAAAGAACCTAACCACGGATTACACTGATAACACGGATAAGAAGAGGTGTATCGCTCTTTTAATCCGTGTAATCCGTGTAATCCGTGGTCTTTTGTTAATCCAATACTGCCAGAACGTCCTCCTCGCGCATGAGGAGAATGGTGTCTTGCTTGCTGCCTTCCTTGAATTCGTCGCCAGCCCAGTTGGTGAAGAGGATGTTGTCGCCCTCCTTGACCTGAAGAGGCTGGCGGGTGCCATCCTTGAGTAACTTGCCTGGACCGACCGCTAGCACTTTGCCCTTATGCGGCTTGTTCTTGGCGGCGTCGGGCAAGATGATGCCGCCGGCGGTTTTGTCTTGGGCGGCGGACCGCTGGACAACGATTCGATCTCCCAGGGGTTTCACCTTCATAGCACTTTCCTCGCAAATATATTCTTCGATTCGGGCAACACATAGCCCCGCTGGGGCACAGCAAGTTCCATGCCCCGGATAGGGCACAAACATAAACTATTGAATTACCATGTGTTGTGGCAATGACTGTAATATACAATTTGCCGGATGCTGCCAAGATAGCCAGGCGAATGCGGGCTTAACTGTCGGAATGGCAGTCTGGCGTCGAGAAGGTTCTTGAGGATGTTGGACGGTTACCTTATGATGAACTATCGGAGGTCGAGAATGAGCAAAGATTCACTATCTACTGCTGTTTGGCTATGCCTGGGCGTCGTCTGGCTAGTGGGGCTGGTGTATATCTGCAGCTACTATTTGCTCCTTGAACCAGCCATTGCCTATCGGTGTAGCCCCGATACGGGAGGTCTTGTCAGTTTTCGCGTGCCCGCGTACCGGATTGCTGATGAAGAACTTGGGTCACTATTCCGCCCTCTCAGCATGCTGGACCGAATGGTTCGACCGAAATACTGGGATCCTGGAGAGCCATTAATCATTCCAGACCTCCCGCAGGACACAGTAGAATAACACCAGGACGACTGAGCATGCAAGAATCAGTATCCGTCAACATGAGGCCGGAGTTGAGCGCCAAGCACGATGGGCTGCTGGAGATCCTGCGCGATATGGGCAGCGTGGCAGTGGCGTTCAGCGGCGGCATCGACAGCACGGTAGTTGCCAGGGCTGCATTCCTTGCACTGGGCGAAAGGGCCGTGGCGGTAACTGCGGACAGTTCGAGCGTGCCACGGGCTGAAATCGCCGATGCGAAACGGCTGGCCGAGCAGATCGGAATTCGGCACATCATCGTCAAGACCGAGGAGTTTTCCGACGCGAACTATGTCCGCAATGACGGCACGCGCTGTTATTACTGCAAGAGTGAGCTGTACAGTCAAATCGAGACGCTGCTGCCGAAGTTGGGTGTGAAGGTGATTTGCAGTGGGGCCAACCTCGACGACATGGGCGACTACCGGCCGGGACTGAAGGCAGCTGCGGAACATGTGGTACGGCATCCGTTGCAAGAAGCGGGTTTTAGCAAGGCAGATGTGCGGGCGTTGGCAAAGGCATGGGGGTTGCCAACCTGGGATAAGCCGGCGTCGCCGTGTTTGTCAAGCCGGCTGGCACCGGGGGTGGAGGTGACACCGGAACGGACGGGTCGAGTGGAAGCGGCGGAGGATTATTTGCGTGGGTTGGGATTGCGTGAATGCCGGGTCAGGCTGCATGAAGGTGAATTGGCACGAGTCGAGGTGCCGGCGTCGGAACTGTCGCGTTTGGCGGTGGCTGAGGTGCGCAACGGGTTGGTACGGCGCTTGAAGGAGTTGGGGTTCAAGTTTGTGACGCTGGATTTGGAGGGATTTCGGTCGGGGAATTTGAACACTCTGATCAGTCTCGAACACAAGCGATTATTTGCGGGAACTGACAAGCGCGCCCCTTCGGGTCGCGGCTGAACGATCTGAGAGTCAATGAGATGACAACTGTGAAACCAGTGCCCGCAGCGAAAGCGCTGGATAGCTATTTCCTCGAAGCCCGCAGCAAGCTCCTCGACCTGGCGGCGATCCTCGACCGCATCAATCGCGGCAGCGAATCGGCCGGCGTTGCCGACGATCCGCGACTGGAGAAATCCGGCAGGCGCTGGAAGTGCTGCACGACCCGCAGCGGTGACCTGGCGGAGCGGATTCAGGAGATTTTTTGGTTCTTACTGCGTCTTCGTCCCGGAAGAGGTGATTCTCGCCATCGACGGCATCTCTGTCGGCCTGTGTGCCGGAGCTGATTTCGGAACCGAACAGGCCGAACGTTACCTGCCGCGCAACACCTGTGCCCTGATCAAATCGTTCTTCGGCTTCGCGCTGGGAAAGGTGTGCCCCTACCTCGCAGCCTGCGACCTGGTCGTCGGCGAGAATACCTGCGACGGGAAGAAGAAAGCCTACGAGACCTTCCGCACCATCGTCCCACGGCTGCACATCATCGACCTGCCCCAGGTAAAGAGTTCCGAGGGACGAGCCTTGATGACCGCGGAGTACCGTCGTTTCGCGCGGGAACTTGAAAAGCTTGCCGGCAAGCAGATCACCGTGGATGCCCTGAGACAGACTATCGACGTGGTGAACAAGAAGCGGTCGGCGGTCCACCGCCTGGCCGCTTTGCGTGGGGCCGATCCAGCCCCGATCTCCGGGCTTGATGCTCTGCTGGTTAACCAGGTTTACTTCTACGACGATCCGGTGCGTTTCACCGCCTCGGTGAATGCCTTGTGCGACGAACTCGAACAGCGGGCGGCCAAGGGTATTGGCGTGGCGCCGAAGGAAGCGGCTCGTCTCGTCGTGTCCGGGTGTCCAATGGCCGTGCCCAACTGGAAAATCCCGGTCGTGATCGAGCAGGCTGGCAAGGTGATCGTCGGGGCGGCAAACGCCTTGAGCGATGTGTATGCCATGGGCGGAAGGCCGCTCACGGCACTCAGCATTGTAGGCTTCCCCGATGCCACGCTGCCACCCGAAGTGCTTGTCGAAATCCTGCGCGGTGCATCTGAAAAGGCCGCCGAAGCGGGCATCGCCATCGTTGGCGGACATGCGATCAAGTCTGAGGAACCCATTTTCGGCTTGGCGGTTGTCGGCACCATCGCACCGGACCGAGTGCTGGCCAACGACAGCGCACAACCTGGCGACGTGCTGGTTCTGACCAAACCGCTGTGGTTGGGCATCATCACTACCGCCGCCAAGAACGACGAGGACAAGCTCGGGGCAATCGCCTCGGCCGTCAAAGTCATGACCACGCTCAACCGCGACGCCATGGAGGCCATTGTCCGGGTTGGCGCCCATGCCTTGACGGATGTCACGGGTTTCGGCTTGCTGGGACACCTGCGGAACATGGTGGTGGCCAGCAATGTCAGCGCGCGCGTGTACTTGGACCGCGTGCCTGTTTTGCCCTCGGCTTGGGATTACGTACGGGCGGGAATCGCGCCGGGCGGCACTTATGCGAACCATCGGTTCTTGGCCGAATCCGTGACCTATGCCCCGGACCTGACCCGAGAGGACCAGTTGGTCCTGTGCGATGCACAGACCTCCGGTGGTCTGCTGGCCGCCGTGGCCCCGGACTGGGTGGAGGAATTGCTGCTGGCCTTGCGGGCAGGCGGAGTGCCCGAAGCGGCGTTGATCGGTACAATAGACGCAGCCTCGCCGGGTCGCATCTTTGTAGCCCGTTCCGAGACACTGTAGAGGCCGATCTAGCCTCGACTGCGGTGGGGCGAGTGGGATTTGCCGCCGGTTCAGTTGCCTGAATGAGGCAGGCCACCAGCACCCGTGTGGTGCGACAGCTTCGAGAGAAGGGGTACCGTTCGGTGTTCGCCTTGCGTGGCGGTTTCGACGCCTGGCTGCGGGAAGACGGCCTAGTAGAACCAAAGGGTAGCGGCTAACCGCTTGACCTCAGCCTTGCGACAACCTGAACGAGGTTCGTCTCGGACGCTCCTTCATGGAAGTAAGTAGCGGCCCCGACATTCTGTTGCCTGGTGCTCTGTCTTCCACTTGCGCCGCTTACTCTCCCCGTGATTGCTGCTGCTACACTGCTGAGGGGGTTGGGCGTTCCCGGAGTTCAGGGAGCATGCGTTAGTGTGAAATCTCATCTCTAACTAAATATCGTCTGTAATGGTCGTCATTCACGACCAATGCCAGAGAAATTGGCATGGTTCGAGAACGGTTAGCAGCATGCAACTTCAGCAAGTCGCATTTCAAGTGCTTTGTGTAAAATAAGTTACGACAATTCTGTTGTTTTCAGCTTGACAATTCGAAGTGATCAGCGGCGGCCAGCCTGGCCCTCACAAGATCCAGGGGATCGACGCCGGCTTCATTCCCAAGAACCTCGACACTTCTCTGGTTGATGAGGTCGTCACGGTGACGAACGAGGAGGCGTTTGAATGGTCGCGGAGACTGGCTCGGCTTGAAGGGCTGATGGTCGGCATCAGCAGCGGAGCCAATATGTCGCTGCCGCCAAGGTAGCTGCCCGTCCGGAGTTCAAGGGGAAACGCATCGTCACCATCATGCCCAGCCTGGGCGAGCGCTATCTTTCGACTCCGCTTTTTGAGGGCTTGACCGGTTGAAGTAGTCCGCCTTCTGATCGCAGGCTTTTGCCCCAGAAAAAGTGTTGATGTACTGATAATTGTTGCCATGATTACTTTGGGCATGAACATCTGCATCTGTTGTTGTGTCTGTGCTCGGGAAGATTACCGTGTTAGTGAGGCCGTCACATCAAGGGAGAAAGAGTGACGTGAGGGATCGTCCTCAGCCCTTCTTCCTACGTGAGGGGAGAAGGGGGCCTTTTTCACAACGAGATCGCTCGAGAAAGAGAGGATTGTTCATGAACAAGAAAAGGATCGTGTTTGAGGCCAGGAAGGAAGAGTTCCTGGCCAAGTTAACCACCGCGGCCTACGGCGTGGCCTTGCGGCATGGTCTGAGGGGATCTTTTCTCGATGCTCAGATGGAAATCTGGTTTGCTCTGCGGGAGATTCTTCAGGGGGAACACTTCGGTCAAGACAGCCTGCTGTCCGATGAACCGGAGATCATCTGCGAGGAGGGGCAGCAACAACGAGGTCACTATAGGGAGAGACTGCCATGTCCAGCGTGAACCTTGTATTCCAGAATTTTTCGGTGCCGTCATTGAAGAACAACGATGGCGGTGGTAAGAAGGATTGGGGATTGGGTAGAGTCGAGAGGTGGCGCGGTGGGTTAGGGTAGCCTTGCGTGTTGCCAGCCCTTTCGGTTGCCGGTGGCCGTGGAGGTGAAGGCGATCACGAACGGCGTGTGGGGCTGGAGGGTCTACAGAAATGAGGGATGTACCCAATCCCCAATCCCAGTCATTAGGCGACCGGCAAGTGAAAAGTTACCTTCGCTTGTGCGTCAGGCTTGTATGCCACACAAGCCTGACGCGCAAGCGAAGGTATACCCACTGTTGCCGCTCGCCTTAATGGACGCTGGCGAGTGAACAATTTGCCCCTGCGCAAAACGCATTTCGATTCTCATACAGAAACCTCCTCGATAAGAAAAAGGCGAACAACGGGAGTAACGGCCCGGGCCTTGTGGGCATGTGGTCTGCCAGCTTCAATAGAAAAAGCCGATCCTTGTGGGAAGCGAACGATGTGGCCGGAGAAGTCGATGTCGAGTTCGCCGGACAGCACGATGCCGACATGCCCTTTGTCACACCACTGAGACTCGACAAACTCGGGCGACAGTTCAAGGAGTCGCATCTGCCTAATAGTGCCATCGCGATACGTCTTAAAGCGTATCCCCACTTGTGGCGACTGCCACTCAATCTCATCGAAAAGTATTCTGTGTTCTTTCATTATCGTGACCCGAAGGGATAGGAGACCTTCTCTGTTATTTTTCAAATAGCGAAGCGGGCATTGCCCCGGTTGATGACGTGATAGCAGTACCGGCCAACAAAGGCTCGCGCGGTGCGTGGCATGGGTGGATTATGGCCGATGCAATGAGGAATTGCAACAAGAGAGGGAGAATGTCTCTTGCCTCCTGCCTTGTACCCTGCCTCGGTTACTTTGCCTTTACCGCGAGAAGTTGCTCCATGGTCGCGATGTAGAGCACGCCGTTGGCGGCCATGGGGGTGGCGGCGATGCCTGCGTCCAGGGACAGCGAACCGAGCACATTCTTCTCCTTGGCCGCGGCCAGGATACACAGGTCGCCGGCCATGCTGCCTACGTATACTTTGCCGTCGGCTACCAGCGGGGAGCCGTAGCACTGGCCGCGCAGCGCGTGCGTCCAGTAGGGCTTGCCGGTGTCCACGTCAACACAGTGCAGGTTGCCAGCGTAATCCGTGACAAAGACGAGACCATCCGCGATCGCCGGCGTGCTACAGGTCGATTTATTCATGGGATAGGACCAGATCTCGCCGGAAGCCGTGATGTCGCCTGTCTTCGTGGCGTCGATGCACTTCAACCAGGATTTTGTCTTGCCCCAAAAGACATCTCCGCCGACGGCTACGAAGACGCGATTGTTGTAAAAGACGGGCATGCCGAGGACGTTGCTGGGGCTTTCCTTGCGGTTGCCAATGTACTGGTGAACGTTCGTCTTTGGCCCTGTGGGATCGCAGTCGAACGACCACACTTTCTTGAGCTTCTCGACCTTGCCCTCGGGTGGCGCCCCCTCACCCTTCCCCTTCTCCCCCTCAGTGGGGGAGTGGGCAGACTTGACGGTCTCGAAGGCGTAACAGATGCCGTTGCCGCCGGCGAAGAAGACCAAGGGACGGCCGTTGACGATGCCCAGTGCGGGTGAAGACCAGGTGGAATGGAAGATGTTGGGGCCGATGCGTTCATCGTCCTGGGCGACGAGGCGTCCGGTGGACTTCTCCAGGACGATGAGGCTGGGAGCATCCGGAGCGCGAATGCGGCGGTGGGTGTTGTCCACGCCGTTGCAGGAGTTCAGGTAGAGCAGCCCGCCGTGCAAAAGAATCGAGGCATGGCCCGTGTCATGGCGGTAGGTGCCGGCCTGGGCGGGGATGTCGAATACCCAGATAATGTCGGCGTCCTTCTCGGTCACTTGCATGGGAGGGGAGCCTTGCGGGGCCATGAACCGGCCCTCGTCGCGGAACGGCCCATCGTTGCCGTTCGCCTGCCCTTTCAAGTCCAGGCATAACACTTCGGCACGGTTGGTCAGCACGTAGACGCGATCCCCCTCCACGGTGGGTGCCGAACAAATGCCGACCTTCGGCCAGTCCTGATAGATGTCGCCTTCGCGCTTGGGGACGACCAGTTGCCAGCAGAAACTGCCGTCCTTCTCGTCGAGGCAGAGCACAATGCCGCGGTCGCCCTGGTGCCGCGGGTCGCGAGGCTTATCGTTGTTCGTGCCGATCAGCACCCGGCCGCCCGCCACCACCGGCGTCGCCCACGTGCTGGTGCCGAGGTCCGCCTTCCACTTGATGTTCTTGCCCGTTTTCAGGTCGAACACGGCGGGCAGGGATTTCTCGGGAGAAGCCATGTTGCGCGAGTATTGCTCGCCCCACTGGGGCCGATCCTCGGCCCGGAGAGCCAGCATCGTCCCCGAGAGCAGGATGGCGGCGAAGAGGCCCAGGATAAGCTGCCTGGTTGCGGACATTAGAGTCTCCTTTACTTCACCTTCACTTATGCCAAAACAATGTCAGAGCTTTTTGGCGGCCAAGATGATCTGACAGCATTTGGGTGGTTCGTGCTGCCGTCCGCTGCCGCGCCCGATTCGGCAGCACTTAGTAGGGGTCGGCAAAGCACACGAACCAGCACACTCGCCGCGACGACTCGAACACGAAATACGCCCACCACAAGGTCGCTTGGTTGGTCAGGGCAGACCACGATGGGTCGTTCATGCGAAAGGCTTGAATGTTGCCGTTCGGCCGCAGGATGGCCTCCCTTATGATGGCGCGCGCGGCCTCGAACGCCTCCCGCTCGTCGCACACGACCCGGTCGGTGCAAGTGCCCTGGAGAAGCGCGCCGACCAACGAACCCTCGAATTCGTACCGGTTCAGCGCTGCGCAGTCCTTCCCGGCTGACAGATTGAGCGGCAGCAGCTTCGGCACAGCCTTTACGAGTTCGTCCGATTGCAAGAGTTCCGCCAGCAAGGCAGCAAAGCCGTCGGCGGCGGGTACGGACGAAGTTGTGCTGAAGAATACCGAATAAAAGTCACCAACGGCCCGGAACCGGCTGCCGATCTCTTCGACATTCTGGCAATCGAATTCGACGCGGTTGAACATTATCAGCCCTTCGCCGCGAACCATGCAGCCAACCTCGGCTGACGACTCGTTAGCCGCCACCTGCGAGCAAGGTCTGCAGGCGCTGCAGCACCTGACCAACTACTTCGTCCGGGAGGGCGCCGATTCGGGCTGCCTTTCGCGCCTGCCAATCCAGACTCTTCACTTGGTCCGCTCCCACTACGCCCGTTACGGGCAATCCAGCAGGTATGAGCACCTCGAAGGGGTACCCTTTCGCCTGGTTGGTGATTGGGCAGAAGAGAGCCAAGCCAACCCGACCGTTGTATGCCGACGGAGACAAAACCAGCGCCGGTCGACGTCCTGCCTGCTCATGACCCGCTTGCGGATCGAGGGTAATCCAGACGGCGTCGCCTCTTTCAGGAATGTATGCGCCTTTCCGGCTCACAGTACCTCCTTGCCCACGGCCGGCCCGGTGTCCCATTCACAGGGGATGTTTTCGTCTGTCACGCTGCGCAACAGTTCATCAAGGGTGAGCGGGCGCACAACGGGTTGCACAACCAGCGTGCCCTCAACGAGGGATAGTTCGACAGCGGCATTATCGTGGAGGCCGGCCTCCACTGCAAAGGACTTCGGAATGCGCAGGGCCAAGCTATTACCCCACTTTTGCACGCGTGTCTTCATGGCGGTCTCCAAGCGTCTACTGGGTATCTACGATGAAGATACACGGAAACGGAACCAGAGTCAATCGTTTTCGTTCAACACGATATTGCGCAGCGAACTCCACTCCACGCGGTGGCCGCATTATCCTGTGGGCCGTCGCACCTTGGCAAGAACCAGCAAGATGGTGTCACAGCAAGATGGTGTCAGATCATTTTGCCCACCAAAATGATCTGACATCATCTATGTTCGGATCGCGCAAATTTTCTCCCCAGCCGGTGTCGAGGCCCTGCCCCCTCACCCCACCCCTCTCCCCCGAAGACGGGGGCGAGGGAGCATGATTGGCAACGCCTCTGCCGCGCCAGGTGGTTCTGCGGCGTCAATCCGTCAAGCCAGCTTGCGCATCGCTTCGGCGACCATTGTGCCGATCGGAATGCGCTGCGGACAGTTCGCCTCGGCAAGGCTGTAGTCGGTGGTGAGGAGTCGTTTGCGGGCGTCCGCTGGAATCCGGGCGAAGAGCCTTCTTGCCAGGTCCCTTTGGCCGCAACTGTTGTGATACATGAGGTAGCGCATGATGTCGCTGACCATCGGCACATCATCCGGCAGTGCCGCGCCGCAGATGTGCTGACAGCCGGCACAGAAGCTGTCACCGGTTGCCTGGGCGTACTGATTCAGAGCTGCCTTGTCCGCCTGGCCGAGTTTGACCTTGTCCAGCACGGCGGCGGCACACGAATCGACGGTGGGAACCTCGCGCATGCCGACGGCAACCGCTGTGAAGCGCTTGTCCTCCAGCAGGGCCTTCAACTTCGCCTGATGCGCGGTGAAGCCCTTTTCCAGGAAGTGACCCGCCAGCTTCTTGTCCTGCTCGTTATTTGGTTGTATTCCCGCGCTCATCGCCTTGATGGCAATCAAGCCGATGCCCGCCTTGTGACAGGCGTCGACGGCGGCCTTCATGTCGGCTTCCTGGAGCAGCCGGAAATCGCACCTGGTCAAGATGGCGTCGATCCAGTCGAGCTTGGCCGCGGCGGCCAGGTTTCGAGCCATATTGCTGTGCGTGCTGAACCCGAAGTGCTTGATCAGCCCTTTCTTCTTGGTCTTCTCGGCCCATTCCCTGAGATCGTCGGTCAGTTGCTTGGCATCCCCCAGGGCGTGGACGCCCAGGTACAGGTCGATGTAATCGGTCTTCAATCTCTTCAGCGATTGCTGAAACTCGCGCTCGACAGTTGCGATGACCGGTAGCGGCGTCGAGATGTCCGCTGTCTTGGTGACGATGAAGATCTTCTCGCGCAAGCCCGCGTGCTCTGACAGATACTTGCCGATACCGAGTTCGGTGTCGCTGTAGCTGATCGAGGTATCCCAGTAGGTGATGCCCCACTCAAGGGCTTTGGCCAGCACGTCCGCTATTTTCGGAATGCCAAGCCCGCCCCCGACGCCAAGGCAACAGACTTCCGTGTCCCTCTTGCCCAGCTTTCGTTTGGGTACCTGGGTGCCGGCCTTTTCGTCTTCCTTGGCGGCCGGACCGTCCGCAGCCGCCGCTTCGGAGGCAGCCAGCATTGGGTATAATCCCGCGGCCCCAAGCGCTTTCAGAAAGTTTCTTCGCCCCAGACCATCGGTGGAATCTGTCATTGCCGCACCTCTCAAAAGAATTCACGGATCGTATCGGAACTACCAAGAATCGGAATGCGTTTGGAAAAACGGCGGGCTTTCTCGTAGACAGTGATTTTACGGCCAGGACACTACTTCGTCAAGGATGCCATTGAAGAACAACGACGGCGGTGGTAAGAACAGGTCATCCGAATCTAGTTACTAAGGAGAGACTACCTTGAGTCAAGAACCAATCAGCTTCCGGGGCCTTGGCACTCTGGCACTGCATGCGGGGCAGGAGCCTGACCCTGCCACCACGGCCCGGGCCGTGC
This sequence comes from uncultured Gemmataceae bacterium, assembly GCA_963804745.1. Classification (GTDB taxonomy): domain Bacteria; phylum Planctomycetota; class Planctomycetia; order Gemmatales; family Gemmataceae; genus CAWDRY01. The sequence continues at coordinate 152,719 of CAWDRY010000052.1, forward strand.
CGATTTATGCCACGACGAGCTATGTATTTCGTGACACCGAGCATGCGGCCAATTTGTTCGGCCTGCGTGAATTCGGCAATATCTATAGCCGCCTGATGAACCCCACCAACGACGTGCTGGAGAAACGTCTGGCCGCGCTAGACGGCGGCGCGGCGGGGCTTGTGTTTGCCAGCGGCCAGGCGGCGATCACGGCCTCGCTGTTGACCATTGTGCATGCGGGACAGAACTTCATCTCCGCCACCAGCCTCTACGGGGGAACCTGGACGCTGTTCACGCAGACTTTTCCGAAGCTCGGCGTCGAGGTGCGTTTCTTCGATCCCAGCAAGCCGGAAAGCCTCAGCAAACTCGTGGACAAGAACACCCGCGCCGTTTATCTTGAGACGCCGGGCAACCCGAAGAACGATGTGCCGGACTACAAGAAACTTACCGACACCGCCCACCGCCACGGTCTGCCGACGATCATCGATAATACCGCACTGACGCCTGCGTTGTTCCGTCCCATCGAGCACGGCTTCGACATCATCGTCTACTCGACGACGAAGTTCCTCGGCGGCCACGGCGTACACCTTGGAGGCGCGATTGTCGATAGCGGCAAGTTCTTGTGGGCCAAGGACCCGAAGAAGTGGCCTGAATTTACCGCGCCCGACCCTGCCTATCACGGCATGATTTTCGAGGAGGCGTTGCGGTCAATCGGCAACATCGCCTACATTATCCACATCCGCACGCACTGGCTGCGGGATACGGGCGCCTGTCAAAGCCCCTTTGGGGCCTTCCTGACGCTCCTGGGACTGGAGACGTTGCACTTGCGGACGGAAAGACACTCGCAAAACGCTCTGGCTGTTGCCCAGTTCCTTGCAAAACATCCGGCCGTGCTGTGGGTGAACTACCCGGGCCTGCCCAGCCATCCCGACCACGCCAACGCCAGGAAGTACCTGCCGGACGGCGCGGGGGCGATTGTCGGCTTCGGGATCAAGGGCGGCAAGGACGCTGGTGTCAAGTTGATCAACAACGTTAAGCTGTTCAGCCACCTGGCGAACATCGGTGATGCCAAGTCGCTGATCATCCACCCGGCCACGACGACGCATTCCCAGCTCACCCCGGAGGAACAGGAACAAACCGGCGTGACACCAGAGTACGTTCGCCTGTCGGTGGGTATCGAAGACGTGCGCGACATCATCGCCGACCTGGACCAGGCCCTGAAGGCAGCGCAGGCATGAGCCAAACCGCTTTGAAAAAGACCGATTCGTTTTCGAGCAGTGACAGCGACCGTCACGCGCGGACCCTGAAGCACGCGAAACAGGTGACGCTCGACGGACCGCTGCAACTGGAACTGGACGGCTCGCTTCCAGAAGTCACGGTAGTCTACGAGACCTACGGCACGCTCAGCCTGAACCGGGATAATGCCGTCCTCGTTTGCCATGCGATTTCGGGTGATTCGCACGTCGCGAGTCACGATGACAAGGACGATCCGGGTTGGTGGGACATCATCATCGGTCCAGGCCGGCCCATCGATACGAATCGCTATTTCGTGATTTGCCCCAACATCCTGGGCGGTTGTCGTGGCACCACGGGGCCTAACAGCATAAACCCCGAGACCGGCAAGCTGTACGGCACTGATTTTCCCGTGGTCACCGTGGGAGACATGGTCGAGGTGCAAAGGCGGCTGATGGAAAAGCTGGGCATTGAGCGCCTGCTGGCCGTCGTGGGCGGCTCGCTGGGCGGTCACATGGTGCTCACCTGGGCCACGCGCCTGCCGAACCACGTGGCCGGCGCTATTGCCGTGGCGACTTCGGCCCGCTTGACCAGCCAGGCCCTGGCATTCAACGTCGTCGGCCGAAACGCGATCCTCTGCGATCCCGCCTACCAGGCAGGCAAGTATTACGAAGACGGCAGCCGGCCTTCTGTCGGGCTGGCCATCGCCCGGATGCTGGGGCACATCACCTACCTATCGCGTGAGGCGATGATGAAGAAGTTCGACACCCAGCGCCTCGATGTCCGCAGCATGCGCACGCAGTTCGAGACGAAGTTCGCCGTCGGCTCGTACCTGGCTTACCAGGGAGATCGATTTGTCGAACGGTTCGACGCCAACAGTTATCTGACGTTAACGATGGCACTCGATTTGTTCGACCTGGGAAGCACGCCCGAGGCCCTTACCCGGGCACTGGATGGATCCACGTGCCGCTGGCTCCTGATCAGTTATTCGAGTGACTGGCTGTTCCCGCCGTTCCAGGCGCGCGAGCTTCTCGATGTGTTGATCGCGAACGGCAAGTCCGTCAGCTACTGCAATGTCAAGAGCGACTGCGGCCACGACGCCTTCCTGTTGCCCAACGACCTGGACCGCTACGGCGAATTGATACGGGCGTTCCTGGCTAATCTGGAGCAGGGGTCAGAGGTCAGAGGTCAGAGGTCAGAAGTCGGAGGTCAGGGGTCGGACAACGGGCACTGGCCTCTGACCTCCGAGGCTGGCGTGGATCATAGCGGGCACAACCCGACTAGCATTTTCCACCAGCAGCGGCTCGATTACGATTCTATTCTGGCGTTGATTCCAGCCGGGGCGAGTGTCCTCGACCTCGGCTGCGGCACCGGCGAATTGCTGGCGCGGCTGCGGCAGCGGGGTCATCGGCAGATCATGGGAATCGAGATTGACGAGTGGGCGATCCTGGCGTGCGTGGGCCGTGGCCTGGACGTTGTTCATGCCGACCTGAACCAGGGTCTGGCTGCCTTCGCCGACCGGCAGTTCGATTGCGTGGTCCTGTCACAGACGCTCCAGGCAGTGATGGACGTGGAACGAGTCCTGCGCGACATGCTCCGCGTCGGCCGGCGGGGTATCGTCAGCTTTCCGAACCTGGCCTATCGCGAGTTCCGTGCGCAACTGGCCGAGCAAGGCAGGGCGCCGCGGCTGGGCGGCTTCGACAAGTTTTCCTGGTACAACACCCCAAACGTGCGTTTCCTGTCCATCGCCGATTTCGCGGATTTCTGCGGCAAGCTCGGCATCCGCATCCACGAGCAAATCGCCCTGGACACCCACACCGGCCAGCAGATAGACGACTACCCCAACTTGAACGCGGATTTGGCGATTTTCGTACTCAGTTGCTGATTGGCCGGGATGGCTGGGTAAGGCAAGCGGAGATGCAACCGAGCCCGTAGCGTGAGCAGGGTAATGATCCTTGCTTACGTTGCGGGCTCGGACTGTTAGCGCGTGTAAAACAATAACTCTGCAGTTTTCACGATAGCCCCGTTTACGGGGCTTTCCGCGTGGCGGCAGTAGGCCCGGCGTTTACGCCGGGTGATCGGAACCTGACGATTCTTATTTAGCCCCGTTCACGGGGCTTCTCGCAGGCGAGCTTTAGCTGTGGGAGCTGCCGCGGAGTGGTACGGCTCAAGCCAAACACACCGAGAAGCCCCGTGAACGGGGCTCGTGGACACCACCTCTGCCCTCGACTAACCCGGCGTCAACGCCGGGCCTAAACCGCTGCGCGGCAAGCCCCGTGAACGGGGCTCGTCGGACGGCTTGGGTGAGCCGTCTTACATCGTCGAAACCGCGGACTTGTTATTTTACAGGCGTTTAGTTCACTTCGCCCGCATGCACTCAATCAGTATACGTGCCGTTTCCGGCCGCATGATGCGCGGGTCAGGTAATTCTCCGGCCCGCAGCTTCTCGCGCAACTCGCGGCCGCTGATCGAGACTTGCTTGTACCCCTTGGGAGTACACTCATCGACCAGGCCGACTCTCCCCAGTTCCTCATAGAAAGCGGCGAAGCCGATCTTGACCGGCTTGATGAGCAATTCACCCTTCAGCTCGTCGAACTTGCGCTGGGCGGCGAGGCCGTCCCAGATGTCCTTGCCGTTGTCGAAGGGAGCGTCGGCGTGCTTGCGGCCGATGATGATGTCGGTGAAGCCGAAGTTCTGGCGGTAGATGCCGTGCATGATCGCTTCCTTGGGGCCGCCGTAGAACATCTTGATGTCCAGGCCCAACAGCAGGATGCGTTCGGCGATGTCACAGCCCATCTTCTTCCAGAGGGCTTCGTCCTTGTCGCCGGCGCCGAGGGCCTTGCTGTCAACGAGGGCTTCATAGGTGCGCATCCGGCGTGCCGGCATCGACATCGTCGCCCTTGGTTTCGCCGACGAGCGGGTTCAGGACGGCCCCGGCATGGTGGCCTTCGCGAGTCAAGCGTTCCAGGCCGGCGACCAGCGCGTACTCATGGGCCCGATGAAGGGGATTGCGGGTCTGGAAAGCGACAACGCGCTTCCAGCCGCGTTCACGGAAAAGAGCGCGGGTCTGGCGCGGCGACAGGATGTAACGGCCAAAGTGCGGATTCTTCGGCTGCGGCAAGACGCGCACCTCGCCGCCCAGCAGCATGTCGCGCGGATCGCTCATGACCATCCTGCCGCCGGGATGGTCGGTGCGCTCGGTGCCGTAAACGCTCTTGATATAGCGAGCCTTGTCGAAGGGGAAGGTGTCTGTCACGTGCAGGGAGCCGACCAGTTCGTTGGAGGCATTGACCAGGGCCACGGATTCCCCATTCCGAATGGAGCCGGCCAGCGCCCGGTCTACAGGGAAAGAGAGCGGTATGGTCCAGGCGTAAGCCTTGCCGTTGCGGACGATCACCTCGTCGTCCAGCACTTTCTCGAAGGTCGCCCTGTCCATCGGGCCGGTCAAGGGACTGAGGCCGCCGTCGCCCATGCGGTACAGGGTGGATAGGTCGGCGTCGCTGACCAGCACGCGCTTCAACTCGGCCACACGCCGCCGGAATTCGCCCACTTCTCCCGCCGGTACCGTGTACTCAACGGGCTGACTCACGCCTCCATGAGGAGGAATCAAATCTTGCATGGTCACACTCCTTCAGAATGTAAAAGTGATGAAGGATGAAGGATGAAGGATGAAAAAAAGGCAACTGCCGTGATTATTTCATCCTTCATCCTTCATCCTTCATCCTTTCTCAAATGCCGCTGCCGTCGCGATGTTCAATCACGTGCAGTCCGCACTCTTTCTTGTTGGTTCCGGCCCAGCGGCCGGCGCGTTCGTCCTCGCCGTCGGCAACGGGCTGGGTGCAGGGCCAGCAGCCAATGCTGGGGTAGCCCTGATCGTGGAGGGGATTATACGGAATGTCGTGCTTGACGATGAAATTCCAAACGTCCTTCCGCGTCCAGGAGAGCAGGGGGTTGATCTTCACGAGGCCGAACTTGGCATCCCACTGCACCACGCTGGAGACGGCCCGGTCGGCGGTTTGATCGCTGCGAATTGCGCTAATCCAGGCGTCGAAGCCGTGAATGACCCGGCGCAGCGGCAGGACCTTGCGGTCGTGGCAGCATTGATCGGGCCGAATTCGGTAGAGAGGGCCGCCGTGTTCTTCCTCGTATTCGGCAACCGTCGTTTCCGGATAGATGTACTCCACTTCGATGCCGTAGCGCTGCTTGATTCGTTCGCGCAGCTCCAGCGTCTGGGGGTACTGGTACCCGGTCTCCAGGTTGAAGATGCGCACGCCCGGCTCGATTTCGGCGAGCATGTGGATGAGGCAGCAACCCTCGGCGCCGAAAGCAGTCGCCATCGTGAGACGGGGATGGAAGGTGTCCACCGCCCAGCGCAATATAGCCTGGGGCTCTTGGCCTGCCAGTGTCTGGCCGGCGGCCGCGATTTGTTCCGCGGACAATCTCTGGGCTTGCATCAACCTCTCCTCTGCGGGCCAGCATCTTTGTCCATATAATCAGGAAATTCGTCAAGGGGAAGAGGGAAAGTGCTGGGTGCAGGACACGGTTTGCAACGGAGCGTGAAACACCTTGGAGGCTCTGTAGCCGAATTCGCCAGAATTCGGGGCCAGGGGAGAAGCGCACCCCCGAATTCTGGCGAATTCGGCTACGACGTGCGCAAACCATGTCCTGCACCCGAAAGTGGTGAAGCGGGAGGGGATTATTTCTTGGCATCGGCAACGGGTTCAAGGATAATCGTCACCTTGGTTTCGAGCGGGGGGATCTTCGGCTTATCGGGCGTGAAGATGCGGTCCTCGATACCTCTGGGGCTGGCAATGGGGAGATCCAGCATGGCGGTCGAAACGTTCGTTGTACAAATGTAAGCACCCTCACTGTCGGCGGCGTAGATCGGCGGATTCTTCTTGTCGTCGAGGTCGGGATAAAAGGCACTGCCGGCAAACACCCAATCACCTTCGAGATTTTTCTCGGTCTTCACGTTCCGCAGCCACTGCTGGGCGGGAACGGTGACAACCTTGCCCTTCTCCTCGTACTGCAAGGTGATCTTGATCACCGAGCCGGAAGGCGGCTTGAACATAGGCTCGAACTGCACGGTGGATCCCGGCTTGGCTCCAGCAGCGACGAGGGCGGCGTGAATGACCTGCGCCTTGGCCTCCGTGGACAGGATAGACTCGTAATCCTTGGTCTTCTTGCGGCACAGCAGGCATTCAAGGCCGAACGACCAGTCATTCGAGCAAACGACGGCCTCCACGTGTACCCGGCGTTTGTCGCCCTGGTTTTCAAACCAGACACCGTTGCCGAGCTTGACCATCTTGGTTTCCGACTGCTTGGGAGCGTCGTCCTTGCCAGCCTGGGGTTTGGGTGCATCATCCGCATCGGCAAGTGGCTGCGTAAGACGCTGCTCGCACGCCAGCAGCAACAGCACCGCGGCGCATGTCACCCAGGGAAATATGCTTGAAGCGGATCTCATGCAATAAGTTTATCAATTCGCGGCAGATTTGCCAAGGCACGACCCCATAAACGGCGAACGGGGGCGGCACCGGGCAAGGTGCTCGCCCCCGTTCGACCGAAGGCCATCGGAGCCAGTTGGCGAGACTCCGATGGAGCGGGGGGGTCATTGCTTGCAGCTGCCGCTTTCGCAGCCGGTCGTGCTACAAGCATCACAGCAGAGACGGTGATGACACAGTCTTTCGAGCAAGCTCCTGCAACCGCTGAATCTGGTGCAAGAGGTTTCGCACTTGTCACAGCTCGTCGAGCATTCCGGCGTGCAGGTCACGGTCGTTGTGCAAGTGAACGGTACCTTGCGGCAGCGCGTGACGCACACTTCCTCGGGTACGCACACCTTCACCTTCTTGCAGACCGTGACGGGCACCTGCTCGGTCACCTTGTAGGGCACCTTGCACGTGACCGTGTAGGGCACCATCTTGCAGGTCTGGTAAGGCACTTGTTTGCAGACCGTGGTGGTCTCCATACGGCAGGTCTGGACCGGCACCTTCTTGGTTACCGTGGTCGGGACCATGCGGCAGACGGTATAAGGCACCTTCTTGACGCACTCCTCGTTCACGGTCTTCCAGACGGTGTAGGGCACCTTCTTGACGCAGGTTTCCTTGACCATCTTGCAAGTGGTATAGGTGCATTCCTTTTCCACCTTGGCGCATTCCTGGAACGTCCGGCCGGGGCCATCGCAATCATAGGTCTTGCCCGCGGCATCGACGTAGGCGCCGCACACACACTTCTTCACGGTGTAAGGAATCTGCTTCTTGCAGACTTCCGTAACATTCTTGCAGACCGTGTAAGGGACCTGCTTCGTGACGGTCTCGGGCACCATCTTGCAGACCGTGTAAGGAACCTTCTTGACCTCGGTGACCGGCACCCTCTTGCAGACGGTGTACGGAACCTTGGTGCAAACCTTTTTCCTCACGCAGGTCGTGCAGGGCACTTGCTCGACAACGATCCGGTCATGCCAGACCTTGCGGCAGCACTCCTGGGGGCAGCCTTCGCACTCGATGCGAACCTTGTGGGGTTTGCAGCAAGTCTTGCACGTGCAAGGATCGAAGCAGCAGTCGCAGACGGTCTGGTAGCACACGATCTTCTTGCCGGGGACGGTGAACTTCTCGATGCAGCACTCGCGGACCTTCCTCTGGACGGTCTTGCAAGTGGTGACCTGCTCGTTGACATAGGACACACAATCCCGGCAGCAGGTTTCGGAAACGGTCTTGTAGGTCGTGCAGCATACTTCCTTGATGCACGTCTCCTGAACCGGCTTGCACACGGTGCAGGTCACCGTGCGGTAGCAGGTCTCCTGGACCGGCTTGCACACGGTGTAGCAGCATTCGCGGACGTGCTGCTCGCAGATTTCCTTCTGGACCATGTGATAGGTCTTGGAAACATGCGTCTCCTGGACCGGCTTGCACACGGTGTAGCAGCATTCCTTGAAGCAGCATTCCGGCACCTTCTTGCAAACCGTATAGTGGCATTCCTTGTAGCAGGTCTCCTGGACCGGCTTGCAGACGGTCTCGGTTACTTCCTTGATGCAGGTCGCGTAGACCGGCTTGCAGCACTTCTGTTCGACCGTTTTGTAGGCGGTCTCGTAGCAGGGCTTGTAGCAGGTCTTGTTTTCTTCACGATAGCAGGTCTTGCAGACCGGCTTCATCACGGTTTCCTGAACAGTTTGGTAGCAGGTGTGCCACCGCTTTTCCAGGACCTTGTCGTACACCAGCTTGTAGCAAGTTTTGGTTTGCTGCTGACACGCAGGGAAACCACACTGAGCGTCACAGCACGGATTGCCGCAACTGGTATACTTGGCGGCACCGCAGCATTGAGCGGCGGCGGGTTGGACAGCCCAAGTCAGGCCGACCGTCGCAGCCAGCAGCAGCGCTCCCAAGTGCATTCTCATGATTAGCCTCCTCATCGGCACGTGGGCCTAATGTAGTAGAATTCACAACCACGGGTCCGGCCGGTGAGTGACCCCCCGGCTCCCTCCACCCTCCCCTGCCACCTCCGAGGGAGAAGGTGAGGGTGGGGGTTGGGGCGTAAGAGCTTATACTTGGCCCTTACCACCGCACTTGACCCAGATTCTCACGAGCGTAATGGGTTCGCTCTCTTGACTGGCATCGCGGAATGCGCTCAGCCCGTCCAACCCTGTTTATCGGCTGATCTTTAAGCACTTAATCACAACACCGCCGTCTTACGGCTCTTGCCAGGCCGTTGGCTCTTCGGGTAAGGACGAATGTGCCATGAATATGGCCCTGGAAAGCTGAGAAGGTTAGTCATTAGTCATTGGTCATTAGTCATTGGTGCTGCTGGCATACACCTGGATTGATGACTAATGACTAATGACCAGTGACTAATGACCAACGAAAAAGATGCCGGCGACGTTGCGGCGTCGCCGGCTTGTTCGGGAGGAGTCGGATGAGTTGGGTCGAGGTGAGTGGCTGCCGGGGGCAGCAGCCATGGGGGATTTTCTGGGGAAATGATTCCTAACTGCCAGGAGAGAGCAAGGGTCATGCCAAATGGAAGCGGCAGTCGCGCTTTTGTACAGATGTGCTGTCAGAGATGCTGGTTACGGCACGATGAAAAACAAGCCCGGCCCGGCAGGCGCCAATGGTTTTGCAAAATATTCCGCGCCGCAGAGGGTGGAATTGTAATTGTTATCGAGCAGTGCTGCGAGTATTAGCGATCATAGCGCCGCTCGACGACAGATTGGGGTCTGACAAAGGCCGGCTCGTAGTATTTCCAGTGGCGTGTGCGCTCCAGGTTGGCGATGCGTTTCTCGGCGCTGAGGATGAAATACCACGACATGCCATAGAACAAGCCGGCAAGCACGATGGACTCGGCGATAAGAAGATCCTCCCATAGCTAGGCCCAGCTATTGAGGTTGGGGTGACCAGGAGTTCGTCAATTTTCTCCAAAATCTTCAGCGATTATTTGGGACAATATCCACGTGAAGGGGTAGAGCACCACCGAGATGACGAAAGCACCAACGTAGCCAAAACCCAGAGTGCCCAGCAAGCTGCGCCAGGAGCTTTTGGAGCGTCCGGAGCACCAGATGCCGGCGGCGCCAAGATAGCGCATGGCCAGCCAGGTAACGGCTAGCCCGAGCGCCGACCAGAAGACTGCCCAGAAACCTCCGAGAACAGATAGGGCGAGCGCCGGAACAGCACAGGCGAACAGGTACAGATAACTTGCACCGAGAATGCCGGAAAGTTTACCGCGTATCAATTGGTGCTCGCTCAATGGCGAGAGCAGAAGGGCCTCCCAGGTCTGCTTTTCACGTTCACCGCTAATCGCGCCGGAGCAGCGGATGCCCACCATCAAGCTCGACAACAGCAGAACGGCCACGGCCTGATAACAAAAGCCGGTCTCGGAAGGCATGATGCCTCGGATCAGCCAGAGTATTCTGTTGTGGCCGTTGGATGAAGCCCCCACCGAATTGCCGACCGCTTTTTCCACGTTCACGGCCGGGAAACCGGCGGGTCCCTTGGTTGTCCTCCTCGCCTGCTCCTGGCCGGAGGCGCCGGCGCTTTTGCCGGGGAGCAGGGTGCCAGTCTGATTGCTGTCCGGATTTGCCAGGAGGCCCGGTAAGTCGGCGAGGGTGAGACCGGGCGGTTTGTTGTACCAGAGAATGAGCGCGGACGACACCGCCGTCGCCGTGAACACAGTCAAGACAGCCAGCCAGCGTGGGACGCGCAACAGGCTGTCGAACGGGGCAACGCCATGAACGTGCCGTTCTTTCCAATGGACCGGTTCCTTGCTGATGGCGGGCCGGCGCGCGTGCCACCAGCGCACTTTCTTGCGTTTCCCCGAATCCTCCAGTTGCCGCAGGTAGACGGGACGCAACCGCCACGCCGCCACGGCCAGGCAGGCCATGCTGACTCCGCCCCAGACCAGCAACAGCCATAGAAAACGCAGACCAAAGTCTTTAAGCTCGGCCGGACTCGTGTGTGCCCACCATGCGGACCTGAGCACTTCCAGCGGATTCACATGGTCGAGCAACCCGAACGTCAGCCAATCGATCAGCCAAAGGACGGCGAACGCGATGAAAACGCCGAGGACCGCGTCACGGGTTTGTTTGCTCCACACCGAAGCGAGCAGACTGGCCGAGCCGAGGAAGAACATCCACACGAAGGTCACGGCGGCCATGGCCAGCAGCCCAAGCGGCTCGATTCCGTAAAGGCCGCCCAGGAAGCAAAACAGGGGCAGGCCGGTCAGAAACAGGATGCCAACCTGGGCCATCCGGCCCAACATCTTGCCGACAACGATGTTGAACGAGTCAAGGTCGGTCGTGAACAGGTATTGCAACGTGCCGCTCGTTTTCTCATCGGTGATGGCCCCGGCGGTGATGACGGGAGCGGCAAGAAGCATCACAATGAAGTGCTGCCAAACAAACATGGGCACGAACCACTCCACGACAAGTGTGGTCAGATGGGGCACCGGTTTGTCCAGGAAGGAACTGCGTTGTATCAAGATGTAAAGAGACAAACCAAAAGCCGCTCCGAACAGCTCGAGGAGCAGCCAGCCCGCGTAGATCCACCGGAAGATACGCTGCTTGCTGCGCCGGCCGCCCAGCATCAGTTCCTGGAAGAAAACGGGACCAACCATAGCGAGTTCTCGGAATGGAGCGTTCCCGTCATCGTAGGGCACGGCGGATGGGTCTGCAAGCGGTCACGGAGATTTAGAATTCTCCGCCAGCATGTTGCAAAACAACTTTCCCTGCTCGATGGCGTCATCCAGCGCCTTGTGCGTGTGCGGCACCGGATCGAACCAGCGTTTCGGCATGTTGCGCTTCACCGCCTCGCGATACTCACTTCCGAGCAGGGCCATCGCGTAGGTCTTGATGTCAAGGGCGGAGAACGAGAACGGGCTTTCACCGACGAAGCGGATCAGGTACCAGTACACGAAGAGAAAGTCGAACCCGGCGGGATAGGCGACGAAGACAGGCCGGCCAGGCAGCGACTTCACCCAGGCGACATAGCGGCGCATGGCGGCGGCTGGTTCTTCGAGATTTGTGCGCGCTGCCGCCCAGGCTTCCGGCTGCTGTTGCCACCACGCCATCGTGGTCGGATGGCCGGTGGCGCCGGGCAGGGTTTCCAGGTTGGCAGTGAAGGTGTCGAGCGTGGTTTTGTCCGCCAGAAAAGCGGCCGACCCAAAGCTGAGCATGGAGTGCGGTCCGGGGATCGGGCCGTCGGTTTCAATGTCGGTGCTGATGTAGATTTCGGACATGGATGTTGTTCCGTCACAGATTCTCCGATAGCTCCTCAACCGTTATGCCGATGTCCTGCAAGATTTTGCGCAATAGACCTCGTCCGATGGTCTTGCCTTTGTGGACTGGTACCGTGGTTTTGCGCCCGTCAGGATGGCAATAACGTTGGTGGCCACTTGCCGATTTGCGCGTCCGCTGGAACCCAAGGCGCATCAAGGCACGGATCAACTCTCCAGAACGCAAGATGGGCAACCGCCCGCTGCTCATACGGTTACCTCGATCTGGCTTGTGCCGATGACCTGAGGATATCGTAAATTGATGGGTTGCTTTTCTTCCTCAAGCTCCTGCAAGCACATCCCGATGACGTCCCCGAATGTGCTCCATAGCTTCTTCAAAAGTGTCGCCTTGGCTGTGGCAACCTTGCAGTGCTGGGCACGAGGCTACATATTTGCCGTCCTCATCAACTTCCATGAGCACCTGAAGTTGGTAGGTGTGAGAAGATCGGGGCGGTTTCGCATTGACTCGCCGCTGCATTTTATTCCTCCTTCATTACACTGATTCTAGCTCTTATGCTCCTATCCAGACAAGTATGTTAGCCGACTTTCCGCCTGAGTCTCACCTCCACCACCCCCAGCGCAGCGGCAGTGCCCTCGCCGCCAGCCATAGTTTGTGCCAGGGAGTGAGACTGACCCGGCTGGTGAATACATCGTAGTCGCGGCGTTCGATCGCTTCCAATAGTCCGCGATATATGTCGGTCATCATCAGGAACACGGCCCTCCCTGCCGGCGCCAGCAACTCGGCAAGCGGTTGCGCGGTCTCATAGTAGCCGCGGGCACGCTCCACCTCGAAACGCATGAGATGCCGAAAGCAATCATCGCGCTCGCCGCGTTGCAATTGTTCCTCACTGTAGCCGAAGCGCTTGAGGTCGGCCAGCGGCAGATAGATGCGGCCGCGGCCCGCGTCCTCGCCAAGGTCGCGCAGGATGTTCGTCAATTGAAAGGCGATGCCGGCCGCCTCGGCGTAAGCTGTGGCACGTTCATCCTTACATCCCCAGATGCGGATGCACGACAAACCGACTACCGATGCCACGCGGTGACAGTAACGATAAAGGTCGTCGAACGTCTCGTAACGCGCGATGTCCAGATCCATCTCGACGCCGTCTATGGCCGCATCGAGGTATGCGCGGGGAATGCCATAAGTCTGGACCGTGTGAACGAGCGCCGCATGCAGTGGACGGCTGTACATACCGGTCAGCGCCTGATCGAGCTGGCGCCGCCACAATCCCAGGTTCGCCCGCTTCTTGTCGAGCGTACACGGCTCGTCCGCGAGATCATCGGAAACCCGGAGGAAAGCATACAAAGCGGCACATCGCCAACCGTTCGGGACGCGGCAGCAACAGGAAAGCTGGATAGAAGTTCCTGGCCTCACGACGGGCGAGGCGATGGCAGTACCCATAAGATGCGGAAAGAGATACTAGCCGGTGAGGTGGTGGATTTTCGATTTTCGATTTTCGATTTTCGATTTTCGATTGGCCGAAATGCCCAGAGCAATCAAAAATCGGAAATCGGCAATCGAAAATGTCCATCACCTTCGTTTGCACTCTTCGCAGGAGCGCCCGGCCCAGCAGGGCGGCCTTCTCCCATTTGGCCAAAGCGGGGCGAGCCTGCCAGACATTGTAACGACAGCACTCGATTTTGCGCAGAACAGCGAGACCTCCACGAATGAATAGCTCCATGTCGATGCGAACATCGGCGGGCATTTGATCCAACAGCGGGCTGCCACGGTGGAACATTTCGCGGGTACGATTCACCTCAAGGCGCATCAGTTCCACGAATGCGGGGGTGTATCGGCGCGCTTCGAGGTCGGCTTGCGTGTAACCGAAATACCGGCGATCTTCCTCGGGCAGATAAACCCTGCCCATGTCGAAATCCCGCGCCACATCCTGCCAGAAGTTGGCGAGCTGCAAGGCCGTGCAAATGTGGTCCGAGAGAAGAGCACGCTCGGAGTTGTAGCATTCGCACAGATGGAGGACCAGATGCCCGACTGGATTGGCCGAGTTGCGGCAGTAGCCGAGCAATTGCTCGAACGATTGATAGGACTTTACATGTTGATCCTGCTCGAAGGCGAGCAGGAGATTGAGGAACGGCTGCTGCGGAATCTGGAAACGCTGGATCGTTTCCCGCAAAGCAACCATCACCGGATGACGGGATCGGCCGTCATAACAGCGGAGCAATTCCTCGCGCCACCAGCGGAGCAAGGCCAAAGCACGCTCGCCGCCGCCGGTCTCGTCACCCAGGTCGTCGGCCCACCGGCAGTAGGCGTAGACGGCATGGAAGTGCGGCAGCAAGCGGCGCGGCAGAAGCAGGGAGGCGACAGTGAAGTTTTCGTAATGCCTGCGCAAGGTGGGTGCAATAGCGACGCGCTTCTGCCAGGCTTGGAGCCGCCAGGCAGTGATCGGGGCCAAAGCATGCCAACTCCGCCGCGAAACTGTTGTCCATGAATGGGATTATATCCGCTTGTCTTGACGTGGCCCCCTGCGCTGGATAAGTTTCAAGTAAAACCCGGTTTCTCCGAGAAACCGGGTTTCTCGCTTCCACTGACCATTCCCTGTTGGACTCCTGTCGTGGCCCAAACGTTGCTGGCCCTGATGATACTTGTGGTTGCAATCGCCGGATTGCTCGTTGCCGGCTGGTTGCGCCCCTGATCTGTTCCTGGTTCGGCTGCCTCTCTGGGTCATTACACGCACCCTCTACCGTTTCCGCACGGTTGACCTGGAGAACGTTCCGCAAAGCGGCCCGGCACTTCTTGTGTGCAATGCCGTCAGCTATCTCGACTGGTTATTCGTCCTGGCGGCCTCGCCACGGCACATCCGCCTTGTCACTTTCAATTCTTGGGTTTGCCACCCGGTGCTGCGATGTTTTCTGCGCTGGGCTGGAGTCATCATTCTGGACGCACCGACGACGCCGGCAATCGAGGCATCGTTGCGAGCTGCCAGCGAAGCTTTGAGCAAGGGCGAAATTGTTTGTATTCTCGCGGAGAGAGTACGGGCTGCTGACGGTCTTGTGCTCCCCTTTCACCGATCCGCGCGGCAAATTGTCGCCGGTTGCTCGGTACACGTGCCGATTGTGCCAGTAATCCTGGACATTTTCTGGGGCAGCATCTTCAGCGTTCGAGCAGGGAAGCTCATTTGGAAATGGCCCCAATTGTTATACATATCCGGTCAGGTCGTGTTTGGACAACCGTTGTCTCCGGGCACGGATGCCGCAGAAATCTCTCTGGCTTTGCAAAAGCTATCGGCAGACTGCTCGCTAAATCGGGAAAACGACCGCGAGCTGGTGCATCGGCATTTTGTACGCATCGCCGCCCGCCATCCCTTTCGATCCTGCCTGGTAGATACGACGGCAGCCGGCAGAGTCTTCAACTACGGGAAAGTGCTGGCCGGCGCCATGTTGCTTGGCCGCAAGCTGAGGCCGATGCTGCAAGCTGAGGCAATGGTCGGAATCTGGCTGCCGCCGAGCGCCGGTGGGGTGTTTGCCAATATCTCCCTGGCCCTGCTCGGCAAGACGGCGGTCAACCTTAATTACACATCCTCCAGCGACACAATTCAATCGGCGATCCGGCAGTGCGGTATCAAGCATGTACTCACCTCTCGGCGGTTCACGGGGCAAAAGAGCCTTGACCCGGGGTCTGGCGTCGAGTTGATCAATCTTGAAGACATCGGCCGGCAGGTCGCACAATGGCAGCGCTTGCTGGCTTTCCTCGTTGTCGTCGTCACGCCGGGGTTCGTGATTGACCGCTGGCTGCTCGGACTGGGCAAACACCACCCGCGCGATACGGCAACCATCATCTTTTCCAGCGGCAGCACCGGCGAGCCAAAGGGTATTGTTCTGAGTCATCGCAACATCGCGGCCAACGCCGAATCGATGGTGCAGGTCATCAACCTGAAACCAAACGACAGGGCGCTCGGCGTGCTGCCTTTCTTCCATAGCTTCGGCTACACGGTTACCCTGTGGGTCCCGCTGCAAGTCGGGGCGTCGGCGGTGTATCACTTCGATCCGCGCCAGGCCAAGGAGATTGGCGAACTGTGCCGTGATCACCGCTGCACCATCTTTTTGACCACACCGACATTTCTGCGCTTTTGTCTCAAACGGTCGGATGCCGGCGATTTTGCCAGCGTGCGTATTCTCATGTGCGGCGCTGAGAAGATGCCGCAACAGCTCGCGCGCGATTTCCAGGAAAAGTTCAGCGTTCTGCCCCTGGAAGGGTACGGCTGCACGGAACTGTCCCCCGCGGCGGCCGCGAACATGCCCGACCGTGAGGCGGGGGAGATGCGCTACCTGTGCAACAGACCGGGCACCATCGGCCAGCCGCTGCCAGGCGTCGCCGCCCGAGTGGTTCGTCCGGACACATTCAATCCGCTGCCGGCCAATCAGGAAGGGCTGCTGCTCATTTATGGAGCGAACGTCATGGAAGGGTATCTCCACAAGCCCGATCTTACGCGCGAAGTGGTCCGTGACGGCTGGTACATCACCGGCGACCTGGCGAAGATCGACGAGGACGGCTTCATCACGATTACCGGCAGGCTGTCGCGCTTCGCCAAGGTCGGCGGCGAAATGGTGCCGCTGGAGAAGATTGAGGAACAGTTGCACGACATATTACACACCAGCGAGCGTGTTTGCGCCGTGACCTGCGTGCCCGACGAGGCCAGGGGCGAACGGCTGGTGGTTCTGTACGTCAGCCACGACGGGCTGGACGTTCACTCGCTCTGCCAGCAACTCGGCGAACGCGGGCTGCCAAGTCTGTGGGTGCCAGGTGAGCGCGAGTTTTACATGGTGCCGGAGTTGCCGGTCCTGGGAAGCGGCAAGCTGCACCTGCAGCATCTCAAGGAGATGGCTCTGGCGATGAGCCAGAAGTCGAAGGGTTGATTCTTGCGATGTTGGGCTTTGGTACTGCGCATGTGTCTACACAACTGCCGTGTCGTGCTCGTGAGGCCGAAAATCGCCGGCAACGTCGGCGCGACCGCGCGCGTCATGCGCAACATGGGCCCGACCGATTTGGTTTTGGTCGCGCCCGAGGCCGATCTGACAGATCGGCAAACGCGGCAGATGGCAACGCACAGCGAAGAGATTCTGGATCGGGCCAGAATTGTTGCCGATCTCGGCGAGGCAGTCGCCGATTGCGTGCTCGTCGCCGGCACGTCTGCTCGCATCGGTGGTCTATTCCGCCGACAGTCGGTGGGTACACCAGACGAGATCATGCCACGGCTCGTCGAGGCGGCGGCGAACGGTCCGATAGCATTGGTATTCGGTCCAGAATCGAGCGGGCTGACCAACGACGAGGTGACCCGTTGCCATTACCTGATCCACATTCCCACCGACCCAGGTTATCCGGCGTTGAATCTGGCACAGGCAGTCGCCCTGTGTCTTTATGAACTGCGCTGTGCGTTCCTGCGACGTGCAGCGCCGGAAAGAGCATCATTTTCTCCGGTTCCATTCTCGGAGCAGGAAGGGATGTTTGACCGGCTGCGCAGCGCACTCGAAGATATTCACTTTCTCTACGGGGAGAATGCGGATTCGCTGATGCACGCGCTGCGGCACCTTATCGGAAGAGCGCAGCCAACGGCAATGGAGGTCGATTTGCTTAATGGGCTGGCACGGCAGATACGATGGCATGTTGAGCACAGCGAGAAACAGGCATGAGCTTCGGATAGAATGACTCTATGACCAAGACACAGCAAAGCCCGTTTCCCTTTCCGGCGAAGCGCATCTACTACGGGCCGAACATCCCGATGCGGCTGATCCGCCGCTATGCCCGTGCCATCGCCGAGGAGTTTCATCCCGACAAGATCATCCTGTTCGGCTCTTACGCTTACGGCATCCCGCATGAGGGTAGCGATGTGGACCTGCTCGTTGTCATGCCGGCCCGCGACCGGCATGCTCAGGCGGTTCGCATACTTTACCGGCTGGCGGCACCGTTTCCGCTCGATCTGATCATCCGCACTCCCAAGGAAATGAGCTGGCGATTGAAGGAAGGCGAGTCGTTCCTCACAACAATAGTGACAGACGGAAAGGTCCTCTATGAAAAAGACGACGAAAGAGTGGGTCAAGAAGGCCGAAGTGGATTACGCGCTCGCAAGGCAAGGCCGTCGAAGCACGGTTCCCGTTCATGAGGGTGTCTGCTTTCACTGCCAGCAATGTGCTGAGAAGTACCTCAAGGGCTTGATGGAAGAAGTCGGGCTTGCAGTGCCGAAAATACACTACCTCGATGTGCTGTTGGACGCACTCCTGCCTCACCACCCTACATTGCGGCCTCTGCGGCGCGGCCTGCTCTTTCTCTCCGTATTTGCTGTGGACGCGCGTTATCCCGGCTATAACGCCAGCAAGCGCCAGGCGGTGGCCGCTTTCCGCTGGGCTGGCCGGGTCCGCAGAGCGGCGCGGGTACTGTTGGGCATTCAAGGACCGCGCTGAAAAAAGTAGAGACAGACCCAGCGTAAGGTGATAGTCCGCCGGGCCCTTGTCTGATAATAATCACACATCCAACTCTTCCGCCACCGCCAGAGCAGCCGAATCCATGATGAAGCGATAGCGCTCCCCCGGATCCTTGCCCAGCAACTCGACGAACGTCTTGTCCGCATCCAGGTTGGAGTCGATGCCGACCTGCAACAGAATCCGGTGACGCGGATCGAGAGTTGTCTCAGCCAGCACCTTGGCGTCCATCTCGCCCAGTCCCTTGAAGCGGGTGATCTCCGACTTCGCATTCGCCCGCAGCCCGGCCAGGATTTCTTCCTTGTGAGCATCGTCGCGTGCCCAGTACGTTTCCTTGCCCACGTCGATGCGATAAAGCGGCGGCTGGGCGATGAAAACGTGGCCCTTGCGGATCAATTCGGTCATGTGGCGGAAGAAGAAAGACGAGCAGCAGCGTGGCGATGTGATGCCCGTCGGCGTCGGCGTCCATGAGCAGGATGATCTTGCCGTAACGCAGGCCGGCGATATTGAACTTGTCGCCGGCCCCGGTGCCGATGGCGGACACCAGGTCGGCCAGCTCGGCATTGGCCAGCACCTTGTTCAGCGTCAGCCCCTCGGAGTTGAGGATCTTGCCGCGCAGCGGCAGCACGGCCTGGGTCTTGTTGTTGCGGCCCTGCTTGGCCGAGCCGCCGGCCGAGTCGCCTTCGACGATGAACAGCTCGGATTCGTCGAGATCGGTCGATTTGCAATCGGCCAGCTTGCCGGGCAGGTTGAGCCGGCGCTGGCGTGACCGACTTGCGCTTCACCTCCTGGCACGGCCTCGCGCGATGCCAGCCGGGCCTTGGCGGCCAGCACGATGCGGCCCACGATCTGATCGGCGGCGGTCTTGTTGGCGTTGAGCCAGGCTTCCAGGGCGGGACCAGACCCAGTTGCTCGACCGTGGCGGTCATCTCCGGATTGTTCAGCCTCTCCTTCGTTTGGCCCTGGAACATGGGGATCGCGGACGAAGATCGACAGGATGCCGACGATGCCTTCGCGGATGTCCTCGGCGGTGATGTCCAGGCCCTTGACCTTGACCTCGTGGGTTTCCATGTAGTTGCGGATGGCCTTGGCGATGCCGCTCTTGAAGCCGCTCTCGTGCGTGCCGCCGGAAGAGGTGCGGATGCCGTTGACGTAGGAACGGATCGTCTCCTCGGTCGATTCGGTCCACTGCAGGGCGACTTCCATCTTGTCACCGTCTCGTGTACGAACGAGCAGGAAGGGCGTCTCGGTGACGGCCGGCTTCTGCCCTTCGGTTACGAGCCGTGTCAGAAATCGGGAATGCCGCCCGGATGGGTCAGATCGAAGGTTTCCTTGGTGATGTCGTTCTTGAACGTGATCTTCAGCCCGTTATGGATGTACGACATGTCCTCCAGGTGGGCCTTGATCAGGTTCGGGTCGAACTGCGTGCGTCTTGAAGATCTCCGGATCAGGCTCGAAGTAGATGGTGGTACCGTGGCCGCGGAACGGGCCGAGCTTTTCCAGCTTGCCGGCCGGGTTGCCGCGCTTGAAGGTCTGTTCCCATTCGTAGCCGTCACGGCGAATGGTGGCGACGAGCTTCTTCGACAGGGCATTGACGACCGACGAGCCGACGCCGTGCAGGCCGCCGGCAGTGGAGGTAGTTGCCGCCCTCGCCGAACTTGGCCCCGGAGTGGAGCGTCGTGAGGATGAGTTCGAGCGCCGGCCTCTTGTACTTGGGGTGCATATCGACGGGGATGCCGCGGCCGTTGTCGCTGATGGTGACGGCGTCGCCGTTCTTGTGCAGCGTGACCGTGATGGTGTCGGCGTAGTTGTTGAGATACTCATCGACGGCGTTGTCGATGATTTCCCAGACGAGATGGTGCAGGCCCTTGCCGTCCACGCCGCCGATGTACATGGACGGCCGCTTGCGGACGGGTTCGAGGCCTTCGAGGACGGTGATGTCTTTGGCGGTGTAGGTTGCGGTGGTACTCATTTCTTCTTCCTTGATCGGCGGTCTTCTTTCATAAGGGTACGGCCTCACGAAGAATGCGATCGCGGATGTACCAGTGCAAATCTTCCTCGGTAACCACATCTACTTTCCGGCCGAGCAAATCCTGTAGGTCCATAAGAAGACGGCCTTGGTCGAGTAGACTGCGTTCAGGTTCCAAATTGATTAGTACGTCCACATCACTCTTTTCGCCAGATTCGCTTCGTGCCACGGAGCCGAAGATGCGAACATTCGATGCCCCATGTCGGGCGGCGGCTGCCAGAATCTCCTGCCGCTTGGCTTGAATCAATTGCTGTATGGACATAGGAGTATCTCCAGATGGGCATCTTTCACAAACCGGGACTCATCAATCGGTTCCCCATCGTGGAGCGTGTAGATATCCTCGCGCGGGTCGCTCCAATCCGCAGCCCAAACGTTGGCTATGGCCCTGGCCCACGCATTGGAGAGCGGATCGTCTACTTCGTCTATTACTTCCAGCAAGACCTTTACCGGCCCGGGAGGTGCGACGGATGGCACATCAAGACAGAGCCTATGCTGTTCGTCTATGCGACCCGTCAACTCAAGGGTTTTCCGCTGAGGAGACGTACATGGACGGCCGCTTGCGGACGGGTTCGAGGCCTTCGGACGGTGATGTCTTTGGCGGTGTAGGTTGCGGTGGTCATTTCCTATTAGTCTTTCGATCGTTCTTGTTCTTGCGTGAATACCGAATAGCACAGAATTCAGGCGAGTGAATCTCGGAGGCCTCGGCCCAGGCGGTGTATGGATAGCCTCCCCCTTTGCCATTCAGTTGTAGGAGTCGCCCAAACCTCGTCATTCTTTCATCTTCAAGAACAAAGCCTTTGTCAGCCGTCGGCACGCCATGCTCATCAAGAGTACCGTTGTCGTAATGCGTTCCAATAACCCTCGTTGAGCAGTTTCTTGACCTTGACGATGCTAACACCTTTGGGAAGGATCGAGCAAAACCTTCCGAAGGGAATGCGCTGCTCTTCAACCGCCGCCGCACTCAAAGGCTTTTGCTCAAAGTATTGCGGACAACTGTTATAGCCATCCTTCGACTTCCCTCGATAATCCAGGTTTAGAAGAACACATCGTCGTCATGCACCATCAGAGCGAAGAGCATGCGTAGACAGTGTTTCGCTGAGTTCCTTGGATAGATCAGAGAGCCAAGGCGTGCCTTCGACAGCAAACTGGGCTTGGATGAGAGTTAGCCAGGAATCGTGCAACTTCGAGACGAGATAATATGCTCCGTTTGAGGTCCACGTATCGTGTCCAGGCAGTTTGGACGGTCCTTTCTTGGGAACCTGTAGACATTCTACTTTCTCGAACCCATGTCTCTCGAGTAACGAATTGAGAGCCTAATTACCCGGTCCTGGCTAGTGTTCCGTAAGTGTATAATCGACGAGAAAAGACCCATTAGTCTTACTCCTGGTAATCAAACTGAACAACTTGCATGATAAACCTCACCCGGCATCAGCCACCGGGTTGCCATCTTCAAGCGTATAAATGTCGTCTCGTGGATCGTTCAAGCTGTCAGCCCAGCACCGAGCGACCATCAGCATCCAATCTTCGTGCGTGATATCGTCGTCTGGCATGACGCCGCCTTCATCAAATCCCCGAAGGGATTCTTCGGTTGCCTGAGCCTCTCTCAGGGTTACGATGATGACCTCAAGAGTCGCATCGTCCGGCATCTGCCGGATCAATTCGATCGATGTTTCCTTGGCAGACACAGTTCGGTCTTCGTCCTTGGGTTAGCTCACTGTTCGTATCTGTTGCAAAAGATATTGCCCCTCTCGGCATCGATAACGTAAGGCGGCCCGCCGCCAGCCATGAACGGCTCGGTCAGCTCATAATTAACGTGCCATCCATCCGGTTGAAATGTCAAAGTGTTCCATGGCCCGATAGATCCCGATAGCTTGCATGCACCATGATTCCACCTTCCCCTACGACAACATTACTCAAACATCACCCGCTGCCCGCCATTTTTCTTCCCGCTGCCGTTCTCCTCTTTGC
>CAWDRY010000053.1:0-17199 GCA_963804745.1 uncultured Gemmataceae bacterium
GCGGCGGATTGGATTGGGCGAAAAATTCCGGAACGTTCGTATCAACCTGCCTGATTTGATGAACGGCTAACGGTTGATAACGCACCCCGGCAGCGCCTTTCGCAGCTCCTTCAGCCCCGCATCCGTCACCTCGGTATAGGTATGTCCGCGAGCAGGAGTGTTGACCTGATCCTGCACTCTATTACCTGAACGCTGGGGCTGGTGCGGGAACCGGCAGTGGTGGTGGAGGTGGGAGCGCGGGTTTTGATATGATCTTGCACTCCGGCAGCGCCTTTTCCAGTTCCTTCAACCCCGCGTCCGTCACCTGGTTGCCCCAAAGGCTCAGCGTATGCAAGTTCTTCAGCCCGGTCAGTTCCTTCAGCCCCGCGTCCGTCACCCGGGTGCCGGAAAGGTCTAGCATTTGCAAGTTCTTCAGCCCCGCTAGCTCCTTCAGCCCAGCGTCCGTCACCTTGGTCCCGCCAAGTTCTAGATTTTGCAAGCTCTTCAGTCCGGCCAGCTCTTTCAGCCCAGCGTCCGTCACCGGGGCGGTGCCAAGGCCCAGCTCTTGCAAGTTCTTCAGTCCGGCCAGTTCCTTCAGCCCCGTGTCCGTCACCTTGGTGCCGCTAAGTTCCAGCGATTGCAAGCTCTTCAGCCCGGCCAGTTCCTTCAGCCCCGCGTCCGTCACTTGGATGTTGACAAGGTTCAGTATTTGCAAGCTCTTCAGCCCGGCCAGTTCCTTCAGCCCCGCATCCGTCACTTTGGTGTCAGCAAGGACCAGCGATTGCAAGCTCTTCAGCCCGGCAAGTTCCTTCAGCCCCGCGTCCGTTAAATGGGTGCAGCCGCTAAGGTGCAGCGCTTGCAACCTGTTCAGCCCGGCCAACTCCTTCAGCCCCGCGTCCGTCACCTGGGTGCCGGAAAGTCCCAGCGATTGCAAGCTCTCCAGCCCGGCCAGATCCTTCAGCCCCGCGTCCGTCACCTGGGTGGTGCAGCCAAGGTTCAGCGCTTGCAAGCTCTTCAGCCCAGCCACTTCCTTCAACCCCGCGTCCGTCACTTTGGTGTTGTTAAGGACCAGCGCTTGCAAGCTCTTCAATGGGGCCAGCTCCTTCAGCCCCGCGTCCGTCACATCGGTGCCGAGAAGCCACAGGCCGAAAGCCGGCGCCGGGGAAGGCAGTTTGTCCAAGTTAATTCTACGAGTCGCTGGAACAGGCCTCGGGAAGTGCCGCGCCGGCTTCGTCAGCAGATCGATTCCCAACGGCCCCGGCAGTTCCTGCAAATCGAAGAGAAAGGCTGGCAGGTCGCCGGGCTTGCCTTCTTTCTCCCAAACAAACGAATGGAAGCCAGAGGGCATTGGCCGCGTCCAGCCGACTTGCGCTCCGGCCTCCTTCCAGGCCTTGACGATGTCCTCCGGCAGCGGCTTGGGCGCGTCCGTTTTGGCAAGCGGCGCGTCGGCGGCGGCTTTGATGTCAGCTCCACCATCCTTCTTCTCCTCATCCTTGCCATCCGCCTTTGCTGGGGGCTGCTGTTTCTGGGCCGTAACCGGTTGTCCCTGGCCCGGTTGCCCGCTCCCCGCTGTCTGGCAGTAAACCAGACCCACGCCGGCACCGATAAGGTTTAGCGTCATTATCACCGCGAGAGTGACCTTAAGTTTTGTAATCAACATGGCTTTCAGCACTCCTTCCGTCAACGCGACGACCTTGGCCGAAATGGCACCGGTCGCCAGCGCTTTGCCTGCCGCCATCAACGTGGCGGCTTGAACTGTGGAAACCATCAACGGTCCCGGCATACAAGCCGATGCCGCATTCTGGCAGAGAGCAGTTGCCAGCACAGCGCCGGAAACCGCCAGGCCGTGACGCGACAGCCGCCTGGCCAACATGGCCCGCGCTCTGGACAGGCGCCCGAAAGCGTTCCCTCCGGCCAGCCCAGCAGCCGGGCAGCTTCCTTGCGCGTCTTGCCCTCCAGATCGCAAAGAACAATCGGAGTGCGGTACTTCTCCGGCAGGCGCTGCAATTCCTGGTCGAGGAAGGGTTGCAACTCGCGCCACAGCTCGTCGGGCTGGTCCTGGGGCATGGTCCTCACCTGTTTTTCCCTTTCGCGCCGCATGCAGGCCGCCGCTCTGGCCTTCAAGGCCGTGTGATGGGCCACCCCATGCAGCCAGTTGCCCACGGTGTTCCGGCCCAGGAGCGAACGGGCCTTGCGAACGAGGATAAGAAAGGTAGCCTGGCAAGCATCCTCGGCATCGTGTGCGTTGTGCAGGACCCGCTGGCAAACTCCCAGCACCATGGCGCCATGCCGCCACAGCAAAGCCTCAAAGGCAGCTTGTTCACCTTGCATGCAGAAGCAATCCAGCAGATGACCGTCGGACACATTCTCCGCGTCGCGCAGACCCAGCTTGCGCAGATGCTGGATAATCATCCCGATTGGACTGCTCGGCATGTTGGCCCCGTTTGCTGACAATGCTCGTTCCCTCTTATATGTTCCCCGGAGAGGGGCAATTCATACAACTATTTTGCTTTTTTTCTTAAAAATTTGGCATGGTTCACGGAGCCGAGGAGTCGGGGTATATTATGCCTGCCTGCACTCTTGCCAAGCAGAAATAGTGTACGATCTTCTTCAACCTTTCGGCAAGGATCGCCCGTAGCAACGTACGCGATTTGCCGGGAATCATGCCCCAAATTAGGACATTACCCATCCTTTGCCGGTACTTTTGTAAACCAGCACCAGCTGCGCAGCCACAAGATCTGTGATGACTTGAAGATACGTCAAAATGCCGGTGTTGCCGGCACCCTTTTTACCGGCAAAAACGGCAACGGTTCTGGACAAGCGGAATCAGGGTAAAAGATACCTGGAGCAGGCAATGCCACCATGTCTGCCTGGTCGTTTCAATAGGCAGGTTGCCAACCTGCCCCCGCCTCTTCTGGCAAGACATGGACGGCCGCTACTGGATGCGGCAACTCACCTGGGTGAAAATTTTCTGTTAGGTTCTGAAAAACCCGCCGTATTCCTTGATAAGCCGCGGCAACATGGGCAAAACGGTTTGGCCGACCCATGACCCGTGATCTTATTCTTCAATTTAGTCCCAGGAATAGAAAGGGAAATGTCATGAACCTCCAACAAATCCGCAAGTGGGCTGCATCCATCGTAACCGCAAGTGGCCTGCTGGTGGCCGTCTCGACCGGCTATGCCGAATCGAAGACCAAACCGGCCTCCGATCCGAAGCCGGCCCCCAAAATTACCACGCCCGCACCGAAGCCGGCTCCGCCAACGCCGCCCAAGCCGGCCCCTCGGCCAGCGCCGGCGCCAACCCCGCCCAAGCCCGCTCCGCGGCCGCAGCCGATCCCCGTGCAGATCACTCCGCCCAGCCGCAGCACCCCGTTCAGACGCCGAACGCCCGTCCGCGTACGGAAACCGTTCAACAGGCCGCCACCCGGATGCAGTCGAACTCCTACGTCGTCGATCCCAGCTCGCGCACGTCCAAATTCGTCGGCGCGGCCAGCCCCGGGGCCATCGATCAACTCTACAAGATGGCCTCTCCTGTAGGCGGCACTGGTGGGTTCGACAGCACCCGCACCAACGGCGGCGGCAGCACAATCAACACGACCGTACCGGCCGCTCCGGTGAAGATCACCACCCCAGCCCAGGGAAACACGAAGAAGGCCGAGCCAAAGCAGAAGTAAGACAGGCATGACATGAGCGTCAGATGAAGTGACTGGGTGGTTACGTGATGACAAGATGACAAGATGAAGGGATGACAAGATGAGACGGAGGTCATCCGGTCATCTTGTCATCCCTTCATCTTGTCACCACTCACCACTCACCACTCACCACTCACCAATCACCAATCCGCATAGTAGAATATAAGGATCATGGCCGGTGTAAAATGGATTCATGACCTGACGGCAACAACGCCGCTGCCTGATGCGGCGAGGCGAGTGCTGACGCTGCGCCTGGGCGTGGTGCATGATTATCTGCCGCTTGCTATGCACGAGCCGTACAAGGATCCGGAACATGTCCACCAGTTGCGCGTTGGCACACGCCGTGCCCGTGCCGCGCTGGACATTTTCAGAATTTGCCTCCCGGAAGAAGCTTACAAAAGGGCCAAAAAATGCCTCGGGAGCATCCGGCGGACTGCGGGTGAGGCTCGTGACTGGGACGTGTTCCTCACCGGTCTGACGGAATGGGGGAAGGGTCAAAATCCCCGACGCCTGGCCGGGTTGAATGCCCTGATGGGATACGCCCTGGCCCAACGCATCGCGGCGCAGAACCAGCTGGAGGAGTTTGACGAAGAAGCCTCCGCCTTCGGCACACTTCTGGCCCGGACCGTGGACGCTGTCCGCCCACCGGACGATCCTCACCTGGGCACGCTGGCCGATCTGGCGCGGCCGCTGCTTTCCCGCTTGTTCGATGAACTGGATCGAGCCGCCGCGGGCGATCTCACCGACTACGGTCAACTTCACCAGGTGCGTATTGCGGGCAAACGTCTTCGCTATGCCATGGAAGTGTTCGCCGACTGCTTCCCCCGCGCTTTCGCGAAGAGAGCTATCCCGCCGTGGAGCAAATGCAGGAAATACTCGGCAAGGCCAATGACAGCCATGTGGCCCTGGGCCATCTGGAAACCCTATGCACTCGGCTGCAACCCCTGCTACCCGGCGAATGGGATCGGCTCAAGCCCGGCATTGACGGGCTTGTTCATTATCATGAACAGCGGCTTGCCGAGCAGCGACAGCGTTTTTTGGAATGGTGGCATGACTGGTGCAAGCTGGGCGGCAAGGCTGCGGTTGCACTGGTGGTGTAGATGTTACTTGCCTAACAACTCCAGTACCAGCTTCTCCACCTCGTCGTAGTTTGCTTCGTCGTCCTTGAACTTCTTCACCCAGCGACCTTCGCGATTGAACACAATCACGCACGGCACGGCGGCGAAACCAAGTTTCTCTTGCCACAGCACAGCCTGCTCGTCAAGGATCAGGTTCGTGAAGTGGGCATTCCTGGGCCGAAGGATTTTCAGGATCTTCTCCTGAACCTCGGGTTTCTGGGCATCTTCATCAATGCTCACGGATATGGCCGCAAACCCCTTGTTGCCGTATTGCTCGTGCATCCGAACCAGCCGAGGTAGCTCTCTGATGCATGGAGGGCAGAACGTGGCCCAGAAATCGACCACAACCACCTGTCCCTTATGTTTCTTGACCTCTTCCCCCAGTTCCGCGTACTTGACCACCTTGACCTCTACCCTGGGGCCTGCGGCTGGATTGTCGGCGGCCAGTACCGCCGCTGGGTACGCAAGAAAGGTAGGCAACAACAAGCAACACCAACAACTCGTTCTCATGTATTCCTCCTTAATTAGTAGTGGTGAGTGGTGAGTGGTGAGTGGTGAGTGGTGAGTGGTGAGTAAAGTGACGGCAATTACCACTCACCACTCACCACTCACCACTCACCACGGACGCTTATGTTAATGCAGTTCTCCGAAAGAGGCAAAGCCAGGTTCATAGAGGCTCGCCGAAAGCCACGATCCCAAACTGGTCTTGGCCTGATTGACCTGCATTGCTACTATCGCCCTTCGCCCCACCCTCCACCCTTGACCTACGCCGATGCCGGGTAAGACGGGATGACTGGGTGACAAGGTGACAGGGTGAAGGATGAAGGATGAAGGATGAAGGATGAATCAGAATCGAATCATCGAGGATGGAGGATGGAAGATGGAAGATGGAATTCGATTCTCTATCCTCCATCCTCCATCCTCGATTCGGTTCATCCTTCATCCTTCATCCTTCATCCTTCTGTTACCCTGTCACCCTGTCACCCTGTCACCCTGTCACATTCTCCTGGTTTTTCTTGCATTCCTGGCTGCGGGTTGCGACGGGAAACAGCCGAAGCTGACCCCGGTTCGAGGAACGGTCTACTACCGTGGCGTGCCGCTCACCACCGGAACCATCGTGTTTACGCCCGATCCGGAACGCGGCGGCCGCGGACCGCTGGCGCAGGCCGAGATCAAACCCGACGGCAGTTACATCTTGCAAACGGACAATAGCCTCGGAGCAGTCCCCGGCTGGCATCTCATCACGGTCAGCTCCTTGCAGCCGGCTGCACCTGCCGTGTCTGGCCAGGGCTTCAGCGTCCCTCTGAACCTGATCCCGCCGAAATACAGTCAACCGGGTTCATCTCCCCCTCAGGAAGTGAAAGCAGGGCAGGAGAACACGATCAATATCTCGCTGGAGTAAGAAGAAAAGGATGAAGGATGAAGGATGAAGGATGAATAGGAGCGAATTGTTCTTCATCCTTCATCCTTCATCCTTCATCCTTCATCCTTTCTTGAGTTATGGCCACGGTTCCCACTTTCCCCAGTTGTCGAGATACTGCTGCAACGCCGGCAGCTCGGCAACCTTCGCGGTCAGCCATTCCTTGGCTCGGTTCACCAGTTCTCCCTCCTTTTCCAGGGATAGTTCGCTTGACAGGACGCGCGCGGCGCAGGAAGACGAAATAGGTGTTCGAGCGTGTCGAACATGCAGTAGTCGTTGATCTCCTGAATCTTGCCGGCCTGATGGAGCGCATAAACCTGATCGCCGGCAACGTTCATCTTGCCGGGCTTGCCGAGAAGCTTGGAGAGGAGATTAAGCCCGCCCGCGATACGATAGGCGCCGAAGTTCGACAGCCAGTCGAGGAGGTCGATATGGTTGCCATAGAAGCGGCTGCGGCGGCTCTCGGCGTACTCCCGGCCTGCCAGGGCGCATCCATAGCGGAACGCCGCCAGTTCCAGGAGAGGCAGATCAAAGCAGCGGCCGTTGAACGTGACCAGCTTGGCTTTGTTGTGGCTCGCCAATCCCTGCCAGAACTTGCAAACCATCTCGCGCGGCCGATATTGCGGAGCATCAATGCAAGTTATCGCCTGCAAGCCGAAATCGGCGCCGACACGAATCACGCAAATGGCGATGGGATACTGGAAGGTCACCGGTAGAAAGTCCGAGTTGTCATAGGATCGGCTGCGGGCATCGGCCTGGGCGCGGCTAACGGCCTCCTCCGGGCTGAGCGTCTCACCGGAATACTTGACCCTGGCAAGCAGCTTGCCGTCCGGCACGCTTTCGGTATCGAGAATGAGATAGGCGGGAGCAGGAGGAGCACTCTTGACAGAACTTTCGGTGTTGGACATGGGGTACCCGCATGGCTTTCCCAAGGATGAAGGATGAAGGATGAAGGATGAATAGGAGTTGATTGTTCTTCATCCTTCATCCTTCATCCTTCATCCTTTGCTTATCTCCGTGAGTATAATTCCTTTTCGTCACGAAGAGAAGCGAAGGTGAGCGAGATCATCAATTATGGCTGATGCGGATCCACCTCTGATTGAGCCAATGCAAACGCCATCCGTTGAAGAACCTGCCTCACCAACAGGCGACAGGTCGCACCGGTCCGCTCTGTTCATCGTGTTCCTGGTGGTTTTCATTGACTTGCTCGGCTTCGGCATCGTGTTGCCTTTGCTGCCGCTCTTTGCCACGGAACTGCTAGAACCTTTGTATCCCGGCGACGCCTGGGTGACGAAGGTGCTGCGCGGAGTAATGCTGGGACTGCTCATGTCGTCGTTCTCCGCGATGCAGTTCATTTTCGCACCGATCT
This sequence comes from uncultured Gemmataceae bacterium, assembly GCA_963804745.1. GTDB lineage: Bacteria > Planctomycetota > Planctomycetia > Gemmatales > Gemmataceae > CAWDRY01. Next base: position 7,579 of record CAWDRY010000053.1, read on the forward strand.
GGGGACTTGTCTCCGACCGCATCGGCCGACGGCCCATTATCCTGTTAGGACTGGCAGGCTCTGTCGTATTCTACAGCCTCTTTGGCGTGGCCTCGGAGATCGGCATCCACAGGAAGGCCCTGGTCCTGGGCCTGATTCTCATGTTCATCGCTCGCCTGGGCGCCGGCGTAGCGGGTGCGACCATATCGACGGCCCAGGCGGTCATTGCCGACAGTACCGGACTGGAACGGCGCGCCCGCGGCATGGCCTTGATCGGCGCGGCGTTTGGTATGGGTTTCACCTTCGGACCGCTGCTCGGGTTCGGTTCGTTGTTCGTGGACGTTGAAGGCATGCCCGGCTTCATGGCCGCCGGCCTTTCCCTGGCTGCATTGTTGCTGGCGATGTTTCTCCTTCCGGAAACGTTACACACGGGCAGCATGAGGGTTCATCGACGCTGGTTGGACTGGGGCGGCGTGCAAGTCGTTCTGCGGACGCCCTCCGTCGGCATTCTGGTGGGTATATTCTTCCTGGCTACGCTGGCATTCGGCAGCCTGGAATCGACGTTGGCGCTCATGAACAAGTTCCTCCTTCATCCCGAAGCAGACATGACGGAACTCAAAGTGACGCTTACCCGCGAGGCGTTGAAAACCACGGAAAGGAACAACTTCCTCATATTCGCCTTCGTTGGTTTTGTTCTTCTGTTGGCGCAGGGCCTGCTCTATCGCCGGTTGGTGGCGCGCGTTGGCGAAGTCAGGTTCATGAAAGCCGGCTGGCTGCTCATGACCGTTGGCCTGGCCTGCGTGATCTTCGTGGCGCTGGCGGTGAGCGGTGACTGGTTCGCATCCAAGGGGCTGTTGTGGAGCGTTGCTCTGGTTGTGCTAACGATACTGGTCACTGGCTTTGCTTTCATGACTCCTTCGGTGCAGTCACTCATCTCCAAACGCAGTGATCCAGCCAGGCAAGGCGAAGTCCTCGGCGTCAATCAATCCGCCTCCGCTCTGGCGCGCATTTCTGGTCCCATGATCGCACCGCCGCTCTTTTACATCGGTCAGGCGCATATCTGGCCGTACGTATTCGGCACGATCTTACTCACGCTTGTGTGTTTCGGCATGTGGCGCGTGCGGCAGGATTAATGCAGAGGAAAATACATTGATGACCAAACAACTCCCATTCCCCTTGATCCTGGCCAGCGCCTCCCCCGCCCGGCGTGACCTGCTGACCAGTGCCGGTTACGCCTTCGACGTCATGCCCGCCAACATCGACGAGGCGACCGACAGCGGTCCGCGCGATCCGCGTACTCTCGTTCAGCAAATTGCCTGGCTCAAAGCTGCCGCTGTGGCGACACGGCTGGGCAACTCAGCCGCCGTGGTCCTGGCCGCCGACACCATTGGCTGGCTGGACGGGCAACCCATTGGCAAGCCGGCCGACGAGCAGGATGCCCGGCGCATCCTGCGCATGCTTGCCGGCAGGGAGCATGAGTTGTGGACGGGAGTCTGCCTGTGGCGGTGCGCGGACGGCGTGCAGTTCGCCTGGCAGGAAGTGAGCTTCGTGGCGTTCAAGGCGATTACCGAGGACGAACTCGCCGTTTATATCGCCACCCGGCAATGGCAGGGATGTTCGGGGGCCTATGCCATTCTTGAGAAGGACGATCCCTTTGTGCGGGTGGTGAAAGGGAGCATCAGCAATGTCATTGGATTGCCGATGGAGAGTTTGGATCGGGTGCTGACATTGCTGTCAGGTTCTTAAGTCGGGAGTGACAGAACTTCCATCCAGATGATGTGCAACAGAACTTCCGAACGCATTCTTTACATCCCTTGCTAAGAAGCCGAAGCGGTCGTTGGAGTGCCGATCTCTTCGATGCGTTCAATCAGTTTCAACTGCACGTAATGCTCTTCATCGTCAGAACAGATCGGATATGGTCCTTCGGTAATTGGCACGCCGATTTTTATATAATTGACGTTGAGCAGGCACATTCCCGTGTAGGGCACATCTATCACCCGCCCATCTTTTAGATGGACGCGAAACGGCTGAAATGGCCTGTTGTGAAGCAACTTATCTAGTCCTTAAACAAGCGAAGATTCCGGCGTCCAACAGCCTTCGCGGGCGTCGCCAGCAATTACGGACTATCTCTGTCCCGCTCATCACAGAGCAGGTTAGCTGCCTCAAGTGTTGCTCCTGTCATGCCGTTCTCTACTTTCTGCTGGGTCGCTCTTGGTGCCGTGGTGGATCGGAGCATCCGGACTCCGACTTCGTTGGTCTTCCCGGCAACACCGCAAGGCATCTACCAAACGGAAGAAGATCGGCTGGTAGGGGTTCCACGCTAACAGTCGATAGATCAACTTGCGGCCCGTCCGCACGATTTGGCACGGCAAGCGCACAAACGCATTCACAAACGTCTTGAACTCCAGACCCAGAACCCACTGTTTCTCCAACCGGTGTCTGTCCTGCCAGCGACTTGGCTCCTCCGGTAGGGTCAAGGCCCACCAAGCCTTCAAGTTCCAGGCCAACGCCGTCATCACCATGTACGCCCAGTTGCTTTCCAGATTGTCCACCGGCGCTCGCAAGGCCCGTACCCCGCCACCGAGTTGGGCCAACAGATTCTCTTGATGACAGCGATCATTGGCCGAGAAGACGATCTCGGCAGCCGTCTTGTCCAAATCCTTGGTGATGTAGAAGAAGTACACGATGTCATCGAACAAGAGCTTCTCGCCTTTTTCCACCGAGATATTCTTTCTGAGGACCACCATGCGATACGTCTTCTTGCAGGCGGTGGGCCGGTAGCTGAATTCGGCCACCTGTTCCGACCGCAGGCGTCTGTTCTCAAACTCCCGCGCCACCACCACGGCCTCTTTGACGTTGTTCTGGCCGGACACGTGGCTCGGTCTTCACGGTGTAGCGAGCCGGACGCTGCAACGTCTTCCAGGCACTGGCCGGCAAGTCCTCAGCGAGGGCTTTCAGATTTGGCATGGCCTCATAGCCGAAGATAAAGCAGACGCGCGGATCGTCGTCCCAGCGATCCAGATGTTCCGTCTGCGCGAACTTGCTGTCGCCGCGCAGCAAGACACTCTGAAAACCGCCGCGGAAGCACGTCTGCATGGCCCGGTCGACTTCCGCAGCTGCACCTCCTGCGATGGCCGGTTGCCCGACCGATTGACCACGCTCAGGACCTCGCCGGTGTTGGCCAGGGTCAGTACCAGCGGGTGATAGCCCCAGGTGCCATCGTAGGCGATGTCCATCCCTTCCTTGCACTGGCCGGTGGTCTCGACCAGAAAACCGTCCATGTCGATCTCGGCTTGCCCGAAGAAGGCCGTGGGTTGACCGACCCATGCTTGGCGGCGCGTGTCGTCGATGATGTCGAGCAGAGTGTAAATGTCGTCCCTGGAAAAGCGCCGGCAGAAGTCCCCCGCCGTGGTGGGATCGGGGATACGGCGGGCACCCAGAGCATCGAGAAAGACCTCGTCGTTGCGGAGTAGTTCCAGGTCTTGGATGCACGTGCCGCCACACAAAGGCAAGAAGGCCAAGGCGAGCACGTGGTCCGACTCATGATAAGGCAGGTGTATCTGCAACAAATGCAGACGTTGCTCGATGGCATCGATCAAACCAAGGCGGCGGGCAAGGGTGTGGATAGCTCCGATGCCACCGACGCCGATGCCCCGGCAGCGGTCGGCAATTTCATAGTGGATGTTGCTGGCAGTCATGATGGGTTTGGAACAACCGTCGAGGTTCGTCTTGTCCAAGCGGCGCCCGATGCGGCACTGTCAAACCAAAATAGAAATGTCCGGTCTTAACAAGGTAGAAATGTCCTCTTTGGCAAATCGTGTCAAGGAGGGCAGTTCTCATGAAAGGGTTCGAAGACCGGATTACTATGAGTCAGCGTGAGCGCGATGTTTTGAAAGTTTTGCAAACAGTCGTGGATGGCAAGCGCAGCCAAGCCGAGGCGGCGCGGCTGTTGGATCTGACAGCGCGGCATGTGCGACGCTTGGCACTACGCTTGGAGGAGGAAGGCGACCAGGCCTTGGTGCATGGGCTGCGCGGCCGACTGTCCAACCGGCGACTGGACGAGGAGCTTCGCGGCAAGGTGCTGAAGACCTATCAAAAGTGTTACGCGGACTTCGGGCCGACGCTGGCGAGCGAAAAGTTGGCGGCGCAGGGGCTGCAGGTGTCGGTCGAGACCTTACGGCAATGGCTGCTGGCGGAGGGGCTATGGGAGGCGCAAGCGGCGGCGTGACGTGCATCGGAGTCGGCGGCCGCGCCGGCGTTGTTTTGGCGAGTTGATTCAGATGGACACCTCGCTGCACGACTGGCTGGAAGGGCGTGGTGAAGAGATGGTTTTGGTGGCGCTGATCGACGATGCCACGAGTCGGATCGACGCAGGGTATTACGAAGGTGAAACGGTCGAAGCGTACATGGACATGACGGAACGCTGGCTGCGGCGCCAAGGCCGGCCGTGGGCGTTTTACACGGACAGAGACAGCGTTTTTCAGTGGCAAAGTAAGGGACAAGCCGCCGCAGGACTGACGCAGTTTGGCCGGGCCATGGCGGAGCTGGACATCGAATTGATCCTGGCCCACAGCCCGCAGGCCAAGGGACGGATCGAGCGTTTTTTGAAGTAGCCCAGGATCGCTGGGTGAAGGAGATGCGTTTGGCCAAGGTGACGACCCGAGCAGCAGCGAACGAGTTCGTTCGCCACACGCTGGTTCCGGAATACAACCGGCGTTTTGCAGTACCAGCGGCTGATGGCTCGGATGCCCACCGCGCCTTGGGACGGCAGTATTTCTTGCCGGCCATTCTGAGCGTGCAGACGAAACGCGTGGTGACCAACGACTACACGATTCGTTTGCACAACCGTTGGTATCAACTGCACAAGCCGGCGCTGCCGGGCCTGCGGGGTGGCCGGGTGATTATTGAGGAGCGTCGTGACAGGACGATGGCGATTCGCTTTGGGGAACGTTACCTAGCTTACCACGAGATCGTGGCGAATGCAGAACCGCGAGACGAGCCTCGGCCAGGGAGCGGTGCGGCGGCCTCCGCTCCGGGCTCGCTGCGCTCGCCCTGCGCTCCGGCCGCCGCACCGCTCCCTGGCCCCTCGGGCTCGTATCGCCCTGGCCCTGACCATCCCTGGCGTCAAGGTCTGCCGAAGAAATGACTGGTAGCGACACCGGACATTTCTATCTGGGGCAAAAGGAGGACATTTCTACTTTGGTGTGACACGGCCCGATGCGGCACTTGCTGTTGGCGAGTTTCTGTCGTATGATCTTCTTCACTCGAAATCCCTCCGTGCTTCTGGTGTTGGATAAAGCAGATACCTTATTAGACGCTGGAAACGACGGGGGATTCCGAGTTTTTCACGAAAAGATTCCGTGAAAGGTCGGATACTTCGCTTGCTTAAGGTCTAGTTGGTCCCGGATCATGGCTGAATTTCCCCGCGAAAATGGTGTCGTTGTTTTATTATTGGGGAAGGCAGTGCCAAAAGCAAGACAGCCATGCTCTGTTTCTCTTTCAAGGTAGCTTCGGGTTCGGCGCATTTCCCGGTTCTCGTTGCGTGCCCGGACGTGCTTCCTTAATGAAAAGCAGCAACCCCATCCCTTCCGGCCTTGGTTGTACGTCGGCCGGTCGCGACAACGCCTGTACGCCACGGCCCGGCAGCACGCGCGTGATGTTGCACGCCCACACCTTTCCTGGCGTCACAGGATCGTTGGTCAGTTCCGCCAGGGGAATGGCGGCCTCCGCCTGCCAACACGTCTTGTCACTGTGAATCGCCACAAACCAGCGTGGGTTCCAGGTCAGGTCGCCCCAGCAATCGTCGCAAACACAGCCGCGTTGATCGATTTGCAAATGAAAATATGTGCTGTAGTTTCGGTCGAGGTCGAGCAGCAGGCACACGCGGTCGTAAGGGCGGACGTCGGCATTGCGCGGCCGAACCTTCACGGGAGCGACGTAGCGGTCGGCAGGGTGCTGGCAACGCACAGTGATGTAGAGATACTCCTTGTCGAAGGCCAGCCGGACTTCCGTTTTGTTCTCCTCGGTCGTCTTGCCGACGGCGTCGCCGAGCACGATCGGCTGCGCTTGCCAGCAAGCATCGTCGAGCTTACCGTCGAGGTAGGGCGGCGTGCTTGTTTCACGGCAGTAGGCTTCTTGCTTGGGACAGGGGCCGGTGCGGTTCCACAGCCATAGCTCGGCCTGGGCCGCGTCGCGCCAGGGACCAGCTTCAGGGTGCGCCGCCACGTATTCGGCATACCACTTGCGTGCCGGCTCGAAGTCCTTCAGGGTGCGGCGCGCGGACTGGATGCAGAACTGCATGGCGGGATCGCCGGCGTACAGGCTGCCGAACGTTGCCAGGCGCGGCTCCAGCTCGATGGAACCTTGATACCACTGGCGAACCTTCTGACCATCGGTGAGAAGAGCAACTCCCTGCTCCTGACGGACATCATAACCCGCCTGCTTGGCGCCGCCAGCAGCGGCCCCCTCACACCCACCCCTCTCCCCCGTAGCGGTGGAGAGGGGCAGGGGTGAGGGGGCGGCTGGGGTGATTGCCGAACGTGTCACGACCAGAAACTGTCTCGATTTGTGGCGGTGCAGCGCTTCGCTGCTGCTCGTGTACCGGATCAGCCAGCGGCAAGCTTCGGCCGAGAGCGGATGTGCCGGATAGCGTTCCATCATCAACAGGTACATTTCGCGTGCCAGGTCCCATTGCCCGCGCCGCGGCGAACTGGCCGGCCACGTTGAAAGCGAGCGGAGCGGCCTGTTGATCCGGCAAGCCGGCCAACGCCGGTGCGAGTTGGGCCAGCCTATCGGAATCGGCCAGGCCGTTCACCGGTGCCTCGGCCAGTGTTTGCAGGCCGCGGCCGATCCGGATCGCCTTGAGAACCTCCGGGGCCAACTCGGGCGCCTCTGTCAGAAGCCGCCGGGCCTTGTCGCCGGGTGTGATCAGAACACCAGCCATCAAGCTGCGGCCCGCGCCAGCCTCCTTGGGCTGCTGGTTGAGCAGGCGATAGTAACGCTGCGCCGGCAATGCTTGGGGAGTTTCTGTCAACAAGGTCAGGGCCGAGGCCGCAAAGTTGCGCGGCGTGGCTTCGAGGCGGCGGGCAGGCTCGGTCGTCTCCAGCGTGATGTGCTCGCCGGCGGTACGGTCCCAGCAACCGTAGAGCTTGGCCGGTTGCCACGGTTCCAGACCGAGTTTCTCTATCTGTTCGGGGAAGACCTTGGGATCGGCGGCCCGTTGCATGGCCTGCTGCACGGCCTCAACGACCAGTGCTTCACACGGACAACCGGTGATGGCGACATCGGGATTGTCCGTGATGATGACGCTCGGCCGCCAGATGCGAATGGCCAGGACCATCTGCCGAAGCAGCTCATCCTGGGAATGCGCACTGTGGAGTTGATCCCACGATTTCAGCACGTCCTCGCGGCGGGCGCGAACCAGATGTTGAGGGAGAGGGAACTGCCAGAGTGCGTCGCCGGCCGAGCCGCCGGCTAGACGAACAGCGGCTGCCCAGCGCTGGACCTCGGTGGATTTGCTTGGGGCCGCCGAGTCGGGATCGGCAGCCGTCACGCGAAGGGCGGTTGCCAGGTAGCCTTCCTCTCCAGCGACCATGGCGATGGTGTCAACAGGCAACCCCGGCGCACGGGCATGGACAAAGAGAACGGCGGCACGCTGTCCGCCGCGACGTTGAATCTGCCAGGTCTTGCCCCCGTCGCTGGTCGCCAGGATGGTACCGAACTCACCGACCGCCCAGCCGCGGCGTTCGTCGATGAAGGACAGGCCCTGCAAGGGCAGCGGCTGGCCCGTGCGTTGCACTTCCCAGGTCTTGCCCCGGTCGGGGCTGTGCAGGATCGCGGAACCGGGCCTGCCTGCCGCCCAGACATGGGTGCCGGTACACGCTACGGCGTGGAAATCCCAACAGGACCGGGCCTCGCGCGGCAGGAACGGTTTCAAGTCGGCGGCTCTCCAACCTTTCCCGGCGGCGCCGTCGCCGAGCAGTATCATTGCCCCCTGGCCTACCGCCACGGCATTCTTGTCAGCCAGCTTCAGTCCGGTCAGGTTACGGCTGCCTGGTGAGTCCGGATTTTCGATAACAACCTTGCCGTCGCGCAGCGTTGCCAGCCGATTCCAGGCGCCGGCGAGCGCGCCGGTCCTCCCCACCTGGAAGTCGGCAGCCAGCCAGGTAGTGCAGCGCGGACCGGGGACAGGTTGCCAGTTCCGGCCGCCATCGCTGGTCTGGAACAGCCCTGTCGGATATTGTTCGCAGCCGTCGCCGGCAACAATTCCGTTCCTGTTGTCGATGAAGCGGACACAGTTGAGGCCGGGGAGAGAGTTGCTGGCCACCCGCTGCCACTTCAGCCCGCCGTCCCTGGTGAAGAGGATCACGCCGATACTGCCGGCGCCGTGCGGCAACTCCTCGCGGCCCACAGCCCAGCCCGTCGAAAAGTTGAGGAAGTACACGGACCGCAGCGACGCACGCACGCCGGTGGGGCGTCTCTCCCATTTCTCGCCGCCGTCGATGGTCTGCCAGACAACTCCCTCATCACCGACGGCCCAGCCCTCCTGTGTACTGATGAAATGGACGGCGTGCAGGGCAGCGTCCTCGAAGTTGCGCGGGTCAGCGGCCCAGGTGGTGGGAATGAGCGTGAGACTCACAAGCAGTGCGAGAATGATATGTCGCATTGGTATTCCTTCCGTTCCGAATGGCCCGCGGACTTCGTGCGCCGACTTCGTGCGCGGATTTACGCGGATTTTTGGAACTTTAGATTTTGTTCTGATCCGCGTTGATCCGCGTTGATCCGCGTACGCAGTCCGCGGGCCATTTTTTCAATCGAACATCCAGAAACGCACGATGCAAAAGAACGCATTGAGGGCGTCGCGCATGCCGATCTTTTTGCCTTCTTCGTAAGTGCGGCCGGAGTAGCTGATGGGGATTTCGTAGATGCGCCAGTGCGGCTCGCGGCGGCGGGCGATCTTGGCAGTGATCTCCGGCTCGAAGCCGAAACGATTGGATTTGAGGTTGATGCCAGCCAGCACCTCGCGGCGGAAGACCTTGTAACAGGTCTCCATGTCGGTGAGGTTCAGGTTGGTGAACATGTTGGACAGCATCGTCAGCGCCTTGTTGGCCACATAATGCCAGTAATAAAGCACGCGATGACTATCGCCGATGAAGCGCGATCCGTAGACGACATCGGCGCGATTCTCGATGATGGGCTGGATCAAGCGCGGATATTCAACCGGGTCGTACTCCAGGTCGGCATCCTGGACGACGACGACCTCGCCCGTGGCGTGCCGGAACCCCTCGCGCAGAGCCGCACCCTTGCCCTGGTTGACGGGTTGATAAATGACTCGGATGCCGGGCTGCTCCAGCTCTTTGAGGATTTCGCGCGTGCCATCGGTGCTGCAATCGTCCACGAGGATGATTTCCTTGGGGATGGGCACATTTTGAACGCGCCGCAGGATTTCGCGGATCCACTGCCGTTCGTTGTAGACCGGAATGACAACCGAGAGCCTGAAGCCCGCCGGGATTGGATATATGCCGATCTGGCGGCAGGCAGCCTCGCCGAGCAGGCTGTGCAGCAGTTGCAGCCTCTCTTCGGGGGATGCCCTGAAGTGCTCGATGAAGTCCTGTAAACTCTTGCCGTTGCTGGAGTATGTCA
>CAWDRY010000054.1:0-116887 GCA_963804745.1 uncultured Gemmataceae bacterium
TCCGCAATTTTTTGCGCTACTTTGGCGGCACGGTAAGCCGTAGGTTAAACGTAGCGCGGGGAATATCAGCGTGTGCTACAGGGCCTTGTGGGGGGTAGGGGTAGGCGTGTTATAGGTGTGCGGGGACGGCCGGATTGGTCGGCCGGCGGTCGTGGGAACGAGAAGGATGCCAGATTACTGAGGATGATTGGAAACGGCGAGCGTGCGGGTGGGGGAGAGGAAATCTTTGTTGGCTAGTTGCTTGTGAGGTTAGCCCGTGATAGGATGGCGGCAACTTAGTATGCCGCCGGCGCGAGTCTTATTGTGCCGGCGCAGCGTAATATGTCAACTGGGACAGATTGCGAACCTTCTTTTGTTTCTCAGAGGTGACCGATGAATCGAGCAGTGGTCCTTTGCCTCAGGTTCCTTTTCTTCGTCGCTTCGGTAAGCAGTGCCGATGACGCCAGCAAGGAGGAGGATCAAACAGCTTCAAGGAAAATGGATGCTCGTGGAACGAATTGTCGAAGGCAGTAAAATTGACGTCCCAATCACTTATGCCATTTCTGGCAATGAAATCACCTACAGTACCAATCCAGAAGTCCGTGGCGTCTTCAAGCTCGACCCGACAACGAGGCCTAAGACGTTCGACTTGGACGTGGTTTCAAAGGATGGCAAAGTCGGGGACAAGTGGATGGGCATCTACGCAATCGAGGGCGATACGCTAAAGATCTGCACCTCGCTCTGCTTCCTCCCTTCAGGGAAACCGGCTACGAGGCCGAAGGCTTTTGAAAGTAAGGAAGGTTCGGGCCATAAGCTCGATGTCTTCAAACGTGTGAAAGGCGAAAAATGACCGTGGCGTGCCCAATTGCCACCGAACAATGCGTTGCACCTGCCCCCGGCGGCATGACGGTTTTCCATGATTCAACGTTTCACCAGCCGCGGCGGCAGGTGAACGGAATCGTTCCCCCTCACACCGCCGGCCACCCCGACAATTGCCGATCCAGATACGCACTCTTAAGCTCCCCTGCAAGCCCTCCCTCGCCGAGTATTACCCAAGCCGATTGTTTTTGGCACGAGTAGGTCACTCGGTTTCATCGACCGGAGCAGCGAACGCGAGACTCTGGCGAGGTGGCGCAGCGGCACCGGGGTAGGTCGGCTAAATAAGCTCGATCAACCGCACCGCCACTCCTGCCCTTGGCGTTCAGCCGTTACTTGCCCTGGTCCTTGGTAGCCGGTTCCGTGGCCTTCGCCACGAATTCGAGATAGTATAGATTAGACGCATGCTGCTGTTTCTCGATGGTCAGCTTCACGACCTGCAATCCCTTTTCCAACTTGACCTCGGCCACGTTGCTGAACAGCTTGTAGCGATGATAGTCACCCGTTTCTTCGAGCTTGAAGGTGAGCTTCTGCGCGCCGTTGATGGACAGGCTGAGCTCCTCTTCCTCGTTATTGTGGGACGAGGCGGCGATGTTGACCGTGTAGACGCCGGCCTTGTCAACGTCCACGGTGTAGCTCAGCCATTCGCCCGGGCCGGTCCAGCCGACGTAGTGGTGATCGCCGGGAATCTTCTTGCCGTCCGCGAACTGGTCGTGGGACGCTGAGGAGCAGTTGACCCCCTCCTTGCTGCGAAAGTTGCCCGCCTTGAGCGGACGGGGTTCGTGATAGGCCACTCCTTCGCCGCCTTCGTCGTAGTAGGCGAGCATGATCTTGCCGGGAACGGTCTGAGCCTTGTCCTTGTACGGCTTGCCTTTGTACTCGGCCGGCACGTCGGCAGTAACCAGACTGACGCCGATGCAAGCCATGATGGCCACGGCTGCCAAACTTTGTGATAACTTGTTGCGCATCGAGAGGTCTCCTTAAGTAGTGTTCTGGGGGACTCGTTTTTCAGGGTCGGAAAAGGGCATGGTTCAATAAGGGGCAACTATCAACACCATTGATTGTATGAATAGCCCAAACCATCGACAAGGAGTATGTCCGGGTTTGCCCGCATGGAGTTATGTCCCGTGAGTTGTCCTTGCCGAATTGGTCATCCGCTGCTAGAATGACAGGCAGAGATGGCACCGAAGGTTCGGCGCGCTCTGTAGGATCGATCCCCGTGTTAGCGGGTGCGTTCAGGCACTCCAATTGACAGATCCTTGAACTCTTCGGTTTCATCGACCGAAGCGCGCAAGAGCAGCCCGTAGAACCCGGCTGCAAATTTGTGCTTCCTTGAATCGCCTCGGCAGAACGTGGCACATGATCTGGTGGCATTCGGGTCAGGTTTCGTGTGGGCCTCAGCGCTGGTCGCCTGTGACGCCCTCACCCCTGCCCCTCTCCCGCCGGGAGAGGGGTTGGGGTGAGGGTCTTGGGGGCCGCCATCACGCGCAACTGGTAGCGCTTGATTTTGCCGGCCGCCGTCTTGGGCAGGGCAGAGAGCGCTCAAAGACGCTTCTTGAGCGCGGTCAAATCACTGACGACCCTGCGCACTTTGGCCCCACAGGTCCTGGCGCCGCTCAATCAGTTCGGCGTGCGTGCTGGAAAGTGCGGCCACGCGGAAGCCTACAGTGAGAATCCGATTGCGGGGTTCAAACCCGTTGCGACTCGCAGACCGACAGAACTTGCCGAGGGCGAGCCAGCACCCGCCGCGAACAACCCGGTCCGTGGCCTCTGTGGGCCCCAGAGGATCCTCGCTGGGACCGGTCTCATAGTAGTTCTCATCATACCAGTCTCGACACCACTCCCATACGTTACCGTGCATGTCGTACAGGCCGAATGCATTGGAAGCATACGAGCCAACCGTCACCGTTCTCCCAAGATATGGCCCTTTACAGCCTCCGCCATACGGATAGGCGCCGTCGAAATTGGCCTGACGAAACGATAACGAGTCGCCGTGGTGGAAGACCGTCTTGGTTTCCGCGCGGCAGGCATACTCCCACTCAGCCTCGGTCGGCAGACGATACTCCCGCCCAGCCTTCTTCTCTTCTGGATACTCTGATAGCTTCTGGCAAAAAACCACGGCATCGTCCCAGGAAACTCTCTCCACCGGAAACTGCCCGGTGTCCATGTCCTCGACTATGCTATGGCCGGGACCCTCGGAAGAGAAGTAACTGGGATTGTTCCCTATGACTTTCTCGTACTCGGCCTGGGTCACTGGGTAGATGCCCAGGTAGAACGGCTTGGTGATTGACAGCTCGTGCTGTTCCTCGTTGGGCCAACGTTCTTGCTCGTCCTTCGGCGAACCCATGAGGAACTTGCCGGCCGGGATCAGGGCCAGCTTCATGCGGATAGAGTTGGTGATGCTCTTTGGCGGTGCGGCGGGTTCGGCGTCAACACGACTGCGCTGCAACATTGCATAACCTCCTGAGTTAGGGCGGTTCGGCGGCCAATTACTCCGCACTTACGTGGCATGCTTTCGCGTTCCGGCAGCCCGTAAACAGTCCAAAAACTGTTGTGCCATGGGGCCCAGCTTGTGATGCCGCTGGCGGATGATGCCCAGCGGCCGCACAAACCGGCTATCTTCGAGCGGCACTGCCGCCAGCCTGCCTGCCTTAATTTCAGGAAACAGCGTTGGCAGCGGCAGCAAGGCAACGCCCGCTGCAATCTCTACCGCTTTTTTGATGTTCTCGATGTTGTCAAACTCCAGCACTACATCCACGCTAGCACCATGCCCATGCAAAAAGCGGTCCACCTCGCGCCGAATCCGCAATCCCCTATCGAAAGCGACATACTTTTCGCCATTCAACTGCTGGATCTTGATCGCCCGTTGCTGTGCCAGTTGATGATCGGGAGCACAGGTCAGCACCATTTCCTCCTCGCCCAGGGCAGCACGCTCAGTTCACGCGACTTGCACGGAAAGGACACCAGACCGAAATCGACCGTGACCGCCAGCACCTTATCGTAGACACGGTCAGGGTGCAGATACTCGACATGGACCTTCGCGTTTGGGTGCTGCAGCCCAAACTGTTCGACCAGCTGACCCATATCACCTAGCCCAACCGAGTAGATGGCCGCAACCTGCACCGTGTCGGCGATATCGGTCTGCGCCCTTCGGATGGAAGCTTCCAACTCCAAGTAGCCCTCGATCAGGTCTCGACAGCCCTCAAAGTACGCCTGGCCGGCACTTGTCGGCTGCAAGGGGCGAGTGGAACGGTCAATGAGCTGTACACCCAGCCATTTCTCAAGTTGGAGCACGATCTGGCTGGCAGCCGATTGCGAGACCTTGTTGGCCGACGCCGCCTGCGAGATACTGCGATGCCGGACCACATCGCAGAACACTCTCAAGAACTTGAACTTCATCGAATCATCATGTCAAAAAAGAGAATAGGCCCTGGGTGCTGGGTGCATCCGGAATGGGCCCTCTTGACTCGGACACGACGTTGAGGCGGGTCAAGAGGGCCCCAGGGGGGGACGACATACTAGGTTGATTAGTTGTGGCGAATTACTTACTTTTGAGAATCTTCTTCGCTTCTGCGTCAAGCGCATCGGTCATGAAAGGAATCCCAGTGACATCGGCGGTTTCTCTGTTGGCTGCCATCAGGTCGCTACGGGAGATGTCTGCCAGCCTGAACTTACGCGCGCCGGCCATGAACTGCTGAAGGCCGCAGGCCAGTTTGTCGGCGTAGCCATACATGGCAACAGCGCCGTAGGGGATGTTACCCATTTCGGCGGCGCCGACCTTGGCCTTGACAGCTTCCCAGCCGGCAAAGATCTCCTCCGGAGACTGACCGAACTCCTTGACATTGGTCGGCAAGCTGTCCCAGTTGCCGTTGAGTTCGGCACGTTTCTCCGGCTTGAAGACGCCTTCGATGTTGGAGCCGAGGTAGCCGGGGATCATCGGGGCGCGGCCCATGCAGACCAGTTTGACGTAGGGAGCGCCCAGGGCAATGGCCTTGAAGAGATGGTCTTCGCGGGCCAGACCGCCAGCGAAGGACAGGGGCGGCACCTTCAGACCCGCCTTCTCCACGATGGTGCAGTATTCCTAGGCCTTGGCGTGCAGCGCCAGTGACGGCACTCCCCAGTGCTCCATCATGTTCCATGGACTCATCCCGGTGCCGCCTCCGGAACCGTCGATGGTCAGCAGGTCGAGCTTGGCCTCGGCCGCGTAGCGGATGGCCATGGCCAAGCCCTCCATGCCGTAGGAACCGGTCTTCAGGGTGATGCGTTTGAAGCCGATCTTGCGCAGATAGGCGATGGACTTCATGAACTCTTCCTTGACCCGACCCGGCGACTCCAGTTTGGTGCCGCCCAGCCGGCTGTGGCGCGCAAATGAGGTGATGGCACGCGCGTTGAACGCCGCTTGTACGTGCGGGTCGTAGGGATCGGGATCGACCACGTAGCCGCGGTCTTTGAGGAACTGCGCGTACTTCAGGTCTGTAACCTGGATTTCGCCGCCAATGTCCTTGGCGCCCTGGCCCCACTTCAACTCGATGATGACTTTGTCGCCGTATTTATCGATGACGTACTCGGCCACGCCGTTGCGCGTGTCCTCGACGTTCATCTGTACGATGATGGCGCCCTAGCCGTCATGGTAGTGCAGGAAGGTCTTGATACGCCGATCCAGCTCGGGAGCGGTGGTGATGTGCCCGTTCGCGATCTGCGCCTGCCGGTCGATGCCGACAACGTTCTCGCCGACGACGATCGGGAAACCGCACAGGGCCGCGCCGACGGCAAAGGCAGTCCAGTACTTCGCGGCAATAAACGTCGAACCGAGAGCGCCCGTCATCATGGGGACTCGGCATTTCGTGACCACTTCGTTGCCGAACGAAGTCGTCACATCAACATTCGGGAAAATGCAGTCGTCGGGACTGTTGGTCCGCCCATTGGCAATCCCGTGACTGCCATGGCAATATCCCTGGATGCGCAGAGCGTGGTAGCCGATGCCGACCGAGGTGACGTTCGCCGATCCCGAAGTGATCTGACCGAACTTCCGCGGATAGAGCATCTTGCGGCCGCGCAGAGACGACAGCCAGGTCTCGCACTTGCCTTTGCAATCGGACTCGCACAACGTACACAAACCCGATTCACAGGGGTTGCCGCGATTCGCGGTCCCCAGAGCATCATTCGTTCTTCGCCATTCAAACATGTAGGTCTCCTTTGGCTATTGCCAGGAAAAGGTTACAAACCTGCCTCCTACACCAACGTGGAGGCCAGGTACAAGGAGAGGCGGATTCGCCATCAGCCTGGCGTCCCACCGACTGCGCGGGCCGAAACTCGCAACCACGGTGCCGGCAATGGCCAAGATCCAGCCTGCCTCTCACGTCCAGACCAGCCGAATCCGTCAGCTTGTTCCGGCCAGCGATCAATTTCTTCCCCTTTCTGCAGTACTTGGATGAGAGGCCCGGAGGTACGTTTCGCTGCGCTTCCAGTGCCCGACCGAACTGTGGCACATCGGCCTGCGGACCTGAAGCATGCTCGCTGTATGCACAGGGATGCATTCAACCTGACTGAATTGGCCAGTCAGACAGTCATTCATGGCCTTGTCGGAGGCGTCGTTGATCATCGCCATGATGTCCTCTTTGCCTGGCACGTCGGAGATCGCCCTGGCATGACATTAGTTGCCGGCCTTATTTCTAGGGCTCAGAGTATTAGAGTTTGGCCGGAATGTGACTTGTGGATACTTCGGGATTTGTCGTGGCCAAGAGTATGAAGTTTGTCGTGGCCGAGAGTATGAACTCTGTTGTGGCCAATTGTATGAACCTTGTTGTGGCCAACATTATGAACATGTCGGCAGTAAAAATGCGTAGAATAACCCTCGTAGATAGCGTGCCGTCCCAATGGAGATGGTTAAGATGACAAACCTGCGCCATCGCTTGCTGCGACCATATCTGATTGTGATTGCTGCCCTGTTTTCTGTTCCAGTACTGGGGTACGTGGATTATCTCACGGGGCCGGAGCTCTCGTTTGAGTTCATCTATTTAGCACCGGTTTGTGTCGTTGCCTGGTTCGTGGGGCGCTGGCCGGGTTTCGGCATGGTTGCTGCTGTTAGTTTGACGCGGTTGGTGGTTGATTATTTTGAGCCGAACACTAGTGGGAATATCCTGCTCTGGCACCAGGTAAACTGCTACGTGTTTTTCATCGTCATTGTGTATTTGCAGTCGGGATTGAAGTTCGAAAGGGAAACGTTGGATAAGCGCGTCAAGGAAAGGACCGTTGATTTGCAACAATTGGCAGTGCAGCTGTCCGAGGTGGAGGAAACCAGTCGCCGTGGCTTGGCCATCGAACTCCACGATTCCATCAGCCAGATTCTATCTCTGTTGAAGCTCAAGCTAGGGATGCTGGCACAACAGAAAGGTGGTTTTGTCAGGTGTGATGATCTGGCGGATCCGCTCCACATGTTGGACGACAGCATTGCCCAGGCACGCACACTGATGTTCGAACTCTATCCGTCCACGCTGGATGATCTGGGCCTGCTCGCTACCCTGCGCACTTATGGCGAACACTTGCATTCTGATCTGGGGGTCCAGGTCACCCTGTCGGAATTTGGCCAGCCGCAGACTCTTCCCGCGGCGAAACTGGGCTATCTCTACCGAACCTGCAAGGAATTGATGAGCAACGCTATCAAGCACGGCGCTGCCAAGAACATTGTTGTTGCCTTTCGCTGGCTACCGGACGTCCTTCGCATCACCGTGGACGATGACGGCTGCGGTTTTGGCGCCACCTTACCTCTGGGAACCACGTCCCCCGACCAGCAGGAAACCGCCAAGGCCGGTGAGACTGTCCTGAAACCCAAAGGATTTGGATTACGTAGCATTCGTGAACGCATAGATTCTCTTGGCGGTCTGGCACACTTTGATTCGGAACCCGGGCGTGGTACGCGAGTTGTCCTGGAATTGCCTTTGGCAGCTACCGAGTCAGGATGAAGGTTGCCTCAGAGCTTACAAAGTCCATGGCGGATGGCAAACTTGGTAAGGTCTGCTATCGACCAAGCATCGAGCTTTTCCATGACGTGGTAACGATGAGTAAGGACCGTTCGAACACTGATGCGGAGTGCCTCGGCGATTTGCACACACGACTTTCCTTCGGCAATCAATTGCAGCACCTCGCGTTCCCGCCTGGAAAGGTTTTCCAGGCCGCTGCCTTCTTGTTCGTGCTTGGCCCGGCGGACATAGTCGTCCATGACGATTTTTGTCAAGGGTTGACTCAGAAAAGTACTACCGGCCATTACGGATCGGATCGCCTCCAGTAACTCGGCAAGGGCCACGTCTTTGGGCACGTAGCCCATCGCGCCGGCGCGAAGTGCTTCGAAGATGTATTCCCGGTCGGTGTACGCGGAAACCATGATAATGCGGACGTTCGGATGAGCATTGTGAATCTGGCGGGCCGCTTCGATGCCGTTCAGTTTTGGCATGGCCATATCCATAAGAATCACGTCGGGATTCAACTTCTTGGCTTGCTTGATCGTCTCACGACCGTCCTCTGCCTCACCAACGACTTCCACCTCGTCAGTGGTTTTCAGCAACGCAAATAAACCTGCCGCACATGAGGGTCTGATCTTCGGCCAGAAGGACTTTCACCTTGGACTTGTCTTTGTTTTCTGTCTTACTGGTATCGTTCATGCGCGTTCCCCAGGTGGAAATCACAACCGTAGTGTGCCATCGATATTCTAGCCATATCGGGTTGCCGGTGGACAGCATCGCCTGCAAGATTATCGTGCAGTTCGTGTAGTTGTGCAGTTGTGGGTAAGCAGCTGAAAAGTGTGCGGGAATCCTGTACCTTGAAGCATGCTGTGGAGAGGTTTCAGAAATTCATCATCGCTCTTCAACTTGGAGCCTGCAACAAAATGGGGACTGGCTCCGAGTCTTCGAGGTGCCTGTTCCCATTTTGCTACACACATGCACCGGATATACTGAAAAAATGCACGAAGTCACTATCATGGAGAATATACTCCAAATCGCTGCCGAACACCTTCGGGCGGAAAACGCCAGCCGGATTCATCGCCTGCGGCTGCGAGTGGGGGCGCTGTCCGGAGTTGTACCCGAGGCCCTCCAGTTCGCCTTCGACGCCCTCAAGGTCGACACGCCCGCTGCGTCAGCGGTCCTGGAAATGGACTGGGTGCCAGCTCGGCTTCGCTGCTCGACTTGTGGCCGCGAGTTCGAAGCGGCTGATTATGTGAGCGCCTGTCCCGACTGTGGTTCATGTCAAACCGAAGTGCGCCAGGGACGAGAGTTGGATCTGGTATCGCTGGAAGTATCGCGTGAAGAGTAGAGAAGCCGAGACAGGACAGCAGCGCTGGATCGTGGAAGTGGACCGGGCGGTTCTGGGACACAATGCCCGGTTTGCCGAGCAAAACCGCAAACGCTTTCAGGACGCTGGTGTGCTGGTTCTGAATATCGTATCCTCCCCCGGATCGGGGAAGACGGCGCTGCTGGAGCGCACCCTCGTCGATCTGGGTAAGCGGCTGCGCATGGGTATTCACGTTGGCGATTTGCGCACCGACAACGACGCCAGGCGGCTGAGCGGCAAGGGCGCACCCGTCGTCCAGATTGTGACCGGCACTACCTGCCACCTCGAAGCGAGCATGATCGCTCAGGCCCTGGAAAAATTCGCTTTGCACAACCTGGACTTGCTGATAATCGAAAACGTCGGCAATCTTGTCTGCACGGCTTCCTACGACCTGGGCGAGCACCGCCGCATCGTACTCCTCTCGGTCACGGAAGGCGAAGACAAGCCGCTCAAGTATCCAATCATCTTTCGCAATGCCGATGTTGTCCTGATCACAAAGATGGATATCGCAGAAGCGGTGGCTGCGGACATGACGTTGCTCCGCGACAATGTGCGCCGAGCGGCTCCAGGAGCGCAGGTGTTTGAAGTCTCGGCACGTACAGGGCTTGGGATGCAGGCCTGGTACGATTACCTGCTAAGAGAAAGGATGAAGGATGAAGGATGAACCGGAACATTTCATTTTTCATCCATCGTCTTTTCTTTTTGCATCTTGCCTGTGTGAGTCCAGCATCGTAGTAAAAGAAAGGATGAAGGATCAATCAGAAAACCGATTTATTTTTCATCCTTCATCCTTCATCCTTCATCCTTTTGAGGTCTACCATGACCGATGGCGACAAGTCGGTGATTCGACAGATAGTGGAGGAATCGGTGATTCGACAGATTGTGGAAGGATTCGGCAAGGACCGTGGACGGCTCCTTGCCATTGTCCACGCCCTCCAGGAGAGTCTGGGCTACCTTTCTGACAAGACGATTGATGCTTTGGCGGCGGAGTTGGGCATTCATCGCGTCGAAGTGGTTGACGTGGCCAGCTTCTATGCCTTTCTGAATCGTGAGCCGAAAGGGCAGGTCAACATCCGGCTGGCCAAGACGCCGATCAGCATGATGAACGGCGCTCGCGAGGTGGCGCAGGCGTTTGAAGAAACGCTCGGCATGCGTATGGGCCAGACCAGCCACGATGGCAGATTTTCGCTGTCCTGGACGAGCGACATTGGCATGGCGGACCAGGAGCCGTCCGCCCTGGTCAACTGGACCCCGCTAACGCGGATTACCGTGGAGGACGTGCCGAAGATTGTGGCCGCAGTGCGCACCGGCGCCTCGTCGGGTTCGCCGCAGGGGTCGCTGGGCTTCGAGCGGATCGGTGCTGCCCTGCCGGATGCAGTTGGTGGGTTCGAGTCTGGCGCATCCGGGCAAGGTGTTGTTCACGCCGATCAAGCCGGGCCCGGCCTGCGTGCGGCACTGAACATGACGCCGGAACAGGTCGTGGGGGTAGTGATCAAGTCCAAGCTGCGCGGTCGCGGCGGTGCAGGCTTCCCCACGGGTCTGAAGTGGAAACTGTGCCGCCAGGCACGCGGCGAGACCCGTTACGTCCTCGGTAATGCCGATGAGGGCGAACCCGGTACTTTCAAGGACCGCGTCCTCTTGACGGAGGTGCCCGACCGGGTCTTCTCAGGCATGACGATCGCCGGCTACGCTCTGGGCGCCCGTGAAGGCATCATGTACCTGCGGGCTGAATATGCCTATCTGTGGGGCCATTTGCAACACTGCCTGGAGCAGAGGCGCAAGCAGCATTTGCTGGGCGACAATATTTGCGGCCGGGAAGACTTCAGCTTCGACATTCGCATTGAACTGGGGGCCGGGGCTTATATCTGCGGCGAGGAGTCCTCGCTGATCCAGTCCCTGGAAGGCAAACGTGGCTCCCCACGCGATCGTCCGCCTTTCCCCACGGACAAGGGATACAACCAGCTGCCCACATCGGTCAACAATATCGAGACCCTCGCCTGTGTTGCCCGCATCCTCGAAATGGGCGCACGAATGGTTCACTCAGTTCGGCACCAAGGAATCGACAGGCACCAAATTGTTGAGTATCTCCGGAGATTGCGAGCATCCGGGAGTCTACGAGCTTCCCTTCGGCATCACCATTAACGAAATGCTGGACCTCGTGGGTGGCGGCAACGCCGAGGCCGTTCAGGTCGGCGGCCCTTCGGGCCAGTGCGTTGCTCCCAAAGACTTCGGCCGCCAGATTGCCTTCGAAGACTTGCCCACGGGCGGTTCGATGATGGTATTCGGCCCCCAGCGCGACCCCCTGGAAATCGTCCGGGAGTTTGCCGAGTTCTTCATCGAGGAATCGTGTGGCTGGTGTGTGCCGTGCCGCGTGGGCACCACGATCCTCAAGGAAATGGTCGACAAGATTGTCGACGGTCATGGTTCGCTTCACGACGTGCAAAAGCTGGAGAAGCTGAGCCGCACCGTTGCCGGCACCAGCCGTTGCGGTCTGGGCCAAACTGCACCAATCCGATCCTGAGCACACTGCGGAACTTTCCCCATCTGTGGGAGGCACGCCTCCGGCGGACGGATTTCATTCCTTTGTTCGATCTCGAAAAAGCGCTGCGGCCGGCTATCGCTGCCCAGGGCAGGCTCCCCGTGGAGGAACATACTTGAGCGAGCAAACCATTAAGGTCACTGTTGACGGAGTCAGAATCACGGCCAGTCCGGGACAAACCGTTATTCAGGCCTGTGACGCGGCGGGAGTCTACATTCCACGCCTGTGCCATCACCCGGACCTGAATCCCAGCGGCCACTGCCGGCTCTGCACCTGCAAGATCAACGGCAGGAATGGACCTGCCTGCATCACCCTCGTTGCCGATGGCATGGTCGTCGACAATAATACCCCTGAGTTGAATGACTACCGGCACACCATTGTTGAGTTTCTGTTCAGCGAAGGCAACCACTTCTGCCCGGGTTGCGAAGCCAGTGGCGATTGTGAGCTGCAAGCCATGGCTTATCGGCTGGGCATGGATGCGCCGACGAAGTTGCCTTGTCAGTGGACGGCGAAGGAGCTGGATGCGACCCATCCGGAAACGTCTACCTGGACCGGAATCGCTGCATTCTGTGTTGCCGGTGCCTCCGGGCCTCGCGGGACGTGGATGGCAAGTACGTCTTCGGTCTGGATGGACGCGGCATCCGGATGCGCCTCGCCGTCGATTCAGCCGACGGCCTGGGAAACACGACTCTCAAGGTGACGGACAAGGCCGTGGAAGTATGCCCGGTGGCTTCCCTGATGCCGAAGCGCACGGCCTTTGAGGTGCCTTATGGCGAGCACAGGTTCGATCTCGCACCCATCGGTTCGGACATCGAGGCCAGCGCAAGGCTGCGACGGCCGCGAAAACATCAGAGCGCACGGAAAAAATGAAACCTCTGGCGAGCGGGGGGCGTAAGCCCCCTGATGGACCCCTTTCCTTGGCTCATTCTTTCCAAACCCTCTAATGATGAAGGATGAATATAAGACGGGAGAAAGTTCATGGCAAAACCCAAGATTGCAACTGCTCATCTAGCTGGTTGTTTCGGCTGTCACACGTCGCTCCTCGATATCGACGAGCGGCTTCTGAAGCTTCTGCGAGCTGGTAGACCTGGACAGGTCTCCGCTGGACGACAAGAAGGAGTTCGACTGCCAGGTCGATGTCGGCCTTATCGAGGGCGGTTGCGCCAACAAACATGACGTCCACGTGCTGCGGCAGTTCCGCAGGAATTGCAATGTGCTGGTGTCCGTGGGGGAATGCGCGATCCAGGGGAACATCCCGGCCATGCGCAACCTCGTTGGTTTGAAGGAGTGCCTCGAAGAGGCCTTTCTCCAGGGGCCGACGGTGGCGGACGGCGGCGTCATCCCTGACGACGAAGACATCCCTCTCCTCCTGGATCGCGTCTACCCAGCCCATGAAGTCGTGAAGATTGATTACTTTTTGCCCGGCTGTCCGCCTTCTGCGGATGCAATTTGGGAGGCAGTTACTCAACTCTTGGCAGGCAAGGAACCGACATTGCCGTACCAACTGTTGAAGTATCGATTAGTAAATTAGTCATTAGTCACTAGTCATTAAGTGAGTATGGCAGGCTTTCTGTAGGTTAGGCTTTCTAGCCTGACCAACTGAAGCGAGTTGTCCGGCTTGTCGGCTGGAAAGCCTGACACGCAAAGAAAGTCCCTGAAACAAGGGTCCCCTAATGACTAATGACTAACGACTAATGACTTGGGAGAGAATTATGGTCGCTGCGACAGAGAAACCTTGCCAGCGCGCAAGATAATTATTGATCCGGTCACTCGCGTTGAGGGACACGGGAAGGTGACGATTCGACTCGATGAGTCGGGTCGCGTTCAGCAGACGCGTTTTCACGTCATCGAGTTTCGCGGCTTCGAGCGTTTCATCCGCGGCCGTCTCTACTGGGAAGTGCCGGTCGTGATCCAGCGGCTGTGCGGCATTTGTCCGGTGAGCCACCATCTGTGCGCGCAACAAGGCGATGGACATGGTCGCGGGCGTTGACAAGCTGACCCCGACTGCCGAAAAGATGCGCCGGCTCATGCACTACGGGCAGATTCTGCAATCGCACGCCTTGCACTTCTTTCACCTGGCCTCGCCGGACCTGCTGTTCGGTTTTGATGCGCCGCCCATGCAGCGTAATGTCGTCGGTCTGGCCCTGGCCTATCCCGATCTGGCCAAGCGGGCCATTCTGTTGCGGAAGTACGGTCAGGAGGTCATCAAGGCCGTCGGCGGCAAGAAAGTTCATCCAACCGGGCGCCATCCTCGGCGGCGTCAACAAGAACCTGTCGATGGAAGAGCGCGACAGCCTGCGGAAAGACATCGAACAGATCATCGGCTGGTGTACAGACTCCGTGGAGCTGGCCAAGAAGATTGCCAAGGCCGACTGGCAGCGGCACACCGAGTTTGCCAGCTTCCCGTCCAACTACGTGAGCATCGTCCGCGCGGACGGGGCCATGGATCTGTATGACGGTCGCTTGCGGGCCATCGACCCCAAGGGGAACAAGATCTTCGATGGCGTCACACCCACACAATATCGGAATTACCTCATGGAGGAAGTGCGGCCCTGGAGCTACATGAAGTTCCCGCACATTACTTCGCCGAGGCAAGGACAAGGGCTGGTATCGCGTAGGGCCGCTGGCGGAGGTGAATTGCTGCGATTTCATCGACACGCCCCTGGCCGAGAAGGAGCGCCAGGGCTTCTTCGCCGCCGGCTGGGACCGTCCTGTCCATGCGACACTGGGTTATCACTGGGCGCGGCTCATTTGCATGGTCCATGCCGCCGAAAAAATCAACCAGCTGCTGTACGACGACGATCTGCAAGGCACCAATCTCGTGGCCAAGGGCCAGCGCCGTTCCGAAGGTGTGGCCTGGATCGAAGCACCGCGTGGCACGCTCGTTCATCATTACAACGTGGATGAGAACGATCAGGTCACCAGCGCTAACCTGATCGTCTCTACCACGAACAATAACGAGGCCATGAACCGGTCGGTACAGAAGGTGGCTGAGGATTACCTGAGCGGCAAGGAGATCACCGAAGGACTCCTGAACCACATCGAGGTGGCGATGCGGGCTTATGATCCATGCCTGTCGTGCGCGACGCATGCCCTGGGACGGATGCCGTTGGTGGTAACCCTGGAAGATCACGAGGGCGTTGAGATCGCACGCCGGATCCGCGAATGACAGCATGGCACCCACACCGTGTTGGGCTGGCAAGAGCGTTTTGGTCCTGGGTTATGGCAATCCAGGCCGGCAGGACGATGGTCTTGGTCCGGCAGCTGCCGAGGCCATTGCCCAACTGCACGTGCCGGGTGTTCGGGTCGAGCAAAACTACTTGCTCAACATCGAGGATGCGGCCGATGCGGCTGAACACGACTGTGTCTTGTTCGTCGATGCTGCGGAAAGCGGGCCAGAGCCTTATGCCGTGCGCAAGGTGGTGCCGGCCGACGGCATGACTTTCACGAGCCATATCGTGAAGCCGGAAGATCATCCTGGCCATCTGCCGGGAATGTTACGGCCGGCTGCCACCGGCGTTGCTGGTTGGCATTCGCGGTTATGAGTTTGAACTCCGGGAGGAGTTGACGGAACGAGCACGTGCCAACCTGGAGCAGGCAATCCGCTGGTTCCGTTCCCTGCTGACCTATGACTGAGGAGAGAACATCATGAATTTCACTGTTATGGGCCCCCGTCGACGCACGATCCTTCTCGTCGATCAGGATCCCCAATTCCGGGCCGGCTTACGCATGGCTTTGGAGGCTGCTGGCTTTGTCGTAGGTGAAGCCGCCAACGGCAAGGAAGGAGAACGGACGGCCATGCGTATCCGCCCCGACGCTATTCTTGCTGATCTGATGCTGGAATCGGTGGATTCTGGCAGCATGGTGGCTCAGCGGCTTCGCGAAGTGGGGGAGAAGTTCCCCATCTACATTATTAGCAGCGCCTTTGGCGTGGTCGATCCTGAACTCGACTTCTCCGATCTCGGCATCAGCGGCGTGTTCACCAAACCCGTGAATACCAAGGAAGTGATTGATGCCTTGAAAGAACGCTTGGAAGTCGACTAAAGCGTCTTGTCCGACCGGCAACAATTACATTACCCTTGCTTGCGCGTCGGGCTAACCACCGGTCGTTAGCCCAACGCGCAAGCAAGGTAGATTATCTTTTGCCGCTCGTCTAATCCGAGCCACCCAGGACTTCCATGGCCTCGGCACGACTGTCGTAGATTGCCCACAACGTATCCAGGGCGGTCACGTGCAACAGTTCACGTACCTTATCATTGGCACCCGCGACCACAACCTCGCTGCCGTGCTTCTTCACCAGCAGATAGCAGCGCAGCAAGAAGGATAGAAAAATAGAGCCAAAAAACTGAACCTGGCTCAAGTCGATGACCAGGCCAGCAGGTGGATCGTCGCGAAGAGGCGCCAGGACCAGGTCGGCTGCCTGGTAGATCAAGCTCTCGGACAGGCTCTCTGCGTGCGGCGACGGCATCAGAACGGCAATATCACCGTGCCTTTCAAGGCGGAAGTACTCCGAGCTTTGTGCTGGTTCGGCCATCTTTGTACCCGCGTCGGATTGACTCATGGCAAACACCCCAACTTGCATATCCAGGCTACCATGCCTGGCGAACAAATCAAGCAAAAAATATATCCTTCACAAGTCTATCATACCAGAATAGGTTCAGTACTTCCAAAAACCCATTAGCCAGGTAGTGGTACAGTTTAGTTTGTAGTGACCGCATGCATGCGGTCATTTCGCAGGCCCGATGAATCGGGCCACTACAAACTGTACCACTACCCAATCCGGCAGAATTGCCTTGCCTGCCCTGGCAACTCTCTATAAAGTGCATGTTTCTCCCCTGGCATCCGGGCCAGGGATTGCGTTTCACACTTGGAGCCTATCCCAAAATGGGGACTGGCTTCGAGTCTTCGTAGGTGCCGGTCCCCATTTTGTGATAGGCTCTTATGACCGGCAGATGAATTGTCGATGTCTCACGTCCTCAACTGGCAGAGCGCCACTGATCGGTGCGACATTGTTCGCCAGGCTGTGCAGGCTCTGCTGCCGGGGCCTGGTTGCTTTTCCGACCGAGACGGTCTACGGCCTTGCTGCCAGTCCCTTCACGCCCGAAGCGGTCGCCAGGCTCCAGCGGAGCAAGGATCGCCCACAGGACAAGCCCCTTACCCTGGTGCTTGCCGGTTCGGCCAGTGTCATCGAGTGGCTGCCCGCCTTGAGTCCGCTTGGCCGCCGGCTGACGCGGCGTTGCTGGCCGGGTCCGGTAACGCTGGTGGTCGATGAGCAGACATCTCGCTATCCCTGGATCGCTTGCCTGAAAGTGTGCGCCCACGTGTTTGCCCGACAGGCACAATCGGATTACGCGTTCCCGATCATCATGCTATCCTGGAAGTGATGGCGTCGCTGTCGGGTCCGCTCGTCTTGACGAGTGCCAATCGTAGCGGCGAGCCGCCCGCCACAACTGTCGAGCAAGTCTTGCAAGGCTTCGGTGAGGATGTTGCCCTTGTCATTGATGATGGTCCCAGCCGATTTGGCAAGGCATCGACCGTCGTACGAGTGTATGATGCAAGTTGGAGCGTGCTCCGCGAAGGCGTGGTCGCCGAACCAGCGCCTGCGTCAACAGTTGGCTTGTCTTATAATCTTTGTGTGTACCGGCAACACGTGTCGTAGCCCTCTGGCCGAGGTGCTCTGCAAGAAGCTGCTCGCGGACCGCCTGGCCTGCACACCCGAGGAATTGCCGGGCCATGGATTTTGCGTGTTTTCCGCCGGCCTGGCTGCGATGATAGGATGTGGAGCAGCGACTGAAGCTATCGACGTTGCCCGCACGCTCGGGGCCGACCTGAGCGGCCATCAGAGCCGGCTGTTGACTCGGGAACTGGCTGCCCAGGCCGATTACCTTGTCGCCATGACCCACAGCCAGGAGTTGATCTTGACGTCGTGCTTTGCAGACCTGGGAGCCACGCCCCGGCTGTTGTCGCCGGCAGGAGAAGACATTGCCGATCCCATCGGCTGCGATCGGCCCGTGTACGAGCAATGCTGCGCAAGCGATCTTGCGGCATCTGGAATGCCTCGTTGAGGAATTTGTAGGAGTGCCTAAAATAATGGGGACTGGCTCCGAGTCTTCGAGGTGCCTGTCCCCATTATTTTAGGCACTCTGGTCAGCCCCTCCCCGCCTGTCTCACTGCTAGCCCTTCCCCCGTACTGGAGGAGGGATAAGACAGAGGGCCAGGCCAGGAGTGATTCTGGTGAAGCACCATGAAAATTGCCATAGGCAGCGATCATCGCGGATACGAAGCCAGGCGGCGCATCATGACCCTGCTGCAACGGCTCGGCCATGAACTGGTGGACGTTGGTCCCGAGAGCAAGAAGAGCGTCGATTATCCCGATTTCGCTTTCAGCGTGGCCAAGGCAGTCAGTGATGGAGTTGTCGAGCGCGGCATTCTCATCTGTGGCACCGGCATCGGCATGGCCATGGCGGCCAACAAGGTCCGCGGCGTCCGTGCCTGCCCCTGTCACGATAGCATCACTGCCGAAATGAGCCGCCGACATAACGACGCCAACGTGCTCTGCTTGTCCGCCGACCTGCTTGGTGAGGAATTGATCGAGCGCATGGTACGCATCTTCCTCACCTCCCAGTTCGAGGGCGGCCGCCATGCGCGGCGCTTGAACAAGATCCATGCGCTTCGAAACGGAGCACAAGTGGCCTATTGAATGACGGATTCCCTTTTGCAGTGGCACTGCTCGACCGCCGCCTGCACCGCTATGCTGTGCCGTCTAAGTCAAGGCGGCGGTCGAGCAGTGGCAGCCAGCGCCTATTGAATGACGGCCTCTGCAGTAGGCAGGGGCATTTCCAGGACGACGCGCGTGCCGCGCCCAGGCTCCGATTCGACGTACATCTGGCCGCCAAGCGAATCCATGCGCTCGCGGATGCTGCGCAGACCCAACCCCTTGTCTATCCGGACAACGCCGTCGGTCTTGTCATTATCATTTAGGTCGGGAGAAGGAGATCCCAGCGCCAACGTGGGGTCGAAACCGCGACCGTCATCGTCTATGGTGATGGCAGGAAGTCCGGTTGCCAGCGAATCGCAACGACAATTTCTTTGGCGCCGCCGTGTTTGACGGCGTTGCCCATCAATTCCTTGCAGGCTCGGTAAACGTAGCCGAGCGTTGGTACAAGGAGAGTCTGCGGCTGGCCAAATTCCGAGATGGTGATCTGGACTCCCAGCTGAGAGGTCAGGTGCTCGCCGTGGGTGCGCAGGGTCAGTAGCAGGCCCAGATCATCCAGCGAGGACGGATAGAGGTTGAACATCAGCGTGCGCGTCTGCACAAGGATGTCGTGCAGCGTATGGATCGGATCGGCCAGATCTTCACGGCTGACGTGGCCCCCTCTCCGTTCTGCCAGCATCTCCAGCTTGAGCTTCAACGCGGACAGGGCCTGGCCAATGGAGTCGTGCAGCTCAACCGCCACGCGCCGGCGTTCCACCTCCTCCGCCCTGGACAGCTGCGCCGCCAGCTGTCGCACATCAGCGGTCCTTTCCTTGACGCGCTTTTCCAACTCTTTCCCTTTGGACTTCAAGGCCGACAGCAAATAGACGAGGATCGGGTACAGAATCCAGACATTGGCCTGGTGCCAGACCAGGGCATCAGGATGAGTACGCAGCACGCCCCAATCATGGTTCATCATATCCAGATAGTCGGCGATCAACCGGGTCAGGCTGATGGCAGCAACCATGCCGAAACCCGCCCAGCGCCCCACGAACCAGCCGACGATCAGAACCGGTATTAGATAAACGAGGCTAAGGGAAAGCTGCGGGTCGGTTCTGTAATCCAGGTATCCCAGCACTGGCAGCGAAAGCAGGACAAGGATTACGATCACATGGGGGCGCAACGAGCACCCGAGGTTTTTTGTTGTCTTCGACATGATCTGTCACGTTTCTTGGCGAAGCATTTCACTGCGAGTCATTCTGGCCGGTTGCTCCAGAGACAGGCACTTGACACCGGAAGATGGTGCCGGCCAGACACTGCCGAAAGTGAAGCCAGCTTGCCTTCGATCATCTCCATCACCACGGCATGCTGTTGCCGATCAAGATAGACAGCATACCGCAAAATGGCAAGAGAGGAAGAAGCGCAGAAACGAAACGGAGACTGGCTCCGAGCCTTCGAGGTGCCTGTCCCCATTCTTTTAGGCAGTTCTTGGGCGACCGGCAGCAAATACGTTACCCTTGCTTGCGCGTCGGGCTAACCGCCTGTCGTTAGCCCGACGTGCAAGCGAGGTAGATTATCTCTTGCCGCTCGCCTTACTGTCCGTTCCCTCTCATCGTGGCAGCTTCCAGCGGTTCCAGGCTAATGATGTGGTCTAGGTCCACGATGATGTACCGTTCAAAGGCAGGTTCGCCCTCGGTTCCTAGAGCAGGAATGCCGAAGAATGCCGCCGTGACTCCAGCCACGCACAATTCAGGATGCCTGATTTCTAGCGTTCGTCCACCGGAAATGTTCAACCGCAATGGTGTGAAGGGTTCTTTGTGCAATGCGGAACGAAGGTCTTGAAGTTTCATGTCGCTACCCATGCTAACCCTTGTCGCTGATGAGTGAAGCTACGGCAACCGGGCCAAGGGTAGCAACCCGGCTGCCGCGTGGATCGTCGGCTGTTCCGTGGCCAACGGGTAGCAACCGATACTTGTATTGTACTCCTGGACTCTGGCAAAAAACTACAGCTGAAGAAGACCTCCGGTCATAAAATAGGCAGATACAAAAACAAGTTTGCCTGTTTTTTGGCACGGAGGCCTTATGGTTGCTATTGTACGGCGTTCGATGGCGGTGGTCACCTTTGTCAGCTTACTTGCTCTCTTCTTGAGTAACTCTCAGCGGCAACACGTCGAACGGATGATCGATCTGATTCTGGTTGCACCCCGGCGTAAGACGCTTGCCCAACTGGCGCTTCTCGAACTTGATGGCATCGATCCCAGCAATCTAGCCGACTTCTTTCGTATCAGTCCTTGGGGACCGACGATGTGCGGCTACCTATGTGCGAATTCATCCTTCGTTATCTCGCGGCCCGCACTGTAAAGTACGGTTGGGACTCGCGAACGGTCAACAACGGACCTATTGGGTCCGTTCTATCCAGGGACACTTACACGGCGTGCCTGGGGAAGTTCGCGTGCTACTATCACAAACGGGACTTGGGGCACGCGCCCCGAAGTATTTCCTGTGCACGGATGTAACTCTGTCCGTACAAGAAATCTTGAGCCGGTATCAGCATCGTTGGAGCCAAGAGGTCGACTACTGGCACGTCAAGTTGCAGTTGGGCTTGGCCGATTTTCGGCTGCAGAGTTACGAGGCGATTGAGAAGTGGTATGCCGTGGTGTACTTGGCTCTGACATTCTTATACTGGCAAGGCTATGAAGACCAGCAGGCACATGGGCGTACCACGAGTTTGTCGGAGGTGTTGTCACGGATTCGTCAGAATCACCAACGGGAGGTGTTGCGTGCTGCCTGTGAAGAGGTGGCCAACGGCGCATCCGCGGACGAGGTGTTGGCCCGGTATCTGCGGGAACGGGATACCAAAGCCGCCTAACTACCTTCCGACGCCGCCGGTAAGGCAGGAGGATGGGTTGCCCAAAAAGGGTGACCAGTGTCAGCCTGCGCACTTGCCGGACTTCCAGAGGGGCATAACTCTACTCTGAGAAAGCTGCTTTTCGCCAGAGTCCAGACGATAGTGGCGCCGTCCACGACCCGATCCAGAAGGGCCATCGCCAGGGGCGCGTCGCCGAGGTAGTCAGCCCAGGACTCAAAGTCGATGTTGGTCACCAAGGCTGTACTGCCCCGTTGGCTGCGGGCGTCGATAATCTTGTACCACAAGCTGGCGGCCTGCGGACAGAGACTGCGTTCGATGCGGTCAAAACCAAATTCATCAATGATGAGGAGGGCATGTCGGGCATAAAAGCGGACACGTTCGTGGATGGTTTGATCGGCCAGGGCGGCGGTAAGATCTTGGAGGAGTTCGCCGCTGGTGATGTAATAGACGCGCTGTTCGAGCAGGCAAGCAGCCAGGCCGATGCTTTGAATCAGCCGGCTTTTCCCCAAGCCGCTCTGGCCGACGAAGACGACGTTCTGCTTGCGGCGGATGAAGTCAACCTGGGCCAGGGCTTCGATCTGCAGGCGGGGGATGGCCGGGTTGAAGTTCCAGTCGAACGTGCTCAACGGTAGCGCTTCGCGGAAGTGGGCGTCCTTGATCAGGCGTTCGATGCGACGTTGCCGGCGTAAACCGGCCTGATCGGCGAGAAGACGATGCAGGAACTCCAGGTGCGATCGGCCGCTCTTTTCCGCATCGGTCAGAGCAGCATCGAGTTGGTCCGCCGTCACCGGGATGCGCAAGGTCGTGAAGTCGGCAAGGATTTGCTCACGCAGGCTTGGGGCCGCCGTCGGTTTCGTCGGGTTCATCGTGCGGTTTTTCTTCGGACGCGGTTTCATCGGCGGATTCCTCGGGTAAGAGTAAATGCTGATAGTCGCTGGTTGGCCGGGGACCGATCACATCGTCGCGTAACAACGGATCAAGCGTTTCACGATGCAAGTCAGCGAGTTCATCCAGGAGGGGCTTGGGCTTGGCAGTGGCGGCGAGGATGCGACGGATCGCTGCCAACGAGAAGGCGCCGAAGCGGACGGCCCGCTCGAAGGCGGCACACACATCGTCACGCCGGTAATGGGCGACCAGCGCCAGGAGTTGTTGCGCTTGGAGTTTGCCCTGAATCTGCTTGGCGAGCAAGCCCTCCAGGAACTGCACCAGCCACCGGACCCAATTCGTTGAAGCGCTGGCGGAGCAACAAGGCACGCTGCGCCGGGTCGGCGGCGGGATGGTGGCTCTTGTTCTTCTGCTTCACACCGGTCAGCGTGCTGGGCACAAGAGCATGACGGGCGATTTCGTCCAGGCTGACCGAGTAGATGATGACTTCGCTCTCCGTGATCCGCACCGGCAACACCTGGCCGATGTACGTCCAGGGCACCGAGTAGAAGTTCAGGCGATGCGTGATGAAGCCTTCGGCGTTGACGTGGCGATAGACGACCAGGGCGGTGTCGTAGTCGGCGGTCGGCAACGGCAACAACTCGGGCCGTTCACGCTCATGACGCTGCAAAGGCGTTTCGCCCAGGTCGCGCAGGCGGCGCACGTCGGCGACGTTGGCCAGCCACCAGGCAGTTACTTCGTTAAGGTGCGCCAGCGTGTCGAAGGTACGGCCGTTGAGCAAGCTGGTGGCCACATAAAAGAATTTCCGTTCCACTTTTCCCTTCGTTTGGGGCCGCCGCACCTGGCAGGCCCGTGGCTTGAAGCCGTAGTGCGTGGCGAAGGCAAGGAACTTCGGATTGTACAGCGGCCCATCGGCATCATGGCGTAAAACCACGGCCTTGAAGTTGTCATACAGGCAGACACGGGCCACACCGCCCAGATGATGGAAGGCCTGCACGTGCTCACACAACGTCGTATGCAGGTCCATCGACTCGGCAAAATGCAGATATTGCCGGCGCGAGTAGCTCAGCAAGTAGCTGAACAGGTAGACGCGCCGCCGGCCCTCACGGGTGAAATCCAGATCGTACACGGCATGATCCATTTGCGCCTGAGCCCTGGTCCTGTCTCAAAGCGCTGCACCGGCGCGGCAGGGGGACGCGGCCGCAACAGCCGCACACGCTCGCGCACGATCGTGTAGCCACCGCCAAAGCCACGCGCTTGCAACTCCTGCAAGGCACGCTCGACGGTGAGGTCGGGATACTTGGCCAGCAGTTCCTTGAGGACCGGCTCATACGTATCGATCATGCTGCCACGGCGGCGCGGCCTGGACAAGGATGCGGTCTGGCCATCCCGCTGGGCCTGGACGCGGGCCAGCACGCGAACGACGGCGCCACGCGAGATACCCAGTTCCCGTGCGATGGCACGCATGGATGCCTCACCCTGATGCCGCTGCACAATCTCATGACGTAATGCTTCGTTCATGCCTTCTTCCCCAGGGCGACATGGTCAGGCCCCAAGAGCAGTTCCACGACCAGACTGGCCTCGTCCACGATCCGCAGCAGCAACGGCTCCAGGATCTCCCGATCACGTGCCCGCAGTTCTCGCTCCCCAGGCGTCCGCAACCAGCTTTCCAGCCGGGTCAATCCGGTCAGCACCTGGCTCAACTGCCTGGCCAGCCAGTTCCCCACGCCGCTCAAACGCGGATCACGCAACGCCGTCGGCACACCCCGCGCCTGCGCCAACGCCTGACGTGGCTTGGCCAACACGAACGCCGCCTGCTCCTCGCTGGCGCCTGTCAGCAGGTCGATCACGCCGCTCACTTCCTGGGCCGTCAGCGTCTCCCGCCGCGTCATGGCCAGCACGGCTTCCTGGTTGCCCGCGGGCAACCGCGTCAATTGCCGCGCCAACGCCGGACCCAGCAGACCCAAACGCATGTCCGCGATGACAGCCGCGCTCAGCTTCTCCAGCAAGGCCAGCCGGCGACATACCCAACTCTTGTGCTGGCCCAGCAGGTGCGCCGCCTCCACTTGTGTCAACCCATCGTCCCGCACCAGGGCCTGCACGATCCACGCTTCCTCCAATTCCAGCGCCGGCCGCTGGCCCCGGTTCAGGCCCAGGATCGCCGCCTTGGCCATCGGCTCATCCACCTCCAGCACCAGCACGCTCAGAGTTGTCAACCCTGCCACTGCTGGCGCCGCTGTCACACGCTTGAAACCGTCCAACACTTCCAACTGCTGCCCACGCAGGCACGCTACCACCGGCGCCAATTGTCCCCAGCGCCGCAGCGAACCAGCCATCGCTTCCTCTGCTGCCGGATCGGCCATGCGATAACGGCGATAGTGCTGCCCCAACTCCAGCACCGGCACCGGCCGGAGTAAGCCTTCGTTCCAGCCCATGGACATTCCCTCCACGACGACCCCCCTATCGAAGAAAGGAAACGGGGGGCCGGCGTGAATTCAAACTCGCCCGCTCCTTCTCCGTTTGGGGTCAGGAGCACTGTACGCCTTCGCTAACGTTACGGGCCACAGACAAATACATGCCTCACGAGGTGTCTGGCTGGCGCCTGACGCCTGCTGCAGCCGTTGTCGCCGCCACCGGCGGCGGCGTTGCCGATAGTGTTCCTCCCGGTCCAGCACCCGCCGTAAAGCCAACCGGCACAACACGACTGCAAAAACGCCGGCGCGATTCTTCCCGCCGCACCAGGAACGTGACATAGCAACCCGGTCGAGCACACATCCGCTCGACAAAATTCTCGGGCGTACCACGCTGGCGCTTACCCACGCGCGCCGCCGCCACGTCAGCTGACGCCGCTGCCAGCCGTTCACGCCGCCGTTGCCGATACTGTCGTTGTTGTTCACGCCGCCGGGCACGTCCCGCTGCGCTGGCCCGGTACTCCCGGCTGGCCTTGACCCGCCGCCAGCGCTCCGCAGCCTGTTGGCAAGCACGACTGCAAAAGCGGCTCTGAGGATGAGTGGGCCGGAACCGCCGCTCACAGCCCTTCAGCAAACAACGCCGCTCGCGACAACGCCAACGCGGCCA
This sequence comes from uncultured Gemmataceae bacterium, assembly GCA_963804745.1. Taxonomy (GTDB): domain Bacteria; phylum Planctomycetota; class Planctomycetia; order Gemmatales; family Gemmataceae; genus CAWDRY01. Next base: position 25,246 of record CAWDRY010000054.1, read on the forward strand.
TACCTTGGCCTCTGGTTTTTGACAGGAAAACTGCTGAAATGAAGATGGACCCACGGGAGATCATGTCCCGAATGGTCAAGTCTCGGGGCCAAGTTGGCGCTTGGCTCCGAGTGCTTTTGCATACCGACAGGCACTTGTTTCAAGCATAGCACCCAACGCTGTTCCGCGACCCATCAGTGCGCTTTGGCCCGGGCCACTCCGCGATTGTGGCCTTGTTCGAAAACGCTGCTAACAAACTGAAAGACAGCCTTCGGAAATGATGGCGGTATGGAAGTGCACAAACTGCTCAACCGCATGGAGAACGTCACCTGGATGCCGCCTGAGCACATTCAGCCAGTGAGTTCAGAAAACCGAATTATGGCCGCCTTGATTCGGCTTCCACTTGGCCCTACGATGAAACAAGAGCAGAAGGCGGGAAAGCTTTCTCTGTCGCCGCTATGCAAGTCCTTCCCGCTAATCCGACCTCGAACGAAGACGGCGCTAACCGTTCAGGCAAACCCAGGAGGTTTGTCTGAACATGCGCACTCGTTCCTTCCCCTCTGAACACAGCATCAATATCCCGGTAACTCATGGGGCAAACCACGCCCTCTTCCGGGTTGTCGGTAAGTCAGTCGGCAATGTGCGGAGGTGCCTCACCACCGTATTTAACATTCCCCAGGAAGCGCTGGCATTGGTCGGTGGTTATGCGGTCGGAGCCGATTATCTCCTCCAAACGGGCGATAGGCTGGAGTTCCTAGTTCGTCAGGGCCGAAAAACGCACGACGAAAAGGGGGAGCCTCTTCCATCCGACAACTACCGCTTCGGCGATCCATGTCCTTACCTCCTGACTGAAGAAGAGGCGATCAAGTATCTGCGGCTTGACACCATTGACATCGCAAACCCAGCGGCCACATTGCGCCGCTATCGGGACATGGGACTACTCCGGGCCACGCAGGTCAGCAAGAGACTGTTCTTTCTGCGCAGGGAACTGGACCTCTTTCTCGCTAGAGTCACTGACCGGAATCAGCGGTGAGGAACACTATTGAGGGATCAACTACGCGGGCTTCAGTCACACTCAGCAAACAGAAGACCCAGAGGAACGGCAAGACGTACACCTATTGGGTGCTGCGCTGGTATAGCTCGGACGGCAAACGTCAAGGCCAGCATCTCGGCAAGATCACCGAGATGTCGAAACGGCAGGCCGAAAAGAAGCTGAAGGACAAGGAGGTAGAACTGCAAACCAGCCCTGGCCGCAAGAATGTTCTCCCGTGGCCCGCAGCTTGGCCCATTCCTGAAGAAATACTACGCCGACCGCAGAACCGAACTGGCCTCCGGCACACTGGTACTCCACCAGCAGACAGGACGTTACCTCGTCGGTTTCTTCGGAGAGCAACGTCGGCTCGACTCGATCAGCAGGGCAGACGCAAGAGGTTTCAAGACGGCGCTGGCAAATGGTGATCTTGTTCATGTCAACAAACGGCAGCGGGAGAAGGAAATGTCAGCCCCTACCGTGGATTTGCATATCCGCAATGCTCGGAAGATGTTCAATCACGCCCTGGATGACGACCTCATCCTCTTCAACCCGTTTGATCGCCTCAGCCAAAACGATCTTTTGGAGAAGGACTGGCACTATGTCCTGCACAATGAGTTCGCCAAGTTGATGGCCGCTTCCACTCCTGCCTGGAGACTGCTGTTCGGACTCGCTCGATGGGCAGCATTGCGGCTGGAAGAAGCTCTGGAACTGCCTTGGCGGAAGATTGACTGGAACAAGCGCCGATTAACCGTAATCAGCAGGCACGATTCTGCCGTTGAGGGCGAGTTCACGGTCAAGGACAAGGACGCCAGAGTAGTGCCGATCTGCCCCGAATTGCTTGCTCTGCTTGAATCGGCTTACGACCCGGATGCCGAGTTGGTGATTCCGCCCGGTGAGGTCGTGTACAAGAACGTCTGGCGCGATTTTCAAGTCGTCGCCAGAAGAGCCGGGGTTGCCTCGTACTCGAAGCCCTTGCATTCTCTGCGCAAGAGTTGCATCACCGATTGGGCCGCTCGGTTCCCGGCTCACGTTGTTCAGGAATGGGCGGGCCACGGCGACATTCGGACGACGCTCAAGTATTACCTCAAGGTATCAGAATCAGAGTACGACAAGGCAGCAGGTCTGGTGGCGGTCACGGACAGACTGAAGCCGACCGAGGCTGATTATGACCGGGCTGCTCTGGCCCATCTGGACGGCGGTTCTCCTGGCACGAGCGGGGAAACTTCCGGAGTCCCGTCACAAATTGTGACACAAATGGATGGCGATACCCCTGGCACGAACGGGGAAACTGCTGGCGTTGTGACACAAATTGTGACACAAACTGCCATTTCCTAGGCTGTCGGCGGATGATAAGTTGACGCTGGAGGTGAGCATGGGACGGGAAGTGCGACTAATCCCAACCCGAAGAAGATAAAGGGCTTGCAAACGCCGGATAGCGGTATAGAATAGATCAAAAGCGACAGAATATGCGGGCGTAATTCAGTGGCAGAATGCCAGCTTCCCAAGCTGGACGTCGTGGGTTCGAATCCCATCGCCCGCTTTTTGCGTAAGTGACTACCCGAACGCATTTTAAGCGTACCTTCCATCGGGTGGAAGTGCGGGCCAAAACCCAAGAAATCTGCGGAAGTCTTCCGCAGAAGGAGTTTTGACCGCATGTCTGACCGCATTCCTTCTTACCGCCGTCACCGACAATCTGGGCAGGCAATCGTCACCCTCGTTGACGATATGGGCAACCGCCGCGACGTGCTCTTGGGCAAATACGGCACCGCCGCCGGTCGCCACGAGTACGCCAGGGTTATCAGCGAATGGGAAGTATCAGGCCGGCGACTGCCACAATCAGAAGCGACAGGCCACAACCTGACCATCAGCGAAATGATACTGGCCTTTTGGAAGTTTGCAAAGGATGCTTACAAGAATTCTGATGGCACACCCGCCAAAGAACTGAACAATTTCAAGGATGCTTTTCGCACGCTCCGCGAACTGTACGGTCACACAGCCGCCAGGGAGTTCGGCCCGCTCGCTTTGAAAGCCGTTCGGCAACGCATGGTTGAATCCGGACGGCTCTGCCGCACCACTATCAACCGCCGTATCAGCCGCATCAGGTTTGTCTTCAAGTGGGCCGAGTCTGAGGAATTGGTCCCCGCGTCCACGTTGCACGCACTGCAATGCGTGGCAGGTTTGCGTCAAGGTCGGACATCAGCCAGGGAGCCGGAGCCAGTCGGTCCTGTCAGCGAAGCCGTGGTCAATGAAACCTTGCCGAGCATGCCGGCAATCGTGGCGGACATGGTGCAACTTCAGCTGCTCACCGGCATGAGGCCTGGCGAAGTGTGTGTCATGAGGAGCCTGGACATCGACATGACCGGCGAAGTGTGGCTCTACACGCCAGGCAGTGACGAAGGACCATTCGGACGGCACAAGACCGCTCACCACGGTCACAAGCGGATTGTCCCTATCGGTCCACGTGGTCAAGAAATCATCCGCAAGTATCTCAAGACCGACATCATTGCCTACCTTTTCGATCCACGAGAAAGGATGCAAGCAAGGTGGACTGAACAGCGGATGAACCGCAAGACGCGAGTGCAGCCCAGCCAGCAGAACCGGCGTAAGCGGAAACCGAAGTGGCAGCCGCAGGAACCGCTACACGACCAACACCTACGCCAGAGCCATCGCCAGGGCATGTGATCAGGCATTCCCGTTGCCGCTACACCTGCAAAGATACTGGATACAAGAAGACCCACAAAAGAAAGCCAGACTGGAAAGCGTCAAGGCGTGGAAGGCTAGGCTTACCCCGGCTGAGAAGGCCGAAATCAAGGAATGGCGTGATGCTCACCGGTGGCATCCACACCAGCTACGGCACACGAAGGCAACCGAAATCCGGCGTGAGTTTGGTCTTGACGCCGCCCGGGCAACACTCGGTCAGAAGTCACTCGGCATGGCGGATGAGTATGCCGAACTGGACATGGGGAAGGCCGAGGAAGTGGCGTGGAGGCTGGGTTGAGAATCCGTACAATCACAACGGCGGCTAGGGTAGCTCCTGAAAGCCGGTTGCCCCGCCGGTCTGCCGCCGTCTTCGTTGAAGCCGTGGGAGAAGCACCTTCATGGCAGAACGCAGTAAGAAAACCCCAACCCTGCAAAGTGAAGTCAGCCTGTGGGTGAAATGTTTGTAGGACTCTACAGACGAAGAGGTCGAAGTCTGGACATGGTGGCGTGCCCGCCAGTGGAGTCGAAATCTTCAGTCTCGGCGGCTTGGCCGATGCTCCAGATAACGCACCGCCTTTGCCTTGTCAAAGCCGTGGTATACCCCTAATGCTTCGAGTGAACGGTGGGCGGCGAGGCCCCGCTGCTTTCCGATTTTCGCCCTTTTGATCAAGGAACCTGGTTGCATTTTGCACCGGCTGGGCCGCACTCAGTAATCGCCTTCCGCATACGCTCGACATCATCTGGATTCCTAGTTTCCGGAAGGGCTATGTATGGCGATTTTTCGAGCAACCCCTGAAACTCAAGCAATTGGCCCTTGAAGGCCTCACGGATGTCATCCACGGACTCCATGAGCGTGCCCGCGTGCTGGTCGTCAGCGGGGCCGACTTCGATAAACTCGTCTTTCGGTGCTTTGGACATTACTCGGCCTCTTGCCTTCCACCCATCTCATTGTTTGTTCCGGGTTCCGAGACCGTCGATGCTGCTTATTCTAGTGGCCAGCCGTTGCGTTGCCAACATCCGTGGCTGGATTTGGAAGAACTGAAGATGGGGATAAAGAACGCCTAAAATAACGGGGACTGGCACCTCGAAGACTCGGAGCCAGTCCCCGTTATTTTAGGCGTTCTAAGGAAGCCTGATCGACCCGTAACCGGTCTCCGAATCATGGCCGGCGGGACCAAGCTCTTGAGCCGACTCGCACAATGCCCGGCGCACCCGCCCGGCGGTCCAATCGGGATGCCGTGACCATAGCAAGGCGGCCAGTCCTGCCGCCTGGGGTGCTGCGGCCGAGGTGCCGGAGAAAGGCCGTGATCGCGCCATGGTCGGGAAAGGCACGGGCGCGACCAGATCGGGCTTCGGTGCCGTCGAATTGGGTCCGCAGGAACTGTACGGTACACGATGACCGAAGTCGTCCACAGCCCCCACGGCCACCACGGCTGGACCGTCGGCCGGAAACGCGATACTGCCGCTGGCGGTTGCGTAACACAGGCTGCTGCCGAGGGCGACCAGGTGGAAATGACCCGGTTCACCATGTGTCAGGCGCACGCGAACTTGATAGGAATGGTCCGGCACTGGTTGGAAACGGCACACCGAACAACAGATGTCGCCAAGAGGAGCGCCCGCAGAACGGCCCACTTCTATTTCGGCTGTGCGGTCGTATACGTGCAAATCGTAGCTGGTGCCGGCCTTCGAGCACAATTCAACCGACACCTCCTCGTTGCCCCAGGGACTCAATTCGTTGTCCTCATGCCCGGGTACCCATTCGTGGAAACCGTCACCTGCGTCTCGGAAAAGACCTGACCAGTGCCGTTGTGCCATGTTGCCGGCGGATGCGAAGCACAAGACGTCGCAGCCATCCTTGCCGGTCCCCAGGATGTGAGCGAGGGCTTCATGGACCGGTCCTCCCCCTTCCCCGTCGCTCCAACTCGGCGTGATGACAGAACAGGAAATGATCTCGGCGCCCTGATCGCGGGCCCAGCGAACGGCATCAAGGAATGACTTCGGCTGATCAGGGTCCCAGTTGGCAAAGATCAAATCTGCTTCGGGGGCGAGAGAATGAACCACTTCGCCGCAGAGGATGCCGTGTTGGCTGTCTTTGGCTTCGAGTTCATGGTCCATCCTGAAGGATTGTCCTTGCACGTGGGCTGGCAGCGCCTTTCCCAGGAAATCCTGGTAGCGGCGAAAACCTGAATCAAGAATAGCCACCTTCACGCCGCGCCCATTGTAGCCGTGAACATGCCAGCTATTGACGTTGAGCTGGTCCAGGTGATGCCTGAGCTGGTCAAGCGCTGGAGAGGTCTGCGCCGAGATGCTTTCATCCGCCTCGATTCCGACCGGCTCCGAGAGTTTGTCGGGCTTACCCCGGCAAGTTGAACCTGCACGTTGGTCCTGCAAGGGGCCGAGGTGGTGCGACGCCGGCGGCTGGAGAGAAGCAGCAGCGAACACAAGTATGCCAAGCAGGGCGGCTAGCAGACTCATGCGGCGACCCGGACTTATCGGCATGTTGAGCATGATGCTCTCAAGGTGAAGAAAGCAGTTCGAGGCTGGACTACTGGATGCCACCAACTATTCTAAACAGAGTGCTGGATGGATTGCAACTGTTTTGTTCTTGCAACACCTGAATCATGGGGACTGGCTCCGAGTTTTCTGTGTGCCTGTCCCCATTGTTTTGGGCCTTCTTATGATGTCGAAAACGCGGCTGACACTTCTCACGGCCCTGGCTCTGCTTGTGATTGGTCTTGCGCTCTTCATGGGGCGCCGCTTGCTGGGCGGTGCCGGGGTCGGCGGACCCCGGCCCGATTTCACCTGGGTCATCACCCTGGTGACGACAGGGAAACTCACCGTCGGCGATGCTTATCTGACTACCGTCCGGCCACCGGATTTTCGCCAACAGCATATTTTTGACGAACGTTTTCGCAGCAAGGAACTGATTCATCGCAGGGTGAAGGGAAAAATGCCCGGCCGCGCAAGGTCCTTTGGCGTGCCTCCGGACTGGCGAGCGCATCACTACCATTCACGGCGAATTGTTCTTTCCGTTGTACGATGATCAGGCAGCCAACCGCCGCCATGAATCTTTTGACGGACGTGCTTGATGCTAAACCCGCCACTCCCGCCCCACCGCAACTGCGCAGGGATCAAAAGAAGATAGCAGACAAGGCGGACAAGATAGTCGGCAAGGACAGGTCGGCGGACGAACAGGTCCGGGCGTTCTTCGACCATGTCGCCACGGAACTCAAGAGTGGTTCTGCTTCCACGGCAATGGCCTGTTTGCGTAAAGGTGGTGGGGATAGTCGCGGCAAGAGCCGGCTTCTGGTGCTGCTCTGCCGCGCTCATGGCATTCACGCCCGCCTCCTGAGCGGGTTGATCCTGGAGAAGGATGAGAAGCACGGCGGGCTTCACTACTGGGCGGAAGCCTGGGTCAATGGCCACTGGCTGCCGATGTGTCCAACCCGAAAATGTTTCGGTGATGAGGCATTCCCTCGGCCCTACCTGGTGCTCCAGGTCGGGGACTACAATTTGGTTCAGGGCCATGGCGTCGAACCAGCTTTGCACAGGAATTATCTCGCTGCACAATTGGCAGTGTCCACTGGCCCTCAGCTAACCAAACTCTTGTGGTGTGCGGACTATTTCTGGGCAAGGCCCGTCGGACCAAGCTATCACTTCACGATTCAAGCCCCGCGCTATCCGTCCATTTGGTATGGGGAACTCTCGCCGCTGGAAACTTTCTGGAAGAAGCTGTCGTTTGTGGATCTTGAACCAGGTGAGCAAGACCTCATGAAGTTCTTGTTGCTCTTGCCGCTGGCTGCCCTTATCGTCAGCATTTACCGCACGTTGATCGGCGTGCCCACCTTCGGCACCTTTGGCCCGGCTCTGCTTGGCCTGGCGTTCCTCGATTTGCAGGCCCTCTTGTGGGGGCTGCCTATCTTCGTCCTGACTGTCCTCATAGGTTGGGGCATGCGCCGCATCATCGACCGGTTCCATTTGCTCCTGGTGCCACGCACCTCGGTGGTCTTGACCTCGATTGTCGTGTTCCTGATGATCATGGTCGGAGTCGCCAGCTACTTTGGCATCCCGGCAACCAAGTACATCCGGCTCTTCCCCCTGGTGATCTTGACTCATCTCGTGGAACGCTTCTGGACGATCGAAGCGGAGGATGGCACCATGTCTTCCTTCAAGACACTCCTGGGCACTATAGTAGTTGCAGTGACTGTCAGTATTGCGCTCAGCCCGGAAGTGGTGACCACCTGGATGTTCAACTATCCGGAGACAATCGCTCTGGTGCTGGCGGTACTGTTGCTCCTGGGCCGTTACACAGGCTATCGACTGTCCGAATTGTACCGTTTCCGTGACCTGCTCAGCGAAGACCTAAAATAATGGGGACTGGCTCCGAGTCTTCGAGGTGCCTGTCCCCTTTATTGTAGGTCTTCAGGAGGACCAGTATGAACTGGTGGAGTCGATTCCGCCGCCTGCGTGCTCTCGGCATCCTTGGGATGAATCAGCGTAACACGAGTTGTATTCTCGATCTCAATCCCCGGAACCGTTTCCCTATCGTGGACGGCAAGCGTCAGATGCAAGACCTGTGCTTGACGATCGATGTGCCGACCCCCGAGATCTTCGCGGTGATCGCCGCTCATTCCTCGTTGCGTCATTTACCTCGGCTGCTGGCCGGTCGTCGAGATTTCGTCATCAAGCCGAACCGCGGCACGGCCGGGCGCGGCGTTGTTGTCATCGTGGACAAAGAACCTCGTTCTCAAGCGCAGCCAGGTAGCGAGGCGGGTGCTTCTCCAGCCGGGCTTGGCAACGATGTCTGGCGTCGCCATAATGGCGAGCGCCTCGAACTGAGCGACCTGGCGCAGCACGTATCGGACATTATTTCAGGTCTCTTCTCTCTGGGCGGCGTCGATGATGAAGCGCTGATCCAGCAGCGGGTCGTCTCGGACCCGGTACTGGACGGGATCAGCTTTCAAGGAGTCGCGGATGTCCGCGTGATCGTCTACAAGATGAAGCCGGTCATGGCAATGCTGCGGTTGCCAACCCGGCTCTCCGGCGGGCGCGCCAATCTCCATCAGGGAGCCATTGGCGTGGGTGTGAACCTCAAGAGCGGGATAACGCAGCGAGCCGTGCTGTGCAATCGCGTGACCTGTTGCCATCCGGACACGGGTGCCAGTGTTGTGGGCATTCAGGTGCCACAGTGGCCGAAGATCCTCGACATGGCCCAGAAGGTGAGCCAGGCTGTGGCGATGGGTTACCTGGGCGTGGACATAGTGCTGGATCGCACTCAGGGACCACTTCTCATGGAGGCCAATGCGCGGCCTGGCCTGGCCATTCAGATCGCCAATGGCGCGGGTTTACTGCCGCATTTCGACGAGATTGATCGTAGAATTGTGGGGCCGGTTGGAAACCGGCCACCACGATAAGGCACCGTCAGGAGCAGAAAGAGTGCTGTAGAGGCCGGTTGGAAACCGGCCCGACATAAAGGCATGGTTCAACTGGACCACGATTAGGGTAACAACTTTGTCAATGGTCAGTACTTCCAAAATACCATTAGCCACGGATGAAACACAGATGCAACACGGATAAGAGAAAGAAAGACCACAAGAATCCTGAAGAAACCAGTCTTTTTTCTTATCCGTGTTTTGTCCGTGTTTCATCCGTGGCTGAATTTGGAACTACTGATGGTGGGTGGCACGCCCTGAGAGATGAAAGTCATGGATTACAGACGCACCTTAACCCGTGCTGTGCTTGTGCTCACTGTGGGGCTGTGCCTGGGCCTGCTGGGGAGTGCCGGCGGACTGATCTGCTCGACTGCCACCGCTGCTCCACCTGAGTCTGCTGCCCATCCCTCACCCTTGCCCGTCTCCCCCGCAGCAGACGAGGGCGGCAAACATGAAGGGCAGGTTTTTCTGGCGACGGGGATGCCCGCAGACATGTTGATCCCCTTGGCGGCTACTATCGCCGCCAGCGGCCAGCCTGGCGTTCTCCTGATCGACACACCCAAATCAAGCCCTCACACGAAGCAGTTCCTGGCGGCGTTCAAACCAGAGCACATCATTCCCGTGGGATCGGTTCCGCAAGGTATTGCCGATTTGGAAGAACGACTGGGCGTGAAAATGGCGCCTCTGTGTGAATGGCAGCGCGGCCCACCCACGGCACTGTGGAAAGCATTTTTCCCGCGTGCGGAACAAGTGGTAGTTTGTCCGGCACAGCCGCGCGGGTTGTTGCTCCAAAGCGCCTGTTTGGCCGGAGTTCTTCAGGCTCCGTTGTTCGTGGTCGATGGGAAAGTCGAGGAGGCGGCCGAATTACGTTCCTGGCTGAAAAGCTGGGGCACGCGTCAAGTGCTTGCCGCCGGGGATGCTGGACGGGCATTGGCTGTTGCAGCCGTCACTCCGGGTGGCCTCGACCATGTCCGCATCAGCGAGCTGGCCGATCAGCAGGCAGTGGCCCAACTCCACCTGCGTCAACTTCTCAAGAAGGGTGCCGTCACCTCCCTGGTCATTGCCAATCCTGCGGACAACGAGGAGAAGCTTGGCGACATGTCTGTTCTGGCTTCGCTGGTGGCCCTGCGGCGGCAGGCGGCCCTGCTGTTGACCGACAAGTCAGGTGACGAATGCTACCGACGTGATCCGCACTGCCCTGGAAAGTCCTGACTTGAGCGCGGTGGATTCGTTGATCCTGGTTGCCAACCTCCACGGACATCCCCATGCCGCGCCGGCCCAATCCAGCCCCCGGCAAGGATGAATTCATCGAAATGGAGCCGATGACGCCATCGGGTACCGAGCCGTTCACATTGGCCACAGGCCGGCTATTTCACCGCGACCTCAACATCGTTGCCTTGATGCTGGCCCGTGAACAGCTGTGGCGCAGCGCCGACAAAGTGTCCGCCCACTGCCCTATTCGGGGGCGGGGATGGTGAGGCCGCGCCTTGGTAGTGAGTAATCCCGGAGGCGGGCTTAGCGCTTCTGGAAATGTTTTCCAGAAACACCACCCGAGAACTGCAAAACGCCGGCTACCAGACGACTGCACTCTTTGAGAAGGAGGCCACCAAGGAACAGGTGCGCCAGACTCCTTCCTAACCAGCATATCTTCTTGTGGGAAGGTCATCACAGCACCCTGGTCGAAGACTACCAAGATGCCCACGTGGACCGAACCGCTGCCGGCTTCACTCGTGTTCCTGCAAAGTTGCCTGGCTTGAAGGAACCAGAGGCCCATCCTCTGTTGGAGCGCGGCGCGGTGGCGGTGGTCGGCTCCTCGACGCGCACTTATTCCGCGATCGGGCGGGACCTTTGCGCTGGCTTTCTTCAATCCGCTGCTCTACGAGGACCAGACCCTGGGCGGTTCGCTGCGGCAGGCCAAGAATTTCATGCTGTGCTATTCCTTGCTCAAAGAGAAACGCCTGGGAAACAGCAGCAAGCTGAACGGAGCCAACCTGCGTTCGGCGTGGGCATTTTCGCTCTGGGGTGATCCGACGCTGAATCTGCCACGGCCGCAGCCTCCTGACAACGCCTTCCGCATGTCTGCCATGAAGTCGAGGGCAACAACATGATCCTGAAGGTGCCGCGAGAGGACCTACGACAAATTCGTTTCGGAAAAGTATCAGGAGGCCTTGTGGCCCAACGCTCGCATGGCTGGTTTGTTGACCTCGGTGGAAGGAGAGGAAGAACGCCTTATGGTGCCATTCCTCTTCGCGGAAATACGACTGCCTCAGGTGCCGGCGGGCAAGATAGCCTATCTGCACAGCCGCGTACCCTCGTCGCACTGGGTTTTCTCTTGGGACGCCCGCCGCAGGGTCGGTTATCTCATTGTCTGCCCTCGACCCAAGGAGGAAAGAGAACTACGCTTCCACGTGAAATGGGCTGCGCCATGAAATGAGGCTGCGCAACTCCGCTTCCTTCGCGGCAAAGAAGCAAGACCGCCGAATTCCGCAATTCCGGCCGGGTCGCGCCAGCGAGCGATCCCTGGCGCAACCCAGCTTGCGCCATCGTCAAGAGAAATGTACCCTGTCCCATTTTCCGCCCCCGAGTCCGCGAGGTGCCTGACCCCTTTTTCGGATAGGTTTTTAGCCGCGGCCAGCCCAATCATCCAGGTTAGTGGTACATGGGTCGTGGAACCAGGAAGCCATCTGCGACGAGTCGGTGCCAATTTCCTCCCCAGCCTGACGCCAGAAGAGATCTCCCGATTGCTCCGCTGCCGTTCCAGCTTCTCCCGACCATGCCAGCACGCGGCCAGCTGAAGGCGATTGACTGATTTTTAACGAGTTGGTAGAAAAAATGGGGACGGCTCCGGCCCGGCTATACACATACCGATTGACGAAATCGAGTCCTTCCGATGCCTGTGCAAAGCCAAGGCATGGCACTGCCCAACCAGTTACTTTTCACGAAACTCTGATTCTATTGCCATCGGTAATCGCAAGCGGTGCGGGCGTCTCGACCTCAACCATGAACAGAACCGGCGTCTGAAACTCGTCCACCTTCTGAGCGCATGTCCAAAAAGGGGACTGGCTCCGGCCAATTGAAGTGAAAACCTTGGGGAAAACCAGTTCCTGGCCGGTGCCTGTCCCCTTTTTAGACACGCTCTGAGCAGCCTGGACGGTATTGTCTCTGCTTTGCAGTGGCGTGGCCACCGTGTCCGCAATGGTTATGACATTTGCGTTCGTCAGGCCGGCCACCGGCAGCACGATAATGCGCCCATCCAGTGCATCCCCAGCCACATTGCTAGGCCGCGGCTCCAGGTCGAACAGGAAATTGTTCCCTTGAGCATCGCTGCCGCCCAGTGCCGTCTGAGTGCTACCCGCGTTCTGCAACAGATTGATGACCGCCTCTCCCGGCGGGGCATTGTCCTTGAGGATGGGGAAGGTGATGAGGCCACGCTGCCCGGCAGCCCCCATTACCCCTCTCCCCTTGGGAGAGGGGCAGGGGTGAGGGGATCGCCCCATCCGTCCGATACCCGCTGATGCAAATCACCCCAGCCTCCTGGTCCACCCTGACCGTGAAGGTACTGAACCCCGCAGTCAAGCTCCCCTTCTGCACATCCGCTGCCGACACGGTCAGCCGGCTGGTGTCGTAGGAAATGGCCAGATCTACCGCGTCCAATCCATCCGAATGATCCAGCATCACCGGCACCAAAATGGGGACTGGCTCCGAGTCTTCGAGGTGCCTGTCCCCATTTTCATCCGACTGCCCACTCTCCACTCCCCACTCCCCACTCCCCACTGACAACTGCGGATCAGGCCCTGTGATTATCGGTGTCAGGCCAGCTATCGGCGGGAACGGGTTCGGGTTAGGAGTAATACTCCACCGCGGTCTGGGCCAGGGCCAGTGCGTCATCAACGTTCACTTGACCGTCCCCGGTGACATCACCAATGACCACGGGATCAACCATTGCCCAATCCTTGAAGCCCGACTGGAGACTGACCGCTACCATGGCAGTATACAGGGCGTTGGTAACGCCATACTGACCTTCCATGGCTGGGTCCCCAAGGAAGCCAACCGCGTGAATGGCCGCATCGTCAAGGGCCGTACCGCCAGCGCTGGTGTAGGCACCCTGGTTGATATTGATGCTTTGCAGGTCGAGGATTTCCTTGGCGCCGTATAGGGCCGTGCTCGGTACAGTCGCTGTCAGGTGGACGAAATCCCTGGCATCTCCCGTGGCATTCGCAGGTTGGAGCACCAGGCCAGTGGAGTCCGTGAAAGTAATCAGTGCCAGCCCCGGCGTGCTCGTCGTGTCCAGGGTGGCGGTGGCACCGCCTGGCACGGCACTGGCAGCAGTGATTGTCAGCAGACTGGGGTTGTACGCCAGGCTAAGAGTCACGCACGTAACGGTGACCACTGTGCCAGCGTTGTTGTGCAAGCTGAGCGGCACGCCGCTCCCGGAAACGTCGTTTGTCACGCCGCTGTTGAGATTGCCAGTCTGTATAATATTGCCGCTACTGTCCGTGTTGTTTTGCACGTCAACCGGCTGCCCAGGCCCCCGTGTGAAATCGGGCAAGCTGACAGTCACCGAGGACGTGGGGTTGTCGATAGCAAACGTGGTCACGTAATTGACGCCGGGCGTGCCATCCGCATTACCGTCCAGTTGATTCCCGCTGGTGTCCTGGAAGCCGTTATTGCCGCTGAGCAGGGTGACCGTGTAGGTGTCGTTGGCGAGCACGCCAACAGCGTTCAAATCCTGACCAATGCCCGTCTGGCCGCTCTGGATGAAGGTCACCTCGCTATTGACGGGTCCGCCCGTGGGCGTACTGACTACCAGGGAGCCGGCCACAGGCCCTGTGGAACTGCCAACCACGGTCACGTCAGGAGCACCCAGGTCTCCAAAGGCGTCATCATAGAGGTGCAAGACTGGGGTGGCGTTAACGCCAGAGCCAGTCGTCACTTCAAGGCTGTGATCAAACGTCGCCACGAAGCCCGTCGGCATCGGCGTGAAGGAGGTGACGATCAGCATCGTGCTGGTCGGCGTGACTACCAGGCCGCCGCTCAGCGTGGCGCTGCTGGTGCTGAAGTTCGTGTCGCCGCTGTAGCTAGCCGTGATCGCATGTGTGCCCAAAGCCAGGGTATTCGTCGCAAACGTCGCCAGGCCGCTGCTGTTGAGCGAACCGGTCCCCAGGCTTGTGCTTCCATCCTCAAACGTGACGGTTCCACTCGCCCCACTGACAACTGACAACTGACAACTGACAACTGCTGTGAACGTCACGCTCTGGCCGAACACCGACGAGGGGCTGGCCGACGAGGTCACCGCCGTCGTCGTGCCCGCCTGGGTAACCGTCTGCTCGCCACTCAGCGTGCCGCTGCTGCCCCCGAAAATCGTGTTACCAGCGTAAGTAGCCGTGATCGCGTGTGTCCCCGCGATTAACGTGGCGATGGCAAAGGTCGCCACGCCGCTGGTGTTGACAACACTCGTGGTCAGTGTGCTGGTCCCTTCCGCGAACGTCACCGTCCCGCCCGGCGTGCCGAATACGGAGGTCACCGTGGCCGTGAACGTAACACTCTGGCCATAGGATGACGGGTTCAGCGACGACGTCAACGTTGTTGTCGTCGCCTGGGTGATGATGAAGGCTGGTGAACTGCTCCCTGCCAGGTTCGTGTCGCCACTGTATGTCGCTGTGATGGTGTGCGCACCTCCCGTCGCGAACGAAGTCGTCAACGTCGGTTGACGCCCCAGTCACGACCGCCGTCCCCAGCGTAGCCGTGCCGTCCAGGAAGGTCACTAAGCCCGTCGCCGCCGGCGCCGGCAAACCCGTAGCCACGTTTGTCAACGTCGCTGTGAAGGTCACCGGCTGGCCCGCGTTCACCGAAGTCGCCGATGCTGTCACCACCGTGGTCGTGGTTGCTTGCTGGATTGTCAGCACCCTGGCCTGTCGCCGCACTGGTCACAAAGTTCGAGGGATTACCACCGTCTCCTTGATACGACGCCACGATCGTATGTACGCCCGCCGGCAAGGACGATAGCGAAAACGTCGCCTTGGCCGTGATGCTACTCAGAGGCGTCAAAGTGCCCGAACCCAGTGATACGGTGCTGTCCAGGAAAGCCACTGCCCCCACAGGGGTACACGTTATTCCGGCGGTGCTGTCCGTGACACGGGCTGTGAGCTTCACCGCAGTGCCAAATAGTCGCCGTGGTCGGCGGTAATGTCGCGACTCAAGGCAGTCGTCGTTGTGTCCTGAGTGATTTGCTGAGCTAATTCACCCGAACTCTGACTGTGGTAATTGCTGCCGCCGCCGTAGACGGCGCTGAGCAAATGGTCCCCCGCCGCCAACGCGCTCGTAGTAAGCGTGGCCGTTCCTCGTGCCATCCTGATTACCATCGTCTACTACCGCCGCCGTGCCCAACCACGTGCCGCCGTCATAAAACGTCACGGTGCCATCCATCGCAGCCTGGGATTGTTCGCCCACTGGGTCGACGCCACCGTGGCCGTGAAGGTCGCCGCTTGCTGATAAAATACAGTTCCCGCAGGACCAGTCACCGTCGTCGTGTTGTCCAGATCCCCGATCTGCAACGTGGTATCCAGAGAATCCCCCGCCGTATTGCTAGGCCCGGCATTACCCGGCCCACCCGTCAACACATACCCGCCCAGAGTCACACCAGTATTCGGATCGGTACTCCACGCGCTCGGTCGTCCCATTGGTGAAGTCCGTGCCGTGGAAGTTAGCCCGCAAATTGATCGTGGTCGTTCCCACACTGGCGCCAGGCAGCACCTGGAAAGCGATCAGGAACACGCTGCCAGCCCCAAAATCATTGGCGCCTCCGGGAAGGCCAAAAGATCCCTGTCGTGCAGGCGGTCAATATCCAGCACACCCGGATTACTTCCTGTAGGCGTATTGTCGGCATTGTCCTGGAAAGCACTGGTGAATGCCCACGGGTTGGCCATCCTGAGGATTGGTGCCCGGCTCGCTGGTTATCTTGCCGAGACTGATGCTCCCATCCGCAGTAGCGTAACTGCCGCTAAAGACCCCTGTAGCAACCTGCAACTCGCTGGCGTCGAAAGAGACCACGACCTCGAGTTCCTGCAACGATGCCGACGAGTTCAGAGAATTGCCGCTGGCATCCGTGTCCGTGAAGTTCACCGGTATGAGGAACGTCTGCCCCGGAGCCACGGTGCCTATCGGGGAACCAAGGCTCAGCATGCCGCAAGGGATGACTGTCTCAACCAGGTTGTTCGACGTACCGCCAGTGTAGTTCAAATCGCCGCCATAGGTTGCCGTGATCGCGTGTGTTCCGAGCGTCAAACTGGTAATTGTCAACGTGGCCACGGCAGCGCCACTCAGCAGACTCGTGCCCAGCACGACCGTGCCGTCACTGAACGTTACCGTGCCCGTCGGTGTGCCGCCTGTCGTTGGACTCACCGTCGCCGTGAACGTCACGGTTTGACCGACCACCGCCGGGTTCAGCGACGAGGCTACCGCGGTCGTCGTGCCCGCCTGCGTCACCGTCTGCTGCATGCTGCCGTTGCTGCCGCTGATGCTCGTGTCGCCACCATAGACCGCCGTGATCGTGTGTGTCCTGATCCCGTCGATCGCCGAAACCGGAGCGCTCAGCGTGGCCGTGTCGTTTTGCCCCTCTCCCCCTGGGAGAGAGGTTGGGGTGAGGGCGCCCGTGCCAATGAGACTGCCGGCGTCCTCGAACGTCACCGTGCCCGTC
This sequence comes from uncultured Gemmataceae bacterium, assembly GCA_963804745.1. Lineage (GTDB taxonomy): Bacteria > Planctomycetota > Planctomycetia > Gemmatales > Gemmataceae > CAWDRY01. The sequence goes on from CAWDRY010000054.1 coordinate 42,086, forward strand.
GGCGTGCCTGCCCCTGGACTGAAAGCAGTGACGGTGGCCGTGAACGTCACGCTCTGGCCGTACACCGACGGGTTCAATGATGAGGCCACCGTCGTGGTGGTGCCGGCCTGGTTCACCGTCTCCAGGAAATTGCCGGACGTACTGCCGCTGAGGTTCGTGTCTCCACTGTAGACCGCCGTGATGGTATACGTGCCCACCGAGAACGCGCTGGGCGTATATGTGGGACCGGTCCCTTGCTGGCCGCCGTCAACATACCACGTCACCGTCCCCGTCGGCGTGTCCGCCCCGGCCGGAGTGGCAACGACCGTGGCCGTGAACGTCACGCTCTGGCCAAACACCGACGTCCCGAGAGACGAGGTCACCGTCGTTGTTGTGGGTGCCTGAGTCACTGTCTGCGACAACCCCGCCGATGTGCTGCCGCTGAAGTTCGTGTCGGCAGCGTAGACCGCCGTGATCGTGTGCGGACTGCCTGTCACGGTCAGCATGGATGTGGTCAGTGTGGCCACCTCTGGGCTGGCACTGTTCAGCAAACCGGTGCCCAGCGACGTGCTGCCGTCCATGAACGTCACTGTGCCAGTCGGCGTGCCAGCCCCTGGACTGAAAGGAGTGACGGTCGCCGTGAACGTCACGCTCTGGCCGTACACCGACGGGTTCGCAGCGCTCGCCACAGTAGTCGTGCTCGGTGCCTGGTTGACGGTGATGGACACCGTGTCCGTTGCCGTCGAGTAATCCGTCATGTCCGCCGGTGTGAAGGTCACCTGCAATGCCTGGCTGGCACCTGCGCAGAGCATCGTCCCTGCCACCGGGCCATAAGCCATCGTGCCGGCTACCGACCCCGTCGCATTCAACTGCGTACCGCTCAAGGCCGTGCCATAGGTGATGGCCGTAGGCGTCGCCCATGTGATCGTCGACGTCACTTTATTGACGGTGATGTACACCGTATCCGTTGCCGTCGTGTAATCCGTCGTGTCCGTCGGCGCGAAGGTCACCTGCAACGCCTGACTGGCACCGGCGCTGAGCACGGTCCCCGATACAGGGCTGCACACCATCGTGCCGGCCACCGACCCCGTGGCATCCATTTGCGTACCGCTCAAGGCCGTGCCATAGGTGATAGGCGCAGGGGTCGCCCAGGTGATCGTGGGCATTGCCTTGGTAACCGTCTCCGTAACCCCAGGCGACGTACTCCCGACAAAGTTCGTGTCCCCACTGTAGACCGCCGTGATCGTGTCCGAACCTACCGACAGACTGGAAGTCACGTACGTCGCCTGTCCGCCACTCACGCCTGCCGTACCCATCGACACCCCGCGGTCCAGGAACGTCACCGTGCCCGTCGCCAACGACACTGCCGCAGCTGTTAATGTCGCTGTGAACGTCACCGTCTGGCCCACGGTCAACGAAGTCGGCGCTGCTGTCACTGCCGTCGTCGTGGTCGCTTGATTGATCGTCACCACCTGGCCTGTCGTCGTCCCACTATTGGCAAAGTTCGTGGAACCCTGGTACAACACCGTGATCGTATCTACCCCTACCGGCAAGGACGATACCGATAACGACGCCCTGGCCTGGGTAGAACTGAAATTCGCCAAAGCAGCCGAACCAACTGTTATGGTGCCATCCAGGAAAGCCACTGTTCCGGTAGGGACGATCGTTGACAAGCCGCTGACACTGTTCATCACCCTGGCTGTAAAGGGCACGGCAGTGCCAAAAGTCGCCGTGTCCGGTGGCGTCCCGATCAAGGTCGTCGTCGTTGCGTCCTGACTGACTAGCTCACCCAATACACCGCCGCTCGTACTGACGTAATTGGTGCCATCCCCGCTATAGACCGCGCTGATCACCTGGGCCCCACCGTCAACGCACTTGTGGTGTACGTGGCCGTTCCGATGCCATCACCAAACCCATCGTCGGTTAGCGCCCCCGTGCCTAGAAACGTGCCGCCGTCATAAAACGTCACGGTGCCATCCATCGTGACGGTGCCATTACTCTGCTCCGTGGCGATATTCTGTGCATACTGGGTCGCCGCCACTCTGGCCGCGACCATCTTCCACCTGCCGACTGTCACGGTGCGTGCTCCAACCATGACAACTGTAGAGAGCCGGGAGTTCGAGCCACCTGTGGCTCTCCCCGTGGCAAACCAGCATCCCGACCTGGCCACCCTCGGGATGACGGCATTTCGCGGCAAGAGAGAACGCTTCGGCATTGGCAGAGACGACCGCCGTCGGCATGTGGCCATTCTCGGCAAGACCGGCATGGGCAAGAGCACGCTCTTGCACCATCTCATCACGTCCGACATTGCCGCTCACCGCGGTGCCTGTCTCATCGACCCTCACGGCGACCTTGTCGAGGCCGTGTTGCCGTGCATCCCGGCCGGACGCACAAATGACGTGGTCCTTTTCGATGCTGGCGATGCCAGTCATCCGCTGTCCTTCAACCTCCTCACATGCTGCGATCGCGACCAGCGGCCGCTGATTGCATCCGGTATTCTGGTGGCGTTCCGTAAGCTCTATGGTCCGTTCTGGGGGCCGCGATTGGAGCATATCCTGAGAAACGCATTGCTCGCACTGCTGGAAGTACCGGGGGCGACGCTCTTGTCCGTGTTGCGCCTGCTCAGTGACGCTCGCTTCAGGCAGAACATCGTCGGAAAGCTCAGCGATCCCGTAGTACGCTCGTTCTGGCAGCACGAGTTTGCCTCGATGCCTCCAAAGCTTCAGCTGGAAGCCATTGCCCCGATCCAGAACAAAGTCGGCCATTTCGTTTCGAGTCCCCTTCTCCGCAACATCGTCGGCCAGGCTCGCTCTACGCTGGACCTGCGCTCAATCATGGATGAGGGCCGGATCCTGCTCGTGAACTTGAGCAAGGGACGCATCGGCGATGATGCATCCGCTCTGCTCGGTTCCTTCCTCGTTACCGCTTTGCAGCTTGCAGCAATGGGCCGGGCGGCGATCCCCGAGGCCGACCGCCGTGACTACTACCTGTACGTGGACGAGTTCCAAAACTACGCGACCGACTCCTTCGCCACGATCCTCTCCGAAGCCCGCAAGTACCGGCTCAACCTTACAATTGCGAATCAGTACCTTGGACAGCTTGAAGAAAGCATGCTCGCAGCCGTGTTCGGCAACATTGGCACGCTGATTACCTTCCAGGTTGGGCGCAGGATGCCGAGATCGTGGTCAAGCAACTCGGCGGCAGTCTTCAGCTCCAGGATTTGCTGACGCTTCCCCGCTACGCCGCCTACCTGCGTTTGCTCATCGACGGCCAGCCAAGCCGCCCCTTCTCCATGCAGACACTGCCGCCGCAGGCCCGGCGCTCGGACCCTTGCCGGCCAGCAGCCATTCGTCGATACTCCCGCCAGCGCTACGCTCGACCGGTCACGACCGTTGAGCGGGAGATCGCCGCGGCATTCGGCTGATCAATGCTTACGCTCGATAACGCGCGTCGGTGTGCGGGACGTGTGTGGGACCGCCGGCGCAAGAATATCTGGGTTGGGGACCGGGCGCACCCTGAGAGCGGTCATAGTCCTGCGAGCGATCATGGTGCTGAAGCAGATCGGCACAGCAGAAACACGCCAAGTGCTGGAGATTCTGAGCAACGGTGCAGAAGGAGCCTTGCTTACAGAAGAAGCCCGTGCAGCCCGACAACGCATAAAGCCATGAATCGGCATGAAGCTGGCCCTGATTCCGGCGGGCAAGCTGGCCGATGGGATTGCCCAAGGATGAGGGAGAAAGAAGGCAAGCCTGCCCCACCTGTCATGTTTGCTTGGTCCGACCTCTGCCTTGTTACCAAGTTGTTACAATTTCATCGATAGATCCGGAGTATAATCCAGCACAGCGTTGTTTGGCCGTCCAGACAGCCGGTCGTTCCCATGCCCGAATCCGATCAAAGGAGTCATCGTATGCAACGCAGATACTTGAACTGGAAATGGTCAGCGCGGGTGCCATGCCCATGTCCGCATGGGCATGGTTGAACAGCATGCCCACGAAGATGTGGGCATGGCACGCAGCCCTGGCTGCTTCTCATGCTGGCAACAGGCGCCGGCACGGGTCGCGCCGACTGCGCCGCTTGCCAAAGCGGCCGCGCTCCAACCCCTGTCGGAGAACATCGTCAAAGCCTGGAAGGAAGCCGGGGCCGAAGTCGGCTGGCTGCGAGTACACCCGGCTGACCTTGAGGCCGGCTGGCTGCGAATACACACGGCTGACTCCCTTGAGTTTGTGCGGGAGAAAGAAGGCAAGCCAGGCGACCTGCCGGCGTTGCGCTTCCCTAATTGGCGATCCACCGATTGGCAAGGAGGACGCCTGGCGAAGCTGCCCGCCCCGGCGCCGGCCTTCGGGCTGGACATTCCCTGGACCCAGGTGATGGACGCGGGGCTGAAGGAGGTGCTCGGGCTGAAGAGTTTGCAAGCGCTGTCCTTTCATAACTCCCCGGTGTCGGACGTGCCACTGAGGGGGCAGGCCAGCCTCACCTTGCGAGCGCTGGGCCTTGGCCAGACCCCCCAGGTGACGGACCCGGGGCTGCCTGGCTTCACCTGGAGTCCGGGAAAGAGAACTGAGTCACCGCAGGAGGTCATGGTGACGGACGCGCGGCTGAAGGCGCTGGCTGGGCTGAAGAACTTGCAAGCGCTGGACCTTGGCAACAACCAGGTAACGGACGCGGGGCTGAAGGAACTGGCCGAGTTGAAGAGCTTGCAATGGCTAAACCTTGGCTACAACCCCCGGTAACGGACGCGGGGCTGAAGGAACTGGCCGAGTTGAAGAGCTTGCGCTGGCTGAACCTTGGCGGCTGCACCGGCGTGACGGACGCGGGGCTGAAGGAACTGGCCGAGTTGAAGAGCTTGCAGCTGGCTGAACTTTGTCGGCTGCACCGGCGTGACGGACGCGGGGCTGAAGGAACTGGCCGGGCTGAAGAGCTTGCAAACGCTCGACCTTGGCTACACCCAGGTGACGGATGCGGGGCTAAAGGAGTTGGCCGGGCTGAAGAGCTTGCAAACGTTGAACCTTGACTACACCAAGGTGACGGACGCGGGGCTGAAGGAACTGGCCGGGCTGAAAAGCTTGCAAGCGCTGTACCTTTACGGTACCAAGGTGACGGACGCGGGGCTGAAGGAGCTGGCCGGCCTGAAGAGCTTGCAAACGCTGGGCCTTGCTGCCAACACCCAGGTGACGGTCGCGGGGCTGAAGGAACTGGCCGGGCTGAAAAGCTTGCAAGCGCTCGACCTTAGCCACACCAAGGTGACGGACGCGGGGCTGAAGGAGCTGGCCGGCCTGAAGAACTTGCAAACGCTGGACCTTGGCAACACCAAGGTGACGGACGCGGGGCTGAAGGAGCTGGCCGGCCTGAAGAGCTTGCAACGGCTGGATCTTGGCAACACCAAGGTGACGGACGCGGGGCTGAAGGAGCTGGCTGGGCTGAAGAGCTTGCAACGGCTGAACCTTAGCGCCACAGGGGTGACGGACGCGGGGCTGAAGGAACTGGCCGGCCTGAAGAGCTTGCAAACGCTGAACCTTAGCGCCACAGGGGTGACGGACGCGGGGCTGAAGGAGCTGGCCGGGCTGAAGCTGAAAACTCTGGTCCTTCCTTTCGCCCTGACCGACCTCGGTCTGAAACATTCCCTGGCGGCCATTGAACCACCCGCCACGCTGTCCCTTGCCAACAGCAAGGTGACGGACGCGGGGCTGAAGGAGTTGGCCGGGCTGAAGCTGAAAACACTGGTACTTCCTTTCGCCCTGACCGACCTCAGTCTGAAACATTCCCTGGCGGCCATGGAGTCGCCCACCACGCTGTCCCTTTCCAACAGCGAGGTGACAGACGCAGGGCTGAAGGAACTGGCCGGGCTGAAAAGCTTGCAAACGCTGGACCTATCCGGCACCGAGGTGACGGACGCGGGGCTGAAGGAGCTGGCCGGGCTGACAAGCTTGCAAACGCTGGACCTATCCGACACGAAGGTAACGGGCGCGGGGCTGAAGGAGTTGGCCGGGCTGAAGAACTTGCAATCCCTGAATCTTGATTACACCAAGGTGACGGACGCGGGGCTGAAGGAGCTGGCCGGCCTGAAGAGCTTGCAATCCCTGCATCTTGGTTACACCAAGGTAACGGACGCGGGGCTGAAGGAGTTGGCCGGGCTGAAGAACTTGCAAACGCTGCTCCTCAACAACAGCAAGGTGACAAACGCAGGGCTGAAGGAGCTGCGAATGGCGCTGCCGGGGTGCAGGATCGATGAACCCCACGTTAATGATTTGTTCAAACCGCTGATGTCCCCTGCGCAGCTGCCACTGCCCTTGCTGAAGAAACTCGCCGCCAGCAAGGTCCCCAGACCGGAAGCGGCCCGCAGGATCGCTCTCGAGCACAAAATCAAAGCCGCCGGGTTACTGGCCGAGGAAAGTCCGGTTGTCGCCGGTCTTCTGATAGACAACGAGAACGACCTGATCTGGGTAGTGCGCTTCACCAGTATCGACCGCGACCCGCGCTTCTCGCAGGCGACCGATTACGAAGTGCGGGTCAGCTCCACCACCGGCGTAGCGCAGCGCAATATCAGCGCCGGCAAGATAAAATGATGGCCGAAGAAGACCAAGAGACCCTCGTTGTTGCCAGATTTTCGTGATTCTCATTCTGGTTGCGGCTTGCTGCGCTGGGTTCCTTTGCGCCCTCTGCGGTGGGCGGTGGGAAACCCATTTCCTACCGCTCGCCTTGGCAAATTATGCCTCCCGCGAGAAAATCATGTAGCAAAATGCCTCGTTGGTGGGAATATAGGATAGAGCTACCGTTCGGCGAGCGATTACGATGGCAATCAAAACACTGGCAACGTTTCTCGAGCACTTGCGCCGGACCATGCCCTACCACGAAGAGGGGGGCATGACCGACGGCGAGTTGCTGGAGTGTTTCATCGGGCAACGGGACGAGGCCGCCTTCGCGGCACTGGTGCGGCGGCACGGGCCGATGGTCCTGGGTGTTTGCCGCCGTGTCCTGCACAACGAGGCCGACGCGGAAGACTGCTTCCAGGCCACCTTCATCGTATTGATCCGCAAGGCCGCTGCCATTCGGCCGCGGGGGATGGTGGGCAACTGGCTCTACGGCGTGGCCCGCAATACGGCCACGAGGGCGAAAGCCATGAGAAACCGTCGGCAAAGGAAAGAAAAGGAAGCGGGCGTGCAGAAGGTTCAGGAGCAAGTAGCGGAAGTGGCGGACACTTCCGCTACCCTGCAAGAATTGCTGGAGCAGGAGCTGCAAGCTCTGCCGGACAAGTACCGCGCTGCCATCGTTCTTTGCGATCTGGAAGGAAAAACTGCACTGGCGGCCTCCAGGGAGTTGGGCTGCAAGCGGGGCGCTCTGAGCGTCAGGCTGGTCAGAGGACGGGCCATGCTGGCGCAACGGCTGATGCGTAAGGGAGTTACCTTGGGAGCCGGAGCCGTCGCAGCCGCCCTGGCACAGAACGTAGCATCGGCCAGTATGCCATTGCCTTTGGTAGCTTCAACGGTCAAAGCTGCAAGTTTGATCGCGGCGGGGCAGGCGGTTTCGGGCCGCCGTCGGCGCCAACGTCGCCGCCTTAACAGAAGGAGTGCTGAAAGCCATGTTGATGACAAAGATCAAGGTCGCCCTCGCGGTGGTAATGACGCTAAACCTTATCGGTGCCGGCGTGGGTCTGGTTTACTGCCAGACAGCAGGGAGCGGGCAACCGGGCAAGGGACAAGCGGTTACGGTCCAGACAAGAGACCGGGCGGTTGTCGCACACCAACAGCCGACACCAAAGGCGGATGGCAAGCACGGCGAGAAGAAGGATGGTGATGCTGACCCCAGGGACGACAAGCCCTCCGACAAGCAAAAAAAGCAGCCGCCCGGCAAACCTCAGGAACCATCGCAGGAATCGAAGGGGCTGAGTGAACCCTTCGTTGCGTGGGCTGACGGCCGGGAAGTTGAGATTCGCTTCCATTTAGACAAGATCAAGGCCATCGGGTTGAACCTGCAGCTTTTGTCCGGGGTCAAATCCATGCGTTTCGTTAAGGGAGACGAGACGTGGACGAGAGAATTCGGCGCTGACAAGCGCGATTCCAAGTTTGGACCGTCAGAAGTCATACCCGGCATCAAGGTCGATCTGCGGACGATCGCCGACCTCAAATTCCGTCCGCTGCAAGCGCCGCCATTCACGTGGAAAATCATCGACGGCCGGGAAGCGATCATCACTCCAAATAGCGAGAAGATTGCAGCCTATGGCGTCACCGGCGAATTTTTTCAGCAGAACGTTTTCGACCATCTTGCCAGTCCGCTCGTGGACGATCCCGCCGAGCTTATCGTTCTCGGAGAGCCTCTCAGCGCTTTCGCGAAGGTGGAGTTACGCGGCCAACCGGGGCCCCAGGCGCCCCAGTTGGCGCGCCTACGTGCCGCGTACAACGTGTGTCGAGAGGCCATGGATCGTACCAAGCGCAGCGCCGCATATGAGGGAGAGGGACCGTCGCCCGAATTGCTCGAGAAACGTTATGGCCCTGGCAAATCAGAAGGTTCGCTTATCCAAAAACAGGGCACGGGATGGACCGTTTTTACGTTCAAGTCCGGCGGGTTCACCGTTCCTCAGGATGGACCGTCGAAGAGGGGCTGTACTCACTTCTGTGCTGGATTCCCTCCGGGGCGCGGCGACCTTCCCAGGACCAAGGCAGACGAGCCGGAAAAATTGGCCAAGGAAGCTGGCGAACTGGCCGATGGCCACCGAGCGTTCGCCCTGGAGTTTTTCAGCAAGATGCGCGACACGGCGAAGGCTGAGGAACGCAAGTGGGTCCGCGAACTGGTGGACCGCAGCCAGCCTGAATTGCATTGGACGGCAAATGAGCACCGTCTCATGCTCGGCGATAAGCGGGACGACATACGCCCTGGCAAGCTGGATGAGCAGTCGCCGGAGGCAAAACCGCAGCAGAAGACTCCCCGCCTGGAAGATCGAGCTCTTGCTGAACCGGCCCAGCCAGTCGCACAGCCGAAGGAGATCAAGAATTCCATCGGCATGAAGCTCGTGCTTATCCCGGCAGGCAAGTTCATGATGGGCGCGTGGCCTTCCCAACCAGAACATCTCATGAACGAAAGCCCGCAGCACGAAGTGGAGATCACGAAACCATTCTACCTGGGTGTGTACACGGTGACGCAGGCGGAGTATGAGAAAGTCATGGGTAAGAACCCAAGTTTGTTCTCGGCAACGGGAGGCGCCAAGGACGTAGTCAAGGGCCTGGACGCGAGCCGGTTTCCGGTAGAATCTGTTTCCTGGGATGACGCCGTCGAGTTCTGCCGCAAGCTCTCGGACATGCCCGAACGAGAAAAAGGCTGGGCGGACTTACCGCTTGCCCACGGAGGCTGAATGGGAATACTCTTGCCGTGCGGGAACTACGATGGCATTTCATTACGGCAATACGCTGTCCTCGAAGCAGGCCAATTTCGACGGCAACTATCCCTGCGGCGGCGCGGAGACGGGTCCCCTGCTGAGAAGGCCGACTACCGTGGGTTCTTACCAGCCCAATGGGTTTGGTTTGTATGACATGCACGGCAACGTTTGGCAGTGGTGCGAGGACGTGTATGTTGACGACTACCGTGCAGAGAGTCCCAAGCAAGACCCAAAAGGTCCGCCTCGGTCCCGGGACCCAAAAGGTCCGCCTCAGTCCCGGGTCCTTCGCGGCGGCGGCTGGTACGACCGCGGCACGTCCTGCCGGTCGTCGTTCCGCAACGCCAACGGGCCCGGCTACCGGAGCGACACGCTTGGCTTCCGCGTGGCCGCGGTCACCGCCGGCGGGCCGCCTGCCAAAACGGAAGCGCCCAAACCGCTGCCGGAGAACATTGTCACAGCCTGGAAGGAGGCCGGAGCCGTAGTCGGCTGGCTGCGGCCAATGCTCTCTGGCTTCCATTCGTTTGTTGGGGAGAAAGAAGGCAAGCCCGGCGACCTGCCAGCCTTTCTCTTCAGAAGAACTAATAGACTTGAGGTGCGTGACCTGAACCACCTCCTGGTGAAACTGCCCATCCCGGCGACGGCGTTCGGGCTGGACCTTAGCGAGACTGAGGTGACGGACGCGGGGCTGAAGGAACTGGCCGGGCTGAAGAGCTTGCAAACGCTGAACCTTAGCTATACCCTGGTGACGGACGCGGGGCTGAAGGAACTGGCCGGGCTGAAGAGCTTGCAAGCGCTGAACCTTGGCAATACCCAGGTGACGGACGCGGGGCTGAAGGAGCTGGCCGGATTGAAGCTGAAAACTCTGGTCGTTCCTTTCACCATTACCGACCTTGATCTCAAGCATTACCTGGCGGCCATTGAACCACCCACCGCGATTAACCTTTCCTTCACCCCGGTGACGGACGCGGGGCTGAAGGAGCTGGCCGAACTGAAGAGCTTGCAAGCACTGAACCTTGGCGGCACCAAGGTGACGGACGCGGGGCTGAAGGAACTGGCCGGGCTGAAGAGCTTGCAATCTCTGGACCTTGGCGGCACCCCGGTGACGGACGCGGGGCTGAAGGAGCTGGCCGGGCTGAAGAGCTTGCAAACGCTGAACCTTGGCGGCACCAAGGTGACGGACGCGGGGCTGAAGGAGCTGGCCGGGCTGAAGAGCTTGCAATCTCTGGACCTTGGCGGCACCAAGGTGACCGACGCGGGGCTGAAGGAGCTGGCCGGGCTGAAGAGCTTGCAAACGCTGAACCTTTACGGCACCAAGGTGACGGACGCGGGGCTGAAGGAACTGGCCGGGCTGAAGAGCTTGCAAACGCTGGACCTTCTCGGCACCAAGGTGACGAACGCGGGGCTGAAGGAACTGCGAGAGGCGCTGCCAGGGTGCATTATCATTCACTAGCCGGGAGTCGATTCGAGAGAGCCCGTTATGGCACGGTCTCCTGACCGTGCCACAACAGTGACCGGCGGAAGCATCTCAATCGTCTTTATATTGGCCGTTGAACCGTATCGCCTCTGCGCCCCTCTGCGGTGGGAAACCCGTTCCCTGCTGCTCGCCTTGGAAAATTTTCTCTCCTGCCAGAAAATCATGCATTAGAATGCCCTTCTGGGGGAGGTATATAGGTAGAGAGAGCTTCCGTTCCACGGGTAATCACGATGGCAACCAGAGCGCTTGGGTCATTAGTCCAGCTTCTGCGGCAGTTTAGGCTCCATCGCGGCGGCACGACCACCGATGCCGAGTTGCTGCAGCTTTTTACCAGCCAGCGAGACGAAGACGCCTTTGAAACCCTGGTTCGGCGGCATGGGCCGATGGTCCTCGGCGTTTGCCGGCGTATTCTGCACAACGAGGCCGACGTGGAAGACTGCTTCCAGGCCACCTTTCTCGTGCTGGTGCGCAAGGCGGCGGCTCTGCGCGGCGCGGTTTGGTGAGCAACTGGCTCTATGGAGCGGCCCGCAAGGCGGCCCTGAAGGCGCGAGCCATGAAGAACCTCCGGCACAGGAAAGAAAGAGAAGCGGCAGCCGAGAAAGTGCGAATGGCCGCTGACCAGGACCGGGACCTGCAAGAATTGCTCGACCAGGAACTGGAACGGCTGCCGGACAAATACCGCACTGCCATCGTTCTCTGCGATCTGGAAGGTATGACCGTCGCGGCAGCCGCGAAGCAGGTAGGCTGCCCGCAAGGGACCCTGAACGCGCGGCTCGTCAGAGGCCGGGCCATGCTGGGCAAACGGCTAGCGCGCCACGGCCTGGCGGTATCGGGCGCTGTGCTGGCAACAGCTCTTTGCCAGAATGCGGCATCGGCTTGTGTGCCGGGGCCGTTGGTGGTTTCCACAGTTCAAGCCGCCACGTTGATGGCGGCAGGCAAGGCGCTGGCGGCCGGTGCCATCTCGGCCAAGGTCGTCGCCTTGACGGAAGGAGTGTTGAAAACCATGTTAATGACAAAGATCAAGGTCGTCCTCGCTGTGGTGATGACGGTACACCTTATCGGTGCCGGCGTGGGTCTGGTCTACTGCCAGACAGCGGGGACGGGGCAAGACAAGGGTGGGGGGCCACCAGCGGCACAGGAGAAGGCAGATAAGCCTGTTCCCAAGGGCCAACAGCCTGCACCGAAGGAAGAGGCGAAAGACGAAGCCAAGGTCGGGCAGCCGATCGACTATCAGAAAATGGCCCAGGAAGCTCGTTGGAAACCTCCGGAAACGGACAACAACCCGTGGAAGATGTGTGTTATGGCCGATGGCAAGAAGGTCTACGAGTGGCCATTGCCAGCGCCCTCGACGTTCTTTGTCAATTCGAACTGCGTGGTGTACCACGCAATCTTCCATCGTTGGGGCCCAGGCTGTGAAGTCGTAGCCTACGACCTTAGAGCGTGTCTAAAAAGCCGGTTTTGGTAACAATCTCCTAGACATAAGACGGATCATTGCAATATGGATCCAAGTCTCAGTAGTGTGTGGATGGCGTTCATAATCTTTGCTCAAGCGGCGGCACCGGTTCAACCAGCCGAACGTTCGCTCCACCACCCAGCGGCGCGGCAGGAGCACGAATCCTTTGATCCCCACGGGACGCAGCACGGTCTGCAAAATCCACCCGCATTTTTGCATGACCCAGCTCACCAACTCCCCGGCATAGGCGCCGTCTGCCCAGATCAGTCGCAAGCGTGGAAACCAGTTACGGACCTTGGCCAGCAGCACCTTGGCTCCGTCGCGATCCTGAATGTTGGCGGGCAACACGACGACCGCCAGCAGCAGCCCCAGCGTATCCACCAGCACATGCCGCTTGCGGCCGTTGGCTTTTTTTCCGGCATCATAGCCATGTGGCCCTCCTTGCTCGGTGGTCTTGACCGTTTGGCTGTCCAGGATGGCGGCACTGGGTTGGGCGTCGTGCCCTTCGAGTTCACGGACAGTCTGCCGAAGGCTGTCATGTATGCCGCTCCAGACCCCAGCTTTCTGCCAGCGGCTGTAATAGCCATAGACGGATTTCCAAGGTGGGAAGTCGTGGGGCAGCATACGCCACTGGCAACCGGACCATGACGCATATAGTATGGCGTTGAGGAGTGCCCGGTTATCGTATTTACGAGGTCGGCCTCCCGTTTTGGGCTGTGGGAGCATGTGCTCAATGTTGTCATACTGGAGGTCGGTGAGGTCGCTGGGATAAGGTGTCTTGCTCATGCAGACAACCTATTTTTCCCTGGCAGCTGCGTACAGCTGGCTTTTTAGACACGCTCTTAAAGGCCAAAAGCAACTGTGGCGGACAAGCCTGGAGGGCGCGGAGGTGGGGATTCATTCTGAGTATTCCAACGTGGTCAGGCTTGAACAAGTAAACGATGAGGTTCTAGCCGTCTACGGTGAGGAGAACGTGCCATCATCCCTGGCCGCTACGTCGAAATCGTGGACATGAAGACAGGGAAGACAGTCGGACACAAAGAATTCCCGCGCCGGCAGTCTGAGCCAAAGAAGGAGTCAAAAGAGGAGAAAGCTGGAAAGATCGATTATCAGAAAATGGCCCAGGAAATGCGCTGGAAACCGCCCGAGAAGTTCTTCAACCGCTGTACGATGTATGTTCTGGCCAATGATAACGAGGTTTACGCCTGGGATGTACCTAATGCCTTCAGTATTTCTCATCGATTCAAATTGCGTCGTGTACCACGTAGTCCGATGGGGCCAGGCTGTCAGGTCGTGGCCTTCGATCTCAAAGGCCGAAAGCGGCTGTGGCAGACTCGACTGAAAGGTTTGAACTACAGTCCCGACCGGTGACCACGATGACCCCTTAGTAATAAGGTCAGGCTTGAACGGGTAAACGACGAGGTTCTTGCCGTCTACGGTGAAGAAGTAAACTGGATGGCCGCTACGTCGAAATCGTGGACATGAAGACAGGGAAGACGGTCGGGCACAAAGTATTCCCGAAAAAGGCGGATGGCAAAGAGGATGAGAAGAAGGAAGGTGCACCAGACCCAAAGCCGCCGCCGGCGCCTCCTGCCAAAGCGGATGCACCCAAACTGGTTAGCCGCGACGCGGAGTCCTCGGAGCGGAGCGTTGCAGGCGCCTCCTGCAATACGGATGCACCCAAACCCCTGCCGGAGAACATCGTCACAGCCTGGAAGGAGGCCGGGGCCGAAGTCGGCTGGCTGCTGGTAGACCCGGCTGGCTACCATGGTTTGTTCGGGAGAAAGAAGGCAAGCCCGGCGACCTGCCGGCGTTTCGCTTCGCTGTTTGGCAAGCGGGACGCCTGGCGAAGCTGCCCAGCCCCGGCAGCAGGCGTTCGGGCTGGATCTTCATAACAGCCAAGTGACGGACGCGGGGCTGAAGGAGCTGGCCGGGCTGAAGAGCTTGCAAACGCTGGACCTTGCCGAAACCCAGGTGACGGACGCGGGGATGAAGGAACTGGCCGGGCTGAAGAGCTTGCAATCGCTGAACCTTCACCGCACCCAGGTGACGGACGCAGGGCTGAAGGAGCTGGCCGGGCTGAAGAGCTTGCAAACGCTAGACCTTATGCTCACCGGGGTGACGGACGCGGGGCTGAAGGAGCTGGCCGGGCTGAAGAGCTTGCAAACGCTGGACCTTTACGGCACCCGGGTGACGGACGCGGGGCTGAAGGAACTGGCCGGACTGAAGAGCTTGCAAACGCTGAACCTTCGGGCACCAAGGTGACGGACGCGGGGCTGAAGGAGCTGGCCGGGCTGAAGAGCTTGCAAACGCTGAACCTTGGCAACACCCAGGTGACGGACGCGGGACTGAAGGAACTGGCCGGGCTGAAGAGCTTGCAAACGCTGGACCTTAGCCAAACCCAGGTGACGGACGCGGGGCTGAAGGAACTGGCCGGGCTGAAGAGCTTGCAATCGCTGGACCTTGACTGCACCAAGGTGACGGACGCGGGGCTGAAGGAGCTGGCCGGGCTGAAAAGCTTGCAAACGCTGAACCTTTCCACACCAGGTGACGGACGCGGGGCTGAAGGAGCTGGCCGGGCTGAAGAGCTTGCAATCGCTGGACCTTGCCGAACACCCAGGTGACGGACGCGGGGCTGAAGGAACTGGCCGGCCTGAAGAGCTTGCAATTGCTGTACCTTGCCGGCACCCAGGTGACGGACGCAGGGCTGAAGGAGCTGGCCGGGCTGAAGAGCTTGCAAATGCTATACCTTGCCGAACCCAGGTGACGGACGCGGGGCTGAAGGAGCTGGCCGGGCTGAAGAGCTTGCAAGTGCTGGACCTTGCCGAAACACCGGGTCACGGACGCGGGGCTGAAGGAGTTGGCCGGGCTGAAGAGCTTGCAAGCGCTGAGCCTTCACCGGGACCCAGGTGACGGACGCGGGGCTGAAGGAGCTGGCCGGGCTGAAGAACTTGCAATCGCTGTCCCTTGGCCGGACCAAGGTGACGGACGTGGGGCTGAAGGAACTGGCTGGGCTGAAAAGCTTGCAAACGCTGGACCTCTACAACACCAGGTAACGGACACAGGGCTGAAGGAGCTGGCCGGGCTGAAGAGCCTGCAATCCCTGAACCTTCTCCCCACCTACGTGACGGACGCGGGGCTGAAGGAACTGCGAAAGGCGCTGCCGGAGTGCATTATCAATCACTAGCCGGGAGTCGATTCCCCGTTGTGGCACGGTCTCCTGACCGTGCCACAACAGTATCATTTTTCAAAGAAAGGTGCTTTATGATCTCTTACGCTTCTTCTGCCCGTGTCGTCCGTCGATGCTGCCCGATTCTTGGGGGGAGCTTGCTCGTGATCTTTTTCCTGGCCGGTCCGCTCCTGGCCGATGAGCCGAAAGCCGCCGAAACGACTCCTCCGGCGCGGCCCAAGGTAAATGTTGAACCCTGCGCGGTTGAGGTTCGCCTTGCCGACGGCAGTGTTCTGAAATTAACTCTGCGTGAGGACAAGTTTAACGTCGCCACGGAGTTCGGCAAACTGGCGATCCCGGTCGCCGACGTGTCCAGGATCGAATTTGCCACACGCATCTCCGACGATGTCGCCAAGAGGATCAAAGCGGCTGTTGCCAAACTTGGCAGCGACGTTTTCAGCGAGCGTGAACAGGCCAGCAAGGAACTGCTCAAGATCGGCGTGCCGGCCTATGCGTCTCTCAAGGAAGCGCTGAAGAGCGACGATCACGGAAGTGAAGCGGCACGCGGAGGAACTCGTCTCCAAGATCGAGGCCAGCGCATCGGCGGAGGTCCTGGAGGTCCGGAAAGACGACGTGATCCACACCAAAGACATGAAGATCAAGGGCCAGATCGAAAATGTCACCTTCAAGACCGACTTCTCTGCTCTCGGTCCCGTGCAATTGAAGCTGGCCGACATGCGCACATTGCGTTCCCTGGCTTTCGTGGAGCCTGAAGCGGACACACTTGTTGCGCTGCCCGATCCCGGTTCCCTGATGGCCTATCAAAACCAATTCGGCAAGAAGCTCGCCTTCACCGTGACCGGCCAGGTTGGCGGCTCGGTGTGGGGAACAGGTACTTACACTCTCGATTCGACGCTGGCAACGGCAGCGGTCCATGCCGGCGTTCTCCAGCAAGGCCAGACAGGCGTGGTGAAAGTGGAGATTGTTCCCTCGCTGCCCGCCTACGCCGGTTCGATGCAGAATGGCGTGCGGACCGGCGGCTGGGGTCCTTTTCCACAGGGAGCCTTCAAGTTCATAATTCGGGATGTACACGGTGCCAATCCAAAGCCCGAAGCCGACAAGGCGCCCGTCCGCGGTAATGAGGACGACATCCGCGGCGGCCCGAAGGCGCGTCCCTGAAGCGGTGCGCCGAATCCAAAGCCCGAAGCCGACAAGGCGCCCGTCCGCGGTATGAAGAAAGGAGGGTTAGGCTTTACGTGGACCAAATGAGGGGCGAGTGAGTAGTAGTGAAGAACGCCGGCTTTGGCTGCGTTGCCGGCCCCATGTTGGTATGGTTGGCGACAAAGTTCGGGCGCAATGGCGGCCCAACGCCTGGTATCCCGGCAAGGCCAGCAAGGTCTGCGCCATCGGCCTGCACGTCGTGTTCGATGACGGCGATGAAGCAGACCTGCCCGTTGCTCTTATTGTGGTGGACACTGCGCCCCAGAAGAATACCGTGAAGGTCGGCAGCCGGGTCCTCGGACTCTGGACCGACCGCCGGTTCTATCCCGGTACAGTCACCAAAATCGCGAACGGTCAGTTTGACATCCAGTTCGACGACGGTGACAGGCGAACTGTCGGCCTGGACGACCTCCGGCTATGGGACAATTGACGATCCGTCTCGTCTATACCGCCCGCGGGCAGGTTTGACCAAACTTCCGAAGTCTCCGAAGAATTCGGAAGTTTGTATGAGGGACAAACCTGCCCGTGGGCGGTATATCTCCATTTTCCGCCAATCTTTCGCCCATCCTCAATCGTCTTTATATTGGCCGTTGAACCGTATCGCCTCTGTGTTCCTCGGCGCCCTCTGCGGTGGGAAACCCATTTCCTACCGCTCGCCTTGGGAAATTTTCCCTCCCGCGAGAAAATCATGCAGCAAAATGACCTTCGCGGGGCAGTATTATAGATAGAACTTTCGCTCTCCGGATGATCCCATGAAGACCAAAGCGCTGGCTACATTAGTGCATCTTCTGCGGCAGTCCAGGCTCCATCACGGCGACACGACCGGCGATGGAGAATTGCTGGGGCTTTTCATCAGCCGGCGAGACAACGATGCCTTCGAGACACTGGTTCGGCGGCACGGGCCTATGGTTCTGGGCGTTTGCCGGCGCATTCTCCACAACGAGGCTGATGCGGAAGATTGCTTCCAGGCTGTCTTCCTTGTGCTGGTGCGCAGGGCGGCCTCTCTGCGCCGACGTGGGTTGGTGGGCAGCTGGTTGCATGAAGTAGCCCGCCGTGCAGCACTGAAGGCGCGAACCATGAGAGACCTACGGCACATGAGAGAAAAGGAAGCGGGAGCAGAGAGGACACGAAAGACCGGAGAGCACGACCTGGACCTCCAAGAATTGCTCGACCAGGAACTGGCAGCACTGCCGGACAAGTACCGCATAGCCATCATTCTCTGCGATCTTGAGGGTTTGACGATGGCGGCAGCCGCGAAGCAGGCGGGCTGCCCGCAAGGGACGCTGAGCGCCCGGCTTGTCCGAGGGCGCGCCATGCTGGGCAAACGGCTAGCGCGCCACGGCCTGGCGGTATCGGGCGCTGTGCTGGCAACGGCCCTGTGCCAGAATGCGGCATCGGCTTGTGTGCCGGGGCCGTTGGTGGTTTCCACAGTTCAAGCCGCCACGTTGATGGCGGCAGGCAAGGCGCTGGCGACCGGTGCCATCTCGGCCAAGGTCGTCGCGTTGACGGAAGGAGTGCTGAAAGCCATGTTGATGACAAAGATCAAGGTCGCCCTTGCGGTGGTGATGGCGCTAAACCTTATCGGTGCCGGGGTGGGTCTGGTTTACTGCCAGACGGCGGGGAAGGGGCAACCGGGCAAGGGACAACCGGTTACAGCCCAGAAACAGCAGCCCCCAGCAAAGGTGGATGGCAAGGACGACGAGAAGAAGGATGGTGGAGCTGACCCCAAAGCCGCCGCCGGCGCGCCGCCTGTCAAAACGGACCCGTTCCAACCACTGCCGAAGAACATCGTCACAGCCTGGAAGGAAGCCGGAGCCGAAGTCGACTGGGTGCGGGTGAGTTCGGTTCCAGGTTTTGCTATTGTTCCTCGGCCGAGCAAACGCACTCCCGTTCGACAACGGTCAGCCGCGGCTAATGCGGTAAACCCGGGTTAATCGATGGATTCGGACCGGGGCCAGTCCAACTGCCAGGCCCGTAGGGGGAGTAGGGGGAGATTTTCTGCAAATCGGAAATGCCGTTCGGGTTCGTCGCATACGGGTTCGTCGCATACAGGTTTGCCACATACGGGTTTGCCACATACGGGTTCTGCATATACGGATTCTGCGTAAGCGGGTTTGCCACATAAGGGTTCTGCATATACGGATTCTGCATATACAGGTTCTGCGTAAGCGGGTTCTGCATATACGGATTCTGCATATACAGGTTCTGCGTAAGCGGATTCTGCATATACAGGTTCTGCGTAAGCGGGTTCTGCATATACGGATTCTGCATATACAGGTTCTGCGTAAGCGGGTTCTGCATATACGGATTCTGCATATACTGGTTCTGCATATACGGATTCTGCATATACTGGTTCTGCATATACGGATTCTGCATATACGGGTTCTGCGTAAGCTGGTTCTGCATATACGGATTCTGCATAAGCTGGTTCTGCATATACGGGTTCTGCATAAGCTGGTTCTGCATATACGGGTTCTGCATATACGGGTTGGTCGCACCGGTCCAATGGTGGTGATGTTGAGGGTGGTTTTGGTGATGTTGAAAAGAGCAGCCCGGCAGGGCAAGGCAGTGAGCAGCACTCCACTGAGGGCAACGCCCACCACCAAGCCACCTAAACGCAATCGCTTGAGAATATTCATTTCCAAACCATGCTCAGGACAGGTATCAACCCTGTCCTTCCTTTTAAGGATGGTCTTTCAGGTAACTCCCACATGTTGAGAACGCGCCCAAACGCGGAACTTGCACAGTTAAAATCGATGTACTCAGCAGCAGTCGGACGCTGACCGCCCTGGCCTTCCCTGGTTAACAGACGCATCCGCTTTCGATATTGTATTTTGCGAAGACACCAAGAGTCTTAGCTGCGGCCATTGAGATCGGGCGAATACCCGCCGCTATAGGGAAGGCCCTGCCTGGCACAATGTATGGACCGCCATTGCAAGTGTACACCAGCATGGCACTTGCTCACAAAAGATCCACGGTCATCTCTGAAACCACTTTTCCTTCCCCTACTAATATATACCCACCTTAGGCCCGAAACCTTTCACGAAAAATTCGGTCATGGTTCAAACGGCCATCTCGCAGGTCAAGTTCGGGCTGTTCTTGGCAAGTTCCGCAAATTTTCACGTTCGTGTTATGTCATGTACACGACGTCGGTTAACCTGCTGGCGCAGCTGCAAACCCAACTCCGGCGAGGCATGGGACCGCTTTGTCAAGCTCTACACACCGTTCCTGATCCGTGTGCTGATCAAACATTTCAAGGTCCCTATGCAGGATGTGCCCGACCTCGTCCAGGACATCTTCGTGGGGCTGGTGCGCACTTTGCCAAACTTCGAGTACGACAGCCAGCACAAGCACTTCCGCGGCTACTTGCACGCAGGTCTGCCACAACAAGGTCATCAACTTCCGGCGGAAACTGTCGGGCCACGCCGACGAGGACGCAGACCTGTCCAGCCTGGAAGATGCGCGGGCGGCGGCGCAACTCGAAGAGGTGTGGGAACAGGATCACAACCAATTCCTGGCACGGCTGGCTCTCGAACTCATGCAGGCGGAGTTCCAGCCGACCACCTGGAAGGCGTGCTGGGAGCTTGTCGTCGAAGACCGCCCGGCGGCGGAGGTAGCGGCTGAGCTTGGCATGACCGAGAATGCGGTCTTCGTCGCCAAGTGCCGGGTGCTGGGCCGGTTGCGAAAAGAACTAACCGGGTTAATCGACGAATGATCGGATTTTCGTGAAAGGTTTCGGCCCCAAGGTGTGTATGTATTATAGTAGGGGGGAATTGTTATCAGGAGAACAAAGCATGGGCCGCACATTCGTAGTTGCCGTTGCCGGCAGTTTGCTGTTCGCTTCTATTGCGCTGGCGGACATTCCAGGGCCGCCTAAAAAGATCAACTACGTCGATCCACAGGTCTCTTTCCAGGGGATCGAGAAACACCCCAATTATGTCTTCTACTTGTGTTACTGGACGTTTCTGGCAGGTCCAGAAGGTCCGGAAGGCACCGTTCGGCATACCCCGATCAAAGTCAAAGACTCCAATCCCTTCACCCTCAAGGTTGAACGCGGGGTCGCGTATAGCAAGCTGCTTGCGCTGGACCGAAACGACTTTGACAAGCGTGCCAAGAAAGATCCCTCACTCAAATGGCTGACCGATGAGACCGAAGGCGTTCTTGGGGCGGTGGTCTTTCCGCCTCCATCCAAGGCTCCGGACCATGGCAAGGAAGCACCGGTGACAACCTATGACGTTTCGCTCAAGGAAGGCAAGCTGACCGTCGAGCTGGTGCCAGACGCGAACCGCAGTATGACGGCACCGGCCGGCCTCCTGTCGACCTTGGCAGCCGGCATCGGCATCAGCACCTGCCTCGCGGGGTTGGGCCTGTGGTTGACGCGACGGAAGGGTGCGTGCTGTGCTGAGAGCGTGTAATACCTCGAAGTACCGGGCAGGCGGAGCGAGAATTCTGGCAGGAACTTGGTGATGGTGTTCATTCCCAATTGCTCGTAAACAGAAGGAGAACAAAACATGGGCCGAATCTTCCTATTTGCCGTTGCCGGCAGCTTGCTGTTGGTTTCTACAGTGCTGGCGGACGCTCCAGTTACGATGAATCCGTGGCCCCCCAACGTCAACGTCATCGATCCACGGGTCTCCTTCCAGGGGATCGAGAAGCAACCCAATTATGTGTTCTACCTGCGTTGCTTGACGTGTCAGGGACTTCCGGGATTATCGGGCAGCGTTGGGCATACCAAGCTGATCGAAGTCCGTAGCGCCAATCCGTTCAACCTCAATATCCAGGGCGTTATCAGCGGCGCCCTGGCGGGTTATGTCGATATCATCACTGATATGAAGCTGCTTGCGCTGGACCGAAAAGAGTTCGACAAGCGGGCCAAGAACGATCCTTCGCTCAAATGGCTGACCCATGCTACCGAAGGTGTTCTTTGGGATGGGGTCGTTCCGCCGTCACAGCAAGGACCGGCCAATGGCGAGCAAGCGCTGGTGACAACCTACGACGTTTCAATCAAGGAAGGCAAGCTGACCGTCGAGCTGGTGCCGGACAAGAAGCGCGGCGAGACGGTACCGGCCGGCCAAGTCCACCCCCTCATACAAAACCCACAGATCTATCCCGGTGGGATCGCGCCCCCACAGACCTATCCCGGTGGGATCGCGCCCCCACAGACCTATCCCGGTGGGATCGCGCAGCCACCGCCCAATCCCGGTGGGATCATCATCGGGATCACGCAGCCACCGTCCTATCCCGGTGTGATCACGCAGCCACCGCCCAATCCTGGAATCAACATGCAGCCTTTCAATCCGGACGATGCCATCAACGTCGTCGATGCCAACAACCAGTTCGCCTTCGACCTGTACGCCCGCCTGGCCCAGAAGCCCGGTAACAAGTTCTTTTCGCCCAATAGCGTCTCGAACGCCCTGGCCATGACCTGCGCCGGGGCCAAGGGACAATCCGCCGACGAAATGGCCAAGACACTGCACTTCACCCTGGAAGGCGTGCGTCTGCACTCGGCCCTCGGCAAGGTGATTCGTCAGCTGCAAGGCAAGGATCGGCCAGGGATGGGGCCGGGTCCGGCTACAGGGACAGGGATGGGGCCGGGGCCGGTTACAGGGACACCCTTCAAGCTTACTACCGTAAACCAGCTGTGGGCCCAAAATGGGCTGACGATTCGGCCTGAGTTCCTGCGCATCGCGCAGACCGATTATCAGTCCAGCTTGCAACTGGTCGATTTCAAGAAAGACCCCGACGGCAGCCGCAAGACGATCAATCGCTGGGTCCAACAGCAAACCAACGACAAGATCAAGGACCTGGTGCAACCCGACACCATCAAACCGTTGACACGTATGGTGCTGACCAATGCCAGCTGCTTCAAGTCGGATTGGCTCTTGCCCTTCTCCACGGGTGCCACTCGGTCGAACGACTTTACCATCCCCGGCAAGCCCCCCTTCAAGGTGCCGATGATGTCGCAGAATATGCGTGTCGGGTGCCAAGTAACCGATGACTTTCAGCTTGTGCGGCTGCCGTACAACGGCGACGCATTTTCGATGGTGGTGATCCTCCCGAAAGAGATGGATGGACTGGCCGCGATCGAAAAAAAGCTATCGGCGAAGTGGCTGCGCGAGACCCTGCCGCCCCGCCGACTCCCCGGTAACACAAAGTGGAGACAAGTGCTCGTCTCAATGCCGAAGTTCAAGATGACCGAGGAATTTGAGTTGAAGGACGAACTCGTCGCCATGGGCATGCGCACGGCGTTCAGCGATCAGGCAGACTTTTCCGCCCTGGCCGACACGAGCTTGGATAAGCTGAAGATCGATGCCGTGATCCACAAGTCGTTCGTGGAAGTGAACGAAACGGGCACGGATGTTGCCGTGGTCGAGGGAGGGCGATTCATGTTGCCCGAGGAACGCGAGCCGAATCTTCCCATCTTCCGGGCCGACCATCCGTTCCTGTTCGTGATCCAGCACGACGCCACGGGCAGCATATTGTTCCTGGGCCGCGTGTGCGAACCTGACCACGCCGGTGATCCCGTCGGTAGGGGAGATCCTCAGGGGCTGACAATGCCCGTTCCGCTTCCGGATAAGGAAAATGACATTGTGCGAAATAGTCCACCTCCAGGCCCCGGAGGGGCAGGGGCAGGCCCAGTCACGGCAGGAGCGATGATCCTCCAGGTGCAACCGGGCTCACCGGCGACGCGCGTGATCAACGTGAACGACCGGAAGACATCGACGCTGGAAGCAGGCGACGTAATTACCCACGTCAACGACGTCCAAATTAAATCTGAACGGCAATACTACAGTGCTCTAGCAGCACCAGGTAGGATCACCTTGCAGGTTGTTGATGGGAAGACCGGACAAACCCGAACCGTTGAGGCCACACCACAAGGTGGTCTCCTGGGTATCCGGTTCCGGGTCAACTCGGTGCCCTAATCGACGAATGACCTGATTTTCGTGAAAGGTTTCGGCTCGAAGGTGTGTACGTCTTAGTAGAGGGGAAGAGGTCGTTTTCATGGATGACTGCGGTTCTTTCTTGAGAAAGTGCCATGCCGATAAACACTTGCATTGATCGCGCGACATTGCGGCGGTTCGTTGAAGGCGAGCTTACTGCCGCCGAAATGGATGAGGCCCAGGCCCACATGGAACGGTGCGATAAGTGTTCCCAGTCGCTGCGGCAGTTGCCTGAGAATAGTCTGGCCGCCGTGATTCGGGCGGCGAAAGACTGGCCGGCGGAACTGGTCGAGCCGGAATTCGTTCGCAACGTTGTTCAACAGGTGTTGAACCGGTGCGCCGATATGGCTACTATCGGGTCCGAAGCGGACACCGCCACGATTTCCAGCAAGTTTGGAGTGGAACAGCAGACAGTAGAATCGTGGGATTTCCTGTCGCCTCCTCAGGAGGCCGGCGAACTCGGCCGGCTCGGCCCATATCGCATTCTCAGAGTGTTCAGGGCCGGCGGCATGGGCATCGTTTTCCTGGCCGAGGACGTGCAGCTCAAGCGTTGGGTCGCTCTGAAGGTGATGAAACCAGTATTGGCGACTGACCCGCTGGCCCGGCAACGTTTCCTGGGCGAAGCTGAGAAGACAGCCGCCATCAAGCACGATCACATCGTCACCATCCACCAGGTCGGCGAAGACCGTGGCGTTGCGTTCTTGGTCATGGAACTCCTTGAAGGCGAAGCGCTGGCAGATCGGCTGAGCCGCGAAGGCCGGCTGCCGGTGACCGACGTGCTGGGCATCGGCCGGGAAGTAGCCGAGGGCCTGGCTGCCGCCCACGAGCGCGGGCTTATCCACCGCGACATCAAACCGGAGAACATCTGGCTGGAGAGGGGCAATGGTAGCACAAGCTGTCAGCTTGTGCCACCTTATCGAGTGAAGATCCTCGACTTCGGTCTGGCTCAAGCAGTTGGCGACGACGTGCGTCTCACGAAACACGGATTCATCATCGGTACCCCGGCGTTCATGGCTCCGGAGCAGGCGAAAGGCGGTGTGGTCGATCAGCGCTCTGACCTGTTCAGTCTTGGCTGCGTGCTCTATCTCGCTTGCACGGGTGTTCTGCCATTCAAGGGTGACGACACCATGTCCACGCTGCTGTCCCGGATGATGGACCATCCCAGGCCGCCGCGTGCAATCAATGCGGATGTGCCGGTCGCCTTGTCAAAACTCATCATGCAAATGCTGGCCAGGGACCCGGCGCGGCGCCCGGCATCGGCCAGGGTGGTTGTGCAGGCAATTGGAGATATCGAACGCGGGGCGCGGGCCGCGGAGCGCGGAGCGCGCAGCGTCAAACGCCCTCTGCACTCTACGCTCCGCGCTCGGTGGCGCCTCTGGCTGGCCGGTGCCTTTGTGGCTGTGCTACTCGTTGGCGGGCTGCTGGCACTGCCACAGCTCATCATTCGGATCAAAGACGGCGACAAGGTCACCGAGATCAAGCCTCCACCGGGTGCAAAGATTGAAATCGTGCAGGACAGCGCCAAGGTCCGCCATGACCGGGTAATTGAGTGGCTCAAGGAAAATGCTTCCTCTGGTCCTGAAAGCCCGTTTGTCAGTGACCAGGCTGCCAAACTCGCCGACTGTGGCAAGGACGTGGAGTTCCAAATGCAGATTGGCGGCAGGCTTCTTAAGTCGGGACGCCCGACGATCCTGGCGTCCTGGAGGGGAGAGCTTTTTGCGGTGGACTTGTCCGCCGAGCAAGCTGAGGCCCTCGGCCTGGGTGATAGGAAAGTCGGTTTCCTGAAGGTGCCTGTACAGGAAACCGTGACAAGTCCACGTTCCAGGGTCAGGCTGGAGGCTCCGCTGGTGGACCGCCCTGTGCGAATTGACAAGGCGGGGAACATCAAAGGGCTGCTTCCTTTCAAGGTCTTGGAGGAGGGACCGGGAAACTACGCCGTGCGTGCCAAGGCGTACACGGAGAAATTTCAGTATACGATCTACTGCCATATACTTCAGCAATCGCTCCCGGCAGATGGCAAACCAATTGAATTTGAATTTCATTTTGCGTCAGCGAACGAAGGTTCCCAGATTCCTACCGGTCTCCTGTTGATTTTGATCGAGGTTTGCTCCTACGCAGGTCCGGACAGGCGCGGAGAACCGGTTGTCATCAGCAATTGTGTGCCGCTGCTGGTTGATTTCGGCGCAGAAGGATGAGAAGAAGTAACCATAGGCCGCAGGTTCGGCCCGCCCCTTTACTTATGTGGCCCAATGTACCTGGGTGTTGCACAAGGAGAACTCGCATGAACAAGCACTGGTCACCAATCTTCGCCTGCATGATTCTGCTCCTGAGCGTGGCGGCAGCGATGGCCCAGCCGCCGGCGCCTCCCGACAGGAGAGACGGCCCGCCGCCACCTCCACCACCATTTGAGCTGGGCAGAGTGCTGCCCCCGTCTGTCCGGGATGGAATCGAACTGACCAAGGACCAGGCCGACGAGATTGCCAAG
Source organism: uncultured Gemmataceae bacterium (assembly GCA_963804745.1). Lineage (GTDB taxonomy): Bacteria > Planctomycetota > Planctomycetia > Gemmatales > Gemmataceae > CAWDRY01. The sequence continues at coordinate 68,175 of CAWDRY010000054.1, forward strand.
CTGGAAGCGGAAGTGAAGCAACGGTTGGAGAAGATCCTCACTCCCGCTCAGAAAGATAAGATCAAGGACCTCCGAACACGCGGCCCCGGTGGCCCTGGCACGCCACTTGACGGCTCGCGGCCTTTGATCGAAAACGCCGCCATCATCATCAAGGCGAAGCATTACCGGACGATGGGGCCGTGTATTCGCATGGGGAACGCCCTGGGGATGCCTATCATTGACGCGTTTGAAGTCGTGGAGGTCGTAAAAGGCTCACTACCCGTAAACGTGAAGCATATTATGGTGCGTGCAATGACCGGCGATTTGGAGAATTTGAAAGGAGGCAAGGTCTACCTTTTGCGGTTAACTCCGTCTGCTGACACGAAGAGCCAACTTCGAGACCGAAAGGACGACAACCCATGGCTGTGGGTTAATTGCAACGAGCTGCGACACGAGAAGAATCCCAAGTGAGAATCGTCACGCATATTTTTTGTTCGGGGCCGGGGTCAGGGGGCGGTGTCAGACCCGTTTTCAGGAGTGTTGAAAGCCATGTTGATGACAAAGCTCAAGGTCGCCATTGCGGTGATGCTGGCGCTAAATCTTATCGGTGCCGGCGTTGGTCTGGTTTACTGCCAGACAGCGGGGAGCGGGCAAACGGGTCAGGGAGAACCGGAGCGTAGGACGGATTGCCAATCCGTCCTACCTACAGCCCAGAAAACGGAGCCACCGCTTCTTGCGCAGCAGCAGCCCACACCAAAGCCGGATGGCAAGGACGACGAGAAGAAGGATGGTGGAGCTGACCCCAAAGCCGCCGGCGCGCCGCCTGCCAAAGCGGACGCGCCCCAACCCCTGCCGGAGGACATCGTCAAGGCCTGGAAGGAGGCCGGAGCCACAGTCGGCTGGATGCGGCTATCTCCGGTTAACTTCCCCCTCAACATGCTTATGTTTGTTGCGGAGAAAGAAGGCAATCCCGGCGACCTGCCAGCCTTTGAATTCTATGGTCCATCAATACAAGCGCCGTTGCGGGGGGTGCCGGGGCCGGGGCCGATGCCGCCCTTGCCGCCTACTCCAGCGACTCCTGGAAGTGACCTGGACCACCTCCTGGCGAAACTGCCCGCCCCGACATCGGCGTTCGGGCTGCGGCTTGTCGGCACCCCGGTGACGGATGCGGGGCTGAAGGAACTGGCCCGACTGAAGAGCTTGCAAGCGCTGGTCCTTTCCTTCACCCAGGTGACAGACGCGGGGCTGAAGGAACTGGCCGGGCTGAAGAACTTGCAAGCCCTGGACCTTACCGAAACCAAAGTGACGGACGCGGGGCTGAAGGAACTGGCCAGCCTGAAGAACTGGCAAGCCCTGGACCTTGGCTCCACCAAAGTGACGGACGTGGGCCTGAAGGAACTGGCCGAGCTGAAGAGCTTGCAAACGCTGGGCCTTTTCAAGACCCAGGTGACGGACGCAGGGCTGAAGGAACTAGCAGGACTGAAAAACTTGCAAGCGCTGAACCTTAACGCCACCCAGGTGACGGACGAGGGGCTGAAAGAGCTGGCCGGATTGAAGAGCTTGCAAACGCTAGACCTTTTCGGCACCCAGGTGACGGACGCGGGGCTGAAGGAACTGGCCGGCCTAAAGAGCTTGCAAACGCTGGACCTTCAGGGCACCCAGGTGACGGACGCGGGCCTAAAGGAGCTGGCCGGGCTGAAGGGCCTGCAAACGCTGAACCTTGGCTTGACCAAGGTGACGGACGCGGGGCTGAAGGAACTGGCCGGCCTAAAGAGCTTGCAAACGCTAAACCTTATGAGCACCCAGGTGACGGACGCGGGGCTGAAGGAGCTGGCCGGGCTGAAGAACTTGCAAACGCTGGACCTTCGCGAAACCGGGGTAACGGACGCGGGCCTGAAGGAGTTGGCCGGGCTGAAGAGTTTGCAAAAGCTGAGCCTTTTCTACACCTCCGTGACAGACGCGGGGCTGAAGGAGCTGGCCGGGCTGAAGAGCTTAAAGAGGCTGGATCTTCAAGACACCCAGGTAACGGACGCGGGGCTGAAGGAGCTGGCCGGGTTGAAGAACTTGCAATGGCTGGCCATTGGCGGCACCCAGGTAACGGACGCGGGGCTGAAGGAGCTGGGAAAGGCGCTGCCAGGGTGCATCATAACAAAGCCCCGGGCCCGCCTGCACCACCACCAGGATTATGGAGGCGGGGCTGAAGGAACTGGCCGGGCTGAAGAGCTTGCAAATGCTGAACCTTTCCCGAACCCAGGTGACGGACGCAGGGCTGAAGGAGCTGGCCGGGCTGAAGAGCTTGCAAACGCTGTACCTTTTCCCCTCGTTCCCAAACTCCGTTTGGGAACGGCCTTCCCGAAACTCCGTTTCGCGAGAGCTATTACTCTCACTTCCAAGCTCTGCCGCTCACCTTGGCAAATTTCCCCTTCTGCGAGAAAATCCCTGGTGTCCTTCTCGTATTGCACGGTAAGGCAGTCGTTTTGTATAAACTGGGTCGCCTTGTAACCAACGCACATGCCACGGAGGGCAAAGCATGGACAACCTGTCACGGTTTTGTTGCCTGGATCCGGAGTGTCCAGACTATGGCAAACGTGGAGCCGGCAACCTGAGTGTCTGCAATCGCTACGGGGCCAACAAACAACATCGCATGCTTCGCTGTGCTACATGCAAGGCCCGATTTTGCGAGCGGAAAGGCACGCCGCTCTTCCGAGCATGCTTACCCCAAGAGAAGATTCTCTCGATCTTGGCCCATATTGACGAAGGCTGTGGCGTCCGCAAGACCGGTCGGTTGGTCGGAGTGAACAAGGATACCGTTGTCCGTTACAGCAAACTTGCCGGCGAGCACGCCAAAAACCTCCACGACGAACTCGTGGCTTTTTCCCCCTCAGACGCGGGAGGTGCAGTTCGACGAAAAATGGGCGTTCGTCGGCAAGAAAGAGAAGAACTGCAACCCTGCCGATCCCGCTGATGACCGGCAGGGGGATAACTGGGACCATGTGGCTTTCGACCCCGAACACCGCTTGGTCGTGAGTGTTGTGCCAGGAGAACGCATCTCGGAGAATACCCAGGAAGTGGTGCAAGACTTCAAGAAGCGTACCGAAGGCCGGATTCCGAATCTCATCACCACGGACGAATATGCTGCTTACAAGACGGCCATCCTGGAGGCGTATGGGGAAGAGGTCATCCCCGAGCGGACTGGAAAACCGGGACGGCCCAAGGCGCCGTACCAGGTGCCGCTGGCCGACTTGAAGTATGCCACCGTGCATAAGACCCGGAAAAAAGGCCGGGTTGTGAAGATCGACCAGCGAGTGGTGTTCGGGACGTTCGTGGCCGTAATGGCCGCGCTGGCATTGTCGAAGGCAAGCCGAGCGATCAACACAGCGTTCGTGGAACGGCACAACGGGACTGACCGGAACCGCAATGCTCGAAAGGTGCGGAAGACCTACTGCTTCTCCAAGGATTGGGACGTGCATCAGGCGGTGACCTATTTCACGATGTACAGCTACAACTTCTGCTGGCCGGTGCGAACCCTGCGTCAGCGTGACAGCGAAGGAGGATGGCAGGAGCGGACGCCAGCAATGGCCGCGGGTCTGGCCGATCATGTCTGGACCCTCACCGAATGGCTGACATTCCCAGCTTTGCAACGCGAATAGGACACCAGGAGAAAATCATGCAGCGAAATGCCACTCTCGGGGCAATATAGGGTAGACGGCGTTTCCGTTCCACGAGCGATTACGATGGTAACTAAAGCTCTTGCGGCATTTGTCCGGCTTCTGCACCAGTCCAGAATCCAGCACGGAGATGCGCTCACCGATGCCGATCTCCTGGAACGTTTCATTGGCCAGCGGGATGAAGAAGCCTTCGAAGCCCTGGTCCGCCGACACGGACCGATGGTCCTGGGTGTCTGCCGGCGTATTTTGCACAACGAGGCTGATGTGGACGATTGCTTTCAAGCCACATTTCTGGTTCTGGTGCGACGGGCAGCTTCCGTTCGGCCGCGCGGCCTGGTAGGTAACTGGCTCTATGGAACGGCTCGCAATGTGGCCCTGAAGGCGCGAACCATGAGAGACCTGCGGCACAAGAAAGAAAGGGAAGCGGGAGCGGAGCAAACGCGAAAATCCCCCAACCACGACCGGGACCTGCAAGAATTGCTGGATCAGGAACTGCAAGCCCTGCCGGACAAGTACCGTGCTGCCATCGTTCTCTGCGATCTGGAGGGTATGACCGTCCCGGCAGCCGCGCAGCAGGTAGGCTGCCCGCTAGGTACCCTGAGCGCCGGCTAGTCAGGGGGCGGGCCATGCTGGGCAAACGGCTAGCGCGCCACGGGCTGGTGGTATCGGGCGGCGCGCTGGCAACGGCCCTGTGCCAGAATGCGGCCTCGGCTTGTGTGCCGGGGCCGTTGGTGGTTTCCACAGTTCAAGCCGCCACGTTGATGGCGGCAGGCAAGGCGCTGGCGACCGGTGCCATCTCGGCCAACGTCGTCGCGTTGACGGAAGGAGTGATAAAAGCCATGTTATTGACAAAGTTGAAAGTCACTTTGGCGGTTGTGCTGGCGCTTAATGTTATCGGTGCCGGCGTGGGTCTGGTTTACTGCCAGACGGCAGGGAGCGGGCATGATGGACAAGCTGGACCAGCGGTGGCGCAGGAGAAACCGAATGTGCCCGTCCCGGCCGGCCAACAGTCTGGCAGCCAGCCTGTGATGGTGGCAGCACGGAACGCAGATACTGATGAGAAGCCCGCTGCGAAGCCCGGTCCGGCAGCGACTGACGATGAGATGGGGCTGGTCAAGGCTCAGATCAAGGGCAAACTCATCCGTAAGGAGGGAGTAGCGGGGTACTGTATCCTGGTGGAGCCCTCGGGGGATCCCCGGATGATTGACAAGCTGGTCCGGCTCGCCCGCACCGAAGACAAGCAGCCCGACCTCGACAAACTGATCGAGAGCCTGGAAGGGAAAACGGTTATCGTGCGCGGCAACTTGATCCACCAGAACGCCGATCGTAACTTTTCCATGCTCATCACCAAGGAAGCGCAGATTCGCCAGGCAGATCTAAAGGAAGATGGGATAGGTCTGCTCATGGCCGAGGTAAAAGGCAAGCTCGACGGCATCGACGGCAAGTTCAACCACGGTATTATTCGGGCGAAAAACCGGGTTCGGGGGGTGAGTTCCTGATCCAGGTCGAGTGTTTGATGGATCAAACAAAACCCGTCGATTATCTCGGACCTCTGCATGGCAAAACAATCATCGTGAGAAGTATTCCCCACCTTTTGAACAACCCGCCTAGCTTTATATTTTCCGTCTTCCCTGGAATGATCCAGACCCCTGGGATGATCCAGGAAGCCGAACCAGAGCCGGTGGACGGCATTGGCGGTTATCAACCCGCACAGGGCGTATCCCAATCTACCCCAGCGGCACAGCAGGTTCGCACTGATTGCTTCGGCGACCCCTTGCCGCTAGGCGCCGTCGCCCGCCTGGACACGGTGCGTGTCGCTCACGAAGTTGTGGTTTCGCGGATCGCTTTCGCGCCGGATGGTAAGACGCTGGCCACAGCCAATGATGTCAAAATGGCGGGGGTGCGAGCTGGCCACAGCCAATGATGTCAAAACGGCGTTGGTGCATCTGTGGGATGCTGCCAGCGGCAAGGAAATCCGCCAATTCCAGGGGGACCAATCTGGGGTCACCTGCGTGGCGTTTTCTCCAGATGGCAAGACCATTGCTTTAGGCAGCAGGGACAAGACGGTCAGTTGTGGGATGTAGGCACGGGCAAGGAGATCAAGAAACTCCAGGGCCATCAAGATTTGATTTCGTCCGTGGTGTTTTCCCCGGATGGCAAGATGTTGGCCTCGGCTAGTTTTGACAAGACGGTGCGGCTGTGGGATGTGGCCAGCGGCAAGGATATCCCCCGGCTCCAGGGACATAAATATCAGGTCCATTCTGTGGCCTTTTCACCCGATGGCAAAACCTTGGCCTCGGCTTCGGCCAGTCAGGACTCTACGGTGCGGCTGTGGGAGGCGGCCAGCGGTAAGGAAATCCGCCAATTTCAAGGACACCAACATGCGGTCAGTTCCGTGGTCTTTTCACCCGATGGCAAAACCTTGGCATCGGCCAGTTGGGACAAGACGGTGCGGTTCTGGGATGTGGCCAGCGGCAAGGAGATTCGCCGACTCCAGGGCGAACTCCCATTTTACCAAGTCCTTGATATTTCCCTGGTGTCCTTCTCGTATTGCACGGTAAGGCAGTCGTTTTGTATAAACTGGGTCGCCTTGTAACCAACGCACATGCCACGGAGGGCAAAGCATGGACAACCTGTCACGGTTTTGTTGCCTGGATCCGGAGTGTCCAGACTATGGCAAACGTGGAGCCGGCAACCTGAGTGTCTGCAATCGCTACGGGGCCAACAAACAACATCGCATGCTTCGCTGTGCTACATGCAAGGCCCGATTTTGCGAGCGGAAAGGCACGCCGCTCTTCCGAGCATGCTTACCCCAAGAGAAGATTCTCTCGATCTTGGCCCATATTGACGAAGGCTGTGGCGTCCGCAAGACCGGTCGGTTGGTCGGAGTGAACAAGGATACCGTTGTCCGTTACAGCAAACTTGCCGGCGAGCACGCCAAAAACCTCCACGACGAACTCGTGGCTTTTTCCCCCTCAGACGCGGGAGGTGCAGTTCGACGAAAAATGGGCGTTCGTCGGCAAGAAAGAGAAGAACTGCGACCCTGCCGATCCCGCTGATGACCGGCAGGGGGATAACTGGGACCATGTGGCTTTCGACCCCGAACACCGCTTGGTCGTGAGTGTTGTGCCAGGAGAACGCATCTCGGAGAATACCCAGGAAGTGGTGCAAGACTTCAAGAAGCGTACCGAAGGCCGGATTCCGAATCTCATCACCACGGACGAATATGCTGCTTACAAGACGGCCATCCTGGAGGCGTATGGGGAAGAGGTCATCCCCGAGCGGACTGGAAAACCGGGACGGCCCAAGGCGCCGTACCAGGTGCCGCTGGCCGACTTGAAGTATGCCACCGTGCATAAGACCCGGAAAAAAGGCCGGGTTGTGAAGATCGACCATCGAGTGGTGTTCGGGACGTTCGTGGCCGTAATGGCCGCGCTGGCATTGTCGAAGGCAAGCCGAGCGATCAACACAGCGTTCGTGGAACGGCACAACGGGACTGACCGGAACCGCAATGCTCGAAAGGTGCGGAAGACCTACTGCTTCTCCAAGGATTGGGACGTGCATCAGGCGGTGACCTATTTCACGATGTACAGCTTACAACTTCTGCTGGCCGGTGCGAACCCTGCGTCAGCGTGACAGCGAAGGAGGATGGCAGGAGCGGACGCCAGCAATGGCCGCGGGTCTGGCCGATCATGTCTGGACCCTCACCGAATGGCTGACATTCCCAGCTTTGCAACGCGAATAGGACACCAGGGATATTTCGCCGGATGGTGAAAACACTGGTCACAACCACTATGTCCTTCGATGTCCGGTGGCCCGGCCATGTCCGGCTGTGGGAGGTGGCCACCGGCCAACAAATTAGGGAACTCAAGGAACAGAAACCACCATCGTTCTTCTTCGAACTCCGGCTCCGGGCCCTCAGTGACCGGCAGGGGGGATTCGTTTATTCGGCAGCGTTTTCCCCGGATGGCAAAACGCTAGCTGCCGAAGGCTACAATACAACCGTGTTGATCTGGCAGTTGCCGGAAGTATATAGCGGCGGCCCCTTGACAGCCAAACTCGATGCCAAGGAACTGCAAAGCCTGTGGGACGGCTTGGCCAAGGACGATGCGGCCAAGGCCTACAAAGCTGTCGGGACCTTGATACTTGGCGGCAAGGAAGCTGTGCCCTTCCTGCACGAACAACTGCAACCGGCCCCGAACGCTCAACGTGTTGCCCGGTTACTGGCTGATCTGGACAGCGACGAGTTTGCAGTGCGTGAGAAGGCAAGCAATGACCTGGAACAACTTGGCGACCAGGCTGAATCTGCCTTGCGGAAAGCATTGGCTAGCCAACCTTCGGCAGAGGTACAACGGCGTGTGGAAGACCTCTTGAACAAGCTGTCGGCACCGGCGAAAAGGTTGCGTATCCAGCGTGCGGTGATGGTGCTGGAGCAGATCGGCAGCCCGGAAGCGAAGGAACTGCTGGAGACCCTGAGCAAAGGAGCAGATGGAGCCTTGCTGACAGAGGAAGCCAAGGCAGCCAGGAAGCGAATGCACCCGTGACCGAACGGCAAGATGGACGCCTGTCAAAGCTGCCCGCGTCGGCGTTCGGGCTGGACCTTTTCAACGCCCAGGGCGAGGCTGAGAACATGTGTCCATCTCGTTTCAGGCAGCCTGGATTACGGGCGATAAACCGCCCCCCGCAGAGCGGTTCCTGGTAGCAGTAGTGATATCCGTGGGAGCAGCCTCGATATGGGTTGATGCTTAAGCGGAAGCCGACATCGGGGCTATCATTCTCGGTGACGATGGATCGAGAATGGTCAGGGATATACTCGGTGGGCCGATTGACGGGTAAAGGCACCAGCAAGAACGCCAGCGAGAAGCCTCACCAAGAAATAGAGATGAGGAGAAGGATTAAGATTAAGACTAGTCCCATTTTCCGCACCCCTGCCTCCAGTGCTCCCTTGCTGATGGTGGATGAAGCATTGGCCGACGAGCCGCTGCTTCACCTGCCGTCCGCGTATTATACGCGCCTGCTCCCGCGCCAATCAAGTTTCTGCGCTTTCGCCCTGACCTTGACCGCCTCCCTATTATGGAAGTGGCACCTCGGTCGCACATCTTGAGACGCCTGTTCCTCTACCTGCCTCTTGTATTCAAGGAGAAGCGGTCATGTGCTTCACCTGGCATGGAGCCGTGCGCACCGAAGAAGTCGTCAACCTGGGTCCGCTGGCCCTCCTCGATCCTCTCCTGGAGCGCATGCAGGTCGCAGACATCATTGATCGTCATTTGCCTCCCGACCCCCAGCTCGAATTTTCCCACGGCCAGGTCCTCAGCCTGCTCCTGGCCGCCCGGCTCTCCAGCCCCACCGCCCTCGTTAACGTCCCGGCCTGGGCCGAGAAAACCGGTGCCGATATCCTTTGGAACATCCCTGCGGACAAGCTCAACGACGACCGCCTCGGCCGCGCCCTGGATGCCTTCTTCACCGAACGTCACTCCATCCTGGCTTGTGTCGCCGAGCAGGTTCTGCGCACTGCCAACGTGCCACGGGACTGCCTCCACTTTGATCCCACCCATCTGCTCTTCTACGGCGCCTACGACTCGTCGCAGCCACGTCCCAACAACTTGCCGCTGCCCCCAGAGACGCCATCGGCCGACTTCCCACCAGCCCACATCACCTATGGCTACGGTGCCAGTGATGTCAAGCTCGTTCAGGCCGGCGTGACGGCTGTCGTGGACGAACACGGTGCCCTGCCGGTGTTCAGTCACCTTCTCGATGGCAACCGCAACGGCCATCCAGCCATGCAGCAGCAATTCGAACTGCTCCAGCACTACTTGCCACCCGTCTATCACTTCGACGCCGCCACGGCTGAGGCAGATGCCGTTTACGATGGTTACTCCGCTCTGGTCACAACGGCCCCATGCAGCCGCAGCGCCGATGTCCTGTTTACACAATTCAAGCAGCAAAATTATCTCGAACTGTTGCACCATCAATGGAAGACACCCCTGGCAGTGCGTCCAGTTTTTCTCAAGTCGCCCCAGCGGGTGGAAGCATTGTTCTGCCTGCTGCAGCTTGCCTTGACCGCGTACCAGTTATTGGAACGTCTCTACCGCCAGAAGGTCAGCGCGGACGATCCCGTTACAGAGCAGCGGATGACGACCGAGTCCCTGCTGCGCCAATTTCGTGTTTACGGACTGATCGTGCGTCGTTCCCCGGTGGGTCGCGTGGTCTACGCCACACGTCTGACATCCCGCCAACGTCACATCCTTGGAAAGCTGGGCTTCGCGACGCCGGCCCGAATTCTCACGCGCAAACTACGTCCTCCACCATTCGGCTAACGTTTCCAAGCAAGCGGCCTTGAATTGCCGACAGGGGTGCGGAAAATGGGACTAGTGTCCCGTCAATCTTCGATTGACGGGTAACCCTTGCCGTACCCCACCCCGCTTGTCGGGGTGGTGCAGCGGTTCGTAACCAGAACGAAGCGAGCGCATCAGGAACACCCCCACCCCGCTTGTCGGGGTGGAGTGCGGGTTGCGCCCGAACCCTCGCTCCACCCCGGCAAGCGGGGTGGGGGCCAAACCCGCACAATTCTCGTTGCTGGTTACGAACCCCGCTCCACCCCGGCAAGCGGGGTGGGGGCTATAACTTTACCCGTCAATCGAAGATTGACGGGACACTAGGAAGAGGAAGAAGAGGACGAGCAGGAGCAAGAGCAGGATATTACTAAACAAGTCTCAAAGGATGAAGGATGAAGGATGAAGGATGAACAAGACAGATGGTTCTGCTTGATTGATTCATCCTTCATCCTTCATCCTTATCTTGCTCTTGATCCTCTTCCTACTCTTCATTTTGCTCTTTCTCTTCGGAGGACTTCCGTCGTGAGACCCGTCAATCGAAGATTAACGGGACACTAGTCCGAACCGATTATTCGCCCGCATGGAGACCAATCATGAAATGTCGTATGAACCTGGCGTGTGCCGTTGCAGTCCTGCTGCTCTCGGCCTGGCCTGCCCTGGGCCGTGTCCGCCCCACCCCCCGACTCATTTTCGCTTTGCCCAACAATTACTTTCCCACACAATTGGTAGTGTCTACTGGCTCTCCGCTAACCAAGCTCTTGTGGTGTGCGGACGATTCTTGGGCAAAGACCTATCAACTGTTGTATCCCTACCTCTATCAGCCAGTTCCTGCCCCTGCCCCCGAGGATAAGCTGGTCAAGGAGCACCTGATCCGGGTGGAAGCGGAGTTAGGGGCGAATGCGTTTCCCAGCGTGGAAAAGGCGATGACCGTTCTGCGCGCCGCAAGAACGAACTCTTTGACGGCAAGAGCTACGCCGTGGTGGCTCCGCCCGCCGAAAAAACGGACAAGGCGACGCTCACCTTGAAGAACCTGTCGAAGAGTCAGCAGATCAATGTCGCGCTGACATTTTTCGACGGCAAGGGCGAGATCGTCAAACAGGAGATCCCCAAGTTCCAGGCTTCCGCGGACTTTCACATGGCGATGCTGGCAGTGAATCAGGAGATTCAGGTTCCCTACAACTGCGTCAACACCTGGGTGGTCGTCGAGTGGACTGCGGAGCCGGGCCTGATGAACATCACGGTGCCGTTCCAAACGATTGCCGACGCCAAGACGGAGACCAAAGGCAAGAAGTGATTTGAGTCGCCTCAACACGGTAGGGAGTTCTACATCGGTGCAATTGACCGAAGCCCTTGCAAGTTTCTATCTCTGCGTTCCTCTGCGCCCTCTGCGGTGGGAAACCCATTCCCTGCCGCTCACCTGGAAAAATTTTCCCTCCCGCGAGAAAATCATGCAGTGAAATGCTCCTCTGGGGGAAGTATAGAGGTAGAAGTTCCGTTACACGGGTGATCCAATGACGACCAGAGCACTTGCGCCATTAGTCCAGCTTCTGCGGCAGTATGAGCTCCAGCGCGGAGAGACGACGAAAGATGCCGAGTTGCTGCAGCTTTTTATCAGCCAGCGGGACGATGACGCCTTCGAAACCCTTGTACGGCGGCATGGGCCGATGGTGCTGGACGTTTGCCGGCGTATTCTGCACAATGAGGCCGATGTGGAAGACTGCTTCCAGGCCACTTTTCTCGTGCTGGTGCGCAAGGCGTCCTCTCTGCGCCGGCGCGGCCTGGTGAGCAACTGGCTGTATGGAGTAGCCCGCAACGTGGCATTGAAGGCGCGAGCCATGAGAAACCTGCGGCACAGGAAAGAAAAGGAAGCAGCAGCCGAGAAAGTGTGCAAGGCCGCTGACCACGACTGGCACCTGCAAGAACTGCTGGATCAGGAGCTGCAAGCCCTGCCGGACAAATACCGCGCTGCCATAGTTCTCTGCGATCTGGGGGGTATGACCGTCCCGGCAGCCGCAAAGCAGGTGGGCTGCCCGGAAGGGACCCTGAGCGCAAGGCTTGTCAGGGGGCGGGCCATGCTGGCCAAGCGGCTGTCGCGTCACGGCCTGGCGGTCTCGGGCGGCGTGCTGGCAACCGCCCTGTGCCAGAATGCGGCTTCGGCTTGTGTGCCGGGGCCGTTGGTGGTTTCTACAGTTCAAGCCGCCACTTTGATGGCGGCAGGCAAGGCGCTGGCGACCGGTGCCATCTCGGCCAAGGTCGTCGCGTTGACGGAAGGAGTGCTGAAAGCCATGTTGATGACCAAGATCAAAGTCGCCATCGCGGTGGTGATGGCGCTGAATCTCATCGGTGCCGGGGTGGGTCTGGTTTACTGCCAAACGGCGGGGAGCGGGCTAGACAAACCACCGATGGCACAGGAAAAACCAGCGGTAGTTGACGACCCGAAATCGGAACCGGCACCATCTCCTGCGCAAGCCGGCGCCAACCCGGACCAGCCGAAGAAATCCGAAGCGACTGCCCGGCCTCTGGGCGATCTCTATGGCGATCCGCTGCCGGAAGGCGCCGTCGCACGGCTTGGCACGCTGCGCTTTCGCCCTGGCGATTGGATTAGGTCACTGGCTCTGTCGCCCGATGGCAAAACACTGGCAACCATCTCGTTTGGCGATTGGATGAGGTCACTGGCTCTGTCGCGCGGCGACAAGACACCAGCGACCGTCTCCTCCGGCCCGCCCAACAATCTCAAGGTCTGGAACGTGGCCGATGGCAGGGAACGTCGCCAGTTCCAAGACAATATCATCTATGGACCTGCTGCTTTCCTTCCCGACAACAAAACCATCGCACTCGCAACCGGCCCGGGCGTGCTCACAACCCGCACGGGCGTGATCTTCGTCGATCTCGAGACAGGCAAGCAGACCCAGACACATCCACACGCTGGACTTCACCGGGCAATCGCAGCCCAATGCAAGCGAAGCCATTGCACTGTCGCCGGACGGCAAAACCCTTGCCACCTGGTCCATTGACAGACAGGATGATCAGCCCCGCCCAACCGGAGGTGCGAACGTCGTTTGTCTTTTCGACGTTGCCAGCGGCAAATTGAAGCGCCGGATCGTCCGCAAGCACGAGATGGCCGTTGTGGGCGACCTTTTTAAAGGGATCGGCAGCGGCAATGCTTCGATCAAATTCCTCGCCTTCACGGCCGATGGCAAGTCGGTCGCCGCAGCCAGCTGGGACAATACCTTGGTATTGTGGGATGTCGACAGCGGCGAAGTCAAACGCCAATTCGGCGGGCTTAAGCAACCTCTCTATTGCTTCGCCCTATCGAGCGACGACAAGACCCTGGCAGCGGCATGTACCGGCGACAACACGGTGCGCGGCTATGACCTCGCCAATGGTAAGGAAGTCTTCAAGATTTCGCCAGGCCTTCTGCGCGTTGAAGCTCTGGCGTTCGCACCCGGCAACAAGTCCCTGGCGATTGGAGGCATGGTCGAGGAAGGCAATCGCCTACTCGAAGGCGACGGCATCTGGGACATCGCCACCGGCAAGCAATTGGTGCATCTGAACAGTATCAGCTTTTCCATGATCTTCACGCCTGACGGGAGCACGCTGCTTGCTGCCGGGACGTATGCCATTCGACTCTTCGACCCTACGACCGGCAAGGAGCTCCAAGCTCGCGCGGGGCATACCTATCCGGTTCCCATACTGGTCTTTGCTCCCGATGATAAAACGCTGGTCTCGGGAGGTGGTGACCGCACCGTTCGCTGGTGGGATTTGCAGACCGGCAAGCAGACACGCCTGGACGGACGTTATTCGCCGCTGGCTTTTTCTCCCGATGGCCGCCAGTTCGCCTGCCTGGTCGACGGCAAGGTGATTTCCATTCGCGATGCCAACACCGGCAAGGAGCTGCATGCGCTCAAGGAACATGCTCGCGCTGACCTGGCGCGATTTTCTGCGGACGGCAAGACATTAGTTTCCGTAGGCGACGGACACACTATTGTCTGGAATGTGGCCGAAGCAAAGGAGGTCAGCCGTATTACTCCCAAGGGAACGGGTATCGCGTTTTCTCTATCCGCAGACGGCACGCTCCTGGGCATCGGGGAGATTATGGTAGGCCCCACTTCCGGTGGGGCGGGGTTGCCCGGCTATGCCTCTTTCAGCCGACAGAGCGGAAGCATACCGCAGCCGATCAGCATCTACGACATCGCTACGGGAAAGACTGTGGGACAATTCCAGATCGTCGATGGAGCCCGGTGCTTGGCGTTCAGCCCGGACAACAAGTTACTCTTTGCCGGAACGGGCAACGGCGGCGTCTGTGTACTTGATGCGAAGACCGGCAAGGAAACGTTGCGCTTTACGGCAGACGATTCTCGAATCCAGTATCTCGCGGTTTCTCCCGACGGCAAGTTACTCGCCACAAGCAGCGACAAGCAGAGTAATAACGTCATTCGCGTTTGGCAGTCGAAGACAGGCAAGAAACTCGACGAATTCCCCGCGAACGGCTGTCAAATTAACTCTCTTGCCTTCTCTCCGGACGGCCGCCTCCTTGCTTCCGGCGGAGCAGATTCTACCATCATGCTTTGGGACGTGGCCGAAAAAGGGAAAAAGTAGTTTTGATAGCTCCAAATCCAGCCGGCGGACTCTACTTGCTTCGACCTTCACCTTGGCAAATTCTCCCTCCCGCGAGAAAATCATGCAACCAAATGCCCCTCTCGCGGAGGTATATAGATAGGTAGAGCTTCCGTTCCACGGGCAATCACGATGGCAACCAGAGCGCTTGCACCATTAGTCCAGCTTCTGCGGCAGTTTAGGCTTCAGCACGGCGGCACGACCACCGATGCCGAGTTGCTGCAGCTTTTTATCAGCCAGCGGGACGATGACGCCTTTGAAGCCCTTGTACGGCGGCACGGGCCGATGGTCCTCGGCGTTTGCCGGCGTATCCTGCACAACGAGGCCGATGTGGAAGACTGCTTCCAGGCCACTTTCCTCGTGCTGGTGCGCAAGGCGGCCTCTCTGCGGCGGCGCGGCCTGGTGGGCAACTGGCTCTATGGAGCGGCCCGCAAGGCGGCACTGAAGGCGCTAGCCATGAGAGAACCTGCGACACAAGAAAGAACAGGAGGCGGCAGCGGAGAAAGTGCGAATGGCCGCTGACCATGACCGGGACCTGCAAGAATTGCTCGACCAGGAACTGGAACGGCTGCCGGACAAATACCGCGCAGCCATCGTTCTTTGCGATCTGGAGGGTATGACCGTCGCGGCTGCTGCCAAGGAATTAGGCTGCCCGCAAGGGACTTTGAAAGCGCGGCTTGTCCGAGGGCGGGCCATGCTGGGCAAACGGCTAGCACGCCACGGCCTGGCGGTATCGGGCGGCGTGCTGGCAGCGGCTCTCTGCCAGAATGCGGCATCGGCTTGTGTGCCGGGCCCGTTGGTGGTTTCTACAGTTCAAGCCGCTACGTTGATGGCGGCAGGCAAGACGC
Source organism: uncultured Gemmataceae bacterium (assembly GCA_963804745.1). Lineage (GTDB taxonomy): Bacteria > Planctomycetota > Planctomycetia > Gemmatales > Gemmataceae > CAWDRY01. The sequence goes on from CAWDRY010000054.1 coordinate 83,622, forward strand.
TGGCGACCGGTGCCATCTCGGCCAAGGTCGTCGCGTTGACAGAAGGAGTGTTGAAAGCCATGTTGATGACAAAGATCAAGGTCGCCATTACGGTGGTGCTGGCGCTAAATCTTATCGGTGCCGGCGTGGGTCTGGTTTACTGCCAGACGGCGGGGAGCGGGCAACCTGGTCCGGCCAGACCACTGGTGGCAGCTGATCAGCCGCCGGCAGCCGCCGACCCGGCACCGCCGAAGCCACCTGCGCCGCCGGCAGCCGCCGATCCGGCAGCCGCCGATCCGGCACCGCCGAAGCCGCCGGAGCAAGATGCCGTGGTCAAGGATTACCTGGAACATCTCGACACGTTCCATATGCGCCTCACAATCAGCCCGGCCAGGGAACAAAGCAAGATTATCTCGAGAACTGACTTGCGGAGCCTCGATCTGCACGTTGGTGACATGCTCTTCGAGCCTTCTGCCAAGGGACCAAACGGCAAACCCATCTCTGCGAACGTCAAGATCACCAAGGAAGCGGCGGCGAAGATCATTACGGTACTGGCCAAGGACAATTTCTTCCGGGAATCGGTCGAGGATGAGAGTCAACTGACCGGTCCCAAGGGTGCGTACGCCGAGATTTGGGTGAGCTATCAGAAAGAAGATCCCGCCGCCACGGTGCAGCGCTGGCGAAAGCTGGCATGGGGCCCGCAGCTGGTGCAGCATCTTGAGGCGCTCCAAGCATGCGTGGCGGCCCAGTCGCTCGGCGAGTTACTCTGGATGCCACGATGGCAACTGCCATTGACTTATCGGTCAGAGAAAACAGGCTTTATCTTTTACGTCGAAAGCGACGGGCAACACATGGCGGCAATGAACAAGGAACTCAAGCTGCTTTGGCATAGAAATGTCATCGTTGACGGTGCGCAAGCAGAAATAATTTCAGGCCAGCCGACGAGGATCACCGAGCTGAGAAAGGCTACGGACGCGACGGTGGAGGTAGCGAAGGGACATGGCAAAAGTGGCGAATACGTCTTTATCGGGCTAGACAACAAAGCAGCTGGTTTGGTCGATCAGAACACCGGCGAGTTTTTTTGGCTGGGAAGTAACTAAGGGCATATCGCTACCTGGACCGATACCCAGATCCGCGAGAGGGCGGTTAGCACTTTACGCGGTGAGGCTGTTGACGTGGCCGAGCTAGCCCTGGACAGTGCCGTAGCGAACGGTGAGAGTTGGGCCGTATGCTTCAGGCAGGAGGTCGTTCTCCGTTCCTCCAGACCCCGTTGTGGCATGGTCTCCTGACGTTTCAAGACAGTGCCACAACAGTGGCCGGCGGAAGTATTTCCGTTTTTCGTCAATCTTTCCCCCATCCTGAATCGTCTTTATATTGGCGGTTGAACCGTATCGCCTCAACATAGTAGGGAGGTCTACCATGCGGAAAGCATTTTGGTTGGTTGCGTGCCTTGCAGTCCTGTCCGTGAGTCTGCTCGGGCTGAGCTACGGCGCTGACGAACAGCCCGCTGCGAAACCCGATCCGGACGTGAATGCCGTCGTGCAGGGGAACAATCAGTTCGCCCTGGAGCTGTACGCTAAACTGCGGGAAGAGGAAGGCAACCTGTTCTTCTCGCCTTACAGCATCTCCACCGCCCTGGGCATGACCTACGCCGGGGCTCGCGGAGATACGGCCGACCAGATGGCGGCCACGCTCCACTTCAGCAAGGAGCAGGAGAAGCTCCATCCGGCGTTCGGCCAGCTCATCAAGCAGATCAACGGCGACGGCAAGCCGCGCGGCTACGAGTTGAACACGGCCAACGCCCTGTGGCTGCAAAAGGACTACCACTTCCTGCCGGATTTCCTCAAACTCACCCAGACCAACTACGGTGCCGGGCTGCGCGAGGTCGATTTCATAGACGACGCTGAGCGTGAGCAGACCCGCCAACTCATCAATGGCTGGGTCGAGAAGCAGACCAAGGACAAGATCAAGGAGCTGCTCAAACGCGGCGTGCTCGATGATCGCACCCGGCTCGTGCTGACTAATGCCATTTACTTCAAGGGGAAGTGGAACAGCGCTTTCAAGAAGGAGGCGAGCCGTGATGAGCCGTTCTTCCTGGCCGCCGACAAGAAGACAAACACGCCGATGATGCATCAGCAGGCAGTCTTCGCCTACACTGCGACAGATAACCTGCGAGTGCTGGAGATGGCGTATGAGGGCAAGGACCTGTCGATGGTTGTGCTGTTGCCGAACAAAGTAGACGGTCTGGCGGAATTGGAAAAGAGCCTGACGGCGGAGAACCTGCGGACCTGGATCGGCAAGCTCGGCAAGTCTGAAGTCGAGGTCACTCTGCCGAAGTTCCAGATGACTTCGGAATTCCAGCTAAACAAGGCGCTCAGCGACATGGGCATGAAGGATGCATTCATTGACGGCAAAGCGAACTTCAGGGGCATGAGCAGCAGCCGGGATTTATTCATCGCGGCGGTGATCCACAAGGCGTTCGTTGATGTGAACGAGGAAGGAACGGAAGCCGCCGCGGCTACCGCCGTGCTCATGCCCAAAAACGGCGACGGCATTCCGATCCCGCGGCCGCTGGTCTTCCGTGCCGACCACCCGTTTCTGTTCCTGATCCGCGACGTGCGTAATGGGAGCGTGCTGTTCCTGGGGCGGGTGATGAACCCGAAGGCATAGCCGTGAGTGTTGCCCGAACGAAGGATTCACGGCGCGAGCGTACATAATACATAAGGGAGAAGGTCTCACGTCTGGCAGTTCTAATTGGGAGACTGTGCCATGCGCTGGAAAGCGATTTTCTGCGTAATTCTTGGCTGTATGTTTGTCGTCCTCGGCACATCGGCGGCCCCGCCGCCCGGTGTACCACCCCGCTGCCCGGATCGTCAGGACGGGCAAGCGCCGCCGTCTGCTCCACAACCGGGTGAGAGACCGCAAGCCGAGAACTCGCTGGAATCGCCGCTGCCGGAAGGGGCAATCATGCGGCTGGGGACGACGCGATTTCGGATGGGGGGAAACCAATTCGGGGGAAACCTACGCGACCTACACGTCTCTCCCGATGGTACGCTCATCGTCACAACCGGATTAGACAACGGCATGATGGTATGGGAAAGTGCTACCGGAAAGTTGTTGCATAACCTGCAGGACAAGTACTATCACTCGGTTTATTTCTCCCACGATGGCAAGCATCTACTCATTCCAGGCACGGGTGGGGTAAGTATTCTTGACCCGTCTGCTGGCAAAGTTGAGGGCACGATCAAGGCAGAAGGATACATTAGCCACATAGCCTTGTCGCCGGACGATCGAATGATCGTTATGAACGTCGGTGCCCGGCTGGAGCTACGTGAGTTCACCACGGGTCGCCTGGTACGAAGTGTGGGCTACAGCGCTGGGACATGACCACCGGCAAGGATCTGCCGCCTTTCCTCGACGCCCACGCCGCGCCTATAAGGAGCGTTGTATTCTTGCCCGATATGCCTTTGGGATCCGGCGACCGGAAAAGAACGACTACGCTTCCGGCATCCGTGCGAGTACCAAGTGAATTGCAGCGTTTCTCCGGATGGTAAGCTCGTGGCCACCACTTCCGACCAGGACAACGTCGTGCGTTTCTGGGACATGGCAACCGGCAACCAAGTGGGCGAATTCCGGGGGCATCTCGGTTCCGTGACAAGCATGGCGTTCTCCCCCGACAGCAAGCGGCTCGCGACCGGCGGTTCGGACAGCACGGTGTTGATCATCGACGTGCAGAAAGTGGTAGGCAAGCGCTAGGGGACACTCTGGGGTCAAGGACCGCAACGATCTCGCGATCAAACGCGAACCTGCTTGTGAGAATCGCGCGGTTTACTGTTGACCTTACTCCGCAGTCGCATCCGCCAACGAAACCACGAGCCTCTTGCCCACGGCTTCGGCGTAGCGCCCAGGGTTTCGATCGTGGGGTTGGAGCGCTGCCCGGTTTCGAGCTTGGAGAGTGCGGAACGATCCATGCCGGTGAGTTCCGTCAAGTCGGCGAGGCTAAGCCCTTGTTGTTCTGCGCGGTTTTCAATTGCTTGAGCAACTCCTGCAATTGATCGACGATGGCCATACGCTCGTGGTGCTGGTCGATCAGTGCGGGCAGCTCCTCGGCGATCTGCTCGCGGATATTCTTGTACTTCGCGGCCTCTTCAGACGTGAGCCGCCGGTCACGGATGATGCGTTTCATGATCTTCTCCTCGGAACGTCGTAAGCTGTCACGGGGTAGACCAGGTGGAATTATTATACTACAAGCTGAAAGGTCGAAACCAGACCCGTTTATCATCCGTCTTTAATGTGCGCGACGTGCGTAACGGCTGCATTTCATTCCTGGGCCGGGTTACGAACCCCAAAGGAGGGGCGTGAGCGGGGCACCCTGCAACCTGGGCCGCAGCCGCGCGTTTTCAGAAAGTTCCGAATCTCAAACTGGAGGGAATGTCATGGCGATCAGTTCTCAAGCCGGCCGGCTCTTTGCCGGCCTTGGTGCAGCGTTGCTGCTAGCGGGGGCCGGATTCGGCCTCGTTGCGGCCGGTCAGGAGGCGGCCGAGCCGAAAGGGGTAAAGGAACCGCCCAAAGTTGTCACCGACAACAAGAATACGCTCGTCAAGACCCACCGCAAGAAGCTGGTGGTCAGCGCCAGCAGTTTCTGGCCGGGCTGGGAACCGGAGAAGGTCATCGACGATAACATGGAAACGTCGTGGTTCAGCCAGCGCGGCGACGCCGCTGCCAAGGGCACAAAGCCGTGGGTCACACTCACCTTTCCCGAGAACGTGACCGTCAAGCGCGTCACCATCCTGGGCAACCGCGAGGCGGCATGGTTCGACGGCTACACCATCCTTAACGGCATGGTCGAATTCTTCGACGCGGACGGCAAGCAACTATGGGTGGACGAGAACGAAGGGATCGGCAACCGCCGCGACTTCGAGTTCAAGCCGAAGCAGCCCGTGGGCAAGGTCCGCTCGGTCAAGTTCACCTCCCTGAAGGACCAGGGCGACCAGAACCCCTACGACGACATCGCTATCGCCGAGTTCATGGTTGAGTGATGCCGGATCACGACCCGGCCAAACGGACCGTATCGCGAATATGTTTATGAAGATGACGACGAGGATGCCCTGGTCGGACAGGAAGTGGCAAAAGCGGAGGCCCTCGTCAATGAGGGTAGGTGATTGGCAACATCACTGTTGTCGTGGTATCATCTGTGCATGCCAGATACCCCTGTTAGCCTTCTGGAACGCCTGCGTTTACGGCCCGATTCGGCGTCGTGGCAGCGGCTGGTCGATCTGTACACGCCGTTGATCCGCAAGTGGCTCCTGCGCTACGGCCTGCAACCGCCGGACGCCAACGATCTTGTCCAGGAAGTGCTCGGCGTTCTCCTCCGTGAGCTGCCCGAATTCCGTCACAACCTGCGCCGCGGCGCCTTCCGCCGTTGGCTGCGGAGCATGGCGGTGAATCGTCTGCGCATCTCTGGCGTTCACGCCGTGCCAATCCGCTGGCCACGGGCGACTATGAAAGCCTGCTCGATCAACTGGAAGACCCCGACAGCAACCTCAGCCGGGCCTGGGACGAGGAGCATGACCAGCACGTTGCTCGCCGGCTGCTGGAGCTGATCGAGCCGGAGTTCGAGCCGGCCACGTGGCGGGCGTTTCGGCTGCTGGTCCTGGACGGCCACAACACGGCGGCAGTGGCCGCGGAGCTTGACATCAGCGCCAACGCAGTGCGCATAGCCAAATCGCGAGTCCTGACGCGATTTCGGCAGGAAATCGAGGGGTTGATCGACTGACGGGCCTTGACACGGAAACGCCTCTTGAAACTGAAAGGGGCTGGGTGAAACGGAAAGGATTCGCTCCCGACCCTGGGGGATGAGATTTGCGGCATGGCGAAAAGATATTCCCGGCCTGCGCAAGTTCGCCACTTTTCCGCGTTACCTTGACGACGTTGCTATTCTCCGTCCATTTGCTACACTCCACACAAACACTTCCGTTGGCAAGGATTCCGTGAATGAACGGCACGCTGCATTTACAATCGTTTGGCCTGTAGATTGCCCACCTGGTGATTCGATAGATGGCAGTGGCTGGTTTTATCGCGTTACCATGAATAATCCTCCGGCACATGAGGATTTCCTGACGCATCACGAGACTGGCAAACGACGCAACATGCACCCATGCGAACGATGTGCTTTGTCTGTGTGTCAAACAAAAGAAGATGCGGTTCAGACACTGGTTTTGTTCCCGAAGCTCGGAAAATATATTGCTCGCGGGCATTTGGCTGACGGATGTGGTAAGGTAAAGATGATTGGCGGCAGTGTTCCAACGCACACTAATTGGTGGCCGCTGGAAGAAGTCGAGTCACGTTGTTCTCGATTCGCTGTTGAAGGGTAAGCAAATGTGGGAAGTAAAGGGGAAGCCTGAGCAGATGGGTGTCTGCTTAACGCCCGATCAGATTCTCTACGAATATGATGGACCGAGAATTTTTACGTGCAAGGATTCAGCAGACAATCTTTATCTTGCTTATCTTTGTGATGAAGATGCCTCTTGTTCTCGCTTTTTGGTGGTTGCTTTCAGCCAGTCGCTACTAGAAGATTTGACGAGTGGGAACATGAATATGCGCGACGCATTGTCTCGTCCGCGAGCGTGGCTGATTGATCTTGACAACGACTGGAGAATAACCCAGACGTGGCGCATCGAAATAGAAGGATTGCCAGCAGACACACTCCCCAAGCCCGGTGTCATGCTCTGGAGGCATCTGCCTCCCATAATCAATCCCATCGTGATTCGTGCTGCCTCGAATCAATTCGAGGTGAATTACCCTGAACTGCCAACATTCTCCGGATTATTCAGGATTGCTCATGCCTAAACCAATATACACGCTCTGTGTGCAGTACAGCATGGAGAACAAGGAGAACGGACTTGTCTCCCTGATTGACATCATAGAAAAACTTCAGCTGACCCCCTTGCCACCTCCGCCAACAAATATTGCCCAGGCACAGATAAGAATAGTTCCGTGGCATCCCTTTAGAGTCATGGCACTATGGATGCTGAATCCAGAAGACGATCCTGATGCGGAATACGAATTTCAAATAGCCTTCATTCAGCCCAGCAAGGAAGAAACGATTATCGGAACTGGTCCTGCAAAATTCACAAAGACAAGGCCCTTTTTCAGAGGGGCTGCTTTGATTCAAAGTCCTCCGCCGATTTCAGGCGCAGGGTTGTTGTACGTCGTCAGCAAGATTAGAATAAAGGGAAAAACAGAGTGGACTTGTCAGGAATACCCGATAGTTGTTGAATCTGTTCAAGTTGCCAACACCCCAGCGAATACTCAGGGTGTCTAATTCTTCGCTCTTCTCTCCCACTTCTTCGGCCTATCCCAATTCGGACTTTTGCACTTCGGGCACACGCGTCAGTATTCTTAACAACTCGTGATGCGTCTGGCCAGCGCTAGGGCTGACTCGGTGCGTGAAATGCCTGTCTCCATTCTTCTGGTGTCGGATCGTCGATTGAGCCGCGAACGCCAGTGATTCGGTCCTTGACGAGAATTGCCCTGCCCTCAAGGACCGTGCTGTAGACCCACCAATCACGTTTCATCTTGCTTGCCTTGAAATGCTCGGCTGGACCTGTCCATTGCAGCTGACGCGAGTTATCATGTCAAGATGAAACGGAAAAGCCCGACGTGAAACGCTAATCGCCCCGTTCAGTCGTTTCCGTGTCAAAGCCCTGATTCTTTACTTTTTTTCTGAAATGATTCGCTCGTCGCGCCCTTTACTTATGGCGGGGTTAATGAAGCCGCAACCAGTCGGTTTTTCCCTGCTCCGTGATCGGTCTAGATAATCCTTCAATGCTCATCGGAGGTGAAGCAATGCGAGCCATGTTTACTTGTATGATTGGAATTGTGGCGTTTTGTAGCCTTCCAAGTTGTGATGGTGTATCGCCCAACCACCAAGACTTGCTGGGGAAAACACGCAAAGACGTTGAAAAAGCGTTGGGAGAACCCAACAGCGTCAGCACCATTGGCGAGGCTTATCCGAATCCAGCCGAGCATACACAAGAAGAAATAGAGGCGTGGAATACAAACACGATCTACCAGGTGCTCTATTACCCCAGGCTAGTAGTGAAGATCAATGAAAATGGGATTGTAGTTAGTGTGGAAAAAACGAAGTAGTAAGTTCGATATGTTAGCTCCAGGTCCAGAAAAAGGGTCGGCATCGAATGGCACTGGTATGCGCAACCGTGGGGTGGCTCACTGGCATACACCGCAGGGTGCGAGCGATGCCTTGCTCTTGCCCGTGTTCCCTCCGCTGTTTTTTGCAACAACCCGGTAAGAGACCTCGGAAGCCGCGAACTGATACTATTACCCTGGCAGGAAACAACCGTATACCGGCCCATGGCGCAAGCGACATGTGCCGCAAACCTGAAAGGAGCATAGTCATGCCAACGCTTCAACGAACGCAGTTTGTTCTTGTTCTTATCCTCGCCGCCATGTCTGCCGGCTGCGGCGTGGCCGGCGTGGCTTGGCTTCCGGATTCCAGTGGGTTTGTCTTCCCCACCGGCGAGAATAATGAGCAGCTCTCCCTGTTCGATCTATCCAGCCGCAAGGAACAGGTGCTGGTGAAGAAAACCGAATCCTCCACCGTATGGCCTGCTGTCAGTCCCGACGGCAAGCAAGTCGCTACGGCTCGCGTGGTTCGGGAAAAGGGAGTGCCGGAGAAAATGCAGATCATCATCTATGATCTCAAGGGCAAGGAACAGCATCGCTCCCCAGAGCTCGTCTGGCGCGAGCCGCCGAAGACTTCGAACAACGGCGCGGGGCCAACCAACGGCGTGGGTCCAACCGGCCTGTTCTGGAAGCCCGAGGGAACTCGGCTGGTTGTCTATGATTTCTGGGGGACCACCGGCATCTACGATGTGGGCCAGAAACGCATGACCCTCCTCCCGGGTCATCCCCTTGTCTTCGCGACCAGCTCGGTGCGGCCCGATGGGAAAGGGTTCTTGATCGCGAAGCGGCGACAGCTAACCAAATCAGCGAGGTTGCCTTCGTCGATTGGGAGGGCAAGAAGCAGAAGATCGACATGAAGCCGGACACGCTGGATACCAAGGTCAAACGCGACATGATTGTAATGCCCTTCGCTGGTGCCTCTTTCTGGCAGGGCGACACGGCGGTCGTCACCTTTGCCGGCACCAGCATTCACATCGACACAAACAAGAGAGTCGGGACCTGCCACAAGGTGCCACAGGAAGAAACAAAGGTCGGGCAGATGCTCGTCCATCAGCAGTACACCTTTCCCAACAAGGGTGCGCGTGTCCGGGCCCTCATGAAGGAGAATGACGATAAGGAAAAAAAGGTCAAGGCCGAAGCAATCCTGGAAGTTCTCAAACCAGGCCAGGAGCGGCCGAAGATACTCCGCGAGGCAGGCGGTTTTCTCCTTTTCCCCTCCCCCGATGGCAAGCACCTGGCAATCTCATACGAGAACCAGGAAACCAAGAACCTGCACATCCTGGTCCTCGACTCCGCGGGAGAAGTGGTGGCGGACATCAACACCTCTGGAGGGGCGGCGGAATAAAGCCCAGGGCAAGCCCGCAAGCCCTGGGTAGGGATCGGTCCAATCGGCGTTGGAGCCTTGAATGGGGCGGTGGAACCCTTGTGGATACTGTTTTCCGTCGCCCCCTTCGAGGGCTTACGCACTAAGCGCCTGTAAAAAAATAACTTCGCAGTTTGGTTTTGCAGGGTGCCATGCCCACGGCTCTGCGTGGGCATGGAAAGCCGTCAAAACATGCCCACGCAGAGCCGTGGGCATGGCACCCTGCGAAGCATGTCGCTCCGATGCTGCGATTTTATTGTCTTACAGTCGCTAAGGTGGACTGTTGTCCACTGGCTCGTGGACTCGCCCGTGGCTTTATTCCGTCGCCCCTTTCGGGGCTTTCCTCCATTCTCTCATGCAGCCATTTTTTTCTGATTTGTCACTTTTTTTCTGAAATGATTCGCTCGTGGCGCGCCTTTACTTATGGCGGAGTAAAGGAGCCGTTAACAGAACCGTACCAAATCGGGATCTCTGGTTCCGGCTGGTACTCCCTGTACCTCGGTGTCGCCTTGGCCCACAGCGCGGCAGGTTGAACACGGTGCGAGAGATGCCTTGCTCTTGCCCGTGTTCCCTCCGCTGTTCGTCGGGTTGCCGGCATTCTGGTTTTCCCTGTACCTGGGTGTTGCCCAGGCCCACAGCGCAGCAGGTTGAACACGGTGCGAGAGATGCCTTGCTCTTGTCCGTGTTCCCTCCGCTGTTTTTTGGTGCAAAGTAGCTGAGGGAACTACCCTGCGATTGCTCGCAGCACCGTTTGTGTTTCTTCCATCATGCAGAAGGAGAGAGGCTATGATTCTGGTGTCGCTGATATGGGGGATAATTTTTATGCTGATCGTAGGTGCCGCCTGCCTTTTCATACCTCATCTGATTCAGGGATACGCCCTCAATTATTATGAACGACATCACACTCTTGCTAAGTTTAACCTGTTCCTGGGATGGATGAAAACGTGGAAGTACGTTCTATGCCTTCGAGTTATGGGAATAGCCGCCTTGGTATGTATGTGCTTTTTAATCTACGTCATTTATACAAAGACCTGGTAAATGGCTAAGCATGGCACCCGTCACACGGACCGTCTTAGCCTTTTACCGGATCGTTGTAAAATGAACCTCCGGGGGGATAACTCATGAATAACGCTAATGACAGTCATCCGAACCTGAATCAGCTTGTGGCCTTCGACCAGGGTCAGCTGCGGGGGCCGGAATGGTCGGCCGTCGAAAGTCACCTGGTTCACTGTGACGTTTGTTGCGGCCAGCTGGAGACGGTACACGACAACGCCGTCATCCAACTGCTCCGCACCGCCACGAGTTGTTGCGATGCGCCTCATCTGCACGATGAGACAACCCAGGCGGGCGCGCCGCCTGCCGTGGCCGATCTTCTTCAGACGCCGACCGAGTTGGCGGCTCTGACGCGGTACAACATCGTCGGCTTTCTAGGCTCCGGCGGCATGGGCGCCGTGTACAAGGCCGAGCACCGGATCATGCGCCGGATCGTCGCTCTCAAGGTCCTGGGCAAAGACCTGATGAATCGGCCCACCGTCGTGGAACGCTTCCGCCAGGAAGTGCAGGCGGCTGCCCGGCTCGCTCATCCGAACATCGTGACGGCCTACGACGCCGATCAGGAAGGCGATGTGCATTTCCTGGTCATGGAGTTCGTGGAAGGAACCACGCTCGACCGGCTCGTTCAAGAGCAAGGACCGCTGCCGGTTGCAGACGCCTGCGCTTACATCATGCAAGCCGCTCAGGGTTTGCAGCATGCCTTCGAGCGCGGCATGGTCCATCGGGACATCAAGCCTTCCAATTTGCTGCTTACTCCCGACGGCCAGGTCAAGATTCTCGATTTCGGTCTGGCCCGGTTCATCAGTGAAAGGACCGAGCGCAGTTCGATCACCAAGGAGGGAACCATCGTCGGCACCCCCGATTACATGGCTCCCGAGCAGGCACGCGACGCCCATCAGGCCGACATCCGTGCCGACATCTACAGTCTCGGCTGCACGTTCTACTGCTTGCTGACAGGCGGGCCGCCCTTCACCAAGGGATCCAGCCTGCACAAGCTGCTCGCCCACCAGGACCAGTCACCGGTTTCCATCGCCGACATGCGCCGGAGGTCCCCGAGCAGGTCATTCGCCTGGTAGAGCGCATGCTTGCCAAGGATCCGGCTGAGCGGCCTCAGACTCCGGCCGAGGTTGCTCAGGCCTTGGCTCCTGTACACCACACAGTGCTTGAACTCGACGAGACAATACTGGCAGCCCCTTCGCCCAGGTATGAAAGCTCCCCAGCGTACAAACCCGGTTTCTTAAAGAAACCGGGTTTGCGGCTCGCGTACCTGGCAGCTTCGATCATCCTTTTGTGTGCCTTGTCTGGAGGGATCGGTTTGGCAGTCTGGGCCGTCCTGAAGAGTGGGATCTACTCCCCGCAGGATACCACCGCCGTGACCCAGCCGACGGATGGCGGCACGACGAATGACAGTGCGGGCAACGGAGGAACGGCTCGGGTAGCCGCGGTATCTCCTGGCGTCGAAACACCGCGCATTGAACATAGGGCAGCGCTGGACCCGAAACCGCCGGTCAGGGTTGAACGCCCCACAGTGGCTGTGCCGGCCGAACCCCGCAACAACGACGTTCGCGAGCAGGCGCTGGCCTGGATCAAGGGAAACGCTCGTTCCGGACCTGATTGCAACTTTGTCGCCGACATCGAGCATCATCTCGATGTGACTGGAAAGGAGAATGAGTTCCTGTTCCAAATCGGTGGCGGCCTGCTCAAATCAGGCCGGCCAACCATCCTCGGTTCCTGGAGCGGACAGCTTTTCACGTTCCAGCTAGCCGACGAACAGGCCCGTACACTCAAGCTGACTGGCCTGGCCGTGACTGCCATTACCCGGATTGAGAACAAGAATCAAAGGACGCCGCGCCTCATCGTCAAACTGGAGACTGCGCTAGTTGACAACCCGATGAGTATCGGCGAGTCGGGCAGGATCACGGGTTTGATTGCCTTCAAGACATTGGAGGAAGTATCGGGAAACTTCGTCATGCGCACCCGGGGAAACACTGGCACGATCCGCCGCACGAGCTATGACCACAACCTCGGTCAGTCCCTGCCGGCGGACGGCAAGCCTATCGCATTCGATTTCCCAGCAGTGAACTACGGTGGTGGGAGCTACACAGGTCCTATCGTGCTCTTCCTTGAACTTTGCTCCTATCCTGGCCCGGACAGACGCGGCGAGCCAACGGTCATCAGCAATCCGGTGGCGATAATTATTGATGCGGTGGCGGATGATGGCAAGTAATTTGGCATGGTTCAATCCTGTTGTTTTTGGGGTAACATGATTGTGGCGGCAAGTTTTCAACTTGCCGGGTCCACAGCCGGCAAGTTAAGAAACTTGCCGCCACAGTTGTTACCCGGTTTTCAACCAGGCCAGTAATTTCAGTAGTTCCAAACTTGAGGTAAGACAGAATGCAATCACAACTCCTTTACCCTGAAAGGGTAAGACAACACAGCCCAGGGTCGCCGTTGCGGCGCACCCTGGGGGAGACCGGGCCCTGCACTCAGCCACCCTGAAAGGGTGGGATAAAGGACCAGGCATCCAGGTTATCCCACCGTTTCAGGGTGGATATGATGATGCGACCCCGTTTTCCCAGGGTGCGCCGCGGACGGCGACCCTGGGCTATGTCGTTCAACTCCTTCGGAGTAAAGCAATCGAAGTCAGGGCAGTTTTGGAACTACTGAAGTTGAACGCGGCAAGAGATCGGCGAGAAGTTGCCGGGAGTGAAACTTATGAGAAAATTTGTGGCATTTTTCGTTCTGCTTCTCATGACAGGTTGTGGAACCAAGTTGACCGATTCGCATCTCCTTTCACATCATCGGAGCAGAGATGAATTAGAGTTGCGACTCCTGGTTGACTCGACAGGCCGGCCTGTTCATGGGGTTTTTGTTGGAACCAATTACCAGCTTGAACCACCCAAGCGTCCGAAATTCGCTTACGTTGTCAGGCAAGGTGAAGTCGAGCTTGACGGGAAAGTTATGAGCACCCCTCAGAAGTTCACGCTTTATGTCAACGACGCTGCCGGGAACCTTCACACGGTAGTTCTGAACGAAAATGAGCGGGCAATCTTCATGAAGAGTTTCGACATCAATAATCAACCATTTTACTACGCCTCTGATCTCTGGGATAAGTATGTTGAAGGCGACTTGAAACCAGGAGAGAGGCATAACAAACCGGACTCTGGAGGTAACGATCCATGAAAGTGTGTTACGGATACATTGCAGCGCTGTTCTGTCTGCCAATCTCAAGCTACCTGGCTGCTCAACCCCCTGGAAAGATCGAGCCGAAGCCGTTTGTGGAAGTCAAACCGCTCGAAGCCGATCCCAAGGATGATGAGCTTCACAAGCTGATGAAGGAGCGCCGCAACGCGGCTGCCTCCGAAATGAATACGTATCTGGAGTTGTTCCGGGCGGCGAGAGGCAGTCCATTTGGCGCTGATCTGTTTGGTCCCCTTGATCGACTGGTACACTCCGGATTGGAACTGAGCGACAAACCGGCCGATAGGGTCAAAATTCTTTCTGAGGCCCTTGACATCGCCAGAGAGATGGAGCGGCTCACCAGACTTGGGGTCGATAATGGAAGAACGACCACGCAAGACCTGCACAGGGTTCGCTACGTTCGCCTCGATCTGGAGATTCAGCTCCTTCGCGCAAGAACGAAGCGAACAAGGGCGGAGGCGAAGGAGCAAGTGGGGAGAATCCCAAGAAGGCTCCGGAAGTTACTCTGACGATCACACGGGTCAGGGGCTACGAACACTCCGCTACGGAGCTTGAAGGGGAATTCAAGGGCAAGCAGGTCCGCTACGTTTCCTTTGCTTGCGATGTGGTGATCGACAATCAAACGGGTGAGGATCTCACCGTTCAATCGAATTTCTTCTCCGCGTTCGACGGGCTTAGCATGTTGCTTCTCAAGGACGGCATGAAAGTGGCGGAGCAAAGCTATCTCTACCATCAATCGCCCTACTCCGCCGATCCGCGGCCGTTCATCCTGAAGAAAGGTAAGAACCAGAAGGACATGCGTTTTCCGTTCCGGTTGCCACCCGAGGACTGGGCCGGACTTCAAGCAAAAATGGTTGGCGACCTGCCGGGCAGTAAGTTCAAGGGTAAGCTGGAATCGAACACAATCAAGATTCAGCGAGTGGCCAATTTCGACCCCCCGGACAATAAGTGATTTACCTGATGCCGGCGGTTCGTATCGCCGGTTAACGATGAAGGTCCTTATGGAGGAAACGGTCATGACGATTAGACAAGGCGTGCGGCAAGTGATACCATCCCTCGCTCACGCTTCGGGCCAATGTCACACTGGCCCGAAGCGTGAGCGAGGGATGGTAAATCATCTTCTGCCGCTCGCCCATGTGCGAAGGATCGGGTTGGCAATCGTAGTAGCTGCAATGGCGGTCAGCAGCTTGCGTGCCGATGGTCCGAAGGCTGACGCAGATGATGCCAGAACCAAGTTTGAAGCGTTGAAGGAACGCTTGCCGGGGCTTGTGGTTGCCTGGCAGCAGACCTACGAATACGGCCAAACCATTTCGCGTGAGAAGGTGAAGGTGGGAGTAGCACACCGTACCGCCGCCACGGAAGGCAAAATCACTCTTCTCGTCGAAGGAGATAAGGATCGGGATCGATTTTCTGACCTTCTACCTGCGCTACTACGATGGAGCATGGACAACGATGCGCTATGAAGCACACTCAGACGAGTCCTCGCTATTTTCGGATGGTCCCACACGCGACTTGATGTTCATCATCGACAAGAACCAGGATATACAACTTGACGCAGCGGAAGAGAAGGCAAGCCAGAACGTCCAAAAACTCGATGGCAGGGTCAAGCGCGATATCAAGGCGGACGGCATACCCGTGGTCAGCGTATGGTTCCACTCCGAGGCTACAGACGCCGGATTGAAGGAACTGGCAGCATTCAAACATCTGCGGCATCTGGACCTCCGCTACACCCAGATCACAAGCGCCGGCCTCAAGGAGTTGGCCGGACTAAAGAAACTCCAATCGCTGGAGCTTTACGGCACGCAGGTGAGTGATACGGGACTGAAAGAACTGGCTGCACTCCAGCAACTCCAGAAGCTTGAACTCCACGAAACGCAAGTCACCGACGCGGGGCTGAAGGAACTGGCCGGGCTGAAGAGCTTGCAATCGCTGGACCTTTCCAAAACCAAGGTGACGGACGCGGGGCTGAAGGAACTGGCCGGGCTGAAGAGCTTGCAATCCCTGGACCTCTGGCTGCACCCAGGTGACGGACGCGGGGCTGAAGGAACTGGCCGGGCTGAAGAGCTTGCAATCGCTGGACCTTCGCGACACCAAGGTGACGGACGCGGGGCTGAAGGAACTGGCCGGACTGAAGCACTTGCAATGGCTGGACCTTGACGGGCTAAGGTGACGGACGCGGGGGTGGAGGAACTGCAAAAGGCGCTGCCGAAGTGCGATATCAGTCGCTAGCCGGGAGTCAATTCGAATCCCATCAAAGGAGTCATCACATGCAACGCAAATGCTTGAACTGGAAAGCGGCGGCGCCGGGTGCCATGCCCATGTCCGCATGGGCATGGTTGAACAGCATGCCCACGAAGACGTGGGCATGGCACCCAGTGCTGGCCGCGCTTCTCCTGCTGGCGACAGGCGCCGGCACGGGTCGCGCCGACCCGCCGCCTGCCGAGCCAACCGCACAGCCGAAGGAGATCAGGAACTCCATCGACACAGAGGACATCGACCCGACCGTGGCTGCGGCGTGGAAAAAGGCCGGAGCGGAGGTGGTTTGGATTTGTCGAATCCCGGTGAACGCCGTCCAGTTCGAACAGCATCGTCCACCGGGCGAGGCTGTGCATGGATTTTGTCTGGAGCAGTGGCCGGCTGACGGCATCCGCAACCTGCCGGCGCCGGCAACCCCATTTGGTTTGTACGTGCGCACCCGCTTGACACCAGCACACATTCAGGAACTGGCTGGGCTGAAGAAACTGCGAATGCTGAGCTTGTCTTACAACAAAATGACCGACGAAGGGATGAAAGTCTTGGCCAACCTGAGCGATCTGCGCGATCTTGACCTGAACATGAACCACGACGTGGGAGATGCCGGAATCAAGGAACTGGCAGGACTCAAGCACCTGCAAAGGCTGGACCTTTCCATGACTGAGGTTTCTGACGACGGCCTCAAGGAATTGTCCGGGCTGAAGGAAATGCGGGGCATGTACCTTGGCAGTACGAAAGTCACCAACGCCGGGCTGAAGCACCTGGCCGGCATGACGGATTTGCAGACTCTGGAGGTGCGTTCAACCAGAGTTACTGATGACGGGCTAAAGCACTTGGCAGGACTCAAGCACCTTGAGACTCTCGATCTCTACGCGACCAATGTCACCGACGACGGGCTGAAACAGTTGGCCGGGCTGGCGAAGTTGCAGACTTTGCACCTCTCCAACACGAAAGTGACGGGCACGGGTTTGCGGCACCTGGCGGGGCTTAAGGAATTGCGCACGCTGAAACTTACGTTCGCGCCAGTGACCGATGCGGGCTTGAAGGAAGTGGTGCTCTCAAGCAGTTGCAGACCTTGGATGTTGGTTTCACCGGCATTACGAGCGACGGCTTGAAGGAACTAACCGGCCTGGGGGAGTTGCGAAAGTTGTACCTGGAATATACGAAGGTAACGGACGCCGGCATGAAGCAACTGGCTGGATTGCACCAGTTACAAGAGTTGGGCCTCACCGGAACGAAAATTACCGGGGTGGCGATGGGGGACCTCGCCGCGCTAGCGCAGTTGCGAAGACTCAATCTCGACAAATGCACGGTAACGGATGAAGGCATGAAGGCATTGGCCAGTCTCAGCCAGTTAGATGTGTTGAATCTGGACGGAAACAAGGGAGTCACAGATGTCGGGCTGAAAGAATTGGCGGCGATCAAAAGCTTGCAAGTGCTGTACCTTCGAAACACCCAGGTGACGGACGCGGGGCTGAAGGAGTTGCGAGAGGCGTTGCCGGGTTGCGATATCAGTCGCTAGCTGGATGTCGATTCGAATCCCATCAAAGGAGTCATCTCATGCAACGCAAAAGCTTGAACTGGAAAATGGCGGCGCCGGGTGCCATGCCCATGTCCGCATGGGCATGGTTGAACAGCATGCCCACGAAGACGTGGGCATGGCACCCAGTGCTGGCCGCGATTCTCATGCTGGCGACAGCCGCCAGCACGGGTCGCGCCGACTCGCCGCCTGCCAAAACGGACGCGCCCCAACCCCTGCCGGAGAACATCGTCACAGCCTGGAAGGATGCCGGGGCAGAAGTCGGCTGGCTGCGGCTATTCAAGGCTGACTACTTCTGGTTTGTTTGGGAGGAAGAAGGCAAGCCCGGCGACCTGCCGGCGTTTCACTTCCACTCTTGGCAAGAGGGACGCCTGGCGAAGCTGCCTGCCCCGGCCCCGGTGTTCGGGCTGTCTTTCGGCAAGCAGAACCTTGGCGGCACCCAGGTGACGGACGCGGGCCTGAAGGAACTGCGAGAGGCGCTGCCGGGTTGCGAGTACAATGGAAAGTAAAGGACACAGACCCAACGAATACAGGCGAAGGAGAAAACCATGAGTGCGCAAGTGATCGTTCAAGGGACACTCAAGCCGGACGGCACGCTGGAACTGGATCAGAAACCGAATCTGTCACCGGGGCGGGTTCGCGTCACGGTTGAAACCGTGCCCGCCCTCCCTCACCCCGCACGTTTCTGGGCCATGATGGCCAAGATTTGGTCCGACTTGAAAGCGAGTGGGCATGTCCCACGAAGCGTCGAACAAATCGAAGCCGAACGACAAGCCTTCCGGGATGAGTGGGACGAACACCAGGAATCGCTGGACCAAATCAATCTGGAGTGCGAACGACTGCGGCAGCAAGCCCGTTTCCCCAAGGAGCCATCGCAGTGATCGTCTACCTGAACGCTAACTTCGTGATCTACTTCATCGAACTGAATCCGGTATGGGGACCGAAAGTCACCGCGCACCTTACCGCATTGCTGGCGAAAGGCGACCACCTCGCCATCAGCGACCTGACCAGGTTGGAATGTCAGGTTGGCCCTTTGATGGCCGGCAACACGGTGTTGTTAAACCAGTTTACGACGTTCTTTCAGTCGCCGGATGTTCGGGTGTTGCCGTTGACGGCTGCCGTGTGTGATCGGGCAGCCGTACTACGCGCCAAGTACCGTTTCAGGACGCCCGATGCCATACACCTGGCCGCCGCCATCGAACACGGTTGCGACCGCTTCCTTACCAACGACATCAAGTTGAAAAGTTGTATGGAGATTACCGTGGAGGTGTTGCCATGACAGCCGTTTCGCAGGTCGGTTGCAATGGCATCCGGTGGCATTCGGGAACATATCCAAACCCCATCAAAGGAGTCATCGCATGCAACGCAAATGCTTGAACTGGAAAATGGCCGCGCCAGCGCTGGCCGCGCTCATCGTGTTCTTTATCGGCGCATTGCACGCGCAAGCGCTGGCACAGGAGAAGGAACCGGATACCCAGCCTCCGCCAACCGTGGCCTTGACCGGATTCGGAGAGGTTGCGCTAAGCCCCGACGGCAAATGGGTCGCCGCGTCGGGTGCTCCCGGTACCCCCGTGCGCTTGTGGGACACCGCCACTGGAAAGGAGATTGCTGTACTGACCGGCCATGATTCGGAAGTCATGCTGGCAGTTTCAAGCCCCGAGGGCAAGCGGTTGTGTACTGCCACCACCAAGGAGGTCAGAATATGGGAAGTCGCCACGGGCAAGCAATTGCAGCGCATTCCGGCCGGTCCCAATTGGCAACACCACCAGATGACTTTGAGCGGCGACGAGAAATGGTTCGTGTCCGCTCCAGACATGAAACAGGAATCGACACCGGACGGTCGATACATCATGGCTAGCCTCCACCTGTGGGAAGTTGGCACAGCCAAGGAAGTTCGCCGCTTTGAAATCGTGCGCTCGACCGCGCAGCTCCTGGGAGACTACGCCACGTATTTCAGCACTGGAGCACCGGTAACCAACGAAATCCCGGTTACTGCACTCAGCCACGATGGGAAATGGGTTGTCGGCGGCACGCTGCGCGGCGTTGTGCATCTGTGGGAAGCCGCCACCGGCAAAGAAATCCGCTCTTTGAGTCGATCAAAAGAATACGCAGCCATACCGGTAGGTTTCAGCCGAGACGACAAATGGCTTGCCACACGTGCGTACCCTGTCGTCAAAGGGGAATTCGGTCCCCCGGTCGTGCGACTATGGGATGTGGCCACAGGTGAGGAAAAACATGCCATAAAAGGAGACGTCTTCGAGGCAAGTTTTTCGAAAGGGTATATCTTCGAACGCGAGTTTTTCGGACGATGGCAAGTGGCTGATAACAGGCCGTGAGGAAAAGACCGTCAGGATTTGGGATGTCGAGACAGGCAAAGAGGTCCGTGCGTTCGGACACGAGAAAGCTGTTACGCATGCATGCATCAGCAATGACAAGAAGATGTTGGTAACTTATGACCGCAGCCACACCGCACGGCTATGGGATCTGGGAACGGGCAAAGAGCTTCGCGCTTTGAAAGTTTATCCGGGACCAGATAGCGGTCTTCATGATCTACTAGATCGCGTTCGCGTCAGCGCGGACGCTAAATCGTTAGTCACTTGGAGCTATACGCGCCTCGCATTGTGGGATTTGGAAAAAGGCAAAGAGATCCGATCCCTGGTGCGCAAAGTCGATGAATGAGAAACAGTCAAGCCAGGGTGCAATTATGCCGGAGTCGAGGGTCTACCGTCCGCGACGTGCCCGCGGCATTTTCGTCTTGCTATTATCCACCTGCTTCGCGGCTGTGGGCCTGCTGGTTCTCACTGCCGTTGGGTGGAAATCGTGGTATTTCTACGGCGCGTTCCTTGGCCTGGGCATTCTGGGAGTTGTAGCAGCTTATGCGGCCTTGCGCATACGCATAGTGGTGGACGACTTCAGTATCGCCGAAGTCTCTCTCCAAGGCGGCGGGTTCAGAGCGTCTTGGGACAATGTCGAACGCTGGATGGTGACGCGGGTCGGGGTCACCCCTGCGGAAAGGCAGCATGTTTGGTCGAAGCTTTATGCCGGAAACCCCCCTTGGCTATTGCCATCATTTTTGGATGGCGAAGATTATTATGTGTTCAAGGAGGTGGCTCTCTTCAAGATCCGGGGCAAGCGCTGGCCTGTCGCCGTGTATGACTGCGAAGCGTGGCGGCCAAGCTTCGATGCCTTTGTTGAAGACGTTCGCGCCCATGCAAGAGCGAAAGAGGTAGTCCTTGTTGTGTCCGACCATCCGCCGATGAGGTAGTCCTTGCTATGTCCGACCATCCGCCGATGCCGATACCGAAAGGAGTCGTTTCTTCTATTCAACAGTCCGAAGACACGGTTGTGCTGCGGCTCGAGTGGCGCAATTATCGGATCCGACGTGACAACTTTCTTGTCGTCTTGCTTTTCTTCTTGTGGCTCGCATTCGCGATGGGTGCCGTATGGGTGACCTACTGTATCCTCTTTTCGAAAATGGAAAACAACGGCAGCAACGCGGCTGTCTGGCTTAGATGGATTATCTTGGGAGTATGGCTTCCCGTAGGCTGGGGAAGCACGTTGTACCTGTTCTCAAGATTCAGATGTTTGAATTTATCGAGCATTTTGTCGCCACGTACAAGATTCCCCTGCAAATGAAGCTCGATAACAATGATCTTCGCTCGTTCGGTCATTAAACGTGGCACGGTCAGTAGACCGGGCCACAACAGAATCAAAGGAGTCATCACATGCAACGCAAATGCTTGAACTGGAAAATGGCGGCGCCAGTGCTGGCCGCGATTATCATGCTGGCGACAGGCGCCGGCACGGGTCGCGCCGACTTGCCGCCTGCAAAAACGGACCCGCCCCAACCGCTGCCGGAGAACATCGTCACAATCTGGAATGCGGCCGAGGCCGAAGCCTGCTGGCTGCGAGCAGACCTGGCTGGCTCCCTTATTTATGTTCCGCAGAACGAAGGTAAGCCGGGCGACCTGCCGGCGTTTCGCTTCGCCGTTTGGCACGATGGACGCCTGGCGAAGCTGCCTGCCCCGGCGCCGGCATTTGGGCTGAAACTTTGCACAACCAAGGTAACGGACGCGGGACTGAAGGAGCTGGCCGGCTTGCAGAGCTTACAAGCGCTGGACCTTGGCTACACCCAGGTGACGGACGCGGGGCTGAAGGAACTGGCCGGCTTGCAGAACTTGCAAGCGCTGAACCTTAGCGGCACCCAGGTGACGGGCGCGGGGCTGAAAGAGCTGGCCCGGCTGAAGAGCTTGCAAACGCTGAACCTTAGCGGCACCCAGGTGACGGGCGCGGGGCTGAAGGAGCTGGCCGGGCTCAAGAGCTTGCAAGCGCTGTATCTTGGTGGCACCAAGGTGACGGACGCGGGGGTAGAGGAGCTACGAAAGGCACTGCCGGGGTGCAGGATCGATCACTAACCGGAAGTCGGTTCGAAGCCCAGCAAAGGAGTCATCACGTGCAACGCAGATGCTTGAACTGGAAAGGGGCGGCGCTTCCGGCGGATTGAAATTCACACTTTCAGTAGTTCCAAAAACTCATTGGCAATGGGTGGAACACGGACAGCCCCTGATAAGCCCCTGATAAGGGGCGACGGAATATAGCCACGGGTGAGTCCGCGAACCCGTGGACAAACGGATTCACCCAACAGCATTAGCCCCCGAATAGGGGCGGCGGAACGGATGCAACGGTGTCCGACGTTTTCCGTCGCCCCCATTCGGGGGCTGACGGGTGCTGACGACCGGCGTTTCCCCAGGGTTCGAGGACTCACCCTGGGCTACATTCCGGTGCCCGCATTCGCGGGCTGGATGATGTTATGCGTGTTTCGTGTTTCTTACGCGGCTGGATTTTGGAACTACTGACTTTTGAATTTATTTGCATTTTTTTTCTGAAATGATTTGCCGCAAGCGCGCCTTTACTTATGTGGCCCAATTTCAGCACAAGGAGAACTCGCATGGACAAGCACTGGTCCATGGGTAAACGCTTCATCATCTGCGCACTGGCTTTTGTTGCCCTTACACTCGTCGTCCTCGCGCCCTTTGTAATCATTCACATCAAATCCCTCCATAAAACGCCGGGGGTGCCTGTCTTGTGTGTACTCGGGAAGAAACAGGACCTGTCCTGGGCGGACGTTCCGGCTTCAACATTCCGCCGCCCGCCGTGGGACCGTTGGAAACTGGATGATATCGGCGACGGGCGAGCTAAGAATCGGGTGATTTCTTGGGAGAACGGCAACCGTACCGAGACGGTCGTCGCAGGACCAGAAGGGGCTACAACATCGTTCCGTCAAGACTTGTTTGACCTTGTGGTTCCAGACCGCCTGGGATGGGCGGGCCATATCCACTGGGAAATGAGCGTTTGGGGCGAAGTCTCCCAGGACGCGAGCGAATACCATATTTCGTTTAGAGCGTGTCTAAAAAGCCAGCTGTACGCAGCTGCCAGGGAAAAATAGGTTGTCTGCATGAGCAAGACACCTTATCCCAGCGACCTCACCGACCTCCAGTATGACAACATTGAGCACATGCTCCCACAGCCCAAAACGGGAGGCCGACCTCGTAAATACGATAACCGGGCACTCCTCAACGCCATACTATATGTGTTATGGTCCGGTTGCCAGTGGCGTATGCTGCCCCACGACTTCCCACCTTGGAAATCCGTCTATGGCTATTACAGCCGCTGGCAGAAAGCTGGGGTCTGGAGCGGCATACATGACAGCCTTCGGCAGACTGTCCGTGAACTCGAAGGGCACGACGCCCAACCCAGTGCCGCCATCCTGGACAGCCAAACGGTCAAGACCACCGAGCAAGGAGGGCCACATGGCTATGATGCCGGAAAAAAAGCCAACGGCCGCAAGCGGCATGTGCTGGTGGATACGCTGGGGCTGCTGCTGGCGGTCGTCGTGTTGCCCGCCAACATTCAGGATCGCGACGGAGCCAAGGTGCTGCTGGCCAAGGTCCGTAACTGGTTTCCACGCTTGCGACTGATCTGGGCAGACGGCGCCTATGCCGGGGAGTTGGTGAGCTGGGTCATGCAAAAATGCGGGTGGATTTTGCAGACCGTGCTGCGTCCCGTGGGGATCAAAGGATTCGTGCTCCTGCCGCGCCGCTGGGTGGTGGAGCGAACGTTCGGCTGGTTGAACCGGTGCCGCCGCTTGAGCAAAGATTATGAACGCCATCCACACACTACTGAGACTTGGATCCATATTGCAATGATCCGTCTTATGTCTAGGAGATTGTTACCAAAACCGGCTTTTTAGACACGCTCTTAGACAATCGGGCGGTGTGTCAACCGGGCATTGGCTTGTCTTCGTACCAGATTTCGACAAGACTCAGCGCGTTCTCACAGTACGTATTGGTTGGACATTCCCGGGCCAGGATGGCCACGAATGTACCCTTCGATATCGGTTGACACCAGAAGGATTTGTATTTCTCGATGAAGAGTAACAAGCAAGAGTCGTCCCGGAGAACATCGCCGGGCAAGTTGTGGATAACAGGTGCTGGTCCTTGCAGGCGGAGGGCTGTTGTTACGAACTTGTTACACAACTGTTCCCCTTTTACGAGTACACTGGCCAACGGACGTTTCCCACGACGGTCGTGGGTTTCTGTTCCGTAGGCTTGCAGTTTGAATCTAGGAGGTGTAACGTGAGTAAACATTTGTTGTGGATCGCTGTGGTGTTCGTCCTCGCCTTGGTGGCGTCTCCGGCCCGGCCAGACGACGACCGCCGAAACCCCTTCGGCGTGGCGGACGTGACAGACCCGTACGGGGACGATGTCAAGCAGTTCGCGGGCAAGGTGAAATTGGCCGGCGATGCCAAGGACAAGAACGCCGAACAGTGGGTCAAGAAGGAGACCGAAGGGAAAGCAGGATCGCTCGACGGAGAGTGGGCAGGCCGCTGGGAGAGCGGCACTGGGACGGCCAAGGTCAAGGTGGTCAAGGATCGGTTCTATGTGCTGTATACGGACGACGAAGGCCGGCTCAAGGGCAAAACCTGGCTCCTGGAGGCAGTCAAGGAGGGCAAGGACCGCCTCGTCGGCCGCTGGGTTCAGGTGGGTAACCCGAAGGATACCGGGCCCTTCGTTGGGCTGATCGTGGACGACGAGCGCATCGACGGCACGTGGGGAAGCGACGCTCGCTGGGACTTCCGTCGCAAACTAAAGAAGTAGGACTGTTTCTGAATGGCAACGGACGAAGGTTCGATGCGCAGTCCGAGTGGATTCTAATATGGATGCAGTTGACCGGGCCGGCATTTCTGCTGGCCGGTCATTTTTCAAAGAAAGGTGCTTTATGATCTCTTACGCTTCTTCTGCCCGTGTCATCCTTCGATGCTGCCCGATTCTTGGGGGGAGCTTGCTCGTGATCTTTTGCCTGGCCGGTCCGCTCATGGCCGATGAGCCGAAAGCCGCCAAAACGACTCCTACGGCGCAGCCCAAGATAAATGTTGACCCCTGCGCGGTTGAGGTTCGCCTTGCCAACGGCAGTGTTCTGAAATTAATTCTGCGTGAGGACAAGTTTAACGTCGCCACGGAGTTCGGCAAACTGGCAATCCCGGTCGCCAACGTGTACAAGATCGAATTTGCCACACGCATCTCCAACGATGTCGCCAAGAGGATCAAAGCGGCTGTCGCCAAACTTGGCAGCGAGCGTTTTCAGCGAGCGTGAACAGGCCAGCAAGGAACTGCTCAAGATCGGCGTGCCGGCCTATGCGTCTCTCAAGGAAGCGCTGAAGAGCGACGATTCGGAAGTGAAGCGGCACGCGGAGGAACTCGTCTCCAAGATCGAAGCCGGCGCATCGGCGGAGGTCCTGGAGGTCCGGAAAGACGACGTGATCCACACCAAAGACATGAAGATCAAGGGCCAGATCGAAAATGTCACCTTCAAGACCGACTTTTCTGCCCTCGGCGCCGTGCAATTGAAGCTGGCCGACATGCGGCACATTGCGTTCCCTGGCTTCCGTGGAGCCTGAAGCAGACGCACTGGTTGCGCTGCCCGATCCTGGTTCTCTGATCGCTTATCAAAACCAATTCGGCAAGAAGCTCGCCTTCACCGTGACCGGCCAGGTTGGCGGCTCGGTGTGGGGGACAGGTATTTACACCCTCGATTCGACGCTGGCAACGGCAGCGGTCCATGCCGGAGTTCTCCAGCAAGGCCAGACAGGCGTGGTGAAAGTGGAGATTGTTCCCTCCTTGCCCGCCTACGCCGGTTCGGTGCAGAATGGCGTGCAGACCGGCGGCTGGGGTCCTTTTCCACAGGGAGCCTTCAAGTTCATAATTCGGGAGACACGGTGCGCAAATCCAAAGCCCGAAGCCGTAGCTGTGCCTGGAGCCGGCAAGAACATTTGTTGATATGGTAACCGGCAAGAACTTGAGTTGATAGCGTAGCTGTCAGTATGTCGTCCCAGAGGTCCATTTTTCTTTATCCATTTCAAAAGGAGAACCGTATGATTCGCAGAAGCCTATTATTGACGACGTTCGTTGTTGCGTTCCTTTGTGCCCCGGTCCTCGGCGCCCCTCCGAAGGTTGGCGACAAAGTCTCGGCGCAATGGCGGCCCAACGCCTGGTATCCCGGCAAGGCCAGCAAGGTCTGCGACATCGGCCTGCACGTCGTGTTCGATGACGGCGATGAAGCAGACCTGCCCGTTGCCCTTATCGTGGTGGACACTGCGCCCCAGAAGAATACCGTGAAGGTCGGCAGCCGGGTCCTCGGACTCTGGACCGATCGCCGGTTCTATCCCGGTACAGTCACCAAAGTCGCAAACGGTCAGTTTGACATCCAGTTCGACGACGGTGACAGGCGAACTGTCGGCCTGGACGACCTCCGGCTAAGGGACAATTGACGAGCCGATTAGTCTATTCGAGAAACGCGCGGGGGAGCTGCCCGGATATGCGGCGGCCAAAAAAAAGGACGGGCACCAGGTGCGCCATGAATGTGCCCGTTTCTGCCCCGCGTTTTCTTCCTCCTCCCGTCGAGATCGACGAAGCGATCCGTCTGAACGAAGAACCCTGATGCAATGAGACGCCTTTACGCCGATGAGGACTTTCCTTGGGGCATGGAGGCGCACTACCTGGCAATCCGCCGGGCCACGCAAGCTGCGTGGTAGGTTGCTTCCAGGTCCAGAGGAAGGCAGAGATCCGCTTGCAGCCACAGGGGAAGTGTAGGCAAGGAACCGCCCAGGCTCAGTGGGATAGGCCCATGTCTCCAGGTGAAGACCCTGGGGCGCGGGGACCGTTCGATGGGCAGTGGCGTAAAGATCGTGAAGACCCTGGGCAGGGGTCGAAAGATTGACTTGCAACAACTTCAGCAATTCCGCCAGCAGGTTGCCGGCTCGCTCGGTCACCACGTCCACGACGATGACGCTGACACCGCTTTGCAAATAGCTGGCACATTTGACGGCGAACATGCGGCGATTGGCGGGGCGGTCCTTGTTCGCGGGGCTGACAAGCTCGATGGCCGCCACGAGGCGGGGGCCTGCATCCTCGCTCAGGACCTGGATCTCGAAAAGATCGGGGTCCTGAAAATCCAGTGGCACAGTTGCGGCCGGCTTGGGCGGAGCCCACAGGGCAACTCCGCCCGACTGCGACCTCGGGGCCGAGCCAATCTCCTCGAAGGTCCCCACGTCAATTTCCACCTGCCCGCCCAATTTGACGCGTGCCTCGGCGACAAACCCTTCGGGCAACAAGGATTCATTGAGGCTTGATGCCATGGCCTCGGCCCATGCTCCATGAAAACTGTCCCAATGGCGCCGTTGACTCAAGGGCGGCCGAAAATGATCGAGTAGTGGCATGGTGGCTCCTTGAACGTCGCTGCTCATTGCGTTGAAAGAGGATACTGTAGCGAGCGCAGGGCCTTGGCATGCAGAATGTCTATGAGCTTACCGACGCGCAGATATTTCTCCAGAATAATGCGCTCCTGAGCAGTGATGGTGTCTCTATTGTTCTTTTGAAGAAGCTGGCGAATTTGTTTGGTCGTGGCGCTATCGAATTTGAAGCCGAGAATAGCACGAGCGGCGTCGGGGTCCATGTCGCCTTCTCCCGGCGCCACCACTTTTTCCAGTATACCCGCTTCGGTAATCGTGGTTAAGGTTGCCATGCTTCAATTCTATTGCACCACGTCAAGAAAGTCCAACTAGGCACGTCACTTTCAAGCCTGCACGCTGGCTGACAAAATCACCATGCCATTCCCCCACCATGCTGCACTATCTTATAGTGGAGAGACGCTTGTCATCGAGGTCGAAGCATGGCCAACGGCATGAAAATCACCTGGGGGTACATCCATTCCTTGCTGAGCGCGGCGTCCGCTGCTGGGATCAGCGATGCGGCCTTGCTGCAGCGCTACATCGAAGGGCGCGATGAGTCCGCCTTCACCGAGTTGGTGCGCCGGCATGGGCCGATGGTTCGCGGCGTTTGTAGACGGGTGCTGCCCAGCCCGCAGGATGCCGAGGATGCTTTTCAGGCGACGTTCCTGGTCTTGATGAACAAGGCCGCTGCCATCCGCAAGCGCGGCTCGCTGGCCTGCTGGCTGCACGGCGTGGCCCTGCGCGTGGCGGTGCGGCTGCTGCGCAACAACCAGCACCGGCACGTGCAGCCCTTGCCCCCGGAAGGCGTGCCCCAACCCGAGCGCGACGAGGTGAGCTGGCGCGAGGTGAAGCGCTTGGTGGATGAGGAGCTGGCCCGGTTGCCGGAGCGCTACCGCATGCCGTTGATCCTGTGTTATCTCGAAGGCAAGACGCGTGAGGAGGCTGCGGCGGAGTTGGGCTGGAGACTGCCGGCCTTCCGCGGCCGGCTCGAACGGGGGCGGCAGCGGCTGCGCCTGCGGCTGGAGCGGCGCGGGTTGGCGCTGTCGGCGGCGTTGCTGGCCACGCTGACGGCGCCCAGTGCGGAGGCGGCCATCCCAACAACAATCTCAACCGCCGCGTCGTCCCAGGTGGCGACGCTGGCTACAGAGGTGATGCGAACCATGATGCTGATCAAATTGAAGATGGCGGGCCTATGCTGCCTGGCAGTGCTGTCCGTGGGCATTGGCGTGACCGCGACAGGCTATCGGATGGTACAAGTGGAAGCCGGTCCGCCGCCGGAAGCCGCCGGACCACCGCAGGCCCCTCCTGTCCAACGTCCCGATCGTCAGGATGAGCAACCGCTCCGTGCCGAGGCGAACCCCGGCCCACTCGTCGCTGTTCTCGGACCGAAGAAGTTCTATTTCAGTTCCTTGCTGGTCCGCGTGGCGTACTCCCCCGACGGCAAACTGCTGGCAGTCGAGCGAACACGACACCATTCATCTGTTCGACGCGGACACGAAGAAGGAGCTGCGCACATGGGGCGGGTCCGGAGGCTACGGCATCAGGACGCTGGCTTTCTCCCCCGACAGCAAGGTTCTGGCCACCGCCGACCATCGGCGCACATCCCCCAGTGGGACGTTGCCACCGGCAAGATCATCCGTGAGTTCGCCGGCCACCGTGAGCGGGAATTGGTTCGTCACGTTCTCGCCCGACGGCAAGCTGCTGGCCACGGCTGGCAGTGATCGCGACCCCAAGCGCATGGATCTGCTCCCCAACGCGGAATACAGCGTGCCGCCTCTGGGATGCGAAGACCGGCAAGGAGTGCGCCGTTTTCAACAGGGCGATAATCGCGGAAAACAGTGTCGCCTTCTCGCCCGACGGCAAGTGGCTGGCCTGGGCTGGAACTAACACCAAGGTCCACGTCTGCACGGTCATCGGCGGGGAAGAAGTCTTCACTCACACCGCGGAGGCTGACCCGGAGACGCGCGGGCCGCCGGGCAGCCGCGTGGAGTTGCCCGTCCCCGCCATGGACTTTTCCACTGACAGCAAACTGCTGGCAGTGGGTACCAACAGAGTCATCCAGCTGTTCGACGTGGCCGCGGGCAAACTGCTGAAGACGCTGGGGCACGAGCCGAAGGACGGGCAACCCGCCATTCGGGACGGCTATCGCGTTCACTTCTCTCCCGATGGCAAAACGCTCGGCTCGATCAGCGGGGCTGGCATCTCCCTTTGGGACGTGCCATCCGGCAAGTTGAACCGCTCCCTCAGCGGCTACGGAAGCCAAGCGCCCCACGACCTGACCTTCTACCGCGACGGCAAGAAGCTGGCCAGCAGAGCAGGCGACGGGGCGGTCCATTTCTGGGACGTGACTACCGGCAAGGAAGAGCAGGAAGCCGGTCACCAGTGCCCAGTAGGCCTGGTGGCCCTCTCACCGGACGGCAAGGTCGTCGTCACCAGCAGCCTCGATAGCGTCCGTTTCTGGGACCGGGCCACGGGCAAGGAGGTCCGTCAACTGCCCAAAGTCCCCATCACGGCACTCGCATACGGTCCTGACGGCCTCGTGATGATCGGTGCCGCCAAGGACGGATTGTTTCATCTCTACGACCCCGATACCGGCAAGGACAAAGGCAAGCTGGGACAGGACCTGTGGAAGGACCATCCCACCGCCGTATCGGCCGACGGCAAGCTCTTTGCGGAAGGCACTCACGAAATCCGGGTCGTCGAGTTGCCATCGGGCAAGGAGAAGGCGAAGCTGGCAGGTCATGGGGTTTCCACTGCCTGCCTGGCATTCGGCCCGGACGGAAAGACGTTGGTCTCTGCCGGTATGGACGCCTCGGACCCGAAGCAGATTTACGGCGTAAAACTATGGGACCTGGCCACCGGCAAGGAGCTGCGCACACTGCAACAAGGCTCACTATATGCGGTGTCTTACCTCGCCTGCTCCCCGGACGGGAGGTATGTGATGACTAACCTCCACACCTACGATTTTGGCGTACCTCCGATCAAGGACCTGGCAAAGGGGAAGGTGACCGAAGGGCCAGTCATCTACTACCCCTACCCTGGCTACCCCGGCTACCTCGCCGTGTTCTCCCCTGACGGCAAACTGCTGGCGGTGGCAACGGAACGGTCCGAGACACAGTTCAAGACGGAGTTTTGGATTGACCTGTTCGACACAACGACCTGGGAGAACGTCGCAGTCTTGAAGGGGCACACGCAGGGCATCACTGCGCTGGCGTTCTCAGCGGACGGCAAGTTCCTGGTTTCGGGCAGCATGGACACCAGCGCCCGCGTCTGGAATGTTCCGGAGAGGAAGAAGTAGCCTGCCAATCTTGTGGTTCCGGCGCAGACATTGGGAGATAGGCGTCACCGGGGTCGGACACCTTCAGTTTCTCCGGTGCCCTCAGGCAACTATCGGCTCCGCCATTGCCGCCAGTTCGTGCAGCGACTCCGGCGCAAAGTCGGCGCCGTTCGGCCAAACCACCGTGCCGCACACGCGGTCCAATTTCGCTCGCGCAAATAATCAGGATCGCGTAGCAGGTCGAATACCGGGCCACTCAGCAGCGGGCCAACATCCACTGTTTTTCGCGTCCCGTCGTTGAATGTTAGGCGCAACTGGTGCTGACCGCATACTTCCGCTTCCACAATACGCAGGATCATGACTCAGCCCTCGACTCACTCCACAGGTTCGATTTGTTCCAGGGGCTGGCTAGCTCGAGCCAACTCCCAATTGCGCTGCAACTGCTCGCGGTGCGCCTCCGCCCATTCCGTGACAAGGGCGCTAGCTTTGCGAGGAAGTTCCCCTGCCATGATGGTCGCTGTCGCTATCTCGACCACTGCCTCATACTCGGCGTCGATGGCGTGGAAGTGAGGCGGCGCGTGGTCGCGATAGTACATGTAGACGGCGATGCCGTGGAATTGGCTGATGCGCGGCATGGATTCGCCCCTGCACCCCGTGTTCTGTGCTCAATTATACGACTACAGATGGCGAACCGCCAATCAATCTCGTCATTCCATCGGAAGGGCAGTTCGTGGTTATTCGCCGGCCCCTCCGCTTCTCTGCCGAATAGTCCGAATTCCGCGAAGGATTTGCCGGTCACGCCTACATACAATAATGGTTGGTCGTCTTTCGGGTGATCGCACATCTGAGGATGACCGGTCCTCGTCTATTACCTATAGAAGCCGGCTGGTCCGGACCGATTAGTCGCCCGCATGGAGACCTATCATGAAATGTCGTATGAACCTGGCGTGTGCCGTTGCACTCCTCCTGCTCGCGGCCTGGCCTGCCCTGGGCCATCCCTATCACGCGGGCTTTCCTCTTCTCTGGCCCTATCCTCAACCTGCTTTGCCCAAGAATTACTTTCCCACACAATTGGTAGTGTCTACTGCCTCTCCGCTAAGCAAGCTCTTGTGGTGTGCGGACGAATCCTGGGCAAAGCCTCCTCAACCACTGAGCGGCATTACCAATCCTTCACCCTATCAACCTGGAAGCATGTACAATCCCTGGCTCTACCCTCCGGTCTATCCCAATCCCTATCAACCAGTTCCTGCCCCTGACCCCGGCAAGGAGCACCTGATCCGGGTGGAAGCGGAGTTAGGGGCGAACGAGTTCCCCAGCGTGGAGAAGGCGCTGACCGTTCTGCGCGCCCGCAAGAACGAACTCTTTGAAGGCAAGAGCTACGCCGTGGTGGCGCCGCCCGCCGAAAAAACGGACAAGGCGACCCTCACTTTGAAGAACCTGTCGAAGAGTCAGCAAATCAAAGTCGTGCTGACCTTTTTCAACGGCAAGGGCGAGATCGTCAAACAGGAAATCCCCAAGTTCCAGGCTTCTGCTGACTTCCACATGACAATGCTGGCAGTGAATCAGGAGATTCAGGTCCCCTATAACTGCGCCAACACCTGGCTGGTCGTCGAGTGGACCGCGGGGCCGGGTCTGAACATCACGGTGCCGTTCCAAACGATTGCCGACGCCAAGACGGAGACCAAGGGCAAGAAGTGATTCGAGTCGCCTTAACACATCCATTTGGGAGACCGCTCCATGCGCCGGAGCGCGATTTCTGGTATGATGTCATCTGTTTGAGTAATGTGGATGTTTTGTTCAAGACGTTTTACTCATCTGGAGGATACCATGAAAGCACTCCTGATTGTCGGTATCGTCGTCGCTGTGGCGGCTGTTGTGCTGGGGCTAAGCTCGTGGACCACCGTTCCCGCCGGCCATGTCTCGGTGGTAACCAGTTTCGGCAAGGTCAGTGGCGAGCCGTTGGAACCAGGGTTCCATTGGGTGGCATTCTGGAAAAAAACCCACTCGATGAGCATTCAGACTCAGGAAAACAAAGAGGTCGCCCAGGTGCCTACCAAGGAAGGCTTGACGGTCCATCTCGAATGCTCGCTGCTCTACTCGCTCAGAAAGGAGAAGGCCGCCGAAGTATACCAGAACGTCGGGGAGTCTTATGCCGAAGTGATAATCATTCCGCAATTCCGTTCTGCCATCCGTGGCACGACCGTCAGGTATGAAGCCAAGGACCTGTACACCGCACACCGGGCCGAGATCGAGGAGGCCCTGGAGAAATCCGTTCGGACCATGCTGGAAGAGCGTGGCGTGACCTGCGAGAAGATTTTGCTTCGCAACGTTGAACTGCCGGCGATGGTAAAGACAGCCATCGAGAAGAAGATAACCGCCGATCAGGAAGCCCAGCAAATGGAATTCGTTCTTGCGAAGGAAAGGCAGGACGCGGAGCGGAAACGGATCGAGGCGAAGGGTATCGCGGACAGCCAGCAGATCATACAAGGGACATTGACGGAGCCTTACCTCCGCTACATGTGGATAAAGAGCTTGCAAGAGGCGGCCTCGCATAACCCAAGCACGATGATATACATTCCCACGGGGCCGGACGGCATACCATTCTTCA
>CAWDRY010000055.1:0-204419 GCA_963804745.1 uncultured Gemmataceae bacterium
ATCACGCGGACGATCTACGACGGGCTGGGCCGGCTCGTGGCCACCTGGGTCGGCACTAACGACACGCCGGCTTCGGGCTGGTGGTCCCCCGGCAACAACACCGCCCCTGCCAACATGGTGAAGGTGAGTGAAACCGTCTACGACAACGGCGGCGTTGGCGACAGCAACCCAACGCAAGTCACGCAGTTCCCCGGCGGCAGCGCCGCCCCGCGCTAACCCAGTACTTCTTCGACTGGCGCAACCGGCTGGTGGCGACCAAGGACGGCGTGCAGAGCGTCGAAGACACGACGACCAATCGGCCGATCACTTTCGCTACGCTCGACAACCTGGACGAGGTCACGCAGGTCCGGCTCTACGACGGCAACGGCGTCACGATCAGCACGGTCAGCGGCGTGCCGCAACCGCCCTCGGCCAGCTTGCTACAGTCCCGGACCGACATCAGCTACGACGACCAGGGCGCATCTTCGCCAGCGCAACCTGCAACCCCGACAGCACGCCGGTGACAAGCACGAACTACTTCTACGATGGCAACGGTGAACTCATCAAGACCGTAGACGGCGTGGACAACTACACGACCAGCAGCTACGACGGCGCCGGCCGGCTGCTGACCACCGCCAGCTACACGTACAATGCCAGCAGCCTCGCGTACACCCTGGCCTCCAGCAGCAGCAATACTTACGATGGTGACGCCAATATCACCAAGACGACGGACGGCAAGGGCAACTACACCGCCTTCACTTATGACGGCATCAGCCGGCTGCTGGCCACCGCCAGCTATACGTACAACGCCAGCAGCGACACGTACACCCTGGCATTCAGCAGCACCACCCTCTACGATGACGCCGCCAACTCGATCCGCACGACGGACGGCGTTGGCAACTACACGATCGACAGCTACGATCCCCTGGGCCAGGTCCTGACCAGTGCCAGTTACAATGCCGACACCACGCCAGTCTCGACCACGAACTACGCCTACGACGGCGACGGCAACGTGACACGTACCACCAACGGCGTGAGCAACTACACCGCCTACACTTACGACGATCTCGACAGATTGCTGACCACCACCAGCTACACGTACATCGCCAGCACCAGCAGTTATACCTTGGCCTCTAGCAGCACGAACGCCTACAACGACATCGGCGACCTGACCCGGACGACCGATGGCGCCAGCAACTACACTGCCTATACCTATGACGACCTCGGCAGGCTGCTGACCACCGCCAGCTACACGTACAACGCCAGCACCAGCACCTACACCCTGGCCTCCAGCAGCACGAACGTCTATGACACTGCCGGCGACCTGGCCGAGACCATCGACGGCGACCTCAACAAGACCGACCTGACTTACGATGCCGCCGGCAACGTGCTAGCCACCGCCAGCTACACCTACGACGCCAGCACCAGCACCTATACCCTGGCCTCCAGCAGCACGAACATCTACGACCTGGCCGGCATGCTGACCGAGGCCGTGGATGGCGACGGCAACAAAACGGACATGACCTACGACGCCGACGGCCAGGAGTTGACGATGAAAGTCTACAACACAGGCAACACACTGATCACCAGCAGCAGCAACACCTACGACCTGGCCGGCATGTTGACCGAGGCCGTCGACGGCGACGGGAACAAGACCGACATAACCTACGACGCCGCCGGCCAGGTGCTGACGATGAAGGTCTACAACCCCGGCAACACGCTCGTCACCGGCACGAGCAACACTTACGACCTGGCCGGCATGTTGACCGAGACCGTCGACAGCGACGGCAACTACACGCTCTACAGCCGCGATGCCCTGGACCACGTCTTGAGCGCCGCCACGTACAACCCCGGCCATACCCTCATTACCAGCAGCAGCAATAGCTACGATTTCGCCGGCATGCTGACCGAGGCCGTCGACGGTGTCGGCAACAAGACCGACCTGACCTACGACGCCGCGTATCAACCAACATCGGTAACCGTCGGCTACGGCACCTCTGCGGAGGCAACCACCGTCACCACCTATGACCTGGCCGGCTTCGTCAGTTCCGTCACGGACCCGGACGGCAACACCACCACCTACACGCGCAATGCCTTGGGTGAGATCCTGACCACGACGGACCCGTTGGGTAACGTCAGCACGAATGTCTACGACCTGGCCGGCAACCTCATCAGCGCCACCAACCGCAACCGGCTGAAACGCACCATGACTTACGACGCCGAGGGTCGCGAGCTTACGGAAACCTGGTACGCCGACGACGAAGGCGCCCCCGTCAACCAGCTCAGTTGGACGTATGACCTGGCCGGCAACATGCTGACGGCCTCGAACTATGCCGGCACCTACACGATGACCTACGATGGCAACCGCCTGGCCACGCAGACCGATCCCAACGGCCTGACACTGACTTTTGGTTACGATCAGAACAACAACGTCACGAGCGTCGTGCAGTCGCGGGGCACAACCATCCTGGGCACGATCACGTCGCTCTACAGCGGCGACAACCTACTGGCGAGCCGATCATTTACGGACCAGAGCGGCCAGGAGCTGAGCGCCGCTTTGACTTACGATGGCAACGAAAATCTCTTCACCGTCACACGCTATGATGGCGCCGGAACGCTGGTCGGCTCCAGTCAATACACCTACGACAACAACATGGTGACGCACATCCACCACCAGGATAGCTCCAGCACTCAACTGGCCGACTACATATACGTCTACGACGCCAGTGAACGGCTGACCATCGAGACGGACAACGGCACCCAGCGATAACGTACAGTTACGACACCACCAACCAGTTGGTGAGCGCCGGCACGAGCAGCTACTCGTATGACGCCAACGGCAACCGCATAATGAACGGGTACCAAACCGGTGCCGGCAATCAGATTCTGTCAGACGGCACGTATACGTACAGCTATGACAAGGAAGGCAACGTCATCAAGAAGTCGGAGGGCAGCTATGCAACGACCTGGAAGTACCAGTACGACAATCTCAACCGCATGGTGGATGCGCAGGAGTGGAGCGGCGACCCCAACGTGTACGGCACGCCGAGCCTGGAGGGCGAATGGCAGTACACCAATGACGTGTTCGGCAACGTGATTGTCATCGCGACAACGCAAGGCGGCAGCACGACCACGACGAAGTATGCCTACGACCAGAACAACATGGCATGGGCCGACCTGAGCAGCAGCGGCACGTTGCAGACGCGTTACGTGCGTGGCGACCAGCCGAACCAATTGCTGGCCCGCGTGGACGGCAGCGGCACTGTGAACTGGTTCCTGCAAGACCATCTCAACTCAGTCCGTGGTATCACCGATGCCAGCGGCGCCCTGCTACAGTCAATCGACTACCTCTGAACAAGGCAACCCCAAACCGATCAAAAAACCGACTTTTCTTCTCCTCACCTGGCTCTGGCAGCCTGACGGCCAACTGCTATCGTCAGCGGCGGGGCGCACACCGGACGCCTGCCCTGCAACCGGGCACTTCTTCCCTGAACATTTTTTTTCGCCGCAAACACCCTTCACGGGGAGCTGAGGGTGTTTGCGGCGAAAAAAAATGTTCACCTTCAGCCCTTCGTGCTCGTGCGCCAGGCAAGCACTCAACTCGCTACTGGCTCCTCCTTGGCACTGGCCTTGCGCCGCGGCACGCGCTGCTCCTGTCCCAGCGACGCCACGTAGGCCGCCGTGCCCGTGGCGGCGATGGTCCGCGCTTCTCCCGCAGGCACCGCGCCCAGTGGCGGCAGCCCTTCCGCCGCCAGCACCTCGGCCAACGGCTTGATCCGCCGCGTCGGCGCCGAGCCGGCACGCGCCTGAGGTGCTCCCTTCGTCGGCCCGGTCCGCCGGCGCTTGCCCGTGGCCCGCACGCGCAGCTTTTGTAGCTTGGCCTCCGTCGCGAACGGCTGGGCGTAGCGGTACGGCTCGTTCTTGGTCAGCATGTGCCAGGCGATCACCACCAGTTTCCGTGCCGTCGCCACCACCGCCACGTTGTAGTTCTTCTTCTTGGCCAGCCGCCGGAAGAACACCCCCAACGGACCGGGGTGCATGCGCAGATGCTGCGCCGCCTGGATCAGCACCCAGCGGGCATGGCCGTTGCCCGCCTTGGTGATCGGCCCGTGGTAGCAGTGATCGGCCGACTGCTTCGTGCGCGGCACCAAGCCCAGGTAGCTGGCGGCGTGGTCGCCGTCGCGGAAGCGGCTCAGGTCACCCAGCGCGGCTATCAGGGTCTGCGCCACCACCACCTGGACGCCCGGCAAAGTCAGCAGCAGCTTGACGCGCGGGTCGCCGTAACCCTTCCGGGCCAGCAAGTCCTCCAGGCCGCTGATTTCCTCCTCCACCGCTCCGAGAAGACGCAGATCACTATCGACCAGCAGCCGCCCCTCGGCGTCCAGCGCAACCGTTTGCAGCCAGGCCCGGCCCGCCTTGCTGAACAGCTCGCCGTCGGGCGGAAGCAGCAGGCGTTGCGCCAGCACGGCATGCAAACGATTCTTGATGGCGGTGCGGTCGGCCACCAGGGAAGCACGCCGGCTGCACAGGCGACGCAACTCTTGCGTCGGCTCATCCGGCTCCCACACCCGCGGCAAGAAATCGCAACGCAACAACTGCGCCAGCACGTGGGCATCCACCTTGTCCGTTTTCACCTTGGCCTGGGCGATGGCCTTGGTCTGCAAGGGATTGGACACGATCACGGCGCCGAACGTGCGGCTTGAGCACCCGCACCACCGCCCAGGTGTTGGTCGTGGCTTCCACCACCACCTGGGCCTGACGATCCAGGTGGGCCTTGGCAAAGGCCACGAGTTTGGCAGGCGTCAGGTCGAAACGATCCCGCAAGACAATACGGCCCGTCTCGTCAACGACGCAGGCCTCGACGATTCGTTTGTGGACATCGAGTCCGCAATAAAGTAGCATGGAGATACCTCCTTAGCAAAGGAGCCAAGCAAGACCGAGGGCTGACGCCCGCATAGAGCGAGCGGCCGGAAGGATGGTCCACGAGACCGAATCTCTTTCCGGGCCAAGGGCCGAACGGCACCTACCTCTTCGAGCTCGTAGCTCAACCGGGTGGGCCTGCAGGGCGCTCACATATGACGGCGGGCTCATGGCCCATAAGCGTAATCGAGCGGCCCCGAGGTGGACGGCCCTCTGGTCTTGCAGTTTTGTCACATCATTCAATCACACCTCGTCCCGAACCCAGTAAGGCAAGCAGAGCATACAAACGCTCATCGTGCCAAATCCAGGACCCCATTGCCTTGTTCATACCAGGTATGACGCCGACAGTAATCGCACCAAGGGAAACAAACGTCCTGTACGCGGACTTCAACACAACCTACACATACGATTCCTTCAATCAACTGAGCAGTTCAACGCGCGCCGACGGTAAAGACAGCGAAAGCTGGAGCAGTGACCCGCTGGGCAATTCCACGACAGTCTCGGGGCAGTTACGCGGTTACAACGCTCAGAACGAGGTGACCAGCGTGGGCGGCAGCAGCCTGGCGTATGACCTCAACGGCAATGTGATCACGGATGAGGCCGGCCGCAAGTTGACTTATGATGCGTGGAACAGGCTGGTGCAAGTGGCGGCGACTAACAGTTCCTGCTGCTGCTGTTGCAACACGACCACCGTGTTGGCGGCTTACTCTTACGACGCGCTGGGCCGGCGCATCAAGGAGACGCACAGCAGCACGACGACCGATCTCTACTACTCGAACCAATGGCAAGTGCTGGAGGAAACGCAAGGCACCACGGTAATCACGGTAACCGCCGATAACGTCTGGAGCCCGGTATACGTGGATGCGCTCGTGCTGGTCAAACAGATTCCGAGCTGCGGTCCTACCCAGTTGCTGTACGTGCAGCAGGATGCCAACTGGAACGTGACCGCGGTGATGAACAGCGCCGGAGTGCAGCAGCGATTGGCGTACACGCCGTTCGGAGTGCAGACGGTGTTAACGGCGGGTTGGGGGTCGTCGAGTGGGGCGCTGATAGTGTATGGGCATCAGGGTTTGCGGTTTGATGTGCAGGTGGGGCTTTACGACGATCGGGCCCGGGTGTATGATCCAGTGTTGCAGCGGTTCTTGCAGGTCGATCCGGCGGTGGCGGATGTGAGCACGTATCGGTATGTGGGGAATGGGCCGACGGATAGGGTAGACCCGTTCGGGATGGATCGGATTCAAGGCAACGAATATGGCAGCTGGGATATTAACCAGAGGCTCGCTAAGGGGGCACTCGAGGAGGGGAGCAACTGTATGTATCCTTCACTAACATTGTGTTCCATCCAAACCCTGAGCGGGTGAAGTCTACTGAAATTGTGTTTGTTCAGAGTGTTAGGACCATACACGGTAAGAGCCTGAAACCTGCCTTCAACGAAAAGAGCGATCCACGATTCTACCGCACGACGCAGGATGGTTTCATGCTCGACCGGAAGCCGGGGAGTATATATGGTTTCTATGGTTATAATAACGAGGGAACGGCCGATCCTAAAGCCGCAACAGCCGGTTCCTCGCCCAGGCCTCTCCGTGATGCCGTCATGGAGGATGATCCCAGCAGAAAGGTACGAGACGGCAACAATTGGCGCATTGAATTTGTGACCGCTGCCTATGCAAAAGCGGGCCCTGATCAGGGGAAGATCTACGGTGCAGTAAGTTGGGGCATTTATGTCGATGCCGAGGGCGACATGCATCCGTACGACTATGAATTCTATGATTCACCTCCAGAGTATTGGATCCGAGCTGTTAAGAACTGGAATGCGCAAGCCCAAGGGCGCTTCGAGATGAAGAACCATGAGGAACAAGCAGAGTTAGGGCCGTTTAATGGCATCAATGTCTCCCCTCCACCGCCACCACCGACTGTGGGACAGCGGGCGGGGCAATTTGGTTGGGGATTGCTTGAGGCTATCGGAAAGGGGCTGGGAAGCTGGGGCATAATGCAATAGCAGTCCCAGTCCATTCGCAATAGTACCAGTACCACCTACTGTTGCCTCAGCATGGACATGGGTAACACTCTGCGTAGCAAACAACAGCCATCAATTGCTCGGTTTGAAAGGCGTCTGCATGGTTACTTCAACTGGGAGGTGAAACATGTTGCATATGTGGTCCATAGTCTTTTTGCAAAGACGGGCTGCTAGCATCATTCTGGGAATGCTTTTTGCCTTAGAGCGTGTCTAAAAAGCCGGTTTTGGTAACAATCTCCTAGACATAAGACGGATCATTGCAATATGGATCCAAGTCTCAGTAGTGTG
The DNA here is from genome assembly GCA_963804745.1 of uncultured Gemmataceae bacterium. Lineage (GTDB taxonomy): Bacteria > Planctomycetota > Planctomycetia > Gemmatales > Gemmataceae > CAWDRY01. The sequence goes on from CAWDRY010000055.1 coordinate 7,205, forward strand.
TGGATGGCGTTCATAATCTTTGCTCAAGCGGCGGCACCGGTTCAACCAGCCGAACGTTCGCTCCACCACCCAGCGGCGCGGCAGGAGCACGAATCCTTTGATCCCCACGGGACGCAGCACGGTCTGCAAAATCCACCCGCATTTTTGCATGACCCAGCTCACCAACTCCCAGGGCCTACGCATTAAACCTTACCAGAGTTCTCTTCAATCTGGATGACTTCCTCCAAAAAAGCTGGATCCAATGCGGCCATAAGACGCTTGCAGGCAATACTAGCTTTTTCCGGGTGTTGCTTGAGCAAACTCAAGGCCAAGCGGCGGATGAGAGCCAGGTTCTCCGCTCCGTGGCGTTTGTTGAACCGGTTCTTGTCCTCGCCAAAGCTAACATCCAATTGCCAATGTAAGGTGTTCTCAATGCTCCAGTGATTCCGCAACGCTCTGCCATAGACGTTTGCCTTCACGTTGCGGCTGCCAATGAAATAACGCACTTCCTTGGTCTCTTTACCATCCCGTAGGCACTCACTGGAACACCTGCCGATCACGCGCAGTTGGGTCCAGTCTTCCTTGGTTGGCAAATCAGGATCCACAAGGATGGTGTAAGAACGCTTTTCGTGCCGGCCATGGCCACAGTCCTCGGTTTGGTAGCTATCGTGCTCAACGCCAACGAAATTATGAGCCTCGGCCTTGGCGAAACACGCTTGAATGTCTGCCAGCAGGGTCGGCTGGTTATTCTTGACAGTCAGTACATAGTCCCCGCCGCCCGCCACGATGGTGGCAGCGATCTCCTTCTGGCAACCCATGGCATCGATGGTCACCAGGGCACACTCGAGATCCAAAAGCTCTAAGAGCGTGTCTAAAAAGCCGGTTTTGGTAACAATCTCCTAGACATAAGACGGATCATTGCAATATGGATCCAAGTCTCAGTAGTGTGTGGATGGCGTTCATAATCTTTGCTCAAGCGGCGGCACCGGTTCAACCAGCCGAACGTTCGCTCCACCACCCAGCGGCGCGGCAGGAGCACGAATCCTTTGATCCCCACGGGACGCAGCACGGTCTGCAAAATCCACCCGCATTTTTGCATGACCCAGCTCACCAACTCCCCGGCATAGGCGCCGTCTGCCCAGATCAGTCGCAAGCGTGGAAACCAGTTACGGACCTTGGCCAGCAGCACCTTGGCTCCGTCGCGATCCTGAATGTTGGCGGGCAACACGACGACCGCCAGCAGCAGCCCCAGCGTATCCACCAGCACATGCCGCTTGCGGCCGTTGGCTTTTTTTCCGGCATCATAGCCATGTGGCCCTCCTTGCTCGGTGGTCTTGACCGTTTGGCTGTCCAGGATGGCGGCACTGGGTTGGGCGTCGTGCCCTTCGAGTTCACGGACAGTCTGCCGAAGGCTGTCATGTATGCCGCTCCAGACCCCAGCTTTCTGCCAGCGGCTGTAATAGCCATAGACGGATTTCCAAGGTGGGAAGTCGTGGGGCAGCATACGCCACTGGCAACCGGACCATAACACATATAGTATGGCGTTGAGGAGTGCCCGGTTATCGTATTTACGAGGTCGGCCTCCCGTTTTGGGCTGTGGGAGCATGTGCTCAATGTTGTCATACTGGAGGTCGGTGAGGTCGCTGGGATAAGGTGTCTTGCTCATGCAGACAACCTATTTTTCCCTGGCAGCTGCGTACAGCTGGCTTTTTAGACACGCTCTAACAATTTGGGAATGGCCGGAATTTCGTTGGATTTCTCCTCGACAGCGACCTGGCCCAAGCTGAGACAATTGGCCGTCGCCCAGGCACTGACCAGATGCAGGGCTTTCAGGCCACCGGCTCCGGAGCCGCGCAGAGTCTTGCCATCGATGGCAATCTGGCAAAGGCCCAGCGCTTCATGCAAGGCGCCCATCCATTCGTGGAAACAGGCTTGGAAAGCTTCTGGGGCCAGTCGATCAAAAACACGCTCGAAGGTGTCATGAGCGGGAATGCCGTTAGGCAAATGGAGAAACCTCTTCAGCCAATCGTGCCGGCGACGGCCAAAGGTCGCGATCTGCTGCCAGTCGTTACAGCCACAGATGACGGCACAAATGGTGATAGCGATCATATCCAGGAGCAAATGTTTCTTGCGGCGGTTGATACGCGGGTCTTTCAGTTTCCGGAAGTACTTCTTGATGGCCAGATGGGAATGAGCCATGATCTCCTCCATGAAAATGGGATAGGTCCAAACATTCCGAGGAGATTTTACGCCTTGTACACTTGTCAGAATCAACCCCCACCGCAAGAATCTTGGTGGAGTTTAATGCGTAGGCCCTGCACCAACTCCCCGGCATAGGCGCCGTCTGCCCAGATCAGTCGCAAGCGTGGAAACCAGTTACGGACCTTGGCCAGCAGCACCTTGGCTCCGTCGCGATCCTGAATGTTGGCGGGCAACACGACGACCGCCAGCAGCAGCCCCAGCGTATCCACCAGCACATGCCGCTTGCGGCCGTTGGCTTTTTTTCCGGCATCATAGCCATGTGGCCCTCCTTGCTCGGTGGTCTTGACCGTTTGGCTGTCCAGGATGGCGGCACTGGGTTGGGCGTCGTGCCCTTCGAGTTCACGGACAGTCTGCCGAAGGCTGTCATGTATGCCGCTCCAGACCCCAGCTTTCTGCCAGCGGCTGTAATAGCCATAGACGGATTTCCAAGGTGGGAAGTCGTGGGGCAGCATACGCCACTGGCAACCGGACCATAACACATATAGTATGGCGTTGAGGAGTGCCCGGTTATCGTATTTACGAGGTCGGCCTCCCGTTTTGGGCTGTGGGAGCATGTGCTCAATGTTGTCATACTGGAGGTCGGTGAGGTCGCTGGGATAAGGTGTCTTGCTCATGCAGACAACCTATTTTTCCCTGGCAGCTGCGTACAGCTGGCTTTTTGGACACGCTCTTAGGAATCACCGCATCATTGCTGGACTGGCGACGAATTGTTCCTTCTCACAATGATGGAGATGATGTAATGACCCTGGAGACGTTGCTTACCATCAGGAGAAATAGCCCGACTGCCTATCGACAGATTCCAAACGTAGTGAAAGTCTCTATTCTCAGTTCCCATTTGTCATCAGCGGAGGAATTGAATGTTTGGGGCTACCTCGAGCCGGACGGCTCCTATGATGGTGATGCAGGGCCTACGCATTAAAGGTTGCCAGGTCGAGAGAGAAAATAACCATGACGGTCACGGCGTACACTTGTCTGCGTGCCAGGCGAGGCCAAAAATGGCTGATCGTGAAAACCTACTTCCCATGCTGGAAGATGGGCAATATGTTGGGGTCACGGCCCGTCGTGACTCCTGGACCAAGATGCAACTTCATCCTGCCCACTCCTCTCAGGCTCACGGACCTGGCAGACATTTGACGAGGCCGCATTCTATGCCTGCAAAGTGCCAAGAGACAACTGAACATTTTCTACAACCGGAAGAACATACGCTAAGGAGGGTAATCCTTAATGCGTAGGCCCTGGATGGTGATGCTGCTCAGGCTCTGGTAGCCCTCGGTCCCATGGCAATTCCTTACCTAAAACCAATGCTATCTGACTTGCGGCCGGTTCGATTGGCTGGTTCCGAGGAATCCACAGCAAGTTTTATGTATGAATATCGCCGATCCGACTTTGCCTATCGTTATATTTGCCAAATCCTTGGGATATTGCCTCAATTCTCTTCCCTGGTAGCTGATCGGGATCGCGAGATTAAGGCACTAAAGCAACAGTTGAAGGCAAGGGGCTTGTAGTGCTACAGGGGCCGGTGCGGCCGGGCCGGGTCGCCGGTGCGGTTGGGGCCGGGGGGGCCGGGGTAGGGCCGGGGTCAGAAACTATGAGGAAAGGCAGATAATAAACGCAGGCCGCTGCAAGCTAAGCTCTTAATGGGTTTCTTTTCACACTCTAACAAAGGAGCTTATCTATGACAGCGGCCTACACGAGTAATGGTACCACACAGTCCGTCGCCTTGCACATGGCGTTTGGGCTGAGCTGGACTTCTTGCGGCCGGGGTCAGACCCCTTCACCGTGGCAACATCGTCAATCAGGTGCAGCAGAGCTTCGACGGCAGGGCCTACGCATTAAACTCCACCAAGATTCTTGCGGTGGGGGTTGATTCTGACAAGTGTACAAGGCGTAAAATCTCCTCGGAATGTTTGGACCTATCCCATTTTCATGGAGGAGATCATGGCTCATTCCCATCTGGCCATCAAGAAGTACTTCCGGAAACTGAAAGACCCGCGTATCAACCGCCGCAAGAAACATTTGCTCCTGGATATGATCGCTATCACCATTTGTGCCGTCATCTGTGGCTGTAACGACTGGCAGCAGATCGCGACCTTTGGCCGTCGCCGGCACGATTGGCTGAAGAGGTTTCTCCATTTGCCTAACGGCATTCCCGCTCATGACACCTTCGAGCGTGTTTTTGATCGACTGGCCCCAGAAGCTTTCCAAGCCTGTTTCCACGAATGGATGGGCGCCTTGCATGAAGCGCTGGGCCTTTGCCAGATTGCCATCGATGGCAAGACTCTGCGCGGCTCCGGAGCCGGTGGCCTGAAAGCCCTGCATCTGGTCAGTGCCTGGGCGACGGCCAATTGTCTCAGCTTGGGCCAGGTCGCTGTCGAGGAGAAATCCAACGAAATTCCGGCCATTCCCAAATTGTTAGAGCTTTTGGATCTCGAGTGTGCCCTGGTGACCATCGATGCCATGGGTTGCCAGAAGGAGATCGCTGCCACCATCGTGGCGGGCGGCGGGGACTATGTACTGACTGTCAAGAATAACCAGCCGACCCTGCTGGCAGACATTCAAGCGTGTTTCGCCAAGGCCGAGGCTCATAATTTCGTTGGCGTCGAGCACGATAGCTACCAAACCGAGGACTGTGGCCATGGCCGGCACGAAAAGCGTTCTTACACCATCCTTGTGGATCCTGATTTGCCAACCAAGGAAGACTGGACCCAACTGCGCGTGATCGGCAGGTGTTCCAGTGAGTGCCTACGGGATGGTAAAGAGACCAAGGAAGTGCGTTATTTCATTGGCAGCCGCAACGTGAAGGCAAACGTCTATGGCAGAGCGTTGCGGAATCACTGGAGCATTGAGAACACCTTACATTGGCAATTGGATGTTAGCTTTGGCGAGGACAAGAACCGGTTCAACAAACGCCACGGAGCGGAGAACCTGGCTCTCATCCGCCGCTTGGCCTTGAGTTTGCTCAAGCAACACCCGGAAAAAGCTAGTATTGCCTGCAAGCGTCTTATGGCCGCATTGGATCCAGCTTTTTTGGAGGAAGTCATCCAGATTGAAGAGAACTCTGGTAAGGTTTAATGCGTAGGCCCTGGCGGTCCTACCCAGCTGCTGTACGTGCAGCAGGACGCCAACTGGAACGTGACCGCGGTGGTGAACAGCGCCGGCGTGCAGCAGCGGTTAGTGTACACGCCGTTCGGGGTACAGACGGTGCTGCAAGCAAACTTTACGGCGAGCGGCAGTTCGGCTATGATAGTTTATGGACACCAGGGCGGGCGCTACGATTCGGCAACGGGGTTGTATAATTTCCGGTGGCGCGATTACAGTCCCACGTTGGAGCGGTGGGACGAGCAGGATCCGCTAGGCTTCGATGCTAGGGATAGTAATTTCTACCGGGTTGAGGGGAATAATCCGACTAATACGCGGGATCCTCTCGGTCTGACAGCACTGACGGCAGACAAAATCGCTGCCGATGACATCTACATGGATGAAATCGTGTATTGGCAGATAAGGGCAATACATGAAGCGAACAAAGAGACTCTCGGCAAGGGAGAGAAGTTGTCAGAGGGCAGGCAAAAACGTCAGCAGTACGTCGATGCACTCAAGAAACTGATACAGCTACGCGACAGGAAAGACGGCAAAGTCGAAGTAAAGGCATTCTATCTCAAGGAAGACGACATTCTGAATCCGCAGCTCGAGTTTGTACCTGAGGCACGATCCAAAGGTGCAGATATCAATCTCTTTATTGGTCATGGCTTCGGCGACAAGAAGGCGAGTGAGAATCAACTCAAGAATATTAAGACCTTGTTTGAAGGTGTCGGCGTGATAAGGACGACCGCGAGTTTGGATTTGTGTGTTGCTTTGGGGGCGACTATAACGAAGTAATTCCAGCAACGAATCGTATTAAGGACAGTATGACATTAAAAACGTCATTCGGGGTACTGCAACTAGCTGATTTCGTTCGGGCCGCCGTTGGATTCAATCGATGCTGAAGTCAAGAAACGGATCGAAGCGGGTAGGAAAGTTACTATCAATATATTCTTTGGGTTTGATAGTGTGCGACGCCCTGGGGACGCTATACCTAAAGATGGAAGTTATCGCTTTGCCCATTGGAAGCTAGATTAATGGCGCATCCACCGTGAATACCGCATCTAGAATGCGGCCTGTTGGGGTCGTATGACAAAAGTTGGCAATTGTTTTCGATGCGCTGTGAAAAACATATGACCTGAGAAGCTTTCGACGGCTTTCGAATGGATAGCGAATACTTATCGAGGGTGGAATTATGACAAAGAAGACTAGGCTTATGCACTCAGTTGCGAAATGCACTGAACGATTTCCAGCAAGAACGGACGCGTGGCGATTGGGACATTGGTGTCTCTTAGAGCGTGTCTAAAAAGCCGGTTTTGGTAACAATCTCCTAGACATAAGACGGATCATTGCAATATGGATCCAAGTCTCAGTAGTGTGTGGATGGCGTTCATAATCTTTGCTCAAGCGGCGGCACCGGTTCAACCAGCCGAACGTTCGCTCCACCACCCAGCGGCGCGGCAGGAGCACGAATCCTTTGATCCCCACGGGACGCAGCACGGTCTGCAAAATCCACCCGCATTTTTGCATGACCCAGCTCACCAACTCCCCGGCATAGGCGCCGTCTGCCCAGATCAGTCGCAAGCGTGGAAACCAGTTACGGACCTTGGCCAGCAGCACCTTGGCTCCGTCGCGATCCTGAATGTTGGCGGGCAACACGACGACCGCCAGCAGCAGCCCCAGCGTATCCACCAGCACATGCCGCTTGCGGCCGTTGGCTTTTTTTCCGGCATCATAGCCATGTGGCCCTCCTTGCTCGGTGGTCTTGACCGTTTGGCTGTCCAGGATGGCGGCACTGGGTTGGGCGTCGTGCCCTTCGAGTTCACGGACAGTCTGCCGAAGGCTGTCATGTATGCCGCTCCAGACCCCAGCTTTCTGCCAGCGGCTGTAATAGCCATAGACGGATTTCCAAGGTGGGAAGTCGTGGGGCAGCATACGCCACTGGCAACCGGACCATAACACATATAGTATGGCGTTGAGGAGTGCCCGGTTATCGTATTTACGAGGTCGGCCTCCCGTTTTGGGCTGTGGGAGCATGTGCTCAATGTTGTCATACTGGAGGTCGGTGAGGTCGCTGGGATAAGGTGTCTTGCTCATGCAGACAACCTATTTTTCCCTGGCAGCTGCGTACAGCTGGCTTTTTAGACACGCTCTTAGCAGTGATGATATCCTTGACTAACCCACCTGTTCTACAAAGCGAGTGTGCTAGCTGCCGTCCATTTGTTGCTGACAAGAACCTGGAATCTTGTTGCTTCTTGAATAATGAGACCTTACTCACAGTTTCGGCCAACGGTCAGCTCTGTTACTGGGAAGTGGGGTCGGGAAAAGTTAAGAGTCGTTTGCAGTTAACAGATAGCTGTCTCTACAGCATATCGGTCGTCAAAGGTGGACAGAAGGCTGTTGCCGTGAGCGACTATGACAAGATCATCCTCATTGACCTGATCGGTGGAAAGATAATCCGCACCATTAAGTTGCCCGCTCGGCTATCCAGGCCAGTAGTTTCACCCGACGGCGCACGGATTATATGTGATTGCGCGGATGGGACCATCCGTATTCACGAACTAGAGAGCGGAAAGGAGCGCGGGGCTTTCAAGCCAGTTTTTTTGACCAGTCTGACTCCTGTGATCACTGCTGAAATGGGATCGGAGATTAGTACCCAAACGCTTCCATTCACCCTTCGACCTCAGCCCTACAATGTGAGCCTATCGTCCGATGGCCGCTTCCTCGCTGCCTCATACTTCCGTGTTACAGAAGCTTCTGATAAACATGTGCATGTATGGGACGTGTTTACCGGTGAACATCACGGTGATTATCGAGTAAAGTCATCATTTGGAGGTCCATTGGTGTTTCATCCAACGTGTCCGACGGCATTAACCGTAACAGGGATAGATAATAAGTCTATTTGCATGTGGGACGTTGCGGTAGGGAGACCCTCGACAAACGGTACTCTGTTACCCGATTGGGCCAAATTGCTTCGTTATTCATCGGACGGGTCGGTGTTGGCTTGTGTCAGCAATGACGGATCGATTTTCACCATTCGGGGTTCAGATGAAGCAAAGATTCTGCACAAATTTACCAGTCAGAATGTCGGAATCAATGAACTTGCCTTTTCACCTGATGGAACTATTCTTGCTGTTAAGATTTTCGATGTTAGGAATAACATGAACGAAGTCTATTTATGGCACTTGGCATCGAGGCCAAGGCCGTGTCGTTCGGGGCGGTTGCCCGCCCCTGTGCCTACCGAAAACACTGCCATGTGGGAATTGAGGCCGGAGGCCGGGGTCAGGAACCTTCAGCAGCCGCGGCCAGGCATCTTTGTAGCAGACGGATTGCCAAACCGGGGAAGCGGGCTCAAACCGAGCATGGGTCAGGACCAAACTGGACAGCCGCTGCCATCCCCATGTCCTCTTCGCCGCGCCGCAAAAAGCCAATTATAACTATACCATGGCCACCACCACGGCCTTCCCTATCATAAGAATATTGGGGCCTCTGGTCGAGGAGTGATCAGCGACAGATGCCACGTGTTCACCGAGGCGAACGACGCCGTCCCACGCCCCCGCCGCTATCCCGGCTGCGCGCTCATATGCGTCACCACCAGCCGAATATCGTCGTAAGCGACCTGCTCGCCCAGAGCGATGTAGATCGGCTTGAGCCTGTCGGTCCCGGTGCGGCGGGCGGCGGCGGCGATGCGCTGATAAAGCTCGTCGGTCACCCACGGAGTTAGGCTGGCGGGCCGTTCGCGGTGGATGAAGTCGGCCAGGTAATCCATGACGGTGCTGCGCGCTCGGCCGGTCTCTTCCATCACTTCAGCGATGCTTTTCTTTTGGCCGAACAGCTCGAAGGCGAGCGCTGGTTTGGAGCCGGGGCGAGCCACAAATTGCGACGGCGTGTCGCGTTTGCGCCGGTGCCGGAACGTCCATCGTCAGACCGCGGCCCTGGCAGTGATCGAGAATGATCCGCAGACAGGCATCGCCAAACAGGTGCAGCTTGGCGTCGCCAATGCCGTATACCTGACGCATCCGCTCCAAAGTCGAAGGCCGAGCCTGAGCCAAGGCGCGGAGCGTGGCGTCGCTGAAAATGATGTACGGCGGCACGGCCCGCTGTTCCGCCAGCTCGCGGCGCAGCGCCCGCAATGCCTCGAACAGCTCCCGGTCCACTCCTTCCCACGAAGTCGTGTCGGCCCGCGATTTCTGGGGTCCGGGGCTGACCCCCGGCTGGCCATCCCCCGGCTGGCCATCATCCTTGTGCCGTTGTTTCGGCTGCACCAGCTTGACGGGACGCTGGCCCTTCATCACTTCCCACGATGCGGCGTTGAGGCGGAGAATGGGGGCCTTCGCTCCCGACTCGAATAGCACATCTTCCTGGAGCAACACACCTTGCCCGATCAATTGATAAATCCAGTCGCGCACGTCGGCTTTGCCGTGCTCGCGGAGCAGGCCGTAGGTGCTGAGCTGCTCGTGCTTCCATTTGCGGACGTTAACGGTGTTCTCACCACGCAGCACCGATACAACCTGGCCGACGCCGAACGTCGGCTGGTATCCGCCGGCTGACGCCGGGCGGCTCGCCATGCGGGCCACGCACGACAGAATCTTCTGCGCGACCACCAGCGCATCGGCCAGCGGCGCGGCGTCGCCCAGGCAGATGTCGCAGGCCCCGCAGGAAGGAGCGAGATAAGCCTGACCGAAGTACTCGACCAGAGCGCGATGCCGGCACAGGGAGTTCTCGCAATAGCGGTGCAAGTCTTGCAGGTGCTTCATGGCGTTGGGCAGGAACGAGGCATCGACGCCCGGCTCGGCTGCCGACTTCTCCATGATGTATTTCCACGTCATGAAGTCCTGGCCGGAGTGCAGGAGAACGCATTCCGCTTCCAGGCCGTCGCGGCCGGCCCGGCCGGTCTCCTGCTGGTAGTGCTCGACCGACTTGGGCATGCCGGTGTGCAGCACGAAGCGGATGTTCGAGCGGTCGATGCCCATGCCGAAAGCGATGGTGGCGACGACCAGATCGCACTGCTCGGCGGCGAAGGCGTTCTGCGTGGTCAGCCGTTGCTCGGCGGTCAGTCCGGCATGATAGGGGAGGGCCTTGTAGCCATTCTGCTGGAGCGCCGCCGTCAGCTCATCGACATCTTTGCGGCGAATGCAGTAGACGATGCCGGCCTCGCCCTTGTGCCGGTCGAGCACTTCCTGCACCTGTTTCATTAGGTTGCGGCGCGACAGGATGCGATAGTTGAGATTGGGCCGGTCGAAGTTGCCGACCAGCATTTCGGGATTGCGCAGGCCGAGTTGATCGCAGATGTCCTGGCGGACCTGCTCGGTGGCCGTGGCCGTGTAGGCGTGAACGGAAGCGCCGGGGAACAGCTCCTTGAGGCGGTTCAACTGGCGATACTCCGGGCGAAAGTCATGGCCCCAATGGCTGATGCAATGGGCCTCGTCGATGGCGAAGGTGCGGACGTTGATCTGCTGCAACAGCCGGCAGAAGTCGGTCAGCACGAGCCGCTCCGGCGAGACGAACAGCAGCCGGATTGCTCCCTGGCGAACATCCTGCTCATAGGCGTAGCGCTCCTCGGGTGTTTGCGAACTGTCGAGTTGGATGGCCGGAACCCCGCAGGCTTGCAAGCTGTCCACCTGATCCTTCATGAGCGAGATCAAGGGGCTGATCACAACGGTCGTGTCGCCGCGAAGAACAGCAGGCGCCTGATAGCAGAGCGACTTGCCGCCGCCGGTGGGCATGACGACGACGGAATCACGGCTGTCGAGCACGGCTCGCATTGCTTCTTCCTGGAGCGGACGGAACTCGCGGAAGCCCCAGTGGCGCAGGATAACGGCTTTCAGTTCGGCTAGATCTGGCATGGGGAAATTGTATCAAAGCTCAGGGCCGGCGAGAGGGGAATGCCAGACAGGAAGAGTGCAGGAAAAGGCCCCGGTCTTGGCTTCTCTTACCTGACCTTTCTCGAACTTTCCCGTATGATACTACTTCTGGATGGTCACGGTTGAGCTGGTTTTGGTAATATTCTATCATGAAACCTCGTGAGTTTTTGCAGGTTGATCCGGCATCACTGCACTTGCCCAGTTCACGTCGCGAGGGCGCTGATCCGATTAAGTTGCATCGTCAGGTGGCCAAACATGGCTCTTCCTTCGATGGAATGCCTCCGCCGGAGGTCAAGCGAGGCAGCGATGGCGAACTGGTGATATACGATGGTGTTACGCGAGCAACACGAGCAGCCAAATATCTGCCGAACGTTCCGATTACTGTCGAGGTGACCGGTGAATTGACAAGCCCGATCGGTGGTTTACCGACGGTGGGGGACAAACTATGAAATTGAGTGAACAAGTTCGTCTCGAATTACTCGCCGCTCTTGCGCAACTGAGCCGGGTTCGTCCCGACTGGCGGTTGGGTCAGACATTGGCCAACCTGGCCATGACAGCGGGACGGTTGGATGCTGGCGGCGTGTGGGATCTGGAGGATGAAGAGGCATTGGGTGCGGCGAGGACGCTCATCGAGCAGTATTCCGAGTTTGCGTCTGCGGCTTCCCAACCTGTCGCTCCACTTGACCCGGCCGGCGTGAAGTAATCGTGAGACCCGGCGGAATCTAATCAAGTCTGATCCCTCTTTCATCCTTTCAAACCTATGGACCACCTCTGGGCACCCTGGCGTCTCTCTTACGTCGCGGCGGCGAAACGCCCGGCTGCTGACGATCCCTGCTTCATCTGCCGCGGCCTTGCCGAGCAAGATGATCGCCGCAATCTCATCGTCCAGCGCACACCGCGCACCCTCGTGATGCTGAATCGTTTTCCGTATAACAACGGGCATCTGCTCATCGCCCCGCTGGCACACAAGGGCCGGCTCGACGAGCTGGATACGGGCGAACTGCTGGAAACGATGGAAACGCTGCGGCGGATGCTCGGCGTCCTCGACGGACTGATGCACCCGGACGGCTACAATATCGGGCTGAACCTCGGCGCCGCCGCGGGTGCGGGATTGCCGGGACATTTGCACTGGCACGTGGTGCCACGCTGGCATGGCGACACGAACTTCATGCCGGTGGTCGGAGAGACGAAGGTGATCGTGCAGTCGCTGGAAGCGCTGCACGATTTGCTGGTGGAACGTTTAGCCGCGAGCCGGTAGGCGAGCGCGGGAGGTGACCGCGCGCTCCCCTTCGGGTCGCGGCTAAACAATGCGAATTTTCATGACCGACAATGAATCACTTATTTGAGCCGCCCGACTGGCTCGACCGCGAGGACGAGGTGCTCGCTCCCTACGCCATGCGCACACGGCAAAGCCGCGGCCGGCAGCATCCGGAAGAGCCGCACCAGTTCCGGACTCTCTATCAGCGCGACCGCGACCGCATCGTCCATAGCACCGCCTTCCGCCGGCTCATGTACAAGACGCAGGTGCTCGTCACGCAGACCAACGACCATCACCGCACGCGCCTGACCCATACGCTGGAGGTCGCCCAGATCAGCCGTACCATCGCCCGCCAGCTCGGCCTCAACGAGGACCTGACCGAGGCGATCGCCCTGGCCCACGATCTGGGTCATCCGCCGTTCGGGCACGCGGGCGAGGAGGCGCTGAACGAGTGCATGAAGGACCACGGCGGCTTCGAGCACAACCGCCATGCCCTGCGCATCGTCGAGTTGCTGGAGTACCGCTACGCCGACTTTCCAGGGCTAAATCTCTCCTGGGAAGTCCTGGAAGCGCAGGCCCAGAAGGCCAGAGACAAGGAGACAAGGAGACAGGGAGACAGGGAGACAGGGAGACAGGGAGACAGGGAGACAGGGAGACAGGGAGACAAGGAGACGGGCAACAGTACAAGTTCGTCGGGTCTCCTTGTCTCCTTGTCTCCCTGTCTCCCTGTCTCCGAGGACGTTGGGCTACCATTGCTGGAGGCACAAGTCGTCGATGCCGCCGACAGCCTGGCTTATGACACGCACGACATCGATGATGCTCTGAGCGTCGGGCTGATCGCGATCGAGGACCTGGAAGAAGTGGAATTCTGGCGGCGGACGGTCGAGCACGCCCGGCAGCGGCACAAGAGCCTTGGGCCGGAGCAGTTTCAGCCCACGGTTGTGCGTGGGCTGATCGAATGGCAGGTGGCCGACCTGCTCGAACACACCCGGCAACGGCTGCGCCAGGAACGCATCCGCACGGTCGCAGACGTTCGCGGGGCGTCCGGTGTACTGGTGGGACCGGGGGCTGAAGTTCGGTCGCTGAAAGCTGCCCTGGAAGAATTCCTCCACTGGCGGGTTTACCATCATTACCGCGTTCAGCGCATGGCCGCCAAGGGGAAGCGCATCCTGCGGATGCTGTTCGACGAGTACTGCCGGGCGCCGAACAGCTCGCCGAGCGCTATGCCCGCCGCGCCGGGGTGGGACGGATTTCAAATCCGGCCCCCGCCGGACAACTGGAACGCACCGTCTGCGACTACCTGGCCGGCATGACCGACCGCTATGCCCAGGACGAATATCTTCGCCTGTTCCAACCGTACACCAGTGTGTAACATGTTCGTGAGTGGTGAGTGGTGAGTGGTGAGTGGTGAGTGGTAAAGCAGTTCCGTACCACTCACCACTCACCACTCACCTACTCACCACTCACCTTATAGTTCATCCTTCATCCTTTTAAGGAGACTGCCCATGTTCGCGCAATGGTCACAACGTTTTCGCGCCTGGTTGGCCTGGCAATACCGGTCCAGTTGGCGTTCGGGGAGCCTCCTCCTGTGGTTGTTCCGAGGCTGTTTCGGGGCCGTCATCATGGGCCTGGGGCTGGTTGCCGAGGTGCTTTTTCAGGAGTGGTCCAAAAGTCCCCTCATCGGTTTAACGGCCTTTGTCGTTGTTGTTGGGCTTGGCTTCCTGGTCATGGGCCTCGATTTGGTCGTCCGCAGAAAGGAAATCACGACCATCTCTGCCGTTACTTTCGGTCTGTTGGTGGGTCTGTCGCTTGGTGCCATGCTGTCCCTGGCCGTGGAGCCTCTCGTGCCCGAAAGTCCGCAGTGGCCCCACCATGGCCTGTCGATCGTGCGCATCATCATCACGGCGATCTGTTGCTATGCGTCGATTTCCTTGCTCCTCCAAACCAAACATGAATTTCGCTTCATCATTCCCTACGTGGAATTCTCGAAACAGATGAAGGGCGGAAGACCGCTGGTCCTCGATACCAGTGTCATCATTGACGGCCGAATTGCCGATATTTGTGACACGCGGTTCATCGACTCCAAGCTGATCCTGCCGCGCTTTGTGCTGCTGGAGCTGCAAAACATTGCCGATAATTCCGACAAGCTCAAGCGCAATCGGGGCCGGCGGGGGTTGGATATGCTCAAGCGCATGCAAGCCAACCCCAAGGTGGAGCTGCAAATACACGAAGCCGACCTGGGTGAGCTGCGCGACGTTGACAAGGTGGACGAACGGCTCGTGCTTCTGGCCAAGGGCCTGGGCGGCCGGGTTGTAACCAATGATTACAACCTGAACAAAATTGCACAGCTCCAGGGCGTCGAGGTCATCAACCTCAACGAGTTGGCCAACGCCTTGAAGTCCGTGGCATTGCCGGGCGAGAACATGACGCTCCGTCTGGTGAAGCAGGGCGATCAAATTGGGCAGGGTGTCGGCTACCTCGAAGACGGCACGATGGTGGTCGTGGAACAGGGCCGGGTGTACGTCGGGCAGGAAGTTACCATCAGCGTCACCAGCGTGTTGCAGACCCCGGCCGGCCGGATGATTTTCGGCGCGTGGAAAGTCCTCCACGGCCGCAGCCGGGCCAGGCGGAGAAACAGCAGGTGGAGTCCTCGTGAGACAGTGAATAGAAAAGGAGAAGGGATATGCTCCGCTGCCGCTACATCTACGGCGTCATTCTGCTGGCCGGCGTGACCGCCGCTATGGCCTGGGCCCAGATCCCGCGGGCGGCGCAGACTTCGGGGAGCAAGGCGCCGATACCGGCCTCGGATGTCGAGCCGGTCGAACGTCTAAAGTCTGCCCGGCGGGAGTATCAGGTTTCCCTCGAACAGCTTCGGGCGCACTACCTTTCTGTCAGTGACACCGAACGGGCCAAGCTGGTCGAAGAGGAATTGATCCATTTTCATCGCCACTCCCGGGAGCCTTACAATCTGTTGCTCGAAGTGCCGCCGCCCACGCTGCAAGCTTTGTACAACATCCCCGAGGCCAACGAACTATACATGCGCGGCATCGCTTTCAAGGACAGGGCCAAGAAGGGCGGCAGCGGCGAATTGGACGACTACATCCGGGCCGAGCTTCTTTGCCAGCAGCTCATCACCAGCTATCCGGAGAGCAACAGGATCGGTGCCGCCGCTTACCAGCTTGGAGAGATCTACGAGAGCAAGACCTACAAGCAATACCGCCGCTCCGCCCTCTACTACGAACGCTGCTTTCAGTGGAATCCCACGACGCAGTTCGATGCCCGCCTGCGTGCCGCACGCCTGTACGACAAGGTACTCATTGGAGCGCGGCCGGGCCATCGAGCTATACACGGAAATCACGACGCACGAAACCAATCCGAAATGGCAGCAGGAGGCACTGGCGCGGCGCAAGGAGCTGAGCGGAGGGAAGTGAACAGTAACGTTCGTCGCCATGCTACATCAGACCGCGGATTTCATAAGACATTGATATGCAGGATGCCGATCTGGTGTTTCCCAACGCCTCCCTGGGTTCGACATGGCGGACGTTCAGCTCAAGTTTCCGGTGTTCCTGTCAATCCTTGCCGCTCTTGTTACGCTCGCTCTCAAATCAGTGGCCTATTACTTCACTGGCTCGGTTGGACTGCTTTCCGACGCTGCCGATTCCGTGGTGAATCTTCTGGCGGCCGCGACCGCCTTACTGTCGTTGTGGTATTCCGCCAAACCGGTCGATCCCACCCACACCTATGGGCGTGAGAAAATCGAGTTTTTGTCCAGCGGGTTGGAAGGTGTTCTCATCTTCGTTGCGGCGGCGGGCATCGCCTGGTATGGGGTGCGCCGGCTGCTGCTGCCGCAGGAGCTGGAACAACTCGACGTGGGCGTCGCCATCTCATTGATCGCCGCTCTCATCAATCTGGGCACGGCGCGGATCTTGCTGCGCGTGGGCCGGGCCAGGAGGTCAATCGTTCTGGAGGCGGGCGGACGTCACCTGATGGCCGACGTGTGGACGTCGGTGGCGGTGCTGGCGGGCCTGGGGCTGGTGTGGTTGACGCAGCGGCATTGGCTCGCCCCGATCACCGGGCCGGTGGTCGCGGCGCATATCGCCCGCTGGCTTGATCCGGTTATCGGTTTGCTGGTGGTCGCCAACATCACCCGGACGGCCTTCGACCTCGTTCGCCGCTCCTTCAACGGCCTGATGGACCATGCCCTGCCGGAGGAAGAACAGGCAGCGGTGCGCGCAGCAGTCGCCTCGCGGCTGGAACCGGGGATGGACTTTCACGCTTTACGGACCCGCCAGGCGGGTTCCCGGCGTTTTGTCGATTTTCATTTGCTCGTCCCGGGCGTGTTGACTGTGCGGCGCGCATGAAATCACGGGCCGGATCGAGGAAGCCGTGCGCGCGGCTCTGCCGGATGTTGAGGTGACGGTACACATCGAGCCGATCGAAGAGAAAGAAGCGTGGGAAGACAGCCCCTTGGTGCCACAAGAACAAGCGGCGCGGCGAGCTGAGGCGGAACGAGCAGTCAAGAATGAGGAATGAAGATTTGTGATTTTCGATTGCCGATTTTCGATTGGCAGAACGCCGCATGGCAATCGAATATCGGCAGTCGAAATATCTTCGTTTTGGCCCACGGCCATCACTCCACGGCACTGGAGGGGTCATGGCGGAGGAACTATTTTTGAGAAAAAAGGCATGACAACGTGGCGATTTTCGGCACACGAAATCAAGTGGCTGAATCGACCCATTTTGCTGTAGGGGCTTGCTGTCACGGCAGTTACGGGGTTGAAGGTTGTGGCCGGATAATTAAAGACTGACACGATAGCTTTTATAGCTTGGTTTTGACAGAAGGTGGTTCACATCTTATAGTTGTAATTGGGCTTTTGCGGGAGGCGAGGGCTTCTCACGGGACAACGCGGCTCACCTCGCACGACGCGCACGCCAGCCGCACTGTCCAAGTCTCGCAGCACTGCTGCCATAGCGGCGAGATCGTAGGCGTGACTCCGCGCGAACTCGTCGCGCCACGCCCGCAATTCTGCTATGATGTCCCCACTGCTCATGGCCCGCCCTCCCCACCCAGGAGTTCCTGCGGCGTGCAGATTACTGGCGGCTCGTACCCCGACCGCCGGCACACCGCTTCGATTCGCGGCCGCAGGCTCGCGTTGGCGATATGCGTGCAATTCCACGTCACCAGATAGCTAACGCCATTCACCGCCGCCACGGCGATGTGCAGCGCGTCCGCCGCTGCCCGTGCCGGCAGGGGCACCTCCCGCAGCAGGGCTGCGGCTGTTTGGTGCAACCTGCTTGTGGGGTTGATGCCAGTTTCTTGAACGAATCGCTTGTGCCCGTTAGCAGAGCCGTCAAGTGCCACTAGCTTTTACGAAAAACTGGAATTATTCAGTCCGGTCCGGGGTGCGCCTCTTGACTTCCGAGAACATATAGCTGTTCGGCCGATTCTCGCGTTCCCTTCTCGCTTTCAAGTGCAACCGCTCAACCTACTTCGGCGCATCCGCCGAGCTCGCCGCCTGCAGAAACATCGCCCGGACCGTCGCCATCGGCAGATACAGGTGGAATGCGTCGTCCCGCAACGGAATGAAACCATACTTCAGGTAAAAGCGCTTGGCGTCGTCGTCCTTGGAGAACAGGTCCACTGCAAAGACGCCGATCCGCTCGGCCACATCGCAGGCCGTTTTCAGGAAGTGAAACAGGAGCAATTCTCCCAGGCGCTGTCCTCGGCAGGACAGTTCGACGGCAAGCCGCCCAAGATGTGCCGTCGGCAGCGGGTATCTGGGTAGCCCGGCCTGGTCATCCGGCGGAAGATGGTCGCGCAGGAATGTACCGGCAGACGACGCATAGTAGGCCAGCACGCGCTGGTCAGTATCGCGGACCGCCACGAAGACACGGCTGACTCCCCGCTCGTTATTGATAGCCGCATGCTGGCGAATGAAGGAGTTCAGAGGAGACTTGCCACAGTCGAAATTTCCCGCCTCGTGTTTGGCAGTCAGAGATTCGATTCGCGTCTCAACCATGGCACTGGATAAACCGCCTGGCGGCTTGCAAGGCCGCCTCGTTTGGAGCGGGGGGCTTTTCAGCCGTCGCCATGACCTCAGCTTCGTCCCTCTCCGAAAGGCGGATGGAGCAGGTTACTTCCACCGTCTGGGGTTGAGGGATCTCGGGGCTTCCACAAGTGCGAACGCCCGTTAGGGTACTTTCCATGCCGTACCTCCTTTCATTTCCATTTTACCTTCAGGCGACCAGGAATCAATTCCACTCCGCGACGATTCGCTCTCGAACCCCGGCAATCGACTTCATATGCATGCCTCACTACCGCAATGATCCGGTGGACGGCATACGCGATGATTTTCTTGGGCGTGAAGGGAGACTTTCACAGTCTCTGATCCGGAAGGTTCGGAGGCCGACCCTCAATAGCTGTTTGGTACACCTGCTTGTGGGGTTGATGCCAGTTTCTTGAACGAATCGCTTGTACCCGTTAGCAGAGCCGTCAAGCGCCACGAGCTTTTACGAAAAACTGGAATTATTCAGTCCGGTCCGGGGTGCGCCCTCTTGACTTTCGAGACCATATAGCTGGTTCGGCATTCTCGTTTCTGCAGGTTTGGCCGCTTCAGGTCGACGCGGCTCGC
Organism: uncultured Gemmataceae bacterium; assembly: GCA_963804745.1. Lineage (GTDB taxonomy): Bacteria > Planctomycetota > Planctomycetia > Gemmatales > Gemmataceae > CAWDRY01. Next base: position 26,278 of record CAWDRY010000055.1, read on the forward strand.
CACGGACCACTTTTTGTCCGGCCGCGCAGTCCAGCTCACGCAACGTCGCAGCCATTGCGTGGAGGTCATACCCATGTGATCGGGCGAACTCGTCACGCCAAGCCCTCAACGCTACTAGCACATCTCCGTTGCTCATGACCCATCTCCTTCACCGAGAAGTTCCATCGGCGTACAGATTACCGGCGGCTCGTACCCCAACCGCCGACACAAAGCTTCGATCCTCGGCCGCAGAGTCGCGTTGGCAATATGAGTGCAATTCCACGTCAAAAGGTACGACACGCCATTGACCGCCGCTACCGCAATATGCAGTGCATCCGCCGCTGCCGTCGCTGGCAAAGGCACTTCCCGCAACAAGGCGTCGGCAAGGGTGTCCGCCTCGGGCGTCTGAGCCAGCACCGGCACACCGTCAAGTGCCGCCAGCCGCAAAGCCGCCGCAGTCGAATCGCCAGCTCCACACTCCAGCAACACCAGCGACGAAACCCTCAACTCGAATCCGGAACGCCGTGCCCACCAATCGCGAGTCACCTGTTGCTCGCCGGCCCGCACGACATCGCGGCTCGGCCAGGCTGTCAGGTAACTGGGCACGGTCGTCTCCACATACACAGTTGGTTTCATCAATGTGGATTCTATCGCAACCAAGACCCGACCGCAACCTTATAGTTGGTAGCCTCGATGATGTCGTTTCGACTCAAAAACGGTCCACGTCTCCGATGATTATGAATTGCTTGCGAACTGCTGGTTGCCCGGCCGCCGAGCGAAAAGTACTAACTCAGCCGACCGGCGGAGTAGCGCCCGTGGCGGCTCCTGTGGGAGTCGTTTCGCCCGTGAGATCCGGGGGCTTACGCCACCCGGCTCGCCTCTGCCTGAAAGGTCGAGCCGACGCTTTGAAACGCCGGCGGACGGCACGCGATGATTTTCTTGGGCGTGAAGGGAGACTTTCACAGTCTCTGATCCGGAAGGCTCAGAGGCCGACCCTCAATAGCTGTTTGGTACACCTGCTTGTGGGTTGATGCCAGTTTCTTGAACGAATCGCTTGTACCCGTTAGCAGAGCCGTCAAGCACAACGAGCTTTTACGAAAAACTGGAATTATTCAGTCCGGTCCGGGGTGCGCCCTCTTGACTTCCGAGACCATATAGCGGGTCGGCTGCTGGACAGCTTGCGCTATCAGTTGTGGGAGGATGATTGGTTCGACCCGTGACAGGCCAAAAGGATCCGCATCGGATTCGACTCGTCATAGTTCGTTCTGAACACTGACTTCTCTGGAATCTGCGGACCGCCAATCAGGATTACAAAAACTCTGGGAGAACAGAGGTGGTTCGAGGTGTCGCGCCGCTGCACCGGTCACCTGTCCTCCAGCTGGGCAGGACGATGGGGCTAACTGCTATTCCTCAACGCTGGACAGTCATGGACATGCTTGCACCTGCCGGAAACGCTTCCTATAATGACTGCCACTGGTCGCCTTCACGCACGTCTCTTTTCTTTTTTGTCACGTGGAGGCAACTTGTGAGGGCTCAGTCCGTATCGCGATTGGGAACGCGAGTGCGGCAACGCGGCATGTCGCTGTCCGAATTTTGCTTTTCTTATCCCTTGAGGACGATTCATGACAACGCTACGACACGGAATCATGGGGATCAGTCTCCTGCTCGTCTTGCCCGCCGGTCTTCTGCGGGCAGACGAAGCCGAGGACAAATTGGTGCAGATCCTGGGTGAACCTCAGGTGACCCGCGATCAGAAAGCCGAGGGCAAACCAGTCGTAAAGGTGTGGCTCTCCAGAAATAGCACCGCCACCCGGGTGAAAGAGTTGGCCGTGTTCAAGCAGCTCCGCGAGCTGCGCTTGACAGGTTATTTGACGGACGCCGACTTGAAGGAACTGATCGAACTCAAGCAACTGCGGAAAGTAATCATCCAGTCACCGCAGGTGACGGAAACAGGCATCAGAGAGCTGGCCGCACTCAAGCAACTAGAGGTACTCGGCCTTGCCTTCTGCCCGGTGACCGATGTAGGTTTGAAGGAGTTGGCCCCGCTCGTTCAATTGAAGAAAGTGGTGCTCACCCAGACCAAGGTAACCGATGCAGGGATGAAGGAACTGGCTGGGCTAAAGGAGCTTCAAGAACTCGATTTGGGTGGAACTGCTGTCACGGATGCTGGAGTGAAGGAGTTGACGGCACTTAATCAACTCCAGAGGCTGTCCCTGTGGAACACGCAGATCACCGATGCAAGCCTGGAAACGCTTACAAAGTTCGAGCAGCTCAAGTACCTGGACCTTCAAGCCACTTCGGTGAAGAAAGCCCGGCTCAAAGAATTGGCCCCGCTCAAGCATCTTGAGGAAATACGGGTCACCAACGCGACCATTGAGCTAAAGGACGAACTCAAGAAAGTAATGCCGAAAGTTAAGGTCGCCCCGTGACGGGCGCACGCCGCTGACAAGCGCCGGGGGGGCCATGCTTTCGCGGCCCACACTTGGCTTGTGGGTATTCTCTGGACTCGCTTGGGGCCGCGAAAGCTGTCAATCGCCACCAAGACCTGGGCCATTTTCGCGGTCAGAAGTGATCCAGCGCCCAGTCCCCCCAGTTCAGTTCCGGGTAGAGTCGAGAGGTGGCGCGGTGGGTTAGGGTCGCCTTGCGTGTTGCCGGCCCTTTCGGTTGCCGGTGCCCGAGTAGCTTCCCGTGCTCCGTCTCCACCTCCCGCTCATCGAACCGGATCTGTGGGAGCGCCAGGGAGTAATCCCTGCGCGCGACCCGGCCCCGGCCCGATTGAGAGGAATGGCAACAACCGGAGCCCTGTAAGGGCGGCCAGATGATAGCCCAGGGCGGAGTCTTCGGAGCCCTGGGGACAACCCGCCGGAACCGACCATCATCAGAAGCCCTGTAAGGGCGATAGAGGCGGGCGACCTCGTTGAGGCAGCCCCCTCAGGGCTCCGAAGAAGCTGAGGGGGCCGGTCATTTCCCAGGGCTGCGCGGACTCCGCCCTGGGCTATATTCCGTCGCCCTTTCAGGGCTGATGATGGTGGCGTTGGCCTCGGCAAAGGGGGTGAAGGGGTCTGACCCCCGGCCTCGACGCTACATTCTCTTCCACGCCAAGCGGCATCCGCGTGAGCTTGGCCCGAGTGACGTGAGCAGTTTTCTTGAGCATGTGGCGAAGACTGGGAAAGACCCGTTGGGCTGTCTCGAACAGGCACACGAAGCACTTGTCTTTCTCTACGAGGGAATGCTGCACGTGCGCCTGGGGGAGGTGCCGCTGCCCCAGCCGGCGTGGTGAAGGGGTCTGACCCCTGGCCCCGTTCCGGGGTGCTCGCCTCTTGACTTCCGAGACCATATAGCGGTTCGGCGTCACCTCCACGTAACCAAATTTCCACCGCCCTGCGCGATGGTTTGTGTTCCATCAGGAGCTGATACTTCCCAGCTTTGATTGGCGACAATTATTTTCCACCTCAGCGACAATTACCGCTCTCGCCCTAACTCAAAGCATTCTTTTTCGCCACAAACGCCCTTCACCCTACGGCTGAGGGCGTTTGTGGCGAAAAAGAATGCTTCCCTCTGGAGGACTTACGTCAAATCCGTAATTGTCGCTGGCGCTGAAAATAATTGTCGCTATTCACAGCTTTCATACCCAGATGAAATCGGGACTATCTCCAAACGAGCGCCCGATTCAAAGATAATCACAATGTCCCGGGTATCCTCACGAACGGCCGCGCTTTGAATCTTCAGAGCGACGATCCGGGATCGACACCGAAACTCCGCATCAACCGGGGACGGATGTCCATATTGCTGTCCATGATCTTCGCTACTAACTGCGATGTGCCCACCATCGATAAGGCGCCAGGCACAATCGGCACGAATTTCAACGCCTTCGCCGAACCGAAAACTCCAAGATGCTGGGGCCAAAAAGATGACCTCCGCAAATGTGCGGCCCAGCATCCACGAGACATCGAAAGGCATAGTATCCTTTGACGCCGAACGTTAAGGATTCTATGCGGCGTGCTCCGCATTCAACGACTTGACGTGCAGCCGGTGGGCTGAGGGCGGAGCACGCCGCATAGAATCCCGTTGGACTGAACCGCGGGTCCCACAGCCGGGCCCCCTATGGAGCTAGAATGGAGGCCCTTTATTTGCAAGAACTTATGACGAGTACTTTCAAGCGTACTCTGGCTCGGTGGGCAATAGTCTTGGACATCCCTTGGTAGTCCGTTGACGTCTCCGAAGAGGAGGCAACCGACCCTTCCACCTCGCCCGCCGTCCTGATCTCAACCTATTCTATTGTAGCCCCTCGCCGCCACTGCCAACCACTTGCCACTCAGTCACGCAGTCTCAGTCTTCCGGGAACGACAGCCTACTTCCAGCGAAAGCTCGCCCAGCCCAATTTCGACACGCGGCTTCCCACGAACCTCGCTCCTCGCTCGCATCGGCTCAAACCGTTGCGCATTCCACCGCGGAGCGGTTTAGTTCAACGGGTGAGTATCCTAACCGGCGCCGGCACCATAAGAGACGCGCCGGCATCATATCACCGGCGCCGGCACCATATTACCATTGCCAGTATGCTATCACCCGATCAGAGCAAACGCAACCACCCGAACCCTGAAAGGGCGGCCAGATGATAGCCCAGGGCGGAGTCTTCGGAGCCCTGGGGACAAGCGCCGGAACCGACCATCATCCGAAGCCCTGTAAGGGCGATAGAGGCGGGCGACCTCGTTGATGCCGCCCCTACAGGGCTCCGGAGAATCGTGGGGGACGGTCATTACCCAGGGCTGCGCGGACTCCGCCCTGGGCTATATTCCGTCGCACTTTCAGGGCTGATGATGGTGGCGTCGGCCTCGGCCAAGGTGGCCAAGGCGTGAAGGGGTCTGACCCCCGGCCCTTGACCCCCGGCCCGTGTTCATGTTGTCACCCGCCCCGGAGTTTCCGCACCAAGTCGTCTACCCCGCCGCTCTCGAGTTCGCCTTCGGGGTTCGATAATTTGTAGTCCATCAGGGCATTTGCGGTGAAGGACACAATATCGCCGGAGTTCATAGTTGGGACATGTTGTGGTTTGCTGAGAAGGATACCTGTGCCTGCCCCGTTTTGCCAGTTCGTTACCTCCAACCACACCACCTCGTTGACGTCCGGTAGTCCCACGGCAACTCGAAGGCGACGGCCTTCCTGCTGCCACTTTTTTGGCTCCGAGAGGATCATTGTCGCCTCCTTGCGAGCCTTGTGAATGGCCTCCTGGATGAGTGCTCCCATGTCCACGTTCGAAACATGTCGATCCGTTCCGAACAGTCGCTTGAGGAGACCACCTTGCTCCGCCCACAACTGCGGTCCTGGGGGAGCTTTGAAGATGGGAGCCAGCAACTCTTCAGGATCTCCTTTAAGTGGGGCCACGGTGAGCAGTTGCAGTGTCGCCCTGCCGGACGCCCCCGGCTGTTGTGCGGCAGTCAGTTGCAGCTTGAGGTGCGGATTGTGGATCTCCGGGATGCTCAATGCCAATGGTCCGGGGCCTAGCCGTTTTGCCGATTCGATCATATGCTGCATCGCCAATGTCATCATGCGGTCCATCATGGCCATCTGGTGCTCGGAGAAGTGTGTGAGGGCAAAGTTTGGTTGGCCGAACTTCTCCAGACCCATGCTCACACTGCGTAACCCGCCATCCACACGATAGGCCCTGACGCCGAACTGGGCTGAACTGAGTTGACCGGCCTCAACCTCGGCGCTTGCGCAATTCATGAAACGCTTTCGGCGTAAAGGTAAGCCAGTCGGCGGCATCGAAAACCACCGCATTCAGCTCTCTTGACAGACGACTCACGCAGACTGGTGAGTTCACGCAGCAGCTTGTGCTGGGCGTCAAACGGTCCGACGCCCGTTAGCGATAGTGCCGCCTTGGCCTCCCCCAGCGCGGCGGCGGATTTGGCATCGAAGCCGCGACCGAAATAGGCAAGCATCTGTGAATTGGGGACCGGGCGTTCGCTGGTGCTCTGGCACTCAAGAACGACCCCCGTCTTGATTTGGCCTTCTTCCGCCGTCCTCAGTACTTCAATGTTGCCGTTGCAGGCATTGGTGAACCTCGCCTTGGCGTCGGCTATCTCTTTGCTCAGGAACAGCACGTAGTAGATCTGAATGGGTGGCATTGTTATTTTCTCCAACTTATTGAGTGTTGTTGCGGGAGAATGACACGAAGAAACTTCAGCATTCTCCCAGACGCTGTTGGTTCGCTGCACCAGAATCGAACGGGCGTGGCTGGCTGAACGCTGCGACTCAGTGATACTGGCCGTACCAAGGCGGCTCGTCCTTTGGCAGGTATGGCCAATCCAACCTTCTTGGCAAACCATTCTGAGCGGCCTTCGCTTGCTCGGGCTTTAAGAACATTCCGCCAAGATCGTTCCCGCCGTTGATGGCATAGAAGCGGCAAGCGGAGTTTGCAAGCTGATCATTCACGATCGCGAAAAATGCGTAGGTCGCTCTACCCCAGCTGTTGTTACCTGAGTGTTCTTCAAGCTCGCGTCCGTAAATAACGAACTCTCGTGCTCCGCACTTGACCGAATACCTCGGGGCGTCATTGTCGATCAGTTCTTGGACGTGTGCGGGTTGCTGCACAAACTTCCGAAGTCCAGGGAGGAGAGACTCGTATGCTTCGGCGATACCTGCCTCCGCGAGGCTTTCAGCATCGAGGTGAATCCAGTGATCGTAGTCGAGCTCGAAGCACATGGACTGCCCACACAACCCTGCCGCCAAACGGGTGAGTACACTAACCGGCGCTGGCACCATATCACCGGCGCCGGCACCATATTACCATTGCCAGTATGCTATCCCCGATTGAGAGGAATGGCAACCACCGGAGCCCTGTAAGGGCGGCCAGATGATAGCCCAGGGCGGAGTCTTCGGAGCCCTGGGGGCAAGCGCCGGAACCGACCATCATCCGAAGCCCTGTAAGGGCGATAGAGGCGGGCGACCTTGTTGATGCCGCCCCTTCAGGCTCCGAAGTAGCTGAGGGGGCCGGTCATTACCCAGGGCTGCGCGGACTCCGCCCTGGGCTGTATTCCGTCGCCCTTTCAGGGCTGATGATGGTGGCGTTGGCCTCGGCCAAGGTAGCCAAAGAAGGTAGCCTAGGTGTCAGGAATTGTTTTGCTAGTTACGACGTCCGTAATGGTTCCTTCTATGAGTGAGCCGCTGTCAAGTGCAAGCTAAGAAACCTTCTACGAGTTAGTCGCTGTCAAGTGCAAGCTAAAAAAGCTCGTTTCAGCTTTCCATCTATGGACCCCGAACGCCGACTGCCAAACTGGGAGCACGTGTTAGGAACCTTTAACTACTGTTATTATCTGTTAAGGCGAGCGGCGGATAATAATTTACCATCCCTCGCTCACGCTTCGGGCCAGTGTGCCATTGGCCCGAAGCGTGAGCGAGGGATGGTATCACTTGCCACTCGCCTAAAAGGTTCCCGACACTGACACCCGCCACGACGCACATCTACTCGGCAAAGGGCGGAGCCTTCCGGCGGGTGTTCAACCATTTGCGGCGGGGCACCCTCATTTTGTCCCGCGCCGACCCCACATCTCATCCTCCGCGAACGGATGGATCGGCCCGCTCGGTTTCGGCTTGGGCAATGACTTCAGGACTGCCTCGGCAAGGAACAGGTCGCCTTTCGTCGTGATCTTGATGTTCGTTGCGGCTCCCTCGACGACATGCACCGGGTGACCGGCCGCTTCGACGAGTTGAGCGTCGTCAGTGATGTCCTTGCCGAGCTTGGTGCGGTTGGCGTAGGCTTCGGTCAGCCAGTCGCGGCGGAACACCTGGGGCGTTTGCGCCAGCCAGAGACCTTTGCGCTGCATGGTTTCCTGAATCTGGTGCTGGGCATCGACGCGCTTGAGCGTGTCGGTCACGGGCACGGCGAGCAGGGCGGCTCCGCTCTTCTCGGCGCCGGCAAACACGGCGTTGATGAGGGCCTCGGTAAGACATGGACGGACGGCGTCATGGATGGCCACAAAGTCGGCTTCGGGTTTAACAAGGGCCAGGGCGTTGGCGACCGACTCGAAACGCTCGGCGCCGCCGTCGGCAATCTGGATGTTCATGAAAGCCATGTTGGCGGTATAGCGGCGCCGGAACATCTCCTGGTCAGCCTTGGCAATAACGATGATGCACTGACTGACATCGGAGCGGGTCACAAACAACTCGGCCGAGCGCAACCACACGGCACGGCCGTCGAGGTTGGTGAACGGTTTCTTTTCCTTGTCACGAAAGCGCGCCGATTGGCCGGCGGCCGGAAGAATGACGGCAAATTTGGACATGATATACCTTTCAATCAAGGTGGTGAGTGGTGAGTGGTGAGTGGTGGGTTTCTATGCGGGAGCTATGTTCACGCGGCCTGCCTACCTACTCACCACTCACCACTCACCACTCACGCTTATCATATTGCGCCCCCCGCCCATTTAGCCAGCTTTTGCCCGTGCGCGGCGCTGGCGGCCAGCCATTCTTTTAGCGCTGTTTCGCAGGCTGCCAGGGTTGCGTCGGCTTCCTGACGCGCCCTTTTCGGGTTGTTGACTGCTGGCCTGCATGAGGGCGAGGTGCTCGTCCAGCCGTTTCAAGTGTTCCTGCCAGGCTGGAGCATTGAGTTCGTTGCCTGGCGTCTGAGTCTGGAGTTGCTGTTCGCGCTCGGCGGCGCCAGCGACGGCCTCATCAAGGGCGTGCTGGATCCCGTCCAGAGCTTCCGACCAGGCTGCCGGAAGGAAGGCAGTTTGCGTTGAGTTGGCAGACATGAGATCATCCTTTCTTACTGGAAGTAGCTTGCCTTCGTGAAAAGAAGCGGGACAATCTTGCGGAGGACCGTGGAAGGTGTCAAGACCGGTCGGCCGTTCGACGCAAAGGGTGAAGAATGACACAAGTCAGCAGATTCCGTCACGGTTCATCCTTCATCCTTCATCCTTCATCCTTTCCTCCCGGACTGGCCTTTCCCCGCATGAAGTCAAGAGGTATATTCGGCCCTGCCCTGGGAAAGGATCGGGCATTACCCTCGCTTGCGCGTTCGGGCTAACGTCCTACCGTTGGCCCGACGCGCAAGCGAGCAATTAGCCGGCTCAACGCCACGGAGGGTGCCGTGTACGTCGCTTGTTCAACACTCTGTTTCGGTAGTTATCCACTAGAGCAGGCCCTGCGCACCGTCGCCGAGCTGGAGTTCGGCAAGGTCGATGTGGCCATTCATGAACAGGGCCGGCATCTGCGGCCGTCGGAAGTGGCCGACGATGTGAACCATGCGGCCCAGCGGCTGCGCATCGGTCCGGGTCTTGTGCCCGCCGCCTTCGACGTGAAAATTGATGCCCCCGACGAGAAGGAATTCCATCGGCAGTTGCGGCGGTGTGCCGGTTGGCGCGGTTGGCAGCGGTGCCCGTCATCACGCTGCCGGCGGCCGGCGCGGGCAGCGGCCTCGATGCGGAAGTGCAACGGCTGACCCGGCTGGTGCAACTCGCCGATTCCGAAGGGATTCTCCTCACCGTGGCCACCCACAAGGGAACCTTGACCGAAGACCCCGCTGCCGCTGTGGAGTTGTGCAAGCGCGTCGCCGGTCTTGGCCTGACCTTTGACCCAAGCCATTACATATCCACCCAGCAACCGCCCAAGAGTGTCGATGCGGTTTTTCCCTACGTTCGGCACGTCCATCTCCGCGACACAGGCCGCGGTCCGAACCAGTTCCAGGTCCGCGTCGGCCAGGGTGAAGTGGAGTACGGCCGCATCGTCGCCCAACTCGCCCGCTATCACTATGAGCGGTTGCTGACCGTCCAGATTCTCGATGTTCCCGACTCCGGGTTTGCGATGGAGCCGGAGGTGCGGAAGCTCAAGTATCTGCTGGAGAGTTTGGTGTGAGGCGAGCGGCAAGTGATACCATCCCTCGCTAACGCTTCGGGCCAGTGTCACAGTGGCCCGAAGCGTTAGCGAGGGATGGTAAATTATCATCTGCCGGTCGCCTAAGAGCCTCCTGGCCAGGCCGCCCATGAACCAGCCATACACCTTGCCAAATCGTTAAAGTTCGCATTCCTCTCGATTGTTCCAAGGAAATCTTTGCGCAGTTCTCCGCCTCATCCAGTCTCTGCGCGTGTAAGATGTTTATGTCATCCCAGGGTTCGATTGCTTTCCACCCGTAAGGCACCAACGACTATCATCCCCAGGAACTACGAAGCGGTGTAAGGAATGCACATGCCTGCCACGTCACGAGGCAACCAACGTCAATCTCGCCGGGTCCTGCCGTTCGCGGGTCTGCTGGCGCTCGCTTGCCTGGCAATTTGGTTGCACCTGCAATTGCCGGCATGGACAAAGGCAGCGGATACGAGCGATTCCACGCCGGATTGCGGCAACATTGCTCCTGAGCCTTATCCGTTGCGCGAGCGAGCCAGGATCATGGCCCAGCTTGGCGTCGACCGCTGGCACGCGGCGGGCTATCGTGGCCAGGGCGTCAAAATCGCTATTCTCGATTCGGGCTTCAAGGGGTACCGCGAGCATCTGGGCAAGGCCTTGCCCGCGCAGGTGACGGCGCGTTCCTTCCGCTCCGACGGCAACCTGGAAGCCAAGGACAGCCAGCACGGTATCCTGTGCGGCGAAGTGATCCATGCCCTGGCGCCGGATGCGGAACTGCTCCTGGCCAACTGGGAAGCGGAGAAGCCCGATCAGTTCTTACAAGCGGTGCAATGGGCCAGAGATCAGGGGGCGAAGATCATCTCCTGCTCGCTTATCATGCCGAGCTGGAGCGACGGCGAGGGTCACGGTCCTGTCCACGCGACGCTGGGCCGGACTCTCGGTAGCGGGCATAAGCCCGGCGATATGCTCTGTTTTGCCAGCGCCGGCAACACCGCCATGCGGCATTGGAGCGGAACGTTCCACGACGGCGGCAACGGCATCCACGAATGGGAGACGAGTCACAATACCAACGAGCTAACGCCCTGGGGGACCGAGGAGCAGATTTCCGTCGAGCTTTGCTGGCAGCCCGGGGCCAGTTACGAGCTAGCTGTGGAGGATGAGGACACAGGGGCGGAAGTAGGCCGCTCGACACCTCACCACCTCACCACCTCAGTATCCTGTTGCGCCGTAGTGCGCTTCGCTCCCCAGGCCCATCATCATTACCTGGTGCGCGTCCGCCTGGTAGCGGGCGAGGGCAAGCCTTTCCATCTGGTTGCGCTGGGCGGCAGCTTGCACTATGCAACGGCCCACGGCAGCATTCCCTTCCCCGGCGACGGGCCTGAAGTTATCGCCGTCGGCGCGGTCACCAGCGACGGGCAACGCGCCTCCTATAGTTCCTGTGGACCAAACTCCAACCAGCTCAAGCCCGATTTGGTTGCCCCTGTGCCTTTTCCCAGCTTGTGGCGTGCCCGCCCTTTTGCCGGCACGTCCGCCGCGGCTCCGCAGGCAGCGGCCCTGGCGGCCCTGTGGTGGTCGCGTAACCCGAACGCAGTGGCAAGCAATGTGCGCGAAGCCTTGCAATCCGCCGCTCACGACCTCGGGCCGAAGGGACATGACTACGAGACGGGGTACGGGCTTGTTTCGTTGCCCTGATCCTCAACAAAAGTCAACCAACGTGACGTTGGGTCCCGACGGCATGTACATGTTCTGATTTGCGGGTCGCCAATGCGCTATGCAGACTCTTACGTAGGGACTCAAGGCAATTAAAGTAGTCCAGGAATTGTTTCTGTTCGATGTTGATCTTCGATTTCTTGCGGAGGCGTTCAACTTCCTGAACGGTCTCTGTGTCGGCAAAGGGAATACTTTCAGCGCTCACTTTCTCCCCTCCGAGATAACTCGATACGATGCCCATCAAGAGAGTATCGTAAAGAGGGAATTCACCAATACTCTTTCCGTGAGGCGGGAAAGGCTTGCATTTCAAACGTTCAAATTCGGTCTTGATTAGCTCAAGCATTTCAGTCCCAGTACGTAAGAATTAAGCCATTACCAGTATAATACCCGCCCTGAGTTCCAATCTTCAAGCGATAGGAAGCAGCCCAGTTAGGATTCCAATATCCCCACTGGGCCTGGCCTCGATTCCGATTGAAAAAGGCTTGTGCAGCTCGCATGTATTCGGCAATCGTCCTACCGTTACCGTGCTTGATCAAGTGATACTCAATTGACATCCACCTGTTGGGGAACGTTCCCCTATCCCAACTTGCCCAGGCTTTGGCCGCGTCGGAGGAAGAAGCAAATTGTCCCCTTGCTGCATTCTGGAATTGGTTCCACGGATTACTCACATCCTGTACCCATGCCAATTGACATCAATCGCCGAGTCGGTGAGGAATGTGTAATCTATGAAATCGGCGGCTGATAGTCCATTTCTGTTCCTTCCCCCAGCCGCGATCTGGCCTCCTCTTGTTGCCTAGATTCGCGCCGCTTTCAAAACCGGCATGGAAAAGATCGGTGCCTGACGGTATGAACCCGTCCCGGCCTCCAGTCTGGTTCCGAGGGGTTCGTAGATGCCTTTCCGCCGAATATCTTTGTGGATCGTGATGGGCTGCTCCGTGCTATTGCTGGGGAAGGTTCTGGCAGAAACTCCTCCCTCTAGCTCGGGGACAAAGCCGGGAGTCCAGCCGCCGGCACAGGAGGCGGGAGGCTTGCCTGCCTGGCTGCCGCGCTACGATCTCGATATCCAACTGGACGTGGACAAGCATGAAGCGAAGGTCCATCAGCGCGTGACATGGACGAACCGTCATCAACGGCCGGCCACCGAGTTGGTCTTCAACGCCCACTCCCACTATACGGCGCCCGACGGCGAGATCGGCTTGCTGGCCAAGACGCTCGAAATTCTCGCATGACGCCCAGTGACGGACTCTACACATCGGTCCATCCTTGCGAAATCACGAAAATCATGCTCGGCCGCAGAACGCTTGACTATTACTTCAAGGAGGACAACGCCACTGCCCTCGTCGTGCCCTTGCCGCAGACAGTTGGTCCCAATGAGACAGTGACGCTCGACATCGACTTTACTATGCACCTGCCCCAGAAACAGGGACGCTGGGGGCAATGGAATGGAATCACATTCCTCTCCAACTGGCTGCCGGTGCTGGCCTTCTATGATGACAACGGCTGGCAGCCGACGCCGTTCATTCCGTGGCATCAGCCATTCTTCAACGAGGCCGGAATTTACACGGCCCGTGTCACGCTGCCGGCCGATGAAAAGATCGCCTGCAGCGGTTCCATCACCGCAGCGCGCGACGCAGGCAACGGCCTCAAGCAGGTGGACATTGTGGCCAGGGGAGTCCGCGACTTCGCCTTCCTGTGCAGCAAGCGTTACGAAGAGTACACCGCCGAAATCAGTGTGGCACGCCCTGAGTCCGCGAAGGGCGTGGCTCCTCAAACCAACGCGCCCTTCGCGGACTCAGAGCGTGCCGGACAGACGATCAAGCTGCATTGCCTGGCCTTCCCGGAACACGAGCATTATGCCCGCGAAATGCTGAAAACCGCCGCCGAGGTCATTCCCATCTACGGCAAATGGTTCGGTCCCTATGCCTATCCGGACTTCACCATCGCCGAATCCTATTTCGGCTGGAACGGCAACCAATGTGCGACGCTGGTCATGATCGACGAGCGCGTCTTTGCCATGCCGCACCTGGCCGGCGGCTACGTCGAGTACCTGATCTCTCACGAAATCTGCCACCAGTGGTGGTACAACGCGGTCGGCAACAACGGCTACTGCGAAACATGGATGGACGAGGCGCTGGCCGTGTACTTCAGCCACCGGCTCATGAATCAGAAGCGCGGCCGTAACAATCCCCTGATGCAGTACCCCAGCGGACTCGAATGGCTGCCGAACATTCCCCGCGATAGCTACCATTTTTACAGCATGTACGGTATGCTGGGCCGCGGCGAGGATGGACCCATCGTTCGGGAAATGCCCAAGTTCGACCATATCGTCAATCTCTTCAGCCTGTGTTACGACAAGGGGAGCAAGGTCCTGGGCATGATCGAGGATCGCCTGGGCGAGGCCGCCTTTCTTGACTTCATGCACATTATTTACTCGCGCTATCAATTTCGCATCATTCGCGTGGCCGATTTCCAGAAAGAGCTGGAAGCATACACCGGCAAGTCCTGGGAAGAGTTTTTCCACAACTGGCTCCACAGCGGCGGCATGACCGATTGGTGCGTGGATAAGGTCGAGCTTGCGCCGCTGGACGGGAAAGGGCGGCACTGGTTTTCCTTGGACCGCGATTTCCTGCACGCCCTGCATAAGCCGGGACCCGGCGACAAGCCCTGCAAGGCGGTGGTCTATCTTTCCCAGAAGGCCGAGTACACCGAAGATACCGTCCTGGGATTCTGCATGGACGGCAGCTCGGCCTATCAGATTCGCATACCCATTCTACCCCAGGTGCGGAGAATGCCGCTGGACGATCCGCCGGGTCACGTGGAAGTGCTGGAGGACAACCGTGTCCGCGTGGAGGTGGAGCTTCCTCATGCACCCACGCAGATCGCCGTCGATCCCGACCAGGTTTTGCCGGACCGCAACCCGGCCAACAACTACTGGATCACGCCGGTGCGCGGCGCCTGACGCCGCTCTACACCATGCTCGAAGAGACCGACATCACCACGGCTTACGATCGCTGGAACTGCACCATCGGCCCGTGGATCTATGGGCCGTCTTATGAAGATCCCTGGTTCACGCGCTCGACCATGGCCGGTGTGCGTGCCGGGCTGTATCGCACTCAGGAGTTCAACGGCGGCGCCTACGTGGGCTACCGGACCGACGACCAGGACGTCGCCGCCGGCGTGGACATGATTCTCGACCATTTCCCGTGGCCGCACACCCAGGTTGGGTTCGTCGCCGAGCGCAGTCTGTTCGGCGTCGGCAACGATCCTACTCTCTGCGACCGGGGCGTACTCTTCGGCCGTTACGTTTTCCAGTACAGCAGCAGCCTGTACCTGCCGCCCATGCACTACGTGGAGCTGTTCACAGAGGTGCAGAACAACGCCTTGCCGGTTCCCGATAATGTTATCCCGGGCGCGAGCGCCTTGGCACCCAGAGCACCGCCGGCATCCACTATCACCTGGACTACCTGACGCCCTACTGGGACCCGGAAGGCGGCTTCCGCTTCGATGCCACCTACGCGGAGGGCATCCCCGTCTTCGGCGAGCACGGAGAGTTCCATGCCCTGTCGGCACAATTTTCCATCGTACAATCCATGCCGGACCTCTACGGTTGGCTGGAAGGCCACCCACGAATGCAAACGATACTGGAGCCGCCGTTGCGCTGGCTGTCCGATACCCGGCTGGCGGCGCGTATCTTCGGCGCGGCCGGACTGCCCGACAAGGGCGAGTATTTTACTCTCGGCGGCGGGGACCGTTTCCGAGGGTTTGACCTGTCCGAGCGGCAAGGCAGCCTCGTCTGGGTCGGCAGTCTCGAATGGCGCGTGCCGCTGGCCAAGAGACTGACCTGGTCATGCCTCGACCACGTGATCGGCTTGAAAAACATCTATGGTGTCGCCTTCTACGACATCGGCGACGCTTATGCGAAAGGACTGTCCTACGGCCCGGTCGCTCACGCGGTTGGCGGCGGACTGGCCCTGGACGTAACCTGGTTCGGCTTCGTGGAACGCACCACCCTTCGCTTCGACGTGGCCAAGACCGTCAATGCCAGCACGCCGGTCATGTTCTGGTTCGGGATTCATCATCCGTTTTGAAAGTGGTGAGTGGTGAGTGGTGAGTGGTGTTCACGAATCAACCGCAGATAGCGTTCCACGATGGGTCTAGAATCGATCGGAAATACGAGTCCAGGAGACGAAAGCGCCTTCTCGAAGCAACGCTGGGCCATGCCGATGTCGCCTTCTTCCAAGGCGAGCAAGCCGCGCAGACCCAAATGATTGGCTCCGTCCAATTGCGTTATCAGAAGCTCGTGGTAGACCTCGCCGAGTGAGAGTGTCAAGCAGAATTGAAAGAACGGCATGCTCTGCGGAGCAGTCCCTGTTGCCAATATCCGGGCGACAACAGGAACCCGTTTGTTGGTGGATTCCTTAGAACGGTCGATTATCTTGTCGAGAGTCTGGCCCGCTCGTGCGTAGTCGCCGGTGGCTGCCGCCTCCAGGACAATGTACCAATCACGATCGGGGTTCTCCGATTCTTCCTGATCGGAGTAGAGAAGATTGTGCCGCAGCTTGTCGATCTGGCCGGTCCTCAGAAGCAACTGTGCCGCCGGATGAAAGAGCCGAAGGCGGACCTCTTCATTGGTTCGGTCCGGTGAGTCCACTTCTTCGATCAGGCGCAGCGCTTCCTTCGCCAGGCCGGCCTGAAGGGCAACCCGGACTTGCTCGTCGAGCCGCTTGCCCTGAGCATGGTTCAAATACTCATCATGCCGGCTCCGCAAGGCGATTTGCAGCTCGGCGCGCACTTTTTCCAGCTCGTCAAGCTCCGCTTGGGCTTCCGGCGTCTCGGAGCCGGCATCCTGAAGATGTTTGATGACCTCTTCCAAATGCTCGATGGCCAGATCGTCATAGTGGAGGTTGCGATAGACATGATAGAGTTGGCCATGGAAGGCGTTGGCAGTCGGAGCGTCGAGATCGAGCGCCAGCGCTTGCTGCGCCGCCACAATGAATTGTGACCGGCGCACCTCGAGGGAGAGCGTCATGGGTATCTGTGGTTGGAAGGCTTGCCAGTAGCCTTCCTGAAGATACCACAGGTTGTCATAAGCCTTTGCCAGCGTCGCGTGGCTGGTCGCATCGTCCGGATTGGCCGCAACGGCCTGGCGGGCGGCGCGCACGGCCAGCAGGAGCGATCCCGGCGGACCGTTGTCGATGGGCCGAACCAGGAATAGCCGGATTCTGACCATCACAGCCCGCAACCAGGGATCGGTGGTCACTCCAGTCAGGGCAATGATGCCGGCATTGTCGGCTGCGAGCAGATGTCGTAACTGGCGGGTTTGCTCTCTCTGCCACTGGGCGCTGGCGCAACGGTAGTAGAACAGGTGCATCGCCGCCTCATCGGCCTGCAAGGGCCGCGGTGACGAACCCCGCGCATAGCTCTCCCACCACTCCGGGGCGTGCGGCAGCCGGTCCGGCACAGTCGTGGGAGCTTTATCCGCATCTCGCCCAAAGGCCCGCGCGTTGGCGTTGAACCGCCCCTTCTTAAATTCGGGATGCAGAGTCACTGCACCTGATCTCACAACCTGGAATGCGGCGAGCGCTTGCACCATTGACCCCAGCGGTACACCAGGCGGTGTAACTGCCGGGGCCGTGGTAACCTGCCCGATCAGATACGATTGCCTTGCCCGCCTGTCTCGATCCTGATCGATCCTGCCGAACACGAACGTTCGGCCGTCCATATATAGCAGCGGCCAATCCTGGGAGGCGTTCAGCATGTACGCAAGCGCGGGCGGCGGCCTGCCGCTTGGGTCGGTCAGGGTGATCAGAAAGCAGCGTTCGCCACTATTCTTCAAGGCATTCCTGAAGGCTTGCGGATCAAAATTGCCCTGATCGGCGAACAGCAGCCGGCGCATCGTCACGTAGTCCGCCGCCGACCTGCCGAACAACTGGAAACGCTGATCGAAGCAGGACTTCTCCCCCGGGCAGTACCATGCCAGGTAATCCGCCGCCTCAGGCGTGAGATTGAGGCAGTACACGCCAGGCGCTATCCGGCCCTCCTTTCGAGCTTCAGCCACCCGTTGTAGGGAAGGATCAGGCTCGACCTTCCAGGCTACCCGGCGCGTTCGTTGTGGGTCGGCAGAATGTGTTTGCAGCCAACCCGGCCAGGCCGCCACGAGCAACGCCACGCCCAGTCCCAGAGTTATGGCACGTCCCGCAAGCGGCCATTGTGTTGGCAGGCCACCGGTCTTAATCATCGGGCCGGAACGCCTAACGACGTAGTCCTGCCAATTGAGCAACATGATTGGCCCGGCAACCAGCGCAAAGAACGGGACAGTCCGCGCCTCACAGAAACTGAGCAGAAGAAAGCCAAGCCAGAATGCGATCCGCCAGCCACGCCAGCCGGCCCAATTCGCCACGAACGACGTTAGACTGACAATGGCAAGAATGTAGTAAGAGAATCCGGCCACGCTCAGGCCGTTTCCCAGGCGGAAGTAGGCCGCATCGAGTGGGGAAAGGAAGAATTGCTGGAACTGCGGATCCCGTTCGAGGATAGTGCGAGGCACGGCGAAGGAAATCTCAGCCGGCAGACTGAAGGCGTGATATCCGTGCGGATTCAGCAGACACGCAGCCGTGCCGGCAAGCACGATGACGACCAATCGGCGTATGCCGGCTATCCTGATGACATCTGCCCCCGAGCGATCAAGCTGGAGCGCATGTTCGATGACGCTTCCCAGCAAGAACAACGCGACCGTTACAGGACCAAGGAAGAACCAGCCATCGAGGTTGACCCAGAATGCAAACAAGAGCATGAAGCAGACCAGCCGCGGGACAAAACGCCCTTCGTTCCAATGCGTCGTTGTGAGCAACCAGATGGTAACCGCCAGAAAGAGAAACGAGACGACTGCCGGCTGCAATACAAGCCCTGGGCTGAGAGCGAGAAGCGCCAATCCCGTGCATCCAGCGGGAAGCCACCAGTTCTGCCCCCCTCGCCCCACCCTCTCCCCCCGCCACGGGGGGAGAGGGCGGGGTGAGGGGGATCGCCGGATCGAAAGCAGCACGATTGCCAGGACAACAACGAGCACCGCCTTGACGAGGACCACGCCCACGCCGCCTGTTATCACGAACAGGCGGTAGAGCAACCAATCGAACATCCAGGCATGGTTGACCCAGTAGACGCCTTCCGTCGTATAGGAAAAGGGATCGACGCCGAAGACATACTGTCTTTCGGCCAGGAGCCGGCCGCTCGCCAGGTGCATCCAGAAATCGCTGTTGCGAACCGCGAAGGAGGCAAGGAAAAAGGCCAGGATCAGCACGATAAGGACGATGACTCTGTCCAGCACGGCAAGCA
Organism: uncultured Gemmataceae bacterium; assembly: GCA_963804745.1. Classification (GTDB taxonomy): domain Bacteria; phylum Planctomycetota; class Planctomycetia; order Gemmatales; family Gemmataceae; genus CAWDRY01. The sequence goes on from CAWDRY010000055.1 coordinate 45,133, forward strand.
GACGAGCGACTTGCTGTGGCGTCATGGTTCGTTTGCGTGATTTTTGGGCAGCCTTGGAAGCCGGACCACCCTTGTCCGCCGGTTGGCCCTGCTGGAATTGCGTCGAGGAAACCGGCTTATTGTGTAGAACCATGATAGTTCCTTTCCCAAGGGGGCAGGACATAGTTTGCGCTCGACGTAGCCGAATTCGCCAGAATTCGGGGGGTGCTGCTCTTCTCCCCAGGCCCCGAATTCTGGCGAATTCGGCTACAGAGCCTCCAGGGTATTTCATGCGCCGTTGCAAACCGTGTCCTGCACCCCTTTCCCAACAGCCGATGGGAATGACCTGTTCCCAGCACAGCCCCCTGGCGTAAAATGACAGGCAACCGCGGTCCAGGAGGACAATGAGCATGTCCGTTGCCGACTCTCAGTCAGGAATGCCGAAGCCGCCTCTCTCTTTCTACCTGGCCAGAGCGGTCCTGGCCGCCCTTGTGCTGGCGGTTGTGGCATTCCACGGGTTTGATAAACGTCCTTCGCCGGAGAAACAAGCCTTGGCCGACAATCCTACAAAACCGCCCGCCGTGAAGGATCGCCAGCTCGCTCCGGAGCTGGAAGGCGGCGCCGGCTGGCTCAACACCGCCGGCCCGATTCATCTGAAAGACCTGCGCGGCAAGGTTGTTCTCATCGACTTCTGGACCTTCTGCTGCATCAACTGCATTCACACGCTCCCCGACCTGGCGAAGCTGGAGAAAAAATACCAAAACGAGCTAGTTGTCATCGGCGTTCACAGCGCCAAGTTCGAGAACGAAAAGGACAGCGAGAACATCCGCAAGGCCATCCTTCGTTATGAGATCAGCCATCCCGTGGTCAACGACGCTCAGATGAAAATCTGGAATCGCTTTGCCGTTGACTCCTGGCCGACGCTCTTCCTCATCGACCCGGAAGGATACGTCGCCCTCCGAGCCTCCGGTGAAGGACTCTACAAGCTCTTCGACCAGGAGATCGAAGAGCTTATCAAGCTCCACAAAGAAAAAGGCACTCTCAACCAGAAACCGCTCCGCTTCGAACTGGCCCGTTTCCGCGAACGGGGCGACAGTCCGCTCTTCTTCCCCGGCAAGGTGCTTGCCGATGCGGCAAGCAACCGCTTGTTCATCGCCGACAGCACCCATCATCGCATCGTTATTACGGACCTGGACGGCAAAAAGATCGCCGTCGCCGGCACCGGCGAGCCGGGCCGGGCCGACGGGCCGTTCGACAGGGCTGCCTTCAATGATCCACAAGGCATGGCACTGCGAGACGACACTCTGTATGTGGCCGACCGTAAGAACCATCTGATCCGCGCCCTCAACCTCAAGACGAACACGGTCCGGACCGTGGCCGGGTCGGGAGAGAAAGGAGACAACCGGCGCGAAACAGGATCGGCCCTCAAGATCGGCCTGAACAGCCCCTGGGACCTCTATCTGGCCGACACCACGCTGTTCATCGCCCAGGCCGGCCACCATCAGATCTGGACACTGGACCTGGTCAAAGATATGCTCGCGCCCTATGCCGGCAACGGCCGTGAGCAGCTTCACGACGGTTCGCTGGGTCCGACCGGCGAAGCGTCTTTCGCTCAACCAAGCGGGCTAACCAGCGACGGCACGATGCTCTACGTGGCCGACAGCGAGGTAAGCGGCATCCGCGCCATTCCGCTCAATGGTAAGGGCGAAGTAAAAACGATTGTGGGCCAGGGCCTCTTCGACTTCGGCGACGTGGACGGAGTGGGAGAGAAAGTGCGTTTGCAGCATGCTCTCGGCGTGGCTTATCACGAGGGCAAGCTGTACGTTGCCGATACTTACAACAGCAAGATCAAGGTGATCGATCCGGCCAAACGGTCGGCGGTCACGTTTCTCGGCGGTGACAAGGACGGCTGGCCAGGTGGACCGATGTTCAGAGAGCCTGGCGGGCTTAGCTTTGCCGACGGGAAGATGTATGTGGCCGACACCAACGCGCACCGCATTCAGGTTGTGGATTTGAAGACAAAAGTGGTGACGACGCTCAAGTTACAAGGGGTTGAGGCGCCGAATAAAGAAAGGATGAAGGATGAAGGATGAAGGATGAATCAATCAAGCGGAACCAGCTGTCTTGTTCATCCTTCATCCTTCATCCTTCATCCTTTGAGAATGGCAAGGTGATTGGAATGAGTTCCTTGTTGCGATTCTCGGGAAATCGGACGACTGGCTGGCCTAAGCTCTTCGCACTTGCCGTTCTGATGGCAGGCAGCGCGGCGTTGTCGGCGGCAGATACTCCCCCCTCACCCCAACCCCTCTCCCCCGCTGCGGGGGAGAGGGGCAGGGGTGAGGGGCAGGAACCGGACACGGCGAAGTTCATTCGCTTTGACGTGTCTGTCGAACCACTCGACCCGTTCGATCCGTCGAATCAGGCCAATCGGAACTGGTGGGAATCGTTGAAAGTCCGCCCAGGCGAGGTGTTTAGACTCACCATCACCGCCACGCCCGAGCCAGGCTATCACACGTACCCTGTCACCCAGCGGTCCTCCGACCCTGAGATGACGGATGCCCACCTTACCAAAATCGAATTTCAGGACCTCCCCGGTCTGAAGCCCCTCTGGCCTATCTCGGAAAGTGAACCCGCGTTTGCAGTAGAGGAGGGTGTCGGGGTATTTCTGGAACACTTGAAGCCATTTACTTTGGCACAGGACATTCTTGTGCTCCCCGAGGCGACGCCCGGGCCGAAGAGCTTGCCATTCAGCATCAAGTTACAGGTGTGCAAGAAAACTTGCATTCAGGGAACACACCACTTCAGCCCGAAAATAGAGGTTTCAGCAGCACCAGCCCTGGCGCTCACCCCGGAACTCAAGCAGCGTTTGGAGGCCAAACCTCCACCGATCAAGGTTCGCACCGTGCCGGTGGAATTGGTTCCCTCACCCCATCCCCTCTCCCCCGCTGCGGGGGAGAGGGGCAGTGGTGAGGGTCCGGAGATAACGGGGAACCCTGGGAGATTCGCACCACCAGCCTGCTCGGCTTCATTCTGAGCGGGTTTCTATGGGGAGCCGTCTCGTTGTTCACTCCGTGCGTGTTCCCCATGATCCCCATCACGGTCAGCTTCTTCTTGAAGCAATCGGAGAAAACGCACCATCGGCCGGTGAGCATGGCGTTGGTTTATAGCCTCACCATCGTGGCCGTCTTGACCGTGGGAGCGATGGTTCTGCTGGGAGTCTTCCAGGCAGCCAGCACCTACTGGGCGACGAACCTGGCGCTGGGAGGGGTGTTTGTATTCTTCGCGCTGAGCCTGTTCGGCATGTACGACATCGCATTACCATCCGGCCTGGCGCGCTTCACGTCAGCCCACGAAGGCCGCGGCGGCACAATCGGCGTCATCTTCATGGCTCTGACCTTTTCCATCATCAGTTTTTCTTGCGTGGCGCCTTTCCTGGGAGGGTTTGCCGCCCTGGTGCCGTCCCTCGGAGACGTTTGGGGCATGCTCCGCTCGGGCGAGCTGGCCAAGCTTGGCTGGCTTCTGTTGCAGCTTTTCCTGGGCGCGCTTGCTTTCTCGATCACCTTCGCAGCTCCGTTTTTCCTCCTGGCCCTCTTCCCCAAACTGCTGCACGCGCTGCCACGGAGCGGGGCATGGATGAATACGGTCAAGGTCGTCATGGGATTCCTGGAGCTGGCGGCCGCGCTCAAGTTTCTCCGGGCCGCCGAACTGGGTCTCTTCGCCGGGGATCCCGGTTATTCCGGGTTCCTGACTTACGATCTGGTACTCGGCATCTATGTCGCCCTTTCGCTCCTTTGTGGCATCTATCTGCTGAACATCTTTCGATTAGCACACGACGGGCCTGCCGAGCATCTCGGTGTGCCACGGCTTATCTTCAGCCTCCTGTTCCTGAGCCTGGGCTTCTATCTCATGCCGGGGCTGTTCAAGCTCGAAAACGGCGAGAAACAGCGTCCCACCGGCAGCGTGTTTGCCTGGCTAGACTCGTTCCTCCTGCCCGATGAACCCACGGGCTCGAAACCTGGTAGTGCCTCCACCTCGGCCGAGGGGTCCAAGCAATCTTCGAGTAAGTTGTCGTGGGTTGGCAATCTGGTGCAGGGCCTGAAGAAGGCACGTGACAAGGACCAACTAGTGTTTATTGATTTCACGGGCGAATTCTGTACCAACTGCAAGTACAACGAATTCACAATCTTCCCGAAGCCGATGATCAAGGAGCTACTCAACAAGTACGTTTTGGTTCAGCTTTACCTGGACGCCGTACCGGCGAACAAATACGATCAAGCCACCAGTGCAGAAGAGAACTACCGGTTGCAAAAAGACAGATTCAAAAGAACACAAAGGCCTCTGTACGCAATCGTGCACCCCGACGGCCGAGGCGACTTCCAGATCGTCAGCGTCTATGAAGGAGGAAAGATCAACGATGTAAACGGCTTCGCCGCATTCTTGAAGCAGCCGTTAACAGTTGCCGGCGCTGAACGGACGCCCGTGGCCAAGAAAGAATAGGAGGACAGATTGTCAGGTGCCGAGGATTTCCCGCAGACATTGCATCGTGTTCGGCAACGGCTCCTGCCACAACCACGACACATCAACCCAGAAGCCCGGCGCCACTGCCGAAGCAAGCTTGCCCGTCGTGACTGTCTTTTCCGTGTAACTCTTCCCACGCCGGCGATCCACGATCACGACTTGCTCGTCCGGATCGATGAACCAAATCTCTTTCACGCCGGCAGCCCGATAAGCCGGCCGCTTGTCTTCCAGACTCCATCAATGAGTTCCGCCCTCGTATCCGGTTCGACCATCTCGTCGAACATGTCCTCTGTAACGTCATAGACACGAACCTGGTAGGGCAAGTCCACGGTTTTCAGTCCTAATTTCACTTCGATCATTGCTGCGCCTCGCTTCCGCCCCCTCACCCCTACCCCTCTCCCCCGGCGCGGGGGAGAGGGGTAGGGGTGAGGGGGCAGGCCCCACGATGTCTCCAGCATCACTGCAATTCTACCAAAGCGAGCGGCAGAAGATAATTTACCATCCCTCGCTCACGCTTCGGGCCAGTGTGACACTGGCCCGAAGCGTGAGCGAGGGATGGTATCACTTGCCGCACGCCCAAACACCTCACTCCTCCGACACCAGCACCACCATCGAAAACGGCGCTACGGGGTACACTGAATCGTCCACCACTTTCGGCCCCTCGCTCTGTTTCACGATGTCCAGCGGCGTTGCCAGTGCCGTGTCCACCACGCGCCGCCACGGCCGGCCTGAAGGCGACTTCGGTATGCGGAAGTGCAGCGGTTCCTCCCACGCATTGCAAGCGACATAGAAATCACAATCCGGCTCGCGAACTGTCAAGCCGCCGTCCAGCGCGAAAGCCAACGTCCGGCTGTACGGCGAGAAATCCGGAGAGACTGGCTCCACTCCGTGCCAGACAACATCGGGCTGCAATTCGCCGTGCGGCCCGCCGCCGCGGAAGAAGTGATGACGCCGCAGGGCTGGATGTTTCCGGCGCAGCGCAATCATCTCACGGACAAAACGGAGGAAATCGGCGTTCTCCTTCGCCAGCCTCCAATCGACCCAGCTCACCTCGTTGTCCTGACACCAGGCATTGTTATTGCCCTGCTGGGTCCGCAGGATTTCGTCGCCGGCCAGGAGCATCGGCACTCCCTGGGACAGCATCAAGGTGGCAATCAAGTTCTTCGCCTGCCGGCGGCGCAGGCCGAGGATTTCCGGATCGCTCGTCGGCCCCTCCACGCCGCAGTTCCAACTTTGATTTTCATCCATGCCGTCGCAGTTGTTCTCGCCGTTGGACCAGTTGTACTTCTGGTTGTAGGAGACCAGGTCGGAAAGCGTGAAACCGTCGTGACAGGTGACAAAGTTGATCGAATGCCGCGGCCAGCGGCCCGAAGCCTCGTACAGGTCGGCGCTGCCGCACATCAGCGTTGCCAGGGCGCTGCACAGGCCCGGCTCGCCGCGCCAGAAGCGGCGCACATCGTCCCGGTACCGTCCGTTCCATTCCGACCAGCGCCTGCCAAAAGGAAAGCGCCCGACCTGGTACAACCCCACCGCGTCCCACGGCTCGGCGATGAGCTTGGTGCCGGCAAGAACGCTGTCCTCGGCGATCATCTCGACGATGGGCGGCTCCACGAGCACGTTGCCCTGGTAATCGCGCCCGAACACCGAGGCCAGATCGAACCGCAGGCCGTCCACATGCATGTCGGCCACCCAGTAGCGCAGGCAGGTCATGAGCAGGTGCCGGACCACGGGATTGTTGCAGTTTACCGTGTTGCCGCAACCGGAAAAATTCAGGTACGTGCCGTCCGGCCCGAGCATGTAATAGAGCTGGTTGTCCAGCCCGCGAAAGGAGTAGGTCCGGCCGCGGTCGTCGCCCTCGCCGGTGTGATTGAACACGACGTCGAGAATGACCTCGATCCCGGCCGCATGAAACGCCCGGACCAGCTCGCGGAACTCGTGTACCTGGCCGTGCTGGGCGCCGCTGACAGCATAGGCAGCTTTCGGAGCGGCAAAGGCTATGCTGTTATAGCCCCAGAAATTGTGCAGCTTTTCGCCCGTGAGCGGATTCGTGAACGGGCAGTCGCATTCGTCGAATTCATGGATGGGCAGCAACTCGACCGCTGTCACGCCCAGCCATTGGAGATATGGGATCTTCTCGATCAGCCCGGCGAACGTGCCGGGTTGCTTCACGCCCGAGGATGGATGACACGTGAAACCGCGCACGTGCAACTCGTAAATGATCGAATCTTCGAGAGGCGTGAGCGGCGGCGCGTCCTCGTGCCAGTTGAAGGGACGCCGGTAGAACACGCTGCGGCGGTGTGTCATGTGCGGATCGACATCGGTCATCCGGCCCCAGGGCGAGCCGTCCGACAAGGCCGTCGCGCTCGGATCGAGCAACACAATCGACGGATCGAAGCGATGTTTTCCCCCGTGCGGCCCATCGACGCGCCAACCGTAGCGAAAGCTGGCGGGCAGCCCGGCAACCTGAATGTGCCAGTGGTCGCCCGTGCGATGGTGCCGGGGGTGCAGGGCAATCTCCGCCAGAGGTTCGTCCGGCCCCTCCAAAGGGTAAACAACCAAAGTCACCGAGTGCCCGTGCCGGCACAGTAGCGCAAAGTTGATCCCGTTCATCTGGGCCGTCGCCCCCAGGGGGAGGCACCGGCCGCGTGCAAGTCGTAAACTGAGCATGGCAGTTAAGAATAGGCCAGACGGCGGCCTTTGTCAGCCCCCAGCGAAAGGTTGGTCGCTATTAGTAGTTCCCAATCCGAAACTCGAAAAGCGAAATCAGAAACAAATCGTAATACCAAACCGGAAAAACAAAGCCTAACCCCTTGTCCCCTTTGAACATTGGGAATTCCGATTTGAATTTCAGTAGTTCCAAAATCCCCTGGTGTCCTATTCGCGTTGCAAAGCTGGGAATGTCAGCCATTCGGTGAGGGTCCAGACATGATCGGCCAGACCCGCGGCCATTGCTGGCGTCCGCTCCTGCCATCCTCCTTCGCTGTCACGCTGACGCAGGGTTCGCACCGGCCAGCAGAAGTTGTAGCTGTACATCGTGAAATAGGTCACCGCCTGATGCACGTCCCAATCCTTGGAGAAGCAGTAGGTCTTCCGCACCTTTCGAGCATTGCGGTTCCGGTCAGTCCCGTTGTGCCGTTCCACGAACGCTGTGTTGATCGCTCGGCTTGCCTTCGACAATGCCAGCGCGGCCATTACGGCCACGAACGTCCCGAACACCACTCGATGGTCGATCTTCACAACCCGGCCTTTTTTCCGGGTCTTATGCACGGTGGCATACTTCAAGTCGGCCAGCGGCACCTGGTACGGCGCCTTGGGCCGTCCCGGTTTTCCAGTCCGCTCGGGGATGACCTCTTCCCCATACGCCTCCAGGATGGCCGTCTTGTAAGCAGCATATTCGTCCGTGGTGATGAGATTCGGAATCCGGCCTTCGGTACGCTTCTTGAAGTCTTGCACCACTTCCTGGGTATTCTCCGAGATGCGTTCTCCTGGCACAACACTCACGACCAAGCGGTGTTCGGGGTCGAAAGCCACATGGTCCCAGTTATCCCCCTGCCGGTCATCAGCGGGATCGGCAGGGTCGCAGTTCTTCTCTTTCTTGCCGACGAACGCCCATTTTTCGTCGAACTGCACCTCCCGCGTCTGAGGGGGAAAAAGCCACGAGTTCGTCGTGGAGGTTTTTGGCGTGCTCGCCGGCAAGTTTGCTGTAACGGACAACGGTATCCTTGTTCACTCCGACCAACCGACCGGTCTTGCGGACGCCACAGCCTTCGTCAATATGGGCCAAGATCGAGAGAATCTTCTCTTGGGGTAAGCATGCTCGGAAGAGCGGCGTGCCTTTCCGCTCGCAAAATCGGGCCTTGCATGTAGCACAGCGAAGCATGCGATGTTGTTTGTTGGCCCCGTAGCGATTGCAGACACTCAGGTTGCCGGCTCCACGTTTGCCATAGTCTGGACACTCCGGATCCAGGCAACAAAACCGTGACAGGTCGTCCATGCTTTGCCCTCCGTGGCATGTGCGTTGGTTACAAGGCGACCCAGTTTATACAAAACGACTGCCTTACCGTGCAATACGAGAAGGACACCAGGCAAAATCCAGCCACGGATGAAACACGGACGAAACACGGATAAGAAATAGAAGTGATTTTCTTTGGATTCTTGTGATCTTTCTTCCTCTTTATCCGTGTTTCATCCGTGACTAATGGGTTTTTTGGAAATACTGAATTTTGAATTTCAGTAGTTCCAAAATCCAGCCACGGATGAAACACGGACGAAACACGGATAAGAAATAGAAGTGATTTTCTTTGGATTCTTGTGATCTTTCTTCCTCTTTATCCGTGTTTCATCCGTGTTTCATCCGTGGCTAATGGGTTTTTTGGAAGTACTGAATCTGTTTCGGATTTCGACATTCGGATTCCGGATTTTTGGAACTACTGGAATTATTCTCTGGAAAGCGTTCGCGCTTCTGCTACAATATCCCGCGAAGCGGAAATCTGTGGGATGGATTGGCAATCCGTCCCGCGTGGCCCAATCAAAATGCTTCACTTTTTCGCGTTCGCCTCCCTTTTCCCGTGTGCTTTTCGGGGAAGGCAATCCGAAACACAATCTCTTCATTTTGGAGGATGTACCATGGCCGTCGCCCGTAGCGACGACGGGTCCAGCGTGACTCGCAAACGACCACCCCGTAAGGCCCACGAGGCCCCCGACGTGCCACTCCCCGCCCCCGGAGCCGGCACGCGCCTTGACGATCTTTACCGCCTGCCGATGCCCAAGCTTTTCACCCTCGCCGAGCGCGAAGGCATCGCCGAGCATACCGGCATGAGCCGGGCACAGCTCATCGTCGGCATCGTCCGCCGGCAGGTCGAGCGCGACGAAGTGGTGCGCGGCAGCGGCACCATGGAAGTCTTGCCGGACGGCTACGGCTTCCTGCGCAGCGCCGCCCACAGCTACCTGGCCTCGCCCGAAGATATCTACGTTTCCCCCAGCCAGATTCGCCGGCTCGGTCTGCGCACCGGGTTGATCGTCGAAGGACCGATCCGTCTGCCCATCGAGGGCCAGGACAACTTCGCCCTCATGCAGGTTGAGCTGGTCAACGGCCACCCCCCGGACCAGCAGACCACGGGCACGGTCTTCGAGGACCTGACGCCCCTGCACCCCAATAAACGCATCGTGCTGGAGACCGACGCCGAGGACATCTCCATGCGCGTCGTGGACCTGGTCACGCCCATCGGCAAGGGACAGCGCGGCCTGATCGTGTCGCCGCCGCGGGCCGGCAAAACCGTGCTGCTGCAAAAGATCGCCCTGGCCATCACGCAGCAATCATCCCGAATGCTTATCTCATCGTCCTGCTCATCGACGAACGGCCCGAGGAAGTGACCGACATGCGTGCGCACCGTCTCCGGACCAACCTCCGAGGTCGTTGCCAGCACGTTCGACGAACCGTCCAGCGAACACGTCCACGTCAGCGACATCGCCTTGGAGAAAGCCAAACGCATGGTGGAGCACGGCAAGGACGTGGTGATTCTGCTCGATTCGATCACGCGCATGGCCCGCGCCCACAACACCGAGGCCCCCTCCGGCGGCAAGCTCCTGAGCGGCGGTCTCGACTCCAACGCCATGCAGAAACCCAAGCGCTTCTTCGGCGCCGCCCGCAACATCGAGGAAGGCGGCAGCCTGACCATCCTGGCAACCGCCCTGATCGACACCGGCAGCCGCATGGACGAAGTGATCTTTGAGGAGTTCAAAGGCACCGGCAACATGGAACTGCACCTGGACCGCCGCCTCGTCGACAAACGCATCTGGCCCGCCATCGACATCAACTCGCTCCGGCACCCGCAAGGAAGAGCTGCTCCTGCATCCCGACGAATTGGAACGCGTCCGCACCTTGCGCCGCGTCCTGGCCGACATGCACCCCGTCGAGGCGATGGAATTGCTGACGACACGGCTGCAGCAAGACCAAGTCGAACGCGGAATTCTTGATGAGCATGAACTTGTCGTAATCGTTTAGCCGGTGTTTAGCGACGCTTCGGAGAAGCGTATGACCCCGCACGCTTCTCCGAAGCGTCGCTAAACACCGGCTATTCGGAGTTGAGCATGACCGCCGAGCAAGCCTACACCGATCTGATCCGCCGTTTCAAGGAACATAACCTCCTCGGCTCCTGCGCCAGCATTCTCAACTGGGACGAGCGCACCTACATGCCGCGACAGGGGTCCGCCCACCGCGCCGAACAAATGGCCCTCCTGGCCCGGCTCACCCACGAAATACTCACCGCCCCCGAGATCGGCCAGCTCCTCGGCGACCTTGAAACAACCACCACTCACCACTCACCACTTACCACTGACCAGGCCGTCAACATCCGCGAAATCCGCCGCCTGTACGACCGTGCCGTCAAGCTGCCCAAGGAACTGGTCGAGGAACTGGCCCGTGTCACGACCCGCGCTCAGCAAGTCTGGCAGGAAGCGCGGCAGGCCAACGATTTCGCTTCTTTCCGTCCCTGGCTGGAAAAGATCGTCCATCTCAAGCAGCAGGAAGCCGATGCCATCGGTCACAAGGGCAATCGCTTACGATGCCCTGCTCGATGAATACGAACCCGGCGCCACCGCCGCCGACATCACCAGAATCTTCGCCGCACTGCGCAACGACCTGGCTCCTCTGGTTGGCGTCATCCTTGCATCGGGCAAGCAGCCACGCCGGGAGATTCTGGAACGTGAATATCCGGTCGATCGCCAGCAGCTATTCGGCGAAGCGGCGGCGGCAGCCATCGGCTTCGACTTCGACGCCGGCCGGCTCGACGTGACGACGCATCCTTTTTGCAGCGGCATCGGCCCCGGCGACTGCCGGATCACGACGCGCTACAATCCGCGTCATTTCAACGATGCCTTCTTCGGCATCCTGCACGAAGCCGGTCACGGCATCTACGAGCAGGGCCTCGATCCCGAGCATTTCGGCACGCCGATGGGCATGGCCGTCTCGCTCGGCATCCACGAATCGCAATCGCGCCTCTGGGAAAACCAGGTCGGCCGGAGCCGGCCGTTCTGGGAACACTTCTTCCCCGCGCCCGGCAAACGTTCCTGGAAGCCCTCCGCGATGTCACCCTCGAAGACTTCCTCTTCGCCATCAACGACGTGCGCCGTTCCTTCATCCGCGTCGAAGCCGACGAGGCGACGTACAACCTGCACATCATTTTGCGTTTCGAGCTGGAGCAAGCCTTGATCAGCGGCGATCTCAACCCTGCCGACGTGCCAGCCGCCTGGAACGAGAAGTTTCGCAATCGCTCGGACTCACGCCGCCCACCGACACGCTCGGCTGTTTGCAAGACATCCACTGGAGCATGGGCGGCCTCGGCTATTTCCCGACTTACACGCTCGGCAACCTGTACGCGGCACAGTTCATGGAACAGGCACGAAAGGACCTCGGTGACATCGACGGCGATTTCCGCCGCGGCGAGTTCGGCCGGATGAAGGGCTGGCTCAACGAGAAGATACACCGGCCAGGACAGCGCTATCGGGCAGGAGAACTGTGCCAGCAGGTGACGGGGAAGGAGTTAAGCCACAAGCCCTTGCTGAGCTACCTGCGCAGCGAAGTATGCTGGGTTGTACGATATCTGAGAACCCTCGAGCTTGTACAAGAGCGAGCCGCGAGGGGGAGAATTTGGGACAAGCTGAGTTAGTTTAGCCGCGACCCGAAGGGGAGCGCACTTGGGAACGAGTAAAAATTTCGTTTACCGAAAACCCGAACTTGACGCCATCCGCCCTTTCTGGTTATGATGCCCACGTTGCAGCTGTGAGGTACATCTTGGGTCTTTGGGCCCGGCTGCCTGAGTAGGATGGCTCTCCAGAGCCGCCCGTCGGGTCAAGAGATCCGACCTACAGGGACCGGTCCCACCCGAAGAAAAGGAATTTCACGGGTATGATTGTTTCATCGCACAAAACCCACGGATGGGATTCTTTTCTCTGCCCGCCCTCACCCCCAATGTTAAGCAAACGGCACAACAACGCCGTGGTGGTTTGGGCGCCGGCCAAGGTGAATCTCTTTCTGGAAGTGCTGCACAAACGGCCAGATGGCTACCACGAAATCGCCACATTGATGGTAGCCGTCAGCCTTTACGACACCCTGGAGTTCAAGGAGGAATCATCCTCAGTTCAGTTCTCTTGCGATTACCCAAACCTCTCCACCGGTCCGGACAATCTTGTGTGCCGGGCGGCGGCCTTGCTGCAACGGCGCAGCGGCTGCACTCGCGGCGCACACATCCGGCTGAGCAAGCGCATTCCGCTCGCGGCTGGTCTGGCCGGCGGATCGACCGACGCAGCGGCCACGCTGGCCGGGCTGAACCAGTTGTGGGGGTCTGGGAAAAAGTCGCGACGAACTGGCTGAGTTGGCGGCGGAACTGGGCAGCGACGTGCCCTTTTTCTTCTACACCCCGGCGGCGTGGTGTACGGGCCGGGGGGAAAAAGTGACGCCCGTGAAGTTGGGCCGCCCGCTCTACTTCGTGCTGGCCTGCCCGCCAGTTGGATTGGCAACCGCCGACGTGTACCGCAACGTTACGGCGCCCGAGCAACCCGAGACCGGGGCCGAGATTCGCCAGGCCCTGGCCGATGGCAACGTGGAGGTAATGGGCCGTCTGCTGCACAATCGCCTGCAAGCTCCCGCCGAGCGGCTGTGTCCCCAGGTTTCCGAGGTCCTGGGCCGGCTGGCCAGGCTGGGGCCGGCTGGGCAGATGATGAGCGGCAGCGGTTCGACCCTGTTCGCCCTTTGTCGTAGCCACAGCGAAGCCTGGCGGCTCGTTCGCCGGCTTCGTTACAGACCCGAGGAGGAAGTAGGACAGATTTCAAATCTGTCCCACGAAGAGGCCGGCTCCGGCCCCCTCACCCTACCCTCTCCCCCCGCCGCGGGGGGAGAGGGTAGGGTGAGGGGAACTGGAGACGAGTTGACACTGTTCGTCGTCAGGAGTTCCAACTGAGTGAGACCTCCGAAGTCTTGGAGACTCCGGATGTCTAACCGCGTGCCACAGCATAAAGGAGAACAACTGTGGTTGTCACCGAAGTTCGCATTAAGCTCATGGAAGATCACAACGAAAACGAGCGCCTGCAGGCCTTCTGCTCGGTCACCTTCGACGATGCGTTCGTCGTCCGCGACCTGAAAATCATCGAAGGCACGAAAGGCCCGTTTGTGGCCATGCCGAGCCGCAAGCTCACCGACCGGTGCCGCTGCGGCTGCAAGAATCATTTGCGGGCGCGCTACTGCAATAACTGCGGCGCCCAGCTCGACGAGAACCGGGCGATCCGCGATGCCGACGGCCGGGCCAAGCTCCACGCCGACATCGCCCACCCGATCAACTCGGCGTGCCGTGAAGTCATCCAGTCGGCCGTCATCAAGGCGTTCCAGGAGGAAAGGGAGCGCTCCAAGCAGCCCGGTTACACCAGTAACTACGATGACTTTGATAGCGATTACGACGCCAACTACACACAGGTCATCAGCGAGTTGTCTTCCTCGAGCCGCGGCAACGGCAACACCGGCTACCGCGACGCACGGCCCGCACGGTGGCCAGCGCGGCGCGCACGCGACCGGCCACGAAGCGCCGGTGGCCGTTCGCAACGAGGAAGGCTCGGATAACTTCGGAGCTGGGATTCTGTAAGCCCTTGCAAGAGCAAAGGTGCGGAACAGAACCACGGAATCGAGCCTATGTGTCACAGCATAGGCTCGATACACTGACGGTCTGCGCTCATGGGCTAGTAGTTCGACCCACTTGATTTGGCAGGCGAGCCGAGCAGCGTAAGCTGCCGGGTGATGACCCCCATAACCCAGCTTACGCTGCTCGGCTCGCCCATGCTGTCAATTCAGGTGAGTACGATGACAGCCCATGGACAACGAATGTCGGCGGCACTGATGCAGAAGGTGAGCGCATGCTTGAAGGTGCCCTGGAGTTGCCATAACGGTTACGCGATTTGAAATGTCTCTATTGCCCCCATTGCTGTCACGCTGAAAAATGGTGCAGTACACCCAGCGGTACTAGCGCCTGATCTGTGGTTGCTGACCATCGAGCGTCGCGCTGAGAATGGTAGAAGGTTTCGCCTGTCAACCCAGGGATCGATCATGAGTGAACGAGTGACGCTGGAACTTCCGAGCGAATTGGCGGAGCGGATACGCGTCGTGGCGGCCCGCACCCAGCGCCCGTTTGAGGAAGTGCTGGTTGACTGGATCGGTCGCGGCGGATCGGAGCCGGACGTGGAATCACTCTCGGACGACGAGCTCCTGGCATTGTGCGACGATGAAATGGAAGCGGATCGCCAGGAGGAATTGAGCGACTTGCTAGAGCGCAATCGCGAAGGACTCCTCAGACGGACAGACCGTTCCGACCTGGACGATTTGATGCGGCAGTACAGGATTGGACTGGTGCGAAAGGCTCAAGCGTTCAGAGTGGCTGTGGCGCGTGGCTTGAAACCAAGGTTGGACTAGCATGGTACGCGTCTACGTTCCGGTGGAAATCGCCCGTTTCAGGATCATGCAAGAGATCATCTCGGACTTGCCCTAACTACTCCACTTTTCGCCGAAGCGGCTTCGAGTTCGGCTTGCAATTGGGCGCTTCTTTTGTGCAGAGCCTTCAGATTCACGCAGCAAGACTATCCAATGGACCCCGGAGCAGCGTGCCCAGCACCAGGCAATTCGGGACGCATTCCGGGACTGGCATCTTGGCCCAGAGGAGTTGATCGCCAGCGGCGCGGCGGTGCGGCTGGGTCTCGAACGTCGTCCACTCCCCTGCGCAAGAGCTGATCCAGCATCTGAAGGCGTCACGTGAAGCGGCCGGGTTGGCGTTGGCGGACGTGTCGGCCCGCTGCGGCATCGACTTGCTGGCGCTGTCTCGCCTGGAAAAAATGGACAAACTCTGAATCCGCCCCTGGATACGCTCTGGCGCTACGCCGCGGCGGCCGGCAAACGACTGGTCCTGTCCGCTGAAGACATCCAGGACACGCGGCCGGTGCCATCAAACGCTGGGCGCCCCGTGCCGAAGAAAGCATCCGCGAGGAAAATGAAGACGGCGTAAGTTTATGGACAACATGGGGCAGCAACGGTCGGCCAAGGCTACGCGATGCTCGACGAGTTGAAGGGCAAGATCGCCGAGGCCCGTACACAGCAATCTCTACAGACTTGATGCCCGTGACCAGGTTGACAAACACGGTCGAAGGTCCGGGTTCGGGCAATCTTGTGGGAAGGGCAAACTTCACGGAAGCTGGAGTGCCGCCTTCAGGCAAGCGTCGAGTTGCGCCTTCATCGCATCCGAGAGCTTGCCGATCACTTTGGTGATGCCCGCCTCGGCCACCGTCGAGAGGAACAGGCAGCAGACGACCGAATTCTGGTCCAATCCCGTCGCCTTGCCCTCCGGCGTGGATACGTCGATAAGAAAGCTCGCCGGATCCGAAGCGGCGGCCAGATTCGTAGTGATCTCGGCGACGATGAAGTGTCTGAGCTTGGCATTGTAGACGTCGCCCTGGATGATGACTGCGGGCCTCTTCTTCCCGCGTGTTCCTCCGGCATGGGGGAAGCGGGTCATGCCGATGTCGCCGCGATTTAGTGTCATGTTTCTTTTCCAAATGAATCCAGCATCTGGCAGGCTTCCCAGCGGAGCAGATTCCTTTCCTCGTCTGTCCAGGGGCTGTCGTCGTATTCTTCATCGTCGATGAGGCGTTCATATTCAGCCACAGGCAGTAGGACGAACATTTGCCGCGTTTGCGGATTCACGACGCGCGGCGGGGTTGCCTCGGGTTGTCCCAAGGCTTGCACTTGTTCCTGGGTCAATTCAATCATGCGATGTCTCCTTTTTCACATGCTAACAGGCCGGACAGCAGGCAACAAGGTTGACCTTGGAGAGGTAACCTCCGATACAATGGAAGAATGCGTCTTCTCGCGGAGGGCAATTCCCCATGCTATTGCAGCCGGGCAGCCGGCCTGTGCCGAATTACCCGGATTACGAACTGATTCGTAAACTCGGCGCCGGCGCCTTCGGCGAGGTTTGGCACGCGCATGGCCCCGGCGGCCTCGATGTCGCGTTGAAGTTCATCCGCCTCGACCCGCACGGTCTTGCCCCGGAGTTGCGTTCCCTTGAGGTAATGAAGAGCATCCGCCATCCCAATCTGGTGAGCCTGTTCGGCGCCTGGCATAAGGACCACTGGCTCATCCTGGCGATGGAACTCTGCGATCGCACCCTCCAGGATCGACTCGCGGAAGCGCTTTACCAGAAGCTGCCCGGCATTCCGCTGGAGGAATTACTGGATGTGAATGGGTTTGGCCCCCATTCCCCCATTTCTGCCCGATCCTGGATAGACAGTCATGGCTTACAGTATGCCTAGCGCTGCCCTCAAGCAGCCGTCGATTTGCCGCATGAGGATGTCGGACAGCTTGCCGATAACACGACGCACGTCTGCTTGCGGGATTGAATGGAGCCGCTCGCAGCGCACTGCCGAGTCGTGCAGTAGCCCCGATGGTGTCCCCTCCGGCGTCGCTACCTTGATGAGGAACTGGGTGGCCTCATGGACGCGCGATGTGTTACTGCTGATGGCGGCGATGATCGTCTCGTTCAGCCGAGTGTTGTTTTGGTCCGACTGCACGATGAGCGCGGGGCGAACCTTGCCGCCGGGACTGCCGACGTTAGGCACGTAAGCCAGGATCACATCCCCGCGTTTTACTGGCATCGCTTCCGCAGTTCCTCGTCGTAGCGGTCATAGGCATCCATGCCTGCTTCGTCCCAGCCATTGTCCTTGGCGGAGCGCGCCAATTGGAGCCGCAATTCATCTTCTGACCAGTCAGAATCGTCGTAAAGCAAGTGCTGGACCCTCTCATAAACGTCCTTCCGGAGGACGACATAGAGCTGGGCTGTCTGTGGATCGGTGACATCGACAGCTTTGCCGCTCTCCAGTCGCTGCCGTTGTTCATTGGTGAATTCGATCATGATTGTCTCCTTGCTGGCATCATACCAAATTCATCAGTTCCGCTCTGCACAATCATTTGTGCTGGACTGTCAACATGGACACTTGACTCGCTTGCCGGCCAGGTCATCCCTGACTTTCAACTTCTTCTCGCAACCCGAACATGAAAAGCTGATGGACATGACTGTACGCTCACTCCTCGATCAAACGCCAAAATGTCCCCATCCCGTTTGCCGGGTTAGAGCACAGGTTCGTAACCAGCAAAGGTTCCAGGCACCGGCGCCATACGATGCCGAAGAGAGCATCCGCGAGGAAGAAGAAGACGGCGTAAGTTTATGGACAACATGGGGCAGCAACGGTCGACTGCGGCTACGCGGTGCTCGACGAGTTGAAGGGCAAGATCGCGTGCAAAAGTTCCGTACACCGGCTACCGTACCCCAACTCTTGTGAGCGCCGCGCTAGCCTGCTGGAAGCAATACCACGTCTACCTCGGCAGACTTGTCGATCTTGTTCTTGAAGAGGTGAGTTTGGGTGGGCTTTTCAATGCGCCGGGTATACCGAAACATTCTTTTCGTGGGGAATACCTCTTCTAGCACCTCTGTCGTCATTTTGAGCGTCAGCTCACGATGGTCAGTGCGGACGTAGACAACCGCGTTCTTATCGAGTAGAGACTGTGCTCGGCTGAACACGTTAGACAGAAGTTGTTTGTATTTTATCTGGTCTGCGAACTTGCCCTTGTAACGACCGGAAACTGCTAGCGCATCCGGCCGGCCACCAAGGAGCCACAGCCGTAGCCATTGGTCGTAGTGATAGTTTGTGATTCCACAGTATGGTGGTGACGTGAGTAACAACGTCGCCGCTGGGAGCGATAGTCGGTTTGCCCTCTCCCGCACGTCACGAAGCCGCACCGTTGAGTCACCAAGATACACGAAGCTGTCACTTCGGGCTGGCACTCCCTTAGCGTACCTCCACTTGATCCGTTTCTCCATAAACTCAATGGGATCAACACTTGGTGGACGCAACTTCCGCTCCTTCCACCAGTTGACGGCGTAATCCGGCGACATTGATTTCGTCTGCCGCATCTGGTTGGACAAAGATGCTTCCCGCTTTCCGTGCATGTTCACGAGCAACAATGCCATGAGAGTGCAGTCGATCCTATTCTGTCGCCAGTTCAGGTGTTTTCGAGCAGTCAGTAGGAACTGCTGGACGGTCGGCGAGAAGCACCAGGAGAAAAAGGCCGGTAGGCGAGGTTTGGATTGGCGACGGTCAGCAAGCAGTCCGATCTCCCGTACTCGCTCGATTACGTCGTCCTGAGCAGCGGGGTGAAGTTTGGCCTGTGAGTACACCCAGCCTACCGGATTCAGTTCGACCCCCATTCCATTGCGCCCTTTTGTGGCGGCACTGAAGATAGCTGTTCCCCGCCCGGCGAATGGGTCGAGGATGGTTTCCCCTAACGACGTGTATTTCTGGACGACGTGATCCGCGAATGGAACCGGAAACATGGCATAGTACGGCCCCAAACCAGCCCAGCGGCTTTCTGCCGTCCCGTACTTTCCTGAGGAATCGCCCATGTGCTCAATCCCGTCGCATGAGTACTTTGGCCAGTTGTTGAAGCACTTTCCGGCCGAGTTCAAGTGGAATGGCGGCTTCGGCATGCGCCGAGACGAGCGGCGTGACGGCGTTCGGGTAGCGGTTCGATGCGAGCTTGTCGAGCATGGCACAGGCCGTTCCGAACTGGGGATACAAAGAGATGTCGTCGTTGTCGAGTGTATCCTCGTTGTCCGTCAGGAAAGGGATACTGGCAACGATCCGACCGCCCGTGCTGCTCTTGTAGAAGAACTTGCGGCCGAAATACGTGTCCACGCCGTATCGCTTCTGCGAGTCCGACAGGCTGATACGAGCTTTGATGTATTTGTCAGTCAACATCAGGTACGACCTCGGCTCGAATCGTGAGACGCCGGGCTGTTCGGTCTGGTCTATCTCATCGAAGTGAGTCACAAACGTGCCCGTCTTCTCGATCCCGAGGATCAGCAAGTCTGTCCCTTTCTTATTTCGGAAAATCCCGTTGATTCTCTTGAGTTCAGTGCTTATGGCGGCACTGAGCCATGCGGGAGGCCCGAAAACACCCAGTGGCCCGTCGAGGACAAAGGCCAGACGGTCAAGTTGATCCAATAGGCCCTGCCGCTCGAAACACCGGAGTAGATGAACCAAAAGAACCTTACCCCAGACCTCGGAGACCAACCCGAACGCTTCGCCGTTCGTGCCATCGTGGGAAAACCGCTCGTGTATGCGAAGAGCGTCGGTCGAGTAGATGGGGTTGAGTTTTCCGCACGGGCAATTGGTATTGCCGGGTGGGATCACAAGGTGCTGGTCGCAGCCCTGATGATCATATGGACATACCTGGCCGCGCCCCTGCGGCTTTAGGGCTAGAAGTGCCTCGTAGGTGTCGAGCAAGCGAGTCCGGTCTTCGTCGTCCACCACTTTGTCGTGGAGCACATCGAAGACCGCCTCCCGAAAGGCATCACGGGCCGATGTGTGGTTACGGGTGACGACGTTGCTGCCAGGCAATGCAGCATCTACCGTGGCGGCTTCCTCCGTCTTTCGGAAAAGTTCCGGATCAACCGGACGTTCTTCATCAAGTTCATCGATCAGTTTCAGGTTGATCAGTACGCTTGCGACGGTGCAGTATCCGACGTGAGCACCCGGGTAGCCGTTCCTAACCGGTACTTCGTTGTAGCTACCATCGATCCCAACGACGAAGGCAGGTGCTTCGGTCGAAGGGTCAGGAGCGTGGCTTGGAGCCGGGCTGTTCTGGTTGGCGTTTGGAGGCGAGACCCTGGCTCGCTTCAGCAACTGCTGCACGGCATCGGCCCCAACGAGGCGACGGATAGACCTGTACCCGGCATATTCACCCTCGTACGGCATCAGAATAAGTCCTTCTCGACTGGCTTCACGTTCACGGCCGCCTTTGCCGCAGCCGCGGCTGCCGGGTCTGTCCCAGTAGCTACAACGTCGATGGTAAACCGATCAACTTGAACCGGAACGACGAACGGGTTCGAGAGCGTCTTGACCCGAATAAACCCCTTGTCCTGAGCCCTTAGGATGCTGCCTTCAAAATCGGCGAAGTCGTAGAACTTCTTGAGTTCTCTAGTTTCATCGGTATTGTTCAGGTGACCGATGAACCAGTTCGACGTATTCCGCAGGATGTTCTTCTGAATCGAACTGACTTCCTGCGTGGCGTATACGAGGCCGAGGTGGTACTTGGCTCCCTCCTTGGCCGTGCGCACCCAGATGTCGTGCATATCGTCTTCTTTTGAAGACGGTAGGACGTTGTGAGCTTCTTCGACGTAGATCAGGAGGTCAGGCGGGATTTCGGCGTGACGGAACTTCGTCTGATTCTCCTCAAAAATCCGCCGCATAACTCGGTCAGCCGACGCCTTGTTGAGTACTGGGTCGCCGCTGGACTGATCAATGATGATCAGCCTTCCTTGGACAAGATGTTCGTAGATGTCGTCGGCGTAATCGGTGCCGGTCGCCTCCGTGTGCTGCTCGGCGATTCGACCGATGAGTCTCGATCCGTTTGCGTAGCCGAACATGGCCAAAATCTTTCGGAGGTTGTCATCCGCCCACGAGCCGTCATTCTTTTGCACGTAATCAGGATCGAAGTCTTTGTTGAACGCCGACCCCTTGTCACTGATGTACATGTCGAGCGTGGCGCAAATGCTTTCCATCTCGCCCCAACTTATTTTGGGCTTCCGTAACATGATGGCGCACTGCTTGTACGCTGCATTGTCCTTTCCGTTACTGTTAGCGATCCCTTCGATGAACTCTTTGCTAAACAGCGTCAAGAAGCTATGTTTGATTGACGGGTTCAGGTTATCGGGGGCCTTCAAACCGGCCTTGTGCAGCAACGCTCGGTAACACAGCACACGGCGGTAGTGTCTGCAAAGGTCTCCGTTGTCCTTGGATTCCGGCAGGGCGAGATTCACGTCACGGAAATTGGCAACGTACTTGACGTTGTCATCTGACAGGGCGTTGTCGATGATTTCTTTCCCGATCGTCAAATTCTCGTCAACGTAGAAATTCAGTAGCATCAGCTTGCGATTTTGATCGTGGGGATGCTTCGTAATGCCGTAGGTCACCACGTCATCCTTCAGTTTGGCCTGCATTGTTGAAGGACCACACATCCAGACGTTCTTAATCGCCACCGGATTGGCTCCACCGCCCTGATCCTGAACATTCTCATTTGCGTATTCGCCGTTCGGATCAAGGACCACCTGTCCGATTCGCCGGGTTTGATCGGGGTGCCATCGAAGGGCAAAGATCAATTTCAACATGACCTTCGTCGTATTCGACTTGCCCGTCCGGGTCATACCGAATAAAGCCGTCTTCATGCCGAGCAGGTCGGTCGGCGAGACGAGCACCGGCACGTCGCCAACCTTCTGGAAAGGACGGTTGGTCGATGCGTACCGGACGTGCCCGATCTGCACCTCGGGTGTTGGCCCCTGCGTCCGAGTCAGAGGGTCACGGTAGTTAATGATCTTGGCGAGAACGGTAGCTTTGGGTTTGAATACCTTTAGCCCGCGGTTGGGATAGTAATTACTCAGGTCAGAACCGAACGTGAGTCGGTAGTCGGGCTTCCCATCAGTACCGAAGTCATTGACGTAAAACGTCCCGAGCACCCGGCACTTCACGCCCGCATATCCGAGTAACTGGGCTGTCTGGGCGTCCATGACATCCTTGTGATCCCAGAAACGTTCCACTTCACCCGACACCCGCTTCGCCGTTTCGACCCGAACCCGCAGCGCCTCGGCGGCGTCAGGAAGGTCGCACTTGTCGAGGACACGAAGCAGAATGATGGAGGCGTCTTCTTCTCGAACGTCAGTTTGTCGGCCGGGTTGCACCCTTGTCGCTATCAGAAAGGAAAGGGCGGGGATGCCGCCGACTTGCTGACGGTGGAAGTCGTGGATTTGAACGAGGGCGTCTTCGTACCCGAGCGAGTAGACCTCGCCGACGTACGCTTTCTCTTCGACGACGGAGGCCAGAAGTGCGGACGCAGTGGCCAATGCGGGTTCGAGAGGAGTGGTGGCGGCCTCTTTTCCAAGAGCAGTTAAAACGCTAGCCATACGCGATCCTTCCGTGCCCGTAGTGGTGGAACCCCGCGATGTGTACCACAGCCGACCAGCGACAGCCAGCCTGGAACGCTTCCATAACAGGACGGGGTATCTCGACTGGGCATTCCAAGTATTCTATCCACTGGCGACGGCCCCCGATAGCCTTTTTCTCAAGGCTGTGCTTCAGCAAAGCCCCATACACCATGCGAAACATGTTTTGCGGTTCCGGTCAGTTAGGCATGTGATCCAATCCCTGCAGGAACCGGAGGGACCGCAGCCGGGGTCAGCCCGTTTGCAGCCACGGAATCGTGAAGCCGGTGTCTGGAACGAATGGCACTGTTGGCAGATCCCTCGTTCCAGCAGCAGGTTGCGTCGAGGCTATATCTACTATAAGGATGCCCTGAGTATCTTTACTAACGTAAGCACAGATCGAGAGGTACACGGCCTTGGCTGGCCACGCGGGCGCGCACTGTCTCCCCGGATGTGTTTCGGTTTGTTCTTGCCAACCAGCTCCGTGCCATCACCCCCCTTCTTGTGGACGCTCTTGCCGTCATTCCTTGCCGTCCACGCCATACCCGGCCAATAATTCCGCCTGCAACTGCTTACGTGGTTTCATCATCAGCTTTTGCTTCTTGGGCCGTCGTTTGATGGCCCGCGGTTCACAACGGTTCGACCGATGGCCCACCTTCTCCTTGCCCAGCGCCACCAACAACACTTGGGCCATCTGGATCCGCTCCGCGACTGTCGCCTCGGTCAACTTGCTCCAGGCGCCCAGCACCGTCTGCTGACTGGCTGCAAAACTAATCGCCCGCGGACATACTCCCTGGAGCAGCGCTGCCTGGGCCGCCACCTTGCGAATAAGATTGTAGCCCAAGAAATGGGCCCAGATTTCCTTCTCGATCATGAACGGGGTCAAGCAACGTAGCACGTCCATCTTCAGGGTCGACTTGATGGCCCGAATGTCCAGCTCCACGTGCCATCTCTGATGATAAAGATCGACGACATCCTCATGAGCATACGCCTCCGTATCCAGCAGAGTGGTGACCACGTGCAGGTGCTTGACGCGAAAGCCCGGGATGCTAATCCGCTGGTAGAGGTAGCGTACCTGGATTGTCTCGGGCATGGCCGCATACGTCGCGTTGTCCATCCAGTCCGGTTGCTCCGGCTTCGACCAGATCACCAACCGGTTGTCCTGGTCCACATTCCGGCTACGGCGGAACGTGTTGATCCGGGCTTGATGTAGCCGCGTCACCACGTCCACGCCCTGTGCCTGCAGCAATGCCAGCAGAAAGTACGAGCAGTAAAAGCGGTCTCCTAGCACGATCGCGCCGGGCTCCAAGTGGTCCAGCAACCTGCGGAACAACGCCGGTTCTCCCGTTTCCTTGCCCTGGTACGGTCCCCAATCCAGCCCGTGACACGCGGCCGTGGCCAGAGACAACAACACCACTAAACGGATAAGCGGAAAACCCAGCCCCGGTTTTTGTGTCTGCGGCTGCGGATAGGCCTTTTGGTTCTCCTCGGTGTCTGGCATGCTGGCCGTGAAGCCGTCCACGAGAGAGACATGCCGCCCATGCCACAGCCACGCGGCCGGTGCTTGCTTCTCCAAGGCCACCGCCACTTGCAAGGTCAGGCGGCAGAGTACGTTCGTTGGCAGTTTGGCGCGGGCACGGCAGTAGTTGCCGGTATCATATTCTGGCCGCGGCAGCGTCAAAGCCATGGCCACCACGGCGCGGGCCACGGCCGCCCGGCACGATTTGCTGCCGTCATCCAACACCTGGGACAAGAAGGTCCACAGCGTCAGAGCAGGCGTCCAGAAGCTATGCGCCCTTTGGCCAAAC
This sequence comes from uncultured Gemmataceae bacterium, assembly GCA_963804745.1. Taxonomy (GTDB): domain Bacteria; phylum Planctomycetota; class Planctomycetia; order Gemmatales; family Gemmataceae; genus CAWDRY01. Next base: position 69,500 of record CAWDRY010000055.1, read on the forward strand.
GAGACCTGTTCGTTGGCGAGCGCCTGAGCGATCGTGTCGGCAGTCAACACGTTGGCGAAGGGCAGGCCGTCAGCGTGGCAAAAAGGGGCGAGGACATTGTTGAATTGCGAAGTATGGTTGAAGGTCGTAGAAAAGGACATGGAGGCCTTCCTTTGCTGACAAAGGAGAGTGCAACCCAGGAAGGTCTCCACTGGGGATAACTTAGGCAGGGAAGGTTCTCCGGCCAGGTATCCAGCAGCTGATTTTTGGCAAAAAATCAGCTGTGCGGTGGGAAGATGCCAAAGATCACCTTCGAGTGAGCACACGGACGGTGCGCGGCCAGGACCGGCACAGGCCCGACGGCCAGGTTCTAGCTTAAATAGAGATAGGCTTTGGTGTTAGAAACAAACGCAGCCTGTCAACAGTGCCATTCGTGTCTGGAACTAAATCGTTTCCAATCTGGACAGAGCTGGCGGTTCTTTCCTCGGTCGTTCCCTTGACACGGCCGGCTAATGTTTACATAATGTAATCAACGCCCAAAACCTTCTTTGAGCAGGAGAAAGTTAATGTGCGATGAGAATCATTACACGCAAACGCCTCCGTGAATTCGCTCAACGATATCCCGATGCGGCCGAACCACTGCAAAAGTGGTATTGCCTCCTTCGTGAGACAAGGTGGGGAAACCTTCAGGACGTGCGGCGTGTTTATCCGCACGCTGACACGGTGACTGTGGCGAGCGGAAACACCGTGACTGTTTTCAATATCCGCGGCAGCCAGTACAGGTTAATTGCCGCCATCCACTACAACCGGCAACGGGTTTACGTCCTGCGGCTGCTCACTCACGCGGAATACAGCAAGGACTTGTGGAAAGACAACCTATGAAGCACACGGCAACCAAAGCTCGACCTGCCGCAAAACGTTTAGCGAACGGCCGGCCGGGCTCGGCATACCTGGCGTTGATCGACACTTTTCCGCTGCGTCCGCTGCGCAGCGAACGAGACTACGATGCGGCTGCTATGGTCCTCGATTCCCTTGCCGTGCGGCCGGAAGGCTCCCTCGACCCAGGCGAGCAGGACTATCTCGACACGCTGACGATACTGGTGGAAGCCTACGACCGGGAACACCACGACGTTGACACCGAGCAGCGCGATCCGTTGACCATGCTGAAATACCTGATGCAAGAAAGCGGCATGACTCAGGGGGATCTGGGCCGGCTGCTGGGCAATCGCGCCCTGGCGTCCCTGATCCTCAACGGGCATCGACACCTGAGCAAGAGCCACATCCGCAAACTGGCTGACCATTTCAAGGTTTCCCCGGCGCTGTTTTTCCACGTAGAATGACGCCGCTGGTAGGTGATTTACGCACCCTTACATCCTCTTGTGGCCGCATTTGCCGCAGCGCTTCGGATAGGTGCGGGTCGGCGTCATGTTGGACGGTCCCTAAATTTGAAGATGAGCGTTCACATGCAATGCGGAAGAATTGTGTAGCAGTTGCCACCGGCCTACCGGCTCTACCCAGTTCGGCGCTTACGTTTGCCAAGATTCTTCGCCGGTTTGTCCGGTTCGGCGACGTGCAAACCCATTTTGCGGGCGTCCTCGTGGACTTGATGCCAAAATGCTCGGCGCTCGGCAGGGGTCATTTCCTTGAGCTTGTCATGAAGCTTGAACTTCCATCCATCCACCATGTCCAGCAAATCATCGATTCCGGAGTTCATCGCACGCCTCGAAGGGATTACATATCAATGGGGTTTTCAGATAACCGTGTAGTCGGTTCACCGACTCGTATTGTACCCGTTTCATCGGCCGTGTCATGTGCCGGTGGTTCCAACTGACCAGGTAATCGAGCTGAAGGCAGCTGGCAGCCGCGACGTGCATCGCGTCGGCCTCACGGCCTTCGGGTAAGACTCCGGCCCCGATGTAGGCGAGGGCAAGCGATTCCATCTCAGTGCTGATCGGATGGGCGGTGTGGTGGGTCTTCACCAGATGGCGCCGGATCTGGTCCGCATCCCCCGGATCAGCGTCCTGTATCTCTGCAAGGACAACGTCGGATATGACACATGTACCATGAACGCCGTCAAGAAGGCGAAGGAGACGATGAACGATCTGCTTGCGGTCTCGTGGCTGCCGTCGGGCAAGGCTTCCCCACACACTCGTTTCAAGATAAAAGGCCAGCGGCTTCATGGCGACATTCTATGGCAGATGGCACCGGCCGGCCGTTGGTGGACCGGGTTCGCCGGGTACTGGCGGCGGACAGCTTCTCTCCCCGGCCCGCTACTCGGCATGAGACGTATTTTTCAGCCTTGGTCGTGACTCAATTCCCGCTACAATAAGAGAGATTCGAGGATTCGCCCGTGTGGGCCAAACCCAGGAGAAGCCAATGCCGTATGTTGCATTTCACGAGTTGTGCCCTGACGTCGCCAGGCGAGAGACGCGCACCATCACCGTGCTTCCGGCGCCCAGTTCGGCGTCCCAGCCGCGGAATACCAGTTCATCGAGATGTTCTGCGACGAGCCAGGGTGCGATTGTCGCCGAGTGTTCTTTTCGGTGTATTCTTCCACGCAAGAGCACATCCTGGCCGTCATCGCCTGGGGATGGGAAGATCACGCCTTCTACACACGGTGGCTGGGAATGGACGATCCGCGCCTGATAAGGGAAATGCAAGGCCCCATTTTGAACCTGGCCAGTCCTCAGTCGGAGCATGCCGAGGCTTTGCTCAAGCTGGCCCAGAAAATGCTCTTGGCGGATCCGGTGTACGTGGACAGGATCAAGCGACACTACACGCTGTTTCGCTCGAAAATCCGTGCCCCCGTCAAAAAGGCCAAAAACGTTCGGGGAAGATACTCCAACAAGTGGTGGCGTAGGGCCGTGACCGGAATCTGATCCAGCGAAGCCGGTGAAGCCGGTGTTCTGGAACGAATGGCACTGGAAAGCCCAGACCAGAGTGCTCTGAGCAGCCAGGCAAAATCCCTGCCATGCTCCGGCTCGGTTGCCACAACCACTTGGCACAATGGCAGTTATGGCGATGCCCAAATTAAGACATTACCCATCCTTTGCCGGCACTTTTGCAAACCGGCACCCGGTGCGCACTTGTAAGATGTGTGCTGATGTGAACTTACGTCAAAATGCCGGTGCTGCCAATCCCTTTTTTTCCGGCAAAAACGGCAACGGTTCAAGAGAAGCGGAATCAGAATAGAAGACACATGGGGCAGGCAAGGCCATCATATCTGACTGGTCGTTTCATTTGGCAGGTTGGCAACCTGCCCCACGGTGTTACCTGCGTTTGAAGTCATTCTTCTCCTTTGCTTTCCTTATTCTTTGTACTACTATCGAGCAAAATCTTTGCGTGCCGCCAAGATTTCAAGACCTCTAAGGAAGGCAGGAAGACAGGAAACAAGAGCCAGCGCGAGCCAGCGGTTGACGAATCTCGTTGAAACCCGCACCTTTTGTGTTCTTTTCTTTTCCTGTCTTCCTGCCTTCCTTAGAGTCTTTTGGTTGCGGCCTCAGGCCGCGCCGTGTTCTTTGTGCCTTTGTGTTGAAATTTTCATGCCGTAATTTTCTCGTTACTTGTCTGTTGAGGATCGCGGCTACCCTTTCGCCTTGATCTCCGCCAACCGCTCCTTCTCCGGCCGATCCCTGTAGAACGGATCGAGCGGATAACATCCCGACACCATGCCATTGCGCGGCGCCGTCGTGCAGTCGCTGAACGTTCGGCATAGCCGCTTGCGGTTAAGCGTCCGGCCTGCCAGCACGTTGGGAGCCAATGGCCGGAACCATTTTCCTTAGTGCAATTTCCGCACCAGGCGGAGTATCCACTACAGCGAGGCGCAGGAGTAGCTTACCTTGTTTGTGGGGAGCAACGCGCACAACGGCACGTTGAGGACCTCGTAGCGTTGCACCGTCATCGGGCGAGTCCAGCACCAGCAAGTTTCCCCCCGCCTTGACATACTCCATGGAGCTGGTGCCAGGAACACTTATTCTGCGAAAGGCACTGCCGGGGCAGGATCATCTGTGCCGAGCTTATGTCGCCACCGCAGCGCGGGCACTGTCAATAAAGCGTCGCACCTTTTCGGGATCCTTATTCCCAGCCGTGCGCTCAACACCGCTCGCCACATCGACCGCATAGGGCCGGACGGTTCGCACCGCCTCGGCGACATTCTCCGCTGTCAATCCGCCGGCAAGGATGAGCGGTACGCCGGGCTTGAAGCCGGCCAACAGGTTCCAGGGCGCGGTCTGGCCTGTGCCGCCGTGCTGGCCAGCGACATGGGCATCGACCAGAATAGCGGCCGGCAACTGTTGGCGCCGCCGACAAGACTCAAGATAGTCGGTGATCTCCTGCAAACTTTCACGATCCTTCACCGGGAAAGCAGGGATCAACTGATAGGGGCTGGCGGACAGGGAGACAAGGAGACAGGGAGACAAGGAGACAGGGAGACAAGGAGACAGGGAGACAAGGAGTTCGGACCGGGTTCCGTCTCCTTGTCTCCCCGTCTCCTTGTCTCCTTGTCTGCCCTTTTCCGGATCCCGGTTGGTCCCATAACCCTGAACTGTGCGAATGCGAGGCAATGACGCGAAGGGTGGCGAATACCGCTGGCCACGGCTCATTAACAAAAAGTGCGACCGGCTCCACGAACGGAGGCAATTGACGAAGGATCGCGTGGGCCTTCTCCGGGGTGATACAGCGCGGCGACTGGGCGAAAAAGTTCAGGCCGACGGCATCGGCGCCCAGTGACGCTGCCAGAACCGCATCGGCTTCATTGGTAATGCCACAAATCTTGATTCGGACGTGCTGAACCATGCTCAACCTGTGCGCTTCCGCGCCTCCGCCCGTGCTTCCTCCGGCACCGGCACAATGCGCAACCGATAGCCGATGCGCTCCAAGGCCTCGGTCAGCGTCTGGAGCGACAGATCCGCACGCCCCGCGAGGACATCAGTGAGCGTTTCTTTGGTAAGCCCCGTCGCCTCGCAAAAGGCTCGTTCAGTCGGGAAGTGCTCGCGGATCAGGTCTTCCAGGTCGCCAAGACAATCGCTCGGGCGCACCAGGCCAGAGGCAATACCCAGACGGCCGCTGAGGTCCTGGGCGATGCGCCAGACCGGGCTGCGCACCACGGCTTTTCGGCTTACTTTGCGAGCATCATAGAACTCGAGGATAACTCGCATCGAGTAGTTGTCGAAATCGCACCAGTCGGGATGAGTGTGCGCCCGGCGGCGCAAGCGTGCTGCCAACTGACGCTCCCCAGCGTCCAGGGCGTCCAGGGCAATTTCGTTGCCGTCCATATCAACGTACACGTTAGGAGCTTTCATAAGTCGGCCCTTCCACAAACTCGACATGACCAGCCACACTCAGGTAAATACACTTCTGCGCGAAAACTCGGCAAGCGTCACGCAGGATTACCCGCAACTGCCCAAGTTCTGTGCGAGGCACGGCGACGATGTATTTCCGGGACAGGTCCGTGACGCGCTTTCTGGTGTCGCGATCCTCATACCAACCTTCGTACAACTCGCGGGCCCGAGTCGCACCGCCGAATTGCAACAGATGTAATTTCAGCCACGTCCAGGCCGACGGGCTATGCCGTTTGCCATCCGACAGGTTCCGGTCCCGGCGGATCGGAATCAGAAACGAACACTCCAGCAACTGTATTGTCGGCACCTGATGCGGCTCCGTTGCTCGCGAAGGAATATTGTTACGGTAGCGTGTCTCAGACGGGCAGTCAACCATCTCCTTGGTGGAATCAGAACGGGAATGGAGAAATCCCTGCTGCCAATTCAGGCCGCGCGCCCGCATCCCGTGCCGGGCTGTGCGGTCGCCTGGCCCAGACGCCGGTAGACATTCCATGTCTCGGCAGCGCAGTGCGCCCACGTGTAGGGACGAGCTATGTCCACCACGCCACGGCGTAAGGACAGCCACCAGTCGTCATCATCGAGGACACGCAGCATGGCAGTGCGCCAGCCGTCCAAGTCGGCGGGATCAATCAGGTAAGCCCGGCTGCCGACAGTCTCGACGATAGAACCCGCGGTCGATGCGAGTACGGCGCCGCCACAGGCCATCATCTCCAGCGGCGGCAGACCGAAACCCTCATACCAGGAAGGATAAACCAACGCCCGAGCACCGTTGTACAGGGCCGGCAGATGCGCATCGGGAATGTAGCCCAGACAGATCACGCCGCGATGCCTGGCCTCGGCGTGGTAATACTCCGCCGCCGCCGCGGCGTTCCATCCCCAGCTTCCTGCCAACACCAGCGGCCGGCGATTACGGACCTGCTCCGGCAATGCGCAATACGCCTGCATGAGCATGAGCATGTTCTTGCGCGGCTCAATGGTGCCCACATACAACAAGTAACCGGGTGACAGCCCCAATTGTTCGAGCGTGATAGCTACTTGCTCCGCGGGCAGAGGGACCAAACCCGGCCGGACGCCCATGTAGACTCGGGTTACACGATTCGGAGGCACACTGAGCCGGCGAATCACTTCGTGCCGGCCGAAGTCGGAGATAGTGAGAAAGTGAACGCACCGGCTCAGCATTTCGGGAAGATGTTTCTCGAACCAGTAGACGCGGTCGGCTGGATGCCACTGGGGGTACAGCAAGACGGAAAGATCGTGCAGGGTCGTGATCGTCGGACAGTCTCCCGGCAGAGGGATGAAGTTCGGCTCGTGATAGAGATCGAAATGGCTCCGCGCGCATACCGACCGGAAATACCTGCCCAGGAGGGACCAACTTCCTTGCCGCAGGCTATGAACGGCCGCACGCCGCAACGCAGAAAGACAAGGAGACAAGGAGAAGGGGAGACCAGAAGAAGCCGACTCTCCCATCTTTCCTTTCTCATCGTCTTCCCTGGGGAAGCGCTCGGACCCCTTGAGGAGTTGAGAACGGAGCCAGCCGCCGATGTCGCGGAATCGGCGGACGCGATCACCAGGGAATGCGGTGATCCGGTCTGTTCCTGCCCTGCGCAGCCCCTGGAGCAGAGCGTCGGTGTAGTGCCCGACGCCCGTTTTCGATCCCTGCGGTGTCCACTGGTTGACAACCACGTGCATGGCGACAATCCTTAATCAGTGATGAGTGATGAGTGGTGAGTGGTGAGTGGTGAGTGGCAACGCCAGATCGCCTGTAGGTCGCCAGCCATGATTCCTCATTAGTCATTGGTCATTAGTCATTAGTCATTAGGGCGGCCAATCAGCGTAAGCTGCCGGGGGAGGGAGTTCATCACCCGGCAGCTTACGCTGCTCGGCTCGCCTGTACTCAGCTCTTTTCTTTCATGCAGCCAGGGCGGTTCGTTTCCGCGGTTGGCCCAGTGCCGCTAGATCTTCATCCACCATCATGGTGACAAGCCTGGGGAAATCAACCTCCGGTTTCCAGCCCAGGTGGGTATTCGCCTTGGCAGGATCGGCCAGCAGCAGGTCCACCTCGGCCGGGCGGTAGAACTGGGGATCGACGATCACGTACTTGTGCCAGTCCAGACCGACATGATCGAAAGCGAGCTGGACGAATTCCTCGACGCTGTGCGTTTGGCCGGTGCCGACCACGTAGTCTTCGGGCCTGTCTTGCTGAAGCATCAGCCACATGGCCCGCACGTAATCTCCGGCGAACCCCCAGTCTCTTTTGGCTTGAAGGTTGCCGAGCCTCAGTTCGTTCGCCAACCCCATTTTAATCCGGGCCACGGCATGAGTGATCTTGCGCGTGACGAACTCCAGACCGCGCCGGGTGACTCGTGATTGAACAGAATGCCGGAGCAGGCGAACAGGTCGTAGCTCTCGCGATAGTTGACGGTGATAAAGTGACCGTAGACCTTGGCCACTCCATAGGGGCTGCGCGGGTGGAAGGGGGTTGTTTCGCACTGCGGGGTCTCGCGCACCTTGCCGAACATCTCGCTGCTGCTAGCCTGGTAGAAGCGAGCCTGGGGACAGACCTGGCGAATGGCATCGAGCAGGCGGGTCACGCCAACCCCGGTAAACTCGGCGGTGAGTACCGGCTGATGCCAGCTGGTGGGGACGAACGACATCGCCGCCAGGTTGAAGATCTCGTCCGGCTGCGTCTGGGAAAGCACCTGCGCAAGAGACGACTGATCAAGCAGGTCGGCCTGGCACAATTCGATGCGGTCGCGCAGGTGCTCGATGCGCTGGAAGTTCTCGGTGCTGGACCGGCGAACCATGCCGGATACGCGGTAGCCCTTGTCAAGCAAGAGTTCCGCCAGGTAACTGCCGTCCTGGCCTGTGACACCCGTGATGAGAGCGGTTTTCGGCGACATGAAGTCCTCAAGATTTTTTGCCCAAAATCCGAACGTGCCGAAAGAGAGGTATAACAGATCGGCAAGTTAGGGGTCAAGACGGCTCCAGGCCAGGGCAAATAGGGCAGTTTTGGGGGACCTGCGGCACCCTGGGAATACCTCTATTTGAGGTCACGGCAGAAATTTGGGAAAATTAGCTGGCGGAATGCCCCTTTCATCTACTACAATAGAGTTAAGCTAACTGAGCACGTCGAGGCAGGCCACTCAGTTCTTTCATTGCGAGGGTTTGAAAATGACCCCAGTTCGCGGACTTCAGATCGTCGGGGCCGTTCTGGCTCTGACTATTGTCACCAACAGTTCTACTCTCGGAGGCGACTGGCAGGGCGAGAAACTGCTTGTTGCTCAGCTCTTGCCGGGAAGCGGCATTCCCGCGCCGCCACCCGTCGCACCACCGGCCTCACCACCAGCGGGAGACGTCAGGCCTGCGGTGCCACCCGTCGCACCGTCGGCCACACCACCAGCGGGAGACGTCAGGCCTGCGGCGCCGCCCATTGCTCCGCCGCTGGACAACCCCAACATTCTTGCTGATTTCAAAGCCCGCCAGGCCGCGGAAGAAGACCGGATGAGGCTGGTCATCGATGAAGTCATCAAGAAGCGCGCACCGATGCCAGGGCCGAGCCGGACAAGGCTCGTGACGACCTCCAGCGCCAACCTTGACCTGGTCCGCAATCGCACCGACCTTTCCGACAGTATGCGCCAGGCACTTTCCCAGCGGCTGACGGCTGCCTTGAAGGATATGGACCGGCCAACGGCATCCCCCAAGGAGAAAGCGACTGTCTCCGCGACGAAGCCGGCAAGCATCACCGGTATAAACCCAATCAGTGGATCTGCATCCGGATCGGCGGCCCCCGCGGCCTCGACACGGCCGGCCAGCCAGCTTTCCCAGCAGGCAATCGACTACGCCAATCGGGTTGCGCAGGCCAACGCAGTCGCGAGTCTCAAAAACAGGCACAATGAATTGAGCCTGCTCATGGAAAAACTGGTCGACTTCGACGGCATTAGCAAACCCCATACGACCCTCCTGCAGGCTTTGGACGCGCTGCAAACGCAGTACAAGGTCACCTTCTGGGTCAATGAGAAAGAGTTCAAGAAAGCTCAGGAAAGGCCGGCGGGGCCTACGATAAGCTTGCAGATGCCGTTCGACGTTCAAACCTATGATATCGTGCCCACCGACAACAACCCCATTCCGAAAATGTACAAGGTGACACTTGGTTCGGTTCTGAACAAGATTCTCTCCCGGCTGCCGGGGGAAGCAACCTGGGTTGTGCGGCAGGATTCGATTGAAATCACGACCCGCGACGCGATGACCAGAGAGCTGATAAGCCAGATGCCGCCGCCTTCGCCGCCCATGCCCCAACAAAGGCAACTCGCCATGCCCCAACAACAAGCACCGTTCGCCATGCCCCAACAAGCACCGTTCACCATGCCCCAACAAAGACCGTTCGCCATGCCCCAACAACAAGCACCGTTCGCCATGCCCCAACAACAAGCACCGTTCGCCATGCCCCAACAAAGACCGTTCGCCATGCCCCAACAACAAGCACCGTTCGCCATGCCCCAACAACAAGCACCGTTCGCCATGCCCCAACAAGCACCGTTCGCCATGCCCCAACAAGCACCGTTCGCCATGCCCCAACAGGGACAGCCAGGCATGCCCCAACAAGCACCGTTCGCCATGCCCCAACAGGGACAGCCAGGCATGCCTCAACAGGGTCTGCCAGGCATGCCCCAACAGGGACTGCCGGGCATGCCCCAACAGGGACTGCCGGGCATGCCCCAACAGGGACAGCCGGGGATGCCTCAACAGGGTCTGCCAGGCATGCCCCAACAGGGACAGCCGGGGATGCCTCAACAGGGTCTGCCAGGCATGCCCCAACAGGGTCTGCCAGGCATGCCCCAACAGGGTCTGCCAGGACAACCTGTCCTGCAGGGGATTCCTCCTCTGCCGGGTGGTCAGGGGCAGGCAGGAGGCCAGGGTCAAGGAGCCATTCCCGCGCAGGGACCGGTAGGCGGTGCCGTTAGTCCAGTCGGTTTTCCTCAACAACCTCAAGTGGTGCCCACACTGCCGCCGCCGCCCAGACAATAATGTGTACTCACGTCGAATAGACCCACCGCCCCAGGAAGAGTGCCGGGACTAATAGCAGCAGAATCAGCAGGCCAACGATGCCGGCCTGCGTTATGGCCATAACTGCATCCAGGACAACCAGTCCCAGCAAGGCAACCATGACCGCCTTCTGCACGCGTTGGGGAACAGGTTGAACGATTGCCTTCGCTGCAGGTATCCCTATCAGGAAACCAAGTCCGACCAGCAGATAGGGAAACAGCACTGAGCTGCCGCCCTCTGCAACGTGTAGAGGCAAGGGCAAGGCGAGCAATATCCCCGCCAGCATGAGCAGGCCGGCCAGGATCAACATTGTACGATTACTGGTCCGGGCCTCTGTCCGCGCGAACCAGGTGATCCCCGCAACATAGAAGCCCATCACCGCTGCCATGTGAAAGGCAACCAGCCAATTTGGCGAAAATGTCGCGCAGAATCCCAGCAGCACATTGAGGAACCGGCATAATCCCATTCCGATGGGGCCGGCCCATGTTCGTTTCAACCAGGCATCGTAGAGGAGAATGGCCAGGACGAGCACGCCGGCCAATATGCCGGCGGTTGCGCGAAAACCCACCCATGCAGTCCCATCACCTGATGTTCCTACAAAGCCGGCAAGGACCGCGAACGCGAGGCCCGCAGCCAGCAACCCGGCTCCGAAATAACCTGCCGTCTTCCTCGCAATTCGGCCCGAAGGCAGGGGGCGTCCTGGCCGTTCCCGCCGATCCTGTTCCAGATCGAAGAAATCGTTCCAGACCATGCCGCCGCAGTAAAGGCAGCTTGAGGCCACAAGCAGAGAAAAGAACGCTAACCAACTCTGGAGTGTGCTTCCACCGACAACGCCCCCAGGCAGATATCGGCCCAGGCGGTGAACACATTGGGCAAACGAACGAGTTGAGCGTAAGCGCGCAAACGTGACATGATGACAAGGTTACGAGCAAGGGAAGCAACTGGCAGCGTGCTGCTCGCGTTATTTTTCATGTTTGCCCAACAATCGCAATTGTGCGCGAAGGCCGGTTTCTGCTATCCTACCACCAGATTCTTGCCGGTATTGGGCCGGAACGGATCGAAACCGCTGACCGGAAAGGAAATAGATGAACACCGACCTCCGTCGCCGAACCGATGAAGTCCTCAGCCGTCTCACCCAGCTGCGAGACAGTCTTTGACATCGCGGCCAAGCTCTCTCTCCGTGATCAGTTCAATGCGCAAATGGGCCAGCCGAGCTTCTGGGACAACCAGGAGCGGGCGCAACAAGTTATTCAGCAATTAAAGCCGCTCAACGGCTTGCTCAAGCCATTCGAGGAGCTTCAGGCCGGCGCCGGCGACTTGCAGGCGCTAGCCGAGTTGTCTGCGGAAGATGCCAGCGTGGACGGTGAACTGGACGCCGAGTTGCACCGCCTGGGAAAGCGTCTGGCCGATTTCGAGATGACCGCCATGCTCAGCGGTCCACAGGACGCCAGCAACGCCTATCTGAAAATTCAGGCGGGGACCGGTGGGACCGAGGCCTGCGACTGGGCGCAGATGCTCATGCGCATGTATGCGCGCTGGGCCGAACAGCACGGCTATGAGGCGGAAATTATCGACGAGCTGCGCAACGAGGAAGCCGGCATCCGCAGTGCCACCCTCCACATCATCGGCGACTACGCCTACGGCCATCTGCAAAGCGAAGCCGGCGTCCATCGGCTGGTGCGGATCAGTCCGTTCGACTCGAACGCTCGCCGGCACACGTCTTTTGCCGCCGTCGACGTTATGCCGGAAATCGAAGGGGCAATTGAAATCGAGATCAGACCCGACGAGCTGAAACGGGACACGTTCCGCAGCGGCGGTCCGGGCGGTCAGCACCAGAACAAGACTGAGAGCGGCGTCCGCTACACGCACATACCAACGGGCATCGCTGCCGAAAGCCGCACCGAACGCAGCCAGCACAAGAACGATGCGAATGCCATGGCGCTGCTCAAAGCCAAGCTGTACCGGATCGAGGAGCAGAAGCGGCGAGCCGAGGTCGAAAAGCTGTATGACGAAAAGGGCGAAGTCGCCTGGGGCTACCAAGTACGCAACTACGTGATGCAGCCTTACACTCTGGTGAAGGATGTGCGCACCGGTGTGGAAACGGCGCAGGTGCTGAAAGTTCTCGACGGCGACATCGACGACTTTATTCAGGCCTATTTGCGGCAGAAGACGGAGCGGGTACACAAGAAGGCAACGGCGTAACGACCTGGCTCACCATTGCAGCGACCAGTGATACCGATAAAGGCACTGATGTTTTGCCTGATCTTCGACTTCATCAAGCTGCCGATCACGGATCGGTTCACGGACAATCAGATACGGGGTGGGCCAGATGCAAGAGCTATCTTTATGTTGTCCATCTACGCTGGCATGATCATTGGCGCATTCTTAACGGCGTACCCAATCGCTGTACTTGTGGTCATGCTCAGCCGGACGAAATGTCGCCCCCGATCTGCTCCGCCAGCAGTTCTAGCGGATGCAGTGCTCGCCGACCAGTCAAATCCCTGATCTGATGCCGGCATGACGTTCCCGGCGCCACTACGATCGCTTCGGCCGCCTCCTCCAAAGCCGGCAGTAGTTCCAGCCCAGCAATCTTGACGCTCAGGTCGTAGTGTTCCTTCTCGAACCCGAACGAGCCGGCCATACCGCAGCAACCAGTGTCTAGGACGGTCACATCGAGATCGGGTATCAAGCGCAGAGCCGATACCGTGCCGCCGACTCCGCACAGAGCTTTCTGATGACAGTGGCCGTGCAACACACATTTCTCTGGACGTTGGTTCAATTGCAGCTTGCAACTGCCCTCTTTCACCTGTCTGGCGAGCCAGACATCCGCCAGTTCCGCCGCCGCGGCCACACGTTTCGACTCATGGGAAGACACTAGTTCCGGCCACTCGTCGGCCATGGTCAGAATACAGCTCGGCTCAAGCCCCAGCAGGGGAACGCCGTCCGGCAGCCGCCGGGCCAGACCCGGTAGCTGGGCATGGATCAGAGAACGTGCCTCGGATAGGAAGCCCTTGCTAATCATCGGGCGGCAGCAACAAGTCAACCCTGCCAACTCCACCGAGTAACCGGCCTGTTCCAGCACCCTCACCGCCGCCTTGCCGATCTCCGGCTCTGAGAAGGTGGTGAAGCAGTCGTCCAACAACAACACCTTTCCGTTTCGGCCTGCTGACGCTGCCGGCTTATGCCGGGCGAACCAGCGGCGAAAGTGAATGAATCGCAAGGGCGGCAAACTGCGGCGGCGGTCGATACCAGTCATCTTCTCCATGAGCCAGCGCAACGGCCGCCGACGTTGCAGGAAATTGACCAGCGGCGCCGCCAGCGCTCCCAGTTGATTCAACTGATGGATCTGGGCCACGAAGTGGTGGCTCATCGGCCGGGACTTGCCCTCATGGTAAAAACTCAAGAATTCGGCCTTCAGCTTGGCCATGTCCACGTTGCTTGGACATTCCTTCTTGCACGACTTGCACATGAGGCACAGGTCCAGCACGTCGTGGACCCAGCGGCTGCGCAGCTCACGGAGCGGCTGCTCTCCCGCCAGCGCCAGTCGCAGAGCGTTGGCTCGGCCCCTAGTGCTGTCCTTCTCATCCAGGGTCGCCCGGAAGGACGGGCACATGGTGCCGCCATGCAGCTTGCGGCAGACGCCGGCGCCGTTGCATTGTTCCACCGCACGGACGAAACCTTCCTGTTTGCTGTAATCAAACAGCGTGGCTGGCTCCGCCGGGGAATAGCCGGGGCCGTAGCGGAGGTTCTCAGTAAGCGACGGCGCATCGACCACCTTGCCAGGGTTGAAGAGATTGTGCGGATCGAAGGCTCGCTTGACCTGACAGAAGGCTTCATAGACATCGGGACCAAACATCTTGCGGTTGAACTGGCTGCGTGCCAGGCCGTCGCCGTGCTCGCCGCTCATGGCGCCGCCGAATTCCAACACGAGATCGCTCACCTCCTCAGCGATCTGCCGCATTCGGCTTACCTCGACGCTCTCTTTCAGGTTCAGCAGCGGCCGGATATGGAGACAGCCGGCGCTGGCGTGGCCGTAGAAAGCACCGTCGGTACCGTGGCGCTGCAGTATTTCGCGAAACCGGGCAACGAACTCCGGCAGGCGGTGGGGTGCCACCGCGGGATCTTCGACGAAGGCGACGGGCTTGCGGTCGCCGCGGATGCTGTAGAGCAACGGTACCGAAGCGGTGCGCAGGCTCCAGAGCGGATCGCGCAGGTTCGGATCGAGCGCCGGCACCACCGCAGTCACGCCGGCAACCTCACGCAACCGTTTTTCCAACCGCTCCGCATGGCCGGCGACCTCCGCCGCGTCGTCGCTGCTGAATTCCACCATCAGAACAGCCTCTGGCCTGCCTTGAATGGCCGCCATGGTGTCTTTTAGTCCGATGTTGTCGCGAGCCAGATCGAGGAAGAGTTTGTCCATCATTTCGACCGCCGACGGATTGAACTCCAGGCAGACAGCCACCGCGTCCAGCGCCGCACTCAGTGAGACGAAGTGCGGCACGATCAGGCCGCGCACTCGTGGTCGTGCCACCAGGCCGACCTCCGCCTCGGTGAGGATGGCAAGCGTGCCTTCACTGCCGACGATCAACTGGCTGAGGTTGTGGGTGATATGATCAACAAACAGATCCAGGTTGTAACCGCTCACGCGGCGTAGAATGCGCGGGAACCGGCGGCGAATCTCGTCGGCATGATCGCGGACGATCTGCCGTATACTCCGGTAGATCATGCCTTCCAGCGACTGCAGTTCAGCCCGGCGGTCCCAATCAGCATCGCTCACCGTGTTGAACTCAACTCGGCTGCCGTCGGAAAGCACAACCTGGAGCCGGCGCACATGATCAATGGTCTTGCCATAGACGATGGAACGCGCCCCGGCGGCGTTGTTGCCGATCATACCGCCCATGTTGGCCCGGTTGGCCGTGGAGACGTCGGGGCCGAACTGGAGATTGTGCGCAGCCAGCGCTCGATTGAGCTGATCCAGGACTACGCCCGGCTGGACACGAGCCACGCGGGAGATGGGGTCAATGTCCAGGATCGCATTGAGATACTTGCTGCAATCGAGCACGATACCGGCACCGATCGACTGGCCCGACAAGCTGGTGCCTCCCCCGCGAGCTATGATCGGCACGTTCATGTCGGCGGCAATTTGCACAGTGGTAACCACATCCTCCGTCGTCCTGGGAATGACGACGCCGACGGGTTCGATGAGATAAATGCTGGCGTCGGTGCTGTAGAGCTTCCGGGAGGTGGAGTCGAAACGGACTTCGCCCTGAATGTGCCGAGGCAAGTGCCGGGCGATGGCTTCACGCTTGACGTCGATAAAATCGTGCATGTGTGCATTGTCTGTTTCCACGGTCCCACTGGCAAGCCTGAGCAGACTGATGTTGCCTGTCGGCGGCAAATCCGCGACGATAGGAGCTATCCGAAGTGACGGGCGGCTCGCCTGTCGCCTCTGCCAAAACACGCGACAGGCTTCGAACTGGACCTGGCCCGGTTGCTTGCTGTGGCTGATTCGTTGGACCAATCGGAATCTGAATAAGGAAGGACTTTCCGAATCATGGCTGACCTGCCTTGCTTCTGCATAACCACCGCCATCGACTACCCCAACAGCCGGCCGCACATCGGTACCGCGTTCGAGAAGATCGGCGCCGACGTTCAGGCCCGCTATCGCCGCATGGAAGGTTACGAAGTGTTCTTCCTCATGGGCAATGACGAGAACACGATCAAGGTGGCTCGGCGTGCCGCCGAACTGGGCCGCTCGCCTCAGGAATACTGCAACGACATGGCCCGGCAGTTCCAGGAAGTGTGGCACGCCCTGGAGATCAGCTACGACGATTTCATCCAGACCAGCGAACCGCGGCATCACGAGGGCTGCCGCAAGTTCATTCAGAAGGTTTACGACAACGGTTACATCTACAAAGGGAGCTACGAAGGTTGGTACTGCGAGGGCTGCGAGGCGTTCAAGACGGAGACCGAGATAAAGGAAGCGGGCGGCATGTGCAAGGAGCACAAGGTTGCTCCGGTCCGGCGGAGCGAGCCGTGTTACTTCTTCGCATTGTCGAAGTTTCAAGGATCGGCTGCTGGCATTCTATGAGGAGTATCAGGATTTCATCCAGCCGGAGAGCAGGACGGAATGAGGTACTTAGCTTTGGTGCGGAAGCGGTCTACAGGACATCAATATCACGCGCACTGGGCAGACATGGGGTATTCGAGTTCCATTCGACGAAGCTCACACCATCTGCGTCTGGTTCGACGCTCTGCTTGAACTACATCACCGCCATTGGGTACGGCTGCGGACGAGGAGCGGTTCCGAAAGTGGTGGCCCGCCAACATTCATTTCATTGGGAAGGACATCACGCGTTTCCATTGCGCCATTGTGGCCAGCGATGCTAATGGCTGCAGGCCTTCAGCCGCCTAAACTGGTTTTCGGACATGGGTTCGTCTACGAACAAGATGACAAGACCGGCGAGCGAGTCAGAAGAACAGCAAGACGCTGGGGAACATCACCGAACCCATGGAACATAATCACTAAGTTCAGTGCCGAGGCGTTCCGCTATTACTTCATGAGAGAGTGCCCATTCCCCGGCGACGGCGAGTTCAGCTGGCAGCGTTTCGCCGAGGTGTACAACAGTGATCTAGCGAACAATCTCGGCAACCTGTACAGCCGGGTGATGACATTGGTGACGAAGAACTATGAGGGTTGCCTGCACCAGACCGCCGGTGTCGAGCCGGGCGTGATCTACACCGATGTTGACACAGAGACTACCGTGCAGCAGGTGCAGGCCCACATCGAGGCGTGCCAGTACAACCAGGCGCTGGAACGCATCTGGCGGCAGATTCTCGATCCGGCAAACCGTTACGCCGAGAAGACTGAACCGTGGAAACTCGTTAAGACTGATCGTGAAGCCGCCAAGGGTGTTCTGTACGATCTGGTTGAGCAGCTGCGAGCGGTGGCTATCCTGCTGAAACCATTTCTGCCGCGGACGGCCAAGACCATTTATCACAGCTTCAATTTCCCGCAACCTTGGGAGGAAGTACGACATGAGGATGTGTGGGTGCATCCGCGACAGGCGGAGGATTTGCAGGTGCTGGCGGCACTGGAAGATGGTAAAGTAAAGGCGTTGTTTCCACGGATCAGTTGAGGAGGTGAAGTATGTCCGCAGTTCCGATTGAAACGCGCCTTGCCACATTGGAAGCGGAGGTGGCGCGTTTGAAACTCAAGATTGATGTTTCCCAAGAAAAAGCGGTGCCTTGGTGGGACAGAATCGCAGGTTCATTCGCCAACGATCCAGTCTACGAGGAGGCCATGCGGCTAGGCCGCCAATATCGCGAGTCTCTTCGTCCCAAGCCCCGCAAACGCAGGAAGAGTTAGTATGGTCATCCTCGACACGGACCACATGACAATTCTGGAATGGGAAAGTCGGCTTGACACAAAGAAATTGCGCAATCGTTTGCGGGCATTGGGCGAAGAACAGGTTGCGACAACCGTGGTCAGCTATGAAGAACAGCTTCGTGGTTGGTTGACCTGTTTGGCAAGCAGTCGCTCTGTTGTAAAGCAGATTGAGGCATATCAACGATTGAGGCGACAGTTGCAGAACTATTGCAGTATAAGAGTTCTGGACTTCGATGAAACGGCAGCCACCACATTTCAGCGTCTCAGGAAGTCTCATCCTCGCAAAGGGACCAATGATCTGCGAATCGCGGCCATAGTCCTTGCTCACGACGCCACACTATTGACAAGGAATCTGGTCCATTTTCGGGACATCGGAGGATTAAAGATTGAGGATTGGACGGTGCTGTCTTGATGACCGAGTCATAGAACATACGCATGCACTACCTCGGCCAACTCCCCAACCTTCCACTGCCGCACACCAACCAGCCGCGGCTGCGTACCCGCCGCAAGCCGCTTGCGCAGATCATTCTCTGCCAGGGTTGCTGCTGCGGCCAGACCAAACATGGCCTGCTTGACAGTAGACAGGATTTTCGCTCACATAACAGTTGACAATTGCGTGGGATCATTCTTTCAAACCAACCCACCTGTCCGTTCGTACAAACACAGGGAGAACGTGGCACTGCCGGACCCTCTCACCACCTGTTCCGACGAGGAATTGCTGACTCGCTTCTGCGAAGGCCAGAAGGAAGCGTTCGGGGTGTTGGTCCGTCGCTACGAACGGGAATTGTATGGTTACCTGCGCCGCTATCTGGGTGACAGCACGCTGGCCGAAGACGTGTTCCAGAATACGTTCTTGCAACTTTACCTGAAGAGTGGCAAATACGACCCGGGGCAACCTGTGCGCCAGGTCCTGGCCCGGCTTGGCGACACCGAGTTGGCTGACAGAAGCGGGGCGTACCAGAAAGGCCGGCCTGTGCGCCCCTGGCTATACACAATCGCCACTCATCTGGCGATCGATGCGTTGCGGCGCAACGGCCGTCAACGGGCCATCAGCCTTGATCAGAGCCGCGGCGAAACGACCGAGGATGAACTGCACAGCCTGCTGGAACTGGTCGAGAGCCGGCAGGCGGGGCCGCTCGATCTCGTTCTCGACCAGGAGATACGTGAGCGCGTGCGCGCCGCGGTGGACCGTCTACCCGATCTCCCCAGGCAGGTGTTGATCCTGGCCTATTATCAGGGGCTCAAGTATCAGGAGATTGCCGAGATTCTGGACATCCCCGTGGGTACTGTGAAGTCCAGGCTGCACGCGGCCCTGATCAAACTTCAGGAGGCATGGGTTGAAATGTCGCCGTTGCCCGAATTGTGAGAGTTATGGAAGAAAACTTGGTCGGCTACCTGCTGCAAACACTCAATGGCGATGAACAGCGGGACGTGGAGACCTATCTGCGCGACAACCCCGAGGCTCAAAGGCACCTGGCCCTGTTGCACCGTGTCATCGAGCCTCTGGCCGCCGATGCAGACGCTATCGATCTCCCGGCCGGGTTGGCAGTGCGGACGCTCGCCCGAGTTGCCGAGCGCCAATGCCGGGGTCTGCCGGCTTCACCCCCGACTTTGGTTTCTACGGATGTCGAGCCTACATTCCCGCGTTTGCGGCGTGTCGACGTGCTGGTGGCCGCGGCCCTGCTCTTGATCGTGGGCGGCGTGGCCATCACGGCGATATACCAGCTCTATCCCAAGGACGGCAATAGAGTGATCTGCCAAAACAATCTGCGAAAGATTCATCAGGCTCTCGTGCTGTACAGCGACCAGCACAACGGTGCTTTCCCCAAGGTGGAAGACAAACCGCCGCGCAATGTGGCTGGGATTTTCGTACCCATGCTGCGCGAAGCCGGTGTGCTCGACAACTCGGTCAGCTTCGCATGCCGGCCCGGTGACGAGGAACCTTCTCAACGGCGGCCGATCATCAGAAGTGTTCAGGAATTGGAAGAGAGGTACGCCAAGGAAAGGGACAACGTCAAGACAGGGCGACCGGAGCGCCCGTTTCAAGACGCCGTGTGCCATCTTGCAGGCTGTTACGCCTACTCCCTGGGCTACTACGACGCCGATCACAAGCTCTGTGGCCTTCGCCGCGACTCGGACGGACGGCTACCGATCATGGCCGACCGGCCGCCCTTCAAGGAAGGAGAAACGGGTGGCCGCAGTGACGTAAACAGTCTCAATCACGATGGCACGGGACAAAACGTCCTGTTCGTCGATGGCTCCGTAACGTTCTGCAAGACGACCGCCATTGGTATCGACAGGGACGCCATCTACGTCAATCGAAAAAATGAAATCGCAGCCGGGACAGACTCGAAAGACACGGTGCTGGGAGCTAGTTGGGCGAGTCCGTCCTCCAACACCCCGGAATGAAGATCGAGGATCGAAGATGGAGGATCGAAAAGCACATCTGGTGCGGCTTCCATCCTCGATCCTCCATCCTCGATTCTCCTCACCACTCACGCCGGACTGACGGCGACCTGCACGTCGCCCTTGTCCGTTACCGGCACGCCTTTGGGCAGCTTCACAACAAGCGTGGAACAGGGAGCGTCGCGCATGACCTTCTCGGCGACGCTGCCCACCAAAAGCCGTTCCACCCCCGTGCGGCCGTGCGTCCCCATCACGATAAGATCGATGCCCGCATCACGCGCATAGCGGACGATTTCGGCCGCCGGCTCGCCTTCGAGAAACACATGATGAACAGCGATCTGCTGGTCAACCGGTCTGATCTGCTCCAGCTGTTCCTGCCAGTAGCGCCGATTGGCCTCCGGCTCCCTGGGTGTCCCCGGCTCATCGAGGCCGGGCACGTACACGTACAGGATGGTCAAGCTGGCTCTGTGCTTCTCCGCCAGGGCCACCGCGTGAAAATACGCTTGATTCGAGTACGACGAGAAATCGGTCGAGTACAGGATCTTCTTGATGCGAATCATTCGTCCACCTCCCAAGACGGCAAGGACCCTTCGTTCCACTTCTTCATCCTATCAGCTTCGTGAGCGCGCGCCAAATCCCGGAGCCGGTTTCCGCAGGACGATTCTGAGAACCGTCCCACTCTTAGCCGGTGGGGAACTCGCGTGGCATGTACATGCCCAAAGATGCTCCAGCCTCACTGCCGATAATTCTGGGCCGTTCACGTGGTATAGTTGTAATCAGCTTTTTGCCGCGTGGCGAAGAGGGCTTGGCACGGTTGTACACTACCACCGTGTTCACCGAAAATTGTCACCTAATTTCGCTCTGCGGAAATCGGCGATGAATACTCATATCAAGGCGCTGGTCTTCCTGATGCTTCTGACGGCTGGCGCCCTGGCAGCGGATGTGCCCGGCCCAGAAGCGAACGACCCGTGGCTTCACCCTTACACCGGTCCCAGTCGCAAGGATGTGGATGCCACCACGTTGGACGGCAAGGTTCTCTGCGGTTATCAGGGGTGGTTCAACACGCCCGGCGACGGGACGAATTTTGGCTTCACCCATTGGGGGCTGGGGCTGGAAAGGCCCGGCGGCGGCAGGTTCACGGTTGACATGTGGCCCGACCTTTCGGATTACGACCCGCAGGATTTGTGCGAAGTTCCGGGCCTCAAAATGCCCGACGGCTCGCCGGCCCGGCTTTACAGCGCCTTCCGCAAAGGGCCGGTGCTGCTGCACTGCAAATGGATGCGGCAGTATGGCATCGACGGCGTCTTCCTCAGCCGGTTCGTCGGCGAAGCGGCGAATCCGGCGCACGCCCGCCACGTCAACATGGTTCTCGCCAATGTCCGCGAGGGGTGCCACCGCGAAGGGCGGGTCTGGGCAATGATGCTCGACCTCTCGATGGGCCGCGGCGCAACGACGGCGGCCGTCATGAATGATTGGAAGTTCCTGTGCGACAAGGTGAAGGTTCGCGAGGATTCCCATTACCTGCACCACCAGGGCAAGCCTGTGGTGCTGCTGTGGGGGCTGGGATTCAAGGACCGCCCCTGGACGCCGGAGCAGGCCGAGGAATTGATCAAGTTCTTCAAGAACGACCCGCAATATGGCGGAGTCTATCTGATCGGCGGCGTTGACCCCCACTGGCGGACGCTACGCGGCGAATCGCGCACCGATGCCGTCTGGCCGAAGATCTACCGCAGCTTCGACGCCCTCAGTCCCTGGGACGCCGGCCGCTATCGGGACGATGACTCGATGAATCACATCCGCAAGAATGTATGGGAAGCCGATCTGGCCGAGCTGAAAGACTCCGGCACCGGCTACATGCCGACGGCGTTTCCGGGTTTCTCCTGGGACAACCTGCGCCAGACACCGCCCGGCAAGACCATGATCGCCCGGCGCAAGGGCGAGTTCTACTGGCGGCAGTTCGCCATCTTCAAAACTCTGGAGATCCGCACGGTCTTCGTCGGCATGTTCGACGAGGTTGACGAGGGCACGGCCATTTACAAAGTGGCCAACCAGACCCCGGTGGGAAAGTACTTCGTGACCTATGAAGGGTTGCCCTCCGACTATTATTTGAAGCTGACAGGGGCTGCAACGCGGATGATCCGGGGCGATATACCGTTGTCGGAGAAGATTCCGGTGAAGCTGCTGGGTCCGAAGGAGTGATGGGTGGTGCATTCCATGAAGTGCGAGAAAGACATAATGGTGAAGGAATTCGCCGGCTTGAAGCGGGATTTTGATCGGGAGAGAAAGCGGCAGAGATCAAACCCATGAAGAAGTGACCAGCGTCGGGTATAATTCTGGCTGGAGGTGCTATTATGCCGATCCACGACTGGACCCGTGTTGATGATTGTCTGTTCCATGACTTTCATTTGAGTTGGGTAGTCGAGCTGTGCAAGAGGATGAATCATGGCGTGCTTCCTTCCTCGCACTTCGCCATGAGCGAAACCTTGGAGCTTCGCCCCCCGCTCGGCTTCGTCGTGCTTCCCGAGCCGGAGAGCGCAGGCGCGTCCCCCGGCTCCGAGATGGCCAGTCAGCCAGCGAACGGCCGCCGCGAACACGGCTCACGACAAAGCGGAACCGGATCGAATACGCCAGTCGTGTCGTGACAATTCGCGAAGTGGAAACGCAAGCATGTGTCGCTGCGACCTTCATCGTTTCACAGCAAGATAAGCAAATCGGATACCGTTGGGAGAACTTCATCCGCCATGCCGTTGCCGCCCTGTCTCACGGGATCCACTTGCTCGTTCTCGATCTGTTCCCTCCGGGCAAGCTCGATCCACACGGAATCCACCAGGCGATCTGGGACCAGTTTACAGAAGAGGACCTTGCACTGCCGACCAACAAGCCATTGACACTGGCCTCATATGATGCAGGCCCCGATTACGTGGCCTACGTGGAATTCGTCGGTATTGGCGACGAACTGCCGGACATGCCCCTATTCTTGAAGCCCGAGATCTATGTCACGGTGCCGCTCGAAGCGACCTATCGGGCAGCGTGGAGCGTCTTCCCGGCCCCGCTCAAAGGATTGCTAAAGACGCCCGGAACGGCGACGGGGAAGTAAGCGCGGCGTGGTTCCTTGTGCGATCAGTCCCGAGGTGGACCAGACATGTGGCAGGGGCTCGTTTTGGGGCACAGGGCGTTCCACGGCAAAAGGTTTCATCTGTGTCCCGATTGCCCATTGCCAGAACACCCACAACCTCGGCAGCGGAGATGGCCGGTGAACATTCACGTTTTAATTGTGACCTACAACGGAATGGGCGGGCACCCCGTTCTGTCGTATATCGGGGACTTCTTGCTGCTTGATGCTCCCGAGTCTTTCGGCTCCGCAATTACGACGGTGGACATCTATGCCCATTTTCATAGTAGCGGACCTCCAAAGCAAACCTTGGAAAGTCTTGACGATCGGTTTCGCGCGAGGTTGAAGACGCTTCCATTGGTCTGGTTTAGGCGAAAGAAATGCCTTTTCGAGATCGCCTACTTCAGCAAGCTCGGCGATGCAGAAGAGATGTTCGAAAAAAAGTCGAAGCCCGACTCCCTCTCCCTTTTTCAAGATGGTTGCCATGAGATCGCGGCGACGCTCTCCATGATTCGAAAACGTCTCAAAACGGCGGACGAATTTGATTATGAAGCATTCGATGCCCACTTACGATGCAGGCTTGGTCAACTCCCAAGCAGCATTTCAGAATTGAGAAAACTGCTTGGTGAGATCAAGGCGAATGAGCAACAACGAATTGCAGCATGGGCTGAAGCAGTGCATTCGGTGACTAGAGGCCAACGGATGCCGAAGGGTGGCCCCAAAGTGGTCGCGCTAGACCATGACGACTTCGCCGCGGAATATGTAGGGTGGACGAAAGACGGCCGACAGTTTTTCCTGACCACCCCTTTCGTTCCAGGCTCCCACTCAGGAGGAGAGCCAAGCCGGGAGTTCCTGGCTTTGTACTTGTTCGACAAGGCCGGTGCTTTGATTTCAGCTACTATTGACGATTTGGGGCCGCGAGCTAGCCTCAATGAGAGTGCTCGTGTCGCCCGCCGCGATGAACTTCTAGCGTTCCTCGGTGACACTTTCTCAAACCACCTGTACGCGGCAGTGTACAGAGCCGGACACTCTTGGGCATTACGCATGGCCATGATGGCATTTTAAGGCCAATACCATCAACAAGTTGCGTCAGCGCCGAAAGTTCGGCGCCGATCCGAACTGTCCACTGCTACCTGCCAGCTGTGAGAAAGTGTCTCCTCGGTGAAGTCGAGTACGGACTGATAAAGGTGGCCCCGTTCAAGGTCGAACGGTTTGGAGTCGAGTTCGGATTCATCCCCCAACCGCCCGAGGAGAAAGGCGAGGATTGGAGCGTAATCGTCGAGCCGGGCGATTACATGTGCTTTTGGCCGCCGTGGACCAGTGGCGACTACGATACCTGATGAGTACTGCAGGAGCGCGGGAGCAGCCCTATATTTCAGACCCCGTTTCCCCCCTTTTTACGATCGTTACGACACGCCAGCCGCTTGCTTGCGATTTCCGGGCCTGGCCAACCAACTGAGTTCCTTTCGCGCCCCGGCCAGGCAACGACCGAGAAGCTTTTCAACCTCATGGAAATCGGCATCGAAAACGAGAGAGGTCAGGAGATCTTCGGCCACGCGCCGCGGACGCTCCCCAGATGCCGCTTCAAGCTGGAGAAGTTGGCGTGGGCAGGGTCGGGGGTCACGGGATTGTTATCCGGATCGAGGTAAAGACAACCGAGTTCTTGCTCGGGCAACCGTGAGAAGAGTTCTTCCGCTCGCTCACTCGCTGCCAGCCACTGCCTTTTTAGTTCCCTGAGATCGAGCGGACGGGCCAGATTTTCGGCCTTCATGTCGCTCTCTTGATAGCGAACGTGGCGGTTCGCCATGTCGATAAGCAGAGATGGAGTATATCCAGTGTCCTTGCCGCAGCGCCAGCAATTCCTTCGCGTCTGCCTCCGCACACAGGGCGACGCTTTCGGCCGCGTCGTGAAAGATATCCAGATCGTCGGAGTAGCGAAAACTGGCATCGGCACGATTGATGACCGCGCCCCCTGCGAGATGGCTGTCAGGGTTCCGGTGCGCCGCCAGGATGCGGGCAACCTCCATCTGGAAGGCGGTTAACGGCATTCTCGTTCCCTTTCGGGGGCTTCCGCGCGCCCCCCCTCACCCCTGCCCCTCTCCCCCGTTGCGGGGGAGAGGGGTGGGGGTGAGGGGCGGAGCTGCCCGGATAGGATGAAACCCCGTCGCCCGCCGTGCTTGCGCAAACTGTTGACTACCATGGGAATCAGATCCTCGGTGATGATCAGATCGCGCGGGGAATGCCAGAAGCAGCGCGTGTGGTATTCACGATAGAGCCGATTAGCCAGCTCCAGCCGCGCATCCCGGTCGAGTGGGACAGACATCAGCGGCGTCGGGATCGCAGTTTCAAACATGGTGAACCTCCTCCGATAAAATAAGGAGAAGTGTTTGTGATTCCACACATAGGATTTTACCCCTTTATCGGCAGGGGTCAAGAAAAGGCTCCGGGTTTCGCTTGAGGGAGCCTACGAATGCGTTGATCGCCTCGACATGGGCAGCTATCGTCTGTTGCGGCCCCACGGCCTTGATGAAATGCAACTGGTCGCCAATTGGGATAACGGCCACGATCATGCGATAGCCAGGGTGGCTCGTGCCAGCAGCGGACTGGCCGTGCTGGCCGTTGTACTCGCCTGACAGGTCAAGGAAGGTAACCGCCAAGCCTGCGATCTCCTTCTTTTCCTGCCTGGCGTTGTCGCCGGCTCCGTCGATCTGGCCTTTCCAAAGATCAATGTTGCTCTCGATGGGACCGCCTACTATGGAAACGACCACCCGGCCGTCTTCGCTGTCCTTTCCCGCGTGGGGCAAAGTGAATTCAGCCAGGTAAAAAGAAGAACTGGGCTTGGGGTTGCGCTTCCAGGCCGCCGGGGCGGTGAGGGTGATGTCGGCAAGACGCACTTCGGGGCCGGAACCGTAGTCTGCTCTTGGCCCTGCCCCGTGATGAGGCGTCGCAGGCTCGCCTTGCGGCTCGGCAGATTTGCCGGGGCTGTTCAGATTGACAGGAATGTCCCCTCTGGGCGTCTGTGGCCCAGAGGATTTGCCGCATCCCAAAGATGCCACTGCCACCAAGCAGCAGATAAACATGCAATACCGCATAATTGTCCTCCCGTTCTCCAAAGTGACGAGTGATGAGGTGATGAGGTGGTGAGGTAGTGGGGTGGTGAGGTAGCGGCCCTGTTTTTCACCACCACCTCACCACCCCGCCACCTCACCACCTCATCACTCATCACTTCCCTTCGGCGTGAGTATACCGGTCAGGTTGGGCGCCCGGCAACGTCAATCGCCTGCTTAGAGTCTGTCCGATAAGCCCCTCTCCCCTGTACTCTGGGGAGAGGGGTTGGGGTGAGGGGGCGAGATTTCCGCTGTTTTTCCCCCTCACCCCCAACCCCTCTCCCCCGAAGCGGGGGCGATGGGAGGCTTGTCAGACAGACTCTTAATGCGGGCAAGAAAATTATTTCAGTTAAGTTGAATTTCTGTCGGACCGATTGACCTATACAGGATCTTCGTTTTCGCTATCCTCCTGCCGCCTTGGTGGGGTAAATGGGGCAAATCGAAACGGTTCCACTATTTCATGGATGGGAGAGTGGCACGTGCATAGCCTTCCTAAAGTCCCAAAACTCCTTCGATGGACGCTTTGCTTGGGCATGGTCACTCTCTGTCTGATGATCGGCGCCGGCACCTTGAAAGCACAATTCTTGAAATCGCTTTTCGGTCGGGACAAGCCCGCGCCGGCAGCCGACACCTCCGCTGGTGACAACCGAATCAAACAAAAGTACGATAGCCTCACGCGAGGCCAGCAATACGACAGAGACAAGTTGCTGGCGGCGGTAAAACCCTTTGTGGAAAAACAGTTCCCGGCGATAACCGGTACGGTACCGACCATCGCCGGTGCGGAAATGGTCGATGACGATACCTTGTGCGCCACTTGCCACGAGGCCTACGTCCGGTACCACCGCACAAACATTCACCGTAACCAGTCGTGCGAGGCCTGTCACGGCCCGGCCAGCGAACACCTCAAGACACGTGGCACCAAACCGGGAACCATTTTGAACCCCAAGAACTTAAAACCAGCCGATCAGAGCGAGATCTGCTTGAGATGCCATGAAAAACACGCCAAGGACGGCTTTCCGGGCCAGAAGTGGCGCACCTCCAC
Organism: uncultured Gemmataceae bacterium; assembly: GCA_963804745.1. GTDB lineage: Bacteria > Planctomycetota > Planctomycetia > Gemmatales > Gemmataceae > CAWDRY01. The sequence goes on from CAWDRY010000055.1 coordinate 96,918, forward strand.
ACATGCACACGCCGGCAACTCGTGCGTAGACTGCCACAAGAATCATTACAATATTCCAAGCGGTACTCGTCCCACCCAGATCGGCGAGGCTCCTCAGCAACTACTTCCCCCGAAAGCCAAGGAAACCGCAGCCGACATCAAGGCCATCCGCACCACCTTCGAGGCCCTCGGCGCCAGCGATCCACAGACCTGCAACAAGTGCCATCAACAGAAGCACGGGCGCACCAAGTGGCGGCAAGTTTGTAAACTTGCCCCCACAAGAAGCACCCAAGATCGCCAACATGCAGGTAGCCGGGCATCCGCACCAGATCGATGGACCGAACAAGCTCAAATGCACGAGCTGTCATGATCCGCACGGCGTCCTCCGCAAGGAAGCGCGCACGGACATCTGTCTCCAGTGTCACAAGGAACAGAAGACGATGCCCTGGGCAGGTTCGAGTCACGCCAAGTCGGGAATGGCCTGCGTCGATTGCCACAGTCCTCACTTGAATGCCCCGGCCCTTGGAGCTTTGGAAACAAAGACTTGTTACCGCTGCCACACGGAAAAAGCGGAGCTGGAGCGGGTCGCTCATCCGCACCAGATCAATGGCGCCAAGGGGTTCAAGTGTGTGACCTGCCATAATCCCCACGACAACATTCGCCGGGAAACGCGCATGGACACCTGTCTGTGCTGTCACAAGAACCATCCCACGATGGCGTGGAAATCGTCCGCCCACGCCATGAGCAACGTGGCCTGCACGGATTGCCACAACCCGCACCCGAGCAGCCGGGTACCTGCCATCGTCAACATCGACCACAATCAGGTCAATCGTCCGAAACGGATGCCAATGTCGGTCGATGAGCCGCTGGTTTGCTACCGGTGTCACACCAAAATTGCCGCCCTGTTCTCTCTCCCGTTCCACCACCCCGTCAAGGAAGGGAAAATGGCTTGCTCTCAATGCCATGATCCACACGGCGGCAGAGGGTGACAAACTCCTGAAGGAGGCAACCGTCAACCTAACCTGCTTCAAGTGTCACTCGTCGAAGCAGGGACCGTTTGTGTACGAACATCCGCCGGTGGCGGAGAATTGCATGATCTGCCACAATCCGCACGGCACCGTGGCCAAGCAGTCTGTTGCGCCAGCCGGCGGTAATGCTCTGTATGCGCTGCCATAACGGTCATAACGGTCACCATGCGAACATGTTGGGCAACCGTTGGTCAACGCGCGGCCTTCTACACCGATTGCACGCAGTGTCACTCCCAGATTCATGGCAGTGACCTGCCCGCAGCGGCCCTAAAAGGCTCCAGGTTCCAGCGCTAGGTTGGCCCGATCAGACTGTAAGACGGACGATTCGTCCGTCCTACAACGACTATCGCCCTTGGTTAACCTGAAGGGGCGGACAGTGTTGTCCGCCCCTTTTTGTTAGGTGTGCGGCAAGTGATACCATCCCTCGCTCACGCTTCGGGCCAGTGTGACACTGGCCCGAAGCGTGAGCGAAGGAATGGTAAATTATCTTCTGCCGCTTGCCTTATCCTCCCTCTCTCTCCCGCCCGGTCGCGCCCAAACGAATGGGCAAACTGTGTTAAGAAGTGACAATAATGAGACGGCGCAATCGCGATAGAAAACTGCCAGAGTGGAAAGGTTATGAAGAATGGAGAGAATGACTGTCGATAAGCAAATTTATCCCCAGAATTCGGAGAAGGCAAGGGGGCCGGTAAGGACGCCGTATGATGGGACCTTCTCAGTGCAACCACCCAAATGTGGGGGCAAGTTTGGAAACTTGCCGCCACAGTGGTGGTCCGAATCATGCTCCGACAAAGGACTGTCATGGCCTCAAGGAACGGATTCTGTTGCCTTTCCCTGCTGACTCTGGCCGTTTCGTTGCTTTCCTGGCCCGTATGGGCTGAAGACTCGCCGCTGCCGGCACCAGGCCCTGCATCCAATGTATCTGGAATCATCCTGACCGACACCAAGGATCCTCAGACAGGAGGGAATCGCCTACGGCCCGCCGATCAGTGGCTTGCCCCGGTCAGCGTATTCCGGCTTCGCGCCGTGTTGCCCTGATGGGTGCCTGAGCGAGTACCAAGACCCGTCCGACATCGCCGTCCGTTTTGGGTGGTGGGCTGCGCAACTCAGAGGCTCCCCTTGGGTAGTCGGCCAATGGCAGGATACTCACTCCTCCCCCTTCTGGGACATCGACGGCCTCTTTACAAACGGCGTTCGCACCTTCAACTACTCGGCGACCGGAACGGACAACGAGAGCACCAAGGCAAACCTGCAATACTATGGACCGAACTCTCAGGGGAGCATCAGCTTCAACAGGTTCATCCACGCGCAGGAGCACGAGTCCCTGGATAACATGAAGGCAGCGAGCTTTCTTAATTCGCAGCGCATTGTTGGCGATGAATCGGTTCTGAACGTGGGTCAGGATTATGCCATTCGTGTCGACCAGTTTGAGTCCAAATTCCAGACTAACCTGACCGACAGGATCAAGTTCGGCGTCAACATCTGGGACCAACGGGAGTTCGGCGACCGGCAAGCGAATGCCGCCACCCACTGCTTCACGGTCAGCACCAATACCAACGGTACCGGACCGGCGTGCCACACGGTGAGCCAGAGGCAGAGCATCGATTGGAACACTTTCCAGGTGACCCCCTCTCTGGAATTCCGGGGTGATAGGGTTAACCTCCAATACTCGCACACCTTGCGGGTATTCTCGGCAGACGACCAGGCCATCTCGATGGATTATGACGCACATGGAGGGTGGCTGCAAGGCATTCAGCCGGTTGACGTCGTTCCGAGCAGTCTCTTTAACCAGGACAAGATCAAGTTGGGCATCGATTTGACCGACCATACCAAGTTTTACGGCTTCGGTTACATCGGCTGGGTCGAAAACAACGACGTCGGCGTGCAGCGTGAGTTCGGCGGCGTTGACCTGCGTTTGACGAATACCAGCATCAAGGGTTTATCCGTCACTGCCTACGCCAAGAATTATAACCAAAGCGGCGAAACCCCCATCACGGCCCTGTCGTCGATCGTTTTTCCAACGGGCACGAATGTCCAAGGCCTGATCCCAAATCCCATTGGCTTTAACCGGTATACCGCTGGCATTAAAGGCTCGTATAGGCCCTGGGCAGGGAGATGCGCCGATTCCTGCCTCACGGGCCTTTCGTTCACGGGTGGGTATGAATACGAGTATTTGATTCGAGTCAATGAGAATTGGCAAGAAGCGAATACGTCCACTGCTCCGATCTTGTACCAGCCCAACACGACGATGCACACGCTCTCCGCCGGCGTGCAAACGCCCTTCAGTTCAGACCTGCACGCTTACGCCCGTTACAAGCTCCAGTTCATTGCTGGCACCTGGTCGGCTTTACGGAGGAGAACGGCAACGTCAACAGCAGCTTGCCTGACCTCAGGAACGTTGTTGAACTGGGATGCGAATGGTTCCCCAGCACTCGTTTTGGCGCTTCATTCAACCAGGAAATCAACATAAGCGGCCGTCACGGCGGCCCCGTGGCCAATCAGTATAGCTACGACCTGCCGGCCAATTTCCTCGAATTCGGAGAAGACAGCTATGCCACCTCGTTCGTATTGTGGTACAGGCCGACCGACAAGCTGACCTTGACTGGCGATGCCAACTATTTCACCAACCACATCAATCAGAACATTGCCCTGGCTGATGAGGGGAATGCTTTAGGTAATCCCGTCGGCTCTAATATACCCACCTTGCAAAATTGGAACTACGGCGGGACTGCTGTCGTTCTCGGCTTCAATGCCAACTATGCGGTCGACAATAAGCTGAAGCTCACAGCCGGCTACGAGATCTCGAATGGGATGAACCGCATCAATCCCAACGGCATTAATCTCACCAGCCCAGCAACCCGTTGCCGGTAGTGTCGGACGTTGCCAGTTTCTCCGACGTGCGCAACATCATGCAGACCGTCACGGTCGGAGTTGATTGGAAACCGCGCAAGCACACGACCGGTTACCTCCGCTATAACCTCCTGGACTTCGACGACAAAACCAACTCCGCCAACAGCGGTTTTTTGAACATGTTCCTGGGCGGAGTTTGCGTAACCTGGTAGGCCAGCGGAGAAGAAAGGATGAAAGATGAAGGATGAAGGATGAAGGATGAATCAATACGGAGTGAGTGGTGAGTGGTGAGTGGTAAAGACCGGCCAGTCACCACTCACCACTCACCATTTTCATCCTTCATCCTTCATCCTTCATCCTGTATCCTGTATCACGGCTTGCGGCCGCTTTCCTTGGCGAGGATCTTCTTGACCTGGTCCAGATCGGTCGACGACCGATTCGAGCAACTGCACCGAGTACGCCGCGTTGTGTAAGCCCTTACCGTCCTCGACCAGCCACAAATCTACCTGGGCGCCGTTCAGCAACTCTGTCACCTTGCGGCGGACCTCGGGATCAAGGTCCTTCGCCTTCTCCAACGCCTGGCTGGCTGCCGTGAAAGCCTTTTTCGCATCGGCCAGGGAGTCCTCCAGGCCGAGTTTCCATTCGTTGAATTTCCTGTCGGCATAAATTTTCGGGTGACAGGAGGCGCAACCACTAACGTCCCCGGCTGCTGAAACACCCCCGTGCTTCTTCGGGCTTAGCTTGGTGTGACAGCCCAGGCAATTGGTCCGCGAACCGAACATGGAATTGGGATCGCCCTTCGCCACCCCCACGCCGCCCGTACCACTCAGCAAGGCGATCTGAGCGGCATGCTGGTTCGGATGGCAGGCGAGACAGTTCGCCATCACGGCTGAGAGAAACACAGGCTGACCGTGTACCTCGTTGCCGCGCACCAGCTGATGATGGATCTCCGAATGACAGTCCAGGCACTTGGCGCGTTGCTCGGGCACGTGCAACGCATGGTAGTGCTTCACGAGATCCACTGATAGGGGCAACTGCCACTGCCCGAAATGTTTTTCGCTCTGCGGATCATCGTGGCAATGCTCGCAATCCCGCCTGGTCACCGTGGAGTTCTCCGTGGCCACGTCGGCGTGACAGGAGATGCAATTCACCTTACGCTCCACCATCGCGGGATGATTGATCTTGACGGTTTGCTTGATCAGGGCGGGATTTTTCAGCTTCGCGCTTTCCTCAGGCTTAGTCTGCGGATGCACGATGATTTCCTTGGCCGGCAGCGTGGTATGACAATTCAGGCATGCGCCCGTGCCTGTGTTGAAGTCTTGGTTGATGAAATGGCAGGTGAAGCAAGAAGTGGTTTTCACCGTGAAGTGATGCGCTCCTTGCCGGGCCGGTCTATCCTGACTGGGACCCCCGTAAGAGTGGCAATTCGTACATTGCAAATCAGCGAGTTGGGCCACGCGCACATCCATGTGATAAGCCCGTGAGAAGTCGGCGAGCTGCTGCGCGTCGATGTTTACGCCCCAGGCCTTAACCAGATCGGCCATCTGCTCGTTACGCTCTTTCGCCGGGATGCACAACCGGGCAACTTCTTCGAGTTTCTCAAGGTGCGGCTTTGCCCAATAATAGTCCGCACACCACAAGAGCTTGGTTAGCGGATGGCTGGTAGACATTACCAATTGCGTGGCAAGGTAATTCTTTGGCAAAAGCCGCTCGCGGAATGATTCGGTCAATTCCCTTAAATTTCGCTCCACCGCTTCTTGCTTCCCCTTGTCAAAACGCAGGTGTTTGGCGTGAACGAACTTGACGGTGCCGCCGAGGGCGATCTCCTTATCCATAAATCCCTGGTCGCCGTGGCACTTGCTGGTCAGACAGCTTTGATTGTCCACGTGGGCGCGGGGACGTGCTGCCCCGTAACGGCCGCTGACATAACTGCTCACCTGGCTGAGACCGCGCATCTTCGCCCCGATTGTCGAGCGCTCGCCGGGAGCGTAGTGGCATTCGATACAGGCTACTTCCAGCTTGCCGCCGTGAAGGTCCGCCTGCCAGCTTTCATAATAAGGCTTCATGACGTGGCACGATCCGCAAAACTCCGGTTTGCTCGTCTGGTGTTCTGCCACCCCGAGCAGCAACAAGATAAGGACCACGCCGCTGACGCCCGTAATACCCAGTAGTGTCAGGCAGCCAAACGCAAAACGGCGCCATGTCCGTTGTGGCGGCGCTGCGTGTGACGGAGGTTGACCTGCACTTGCAGAAGGCGGAGAAGACCCGGAACCAATTATCTCAGGCATTGCGACTTCCTTCCAGTCTGTAATGTGGGACGCAGTTGCTTGACCCGGGTTTAGCGACGCTTCGCAGAAGCGTTCGTCGTACACGCTTCGCAGAAACGTTCGTCGTACACGCTTCTGCGAAGCGTCGCTAAACCAGCCCCGGCCACCCGGCGGACAGCAGCGATTGTTGCAAAATGTATTCGGGAAGGGCTTCACCGTCAAGAAAAAACCGGCATGGTCGGCAGATATGAAGACCGAGAGTATTGACAATCTCCCTTCCATCTGCATAAATTTGTCATCGTTTCCACGGTCTGCGTTTAGCGACGCTTCGGAGAAGCGTGCGGAGCACACGTTTCTCCGAAGCGTCGCTAAACACGGATCGTGAGAATGAGGGAATGGAGGGGAACCTTGGCAGAACTCCTGGAATCACCTTCGCGACGTCATTGGCTGTTGCTGGGCCTGGAGGCGATTGTCGCGGCGTCCGTGGCGGTGTTGTTGTATCCGGTGGCGCTGTTCCTGCGCCGCGCAAGGAAACGAAATCCGGCGCCCTGGAAGTTGTTGCCCCGTTTCGGCTCAACCAACTCAAGCTTCAGCCCCAGCCGCCGTTCGACTTCGGCGGCAAGCCGTGCCTGGTGATCATGGCCCCCGACGGAAAGCCGCGCGCCTTCAACGCCGTCTGTACCCACCTCGATTGCACTGTGGAGTTTCACGCCGACCGCGGCGAACTCTTTTGTAATTGCCACAACGGAGTTTACGATCTGAACGGCCGAAACGTATCCGGCCCGCCACCCCGGCCCCTGGAGAAATACAACGTCACGCTCCGCCCCGATAAAGATAAGCCCGGACAGGAGGAAATCATTGTCTCCCGAAGTACATGATGTCCCCCCGGCGAACGCTACTGTGCGGTGTGGGACGGCTCTGAGAGCCGTCCTACAGCGCGTGCGCTGCTTTTTCGTCGAGCGCCTCGGGTTGGAAAGTCTCACAACCCTGGCCGCCAAAAAGCACGTGCCCATCCATCGTGCCACGGTTTTCTATTTCCTGGGCGGCATGGCACTGTTCTTGTTTGTGATACAGATAATCACCGGCATTCTGCTTGCCCTGTACTACAAACCTACCCCCGACCAGGCCTTCGAAAGCGTGCGCACGATCATGACCGAGGTCGACTACGGCTGGCTCATCCGCTCGATCCACTCCTGGAGCGCGAACTTGCTGATCGGCGTGCTCCTGCTTCATCTCTTGACGACTTACATCATGCGCGCCTACCGCCGTCCGCGCGAGTTTACCTGGATCACAGGCGTGTTCTTGCTCGTCCTGTTCATGGCCTTCGGTTTCAGCGGCTATTTGCTCCCCTGGAACAAGCTGGCATTTTTCGCCACCAACGTAGGCACGAAGATCGTGGAGTCGATACCTGTAGTGGGGCATGACCTGAAGTTATTCGCCCGCGGCGGCGAAAACGTCACCGGCGACACTCTGGCCCGATTCTATGCCCTTCATGTCGTTATCCTCCCGATGGTGACCTTTGCCTTGATGGGGATACACATCTTCCTGGTGCAGAAGCACGGCATGAGTATTCCGCAATGGGCCGCTGCGAAAGCCGGCGGCGCGGACAAAGTACCTTCCATGCCTTTTGTCCCGCATTTTCTCCTGCGCGACATGGTCGGTTGGTATGTCGCCCTGGGCCTCCTGGCAGCGCTGGCTGCATTTTTTCCTTGGGTGCTGGGTCACAAGGCCGAGCCTTTCGGAACGCCCCCGCCGGAAATCAAGCCCGAATGGTACTTCCTGTCCATGTTCCAAACGCTCAAGCACCTGCCCCAGTACATCCTGGGGATCGAGGGTGAAACGGTGGGAGTGCTGTTTTTCAACTTCTGCGGGCTGATGGTGCTGCTGGTCCCGTTTCTCGATTACGGGGCCGCCCAGGGCGCAGCCGGCGCGTGCTCAATGTGTTGGCTACCCTAACCGTGCTGGCCTTTATCGCCATGACTGCCTGGGGGTTGATTGAAAAATGAGTGTGCTTCCTTCTTCCCATTATTTGCTGGAACACTGGCCCGAAGCGTTAGCGAGGGAGGCATCATCCTCGCTAACGCTTCGGGCCGGTGTGCTGCGGTGCGTCTTTTTCATCCTTCATCCTTCATCCTTCATCCTTTCGGAGAGTAACCGATGCAAAAGACTTCTCTCTGCTCCGTCCGATTGTTTATGGCCCTCATCGTACTGGCAATTGCTATCCCCCTCACCCCGCCCTCTCCCCCCGTGGCGGGGGGAGAGGGTGGGGTGAGGGGGGCCGCCGACCCGCAGCCGCCGAAGGGATTTACTGCCCTGTTCAACGGCAAGGATTTGACCGGCTGGCACGGCATGCCAGACTTCGATCCCTACAAGCTGGCTGCAATGCCCGAAGCGGAGCGCAAGACGCGGATCGACAAGTGGACTGAGGATGCGAAGAAACACTGGAAGGTGGAAAACGGCGAGCTGATCAACGACGGCAACGGCGCCTTCTTGACCACCGATCAGGACTTCGGCGACATCGAGCTGCTCGTCGAGTACAAAACGATCCCGAAAGCCGACAGCGGCATCTACCTCCGGGCCACGCCGCAGGTGCAAATCTGGGATTACACGAAGGAAGGCGGCAAATGGGCCCTCGGCGCCGACAAAGGTTCCGGCGGACTGTGGAACAACAGCAATGGATCGCCCGGCAAGGACCCGCTCGTGCTCGCCGACAAGCCGTTCGGCGAGTGGAACAGCTTCCGCATCCTCATGGCCGGCGAACGGGTCACGGTCTACCTGAATGACAAGCTGGTTGTCGATTGCGCCCGCCTCGAAAACTATCTGGGCCACAAGCTGCCGCTGCCGAAGAAAGGGCAGATTCAACTCCAGACCCACGGCGGCGAGATTCGCTGGCGGAACATGTTCATCCGCGAGATCCCCGCGACCGAGGCCAATGAAATCCTTCGCAAGCACGGCTCGGACGGTTTCGCGGATGTTTTCAACGGCAAGGACTTCACCGGCTGGGACGGACCCGTCGATCAATACGAGATCAAGGACGGGGCCATCGTGTGCCAGCCGAAGAAGGGCGGCAACATCTACACCAAGGAAGAATTTGCCGACTTCGTCGCCCGTTTGGAATATCGCCTCCCGCCCGCCGGCAACATCCCCTCACCCCAACCCCTCTCCCCCGCAGCGGGGGAGAGGGGCAGGGGTGAGGGGGCCCTGGGTATTCGCTATTCGGGTAAGAGTGACGGCCCTTATGTGGGGATGTGCAAGGTGCAAATCCTGGACGACTCAGCGCCCCAATACGCCAAACTCGACCCGCGCCAGTACAACGGCTCGGCCTACGGCATGGTCGCCGCTCATCGTGGCTATCTGCGCCCGGTCGGAGAATGGAACTTCATCGAGGTGACGGTTCGCGGGCCGACCCTCAAGGTGGAACTGAACGGCACGCGCATCCTCGACACCGACCTGAGCAAGGTGACCGAGTTCATGGGCAACACGCCACATCCCGCCAAGGACCGTGCTTCCGGGCATTTCGGGTTCCTGGGGCATGATGATCCTGTGGCGTTTCGGAACATTCAGATCAAGAAGTTGGGGAAGTGATGAATGATGAGTAACGTTCGGAAGTGATCTACGAGGCAATGACGCGGTGGTAAAGCCTGTTTTATCCCCTGAGCTGCGGTTGCATACACCTTGTTGAGCAGCAACTCGAAGAACAGTCCCCCAGGCATGTCCCCAGGCACTAACGATTATGCAGCCTGACTCCTGACGCCGCGAATGGCGCAAACCCGGATTTGACCAGCCAGCCGTTGTAACCTAGATTTGTGTGGCGAACCCTTAACATTGTGGTTGAGGAGATTCGCCCATCGATTCCTCGATAAAGGCAAGCCCGTCGCAAGGCGAGGTTGCGGGCAGTCGTTGAAAGGTCGCCTCAATGGACGAAGCCTACTTTTCGAGCCAACTGAGCCAGTTGTCCAGCCAGGAGAAGGACATGCTTCGCCTGATTGCAGGCGGCAAGTCCATGACCGAGATCGCTGAAATCCTGCAACTCCACGGGAGCGAAGTGCTTGCCTGCCGCCACGCCGTCATGGAGAGGTTTGCGATTCATTCCATAGCCGGCCTCAGCAAGTTTGCGATTCGCTGTGGCCTCCGCTAGACGGTCCCCGTTTTCATTGGTAAGCTACTGGTATGAGTACACCAACCCCCCAACAATGGAAACACCTGGAACCCCGGCCGGGGTCCTTCTATCGGCAACTGTTCATCAAGGGAATCCGGATCAAGGCGCGCGACATTTATGGCAGATACGTGCGCGAAGAAACCCCAATGACACCGGAAGAAATCGCTGCTGATCTCAGCTTGCCACTGGAAGCGGTTCTGGAAGCCATCGCCTATTGCGAGTCCAATCCCCCGGAAATCCGAAAGGATTTTGAACGGGAGGAAGCCTTGTCAGAAGCCGCGGGGTTGAATGACCCTAGTTACAAATATCATCCCAAAACCAGGCCGATTACAGCTGAAGTATGGGCCCGGATTTACCGGATATGAAACTCTACCTGGATGATAACCTCGCGTCTCCGCTACTCGCGCAGTTACTCCACAAAGCTGGCCACGACGTTCGACTTCCCGTGGATGTTGGCCTGGTAAGCAAGGATGATCCGGTTCACCTGACTCATGCCGTTCTCGAAGGAAGAGTCTCTCTAACACTTGATCACGGTGATTTCTTGCAATTGCACGATCTCGTGCAAGCGGTGCAGGGAAATCATCCGGGAATTCTGGTGGTCCAACGCGACAACGATTCGAAGAAAGACCTTGACGAACCAGGTGTCGTGCGGGCGATCAGGAAGTTACTTGCGGCAGGCGTTCCCATCGCCAATGAATACATCGTCTTGAACTACTGGCGTTGATTACTGGCTTAGCATTACTGAACACACCCATGACTGACTCATGACTCACAAGCCGGGACACATGGTTTGTGACCGATGTGCGCGATGGGGAATTGGAAGGAGAATGAGCGGCGGAGTCCGCTGAGTGATGTCTACTAGCCGTGCCAGTTCCGAAGAGACCGACCCGTGTACTACGCCGCCGAACTGACCGACTTCGCTGGCTTCATTTTCAAAACGGTTCCAGGGATAGGGGCCTTCGCGAAACAGAGTCACCGATCCGACCACGGGGAGATAGAACCAACCCATTTGCCGGGCTTGCCAGGTGTGCCCGCACTCGTGTGCCAGGACTTCGCTGGCCGTGGGATAGCCTGATCCCCCGGCGGCTGCTCGGCGGAACACGTCGCGAATCCGGCCTCCGCTTACTTCGACCGGGCGCTGCTGTGACGCGGTATCTATGGTTTGCTCTCGCAACAGGGACCCCGCGAAATCCCAGCCGACCGCGATGACATTGTCCGACCAGGTCGTGCAGTGCCCCCCAAAAAGCGGCCAGCGACTGCCAAGATCACGACGGTGTGAGGCGTAAACGTCGATGACCCGCCAGCGCTTCTCGTGGCGCACCCTGCCGTAGACCCGAAAACAGGGACTACCGCCCAGCCAGCGCAGCCATTCAGAAATGAGATCATTGAGCATGCCTGTGCTTCGCTGAACGGGTCGATTGTGGAACCTTCGGCGGCGGTGTCGGTGAAGGAGCATCGCAGCGAACGATCTTGTGGCCCGAACACGTCGGCTTCACTTCCGTCACCAGGCGAACAAAGGGTAGCAAAACCGGCTCGTCATCCGTTCTACTTGCCCCCGAATGACACCGTGCTGCCTCTTGCGCTCTGCGTAACTCCTGAAACTGATGATCGTTCCAGAGCTTGCGGAACCGATGGTCGCGTGGATTGCGGAAGAGGGCAGCGCAAGGCCGTCCGCGCTTCCTCCATCTGGCCTGTCTGAGTCAGTTCCTGCGCCAGGCATTCCACGGCATGGGGGTCGTTCGGACTCAGCTCCACCGCCTTCCGCAAGCATTTCAACCCTTCCTTGGCGTGTCCCAGCCGCAGTGCCAGCCGTCCGTAATCACAAAGACAGTCCGTATTGTTTGGATCGATCTGCAACGATCGGCGATAGTGGAGAGCAGCATGTTCCGGGTCGCAGCGCTCGTCATCTTCCAGGGCATGAGCCATCATGCAATGATAACGTGGGTTGTCAGGTTGATAGCGCAGGACGGCGGTGAGGTGCCGGCGTGCGCGTTTGTATCTTTCGCGGTGCAGGCTGATCTCGGCCAGGCGGACCTGTGTTTCTTCGGCAACTTCGGCGGGCAATTGACGGAAGCCGGACAGTCGGCTGAAAATGTGCAAGGCGTCCTGCTCGCGGCCCAATTTATGCAGGTTCCGTCCCGCGGCCAGTAGACGATCCACCAGATTGAGCGTCATGCTCATGGCGCTGCCTCCTTGCAGGTGATGCCATCCCTCGCTGACGCTTCGGGCCAATGTCACACTGGCCCGAAGCGTCAGCGAGGGCTCCAGGACGGATTGACAATCCGTCCAAACTCAGGATCATACTAACTTTGTGAATTGGGGCAAGATGAATCTGAGTGTTAAATGATGATCCCAGCAAGCCGGCCTCGCTTACTTCTCTGTGCCGATGATTCAACCCACGTGGATGATCTGCGCCATCTCCTGGAAGTGGCAGGACACGGCGTTTCCTGGCACGAGCTTGCCGGTTGTGAACCGGCCCACCTCGCCGACTGTCAACTGCTGATGATCGAGGGCAGTCACTGCGAGCATAGGGCACTGAGTTTCTGCCGGCAGCTTCGCATGCTCCTGGCTGACAAATTCGTCCCCATCCTGTTCGTCACCGACAACCACACGCCCGGTGTCCGCCTGGCCAGTCTGGAGAGCGGCGCCGACACATATCTGTTGCGGCCCTTTGCCCCAGGTGAATTGCTCGCCCAGGTTCGCGCCTTTTTGCGCATCAAGGAGTTGCACGACGGGTTGATCGAGAAGAGCGCCGAGGTAATTCGCATCAACAAGCGGCTGCAAACCGCCCATGAGCGCACCAACGGCGAGCTGGAGCTGGCACGCCGTATTCAGATGAGTTTCCTGCCCCATGCCATGCCTGAAATGCAGCAGGTGCGGTTCGCCGTCCATTACCTCCTGTGTGGCCGGGTTGGCGGCGATTTCTACGATGTGTTTCGCCTCGACGAAAACCACGTTGGCTTTTACGTTGCCGACGCCATGGGCCACGGCGTCCCGGCCAGTTTGTTGACCGTCTTCATCAAGAAGGGAGTGCGGGCCAAGGAAATCTTCGGTCAGCAGTATCGCCTTGTGCCGCCCGGCGAGGTGCTGCAACGCCTCAATCGGGAACTGATCGAGGAAGCCATGCCCGACAACCCGTTCATCACGATGGTTTATGCCCTGCTTGACTTTCGCACCGGCAACTTCCAGTTCGCGCGGGCGGGACATCCGTATCCCCTGTATGTTCCGCAGACCGGTAAGCCCGAACTGTTGCAGGTGAGCGGTAGCTTGCTTGGCGTCTTCGAAGCACAGTTCCCGGAGCGGACGCATCAGCTTCACCCCGGAGACAAACTCTTGTTCTACACCGACGGCATAGACGGAGTGGAATTCAAGGGGCAGCCGCCTGGCAGCAAGAGCCTTCTCGCCTGCGCCGCGCAGTGCCGGGAGTTACCGATTCAGGAATTCGTGCAACGGATGGCCAGAGACCTTTCTGGACAATCGAAGCCGCAGGATGATCTGACCCTGCTGGGGATGGAGGTGCTGGGAAAGTGAGTAGTGAGTGGTTAGTGGTGAGTGGTTAGTGGTGAGTGGTCGGGGAAGCAGCCGCAGGTTGCGCAAAGCCGGCCAAGAGTTGGCAAACTGGCGAACCTGGGACAAAGCGGCGTGGTGGTAAATCATGACCGGCGCTCAAAATCCCGTCCTTTACCACTCACCACTCACCACTCACCACTCACCACTTCACCAATCAGTGTTGACAGTCAAGGTATTATTAAGTAGGAATTGCAGCGCGGCGACTTTTTGCCCATCCGCCGGCGATTCAGACATGAAAGGATTCGTGTCGCTTGAAGCCAATGCACCACCTGTCTAAGCCGCTGGCCGGAATGGCGGCTTGCTGCGATGTGCTGGCCCACGGAACGATCCGGGCCACCGAGGAGATGCTGCCGCTCCTCCGGCAGAAACCCGGTCCGCCCGTTGGCGACCCCCTGCCCGCCTCTTTTCTCAAGAATGCCGACGAACAGACGGTGGCAGGCCTGAACGCCGTCTTCAAGGCCATTCACGAACATGGCCTGGCTGGAGCGTCGTTCTCCGATTGGGGCGTGCTCGCTGCTCCCCGCTTCCTGGGCCGGGTGACCCTGGCTGCTGCAATGAGGCGGTTTGCCGAGGAAGGCGCCTGGGGTATCTCGCCGCATCTTATTCCGCACAGGTCGTTACACTCGATTTCAGGTACTGTCAGTCAAGCCTTGAAGATTCACGGACCAAACTTTGGCGTAGGCGGTGGTCCGGGCTGTACTGCCGAAGCCTTGCTCGCTGCCACGGCCTTAGTTGTCGGGGACAAGCTCCCTGGCGTCTGGGTAGTGCTGACCGGCTGGGATCCTGAGCCTGATCCCAACCTGGACAAACAACATGTTACCCCTTCCGTGTGTAATGCTCTGGCCCTGGCTCTGACACCAACCCGATCGGGGTGGACCGGCTCCCGTTTGCGCCTGGTTTCTGAACCGCGCGCCGAACAGCGACCTCCTCTAATTCCCTCGAACGACGGCCTGACTCTTCTGGGCTTGGAAACGTTACTGGTGGCACTCGCGGGGCAAGATGGGCTGGCGACTACCGTGGTTTGGCAACTGGACGGTGGCAAACGGTTGGAGCTGGAACGCCCTCGCTGCCGGACAAGGAGACAGGGAGACAGGGAGACAAGGAGACAAGGAGACACAGAGACGGAGGAAATCGAGGATCGAGGAACGAAGATGGAAGATCGAGGGTCGCAGAGTCTATCCTCCATCCTCCATCCTCCATCCTCCATCCTCGTTTCTCCTTGTCTCCCTGTCTCCTTGTCTCCCTGTCCATCACCTGGGGCCGGTACGGAGAACAAACGGTGAGCCAAGGTAATGCCATTTGGATTACCGGTGTGGGAGCTGCCACGCCGCTGGGACACAGCCACAAGATGATCGCGGATAACCTGCTGGCGGGCTGCTCCGGCGTGCGCATGGTTTCCGGCTTCGACGTGTCCGAGCATCCGAGCCAGATAGCCGGCCAGGTCGAGAAGGTGCCTTGCCCTCTGGGGTTCGACCAGAGTGAGTTCGACCGGCTTCATCGGCTCGAACAACTGGTCCTGTGGTGCTGTACAACCGCCCTACGGGACGCGGGTTTGTGGGAGCGCCGCGAAGAAACTCGGATAGGGCTGGTCCTCGGCATTGGTGCGGAGTGGCTGATTGTATGGGAAGCCGATGCTTCGCGTAACGGCAACCGCATCCATCATCCCGAGGAAGACAGAGAATCTCTCATTGGCAGGGCACGGCGCAAACTGCGGTTGTCTGGACCATCCGCGAGCGTCTCCGCGGCCTGTGCCAGCGGCAACCACGCGCTGGCTCAAGCGCGGCGCTGGCTGGAACTTGGCTGGGTCGACGTTTGCCTGGCCGGGGCCTGCGACATGGCCGTTACGCCGATGTCGCTGGCCGGTTTCGGCAACCTGCGGGCGCTCTCACGCCGCAATAGCGATCCTCAGGGTGCTTCCCGTCCTTTCGACCGGAATCGCGACGGCTTCGTCATGGGCGAAGGCGGCGCTGTCTTCGTGCTCGAACCGGAAGCAACCGCCCGCCAGCGCTCGGTCCGGGCTTATGCCGAAATGGCCGGCTGCGGCGCCAGCAGCGACGCCTTCAACATGGTCATCCCCAGTCCCGACCCGGAGCCGGCTGTGCTCGCCATGCGTCTGGCCCTGGACGATGCCGGCGTGAATCCCGACGAGGTTGATTACGTCAACGCTCACGCCACCAGCACTTCGGTTGGCGACGTCGCTGAAGCTCGCGTCCTGGAAACTGTGCTGGGCGAGAAGGTGCGGAACGTGCCGGTCAGCTCGACCAAGAGCATGACAGGTCATCTACTTACCGCGGCGGCAGCAGTGGAGGCGCTGGCCTGTCTGGTTGCGATGGAGCGCGGAGCGCTGCCGCCGACCATCAATCTCGACGAGCCGGACCCGGAATGCAATCTCTGTCACGTCAGAAATCAAGCCAGGGAGCACAAGGTGAAGGTGGCGGTGTCGAACTCATTCGGGTTCGGGGGAAGTAATACCTGCCTGGTACTCAAGGCGGTCTAAAACCACCTGATTCGCCCGCCTGAATCTTTCCTTAGATAGCACACGGTTACCGACGCTGCTTGACGAGCTCAGGGGTGAGGGTGTCAGCCCTCTTATAGATCGCAAAAAGTGACCGACACCCGCTCCTGCGTGGTGAAAATGGCCGTTTTGCGCGGCCACATTTGGCCGCTAAAAACGGCCGTATTCGCCAGGCTCATTTGCCGCAGCTCGAAACCTATCAAGCACTTACGGCAATCATGCCGCGAGCTGGAGCTTCAAACCCTGACACGAGTGCTTTTATCTCTTATTCTACCGACCTTGACAATACTTTTGCGCTGCGAGGTGAGGTAGACCCGCTGCCACTGAATGTTCCGTGCCCTGGCTGCGACTCCCGTTCGACTCCAACGTCGTTTCCCTGGTTCGGCCCGTGACATCTGCAGGCCGCAAACTCACTTCCGCTTTTTTGTCTCCACCGCAAACACTTTCAGCACCTCGTCGCCGTAGTGGATGATGACCTTCACCGCGATCTTGCCCGATTCGGGCTTGTCGAACGGCCGGCTCACAGTGCTGTAGAGACTGCTCCAGGCGGCTTCGTCGATGTCGGCACGCAGGGCGCGTTTCAATTTGTCGTAAGGTTCGTCGGCTCCCGTGAAGTAGGCGTGGCGCACAAAGAAGCTCTCGCCGTTGTAGTCGGTGTCAATGAACCAGCAGGCGATGTCGTCGGTTGATGAGTTGCGGATTGCACCGGTGGTCGGGTCGTAGACGTCAAGGCCCTTGATTTCGACGACGAGTTGGTCAGTTTGCTTAGGCGCTGGCTCCCCCCGCTCACGCGGGAGGCTCGCGGGGATTTTTGTGATCTCCACGTCGGGTTCGCCGAAGACCATGAACAGGTTGCCGGCGCCGGTCTTCTTGAGGAGTTCATCACCCATCGCCAGGTCGGGGTTCATCTTGGTGGGTCAGGACGACCAGCTTGCCGTAGCGCTTGGCTTCCTCGCTCACGGCGGGATCGAAGGCGAAGCCGCAGACGATGAGCACGTCGAAGCCGACTCCCTTGACTGCTTCCTTGGCTGCCTCCTTGATGAGCAGCGCGCCCACCGTGCCGTGCTCTGGGCCGATGCAGATGGCGGCGCGTTTCGGCGTGCCGTCCGCCTCGGCGTAGGTTCCGGCGCCGTGAATCCACTCGCCGGGATATACGTCGAGCGAATCGAACTTCAGGCGTTCGCCTTTGCGCGTGTTCTGCACACCGGCCTTGCGCAGGTTTTCCAGAATCATGTGGCCGAAGTTGTCGGGGCCGATCATCTTCATGCGCCAGCCGCCCTTGCCGACTTCCGAGAGCTGTTTCTTCTCCTCGGCGCTGATCGTCCGGTGCGGGCTGAGGCTTTCGACCGAGAACGGGCCGCACACGCGAACACGCTTGTTGTCTTCGTAAGGCTGGTCGTAAAGCGTCTCGGTCTCAGCGTGGCGGGCGATGGCAGCGTCGATCTGCTCGCGCGTCATGCCTTCCTTGATGTCCGGGTTGTTGGCGATGGATTTGAGCGTGACATGCGGCACGCGCTTGTAGACGAAGCCCTTGCGGATGTCCAGCGAGCCACCCGCGTAAGCGGGGGGGAGTAGTGCCTTCATTCTCCCCCCGCTTACGCGGGAGGCTCGCAACCTCTGCTTCCTTCTTGATGCCTTCGGGCGAATCGGCCAGCAGGTAGTAGGGATACTTGGCGGCCATCAGCCGCGTGCGCGCCAGCGCCAGGGCGACGCGGCTGGTATCGCAGGTGATCCAGCGCCGGCCGAGGTCATCACGAGCAGCGAGTCGCCGAGGATCATGCGGTTGGACCAGTTTTGCTCGTGGTGGTAGAAGCCGATTTTCTTGTCGAAGTCCTCCGGGCCGCCGTTGAAGTCGGCGAAAAGGTTGGGCTGATTGTCGCCCGGCTGCTCAATGCGCGGCAGCGCGTCGATGATGGCCTGCGGATGAATCTTCTCCTGGATGTAGATGGGCACGACGGGAACGGCAAGGTCGGCGCGGTCCTGTTCGTCCTTGCCCTTCCAGACCAGTTGTGGATCGAGCGACGGATCGCGCGGGTAGAGCATGGTCTTGGGTTGGTGCTCGTCGTCGGCCACGAAGTCGCGCAACTCCTCGGTGGGGATGTTTTTGCGCTTGTCCTTGTGGCGGAGTGAAGTGACTTTGGCGGGGGCGGGTTTTTTCTTGGACATGGTAGCTTTCTCACAAAAATGAACCGTATAACTCGAGCCTTCAGTGGCTCTGGTAAGCGAGCCTCCCGCGTAAGCGGGGGGAGTGGCCAGGTTGACGCATACTCCCCCCGCTTACGCGGGAGGCTCGCCAGCAGGAGCGCGTGGCTCGCCAGCAGGAGCGCGTGGCTCGCCAGCAGGAGCGGCAGGCTCGCGGGGGCAAACGTTGTCAGGATCGGATTCCGATGGTGGAATCCGGCCCCGTTCTCGTGACCAGACGACCAGCGGTTTCGGCTGGCGGTGGCACGTGTAAAAGACGGCGGCCGGCATGTCGCGGATCGGCCTGCACGAGCCGCCGTCGGTCCACCACGTGCCGGACGCGCGGGGACCGAAAAGGCGATTGAGTCGGCGGGACGCATAGCTTTTGAAATCACGCAGCAATTGGCTCTTGCCGACTTCCGGCGGCGCTCAACGACGAGATGGACATGGTTGAACATGACCGAAGCAGCAAGGAGAGTCCAGCGGCGGTGGGCGGCGGTTTCCTGGAACTGGTCGAGGAGTTGCTCAGCCTGCGGCAGATCAAGTGTGACGGGCGGACCCTTCAGTTGTTCGAGCGCGGCCCGCTGTAGACCGGGAATGGCGTCCTCGTAATCTTCGCCGGGGCGCGCGTGTTCGATGCGAACAGGCATTGCGGGGTCGCCAGGCCGGCGGTCGCGAACATTGGTAACGGAACCCCGGGGAGCACCGGGCAGCCACTGACCGTAAAAAGTGGATGTCAAAAGCCAGGCAGTCATAGCAGTCCTTTCAATCCACAAGTGATGGTGAGTCAGGCCATCATCCGCGAGCCTCCCGCGAGGCGCCCACGAGCCTCTTGCGAGCCTCCCATGTAAGTGGGGGGAGGTAGTCATCCTCCCCCCACTTACGTGGGAGGCTCGCTTTCATGACGGCTCGCTTTCATGACGGCTCGCTTTCATGACGGCTCGCTTTCATGACGGCTCGCTTTCATGACGGCTCGCTTTGACGGATCGTTGCCCTGATCAGTTTCTGTGCATCCCACGGATCGTCAATTTCAATAAACGCCCAGCGCCCAAAGCCGCCGTGGTTATTGATGGCCGGCCCCCAGAGCGTGCGTGCCGTGGCGACCTTGGCGGCCTTATCTTTCTTCTTCTCGCCGGTGACTTCAACGATCAGGTTAAGCAAATCGTTGGGGCCGCGGCCGTCGTCCAGGCAGGCGAGGAAGTCGGGGATGTAGTTCTTTTCTTCGCCATTCAGTGTATACGGAATGGTGAAGCCGAGGTTGTGGTTCTTGACGTAGCGGATGACTTCGGGCATGTCTTCCAGCGTTTGGGCCATCTTCTGCTCCCACGAGTCGGTATCGGCCACAACATACCCAATGTGGCACTTATCGGCTTTGGTCGCATAGACGGGCCGGGTGGTGTCGAATTCGACGTAACGGGTGGAGCCGACAACGTCATACGGGCGCAGGATGGGATTGAGCTTGGCCGTGCCATCGGTGGATGCGACGATAGCTTTGTAGATGCGATCAGCGGCGTCGTGCGCGAACTCGATCAGGAGCAACAATTGCGGGAAGGTGTTGTCCTTGAGCGTGACGCATTCGGCCAGCCAGCGTTTGGCGATGCCGAGCAGTTGCGGGAAGAGCCAGGGTTTGTCGTTGCCCTCATCGTCGCGAAAGTATTTTTCCAGCGTGAGCTTGGCCAGCAAGGAGGCGACCTCGTTGGGCCGGCGGCGCTTGAGATCGTCGAGCGTGTGGATGCTGGATTCGCCGACGATGGGGGCGTTTTCGGTCTTGGTCGGGATGTCGGCGGTGGAGAGAGTCAGCCTCGATCGGCCTTGAACTCGTCGATTTCGCGGGCGGCGATCTTCTTGAAGTCGTCGCTCATCGCCTCCCCGGATTCGAGTTGCTGGCTGTCCACCAGGATGGTGTTGGGGCGGTGCAGCCAGCCGCCGTTGCCATCGTCATTGCGAAAGATGGCCAGTTGCCCGGCCTGGACGACGGTGTGTTCGCCGATGTGCTTTTCCCAGCCGGCAATGAAGTCGAACACCAGCTTGGAAACGTTGGTGTTGTTGCAGACGACGATGAATACCGGAGGCGTGATGCCGCGGGCGTGGGCCTCGGCGTTCTGTTCCCACAAGCGGTAATACTTCTCGTAGTTGCCGTAGAGACTGAGCAGCGCCCCTTGCAGTTCGACGGGGAGCTTGGGTTCGCCGCCGACCTCATCGGTTTTGCGTCCTTTTCTGGGCAAGTGCTCGCGGATGCGCCGCCACAGGTCGCGGTACGTGGGTTGTTCGCCGGTCATCGAATCGTCGGCGACCGGCACGCGGGGCACCTTGACGATGCCGGCTTCTTCGTCGCGCTGTTTGACTTCGGCGCGTTCATCAACGGAGAGCTTTTCATCCTCGCCGTCGGGTTTGCGGCGGTAGCAGTGATGGGCCTCGTCGTTCAGGATGATGATCTGTTTTTTGGTGTTCAACTCGCGACAGACCCGGCGCACCATCTGGTCAGGGGTTTCGATGTATATGCCGGTCGCAGTTTGTCCCGACAATTGCTTCGTCAAGCGTGAACCATCCGACTTCTCGCGCAGTTGGAAGGCGTGATAATTGGTGATGATGATCTTGGCCTGCTCAAGCTGGTCGTGGTACTGGACCGGCACAATGTCGCGCTGGCGATAATAGTTTTCCGGGTCGTTCGGCAGCAGCACGCGCAACCGGTCACGGATAGTGATGCCGGGGGTGACGATCAGGAACGTGTCGGAGAAGCGGGTGTCCTGTGGGTTGGCGCGTTTGTTGAGATGGGCACGAAATAGGAGCTGATGCGCCGGCCGTCAACTACCTCGTTGGTAATGCCCTGGTCGGCAAAGCGGAAATGGCGGGCCGGCTCCTCGAAAGGCGAGTTGATGATCGGGTTCTCGATGACGACTTGCTTCACGGGCAATCTCCTTCAGGAGCCAGGATGCACAGCATGTTGCCTGAAGGGATGATCTTACCTGGCGCCTGGCGCAATGGGAAGTGAATTTTGCTTCAACGATTTTCAAGGGGTCGAGGTCGAGGGGTTGAGGGCCGGGGTCGGATGAAGTCGGGGTACGGAACCATTTCCCGCCGTGCTGGCCTCCGCACCCCGCAGGTTGCCAGGTGGCCTGCACCAGCTTCCCCCTCGGCGAGTAGCACCGCAGCGTAGCAAGCACGATCTCCCTCTCAGGACGATGTTCTGGGCAATGGGAACGCTCATGATTCTTTTGCCTATGACCCGCACAACCAGATTGCTCGGCAGACCATGCTGTCACCCTACAAGATCGTCTAATAATCCGACAGTGTCTTCGGCGGGAGCGCGGCGCGCATGGCGTTGAGTACGACTACCACGTCGATGACCTCTTGCAGAATCGCTCCGGCTACCGGCGGCATGTAGCCGGCGGCGGCCACGGCCATGCCAATCAGGCTCAGGGCCATGCCTCCCAGGGCACTCTGCAAAGCGATCGAGCGCATGCGGCGGCCGATGTGCAAAAATTCGTCCACTTTACTCAGTAAGCTCTCCATGATCACCGCCCCGGCCGCCTCCGCGCTGATGTCGCTGTTTTGCCCGAAGGCGATGCCTACGGTAGCGGCGGTCAAAGCCGGGAGCGTCATTGATGCCGTCGCCCAGGAAGACCGTCTTCGTCCGCCGGGTTTCTTCACGAACGATCGCCAACTTCTGCTCGGGCGCCTGGCCCGCATAAATCTCGTGGATGCCGACTTGCTCGGCCAGGTAGCGGACTTCCGATTCCCGGTCGCCGGACACCAGCAACACCCGGTCGAACTGATGTTTAGGCCCCAAATGGTTGACAAACGAGGCTCCCTCGGCACGCGGCTGGTCACGGAAGCGAAACGTGGCGGCGTAATGACCATCGATCAAAATGACGCATTCCAACCCCCAGGCGGTGTCAGGAAGGTCCTTTTCCAGTTCTGGGTGCTGGGCCACGAGTTTCTTTCGGTTGGTGACCTGGATGACACGATTGGCAATGGTGCCCCGCAAACCTTCTCCAGGGCGCTCGCTGACCGCGCTGGCGTCCAGGAGCGTTATCTCTTCCTTCTCGTGGGACAGGTTGGAAACCTGTCCTACGCGCGCGGCTTCCAGGATTGCGCCGGCGAGGGGATGCTTTGAGTAGCGCTCCAGGCTGGCCACGAGAGTCAGTATCTCCTTCGGCGTAAATGGGGACACTTTGCGCGGCGAATCCGAGCCCGCAGCGTCAGCAAGGTTAGTCACAACCCTTGCTGACGCTGCGGGCTCGGACAGTTTTAACGAAGGAAGCAAAGTGTCCCCATTTACGCCGGGCGTCAGCACTTCGGTCAACTTCGGCTGGCCATAGGTCAACGTACCGGTCTTGTCGAAAATGGCAGTGCGGCACGTGTCGATTTTTTCGAGCACGGCCGGGTCCTTGATGATGATGCCTCTCCGGGCGGCTAACGAAATGGAGCCGATGATCGCCACGGGAATAGCGATCAAGAGGGGGCAAGGCGTGGCCACCACGAGAACAGCCAGGAAGCGGACAGCCTGGCCGCTCACCAACCAGGCAGCCAGGGCAATGGCAACGGCCAGGGGCGTGTAAAATGCTCCCAGTTCGTCTCCGAGCCGCCGCAAACGCGGGCGGTGCAGTTCCGAAGCACGCATCACTTGCATGATTTTGGCGTAGCGGGAATCCGCAGTACGCTTGTCGGCCCGGATGGTGAGGGCCGTTTCTCCGTTGATCGATCCAGACAGCACTTCCGAGCCGGGCGTCTTGGACATCACATAAGGCTCTCCGGTCAGGTAGGACTCGTCCATGACGCCGTGCCCTTCGATCACCGTGCCATCGACCGGGCAGATTTCGTGAGGGAAAACCACCAACGTGTCTCCAACGGTCACTTCATCCAACGACACGTCAAGGACCTGTGAGAAACCCGGTTTCTCCGAGAAACCGGGTTTCTGGCCTTCATCCAATGACACGTCCGTGAGGGGTGGCATGCCCACGGCAGCCGTGGGCATGCCACGGCAACGCCGGTGGGCCAGCGACGGCATCCGGCGGGCCAGCGCCCGCAGGACAGATGAAGCACTGCGCACGGCGAACGATTCGAGGGCTTCGCCCCCGGAGAGCATGAGCACGACCAGGGAGCCGGCCAGGTAGTATTGGCAGTCGGCCTCGCCCTGACTTTCGCTGCTCAAGCCCAGCAGGACGGAAGTCACGATAGAAATACCCGCGAGCAGGTCGGAACCGAACTTACGCCGCAGGAGTTTGATGAGGAGGTCGAAGACAAGAGGAACACCACCAAACAACAATGCCGCGAATAAAGGTAGCTGATCGAGCCGCACGTAGAACCTCGTTCCCAGGCTCCAGCCTGGGAACGAGATGATTCCACCGAAGCGCAGGACAAGATGGAGTCCGATGGCCGCGATGGTGAAAGCGGCGATCAGGGTTTGTTTGGAGCTTCTGCCTGTCATGCCGATGCGTCCTGTTTTGGTCATCATGATTGACGTTGACTTCGATATAATATCAGTAGTTCCAAAAGTCATTAGTCATTAGTCACTAGTCACTAGTAAAAACCGCCGGAAAAGGCAAGCCGCTAATGACCAATGACTAATGACTAATGACCAATTACATGAACGCAAATACCCTGACGGCGGCGGAACGTAAGGTTTATCGGCGATTCGCCGGACTGGCCTTGCCGCGGCACACGTCGTATCCGATCGCTTCGGTCTGGAAGCCGGAATACGGCCCTGCCGAACTGTGTGCTGATCTGCAGCGGTCGGCCCGGCAAGGCCAGGAACTGTCGGTTTACGTCCACATCCCGTTCTGCGAGCGGCTATGCTACTTCTGCGCCTGCACCAAAGAAATCGTGCCGCCTCAGAAGCGCCGGCAGCACGATCCAGGCGAAGAGTTGCTCAGTGGCCTGGAGATCGAGGCCGGTCGCTTCGCCGCGGTGGTCGGGGCTGCTGCGGGGCAAGTTGGAAACTTGCCGCCACGTGTTCGTCAGGTGCATCTGGGGGGCGGCTCGCCTACGTTTCTTACGGCCTCACAATTGACACGGCTCTGGCAAATTATACAGAACCACTTTACCGTCACCCCCGATGCGGAGATCGCTGTCGAGGTTGATCCGCGGAGCACGAGCCGCGAGCAACTCGTGACCTTACGAAACCTCGGTTTCAACCGGGTCAGCCTGGGTGTTCAGGACTTTGCGCCAGCCGTCCAGCGTGCGGTCAACCGTGTTCAGCCCTTCGAACTGGTGGAGCAGCTCGTGCATTGGTGCCGGGAGCTGCGTTTCGATTCCGTCAATTTCGACCTGATCTACGGCTTGCCGTTTCAGTCGCTCGACACCCTGACCGACACCCTGGACAAGACGATTGCACTGTCACCGGATCGGGTCGCCTTCTACCGGCTGGCAGTCATCCCTGAGATATTCCGCTGGCAGAACGTCTTCCATGCAACCGATCTACCGTCCGGCGATTTACCTCTCGACTTGAACCTGTTGGCGATCAACCGTTTTCTGGACGCCGGCTATGAATTCATCGGTCTCGATCACTTTGCCAAACCGGATGAAGCGCTGGTGCGGGCTTACAGAGATGGGTCATTGCACCGGACTTTCCAGGGCATGACGACGGGCAAGGCGCTGGATGTTCTGGGGCTTGGCCCTTCCGCCATCACGCAATTGGACGATGCTTTCGCGCAGAACACCAAGTCGAACTCGGACTGGTTCGAGAAGGTTGCGACCGGCCTGGCTACCGAGCGCGGCATCCACCTCACGGATGACGACCGATTGCGCCGGGAGCTGATGCAGCAATTGTACGGCCACGGAAGAATTGAAAAGGGCATCCTCGAAGAACAGTTCGGCATCTGTTTCGATGAATACTTCCAGGACGAGCTGCAACGGCTCGAAGAGCTGGTCGAGCAAGGAATCGTGGCAACGGACAAGGAGACGATCTTGCTGACCGCGCCCCTCGGCAGGCTGTTGGTGCGTGTTGCTGCCGCCGTGTTTGACCGCTATCTACCGCCCACCGCCTTCCGTGACGGGCTGCCTGCGTACATGTCATCGAAAGTCGGGTGACAACCGGTGTAGCTTGGGGAGAGGATGGAGGATGGAGGATGGAGGATGGAGGATGGAGGATGGAGGATGGAAGATAGAGAATGGAGGATGGAGGATGGCGAAGTGTTCCTAGCTTTTTCTATCTTCTATCTTCTATCTTCTATCCTCCATCCTCTTCGTCGCCTCCAACGATTGTTCCTCCGCATCAGCCAAACTCCAGGTACACTTGCATCAGGTCATTCTGCGAAAAATCCATCGTTACCGTATCGCCCAGTGTGGTAGCCGACACGGGGTTGGCTCCCCAGGCATCGCCCAGCACGGCTCGCTGCGGGTCGCGCACGCAGCGCAATTCCGCCTTGCCGCTGTGGCCGCTGCACTCCAGTAGCCGGGCAATCACCGCATTGTTGCTGTCGTCGGCCGGGCGCAGACTGGTGAGCAGCAGGTTGGGGGCGTCGAGGTGGAAGAGCCAACCGGCTGCGCCAACGTGCGGCGGGCCTTTTTGAGCCGGTACCACGGCCACCGGCGTCACCATGCCCAGCGCGGTCTGCATCGGATAGTCGCGATCAAGACCGATGGCCAGGTCAAACGTCTGGGCCGTTTCACCCTCCGGCATAAGAATGACGTCGAGCATCCGGCCGCCGTGGCGTTGATGGAAGGGCAAGCCGCCGGGGAAGATGGTGGTACGCTGGCCGCCGAGACGGATCTCCAGGTAGTCGGGAGTTTCAGGCCGAGTGAGGCTGGTGACGCTGCTGATGCCGTTCACGCCGCGGAGCATCGTTGCCCGTTCGTCGCGCCAGGCGAAACGGGCGCCGTAATAGGCGTGCCAGGGATGACCGGTGGGTTGGTGTTGTGGAAAAATCTCGATGCGCAGATCAAGCACGGGCCGGCCTAGCCAGGCGCGAAGGCGCTGGCGATAGGTGGCGAGCACGGCGTTGTGGTTATCGAGAATGGCGCCCTCGCTGACGATCTCGCCGAGGGCCGGGCCGGCGGATGTGATCTTGATTTCCTTGACCTGCATGCTGCTGCCGGGGTTGAAAACGAGTTGCTGGCCCAGCCGATTGGTCCGCGTGCGATGGTCGCGGATCGACTTCAAGCCGCCGGTGACGGCATCGACCTCCGCTTCGAAGAACTCGTTGTACACGCGGAGCTGTTCGGCCAGTTTTCGGCGTCCGGTTGGCGGTGGGGCAGTTTCCAACTTGCCCTTAAGCCCGGGTTGGAAGCCTGTGCTACGTGGTATCCAGGCGAAGCCGAGCGCGGGGACCTCGGCTACGATCTTTGCGGTATTGCCGTCGATCTGACATGCCTTGAGAGGTCCTTCGAGCGGCAACGGTGCAGAGATGCTGTCCAGTTTCAGGGCGACTCTGCGCGTGAAGCTGCACGGGTTCAACAATAGATAACCGGGAGAATTGTCGGCCGCCCTTGCCAGTAGTCGCTGGGCCAGTGTGCCGGCTATCTCATCTTGCACGGAGTCAAGTTGCGAGCGCCAGGACTGCTCATCCGGGGCGGGCCTCGCTTGACGCCTCGGGTTCCGACACGTCAAGAACAAACCCGGTTTCTTCAAGAAACCGGGTTTGTACCCTCGCTTGGCGATCGGGTTCCGACCTCCCGTTGGTTTCCAATTGATCTTCCAGCTCAGCCAGTTTGCTCAGGAGTTGAGAATCGGGGCCGCCAGCCAGTGAACGCTGGAGCGCGGCCAGGGTCCAGGCAGTATCGAGACGGCGGCGCTGGCGGAGGTGTTGAGCGAACCAGCTTACCGGTGGCGGTGGGGTGGTGAGGCGGTGGGGTTGCCACACTGGCGCCGAAGCGTTAGCGAGGGTCGTGAATTTGCTCCTCGCTAACGCTTCGGGCCAGTGTATCAATCTGCCCCACGCGTTCGGTCAGGTAGTCGCCGTGAAACTCGTCGGCGGATGGCGCGGTATGGTAGTCGCCCGTGGAAGTTTCGTTCAATAACTGGGATAGAGTGATCCACTTTCCCAAGACGGGACTGAGCCGGCTAAGTTCGAGCCAGTCCAGATACCACGGCGGGGCGGGTGTTGCGCCGTGCAGCAGGGCCAGCGTCGCCGTGTGGTCCTGCATGATGGTGCGGTGCAGGTAATGGGCCAGGTGAAAATAGGTCTGCGGGTTGTCGGCGGCATAGGGTGCGCGCGTGAAGGCTTCCACCTGTTTGCCGTCGGGCGAAGGCCAGTTGACCGTGGGGGTGCGGTAGGTGGGCAGGGTGGCTTCGTCAAAGGCCACCAGCAGCGCCCGGTTCAAACCAACGTTTTTGAGCAACAGCGGTATCTGTGGATGAGCGGCGAAACGCTTGCGGCCGAAGATGCGCACCTTCCGCCCCAGCAATTGCTCGGAAACCGCCAACCCTTTCAGCAAATTCCAGATCTGCGACTCGACGGGGAGAATAGCGTCCTCTCGTTCCAGGTAAGGGCCGCCACAGAAGTCCGC
Source organism: uncultured Gemmataceae bacterium (assembly GCA_963804745.1). Lineage (GTDB taxonomy): Bacteria > Planctomycetota > Planctomycetia > Gemmatales > Gemmataceae > CAWDRY01. Next base: position 124,917 of record CAWDRY010000055.1, read on the forward strand.
CGTGTCGTTCGCCAGCCGCTCGCGCAGGGCAGCCAGCAGGTCGGGATGTGCTGCGGCCAGTTTCTCCAGCAGCGCGGTACACCCCACCAGGTTGAACGGAATTCCGCTGGCGAACGACGCGGGGAACGGTTGATCCAAATGCTTCTCGTCAAGCAGGCAAATATCAATCAGACGGATGGCTGCGGGGTAGAGCGTTTCCCGCGCGGTCAGCAATCGTCCGGCGGCGGTTTGCAGATGTTGCCGGCAGGCATCAGGAAGACAAGGAGACAAGGAGACAGGGAGACGGGGAGAATCGAGGATGGAGGATGGAGGATGGAGGATGGAGGATGGAGGATCGTGGTTCTCTATCTGGTTCACTTCCATCCTCGATCCTCCATCCTCGATCCTCCGTAGGTCTCCTTGTCTCCCTGTCTCCTTGTCTGGATGAGCCAGAGCCAAGATCGCTTGTTGCACGTCCTGCCACAGTTCCGCGCGGGGAATCAGGTTCTCATGCTCCATTGCCTCGAAGAGACTGTCGAGGACCAACAGTCCAAAGCCGATGCCGAAGAAGGGGCCGAGCTGATCCGCCGTCAGCTCCCAGAGAGACAAGGGGACAGGGAGACAAGGAGACAAGGAGACAGAATCGGCTCCAGCAGACTTCTCCTTGTCTCCTTGTCTCCTTGTCTCCCTCTTCTCTTGTCTCCTTGTCTCCTTGTCTCCTTGTCTGAATAAGCCCGGAGTGCCGCTTTGAGGTTGTCGAGGGTCGTTTGGCGATCGGTCGTGGCGTGGAAGGTGATCGACCCGGCATTGCGGACGCGATCATCCCAATCATCGGGCAGCATGGACGGAGGACTTTCCGGTACGGCGTAGACATGACCGGCGGCCGGCTGCTCGTGATCGTAGGGTGAACACACGCGCGGCGGTCCGCTGGTGCCGCACATCACTGCCGGGTGCCACAGCGCGATGTAGCCGTTGAGGAATGCGGCGACATCCTCGTTGCCGAGCATCAGGGCATTCTGCGCGGGCAAGCGGTTGTGACTGAGGAGGATCAATTCATGTTGCATAATAAGTAAAAGGATGAAGGATGAAGGATGAAGGATGAATCAGACAATGACTCATCATCCCCTCAATTTCTTCCTTCATCCTAGCGTTTCACCCTTCATCCTTCATCCTTCGTCCTTCGTCCTTCATCCTTCATCCTTCGTCCTTCATCCTTCGTCCTTCGTCCTTCATCCTTCATCCTTCATCCTTTCCTCCACCTTGTCACCCTGTCAGCTTCTCTTTCGTACAATACAATATGTTCTTTCCGGAGTGTTCATTCGGCAGGAGAGCTGGCGGTGAGCAAGAAGTATAAGCACCACGGGGTTGCGCAACTGTCCCTTGGCGATCTCAAGGCCCGTGCCGAGCGGGCCTCGCGGGAAGGGCGGTTTCAGCAGGCTCTGGAACTGGTCAAGCAAGTCTACAAGGCCGAGCCGACACCACAACACCAGGAGTTGCTGCGCAAGACCTACCTGGGCCGTGCCCGGCAGCTGCGCAATCAGTCACAGGTCCGTGATGCCATTACCGTTCTTCAGGTCGCCAGCCAACTCGCCCACCCAGCAGCAGGCGGTGATGCAAGCGGGGCCGTCTGGCTCGATCAACTTGCCGAGGAATTCGCGGCTTGCGGCGAGGTCCGCAGGGCGATGGAATTGCTGCGTGGGCAGCCCGATTCCCTATCTTACGCTCGCGTGATGGGGCAGGCGGTTGACGCGGCGCTGCAACAAGCAGAAGCCGGCCGCAGGCTTCTGCCGGAGACGATGCAAGTCGAGTTCGACTGCATCTTGCGTGCTTTTGCCCAGGTCGAAGCGGCCCAGGACGACCAGGCCAGAGAGACACTGCAAGGCATCGGCCTGCGCTCGCCGTTTCTGGAATGGAAGCTCTTGCTGCGTGGTTTGCAGGCTTACTGGCAGAAGGATGACGTTCGCGCCCTGGAGAACTGGCAGCGGCTTCAGCCGGAGCGCCTGCCGGCCCGCCTGGCGGCACCGCTGCGCTTCCTGATCGATCCTGCCTACCGTCTGGCTCAAGCTCCGGAAGCGCAAGCACTGTTGCAGAAGCAGGCAGACCGGCTTCAAGGCTCCGGATGCGTGCCGCAACTGAGGACGATCCAGGCATCCCTGGCCGGTCAACAGCCGTTGGCATCGGCCTATCGGTTGGCCGACACGGTTGTGCCCTCCCTGCGGGCTGAAGCCGGCCATCTGGTCCCCCGCCTGGCAGCCTGTTACTTCTGGGCCATTGTCACCAAGGGCGAATTCGAGGACGTTTTCCGGCACCAGCGGGTTTTCGGTACACCTGCCGACGACCCGAAACTGCATCGACTGCATGCCATGGCAGCGGAGCATGTTGGCGATTTGGAAAATGCACACACCTACTGGCAGGAGTTCGAGAAGGCGGCGGCTGGTCATCCCGCGGACTGGCCCGGCGAGCAGGCTAACCGAGTGCGTGCTCTGATCTGGAACCACATGGGTCACAATGCCGCCAGCATACCCGATGGCGACAAGCTCAAAGGTCTGCCTCCGTTCTTGCGCGATCATCCGTCACGGCCGAAGCCGCTTTCCCCCTCCGCGGAAAAATGTTTTGAGCGTGCCATCGAGCTGGCTCCCGACCGGCTCGAAGGCCACGAAGCTCTGTTTCGCTTCTACGATGAAAAAGACAAGGAGACCAAGGCGATCAAGGCCGGCAAGCACTTGCTGGAACGCTTTCCGGATCATGTTCCGACCCTGGAGGCGCTCGGCGACCTGTACATGCGGCAGGAGGACTACAGCGACGGCCTGGCCTTGTTTCAGCGTGCCCTGAAACTTAATCCGCTGGATCGCGACCTTCGTTACAAGGTCAGCACGGCGCATGTTTTCAATGCCCGCAGCCTGGCGGAGCGCGGCCAGTTCGACGAAGCCCGGGCCGAGTATGAGGCCTGTCTTGCTTATGAAGATGTCGAGGGCGACAGAAGCTCCATCTATTGCAAGTGGGCGGCCTGCGAGTACAAGGCGAACGACCCGACGCGTGCGGAGGAGTTGCTGCAACAGGCCCTGAGCAAGGCCGGCAACCGGCTGGCCGTCGCCTTCAGCATGTTGATCGAAACCATCCGCCTGAAGTTGCCACGGGCATTGAAAAACCGCTTTGACAAGGAGTTCAAGGAGGCGCTGGCCGAGCCTCCGACCGGGGCGGGTGCGGCTGCCGTCGCTGTGACGACCTCGCACCACATTTTGGCCGGGGTCAACTACTACGGTCAGAAGACGCATGAAAAGAAAGTACACAACTACCTCGATCAGGCACGGCACGTCGATTTCAGCGAGAGCCAACTGGAGAAAATTTGCGGGGCGCTCCTGATCATGAAGTCGTCACGGCTTATGGGGAGGTACACGGAAATGGGACAGAAGCGCTTCCCCAGCAACCCGCATTTCTACTTGATAGAAGCGCAGAGTTACCTCCTCCAGGGACCGATGCAATGTCCGGTCTGGAAGGTGCGTCCGCTGCTGGAAAAGGCTCGCCAGTTGCTCGAAAAAATGCCGCCGGACGACAAGCAAAAACGGGTCCTCGAAAGCGTCCAGGAGCAACTGGAAGCGCTCGACCTGTTCAACCCCTTCATGCGCGGGGGGCCGATGGGCATGTTCGACGACATCTTCGACGGCTACGACGGCGAGGACGACGAGGATTACGACCCTAACGAAGGCTGGGATTATTGAGGAGACGCATGACCGATCCTTATCAGGTAATGGGGCTGGCGGCCGATTGTGATGACGAGACGATTCGGCGCCGCTATCTGGAGCTGGTCAAGCAATTCTCCCCGGAACAGCACCCGGAAAAATTCGCCGCCATCCGGGCGGCCTACGAAAGTCTGCGCGACCTGGACACCCGGCTGCGTTACCGGTTGTTCGAGGCCGGCAAACGAGAGAGTGTGGAAGCTATCATCGAGGAACTGACATGTCGGAGTACCCGGCGCCGGGTATCGCTGAAAACGCTGCTGGCAACGGTGCTGAAACCCTGACGCCAGAGCGCATCGAGGCCGTCCTGGCTGATTTTCGGTCCTGGTTGCAGCAGGCGGCCAGCGCTGCGCAAGGTGGTGCGGGCGCGACGAGGAGGATGGAGGATGGAGGATCGAAGATCGAGGATGGCGAAGCGATGGTTCCATCCTCCATCCTCCATCTTCCATCCTCTCCGCAATCCACCACCTCACCACCTCACCACCTCACCACCTCACCGGCGGCCGAGCAGATCGACCTGCACACCCTCGTGGGCCAGTTCATCGCTCTGCGGCACGACGTCAACTTGCAAACCAAGGCGACCCGCGTTCAACAGGAGCTGAACACCGAGAGCCTGCGTCAGTTAGGCCAGGCGGTGGACACGCTACGGCAAACGCAAGCGGCTGCGCACAGTCGGACCAGCAGACGCAGGACGAAAGTCTCCGACCGCTCCTGAAAGCAATGGTTGATGTCTTCAACGCGCTGAACATGGCCGGGCGCGAAGTCTTGCGCACGCAAGAGAATTATCTATCCTCACTTGACGACATACTCACCGAGCCGGCTCCGGAGCACCTCCCCGAGATTTTGAAGCAATCGATGGTGGAGGATCGAGGAAGAAGCGAATCGAGGATGGAGGATGGAGGATCGAAGATCGAGGATGGCGAAGCGATGGTTCCATCCTCCATCCTCCATCCTCCATCCTCCATCCTCCATCCTTGTCCGGACCGTGGGAACGAAGTCAAACGCCGGCCCAATCTCGTGCAGCGTATTGTCCGTTACCTAGTCAGCTTCGTCCTGCCGGCGGAACTGGTTACAGGCAGCGATGGAGGCGCTCCAACAGCAAGCGGCACTGATGGAAGAAGCCCAAGCGCAACAGGAACGCTGGCGGCTGCAACTGCGGCAACTGCGCACTCAATGGGAACAAGAAAAGCAAGCCGAGCGTACACGTTTCGTGCAAGATCGACAAACCTTGGAACAGGTGCTGCACGTGCTCGATTCTCTCACGACCGGTTATACAATGAGTGTTGAGCGGCTGGCACGGACGTTGCAACAGCAAGGTTTGGAACGGATTGCCACGGTGGGCGAGCCTTTTGATCCCGAACGCATGGAAGTCGTGGAAGCCGTTACCGATAGCGACCGGCCGGCGGGCGAAGTGATCGAGGAAGTGCGGCCAGGCTATCTGTGGCACGGGCGAGTGTTGCGATATGCTCAGGTGCGGGTGGCTAGGTGAAAATCAAAAAAGGATGAAGGATGAAGGATGAATTAGTACGGAGTGAGTGGTGAGTGGTGAGTGGTGAGTGGTAAAGACCGGCCGGTCACCACTTACCACTCACCACTCACCACTCACCACTCACTACCTTCATCCTTCATCCTTCATCCTTCATCCTTTCTTGGAGGAGTTGTCATGGAGCCGATTGTGGGTATCGACCTGGGGACGACCAATAGCGAGGTGGCCGTTGTGCGCGACCGCCAACCTCATGTGTTTGCCGAGGACGGCGATCCGATTCTGCCGTCTTTCGTGGGGCTAGCCGACGACGGCAAACTGCTGGTCGGCAAGGCGGCCAGGAATCAATGGGTGCTGGCGCCGGAGCGGACCGTCAAGTCGATCAAGCGCAAGATGGGGCAGGATGTCAAGGTCCGGCTCGGCGATCAGGAGTACAGGCCGCAGGAAATCTCGGCCATGATCTTGCGGGCGCTACGCGACCGTGCCGCCCGCCAGATCGGCGAGCAGGTGCATAAGGCGGTCATCACCGTCCCGGCTTATTTCAACGACGCCCAGCGGCAGGCGACACGCGAGGCCGGCGAGCTGGCCGGGCTGGAAGTGGTCCGCATCCTCAACGAGCCGACGGCCGCCTCGCTCACCTACGATCCAAGCCAGCGCGAGCTGCGGCGCATGCTCGTTTATGACCTGGGCGGCGGCACTTTCGACGTTTCCATTGTCCAGGCCCAGGAAGGCGTCGTCGAGGTGCTGGCCAGCCACGGCGACACGCAGCTCGGCGGCGACGATTTCGACGATCTGTTGCTCAAGCACGTCTGCGACCGGTTCCAGGAAGAGCACGGCATTGACCTGCGCGCCAACCTGGTTGCCAGGTCGCGCGTTTTGCAGGCGGCCGAGGCCGCCAAACGGCAGCTTTCCTACCATCCCTTCGTGCGCATCGAGGAGGAATTCATTGCCGAGAAGGAAGGCCGGTCCCTGCACCTCAACATGGAAATCAGCCGGGAGGAATACGAGGGGATGATCCAGCCGCTGCTGAACCGCACGATGGATTGCGTCCAGCGTGCCCTGGAGGATTCGCACCTGAACGCCTCGGCGATCGACAAGATGGTGCTGGTCGGCGGCAGCACGCGGACGCCGCTGGTCAGCCGGCTCCTGGAGGATCGGCTCAATCAGCCGGCCCATCAGGAAGTGAACCCCGATCTGTGCGTGGCGATGGGCGCGGCCATTCAGTCGGCGATCATCGCCGGGGCCGACGTCGGCGCCGTGCTCGTGGACATCACGCCGCATTCGCTGGGCATCAAGTGCCTCGACTCGGGGGCGGGGATGTACTTCCCGTTCCGCTTCGCGCCGATCATCCACCGCAACACGCCGCTGCCCACGTCCCGCAGCGAGCTGTTCCACACGGCGGCCGACCGGCAAACAGAGGTCGAGATCGACGTGTACCAGGGCGAGAGCGAGGACGTGCGCAACAACTACCGGGTCGGCCGATTCCTGGTTCAGGGATTGGCCCAGGTGCCGGCCGGCAACCCGATTGTCGTTCAACTCGATCTGAATCTGGACGGCATGCTCAAGGTTTCGGCACGCGAGCGGGCCACGGGCTTGCAGAAGCAGATCACGATCGAAAACGCCCTGGCCCACTATGAGCGTGAGGAACAGGCTCAGGCCCGCCAGCGTCTGGAACAACTGTGGGGCGAATCAGCCGAGGAGTTTCCCGACTACGAGGCTGCGGCGTTGTCTGGAGAGCAGCCCGATGGCGAGGAGGCCGATGAAATGCCCGCCCTGGTGCCCGGTCCGCGTGAGGGGCAGCGCGAGGCGGTGCAGGCCAGGGCGCTTCTGGAGAAGGCCGAACGGTTGCTGGAGCGCGTGCAAGCGGATGACCGGCCGGAGGTCGAGAAGCTGATGGAACGGGTCCGAACGGCGCTGACCGACCGCCAGTGGGAAAGAGTGACCACGGCTAGCAATGAGCTGGCTGACACGTTGTTTTATTTGGAAGACGCTTAGAAAAAGGATGAAGGATGAAGGATGAAGGATGAAAAAAACGATCACTGGCCCGAAGCGTTAGCGAGGTAGGCGGTACCCTCGCTAACGCTTCGGGCCAGTGACGGCTTATCTTGTCTTATTCATCCTTCATCCTTCATCCTTCATCCTTCATCATTACCATGATGCGTTGTCCTGCTTGTCGTGTTGAGGTGACCCAGGGGCCGCAGTGCCGGCGCTGCCGGGCCGATCTTACGCTGATCTTCCAGCTTGAAGAGCAGCGGCAGTGCATGTTGACGATGGCCTCTCAATTTCTGGTTCGTGGACAGCCACGGCGGGCGCTGGCGGTTGCCGAGGGCGTGGATACGATTCGGCACGATGAGGATTCGCAGCGACTGATGGCTGTCTGTCATCTACTGCGCGGCGATTTCCGGGGTGCCTGGGAAGAATACTACAACTTGCAAGCGGCTCAAAATACCGAAATGTGAAGTAAACCTGCCTATTGAACCATTGCCGTTTTTGCCGGTAAATAATGGTTCTCCAGCACCGGCATTTTGACGTAAGCTCACATCATTACACGCTTTACGACCTGAAACCTGATGCCGGTTTACAAAAGTGCCGGCAAAGGATGGGTAATGTCCTAAATTGGGCACGAATCATGCTTGGCCGTAACACGTTACACGGCCGAAACTTGCGCTGCCAGGCCGCAGGGATACAGAGGCACAATGAGACAGGGAAGCCGGGTGAGAAGCAGACAAGGTGACAAGGTGACAGGGTGACAGGGTGACAGGGTGACGGCTGACAGGCTCAACTCCGGTCACCTTGTCACCTTGTCACCTTGTCATCTGCTCCCAGTTTTGCAGGGTGGCAAGGCTCACCCCGATCATGCGGGCAAACTCCGATTGCGATTTCTCCAGCCGTTGCCGAATGGCTTTCACGTCTACTGGAGTATAATCGGTGACGCGACCTGGCTTGATCTCGCCTCGACGAATTTTGCCGGCCTGCTGAATGCTGGCCACCAGATTGTCAAAGTCCTTCTTCTTCACTTGACCCCAGGGACAAAGCCGAACTTTATTGAACACCAACTAGCTTTCCGAATTCAGACGGGCATATACTTCATCGAAATGGGTTGGCAACTCCTTGAGTGGATAACGTGGCCCTGGCGTTTCTGCCTCGGTTGCGAACATCTTGATCATTCCCACCTTAGTTTCGACGTCATGTTCGCCTAGAGCTTCGTCGAGGAAGAGATAACCGATCTGGCCCACTTGAGGATCATCATCTCTGTAACCAGGAACATAGAGGTAGAGACCGACTTCTTCTTTGCTGGTCAGGAGACTGTACTGGACATCCTTCGGATCAACTCGGTGTTCGCCATATTCAATAATGTTACCTACAGGTCTTCGAGGACGAAATGCGATGATTGTCCAATTCCGCAAATCTGGAGCCGCATTGACAAGCAATTCGACGGCGGGAAATGCTTTCTTGATCCCTGCTGCACTTATGACGAACTCTCGCCTGCCGCACTGCTCGGGACCAAACTCGAAGGTAAGATCGGGGTGAACCTTTTGAAGCTCCGCAGCCAGGGCATCAAAGATGGTCTCGCGATCTCGTTCAAAGTGCATCAAATCGTCTTCATGTCGGACAAACCAGTCCCAGAAGTATTGTTGCATAGTCATAGAGCGGGTACAGGTCTTGAGGCTCAGCATTCGCAGTAGCTACTTCTTTTCGGGCTGGGATGCGGCAGCCTTTTGGATCCCCGGCGGCTGGGGGCAGGAACAACAAACCCCATCAACAGAGCAAGTCCGAGGATGGCACAGAGTATACAGAAACAGAAGTGTGATCGGAGCATGGCTGTTCACGGGGGTGACATCGGCATCGGTGTTGGCGGGCTGCCGCTCGGCGAGGGCGGCTTGTCCGCGGAGGGTTTGCCGGCGGTGCCGGGGTGCGTTTTCTTCCAGGCGACCACGTTTTTCTCCAGAACTTCGACTGCTTTGTCGAGCTGGGAGTCGATTCCCTTCGCCAGCTCATCGGGATGCTGCTCGACCAGCACGTCGGGGGCCACGCCTTCCTTCTCCATGTTCACACCCTTCACTGTGAATACGCCCGTGCGTGGAATGCGGAAGGTCGAGCCGTCGATCAACTGCACGCTGGAGGTGCCGATCACGTGGCCGCCGGTCTGCTGGCCGACGAGCTTGCCCATGTTGAGCGTGTGGATGGCGCTGGGGAATATCTCGGCGTCGCTGTAGGAGCGGTTGTTGATGAGCACGACCAGCGGCTTGGTCCATTTGCGGTCGAAGGAGCGCAGCACCATGCCTTCGCCGCCGTCGCGCTGCCGGAAAATGGTGTGCTCCTGGCCGCCCAGGTAATTGAGAACCTGATCGTGCGCGAAGCCGCCGCCGTTATAGCGAACGTCGAGAACGACGGCTTCCTTGTCGAAATTTTCCGAGTAAAGCGAGCGGACGAAACGATCCAGGCCGGTCTCGTCCATGCTGGGGATGTGGATGTAGCCGAGCTTGCCCTTGCTCAGCTCGGCCACCCGGCGGGCGTTGTTCTCGACCCAGCGGTCGTACATGAGAGCATGAACCTTCTCCCGGCCGGCGGCCTGTATTTCAACCTTCCTTCGGGCTTTGGGATCGGGTGGTAGCCCGCGCCAAAAAGAGGGAGAGCCGCCCCCAGCCGCCGCGAGGACCTGGAGCGTAACAATCTTGTCAACCTTGTCATTGAGCAATTGACTGATGTTTGTGTTCACGGTCAGGTCGGTACCGTCTACGGCGACGATGATCTCGCCGGGCTTGAGATTGATGCCGCGTTTGTCGGCTGGTCCGCGTTTGAGTATCTCCGCGATTTTCAGGCCCGGTCCTTCGTAGCCGTCGTCGTAGAGCAGACCCAGATCGGCGGTCACTTTCTCCGGAGTCGCGGTCAGACCGGAAATGCCCATGTGCGAAGAGTTCAGCTCGCCCATCATCAGGCTGATGAGGACGAACAGGTCTTCCTTCATGGCGACATGCTTGACCAGGGGACGATAGCGTGTGCGCACGGCGTCCCAGTCGATGCCGTGGAACTTGGGATCGTAAAAATGCTCGGCCAGGACACGCCAGCTCTGCTCGAACATCTCGCTGAATTCTTCATCACGGCTAATGGTCATCTTGACTTCAAAGGGGACGAGGGTGGCTTCGCCGCCGACCGACCGCCGGGCCAACGACATGGGGGCGGCCGGCGGCTCGCCCAGGAGAGAAGCGAGGTCGCCGGCGCCTTGCCGCACCATGCGCAGCATACCCTTGCCGTCGCGGAAATAGATCCAGCTGGAAAGTTGTTTCGACCATTGAATCTGCTGCGGCCGCATGTTGCCCGTCGTCAGCCGGGTGAGCTGTTTGCCGTCGGCGCTGGCAACCCAGAGATCGTCGCTGTTGTTACTGACCGAGCGGAAGGCGACCTTGGTCCCGTCAGGAGAGATGGCGCCTCTTCGGCGCTGATGTAGGCCGGCTGCTCGACGCGGAGATGAATGTCTTCCCAGTCGATGTCGCTGCTGGCGGGCGCGCCCTTGACAGCGGGCTTTTGCAGCGACAGGACGCACATGCTCATGCGCCTGCGGCGGTCGCTGACGAAGGCAAGCTTGTTGCCGGTCTGGCTCCAGGTGATGCCGCCGTTGAACGTGGCATAGTGAGAGATGTTGCGTGCCGCGCCGCCGCCTGCCGGAATGATGTACAACTCGCTGGCAAAGGACCCGTCCATGCGCGCGTAGGCGACCCACCTGGAATCGGGCGACCACTCGTAATCGAAGACCTGGGTGTCGTTGACGAGGACCTTCTGGTCGGTCCCGTCGGGCTTCATGGTCCATAGCTTGCCGGCGCGGAGGAACGTGACGATCTTGCCGTCCGGCGAAAAGCCGACGCCAAACTCGGCCTCGGGCGTGTCGGTAAGCTGCTTCACCTTGAATTTCTGGGCCTCGACCAGCCGGGGATGTTCCTTGTCGTCCGCTTCGAGCAAGTAGAGGTCTTCGTGGCCGTTGCGGTCGGAGGCGAAGATGATCTTCTGGGAATCGGGCGACCAGGCGACGCCGTGGTCGAAGGCCGGACTCTTGGTCAGGCGCGTCACCCTGGGCCGTGACGGATCAGGTGCGCTCGGCGCCAGCAGCGAAGGCAGCGGCATGAGGAATATCTGGCCGTGAACGACGACGGCCACGTATTTTTCATCGGCGGTGAGGGCGAACTCGGAAGCGCCCTGCGTCAAGGTCGTCGTGGTTTCCGTGTTGACCGCGTCGTCGGCGTTGACCTCGATGGTCATCTTGCGGGGAGCGATGCCCTCTTTGGTGGAAGCGATCCAGAGGTCGGCGCCGCATTCGTAGACGATCCAGTCGCCGTTGCCGCTGATGCGCGCCTTGCGCACTGCTTCATCTTTGTGGGAGGTCACGAGTTGAGGCTTCTTGGTTCCGGCGACGTCCTGGCGGCACGATGTTGGCCGGTGTGCCTTTCACCTCACTAACGTAGTAGATATATTTTCCGTCGGCGCTCCACATGGGCGAGTTGTCCTGGCCGGTAAAGTCGGTGAGCCGGCGGTTGTTGGCGCCGTCGGCGTTGCAAATCCAGATGTCGTCGTTGGACGAGCCGCGATAGCCCTTGCGATACCACGTGCCCGGCCCGCGGACGTAGGCGATCTGATCTCCGCCTGGGGAGTAGACGCCTTCGCGCGCCCTCACCGGCACTGACACGTTTGACCCTGCCTCCATCGGCAGGCACCGAATACAGCCCGAAGCCGGGGGGGAAGGCCGTGTCGCGGGTGGATGCGAATAGAACATGCTTACCGTCGGGCGACCAACCCGTGACGATGTCGGCGGCCGAGTCGAAAGTAAGTTGCTTCGCCTTGCCGCCCTGCATGGGAATGAGATACACGTCGTAGTTGCCGTGCCGATTGGAGGAAAATGCGATGGTGCGGCCGTCGGGACTGAACACCGGCCCAACGTCGTGGGCAATGTGCCGGGTCAACTGCCGGGCGGTGCCGCCGACACTTTCGACCACCCAGACATCGCCCAGGTAACTGAAAGCGACGAACTTGCCGTCCGGCGAGATGTCGGGGGTCCTGGCAAAGCGGATCGGTTCCTGAGCGCGAGCCGCAACCGCCAAAAAGAGGACAACAAAGGTTGCAACAAAGCAATGCTTGAAAAACCTCATGACAATATCCTTGTGCGTCAAGTTGAACATCTGGACAAAGATCCTCACAAACACCTACTTTCACCAGTTTACCAATTGATTAGGGCGAAAGCAAAGCATTATCAGCTGCCGGATTGTGATTCCCCCGGTTCTGTTTCCAGCAGGACCGGGGGCTTATCACCACTGTATTTGTTGTATATCCCATAAATATATTGTCAAGGCTTTTTTCGGGTTGACAGCGATATTTTTCCGATATACAATCCTGGCATGACTGCCAAGAAACAGAAACGTGGGCGACCGATGAAAGACGCTACTGACGTAAAATCCGAGAGCGTTTTGCTCCGCATGGAGTCGCGGGAGAAGCAGGCGTTTACCGATGCTGCCCGTGTAGCGGGTGCGCCCATGTCCGTATGGATTAGGGAACGACTGAGGCAGGCAGCAGTACGCGAGCTGGAAGCAGCCTCACGGCCAATACCGTTTCTTGAGTGAATACGGAGAGCGGGGGAATTGAACCCGCCGGGTTTCCCCGGTTCCTTCGCTGGTTTGTAAAGCCAGTGTGCCGACCAAGACGCGTGCCGCTCTCCTTGAAAAGGGCAAGCTATCGAGATCGGTGTAAGAATGTGCCTGCGAGCAACACGGAAGTCTTGGCGGCGACACAGCTTGGGTGAAGTAGATAATGACACAAGAACTAAACTGTCGGTTCGCTTAACAAGAAATATTTCTTCCGAACGGTCTGTGTTGAAAAACCACTTGGCAGTATGCCATCTGTCCAGGAGAGTTAGTTCATGGAATTAGAATTCGCGTTCTTTGCAGAATTCGCCAAAATACGAGATGGTTTCCTTGACGTATATAATGCTGGATTGAGCGGTATGATGTCGCTCAAATTTCCAACCAAAACCGAGCAAGTTTTTCTAGTCGCCAAGTTCCGCTCTACCGCTGAAGAGTGCGGACGCAACCACAATTTCCGTCTGGAAATACTTCGCCCGAATGGTGAAAGATTGCATCCGGACGATAGTATTCAGTTGATGGTTAATCCAAACCATAGGCATCCTGATCGTGGAGCTTCATCGACTGTGATCTATCAATTCACAGGAGGCATTATCTTCCCAGAACCAGGAGAGTATACATTTAATTTGTACGCAGACGAAGTTAAAAAGGGGTCGGTGGTTTTTGAAACTAGGCTGAGAACAAATTGAGGTTGGGTTCATGTTTGAACTACTGTCGGAACTTGAAACCAATAGCCTGCTCCCTGTACCATTCACAGGAGAAGGAGAAAGGTGCGCCATCTTCCTGGGAAACAAAATTGGCGCGGCAATTGTTGTTCGTGTCGAGGGCAAGCAGATGGCACCAACTGGAGAATTTGAAAGCGACAATGATTCTATAACTATCCGACTTCCGTCCCGCGAGAAGATAGAAAATGAAGCCATGATGCTGCGCCGACAGTGGATGCGAGCTATGGACATACCGGAAGATGAGATCACGGAATACTGCAACTCGGATTTGTACCCTGTTGACATCGACGAAGAGCGGGAGAACGTTGCAGCAATGACCGACTTGAAATCGAAGGCGTTGACTAAGGCCGAATTGAAAGATCTGGCAGATAAGAGTCCACCTCCTGCCGAGTGGTTCGACGAGTAATTCTGCGTGCCTAAACGGAGTTAAAATCGTGCCGCAGTCAACAATTCGATATGGCCAAATCATCCAGGCTTCCGTGGTAGACTCGCGTGGCAAGAACCGCAAGATACGCCCGTTGGTTGTCATTACTCAAACAGACGACATAAGCCCAGACGAACCATTTGAAGCGGTTTGCTTGTCCACGAAATTTCGTGAGTATCCTTCCGAATACAATGAGTTGATCCTCGGTCACAAACCGGGCAAGCGATCTATAGATGGTCTCTCTGAAGACTTGCGCTGCTGTTTGTAATTGGATCGTGTCGATTATGGAGACTGACATCTGCGCTAGGTTGGGCTTCATGCCAGGTAGGTATATGAGAGCCATTATGGAAAAAACCAGGAAGCATCAGGAATCACTGAAGGCTAAATCCAAGACGAATTCGTGAGTGTTGACTCATCACGCTGTAAATCAACGCAACATTAAGACACTACCCATTATCAAGAGCCGGAACCGCCTTTCCACTGTTGTTCCGCCGCGCTGGGGCGGAGGTAAATCGGCTCCAATGTCAACAGGTCGTCCCGCCGTCCGGTACGATAGCTCTCCAGGCCAATATGCAGAAGGCTTGGAAGCTGCGGATCCCAATATTCCTCAGCCACAGCCGCAATTATTCTCGGCAGGCGATTCACGTTATTCCGCAATCCCGGCCCGGTTACCAGGACCGATTCATCAAGGTTGGCCAGCCATTCTGGAAACGGCTGGATGGTCAAGGATGACAGCGGTTTCCACCTCGTCCCCCTCACCCCCAACCCCTCTCCCCCGCAGCGGGGGAGAGGGGTTGGGGTGAGGAGGTTAGCTCCGGAAGAGGAACGAACAAAACGTTGCACGTAGATCTTGTCTTGTTAGAGCGTCGGCGATCACATCAAGATACTGCGATCCAGGCTCTCCCTCGTTCCCAAACTCCAGTTTGGGAACGAGGGGAGCTGGTGGAGTTTGCAAGGCAATGGCGGAGAAGGTTTCGACAGCTAGCAACGCGCAGCCGGTGGCGTAGGCGAAGGCTTTGGCGGACATGATACCGACGCGCAGACCCGTGTAACTGCCTGGTCCCTGGCTGACTATGACGGCATGGATGTCGCATGGCTGCCAGTGCTGCTGGGACAGAAGCTCGGCGACTGCGGGGGCCAGGTCGCGGGCATGACGGCGGGCTTCGTCGAGCCGGCGAAAGGCAAGCAAGTTACCGTCGGAAGCCACTCCCACCTGGCCGATGCGGCCGGACGTCTCCAGGATCAGGAAGCGTAGCTCTGCCATACCTGTTACAATACAGAAAAAAGGAGCTGAGCATGAAACGCGACGAGGTGATACAAAAGCTGCGGAAAGAACGGAGGTATCTACAGGACAAATTCGGTGTTGAATCGCTCGCCCTGTTCGGCTCGGTGGCTCGCGACGAGGCCGGCCCGGATAGCGATATTGACGTACTGGTTGAGTTTGCCCGCCCCATCACCCTGTTCGATCTGGTTGCCGTGCAGCAGTACCTGGAACGCTGCCTTGGCGTGTTGCGCGTGGATGTGGTCCCGCGCAACAGCGTTTACCCGGCATTCCGCAACAACATCCTGGGAGGGGCGGTGCATGTCTGATGAAGGAGAATACTTGAAGGAACTGTTGCCGGCGTCAATGATGTGACTAGAATGACATCGGCATATTCTTCTGCGCTCTCTCAAGGATGGACTGCCAACCCGCCGACACAAGGAAGCAAGCGATGAACCAGCCAGCGACTCTCACGATTAACACCGACGGCGCGGCTCGGAATAATCCCGGACCGGCGGCGTTTGCCTTTGTCATCCATCAGGATGGCCAGCCGGCCATTGAAGACGCAGGCTGCCTCGGCGAGATGACCAACAACCAGGCCGAATACACGGCGTTGATCCGCGCTGGAACACGCCGCCAAGATGGGCAACCATCATCGGCTCGTCATTCGCTGCGATAGCGAGCTTGTCGTCAAGCAGATGCGCGGCCAATACAAGGTCAAGGATGCTGGTCTGCGCACGCTCTACCAACAGGCGAAACAGCTCTGGGACACTTTTGAATCGCCGCCGACAATCCAGCATGTGCGCCGTGAACATAACAAGCGGGCCGATGAATTGTGTAATGAAGCGCTTGACGGGTTACGATGAACAGTAGTCATTAGTCATTGGTCATTAGTCATTAGTGATGCGGGGTACACGTTGTGGCCACTGCTAATGACTAATGACTAATGACTGCAAAAGAAAGGAAAGTACCATGCTGTACAAGACATTGCCGCTGCTGGGGGTGGCTCTCTTCCTGGCGAGTCCCATCGTCGCTGCGGACAAGGGTGATGAGCCGAGCTACGTCAAGGTGGAGGTCAAGGGCACTCTGCAAACCGGCATCATGGCTATCGGCGGCGAAACCACCGGAACGGTCATCAAGACCAAGAGCGGCACCTTTGAGCTGGAGTTGAGCAAGGAACTGCAAGCGCAGGCCGATAAGCTCAACGGCAAGACGGTCGTGGTGACCGGCAACCTCACGGTTCGGCCCGGCGTGGAGGTGCGGCAGCGGTCGATTATCACGGTAGCTACTTTGAAAGCAGCGGACGCGCCTTAGTTCGACTTTTGCCCTTTTCAGGCGACCTGAAAGCCAGGAAGTCCTGTGAAAATGGGCAGCCGCGCTTTTTGGAAACCCCCGCCCCACACCGGGGTGTTTCAAAACCCCAGGGGCGGGAACCTGCGCCGAAGTTTCGGCGCTGTTAAACAGGGGGTTTCCGGAAGTTTGAGCCCCTGTCAAAAAGGGCAAAAGTCGAACTTAGCGCCTGTAAAAAAACAACTTCGCAGTTTGGTTTTGCAGGGTGCCATGCCCACGGCTCTGCGTGGGCATGGAAAGCCGTCAAAACATGCCCACGCAGAGCCGTGGGCATGGCACCCTGCGAAGCATGTCGCTCCGATGCTGCGATTTTATTGTCTTACAGTCGCTTAGGCGACCGGCAGGTGAAAGTTTACCTTCGCTTGCACAGTCAGGCTTGTATCCCACACAAGCCTGACGCGCAAGCGAAGGCAAACTAACTGCTGCCGGTCGCCGTAGAGGCTACTTGAAGAAAAGCCACCTCACATCCAGGACAGTAGCAAACAGCATGAGTGATAGGATGAGCGCCAAGCCTGCATAGGTTGCAATCACCCGCACATGTTCCGAGGCCGGCTTGCCACGCACCTTCTCGTAAATCAGGAACACCATGTGCCCGCCGTCGAGCACTGGAATGGGCAGGAAATTGATGACCGCCAGATTGATGCTGATAAAGCCCAGGAACACCATGAAATCCGGCAGGTCTTCTCCGGCGACGCTGAAAGCAATGGCGGCAATGCGGAGCGGTCCGATTGTGTTGTCAGTTGCATCCACCCGGCCGGACACAAGACTTCTAAGGCTCAGGTAAATCTGGACGATGACGACCTTCGTCCGGTGCAGTCCCATGCGGATGGCGTCCAGGGAATTTTCGGCCCTGCGAATGCGTCTTTCCGGCAGCGGCGGTATCCGCACGCCGCGATAGGATTCTGGTTCGTACCACGGCCACGACTTGTCTGGCATTAGCTCAAGCTCGATTGTCTCGGGATCGCTCCCGCCGGCATGCTTCACCAGCAGTTCCACCTCCTTGTAGTCGATTCTTTGAAAGTCCCAGAAGATGTTAGCCCACCAGGCTTCCGGCTTGCGCGTGTCGGAACCGGCAGCCGCGTCCTGTTTCGTCCACAACTGTGTCTTTTGGCCCCATTCAGGCACCCCGCCTGATTTCTTGCCTGGGTCCTTGCAGCGAATCTCAAGGATTACGTCACCGGCGCGCAAGCCCTGTTGATGAGCGAAAGTATCTTTTTTGACTTCATCAACCGTGGTCTGCACGTAATAAGCCACGCCCAGTTCAGGGATGGCCATCGGCGACCTGAGACTCATAGGGGTCTCCTGGTCGTAAAGCCAGGTCCTATCCCAGGCGACAGCCTCCAGTGTGCGTGCCGCGCTCGATCCGGGCTTATCCGGAGCGGGCCTGCTCACTGTTAGCGTTACCATGATATTCTTGTCGTCGCGGCCCGCGGCCCACTGCCGCATTCGGAAGGGCAGGCTCAATGGATCAATCGCCTCCCTGTTTGGATGCGTGCCGTCCGACTTGTCATTTTCGTTGCTGAAAAGGATCTCTTCTTTCTTCCCGGTGTCGGTCATGAGAACTCTGGTGATAACATCATTCGGCAGCAGTTCTGCCTTGTCCTTGGCGGGAGAGCCGTTGCGCAGCGCCGCCACATTCCCCATCTTCATGCGCACGCCGGGCAGTGTGCAGGCATAGCCCGGTGGCACGAAAAGATCGACTGGCTCTGCATCGGGTGGGGCCTTGAACCGGCGAACGCGGATTACGACTGGCTTGCCAGCCAGGTTTTGAATGCGCCTGCTGTATTCAGAATAATCTCTGATGCCATTGTTTGCCAGCGGTTTGACCTTGAACGGGCTGTATGGTTTGTTGTCTGGGCCGTCGTCGGTGATGCCGATGATACTGTCCTCGAAGTCGAAACCGGCAAGCGACACCGCCTTGTCTGACGTTTCCTTTTCGCCCTGCCGGCGCACGCGAAGTGTCATGGGCTTGCCGGCCCGGCGTTGCACGCGCTCACTCAATGCCTTCAGGTTGAAGTCTTCCTTGTCCGAGGACGGCGGTAGGGGGGTTATGTCGTTGTCCTTGTCGGGATCGGTGGCCGCCACAACCACGTCGCCCGGACGCAGATCTAGAGGTCGTGCCGCCGCCGCTGCGCTTTCATAATAGACCGGGGACAGCCGACGTTTGCGAAACTGGTGCGGGAGGAGCTTCAGTTCGTTAATCTGGGCAACGCCGATGACCGGCCGTTTTTCGCTCTTGCCGACTCGCGGCTCAATGCTGACACGAATGACCTTGCCGTCCGCCGTCGTGTAGACGAGTGGAATCGGCTTGCCGCCTGGGGAAAGCATCACCTTGAAGCGCATGTCCTCGAAGGAAGGATCTACGATGTCGTCCACCTGATTGAGAGTGACTGCGCTAGGCACACCGCTTGTGAAAGCCGGCGAACCAGGCTCGATGTGGCTGATCTCCGGCACCCCCTCTTTCACGCCGATTCGGTAGGCAATGATAAAGAAGATACACCCGAAAATGACATTCATGGTGACGCCGGCGGAGATGATCGCCATGCGCTGCCAGACGGGCTTGTTTTTGAACGAGCGCGGATAGTCTTCCTGTCCTTCTTCCTCGTTGCCTTCGCCGACCATGTTCACGTAACCGCCCACGGGGATAAGTGCCAGCTTGTAGGTGGTTTCGCCGCGTGTGAAACTGCACCCGGGAAGTGCTGGACCAAAACCGATGGAGAACGTCTTGACGTGGACATCGCACCACTTGGCCACCGCAAAGTGTCCCAGCTCGTGAACGAAGATAACGAAGCTCAGGCCGAGGCCGGCTTTGGCGATGCTCCACATGCCTTCAAGCTCGAAATCGACGAGCCAGCAGAACAGTCCCAGGATGACGAGCACGAAGAGCAAGTACCCTGAATTGCGCACCAGCCATGCAGATGGGGAAAGTTGTGGTTCGCTCGGCAGGACTGGATTAGCGCCGTCCTGATTGGTCAATGATTCCTGGTTATCCAATTCTCTATCTCCTCTCGCGCCAGCGGTCGATGGCGGTCAGTTCTGCCAGTGTCGGCCGTGGGCTGTAGTTGTGGTTTGCCAAAACTTCACGGCAGGCGCGGGTGATGTCGAGAAAGCTTAGTTCGCCGGCCAGAAACCGGCTGACGGCTGCCTCGTTGGCGGCATTCAGCACGGCACCGCACGTCCCGCCGCGGCGGGCGACCTCGTATCCCAATTGTAGGGCGGGAAACGTCTCGTGATCGGGTTGTTCAAAATGCCAGGCCGCCAGCTCCCGCCAGTTCAGCCGCCGGGCCGGCCCCGCCACGCGCTGGGGATAAGTAAGAGCATACTGGATCGGCAAGCGCATGTCCGGCGGCGACAGTTGTGCCAGAATGGAGCCGTCGATGAACTCCACGAAGGAATGAATTACCGATTCGGGATGAATGATAACATCGATGCGCTCCGGCGGCAGGCCGAATAGCCAGTGGGCCTCGATGATCTCCAGGGCCTTGTTCATGAGCGTGGCGGAATCGACCGTGATCTTCGGCCCCATGCGCCAGGTCGGATGGCACAGGGCTTCCGCAGCGGTCACGTTCTGCAACTCGGCTGCCGAGCGGCCGCGGAAAGGGCCACCGCTGGCTGTCAGCACCACGCGCTCAACCGAATGAGAAATGGAGGATGGAGGATGGAGGATGGAGGATGGAGGATGGAGGATGGAGGATGGAGGATGCCCTTCGCGATCCTCGATTTTCGATTTTCGATTTTCGATTTTCGATTTTCGATCCTCTTCTCCTTGCAGCGCTTGAAAAATGGCGCTGTGCTCGCTATCGACGGGCAAGATGGAAGCGCCGCGCCGCCCGGCCAGCTCCATGACAAGCTGGCCGGCCATGACCAGCGTTTCCTTGTTGGCGACGGCCACGGTCTTGCCCGCTTCCAGGGCCGCCCACGTCCCTGTCAGGCCGGCAGCGCCGACGATGGCACTGACCACCACATCCACGTCCGGATCGGTCACCATCGTGACGATGCCTTCCGGGCCGGATAGGAGCCTGGTTGCGTGGTCCAGCCGAGTGCGGTCAGCCTGGCGAGCCGCATCGGTGCCGGTGATCGTTACCCAGCGCGGCCGGCAGCTCCGAGCTTGCTCGAATAGCGTCTTCCAGTTCGCGTGCGCACTCAGGCCAAGAACCTCCAAGCGATCATTGAGCTTGTCGATCACTTCCAGGCAATTGGTGCCGATGGAACCTGTCGAGCCGAGAACGACGACGCGGCGGCGAACGCTGGCCATTCGAGTCTCCATGAAGCCATGCGGCGATAAAGACGGGTCATTGTAGTCAGCTAGCGGCAAGACCCGCAAGTTATCTTATCGCATCGGCCAGTGCTTGCTCGAACTCGGGATCAAGCTTGGCACATTCACGGGCGAGCCGGCTTTTCTCCAGCCGCTCGAGCTTGTCGCGGATGGCTTCTTGGAAGGCTCGGCTGCGGTTGGTGAACTGCTTTTTCTCGACGAGTTGGTCAAGTCGAGCGAGAATGTCCTGATCGATGGTGATGGCGATTTTCACTGCACGCATGAGATACTCCTGGTATGACAGGGCATCATACTCACTCCGCGGCCTCCACCTCCGGCAATTCATCGTCCTGAATGGGAATTACTCGCGACGGCAAGGCATTCCGCTTCTCCCGGATGGCCAATCGCCTAAGCACATAGCTTGTCAGCAGTACCAGCACTCCACCGCTGACCAGACCACCCCACCACAACACTCGATAATCTCGGCCGGCATGGGGCGAGGCTAGAAGTACATCCGTCTTGTACTCGCAGGTCGTCTTCGCGTTCTCGAAGCCGAATGGTCCAGTCGATGCAGCGTAAGCGACGGCCAGCTTGATGTCCAACTGCAGCGTCTTCCCAGCCAGCTCTGTCCTGTCCGGAATGGTTGGGGAGATAGATACGGGGATTGTCGCCGGGCCGGGCAGGAAACGGAGAGGACGGGATTCGAACCCATGATGGAGTATTACCCCCATACCGGTTTAGCAAACCGGCGCTATCGGCCACTCAGCCACCTCTCCTATTGTCAAATTCGGCAAGATCGAGGTAGTTCCCTTCTCGGAAGCGCGCAAACTCTTCTCCGAGCATATAACCAGTATAGTTGCAGCCGCGACAACCAGCAAGAGAAAGAGTCCGACAGCGGGCGAACTTCGGGAGCCGGGGCAGTGGTTCAGCCACCTCGCTTCAAAAATCCGTGACCAGCATCCAGTCTCCAGTTACAATTCAGGTAACGCCCGGCACAACGGATGCTTCAGCGACAGCCAATGCCCGTTCTGCTGCGAACTGGCCACGCATTGGGTGATGAAGTTCATCCCATCGACGCCGTCGGCCACGTTGGGGTAGAGGCTCTCGGTGCTGTCGATGGTCTGGCCGCTGGCTCGTTTGATCATGTCGTCGTAGACGGCATTGTAGATGTTAGCGAATGCCTCGAAGAAGCCCTCGGGATGGCCGCCCGGCAGCCGGCAGGAGGCTTTCGCTGAAGGGGTCATGTAGGCGGCCCTGATATTGCGACTGTAGAGCCGCTGCGGCTGGCCGTTGACGCGCATGACAAGCTTGTTGGGATCTTCCTGACGCCATTCGAGTGCTCCTCTGGTGCCGTCGATCTCGATCCACAGGTCGTTCTCTTTTCCGTGTGAGACCTGCGAGACGATCATGGTCCCCAGGGCGCCGTTCTCAAAGCGGATGGAAGCTACGCCGTAATCGTACACCTCGTGCCCCGGGTCGAAAGTTCTCAGCAGGCAAGAGACTTGATCGGGCAGCAACCCGGTGATGAACCGGCCGAGGTTGTAAGCGTGCGTGCCGATGTCGGCGAAGCAGCCGGCGGCGCCGGAGCGCTGCGGATCGGTGCGCCAGCGGATTCGCCGGTCCAGCGGGTCTGGTTTTCGCTGGCGCAGCCCGCCCTGGAGATAGGTGACCCGGATGGCGTCGATCTCACCTACTTCGCCACCCCGAACCAGGTCGCGCGCCTGGCGCACCAGCGGGTAACCGGTGTAATTGTGAGTGAGAGCAAAGACCACGCCGGTCTTCTGAACGATCCCTGCCAGCTCCTCCGCCTGGGCCAGGTCGAACGTCATGGGCTTGTCGCAGACGACATTGAACCCAGCCTCGGCGAAGGCCCGGGCGATCTCGAAATGCGTGTCGTTGGGCGTGGCGATCGTGACAAAATCGATCCGCTCGTCTTCGGGGAGCTTCCCTTCCGCCTCGGCCATCTCCTGGTAAGACCCGTAAGCGCGTTCGGGGGCGATGCCGTAGTCCGGGGCCGATGCCTTGGCCCTGGCGGGATCGGAAGACAGGGCGCCGGCCACGAGGGCGGCGCTGGTCCATGACGGCCGCACTGCTGTGGATCCGGCCGACAAAGGATCCCTGGCCGCCCCCGATCAGGCCCATGCGGAGCTTGCGATTCAGGGGTGGATTGAGTGCCATGCGTGTACTCACAACAGCGATGAGTGCTTACGTTTGTCACTCAGCACTCGGCAGAGTCCTAGCATTGCGTTGCCGATAAGAAGCCTACTTCATTCGTCGGATAGCCTCAGCGACTGCACCCCAGTAGTAAACTGCCGGGGTGCTGGGTCCGGCACCTGCTTGGCGGTTCATGGCCGCGGCGCTCCGCTTTCTTCTTGCTACCGTATCGCGCTATCAGGCTGAGCGCCGCTTGTTTTATTTCCTCTGGGTCGAAAGGCGGCATTTGCGTTTTGTCTCTGCTCATCTATCCACACGATCTGTTCTACCAACGCAATGCTAGGACACTACCTAGCACGCAGCACTCTTTAGACGTTGACCCAGCGCTGCTCCCGGTGGCTCTTGAGAATGGCATCGCACAGAATGATCTCCCTGTGCCCGTCGGCGAAGGTCGGGAAGAACGGGGTGGCGGAGAAGTCGCCCGCAGCGATGTATTCGTAGAAGGCACGGAAACAGTTCTTGAAGGCGTCGGGGAAGCCCTCGTTGTGGCCGCCGGGATAGCTGCAGAAACGCCGCGCCAGGTCGGACAGGAGCGAAGGATCGCGAATCAGCACCTCGTTCGCCTTGTCGCGCCGGCCGATCCACAACTCGTTGGGCGCTTCCTGGCACCAGGCCAGGGCGCACTTCGAGCCGGCAATCTCCCAGCGGAAGCAGTTCTTCCTGCCGGCGTTGACCTGCGAGACGTGGAAGCTGCCGCGGGCGCCGCCCTTGAAGTGCAGCAGCACGGCGCCGTAATCGTCGCTGGTGGTGGCGATCGGCTCGGTCTGGGTCGGGCCTCCCATCTTGCCGGCAAAGGCCGCAACCTCTCCCTTGGGCCGCTTGCGCACCGGATAGATGTTCTTCAGGTCGGCAAGGACCGCTTCGATCTCCAGTCCGGTGATGGAAGTGACCATGTCCATCCAGTGGGTGCCGATGTCGGAGACGGCGCGCAGCTCGCCGCCCTGGTCCGACAGGACCCGCCAGTTGTAGTCCGTTTCGTAGAAGAGCCAGTCCTGGCAGTAGCAGCCGTTGATGTGAAAGACCTGCCCCACGTCGCCGCGCCGAACCATGTCGCGTGCTTCCAGGTTCATGGGGTAGAAGCGCTGGTTGTAGCACACGGCCGCCGCCACGCGCTTCGACTTGGCGATTCCCACCAATTCGGCCGATTCCCTGGAGTTCATGGCCAGCGGTTTCTCGCACATGACGTGCTTGCCGGCCAGGATGACCTTCTTCGATAGTGGGTAGTGCAGCACGTTCGGCACAGCCAGATGCACCGCCTGCACGGTGGCATCCGACACGATCTCGTCGATGTTCTTGTACGCCCTCGGCAAGCCGAGTTTCTGCTGCGCCGCCACCGATTCTTTGTCATCGACCCCGAGGATGCCCGTGACCGTTACGCCCACCCTCTTCAAAGCCTCGACATGCACCGGCCCGATAAAGCCGGCGCCCACGACCGCTGTCCTGATGTTTTGAAACATGGTTTCTCCCCTTGGTTAGTCTCGCTAGAGGCTGTAACAAATTGTGGCGGCGAGTTTCCAACTTGCCGTGGCTTTCCGGCAAGTTGGAAACTCGCCGCCACATTGTTGTGAGAGCCTCTTAAGATGGTCTCTCGATCCACTTGCAATACGTTTTAGGCGAACATTGCCCAAATTCAATGCCGCGTAATATTCACTCTCGTGCCGGAAATGGCGAGAGGGCGGGATTTGCCTGCTGCCTGGAAAAAATGAGGCTGCCGGTCTGTTCTGCTTCTTCCAGCTATAGGGTAGGGCTGGAGAGGTCTGCCACGTTCTGAGCAAGTTTCCGTTAACTCCACCGCGATTTGCGAAGAATACTTGTGTTGCTGGAGGGCTTATACTCGCAGGGAAGGATCCCCTTCCAGGCAACTCGATTGTAGCAGCACACTCCGTGTGCCGTGGGCGTTTGCAAGGCACACGGAGTGTGCCTACTACATTCTCATTGAAGGGGAGAATCCACTCATGCCCAACGACGCGAAACTGGGGCTGGTTGCCGGCGTGGGGTTGGTCATTGTGGTCGCGGTGATTTTCTTCCACCGGGACCTGGCCGCGACCACTCCGTTCCATCCGGAGCAGGCCGCCACGTCGGTCAATCCTGATGTACCTGTCCCCCCGCCAGCGCCACGCAGCCAGTTCCGGCAGGCGAAGGCCAGAACGATGACCCGGATTGCACCCGCCGGCCAATCGGTGCCCGTCGAAATGCGGCACACAATCAGGGAAGGTGACACGCTTTCCACCCTGGCTCAGCGTTACTATGCAGACGGGAGTCAAGCCACTGTCATCTTCGAGGCCAACCGTGATGTTCTGAAGACCCCCGACGCATTGACGCCGGGCACGGTCATCACGATTCCCACGCTGGAGAAACAACTGGAAGAGGATAGAAGATAGAGGATAGAGGATAGAGGATAGAGGATAGAGGATGGGGCATCGAAACAGCTACCTCGAAAGCGCACTGTCATCGACCCTCCATCTTCCATCCTCCATCTTCCATCCTTCATCCTTTATGATTGAGCTTGGCCAGTGCCTCGTAAGCCTCTTGTTGGATGCGCGGGTTGCCGTCGCCTCTCAGCGTGAGCAGTGCGGCGATCACGGGCTGCGTTCCGGCATTCATCTCTGCCAGGCTGCGAATCGCTGCAATACGAACCCCTACCGATTCATCATCTCGTGCGCTGGCAAGCAACACGGGCACGATCTGCGGATTGGAGCGCCAATCCTGAGTCGCCAGGGCATTCACGATCAACTCACGCTGATCCGGATAGATCGAGGTACGCAACAACGCTACCAGTTGAGAAGCATCCGGTTGCTTGGCCTGTGCCGGTGGTAACCTCAATTCCATCATCATGCCGAAGACGCCCCCGTACCTTTGTGGGGGAGTGCCGGCTGGTTCCTTGTCAGAACCCGAGTGCCCAGCGAGGGCGAGCGAGCGAGCGTCGCTGGGCGTCGGGTTCCGACATCCGAGAGTGCATGCTGGTTGGGAACCGTTGCCGTCACAGCACGGGACGGTTGCGAAACCGAGGACATGACAATACCGAACAGGCCGCTGTGACCCTGGTAGGGTTGCACTACTCGTGGTGGCGTTTGGTTGCAAGCGGCAACGACCTGGCGTGCCGATGCCGTGATCTGTCCCAGCGGCACCGTCTGCACCTTCTGGTAATAGATGGCGGCAGTCGCTGCCGGTGTGCCGCTCGCCTGGGGTGAGTTGTCCCCGGTCACTCCTTCTTTCAGGAGCGGCGGCTCTGGCCGGGGCGCTTCCGGCACAGCTTCCGGCGGTTTGGTTTCCGGACCCACGCAAGCAAGGCAATGGGTCAAGGCGACAAGGGCCGCCATGCGTACACGTTCGCAATTCTCCGGTGGATTACCGTCCTCATCGGTTCCAGCGACGCAAATGGTAAGCGCCTTGATCGTCTTCTTGTTGCAGCAACAGCCGCTGTTCAGGGCATAGGCAGCTTCCATGCGCACGCATTCGTTGCGGTCCGCCCGCAAAGCGTTGATCAAGCCGTCCAGCGCTTCGGGCCAGTGACTGCAATCGACGGTGCCCAGGTAGCGCACCGCCTGCCGGCGGGCCTTGGCCGCGGCCTCGTCCTGTTTGATGCGCGCCGCGGCGCCCTCAGCACTGTCGGGCGGCTTGGCCAGGTCGGCGGGATTGACTGCCGGACAGCAACCCGGAACCAGCCCGCCACTGAAGGCGCTGACCGGCTTGAGACCGTTGTTGACCATTTGCCCGAGCTGCGACTGGCAGAACTTCGCCTTGCAGCCGGCGAGGTTGTCCTTGGAGAGGCCGAGGAATTTCCACAACGTTTGGCTGCTTGTGGCCGCCTGAGCGCCGGACGCCGGCAGAGGAGTTGCCGGAGCCTGTGCCCGGAGAGAAGGCGTCATGCCTGCCGCAAATGCCAGTGCCATACACCATTTGTTCCATTTCTTCATGGCTCGGGTTTCCCTTGTTAAGTGGGGATTGGTCCAGTGGCAACTATTTCGGCTCAATCATCTGCCGGTCTTGAGGGCTAGACCGGCTATGACGAGCTATTGGTGCTTGTGAGTTGTGGCACTTTTTCGGTTAGTGCGAAAGTCATCGAATGTACTTGAAATGCCGGCCGTAACGGTCAGGTAAACTCTGCTCGATTTGCCGGCGCCGAATCGATCCAATACATCCGCTTTTTGCCCCACAACTCCGGTATCAGGCGAAAACGTTCGATTCGTAAAAGGTTACACTGGGAACGGGCCGATAACCCGGTAGAGATCGGCAGCAGAAGAATTTCTGCCAGGTTCGCACGGGCCTACCTGAAACCACGCAAGCCCAGGCAATCCGAAATAAGGAGCTTAGGCATGAATGACATGCCCATCCGTAGCTGGACGATTCGAGTCGATACCACGCTCAATACTGTAGTCCTCCTGGCAATTCTCTGGTGCGCGGCACCGGCGCTGGGGCAGAAAGAGACGGGACCAAGCATCTACCACCTGTCGGTGGATCCCTCGATCACGGTCGATAATGCTCAAGTCACACCATCGCCCGGCGCGCAGCAGCCGGACAGCAAGGTCCCCGCTCTGACCCTGCCACCATCTGATGTCTCCACAGCCGACGCCAAGACTCCCGCTCGTCCCGGCGAGGCGCTCGGCATCAGTCTGACCGACAACGCGGTCAAGCAAGCCGGCTGTGGCACGTGTGGGAGTGGACTCCTGGCGCCCCCTGGTTCGGGATGCTGCTGTGCCAGCGGTGGGTGCAGCGGCTGTTGCGTGCCGGGACGGACTGGCTGCTGTGCCGACTGTTGCTCGGGCGACACCTACTTTGGCCGCATGCTCAACGGCATCCACCATTGCCTCTGCTGTCCCGACCCGTGTTATGAACCGCAGTGGATCCCCGTCGCCGACGCCGCCTTCTTCGTCGATTCCGCTCGGCCGGTGACGCAGACGCGGCTGCGTTGGGACAGTGCCTTCGACATGCCGCATCCCGACAAGGCCGAGTTCTTCTGGGCACGCGCCGACGGGAATGGCAAAGGCCCCAGTCCAACCCCTGGCATCGAAAAAGCTCTCGACTATCGCGACTTCAGCCTATACACGGAAGCAGCCACCAGCCGCGCGGGCGCCTTCATCGAGGTGCCTTACCGCCAGGTCGAGCCGGACGTGACCCACGGCAAGTCCGGCTTCGCCGACATGAACGTCGGCGTCAAGAGCCTGCTGCTCGATTGCGAATTGCTTCAGATCGGCTTCCAGTTCCGGACCTACATCCCTTCCGGAGACTTCACCCACGGACTGGGCACGGGTCACGTTTCGCTGGAGCCGTCGCTCCTCTGGGCCTTGCGTCTAACGCCGGCCACTTACCTGCAAGCTCAGACGGCATACTGGATTCCCGTCGGCGGCGATGCAGGGTACGAAGGGCCGATCTTCCATTACCACATGAGTCTCAACCAGATTCTCTGGCGCATCTGCGGCGATGTGCAATTGATCGGCACCGCCGAGCTCAACGGCTACGCAATCCTCGGCGGCGCCTACACGGACAATGTCACCGGTCTGACGTTAAGCGCCAAGGATTTGGGCCACATCGTCAGCATGGGGCCTGGCGTGCGCTTGGTGGTATGCAACCGGATCGATCTTGGCGTTGGGACCGCGTTTTCCGTCACCAGCGATCGCATCGCCGAAGAGTTTATCCGAGCAGAGTTCCGTTGGCGGTTCTGAGGAACCATCATTGACAGGCGCACGTCGATTCGAATCCCATCAAAGGAGTTGCCACATGCAACCCAGCGCGGCCAAACCGCAACCAAGACTCTAAGGAAGGCAGGAAGACAGGAAAAGAAGAGAACACAAAAGGTGAAGGTTTCAGCGGGATTCGTCAACCGGTGGCGCACGCCGGCTTTTATTTCCTGTTTTCCTGCCTTCCTTAGAGGTTTTGAAATGTTGGCGGCGCGCGAAGATTTGGCTCGCAAGTAGCAGTACCGATGCTTGTGCCGGATCACAGCTCAGGAATCATCGACTGCAACCACTTCTTCAAAGGCGGAATTTGATCGGTCGCCTTCGAGTGCTTTTTCGCGATCTCCTTCACGGTCGGATCATCCGCCCCACATCACGGCGTCACCGGTCCGATATACGATGTCGCCGCCACCACGTTGTCGTACCATTTCCGCGAAATGCCTTTCGGGTTGGATTTGATGTGGAAGCAGAGGCCAAAGCGGTCGATCTTCAGGTTTTCCACATCGCGCAAGCGAAGATTCATGAAATCCGCCACCAGCTTCCCATCGACCCAGACCGCGATGCGTCCGTCTTTTTTGCCCGCGCCGCCCGC
The DNA here is from genome assembly GCA_963804745.1 of uncultured Gemmataceae bacterium. Lineage (GTDB taxonomy): Bacteria > Planctomycetota > Planctomycetia > Gemmatales > Gemmataceae > CAWDRY01. The sequence goes on from CAWDRY010000055.1 coordinate 154,237, forward strand.
GGTGCCCGGGGTGTTCGCCTTGACCATGAACTCGTAGCAGTACCAGCGGTCGAGTTTGGGCATCACCTCGGGGCGTTTCACGAAGGTGGGGCCGAAATCGAAAGCCAGGCTGGTGTTGGGCATGACCTGGCCCGTGGGGAAGAAGTGGTCGCCCCACTGGCTGCGCTGGCCGGGATGGTAGATGTAAATGTTGAGATTCCCCGGCGAGGCTGTGGCCGCGTCGCCGCGCCAGGTTTCCAGATTGGCCAGGAACTTGTTGGTGCCGTTGGCCGGTACGCCGGGGGTGGCCTGCCCCTTGATGTGATAGTGGGCCGAGATGCTGGCCCCGTTGTGGCTCGAGCCTACCACATCGTAGGGTGACTCGTACTTCGAGTAGTAGCGCAGGAACAGGATGTCACGCTCGGGTTTGAGCACCTTGTCCACCGCGTCGCTCAACTCGGCCTCCTGCTTGGGCAGCGTGAACTCCAGCGCCTGCTTGCCGCGATACACGTTGGCCGGCGCGGTGGTGATGCCCACGTATTGCTTCTGATAGACCGCATCCCAGCGCTTGTTCAGCTCCTCGGGCTTGGTGTAGCTCTCGAAGTCGTCGGCGAAGATGACCGCCGGGTCGCTGGCGATGTTCGCGTCGCCCGGGATACTTGCGGGCAATGCCGTTGTTGCCTTCGGGCAAAGGGCCGGTCGCGGTGATCTCCGCCTCTTTCTCCTTTTTCTCTTCGGCCAGGATTGCCGGCGTCAGCGCCAGGCTGGCTCCCACGGTGCCCATGCCCATGAGGAATGAACGTCGCGTCAGTCGTTTTGTCATGTCAGATCTCCCTGTTTGATGTGATGATCCAGTTCCTGCGGGCGCTTTTCCCAGGGGCGGCGTTCGAGGAAGGCTCTACTTCTTCCTTGCTTCGCGACGGCGTTGCGGTAGTAGCTGTCGTCGTGCTTCTGCTTCCAGGTCATGCTCATTCTCCTTCAGTCGGACGAAGCCTTCCCGAACGCGTGCTCAAATTGTTATTATATGAAGCAAAGGCGGCGAGCGAAAACGGCGCCGGTCAAGACGGCCCAGGAACTGACGGGCGGGCCAGGAGGGTCATCCCGCGCGGAATCAACTCGGCATATCGCTGGCGGCAGGAGAGAGAACGTATATAATGAGAATCAGTCCGGTTGAAGGAGGAAGCCTTTATCTGGTTACTCCCAAAGACTTCGTTGACTTCTCACTTAACGGGTAACTCAGAACCGCTGGATGTGTCATGATCGAACGGCTTTACGTACACAACTTTCGCTGCCTCGAAAACTTCACGCTCGATATTGCCGGCCAACCCTCCGCGTTGTTGATTGGCAAGAACGGGGCAGGGAAGTCGACAGTGTTGCGATGCCTTGCTCTGTTTCAGAGTATATGCCGCGGCTCCGGCCGCGTTCGCAACCTCATTTCCGCAAGTGATTTCACTCATCATCGCACGGATCACCCCATGCGGTTCGAAGTTGAACTGACATTGTCAGACAAGCGGTTCAAGTACGCGGTTTCCTTTGAATGGCCAGCGAATTTCCTAGAGGCCCGTATCCTGGACGAAAGCCTTTCGGTCGATGGACAGCCCATATTCACGCGCCACCATTCGCAGATTCAGCTCTCGGGTGGCCCGTCGTTCAGGCTCGACTGGCACGTCTTCGCGCTGCCGGTTATCAACGAGCAGCCTGGCGAACGAGCGATCCAAGACCTCAAGACATTCTTCGCCACAATGATCTTACTTGCGCCAATTCCGGCGAACATGACCGGGTTTTCCGAAGAACCCTCGCTGGAGTTGCAGAACGACGCTGCAAACCTCGCGTCGTCCTTGAGAGCCCTACTCGGCCAAAAGCCCGCGGCATACAACGTGTTCGACTCGTACGTAAAAACGGTAATCCCCGATTTCTCATCGATCGAGAACGTCGAACGCGGCGAGAGCGGTACTCAGTTGATCGTCAAATTCGAGCAGCAGAATCCGCAACGAAGTCTGTCGGTCGAGTTCAAGGTGCTTTCCGATGGCGAGAAGTGCTTCTTCCTCAGCGCGTACATCATCGCTTCCAACACCGCAGGTTCGCCTGTCTTCTGCATGTGGGACGAACCGGACAGCCACCTTTCGCTTTCAGAAGTCGGCCAGTTCATCACCGGCTTGCGAAAGATGACCAATCGCAGAGGTAAATTCATTGCAACGACTCACCACCCGGAAACAGTTCGTAAGTTCTCCGACGAAACCACTTTCGTGCTCGAGCGCAAGTCTCATTTGGATCCCACGGTCGTGAAACGACTCGCTGACTTCACTTACAGGGGCGATCTGATCAACGCTTTGATCCGCGACGAGATCACCGGGTGAACCATGAACAAGTACGAGTCTCACGTTTATGTAATCCCGGAAGATGACCGCGATCGGCAAATCGCCGAAGGCTTCCGCCTACATCACGAAGTGGATGCCAGGCGGATACAGGTGATGCCGCTGGCAGGAGGCTGGCCCAATGTGCTCAAAACGTTCCAGGACGAGTACATCCAGACGCTGCAGAATTACCCGAAAGCTCACGTTGTGATGCTCATTGACTTCGATGGCCAGATCGAGAAACGCCGAGCCAAGTTCGAGCAAGCGATACCAGATGACCTCAAGGTGCGCGTGTTTGTGGTCGGCTCGAGGGATGAACCTGAGACGCTCAAGAGAGCGCTGACGATCGGTTTCGAGGAGATTGGAAAAACTCTGGCCAACGATTGCGCCGCCGACAGCGCGATACACTGGGATCACGAGCAACTCCACCACAACGATGGTGAGCGCCAGCGTTTGGTTCAGACCGTCAAGCCGTTTCTCTTTAACGCGCCGGCCGCCACTCAGTTTTGATCCACACGTTGGTAGAAAACCTCGAAGGCCCCACGGTTCATCGTCATTCGGACCGACGCGGAAAACGCTGGGTGCCGATAGAATGGGGTGGTCCTGGCTCGCAAATCGAGTGCTGCCCACATCCTTTTCCATGCCTGCTTCGTCTGTATATTAGAGGGTGAGTGCTGTCCAGGTGTACTCGGCATCTGAGCGCTCGGAATTCCACCGCATCGGTGTATTCATTTCTCGGAGGATGTCATGACAGGAAACCGTTGTAGAAACTGCTCTCGTATGACCAGGATCGGCCTTTTGGCCGGCTGTTTGCTGGCGATCCTGGCTATTGTTATCTTCGTCTGGCCTGGGACGCGGACCCAGCAGGCGGCGGCCGCTGTGCTGTCGCCGCAGGGTGCGGCCGGCTATCAAACCGCGGAAAAACTCTTGCTCACCATCGGCCTGGCCAATCACGAACGCTTGCCTGTCCAGGGCAAACTCCAGGTGGAACTCGTCGATGCGGACGGAAATACCGTGGACCAGGCTGAAAAAGCTGTGGACCAGAAAGAGCCGGTCGTCAGCTACCGCTTTGAATTTGCCATCCCCAAGCTGTCTCTCTCGACAAGCTCAGCTGCGCTGCCGGCTCGGGCAGCAGAAATTCGAGACGCCTTTGAGTAACATCCTGGTCGTCAAGGCGCACGAGACTTCACTGGCCACCAGCCAGGAGTTCTTTGCGGGCAGCACGGCAGCTATCCGCTGCGATGTCCATGGAGTCAAGTCGATCGCGGAAAACACTCCGCTGGCCGGGGCGAAGGTCGAGATCCAGCTCCGAGCCAAGGACGGCAAGGTCACGCCGCTGTTGACGGACAAGACCGGGGCCGACGGCATTGCCCTGGCCCAGTTCAAGGTGCCGGCGCTGCCGGCGGGGCAGTACATGCTTGAAGTCGCCACCCACTCCGACCTGGGCGAGGAAAAACTGGAGCGCGAGGTCCGCGTCAAGGCCGACCCGAAAGTCCTCCTCGTCACCGACAAGCCTCTGTACCAACCCGGCCAGGAGATGCACATTCGCGCCCTGGCCCTGCAAGCCTTCGATTTGACGCCGGTCGGCGGCAAAGATCTGGTCTTCGAGGTCGAAGACGCCAAGGGCAACAAGGTCTTCAAACGCACGGTCCCCACCTCGGAGTACGGCATCGCCGCCATCGACTTCCAACTCGCCGATGAAGTCAACATGGGCGACTATCAGGTCCGTGCGCTCCTGGGAGAACAACAAGCCAGCAAGACCGTCGCCGTGAAGCGGTACGTGCTGCCCAAATTCAAGGTCGAACTCAAGGCGGACAAGTCGTATTACGTGCCCAAGGAAACCGTCCAGGGCGAATTGCAGATCAATTACTTCCACGGCAAACCGGTGACCGAGGGCAAGATCAAGGTCTCGGCGAGCACCTTCGACGTGCAGTTCAAGGAGTTCCAGACCTGGGAAGGCACGACCGACAAGAACGGCCATGCCAAGTTCGAGATCAAGCTGCCCGACTACTTTGTCGGCCAGCCGCTCCAGAAAGGCAACGCCCTGGTGCGTCTGGAAGTGAAAGTCACCGACACAGCCGATCACGCCGAAACGATCAATCGCACCTACCCGGTCAGCGATCAGGCGATCAAGGTCAGCCTGATACCGGAAGGCGGGCGGCTGGTGCCGGGAATGGAAAACCGTGTCTTCGCGGCGGCCATCTACCCGGACGGCAGCCCCGCTGTTTGCGACGTCAACCTTTGGCTCGGCGGTGCGGCGGCAGCGAGCGGCGGGGTTGACCCCCGCCGTCAGGCGGCCGCCGCTCCCGCCGGGGTAAACCCGGCGGCTCACAAACCGCAGGGCAAACCCTTCGCTACCTTGAAGACCAATGAGGCAGGTCTCGCGGAGTTCAAGGTCACTCCCAAGGCCGACCAGCTCCGCCAGGGCCAGTGGGAACAGCATAATCTGGAAATGCTCGGCGGATCGAAACCCGTCTGGGCGCCCAAACTCCTGTTCGACATGTTCGTCGAAGCCAAGGACCAGAAGGGCAACGTCGCGCACGCGGCGGCCGAGGTCAACAGCGATCCTCTCGGCGAAAATGTCATCCTCCGGCTGGACAAGGCCATTTACAAGGGTGGCGAGAGCATGAAGGTGGACATCCGCTCCTCGGCCGGCCTGCCCACCGTTTATCTCGACGTTATCCGCAACGGGCAGACGCTTTTGACTCGTTGGCTCGACGTGAAAGACGGCAAGGCCGAGCAGCGCCTCGACCTGCCGGCGACCGTCTTCGGCACGCTCGAATTGCACGCTTACCAAATGCTCGCCGCCGGAGACATCATTCGCGACAGCCGGGTCGTTTACGTCCATACGCCCGGCGATCTGAAGATCGCTGTCAAGGCGGACAAGGACGAGTACCTGCCCGGCAAGGAAGGGAAGATTCGCTTCCAGGTGACGAACGCCAAGGGAGAGCCGACGCCGGCCGCCCTGGGTGTGATTATCGTCGATGAAGCTGTCTACGCCTTGCAGGAAATGCAGCCCGGCCTGGAGAAGGTTTACTTCACCCTGCAAGAAGAGCTGATCAAGCCCCAGGCCCAGGTCGTCTATCGGCCCAACGAAACGATCGATACCCTGGTCCGCCAGCCCGAACTGGCCGCCGACAAGCAGCAGATCGCTCAGGTCTTACTGACTGCGGTCAAGCCCAAGCCGCCGGCTCGTTGGGAAGTTGTACCCGACATCGTCCGTCGCCAAAATGTCGAGGGACAGGTCCAGCAGATCGGCTTGGCGATATACAACTACGCCGTCAACAACAAGCCGTGCTTAAGTACGACAAGACAGCCAAGCGCTGGGAGTTCAAAGCCGGCCTGCTCGAGGAGTTGGTCAAGGCCCAACTAGTACAGCGCCCAGGCCCTGACCGATCCTCTCGGCAAGAAGTGGACGCTCGAGGAGCTTGGCAAGCTGGAAAAGGACTTCAGCCCCGACCGGCTGGCCCGAATGATTACTTTGTTCCACATGCAGACATTAACCTGGACGCTCGCCAATTACACGCAGGCCAATCAGGCCAAATGGCTCAAGGACGGCAAGTGGAATCTGCCCGAGACTGTGCTGGCGGACGCCGCCAAGAACCAAAAGCTGGATGCCCTCTACCTCAAGGATAGCTGGGGCCAACCAATCAAGCTGGTCAAGCTCGATAAGAAACGCGAGAACCAGACCGGCTGGCCCGTCTTCGATTTCCACGAACTGGTTTCGGCCGGCCCGGATGGGAAGTTCGGGACCGCAGATGATGTGAAAATGTTGCCTCCCAACCAGGCACAGTTCGCCCAGTGGTGGTGGCTCGATGAGTCGCACCAGAACCATCTGTTGGCTAGGGGTGACATGCTCAATCGCAGAGATGGAAGGCTGCGTGCAATGAAGGATGGGATGGGAGGAGGCTTTGGAGGAGGGCGCATGGCCATGCCTGGTGCAGCCCCCCCCGTGCCCACCGCAGGTGCTCCCATGGCGGATGCAACAAGGCTGGAAGAAAAACTTGGCAGCCAAGTCGGACGGCGACGTCAAGAAGGATGGCGGAGCAGCGCCTTCTCTTCGCGTTCGTGAGTACTTCCCGGAAACCATGCTCTGGAGACCGGCCCTCATCACCAATGACAAGGGCCAGGCGGAGTTGCTGGTTGACTTCGCCGACTCCATCACTACCTGGCGCTCGAGCGCCTCGGCCTCTTCCAAGGGAGGCGCCCTCGGCGGCGTGGAGGCGCCGCTCCGCGTCTTCCAGGACTTCTTCGTCGATCTCGACCTGCCGGTCTGCCTCACCCAAAACGACGAGGTCGCTTTCCCGGTGGCGGTCTACAACTACCTCAAAGAACCGCAGACCGTCAAAATTGAATTGCAGAAAGCCGACTGGTTCGAGCTGATCGACAGCCCAATCGACTTTCTGCAATTCAATGCGGGGCTGGTCCGTTCCCTCGACGTCAAACCCGGCGATGTCACCGCGGTCAAATTCCGCATCAAGGCCAAGAAGATCGGCTTCCACCCGTTGGAGGTCAAGGCCTTCGGCTCGAAGATGTCGGACGCCGTCAAGCGTTCGCTGGAAATCGTTCCCGACGGCAGCAAGGTCGAGCAAGTTGTCTCCGATCGGCTGACCGGCAAAGTGGCCCAGACGATCACGATCCCGGAAGACGCCATTCCCGACTCGTACAAGCTGCTGGTGAAACTCTACCCAGGGGTCTTCAGCCAGGTCCTGGAGGGTACGGAGGGAATGTTACGCCTGCCGGGTGGCTGAATGGAGCAAACCTCGTCATCCGCGTACCCGAACATTCTGGTCGTGGATTACGTGAAGAAGGCCCGTGTGGCCAATCCTCAGCTCCTGATGAAGTCCGAACAGTACCTCAACGTCGGCTACCAAAAACTGTTGACTTTCGAGCGGCCCGGCGGCGGCTTCGACTGGTGGGGCAGCGGCCCGCCCCTGGTCTGGCTCAGCGCCTACGGCCTGCAAGAGTTTAACGACATGTCCAAGGTCTACCCGATCGACAAGGGCGTCATCGAGCGGACGCAGAAGTGGCTCATGAGCCAGCAAGACAAGAACAATGGCACCTGGTCCAACATCGGCGCCACCCACGGCGAGACGATCACCGCCATGGGCGATGCCAAGTTGCTGTTGACCAGCTACGTGACCTGGTCGCTTCTGGACAGCGGCCTGCGGACGAAGGAACTCGACAAATCGATCGAGTACATCCGCAAGCACGTGGATGACGCCAAAGGCAACGCTTACGTTCTGGCCCTGGCCGCCAACGCCCTGGCCGCTTACGATGCCAAGGACGACTCGACCCATGCAGTCCTCAAGAAGCTGGAGGCGCTCCAGAAGGACAAGCCCGAGTGGAAGGCGTGCTCCTTCCCGGTGGCCGGCGGCCAGTCGCTGAGCTACGCCCGCGGCGACAGCGTCACCATCGAGGCCACGGCCCTGGCTGCTCTGGCCATGATGAAGAGCGGCCAGTTCACCAACAGCGTCAACAAGTCGTTGATGTACCTGGTGAAAGCGAAGGACCCGCACGGCACCTGGGGCAGCACCTCGGCGACCATTCTATCGCTGAAGGCCCTGGTAGCCGGCATGGGCGGCAACAAGCAAGTGGGCAAGGCAGAGTTCAAAGTCCTTGTCAACGGCAAGGAAGTAAACAAGGGCGAGGTCACCGAAGAGAATGCCGACGTGATGCAGCTCTTCGACATCAAGGACGTCAAGATCGGCCAGAATGAGGTGGAACTTGTCGTCAACGGCGAAACGAACCTGATGTATCAGGTCGTGGGCCGCTACTACGAGCCGCACAAACCGGTCGAGCCTAAGAAGCCGGTGATCGACGTGGCGGTTGAGTACGATCGCACCAACCTGACCACCGCCGATCTCTTGCGGGCGAAAGCCACGCTGAAGTACCAGGGCGACGTGCCCACTTACATGGTCATCGTGGACCTGGGGATTCCTCCGGGCTTCACCATCGATTCCGGCGACTTCGCCGAGATGGTCGGCAAGAAGATTCAGAAGTTCACGGTCACGGCCCGGCAGGTGACCCTGTACATCGGCGACATCAAACCGGGCGACGTCCAGACCTTCGAGTACAGCCTGAAGCCCAAGTACCCGATCAAGGCCAAGACGCCGAGCACGGTCGCTTACGAGTATTACACCCCGGCCAACCGCGCCGCTGCCCAGCCGGTCGAGCTGACGGTGACGCAGAAGTAATGCCTCGTAGCCGCGTTCGCCAGAACGCGGGTGGAGAAACCCGCGTTCTGGCGAACGCGGCTACGATAACAAGCAAGACTCCAGGTTATTCCGTTGGGAAGGGCCTGGAGCCTTTTTGCATAATGCCCTCGTGGTTGCAAAGATGATGTATAATCACTTTGATTCGCAAATCTTGAACCGGCGAGGGAGGTGTATCATGGAACTCGAAGGTGTTGTCCATAATGGCGTCGTCGTGCCGAACAATGCAACGGCGCTGCCGGAGGGAACGCAGGTGCAAATTATTGTCGTACCCGCGGAAAAACCAACAGCATTCGGCGAACGGTACGCCCAGTTCAAGGGAGCAGTTCCCGGCCTACCGGAAGACATGGCCCAGGACGCCGCCCCAAAAGAGACAATCAAGGACCTCCCCCGCTGGGAAGGACTAATCCTCGGCCGGCTGACCCGAGAGGAGATTTATGACAGCGACGTCTGACCTGGCTCTTGTGGACACTTCTGACGAAGCTTTGCAAGCAATCGCCAGTTGTGTTAATCACCAGTTCGGCGAAGACATCAGGAGTGACTGAATGATCCCGTCGGAAGCTGCCCGTATCGTTCGCGAGTTGTACGACGTTATTTGGAATTCCGGCGAGTTGTCTGCCGTTGATCGGCTGGTGGCGACGCAGTACCTCATTCATTCCGATCCCGGCGATCAGTGGGAGGGGCAGACGCTCGACCGTGCTGCTGCTAGACCACTGGCGCCTTGCCATCTATAACCTTTGGTTGTCGTGCCCTTTTCATTTCTCTCAACCATGCTCGTTTTTTGATATAATTCTCAAAATCCTTGAAGGAGAATATTATGACACACAAGATCGCTGTGATTGGCGGGGATGGCACGGGGCCGGAAGTTGTAGCGGAGGGGATTAAAGTTCTGAAAGCGGCAGCCAAGAAGCATAGATTCGACTATGCGTTGGAAGAGTTTGATTTTTCAGGGAAAAGATACTTGCAGACCGGCGAGCTGGTCAGCGATAAGGACATAGAAAAACTGAGAGAGTTTGCGGCCATTTACCTTGGCGCCGTTGGCGATCCGAACGTTAAACCCGGGATCCTCGAGCACGGGGTGCTCTTGCGCATCCGTTTTGCTCTGGACCAATATATCAACTTGCGACCGGTCATCCTTTACCCTAATGTTCATACTCCTATCAAGGATAAGGGGCCGGATGAGATCAATTTCGTTGTGGTTAGAGAAAATACAGAAGGGCTGTACGCTAGCACCGGCGGCTATTTAAGAAAAGGGACTCCGGACGAGATCGCCACCCAGGTATCGGTCAATACCCGCAAAGGAGTGGAACGCTGCCTGCGCTACGCCTTCGAATACTGCAGAAAGAGGGGGAAAAGGAAACAGTTGACCCTGGTCGGCAAGACCAATGTGCTTACCTATGCTTTTGAACTGTGGGAGAGGGCTTTTCATGAAATCGGGGCCAAGGATTATCCGGATATCAAAAGAGAGTATGCCCACGTTGATGCCACCTGCATGTGGTTCCTGAAGAACCCGGAGTGGTTCGACGTGATTGTGACCGATAACATGTTCGGCGATATTATTACCGATCTGGGGGCCATGATCCAGGGCGGGCTGGGGATCGCGGCCGGAGGCAACATCAACCCCAAAGGGGTTTCGATGTTCGAGCCGATCGGCGGCTCCGCGCCCAAATATGCCGGGCAGAACGTGATCAATCCGCTGGCGGCGATCGGCGCCGTGCAGATGCTGCTCGACCAGATCGGCGAAGCCAAAGCGGCGGCGGACGTCGACAAAGGGATAAGATACGCCTGCACCCAGATGAAATCCATGTCCGCCGGCAAGATGGGGATGTCCACCACCGAAGTGGGAGATACCGTCGCTGCGCATATCCGGTAGAGCATTTGCTGATCAGCCGATAATTTTGCAATTCCTATTGAAACTTGTCACTTTGTCCTAACTCGGTAAAACCCGCGCATAGGTCATACAGGGCGGCTTGTGCGCGTTCTTATTAGGGATTTTCCCCCTATAGATGGAAGAATACCTCCTCTACACATCCCACAATGACTTGTAAGGGCCCCGGCAAATTGGGTAGCGTTTGCCGGTTGTCTAAGTATCGCTGAGAAGCACAAGAGAAAGAAACCATGAAACTGAAAGCTCTCGTGATAGACGATTCCGGCATCATGCGGAAGATGGTCATGAAATCGCTGAACGAGACCAAACTGGCCGAGTTCGAGTTTGTCGAGGCCGAGGACGGTCAAGTCGCTCTCGACAAAATGAAAGACAACGAAATCGACATCGCCTTCGTTGATTGGAATATGCCCAACATGACCGGTGTCGACTTTGTCAAGGAGGTGCGCAAGCAAGAGCGGATTGCCGACGAAGACGCGATTCCCCTGGTGATGGTCACCAGCGAGAAGACCATGGGCAAGGTCCAGGAAGCTCTGGATGAAGCCGGCGCGGACACGTTCATCAGCAAGCCCTTCACGGTCGAAGAACTGAAGTTCAAGCTGAAGAAGCCGATCCAGAAAGCGGAACTGATCCAGGTGCGCAAGGCCAGACGCGAAAGGCAGCAGCAAGCACAGCCGCAGGCCGCCGGCGGTTTCTTCAACAAGCTGTTCAGTTGAGACGTCCCTGATACTGGTAACGATCCCCGACACCCATTGACTTATTTGGAAAACCCATGCCAGCCATTGCTGCCAACGAACAACTGCCGCCGGCGATTACCGAGGCGGTGGAACAAGCCGTCGCCAGTACCTTTTCGGCCATTTTCGGCGAAAGCCCGGCCAGAGCGGCCGAGGGCGACGCGCAAGCGGTCTGTGCCTGCGTGGTGGGCATCATCTCTTTCGTAGGCACGCCGACCTGGACGCTGGCCCTGGTATTGCCCGAGGAAACTGCCCCAAGGATGGCAGAGAAATTCGTGGGCTTCGATATCCCCTTCGGCAGCCCCGACATGGGGGATATGGTTGGGGAACTCGCGAATGTGCTGTCGGGCGAGGTGATCGCGCAACTGGATGCCAGGGGCGTCAAGGCGCAGATGTCACTCCCCATGGTAATGCGCGGTCACGACCTGGAAACGGTTTTGCCCCGCGGCACCCCGGAACTGCGGTTGGGTTATACGCTGCCGCAGGGACACTTTTGCTGTCAGGTGACCGCACCGAAAAACGGCCAGTTGCTGCGCCGCAAGCCCGGCAACTAATTTGGAGGACAGAAAGATGAGCACTACTCTCGGAGAACAACGACCTGGTCAAGGAATTCCTTGTTGAAAGCTACGAAAACCTGGATCAGCTTGACCGCGATCTGGTCGTGCTGGAAAAGGACCCCCGGAATCGGGAGCGCCTTTCCAGCATTTTCCGCACGATTCACACCATCAAGGGCACCTGCGGCTTCTTTGGTTTCGGCAAACTCGAGGCCCTGACGCATCGCGGAGAGAATTTACTCAGCCGCCTGCGTGACGGTTTATTCCTCCTTAACCCCGAGATTACCAGCGCTCTCCTGGCCGTGGTCGATGCGGTCCGGACGATTCTCGCCAACATAGAGAGCACGGGTCAGGAAGGAGACGTTGACTACAGCGCCCTGATCGACACCCTGGGCCGGTTGCTGGATGGCGCACCTACCGAGCCTGAAGCGTCAGCGAAGTTGTACCCCGCCTCTGCGCCCCCCTCACCCCTACCCCTCTCCCCAGGGCCTACGCATTAAGGATTACCCTCCTTAGCGTATGTTCTTCCGGTTGTAGAAAATGTTCAGTTGTCTCTTGGCACTTTGCAGGCATAGAATGCGGCCTCGTCAAATGTCTGCCAGGTCCGTGAGCCTGAGAGGAGTGGGCAGGATGAAGTTGCATCTTGGTCCAGGAGTCACGACGGGCCGTGACCCCAACATATTGCCCATCTTCCAGCATGGGAAGTAGGTTTTCACGATCAGCCATTTTTGGCCTCGCCTGGCACGCAGACAAGTGTACGCCGTGACCGTCATGGTTATTTTCTCTCTCGACCTGGCAACCTTTAATGCGTAGGCCCTGCCCCTCTCCCCCGCTGCGGGGGAGAGGGGTAGGGGTGAGGGGGCCGCCGATACATCGTCACCGAAACCAGCGTTGTCTGCCGATGCTGAGCAAGACGATATCCGTACCCAGATGGCCGAAACCAAAGCCACGGCCAAGCATGCCCAGGCCCTGACCAAACGGCTGGGTGAGATCCTGGTCGAATCCGGGCTGCTCAAACGTGATGATCTTGACAAGGCGCTGGCTCAGCAGGATGCCGGCGATGGGCGTTACCTGGGCGAGATCCTCATCGACCAGGGCGTGGCCAAACCGAATGATGTCGTGCAAGCCCTGGTGTCGCAACAGGAAGCGCGTGCCACGGCCGTTGCCGAAGGCAACATCCGCGTGGATGTCGGCTTGCTCGACAAGCTGATGAACCTGGTCGGCGAACTGGTCCTGGCCCGCAATCAGATCCTGCAATTCGCAGGCGCGGAAAAGGACACCACGTTCCTGGGCACGACGCAACGGTTGAACCTGATCACCACGGAACTCCAGGAAGGGGTCATGAAGACGCGCATGCAGCCGATCGGCAACGTCTGGAACCGCTTTCCACGGCGTGGTCCGCGACCTGGCCACCGCCTGCCGGCAAGCAGGTGCGCATCGAGATGGAAGGCAAGGACACCGAACTCGACAAGACCATCATCGAGGCCATCAAGGATCCGCTGACGCACATCGTGCGCAACGCCGTGGACCACGGCATCGAGAAGCCCGAGGTCCGTCAGGCCCAGGGCAAGCCGGCAGAAGGCCGGCTGTTCATGCGGGCCTATCATGAGGGCGGCCAGGTCAACATCGAGATCTCCGACGACGGTGCCGGCATCAACCCGGAACGCATCAAGCAGAAGGCCATGCAGCGCGGCGTGATCAGCCGCGACCAGGCGGCGCGCATGAGCGAACGGGAAATACTCAACCTGATCTTCCTGCCCGGCTTCTCCACGGCGGAGCAGCGTCACCAACGTCTCGGGTCGCGGCGTCGGCATGGATGTCGTCAAAACCAACATCGAGAAGATCGGCGGCACGGTGGACGTGCATAGCCAGCCGGGCCAGGGCACCACGCTGAAGATCAAGATTCCCCTCACCCTGGCCATCATTCCGGCCCTGATCGTGACCAGCGGCGGCGACCGCTATGCCATTCCGCAGGTCAGCCTGCTGGAACTGGTGCGCCTGGAAGGCGAGCAGGCGCGCAAGGGCATCGAGATGATTCACGGCGCTCCCGTCTATCGCCTGCGCGGCAATCTGTTGCCGCTGGTCTACCTGAACCGCGAATTGGAAATTGAAGACTCCAGCAAAGCTCCCGAACAGGACATTTTCAACATTGTGGTGCTCCAGGCGGACGACCGCCAGTTCGGCCTGGTCGTCGATCAGATCAACGACACGGAAGAGATCGTCGTCAAGCCGCTCGGCAAACAGCTCAAGGGGATCAGCGGTGTTTGCCGGCGCCACCATCATGGGCGACGGCCGGGTTGCTCTCATTCTGGACGTGCTCGGTATTGCCCAGCATGCCGGAGTGGTCACGGAGGTTCGCGATCACAATCTGGCCGACAAGGAAGAGAAGGTCGAGCAAGGGACGGCAACCGTGCAGACGTACCTGCTGTTTCAACTTGGCAAAAGCCGCCGCATGGCCATCCCGCTCTGGCCTGGTGGCACGGCTGGAGGAAATCCCGGCAGCCAGCGTGGAGTGGGCGGACGATCGCGAGGTTGTGCAATACCGCGACCATATTTTGCCGCTCATTCGCCTGGAGAACGTTTTGCACTGCGGCGACGAACAAGACCGCAGACCAGCAAACCTTGCAGGTCGTCGTTCAAACGGACGGGGATCGAAGCGCCGGCTTCGTCGTGGGCCGCATCCTCGACATCGTTGAAGCAACGCTGGACGTAAAACGCACCACCAAACGCGACGGGCTGCTCGGCTCGGCGGTGATCCAGGGGCACGTAACCGATTTGGTCGATTTGCCCGCGATACTTCGCAAGGAAGAGCCGGCCTTCTTTGAGCAAGCGATGGCAGTGGGATGAAATGGAAAAGGATGAAGGATGAAGGATGAAGGATGAACGAAGACAGATGAAGGCTGGCTTGATCGATGAAGGATGACTGACAAGTCACTTCATCCGGTTCATCCTTCATTTTCGTGTTTTCGTGATTGATCTTAACAGAGGAACCAAAAGATGACTGGAAAAACGCCAATTCTGCACGTTTTACGTGGACCGGCTCTTTTTTGGGGTCGAGGTGGAAAAGGTGCAAGAGGTGATTCGCTACCAGCCGATCACCCGCGTGCCGCTGGCACCGCAGGGTCTTCCAGGGGCTGATCAATCTCCGGGGCCAGATCATCACGGCCCTGGACCTCCGGCGCCGGCTGGAGCTTGATGACCGGGCAGCCGATCGTCTGCCCATGAACGTCGTGGTCAAGACGCCGGACGGTCCGCTCAGCCTGCTGGTGGACGAAATCGGCGACGTGCAAGAGGTACAGGAAGACGTTTTCGAGACAGCCCCGGAGACGTTGTCTGGAGTTGCCCGCGAGTTGATTCGCGGCACTTACAAATTGAAGGACCGGCTGCTGCTGACGCTGAACACCGAACGGGTTGTGCAGCTCGGCGCCGTGTCCTGATGCGGCATTCGGGGCTAAAACCTCCGAAGTCCTCCCCCTCACTCCTCTCCCCCGCTGCGGGGGAGAGGGGTTGGGGTGAGAGGCTCGTAAATGTTGACGCTTCCCATCGGGCACAGCGCCTTGGGGGGCATTAGCGACTGTAAAGAAACAAGTCCGCAGTTTGGTGGCAGAGGGTGCCATGCCCACGGCTTTGCGTGGGCATGGATAGCTCATCGAACATGCCCACGCAAGGCCGTGGGCATGGCACCCAAACATGCCACACCCGATAGTGCGGACTTATTGTTTTACAGTCCCTTAGATTACGCCGTGCCGAGTTACCCAGACATGACTCGAACGCCCGGCATTGTCCTTTTTCAACCGGAGAATTGCTCTCATGACTTGGTTCAAAAACCTGAAGGTTTCCGTCAAACTGATCGCTGGATTCGCTCTCATGGCTTTGCTCCTGGGCGGCGTTGGCTGGCTAGGCATCAGCAGCCTTGGCACTGCCAATGAAAACATCGAGAACATCTACACAATTCAGATGCTTCCCGCCCAGGACCTGGCAATCATCCAGGACAACATGAACAGGCAACGCGGTAACATGTGGCGAGCTTTGGCCGAGAACGACAAAAAAGTGACGCAGACGATGCTGGACGAAAACGAGAAACTCGTCCACGAGAATGCCGAATACGCGGACAAGGTCGAACGCTCGCTTCGCTCGGACAAAGTCAAAGCAGTCTTCAAGAGCTTCAAAGAGGCCGAAAAGGAGTATTACCAAATGCGAGCGAGAAGGTCACAAAGCCGATGCTGGCTGGCGACCTCGAACAAGCTCGTAAAGAGGCGAATAACTTGGTTCCTTACTTGGCAAAGGTTTCCAAGTCCATTAATGACACTATCGACGCCAAGTCGGAGGTGGCCAAGAATAAATACGAAACGTCGCAGGAAAAGTACGCCAGCAGCCGAATGATTAGTTTCATTGTCATTGGCGTGGGCACTCTTTTTGGTCTCGGTTTGGGTTGGTTGATCGCGCGCATGATCGCCAAACCACTCGCCCAGACCATTGCCGTGTTTGATGCGATCCAGGCGCGCAACTTCAGCAAACGCCTCGATCTGAACACCAAGGATGAACTAGGCCGGATGGCACAAGCCCTCAACGACACCGTCACCCGGCTGAAGGAAGCCGACCAGGCGCAGGAAGACTTGAAGAACAAGGTGGATACGATGCTGCCGGTGGTCGATGCCGCGGCCAAGGGCGACCTGACGCAGAGCGTAACCGTCACGGGTCAGGACCCCATCGGCCAAATGGGCGATGCCCTCGGCCAACTGCTCACAACCCTGGGAACCAGCATCTCCAGCATCGCTCAGAACGCCAGTGCCCTCGCCAGCTCGTCGGAGGAATTATCCTCGGTCAGCACCCAGATGAGCGCCAACTCCGAGGAGACGGTCCGCCCAATCCAACGTGGTCTCGGCGGCTGCCGAACAGGTCTCCAAAAACGTGCAGACCGTGGCCACGGGCGTCGAGGAAATGTCCGCGAGCATCAAGGAGATTGCCAAGAACGCCACGGACTCGGCTCGGGTCGCGACCAATGCCGTCAAGGTCGCTGAAGCAACCAACGCCACGATCACCAAGCTCGGGAGTTCCAGCGCGGAGATCGGCCAGGTGATCAAGGTCATCACGTCGATCGCGCAACAGACCAACCTCCTGGCCCTGAACGCCACGATCGAGGCGGCTCGCGCCGGCGAGGCGGGCAAGGGTTTTGCCGTCGTCGCCAACGAGGTCAAGGAACTGGCCAAGGAAACTGCCAAGGCGACCGAGGACATCAGCCAGAAGATCGAGGCCATCCAGGGCGACACCAAAGGCGCCGTGGACGCCATCGGCGAGATCAGCAAGGTGATCCACCAGATCAACGACATATCCAACACCATTGCCAGTGCCGTGGAAGAGCAAACGGCGACGACCAACGAGATCAGCCGTAACGTGGCGGAAGCGTCGAAGGGGACCGCGGAGATCGCCCAGAACATCGCGTCGGTGGCCACGACCGCCAAGAACACTTCGGAAGGCGCCGGCAGCAGCCACAAGGCCGCGCAAGAGCTCGCGCGCATGGCCGGCGAATTGCAACAGCTGGTCGGCCAGTTTCAGATCGAGGGCGGCCATTCGGAAACGGCAGCCAGCCCTGTAACCCCCACCAAGCGAATGGCCACCAGTCCTGTCAGGGCCGCTTTTGCTCCCAGGAACGGGAACGGGCGTGCCCACGCCACGGACAAAGCCGAGGTCGCCGTCCTGAGCCGCCGCTAACGGAACGGCAGTGTGGCCCTCAGGAGAGAAGTCAGAGGTCAGAAGTCAGAGGTCAGAGGTCGGAGATCAGAAGTCAGCCGCGAAACCAAACGCTTGCTGACCTCTGAGCAGTAGGCAGAAAGCAGTAGGCAGTGGTCGGAAGTCAGTGGTCAGTGATGAGGCAACGTGAGCTTACTGCTTACTGCCCACTGCTTACTGCCCACTGCTTACTGCTTACTGCCTTCTGACCTCTGACCGCAGGGGTGACACATGAACAGCAATCATCTTCTCCCAAGTGAAAAGCACACAGTCATGGAGGATGCCGTGGCCAGGACGATGCTCGACCAAGCCCCAGACGGCATCCTGGCGACGTGGCTGCAGCAGACCCAGAAGATGGAAGCCGCCAGCCGCCTGGCCGGGGAGGTCGCCCACGACTTCAACAATCTTTTGACCGTCATCAACGGCCACGCCGAGTCCCTGTTCCAGGACCTCCGCGCCGACTACCGCGCTTGCCTCCGCCTTCAGGAAGTCATCAAGGCTGGGAACAAGGCGGCGAACCTCACGCGTCAGCTTCTGGCCTTCAGCCGCCAGCAAGTCCTCCAGCCCCGCGTGCTCAATCTCAACGACCTCGTAACCGATTTTCAGAGGCTCCTGGACCGCCTGATCGGCGAGGACATCAAGCTCGTTACCTCTTTAAGCCCCGATCTGGGGCGCGTGAAGGTGGACCCCGGCCAGATCGAACAGGTGCTGATCAACCTGGCAGTCAACACCCGCGACGCCATGCCCAACGGGGGCTGTCTCACCATTGAAACCACCAACGCCGAAATTGACCAGGATAGCGCTCGGACACACCCGGAAGCGAAGCCAGGCCGTTACGTATTGCTGGCAATGAGCGACACTGGCTGCGGCATGGACAATGAGACGAAGACGCACATTTTTGAACCCTTCTTCACCACGAAGAAAGCTGGCAAGGGCGCGGGGCTAGGCCTGGCCACCACTTATGGAATCGTCAAGCAGTCCGGCGGGTTCATCTACGTCTACAGCGAGGTCGGCCTCGGCACTACCTTCAAGGTCTACCTGCCGCGCATCGAGCCGGCGCCCCGTGCTGCTGCCGTCCCAGCAGGCGGCGTCGCCAAGGGGCAGAAATGAAACGGTCCTTGTCGCGGAGGACGAGGAATGCGTCCGCAAGTTGCTGCGTTCCACCCTGGAAGACAACGGTTACACCGTTCTGGAAGCGGCCCACGGTAAAGAGGCCCTGGAGGTTGTACGGGCCTGCGCACAACCGATCGACCTGCTGTTGACCGATGTGATCATGCCGGAGATGGGCGGACGCATCCTGGCCGAGCAGTTCACCACGCTCTACCCCGAGGCCAAGGTGCTCTTCATATCGGGCTATCTCGACGACGCCGTCGTGCATCAGGGCGTGCTGGAGGCGGAGGTCAACTTCATCCAGAAGCCTTTCGCGATGGCCCACTTGCTCCGCAAGATCCGCGCGGTGCTCGACCACAACGAGGCTGGTAACGGCACGCCGACGGTCCAGGAACCGGTTGGCGAGTCGATCCCCTCACCCCAACCCCTCTCCCCCGCAGCGGGGGAGAGGGGCAGGGGTGAGGGGGTAGAATGTTGTGCCGGCAGGGCATCATAACTCGAGGAGGTACGCGTGCGAGCCATGGTAATCGACGACTCCCGGGCGATGCGGGCCATCCTCGGCGACATGCTCCGGGAATGCGGGTTCGAAGTGACCGAGTCGGCCAACGGGCGGGAAGCGTTTGAACGCCTCCAGGCGAATGATCCCCCGGTGTTGGCCATGCTCGATTGGAACATGCCTGAAATGGACGGCTTCGAACTCTTGCAAACAGTTCGGGGGGACCGTGCCTACGACGGCATGCGGATAGTCATGGTAACCACCGAAACGGAAATGGCGCACATCGCCCGTGCCCTGGACGCAGGTGCAAACGAGTACATACATAATGAAGCCGTTCACGCGCGACGTGATTCGCGAAAAACTTCAGTTGCTGGGGATGCTCCCAGAACCAAGTGCCACGTAAGAGGGAGAGTCCAGACAACAAGACGATGCGGACGCCGGATGTGGAACCCCCCTCACCCCTGCCCCTCTCCCCCGCTGCGGGGGAGAGGGGTTGGGGTGAGGGTGCCTGCCAAAGGGAGACAAACTATGTCGTCCAGAACGAGCTTATTACCGGCAGCACCGGTTGAGCCTGTCAAAGTTTGCACGAGCACCGATGGGCGGGAGGCACTTCTGGAGCGCATCTTGCAGAATCCGTCCATTCCTTCTCCCCCCGCGTTGGCTCTACGGGTTTTCCAGACGACGGCGAACGCCGACTGCGACGTTCAAGAAATCAGCAAATTGCTGGCCCATGACCCCGGCCTGTGCGCCAGGATGCTCAAGGCACTGAACTCAGTGTTCTATGGGCTGTCTCACACCGTGACTTCCGTTCGTCAGGCTGTGACCATCGTGGGCAACCGGGGTCTGCGCTCCCTGGTCATGGGACTTGCGCTGCCCGCCATGCAGGCGGGCCTCAAGCCGGACGCCGGCTTACGCAAGTTCTGGAAGGAGTCGTTGGCAGGGGCCGTCATGGCCCGGGAACTTGCGAAATATCTCCTGTCCCCGAACCCGGATGAAGATCTGACCGCCAGCTTGCTGCGCGACGTGGGCATGCTCCTGCTTCGGCAAGCCTTCCAGGACAGCTACGACCCCATCTGGACGGGCCAGGACGGATTGCTCCCCGGCCAGCAATGCGCCTGGGAAGAGCGCCATCTCGGCATCCATCATGCCGAAGTCGGCGCCGCCTTGCTGGAAAGATGGAACTTGCCGATCGAAATCGTCGAGCCGATTCGGTTTCACCACCATCCCGAGCTTCTGCCGCCGCTGGTCAAGTCGCTCGCGGATCGAACCGCTCTTCTGGATTTCACGAGCCGTCTCGCCCAGCTCGAACAGCCCGCAGGGTCGGTGCCGCACCCACCCTACTACATGGAAGGAATTTTGCAAATAGCCTGCCAACGATTCGGTTTTCAGGCACTTGAGCTGGAGCATTTCCTTGGTACGGTCCGTCCCAAGATCGAAGAGTTCTCGGGCATTCTAAGAGTGGACATAGGCGCCTGCCCCAATTTCGACCAGCTTCTGCGCGCGGCTGCGAGGAACTGGTCCGGTTTTCGCTGGAAGCTGCGACTGCCCCGAGTCAGCAACCCCTCGTTCCCAGGCTGGAGCCTGGGAACGAGGGTCTGGAAACCGCTGATTTGACGGGGACGGTCGATCAATCCTTATCGTATTCCACCCTGGTTCGACATTTGCTTGAGAATCAGGAAGAAACGCGGTTCAAATCGCGGATCCTCCAGTATGAGGTCGTGGAAGTAATCGGCCGGGGTTCCATGGGGATCGTGGTCAAGGCCTTTGACCCTGGCCTGGCCCGGCACGTGGCCATCAAGCTCTTGACCCCGGAAATGGCCGGCAGTGAAACGGCCCAGCAGCGCTTTGCCCTGGAAGCCCGCTCGGCCGCCGCTATCCGTCATGAAAACGTCGTGGCCATCTTTGCCGTCAGCCAGCTCGACGGCGTCCCTGTTCTGGTCATGGAATACGTACACGGCAGTTCGCTCCAGGAGTGCCTGGATGACAGAAGGAACTTCACGACCTCCGAAATCGCGCGCATCGGCCGCCAGACTGCCCTGGGACTGGGCGCCGCTCATGACCTGCACCTCGTTCACCGTGACGTCAAGCCCGGCAACATCCTTCTCGAACAAGGCAGCCAACGTGTTTGTGTCACCGATTTCGGTCTGGTCAGGGCCATGGACCAGGATTTCCGCCTTTCGCAACAGGGATTGCTGATAGGCACTCCCAACTTCATGTCGCCGGAACAGGTCGACGGCAAACCGCTCACCCCGGCGTCCGACCTTTTCAGTCTGGGGAGCGTGCTCTACACCCTTTGCACAGGCCAACTCCCGTTTGTGACCGAAACCATGTCGGGATTGCTCCACGCCATAGCGGAGAAGAATCCCACGCCCATTCGAGAACTCAATCCCAGTGTGCCCGAAGGGCTGGTCCGGGTAATCGAGAAAATGCAGGCGAAGAACCCGGCGGAGCGGCTCCTCTCGGCCGCGGCTGTGGCTGAAGCCCTGAAACCTTGGTGTGAATTTAGGGATTCAATTTCCCTCGCTCACGCTTCGGGTTAATGTAACAATAGCCCGAAGCGTGAGCGAGGCTGATGGTGAGTGTTGACCCCATGAACAAGATTCGTGTGCTGATCGTTGACGATGCCGTGGTTGTTCGGCGCATGGTGAGCGACGCTCTCTGTACGGATGCCGCGCTGGAGATCGCGGGGACCGCCGCCAACGGCCGCATCGCCATGGCCAAGATTCCCCAGGTCAATCCCGACCTGGTGACGCTGGACGTGGAAATGCCCGAGATGGACGGCCTGGAAACATTGGCCGCCATCCGCAAGCATTATCCCCTCCTGCCGGTAATCATGTTCAGCACGGTCACGCAGCGGGGGGCGGAAACCACCATCGACGCCCTGCGCCTCGGCGCCAACGACTACGTAACCAAGCCGGCCAACGTCGGCAGCGTGGCTGCGGCCCTGCAGTCCATTCGCGAGCAACTGATACCGAAAATCAAGCTCTGGTGCAGTCGTGTCTCGCGCAGCGACAACTTGCCGTTGCGTCCGGGCGACAGTTTCACTTACCTGAAGCCGCCCCCGAAAGTCCTGGCGCCGGCCGCGACTTTGCAAGTCGTGGCGGCCGGCGTCTCCACCGGCGGGCCGAATGCCCTGACCGCATTGCTGCCGGCGTTGCCCGCCGATTTTCCGGTCCCTGTCGTGGTTGTGCAGCACATGCCACCTGTCTTTACCCGGCTGCTGGCCGAACGCCTGTCATCCCTTTCGGCCCTCAAGGTCAGCGAAGCGATTCCCGGAGAGGAGGTTCGCCGGGGCCATATCTACGTGGCGCCGGGCGACTATCACATGGTCGTCAGGCACGACGGACGGGCAGTCCGGATCCAGACACACCAGGGACCGCCCGAGAACTCCTGCCGGCCGGCCGTCGATGTGCTTTTTCGATCCGTGGCCGAGGTTTACGGGGCCGGCAGTCTCGCCGTCGTGATGACCGGCATGGGGCAGGATGGGCTGCGCGGCTGCGAACGCATACGAGAGACCGGGGGTCAGATCCTCGTCCAGGACGAGGCGACCAGCGTGGTCTGGGGCATGCCTGGGTTCGTCGCCAGGGCCGGGTTGGCGGATCGGATACTCCCTCTGAACGACCTGGCAGACGAGATCATCTGGCGGGTGCGCAAAGGCCGCTCGAGCGGCGGGGTTGACCCCCGCCGACAGGCACCCGCCGCTCCCGCCGGGGTAAACCCGGCGGCTCACAAGCCCGAAGCGTGCGTCAGGCGGAAGGATTAACGCATGTTGATGATCGATCACGATGCCCTGGTGCATAGCGCTTACAAGCTGCCGCCGTTGCCGCAATCGGCCGTGCGGCTGGCGAGTCTGGTCGCCAGCAACGACACGGACCTTGGTGAGATCGTGCAGGTCATCGAATGCGACCCGGTATTGACCATCAAGTTGCTCCGCGTGGCGAACTCGGTCTTCAGCTCCCCCGGCCGGCCAATTGGCACCGTCAAGGGCGCCGTCATCCGTCTGGGGACCGAAATCATATCGGGCCTGGTGACCAATGCTTGCGTCCAGCCTCTGATGGGGAAAATAATTCCCGGCTACAATCTGTCAGGAGCAGAATTCTGGAGACATTCCCTGACAGCCGCCCTGGCGGCCGAGGCGACCAAGAGCTATTCCCCGGAACGCTTGTCGCCGCTCGCTTTTACCGCCGCTCTGCTCCACGACATCGGCAAATTCGTGCTGGGTCACTTCCTAAGCCCGGAAACCCTCTGCTTGCTGGAACGAGCCGCCAGGGAAGGGAAGCAGGCCGCTTTTCAGGCGGAAATCGAGATCCTATCCCTGCATCACGGCGAAGTGGGCGGCGTAGTTGCCCAGCACTGGGGTTTGCCGGAAATCATAGTCAAAGGCATTACCTACCATCACAACCCAGAGGATTGCGAGGATGTGATCGGCTACGTGACTCACCTGGCCAACATGGTGGCGCATGGCCTGGAGGCACAAACACCAGCCCGCAGCGCCAGCATGGTGGCGCATGGCCTGGAGGCACAAACACCAGCCCGCAGCGCCAGCAAGGGCCGTGAACAAACAGCAGCGTCTTACACGCCAGGCCTTGCACTGGAACATCTGGGCCTGACCGAGAACAATTATCTGGAACTCATGCAGGTGGTTCGCGAGCGACTCACCATCATGTCGGCCGACTAGGAGACAACAGTGCCTATAGACTCAGCGGACTTCGACTTCATACGCGACCTGGTGCAGAAACGCTCCGCGATCGTGCTGGAGAACGAGAAGAGCTACCTCGTCGAGTCGCGCCTGCAGCCCCTGGCCCGCCGCGAGGGCTTTCCTTCGATTGCCGACCTGGTGTCCCGGCTGCGCACGCCCACGGTCAACGGCCTGCACCAGAAGGTGGTCGAGGCGATGACCACCAACGAAACATCTTTCTTTCGCGATGTCCACCCGTTCGAAGCGCTGCGCAAGGTAGTGCTTCCCGATCTTTTCCGGCGCCGCGCCGGCGAGCGGAAGTTGAACATCTGGTGCGGCGCCTGCTCGACCGGCCAGGAACCTTTCACCATTGCCATGATCCTGCGCGAGCACTTCGCCGGCTTTGCAGACTGGCCCATCCACATTCTCGCCACGGACCTGTCCAGCGACGTCCTCGCTCGCGGCCGTCAGGGAAGCTACAGCCAGTTGGAGGTCAATCGCGGTTTGCCCGCGCCCTTGTTGCTGAAGTACTTTCAACGACAGGGGACCGATTGGCAGCTCAAGGAAGAAATCCGCCGCCTTGTGGAGTTTCGCCAGTTGAACCTGCTCGAAATCGGGCTGGGGCGGCTTTCCCTGGACGTCGTGTTCTTGCGGAACGTCCTTATTTACTTCGATGTGCCGACCAAGAAAACCATCCTGCACAAGATACGGCAGATACTGCGGCCCGACGGTTACTTATTTCTGGGCGGGGCCGAAACCACTTTTAACCTTGACGACTCCTTCGAACGCCTGGCCTTCGACCGGTCCGGCTGCTATCAACTAGGCAAGGACAGAGCATAGGAAGAGAAATCATGAACATTGACGAATCGGAGATCGGCAAACTGACGGAAAGCATCTGGGCAACCGTCCTGGGACTTGAAATAGAGTCTGGTGTTCGGCCGGCCACGCCTGTCGGTCCCGTCGATACGCTTACAGGCTGCGTACATATCACCGGGGCCTGGCAGGGAGCGTTGCTCCTGGATTGCCCGGTCGCGTTGGTGCGCTTGGCAGCCGCCATCATGTTTAGAGAAGAGCTTGAGGCCATCACCAAGGAACAGATTCACGACACCCTGGGCGAACTCACCAACATCACAGGTGGCAACCTCAAAGGTCTCTTGCCTTCACCTTCCTATCTGTCCCTCCCGGCCGTGGCCGACGGCACCGATTACACTCTGCGTGTCCTCGATAGCCGCCTCCTGGCCCAGGCCGCCTTTCGCTGCCGGGACTTCCCGTTCCTGGTTAGCGTGTTGGAGCGCAACGCCGCAACGTCCACTTATTCCACGTCCTGGCCGATCAGCGTTTCCCAGAACTCGCGGTAGTTTTCCTTGTTTTCGGTCTTCCGGAGGGCCATGGCCGCGCGCGGATGTTCGTCTAATATCCCCACGATCGCGTAAGGAATGACATAGCCCCACTCCAATTTCTCACGCAGAGGAATAAATTCCCGCGAAATGAGATCGAGCACCGGCCGGATGTCGTACTTGGGATTTTTCAGGAAGCCGAGCAGAAGTTCCGTCGGGCAATTGCCGGCCGCGCGCCCGAGGCCGTAAACGGTGCCGTCGAGGAAATTCGCGCCATGGATCACCGCCTCGATCGTGTTACCGAACGCCAATTGCTGGTTATTGTGGGCGTGAAACCCGATTTCCTTCGACTTCACGATCTCGCGGGCTTTCTTGATGAGATACTCGGTCGTCTCCTGATAAAGCGCGCCGTTACTGTCCACGATGTAGATCACCTGGGCTTTGCATTCGGACTCGAGCTGATGGAGACACTCGGTAAGCTCGTTGTCAAGCGCCCGCGAAATCGCCATGATGTTGACCGTGGTTTCGTATCCTTTATCGGCGCAGTGGTTCGCAAGATGAATCGCCTTGTCGATATCCTTCACGTAGGACGCGACGCGGATCATGTCGACCGGACTTTCTTTCTTGGGTTTCACGTCGTCGAGATTCACGCGGTCGACGTCCACCATGACCGAAATTTTTGTCTTGGACGGGAGGCCGTCGATGATTTTCCGGATATCGTCGTCGTCGCAGAACTTCCACGGCCCGAAGTCAGCGGCGGAAAACAGAGATCTGGAATTTTTATATCCGATCTCCATGTAATCAATCCCCGCTTCCGACAGCGCCGTATAAACCGCCTTCACAAAGCGCGGCTCAAAACGGTGATTGTTCATCAACCCGCCGTCGCGGATTGTGCAGTCCAAAACTTTTATTTTTTCTCTGAACATGATCGCTCCTAAATTATCTTCGCTGTTTCCGGGACCAGTTTCCCGAGTTGGCCCCCGCCCCTTCGCTGGGGCGGACAACGAACCTCTATTCTATTGTGGAATCGCGGCACGGCCAACGGTCATTACGAAACGCCGGTCAAAGCTGCAATGAGTGCCGCGAACTGGGGATACTGCGAGGTTAGTTCCTGGCGCCGAGCGCCTCTGTAGTCGGCAAACTCAAACCCTGGCGACATCGTCGCCCCCAGCAGGGCGAATTTACCCCCCGGAGAGAGCCGAGACCCTTGCCAGGCACCTCCGTGAACGACGACCTGGGGTCGCATTCCTCCGAGAATGTCGGGACCGATCAGGATAACCTCGCCGGTCCCATCCGGTTTCAACTGAAGCATTTCGACGGGGTCTCCGGCATAAAAGTGATACACCTCATCCCCAGGCAGTTGGTGCAAGGCCGAGCAAGTTCCTGGAGTGAGCAAGTAGTAAATGGCCGTACTCAGATGGCGGTCGCCGGTGTAGCCGGCGGGCAGAACAGCAGGAATGACCTGTGGAGAACGATACGTCTCGACAAAGAATCCCCCTTCACCCGGCAGCGACTGCAAGTTCAGTTTTTCAATGACTTGTTGAGCAGTAAGCATCGTGGTCACTCCTTCAACTCGGCCGGGGGCAATGCCCGACATTGTCTCTTGTGCGAGTGGAGACATACGGCAAGAGTTTTGAATTATGTTCCCATTGTCCCAGGAACCACAGCGAGGCTGGCCTTTCCAGCCATCCAACTCAGTTTCAACGCTCGCGATTAGGCTGATCAAGGCGAGTTCGAAGTTGCTCCACGTTCGTGGCATCTTTTGGCATCTGAAGCGAAATGCGCCAATCTTCCATCCCAGGTTCACGGGATGCGAATTCTATCCGTTGAAGAGTATCGCCGTCCATGCTCTCGTATTCAAACTTCTTAGCGCAATCGAAGTCGACCTGCTCAACTTCCAAAGCTAGCGCAACGCTAAGCAGGACGTCTCCAATTCTCTTCGGTCCCTGTGGAGTCTCCACGGTGACGTTTCCGGGATACGGAAAGCAGGCGGTCTTGATTACAGGCTTCGCACCTTTTTCGACCTCGGCAAACGGGTTGGTCACGTTCTGCAACTCGAGCCATAAGTCATTGAGAGACCAACAGGCATCTGTATCCACATTCCTGAATAAAGGAGAATTCACCGCCGTACTTCGTGGCAGGAAGAAATCAACATCATTGTGTTGATTTGGCAATGTCCATTCCAGAGATCGAAACAAGCGGATACCAACATCCGCGATCGCGCATCTTTTGTGAGTAAACAGGACGAAATCCAATCTCATCAAGCGGTTAATCTCGGCTACCGACACCTCAGACAGATTTCGCAGGTCAATCCCATAGTGACGTGCCACCATTTCTGCTTCCGCGGAGAACCCCGTCGAAGATACAGCGATGGTACGAGCCGCCCCAATATTGGCCTTCTTCGCGGCCAGTTGCTCAATCCAAGTTACATCTTGTTTGGCTCGTCGCTTTCGGCACTCAATAGTGATCAAAACGGTGGAAGTTCCCACTTTCGCTCGCACACTCGCATCAACCTCTCGAAGGCGGCCGGTAATCTTACACGGTATCCGATCCGGAGAAGTCACGACTAAGCCCTTGGGACCAGCGTCAGCCTCAATTCGAGCAACCACTTGCTCGAACTGCTTCCATTCCGCAGTAGGTTTCCGTCGTCTTGCCATGTTCTGAGCTTTCAAACCTCTGCCGCCTTATGCTATGCCGCCGCGCATCGCTCCAAAGACTGGCTTCCGTCCAAGGACGGAGCATGCGCCTAGTGGACCGTTGAGCCAAACCGGACCGCGGCGCTACAGCCGGTCAACATGTTCGACTGTTTTGCCTCAGTCGAATCTGGAAGATTGCTTCGTTTGGGTTAGCATAAACCCTTACGGAGGTATCTACCATGACCAAGCAGCGCCGCCACTTCACGTCTCAGGAGAAAGTCGCCATCCTCAAACGACATCTCCTTGAGAAAACACTTGTCTCCGACCTTTGCGATGAGTTCGGCCTGAACACCACTGTCTTCTATCGCTGGCAGCAGGAGTTCTTCGAGAACGGCCACCGCGCCTTCGACAACGGTCGCCAAACCAAAGCCCAAGAGCACACCCAGGAACGCAAGATCACCTTCCTCGAAGAAAAGCTCCAACGCAAAAACGAAGTCCTCGCCGAACTCATGGAGGAGCACGTCCAGTTAAAAAAAGAACTTGGGGAACCTTGATGGGCGTCTGGGTTCCCCACGATACACGCGACAACCTCGTTGACTTCGTCAACGTCTGGTCCGACAAAACCGAGATTGCCGTGGCCCGCTTCCTCGGCTGGATCGCCATCGGCACCAGCAAGTTCCACGACTGGAAGCGCCGCTACGGCAAGGTCAACGAGCATAACGCCTGGATCCCACGCGATCACTGGCTCACCGACGAGGAAATCACCGCCATCATCGCCTTCGCCGACCAGCGTCCTCTGGAAGGCTATCGCCGCATCGCCTTCATGATGCTCGATGACAACCTCGTCGCCGCCAGCCCGGCCAGCTTCTACCGTGTCCTCAAAAAGGCCGGGTTGCTCGACCAACATAACCGCAAGCCCTCCAAGAAAGGCACTGGCTTTGTCCAACCCCTGCGACCCCATGAGCACTGGCATGTCGATGTCGCTTACATCAACATCGCCGGCACCTTCTATTTCCTGTGCAGCATCCTCGACGGCTACAGCCGTTACATCGTCCATGGCGAAATCCGCGAAAAAATGGAGGAATCTGACGTGCAAACCATCATCCAACGTGCCCGTGAGAAATTCCCCGGGGTCAACCCCAGGATCATCTCCGATAACGGCCCCCAGTTCATCGCCAAGGACTTCAAGGAGTTCATCCGCATCTGCGGCATGACCCACGTCAGAACCTCGCCCTATTATCCCCAGAGCAACGGCAAGATCGAACGCTTCCATCGCACCATCAAGGGCGATTGCATCCGCACGCAGACGCCGTTGTCCCTCGACGATGCCCGCCGCATCGTCGAACGCTACGTCGCCTATTACAACGATGTCCGCCTGCACAGCGCCATCGGCTACGTCACGCCCAAGGACAAGCTCGCATGGCCGCGACAAGGAAATCTTCGCCGAACGCGACCGTAAGCTCGACGAAGCCCGGCAACGTCGCCAAGCTCAGCGCCAGGCAATGCGGCAAGCAGGCCGGGAGCAGACCAGCGCTGCCAGGCCCAGCATCGACTTCACTGCCGTGCGCCAGACGATCTCCCTCGCTGAGGTCCTGGAACTGCTTCACTTCACCCCGAGCCAGACCAGAGGCCAGCAACAACGTGGCCCGTGTCCCTTGCACGGCTCACGCTCGGCCAGGAGCCGTTGCTTCTCCGCCAACCTGGCAGACCACACCTTCCAGTGCTTCAAGTGCGGCAAGGCGGGCAACCAGCTCGACCTCTGGGCCGCGGCGACCCATCAGACGGTCTATGACGCCGCACTGGACCTGTGCGCCAAACTCAACCGGCCGGTGCCGCTGAAAACCACCCCGGCGACCAAGAACGCCACGGCAACGCCACGGAACAGAGAAGAGGAACCCGTAGCCATTGGCTCGAATTCGTGTACAACAGAATGCGCGGGAGTACCGTAATCCTCCCGCACTGAACCCACTAACTCGATAAGGGCGATCTTCCAGATTACGCTGAACCAATACACGGCCACGTTAGAGATTGTATCCGGACAGGAGAGTGCTTAGCCAGCCCTTCTAATGGGATCATACGCCCAACAAAGCCGCCGGGACGCACCCAACGGCTCGCCGAGTTCTATATCAGCTACTGAACGAGTGACATGTGTCAGCTGTGTTCAGTGTATCAACCTGCCGCCCTTCGATAGCCTGGCCGTAGCCTTGCAGCATCATCGCATCGGGATCCTTCGAGATACGCCAGGATAAGCGGGAATGAACGCCGGGTGCCATGCCCATGTCCTCATGGGCATGTTGTCTAACCATGCCCATGAGGACATGGGCATGGCACGCAGTGCGCACTGGCCAATGCGGCGGGTGGCACGCCCTGAGTCCTCGAAAAGCGTGCTGGATTAACGTGTCTCCAAGCGCGTATGCCGGTGTTTCACGTCCTTCAAGGACTCAGGGCGTGCCACCCGTCGCCCTGATGTTGCATCCTCGAAAAGCACGATTCGCGCAAGAGCAAAGCGGGATGAAAGAAGTGGATGAAAGGCAATGGACTTCTCGTCCAAGGCCGGCAATAATACAATCGCGTGGGTGACTCGGAACATGCCAGCAACTGAAACCATGACGATTCTGGTCCTTCATGGCCCCAACCTGAACCTCCTGGGCAAGCGCGATCCGTCCCGGTATGGGACGATCACCCTGGGCGAAATCAACGCCGCGCTGGAGACCTTGGCGCGGGAACTCGGCGTCCGGGTTGAGTTCTTCCAATCGAATCACGAAGGAGCCATCATCGATTTCCTGCAACAGGATTCCTCCCGCGCTGCCCACGGCGTGCTCGTCAACCCGGGCGCACTGATCCGCTACGCCTACTGTTTTCGTCAGGCGCTGGTGGATTTGAACAAACCCGTCATGGAAGTCCACATGTCGGACATCAAACGGACCGGAGTGAACGTGCAGGTCAACGTCCTGGATGATGTCCGGATCGGCCAGGTCACCGGGCGGAAGGAAGACAGCTATTACGAAGGGCTGAAACAGCTCGTGCAGTATCTCCACGAGATAAAGGATGAATGATGAAGGATGAAGGATAAAGGCGTTCCTCAAAACGCATTTCTTCCGCGTTGATTCTGGCGGCGT
This sequence comes from uncultured Gemmataceae bacterium, assembly GCA_963804745.1. Classification (GTDB taxonomy): domain Bacteria; phylum Planctomycetota; class Planctomycetia; order Gemmatales; family Gemmataceae; genus CAWDRY01. The sequence continues at coordinate 185,064 of CAWDRY010000055.1, forward strand.
CGGTGAACGGCAGAACGAAAGATTGCTGGGGTGTCAACGACTTGTTAGAATGCTACTTCGAGACCAAGCCCGCAGGCTGGGTTCAAAGAATCTGGACGGAGTTGATAATGAGCATGAATATCGACTTAACGCCCCAAGAAGTCGCCACACTCAAGCAGGTCACCAAGACCGAAGATGACGCGGAAGCGGTAACGAAAGCGCTCGGGAGTTTTGGCCTTGCCCGTTTACGTGAATTGAAAAGCATTTCGCGGAAAAGTTGAGTATGAATCCGACTGGCAGGCACTAGAGGCCCTCGAACTAGCGGAGTCCGACTTCCCGCACTAACGGAGGATTGCCGATTGGAAGATTGGGTGATTCGTTGATACCGATCCACAATTATCGATTGTGTTCCTGATTTGAAACGATTCTGAGCCAGACAAATGAACATGCGTTACCTGAAAGTCCGCCGGAGCGGCCCCATTCGCGGCGACATTTCCATGCCGCCTTCGAAAACGCATTCCTTCCGCGCGCTGATTCTGGCGGCGCTGGCGGACGGGACCTCCGTGATTCGCCGGCCGAAAATCAGCAGCGACTGGCACGAGGCCGTGAAAGCCATGCGTCTGTATGGAGCGGAGATCCAGGAGATCGAACCGGAGGTGTTCCAGGTCCAGGGCGTCGCCGGCAAACTGCGGACCCCGGAGGACGTGATCAACGTCAACAACTCGGGCACCATGCTGGTGTTCATTGCCGGCGTCGCGGCGGCGTGCCCGGGTTGGACCATCCTGACCGGCGATGAATCGTTGCGTAAGCTGCGGAAGATCACGCGGAACTTCATTCCGCCCTTCCAGGAACTCGGCGTCACGGTGATCTCGACCAAGGAAGACGGCATGGCGCCCTTTGTGTTCAAGGGCAAAGTCAACGGCGGCACTGCTCACATGGACGGCGTCGGTTGCCAGCCGGTCTTCAGCGTGTTGATCGCCTCGGCCCTTTCCGAAAAGCCGGTCGAGGTTTACGTCGATAATCCCGGGGAAACCGCCTACATCGACCTGCTGCTCTATTGGTTCACCAAGGCCGGTCTCGCTTTCGAGAATGTCGGCAACCAGTATCGGCACTACCGGTTTCCCGGCAATCCTCCGCCCCGCCCGTTTGACGCGGCCATTCCGTACGAATGGTCGGCACCGGGCTATCCCTTGCTGGCGGCCCTGATCACTCCCGACTCCGAAGTGACGGTGAAAGGCATGGACCTCACCGATCCCTACGGCGACAAGCAGATAATCTACATCCTCCAGAAAATGGGGGCGGACATTGCCATCGAAGACCAGGTCATCACCGCCAGGACGAGCCGGCTCAAGGGCCTCGAAGTGGACATGAACGCTTTGCCGGATCAGGTGCCGACGCTCGCCGTGGCGGCCTGCTTTGCCCGCGGCGAAACCACGATCAAGAATGCGCTGACCGCCCGCTGGAAGGAATGTGACCGGATCGCCGCCGTTTGCCGGGAACTGAAGAAGATGGGGGCGAAGATCACCGAAAAGGAAGACGGCCTGGTCATCCATCAGGACGGAACCTGGCAGCTCACCGGGGCCGGGATTGACGGCTATTACGATCATCGCATGGTCATGGCCTTCTCCGTGGCCGGCCTGGGCGCCAGGGCGATACCAAAATCTCCGATGCCCAAATGGTGGAGAAATCGTTTGGCACCTACATCGGCGAAATGAGGCAGGCGGGAGCGGATTTCGAGGTGGTCGAGGAAGGGGAAGGATGAAGGATGAAGGATGAAGGATGAGAAAGAAGGCGGAAGGATGAACGATGAAAACGGAAGGATGAAGGATGAAGGCGGAAGGATGAAGGATGAAAGGCAATCATTCCCTATTCATCCTTCATCCTTCATCCTTCATCCTTCCAATGTCGTTCTCATCGGGATGAAATCGAGCGGCAAGACCACGGTTGGTAGAATCGTGGCCCGGAAGTTGGGCATGCGCTTTACCGACCTCGATGCCGAAGTGGAGCGGCGGTATCTGGAACAAACGGGCGAAAAGCTGCCCTTTCGCGAGATTTTCAAAAGACACGGGGGAGCTTATTTCCGCGCCTTGGAAACGGCGGCGCTTCAGGCACTTCTAAAGGAGGAAGGAGGAAGGAGGAAGGAGGAAAGACACGAGGAATCATCTGTCCTTCATCCTTCATCCTTCATCCTTCATCCTTCCGTGGTCCTGGCCACCGGTGGAGGCTTGCCGCTGGCAGAGGAGAATCGTCCGCTGCTGAAAGGCATGGGCACCATTGTGTTCCTGGACGTTGCCCAGGAGGTGCTCTTGCCGCGGATTGTCAGCGGGGGCATTCCGGCCTTCTTTCCCTATCCTGAAGATCCCGCGCGGTCGTTGGCGGAGCTGCTCGCGGTGCGACGGCCCATTTACGGAGGCGCTGGCACACCTCACCGTGGCGTGCCGCTCGGAATCCCCGGAAACCATTGCGGACATGATTATCGAAAGGATGAAGGATGAAGGATGAAGGATGAGGAAAACCAAGGATGAAGGATGAAGGGCGAAGCAATACCATAACTTCAGTTGTTCCAAAATCCAGCCACGGATGAAACACGGATAAGAAAAAGGATTGGTTTTCCTTGGATTCTTGTGATGTTTCTTCCTGTTATCGGTGTTTCATCCGTGTTTCATCCGTGGCTAATGAGTTTTTGGAAGTAATGAACTTCAGTATTTTGCTCTTTTATTCATCCTTCATCCTTCATCCTTCATCCTTTAGGAGAGTCCCCATGAAAATCAACGGCGACACCAAACTGATCGGCTTCTTCGGCTCGACTTACCGCACCAGTAAGATGTACGCCATCTACAATGCGGCGCTGGAAGCCCTGGGACTGAACTACCTTTACGTGCCCTTCGTGGTCCATGACCTTCAGAAGGCCGTCGAGGGCATGCGGCACCTGGGCATCGCCGCCGCGGGCGTCACGATCCCTTACAAGATATCCATCATTCCGTTTCTCGATGAGCTGGATGCCGAATCCAAAATGGTCGGAGCCGTCGCCGTGGTGCTGAACCGGGACGGCAAACTCATCGGCAGCACCACCGACGGCCAGGGCGCGCTGAAGGCCTTGCAGGAGAAGACGGACGTGGCGGGCAAGAAGGTTGTCCTGATCGGCGCCGGCGGCGCCGCCCGCGCCATCGCTTTCTCCGTCCACCAGGCGGGGGCCAAACTGACGGTGCTCAATCGGGCGGAAGAGATCGCCCTGGCCGAATCCCTGGGCAAGGATCTCGGTTGTCCCTGGGGAGATTTTTCCCGGCTGGAGCCAAGCGTCAGCGCAGCGGACATCGTCATCCACACCACGCCGGTCGGCATGGCCAACACGCCCCTGCGGGGGAGGTCCCTCGTCCGCGCGGACCTGCTGCGCCGGACATGACCGTGATGGACATCGTCACCAATCCCCGGAAGACCCAACTGCTAGAGGACGCGGCGAGCCACGGCTGCCAGGTCGTCTATGGCGACCGGATGTTGCTCTGGCAGGCCGTATACAAATTCAAGCTCTACACGGGCGTCGAGCCACCGGTGCAAGTCATGGAACAGGCCATGGAGCAAATGCAATAGTGGCGGCCGGCACGAAGCTCGGGATGTGATTCCGGTCACGCGAAAAGGGACCGGAAGAAACCAGTGGGGCTCTCAGGTCGGTTACTGCGGTAGCGTAAACCATAAAGCATAGGCCTGACGTAACACACATATCCCCGGGGCAGTGTTGCGCTTCGATCACATTGACCGACGTTCTCCTTCTCCTACTTGAAGCCGAGTCCACGAGGCCCACCAACCAGCCTTTATTACTCCATTGAATCGGCTGTCATGTTGTCTACAATTCCTTCGTGCTGCGCGAGGGTGCCATGTCCACGTCTTCACGGACATGCTCCCTCCTTGCCTCGTTCCCAAACTCCGTTTGGGAACGGGAAGCCGGAAACTTCGTTTCGCGAATGAGGATGCCAAACGGAGCTTGACGCGCTGGCATTCCCAAACTCCGTTTGAGAACGAATGTGTCCGTTGACACCAGTTTCGCTGAAAAGGTGCAATCTCATGAATCCACGCCGATTATCGCAACTTGGATCGTGGAACGTGGCGCTAGTGCTACTGCTCTCTTGCTCGCTGGGGTTCTGCCAGCAACCGGCGGACAAGCAGCCGGCGCCGCCGTTGACCCCCCAGCAAAAGGAATTGCTAGACAAGGCTAGACATCTGCAACGGCAGAGGGACGCTCTTTCCGCACAAGGGAAATACAAGGAGGCCATCCCCCTGGCGCAGGAATTAGTGAAGATTCGGCGGGAAGTCTGGGGGGAGAAGGACCCCGAGTATGCCATCACCCTCGACAAGCTAGCCGGGCTGTACCAGCGTCAGGGCGAATACGCCAAAGCAGAGTCGCTCTTTTGCCAATCCCTGGAAATACTCAAGCAGGTGCGAGGTGAAAAACATCCCGATTATGCGGCGAGCCTCAACAACCTGGCCGTGCTGTACTCTAAACAGGGCCACTACGCCAAGGCCGAGCCACTCTATCGCCAGGCACTGGAGATCGACAAGCAGGTACTGGGAGAGAAGCACCCCGATTATGCGATGGACCTCAACAACCTGGCCCTGGTGTACTCTAAACAGGGCCACTACGCCAAGGCCGAGCCACTCTATCGCCAGGCACTGGAGACCAACAAGCAGGTACTGGGAGAGAAGCACCCCAACTATGCCCTTGGCCTCGACAACCTGGCCGGGCTGTACTATTCCCAGGGCGACTACGCCAAGGCCGAGCCACTCTATCGCCAGGCCCTGGAAATCAGAAAGCAGGCACTGGGAGAGAAGCACCCCGACTATGCCGCCACCCTCAACAATCTGGCCGTGCTGTACGAGTCCCAGCGCGACTATGCCAAGGCCGAGCCGCTCTTGCCAGGTCCTGGAAATCGAGAAGGAGGTACTAGGGGAGAAGCACCCCAGCTATGCCAACAGCCTCAACAACCTGGCCGGGCTGTACAAGTCCCAGCGCGACTATGCCAAGGCCGAGCCACTCTATCGCCAGGCCCTGGAGATCAACAAGCAGGTGCTAGGGGAGAAGCACCCCGACTATGCCAACAGCCTCAACAATCTGGCCGCGCTCTACCGGTTCCATGGCGACTACGCCAAGGCTGAGCCGCTCTTCCGCCAGGTCCTGGAAATCGAGAAGGAGGTGCTGGGGGAAATGCACCCCAGTTATGCGACGAGCCTCGGCAACCTGGCCGCGCTCTACCAGTTCCAGGGCGACTGCGCCAAGGCCGAGCCACTCTTCCGCCAATCCCTCGATATTCACATGGCCATCATGCGGGACAGCTTTGCTGCCCTGGGCGAGCGCCAACGCATTGTCCTTCAATACCGCCATCGGGGCACTCTCGATCTTTACTTGAGCGTGGCACCAGCTGCCGCGATAGAAGGCGATGCGCTCTATGGTCAAGTCCTGGCCTGGAAAGGCGCCGTGATGGCACGCCAGGCCGAAGATCGGCTGGCTCATGACCAACCCGAAGTCAAAGACCTGCTTGCCCGGCTCAACCGAACGCGGTCACGCCTGGCAGGCCTGGCTTTCGCCGCACCTTCACCCAAGCAACGCGCTGCGTGGCTCAGGCAGTTCAAGGAACTGAGAACCGAGAAAGAGAACTTGGAGAGCGACCTGGCCCGGGCCAGCAAGGGATTCCATCTGGTACAGGAGCGCCAGCACCTGATGCCGGCTGAAGTGGCCGCCGCTCTGCCGCCGGGAACGGTGCTGGTCGATTTCCTGGAATACACGCATTTCAGTCCACCCAAGCAAGGTAAGGGAGGTGCGCAAAGGGAGCGGCGCTTGCTGGCCTTTGTGCTGCGCAGGGATGCCAAGCTGGCTTGCGTTTCACTGCAAGCGGCTGGACCGGTGGGTGATGCGGTAAGGGCTTGGCGGCAAGCTATGGTCATGCGGAACCTCAAGAAAATGGAAACAGCTGCGCAAGATATGCACCAGCTTGTGTGGAAACCACTTCAGCCTCACCTCGGGGAAGCCAAAACCGTGCTGATTGCTCCGGACGGCATCCTGACGGTGTTTCCCTTCGTCGCCCTGCCGGGTCAACGGCCCGGCTCATATCTACTGGAAGACCTGGCCATCGGCTACGTCACTTCCGGCCGGCACGTGGTCGAGATTTTCACCGACCCAGCGCCACGGGAGAGTACAGGCCTGCTGACTGTAGGCGGCGTGGACTATGGCGCTGTGTCGGACATCAAGCCGGCCGACCGTGCGGCCGGCATCCAGATTGCGGCGAAGGAGCGTGTCATCTTTCCCCCGCTGCCGGGCACGGACATAGAGGCACGGCGCGGCCGGGACTTGTTCGAGAAGGCCTTTCCCAAAGACAGCGCCACGCTGTTGACCGGAGCGGAGGCGCACAAGGGCCGGGTCAAGGAAGAGTGTGGTAAAGGGCGGCGTTACCTGCACCTGGCCACGCACGGTTTCTTCGAGTCGCCAGCCCGGATCGCTCTCCTGCGTGCAGGGGTGCAGGAAGTTGGGATGGAGGAGCTTGCCTGGAGCAGTCAGCAGGATGATGAGACGGCACTGGCACCGCTGTTGCGTTCGGGCCTGGTGCTGGCGGGGGCCAACCGGACAAGCAGAGCCGAAGAACCCGCTGGCGACGATGGCATCCTGACGGCCGAGGAAGTAGCGGCCCTGGACCTGCGCGGCATGGAGTTAGTGGTATTGTCGGCCTGCGATACGGCGCTGGGCAAGTTGCAGGCCGGCGAAGGGGTGCTAGGTCTGCAACGCGCTTTTCACGGCGCCGGAGCGCGGGCAGTGGCGGCGAGTCTGTGGAAGGTGGATGACGCCGCCACGAGCGTTTTGATGGAAGAGTTCTTCTCGAATCTGTGGCAGAAGAAGTTGACGCGTCTGGAGGCCTTGCGGCAGGCGCAGTTGACGGTGCTGAATCATCCGGAGCAGGTGGCAGAGCGGAAGAAGGAGATGCGCGTCGAACTGGCCAAGCATGGCCAGGACTTGCAGTCGTTCGAGTTGCCGGACGGCGGCAAGGTGCAGAACCGCAGTCATCCGGCCTGGTGGGCCGCGTTCGTGCTGAGCGGCGACGGGCGATGAATCGCGCCGCGGCCGGCGGCCGGGGTCAGCCCCGTTTACGCAGGGCAGCCCGGATCAGCAGCCGCCATCATACGCATCATTCTTGGGCCATCAAGCCCACGAGAAAATCAACGCTCAACCGGGTCCCATGCACAACCGGCTTGCCGACCAGAATGTCAGGATCGACGACGATACGATCTTGAAGAAGCATGGTGGTTTTCTCCATTGAGGGACAGCGGTCCGGAACGCTCTCCGTTAGCATGGTAGTGCCCTGTTCCCGCCAGTCGAATGATCAAGACTGTGTTTGTATTGTAGCCGATGAACTCGGCCACCCACTGCCGCGTGATCCTTTTCATAGAGCACCTTATCGCTATCGGGTGTAGTCGCCCCGTAGGCATAGGAGCCGAAGAGGATGATCCTATCCGGCTGGAATCGCTCCACGACTTGCCGGGAAAACCGCCGAATCGCCGATAGCGGAACCAGATTTGGGTAACAACACCGGCCAGGAACATTCTTCCGCCGGGCAGCCGTTGTTCTGCTCTTGCAGCTACTTTAGCAAGAAATGCAGGATCACGCAAACGGAGAGGAACAACACGTTGTCAGTCTCGAAGAAATGCTCGCCCAGACCGTGGAGCGTGGCGCGGTTTTTCATGTGCGCTCCAAACGGCGGCGGGAGGTTGTCTTTGATGCGAAGTTGCGCGGGACTACCGAAGAAGCGGTGGGGCGGTTGCATGAGTTGATCGCCAGTGGTGTGGTGCCGCCGCCGGTGCTACTGCCCAAGTGCAAGGCATGTTCGTTGTACGCGGTGTGCATGCCGGAGTTGATCGGTTCGCAGGGGAACTACAAGCGGGCGGCGGACAAGCTGTTTGTCGTGGCGGAGGATGGGTAGGTGTTAGCGGCCGAAGCCCGGTCTGGACGGCGGAATCCGCTCTGGATACCCTGAAGGGGTTCGAATCAACTCCTTCGGAGTAAAGCACATGACAGCGAATGTGAACATGGTGATGCGCTTTGCGACTGCTCTCTGGCGCGGAAGGTCCAAAGCACGCTTTCTCCTCAAGCTTCTGCCGATCCTGTTCTTCGCTTGCTTGTTCCTCGGCATCTATTGGCTTTTGCCCATACGTCCCTACGCGACATTGGCCACCGCCGATAGCATTGACTTGGCGATGTTTTCCCCCAACGGCAAGACCATCATAACTGGCCGGGAAAAAGGTCCGCTTCGAGTTTGGGACTTGGAAAGTGGCACGGAGCGATTTGCTGTTGCTATTAACTGGACCGGCACGCGCAGGTGGGCAGTCAAGTTCTCACCCGACAGCATGATCCTGGCTGCCGAACAGGAAGACGGCGACCTGAAACTGTGGGACACATTGAGCGGCAAGGAGCTGGCGGCCCTTCATAAGTGGGTACCCGGAAACATCGGTTGGACCAACTTCTGTTTTTCCCCAGACAGTGAGTTTCTCGCGATCAGGGATTCTTCCAGCGGTTGGCCGGACAGGCAGTTCATCAAGTTCTGGAACATCAGCGCCAGGAAAGAACAAGGGCGCATCGAGGGGCAGTTCCGGAACATGAGCTTTGCGCCCGACTCCAGGAGCGTGGCGACATGCACTCGAAGCGGCGACAGCAAAATTGATCGTGTCCTGCTCTGGAGCCTCGATTCGCCGCAGCCCAGGCTGGTGAAGGAGCACAAAGTTTCGGCCAGTGACGTTGTGTTTTCCCCCGACCTCACCGCCTTCGTCCAGGTCACCTCTTCCTTTGACCCGAAGAACCCTGGAGAGACGGCGCTGGTGGACTTGAACACCGGAACGAAACGTTGCTCTTTCACATGCCCGGAAGAGGGAATGTATACTCAGGAACTGTCCTTCGCCCCGAACGGCAGAATTTTCATCGCTCATGTCTTGAGGGATGATAGTTCATTGTCCATTACAACCAAGACGACGCTATGGGATTTGACATCGAACCCGAAAGAACTGGGGAGCTTTTCCGAAAAGCCGGCTATCTCTCCGGACGGACAATGGTTAGCCGTGCCCGGAGACGCAGGGGTACGTCTCATCGAGATGGCCACGATGAAGGAACGTGGCAGTTTGACGAAGCCGAACGATGTTGATTTTGTCCGGCTCGAATCATCATCTAGGGGGGCACCATTCCCTTCGATCACATTCTCTCCCGACTCCAAACGGGTGGTTGTTTCCGGGCTTTACACTCATCGACCGGGCTTTCCCATCGAGCGCATGGCTGCCCAAACGCATCAATCCATTCCCCGGACCTTCCCTTGACTCCGTTACGAGGCTATGGGACGTGGAGACCGGCCAGGAACTGGCTGAATTCGAGGATTGCAGGGAGGTGGTGTTCTCTCCCGACGGCAGAACTCTGGCCACGTTAAGCAAGGACACGACGGTCAAACTATGGGAAGTGCCGCCGCGCAAACCGCTAGTCCGAATCCTCGCCTGGACGACCGGCATCTGGCTGGTCGTCATGCTAGGTGCGTGGTGCGCGCGGGGCCTCGCTCGACGGATCAGGAAGCATGCGAGTTAAATCCCAGGAGAACAAGATCGCCAATGGCTGACGACAAGCTCCGCCTCTTCCTCTGGTCGCTCGCCGGCGCCGGTTTTCTCTCACTGATCGGCGCAGCATTCGGCGCTATTGTCGGGGTGGACTGCTCAACAACCGGGTCTGGAACTGCTTCTATCAAAACGGCATCCTGGCGCCCGACGCATCGGCCCGGGACCGGGAAGCCACCATGCGAAGATTTCTCGGCTACCTGCCCGTGAGCGATTCAGGCGCCGAATACACTCTCGATCCAAAGCTGGGCAAGGTGGCCAATCGCCGGCACGGGACTTATCGCCAGCCGCAGTTCCACGCCGGCGTCGAAGAATAATCTGATCTGGGCCGGTTCCTCAATCAGCTTGGACCGATCCGTGCCGAGCTGCGCTTCCGGGATAATTCGCTGCACACGGTGTTGACGATTGAGCGGAAGTGAGAAAGGCTTTCAAATCTCCATTTACTGATGCTCGCGCGGGTAATGCAACACCCAGCGAGCGGCGGGGTTCATCCCCGCCGTGTGACCCGCCGGGATAAACCCGGCGGCTCGCTGATTGTGTAACGTTGGTCAGGCAGCTTTCAGTAAGTGCCGTTCCTTTCTCTTTCCATCTTCCGGTATGATTCCCATATCATGATAGCAAATGGAAACATGGTGATGCGCTTTGCGGCCGCTCTCTGGCGCGGAAGGTCCAAAGCACGCTTTCTCGTCAAGCTTCTGCCGATCCTGTTCTTCGCTTGCTTGTTCCTCGGCATCCATTGGCTTTCGCCCACACGTCCCTACGCGACATTGACCTCCGTCGATAGCATTGACTCGGTGATGTTTTCCCCCAACGGCAAGACCCTCATAACCGGCCGGAAAGAAGGTCCGCTTCGAGTTTGGGACTTGGAAAGTGGCACGGAGCGATTTGCTGTCGCCAATGACTGGACTGGCATGCACAGCTGGGCAGTCAAGTTCTCACCGGACAGCATGATCCTGGCTGCCTACCAGAAAGACGGCGACCTGATACTGTGGGACACATTAACCGGCAAGGCGCTGGCAAGCCTTGATGAGCCAGTTCCTGGAAACAACGGTTGGGGCAACTTCTGCTTCTCTCCCGACAGTGAGTTTCTCGCAATCAGGGATTCTTCCATCCAATGGCCGGACAAGCAATTCATCAAGCTCTGGAACATCAGTGCCAGGAAAGAACAGGGGCGTATCGAGGGGCAGTTCTGGACCATGAGGTTTGCGCCCGACTCCAGGAGCCTGGCGACAGTCGCTCAAAGCAGCGACGGCAGAATGGAGCGTGTCCTGCTCTGGAGCCTCGACTCGCCTCATCCCAGGCTGGTCAAGGAGTACCAGGTTTCCGCCAGTCACGTTGCTTTTTCCCCCGATATCACCGCCTTTGTCCAGTTCACCCCTGCCGATGACCGGGAGAAGCATGGAGAGCTGGCGATGGTGGACATGAACACCTGGACGAGACGTTGCTCTTTCACCTACCCGGAAAAGGGGGCCCGCTTTCAAGAACTTTCATTTGCCGCGAACGGCAGGATTCTCATCGCGCATGGCTGTGGTGATAACACGATTATTTTCGCGGATGCTTTGCTTAGTGATACATGGTGCTCGGTTGCAAAGACGACGCTATGGGACTTGACATCGAACCCGAAAGAACTGGGGAGCTTTTCCGAAAAGCCGGCTATCTCTCCAGACGGACAGTGGTTAGCCGTGCCCCGAGACGCAGGGGTAAGTCTCCTCGAAATAGCCACGATGAAGGAACGCAGCAATTTGACGAGGCCGAACGATATACTTTTTCCCTCCTGGGGCAAACTACCGTTCGGGCCTTCGATCATATTCTCTCCGGACTCCAAGCGGCTGGTTGTTTCCGGGCTGTACTATTTTCGACAGGGCTTCTTCATGAGCGCGTGGCTGCCCAAACGCATCAATCCATTCCCAGGACCTTCCCGTGTCTCCGTTACGAGGCTATGGGACGTGGAGACCGGCCAGGAGCTGGCTGAATTCGTGGATTGCAGGGAGGTCGTGTTTTCCCCCGATGGCAAGACTCTGGCCACGTTAAGCGAGGACAGGACCGTCAAACTTTGGGAAGTGCCGCCGCGCAAACCGCTCGGCCGAATCCTCGGCTGGACGACCGGCATCTGGCTGATCGTCATGCTGGGTGCGTGGTGCGCGCGGCGTCTCGTTCGACGGAGCAGGAGACATGCGAGTTAATTCCCTGGAGAACAAGATCGCCAATGGCTGACGACAAGCTCCGCCTCTTCCTCTGGTCGCTCGCCGGCGCCGGTTTTCTCTCCCTGATCGGCGCAGCATTCGGCGCTATTGCCGGGGTGGTGGCTCGGAAACACGGCCGTCAGGCGGGTGGACTGATCGGCAACGCCGTCGCCGGCGCGGTGGCCAGGGTCAGCGATCACGAGCTATCGGACACGATGGCCGGCGCCTCTGGTCGGAGCGAGTGACGGGGCCGTGTTCCTGGCCGTGGTCGGAGCGATTGCCGGCGGGCTGACTGGTTACTATGGTGGCCTGCAGCCGGAGGCCGTTGTCTACATCTGTGCCGGCATCGCGTTGCTGGCGCTGGCGGCTGTTCTCTTCGGGCTGGCTGCCTACGGACTGGTGCATATCGGCATCTGGTCACTGGGGATAATCTGCGGCGGAGCAATGGTCGGAGCCGTGCTGACAACGCTCTGGAAAGGCCCCGACGGCACTCTGTATGGGATCGCGGCCGGCACTCTGATCGGCGTTGTCGCCAGCCTTATGTTGAGACCCAATGTCGGCTAACAGACTGGCCGTCACCTGGAGCAAGCTCTGGGTCAAACTGAAAACGCCCTCGGCGGGCGGCATCACCGACAAGGACTTTGCCCTGGCGAAGAAGATCGAGGAGGTAGCGTTGTGGCGGCCGGCGGCCGGCGGGTCGCTGGAGGGAACGCCGAATAAGTTTGTACATGGCAAGAAGGAAGGATTCGTGATCTTGCCTCAAAATCTCTCCATCCGCTATGATGTTGCAAAAGGGAGATGTGACCATTGGGTCAAACGTCTGGAAATTATGGGTCATCAAGGAATTCAACTTCTCTCGGTGATCAGTGGAGATCTTTGCCAGACACCCGTCGATGGCTGTGTAAAAGTCCACGAACATCGCGTAATGGCGACCATACAGCACTTGCTTCTTGATGAACTTCCATAACCGCTCAATCAAGTTCAGATTCGGCGAATACGATGGCAGAAACTGCAAATGGATATTCAAGCTCTTGGCCAAATCGATCACAAGGGCACAATGTTGATAGCGGGCGTTGTCCAGCACCAAGGTGATCGGTCCTTGCAAACCAAGGGCTGCGATCTTTGCGAGTAAGGCACACATGGTTTCGGCGGATACGGTGCCATCTGTCGTGATGCTGACCAGTTCATGTGTCACCGCATTCCAGGCACCCAGCACGCTGTAACGCTTGCGCCCGAGCCGCCACGAATGGCCAGACGGACTAGACACCAGACACAGCACAAGAACGCTCCCATCACAAAATGGGCTGCGTCCACGAAAAACACATGGCCTTTGCCGCCCCGAGCGTCCTCCAGCAGGGGTTCCAGCGTGGTATCCAGAAATTCGGCCTGGGTAGCAGCATGTTCCTCGATGGTCTTTTTCGGGGGCAGCGGAATGGCGGCCAGGCACCGCCATTTCAGGCCAAGCACTTTTTTAAAAAGGCGCGCACCTGGGTGGGCCGACGTTCGATCCCCGTTTCATCCTTGATACGCTGGCAGGCTTCCGCCACTGTATGGGGCGGGTTCCGGCGAAACGACTCCTCCAGCGAATCTCGATACATCATCAGTTCGCTGGTGGAGGATTTGCCCCATTTGAGTTCACGCAAAGCTTCGAGACCGCCTTGACGATAGATCGCCACGTAGCGCTCCACCGTCGCCTCAGAGACTTTGGCCAAACGTGCAGCCTGCGCATAGGTCTCTCCTTGGCTGATGAGCCACAAGACTTCCAAACGTTGTTGCACGCGCGGGTGGGGATGTTCAAACCGTTCCTTGTGCAAGGCCTGCTGTTCTTCTACCGAAAATGTCAAGCGGCTCATCCTTGATCGTCTCCTTCAGCTTGGGATAACATCCTGAAGGAGACATTAAAACAGAACACAGCTGTCCAGAAAAGCCCTCATTCTGGGCCGCGCGGAGTATAACTATGGAAATGAAGACGACGGAACATGCCATCTGGAACCGACTTCTCGAAGGGAAGAAGCCGGCCTTTTCGCCTCAGGTCGCCCGCGCTATCCTCGCACTGGACTTCCCACAACAAGACAAAGCCCGCCTACGCATGCTGGCAGCAAAAGCAAGGGAAGGCCCCCTTGCACCCGAAGAACGGGAACAAATTGACACCTACGGTCGCATTGGCAGCGTGTTGTCCATCATGAAATCGAAGGCACGGGTATCTCTGAGAAAAGCCTCGACCTCAAACGGCACCGGCCGCTGATCGCATGGACCGTGCTCTCGAAGAACTGGTCTGGGAACGGGCGCAATCCCGCTGTGAATACTGCCGGATGCTCCAGGAACACGACTCTATCTCCTTTGAACTGGACCATGTCCTAGCCGCCTGCCATGGCGGCCCCACCGAGGCCGGCAACCTTGCCCTGGCATGCTTTCTCGACAATAGTTATAAAGGCACCAACCTTGCGGGCATCGACCCAAGGACAGGTCAGATTGTACGGCTCTTCAATCCCCGCCGTCATAGGTGGAAGCGGCATTTTCAATGGGACGGCCCGATCCTGGTGGGACGCACGCCCATCGGCCGGGCGACCATTGCCGTCCTGCGGATCAACCTTCCCCATCGCATTGCACACCGAGCGGCCCTCATACAGGAAGGCTTGTTTCCGCCCTCCGAATAAGGTCGCCCCTGCTCAACGCCGGCTGGGGGTAGTCGCCTTCAGCCCCGGCGGTAAACGCCTGGCCACCTGCGGCCCTGACACTCTGGTCAGGATATGTGACGTGAGTGCTGGGCAATAGGCACTGCGCTTCCGAGCAGACGCTGCCATGCCGACGAGGATCGAGGAGGTCGCGCTATGGCGTCCTGCGGCTGGCGGGTCGCTGGAGGGGACGCCGAATAAGTTTGTGCAGAGCAAGAAGTGACGATTCGTGATCTTGCCGGAAAATCTCTCCGTTCGTTATGATGTTGCCAAAGGGAGTGTCATGGCCGAACTACTTGAGAAGGAGAACCGATGAGCTTGAGCGTTGCTGAACTACTTGAGCACGCGATGGAGTTGCCCAGCGAGGACCGGCTGCAAATAGCCGAAGCGCTGTTGTCCAGCATGGAACCACCGGGAATGCTGCCGTTTGATCCTGAGTGGCTCTTGGAGGCGAAGCGGCGAGCAGCACGGATCGATTCGGGAGAAGGCAAACTGAAGAGTTGGGCGGAGGTCCGAGAGCAGGCTCGGCGGAGCGTTGGAGGAAACGCTGGTGGCTGAGGTACGGATCGGCGAAGAGGCGGGGCAGAGTATGTGCAGGCCCTGGCGTGGTATCATGCTCGTTCGGTTGAGGCAATATGAAGAGAACTTCGGAGACATGGAATGAGCACTTCGCCCAACTATGGAGCGGATCCGGCAGTCGGCCAGGGCAGTCGAATTTAGCGCCATGCTGCGACGAAGACGGGCGCATATGGCGTGCCGTTGGCATGGTTCCGGTGCTTAAGCTACCCCTACAGTCTTATCATTAGATCGTGTGACGGCGGCAATGTTGCACAGGTAATGGATGAGATTTGCCGTGGCGGGGTTCAGGCCGGGGTAGAAGCCGGGATAATGGTCCGGGGCGACGGCGTGACGAACACTCCTTCGAACCTGCCAGACGAGGTCCACGCTCTCTCTTGCCTTCCCCGACTGCCGAGCGATAATCACCACCACGACCCCGGCACGCATGAAGTGCCGGGCGAGCGAATGAACCCTTTACCCGCGGAGTGTTCCCATGCTCAGCTTTTCACGTCGCGCGACGGCAGGGCAATCGCGCTGGTCGCTGTCATGGTCCTGTTCACCATCGTCCCGCTCGGTTGTTCCGGCGACCACGTTACGAACCGTGACGCGCAGAAACCGTACAAATCCTCACACTTCGAGAATGAGCGGCGGCAGATATCCAGCAACGTGAAGTTCCGGCTGCCGACAAAGATTCCAAGAAAGAGGAGACAAAACCGTTGCTCGTCCTGGGTGACTCCCGTTTCAAACACCGTGAGGGCGTCACATCGGTCGCCTTCAGCCCCGACGGCAAACACCTGGCCAGCGGCGAGTGGCACAGACGGTAAAGGTCTGGGATGCGGCCAGCGGCCTAAGGAGATCCTCACCCTCAAAGGGACATACCGCCACTGGGTCACCAGCGTGGCCTTCAGCCCGGACGGCAAACGGATCGTCAGCGGCAGCGATGACAAGACGCTGAAGGTGTGGGATGCGGCCACTGGTAAGGAAACCCTCACCCTCAAGGGGCATACCAGCGGGTACATAGCGTGGCCTTCAGCCCGGACGGCAAGCGCATCGTCAGCGGCAGCGGGGACGAACGGTGAAGGTGTGGGATGCGGCCAGCGGCCAGGAAACCCTCACGCTCAAGGGGCACACCGACGTTGTCACCAGCGTGGCCTTCAGCCCGGACGGGAAGCGCATCGTCAGCGGCAGCTGGGACCAGACGGTGAAGGTGTGGGATGCGGCGAGCGGCCAGGAAACGCTCACCCTCAAGGGGCACACCAGCTGTGGTTACAGCGTGGCCTTCAGCCCGGACGGCAAGCGGATCGTCAGCGGCAGCAGCATGACAGGACGGTGAAGGTGTGGGATGCGGCCAGCGGCCAGGAAATCCTCACGCTCAAGGGACACACCGAAGTGCGGTTACCAGCGTGGCCTTCAGCCCGGACGGCAAGCGGATCGTCAGCGGCAGCCATGACAAGACGGTGAAGGTCTGGGATGCGGCCAGCGGCCAGGAAATCCTCACCCTCAAGGGGCACACCGACTACGTGTCAGCAGCGTGGCCTTCAGCCCGGACGGCAAGCGGATCGTCAGCGGCAGCGATGACAAGACGCGTGAAGATGTGGGATGCGGCCAGCGGCCAGGAAATCCTCACGCTCAAGGGGCACACGGATCCTAGTCACCAGCGTGGCCTTCAGCCCGGACGGGAAGCGGATCGTCAGCGGCAGCGAGGACAAGACGGTGAAGGTGTGGGATGCGGCCAGCGGCCAGGAAATGCTCACGCTCAAGGGGCACACGCGGCTATGTTGAAAGCGTGGCCTTCAGCCCGGACGGGAAGCGGATCGTCAGCGGCAGCGAGGACTACAAACGCTGAAGGTGTGGGACGCGGCCAGCGGCCAGGAAACCCTCACGCTCAAGGGGCACACGGACTGGGTTACCAGCGTGGCCTTCAGCCCGGACGGCAAGCGGATCGTCAGCGGCAGCGTAGGACAAGACGGTAAAGGTCTGGGACGCGGCGAACGGCCAGGAAATCCTCACGCTCAAGGGACACGCCAGCGCGGGTCAACAGCGTGGCCTTCAGCCCCGACGGCAAGCGGATCGTCAGCGGTGGCAGCTTAAATCGACAAGACGCTGAAGGTGTGGGACGCGGCCAGCGGCCAGGAAATCCTCACGCTCAAGGGGCACAACATTTTCAGTTGCAGCGTGGCCTTCAGCCCGGACGGGAAGCGGATCGTCACCGGCAGTGAGGACAAGACGGTGAAGGTATGGGACGCGGCCAGCGGCCAGGAGACCCTCACGCTCAAGGGACACAGAAGCCGTGTTCACAGCGTGGCCTTCAGCCCCGACGGGAAGCGGATCGTCAGCGGCAGCTGGGACAAGACGGTGAAGGTGTGGGATGCGGCCAGCGGTCAGGAAATGCTCACTTTCAAGGGACACGCTGGCAATGTTCGCGGCGTAGCCTTTAGCCCGGACAGTAAGCGTTTGGCCACGGGTAGCGAGGACACGATGGTGATGATTTGGGACGTGAGCACCGGGCAATAGGGTATTCGGTTGCGCATTGCAGTACAACTTCCTGAGCATCCAGCGTCCGTTCCCGTTGCCCATTCGCATGACTTGTGCTTGACTAGCCTAATTTGCGCACTTGGCGACAAGCATGCTTGAATTTCCCAGTGAATTCTTACGGCACCAGGCCAGGTCTTCACTACAAAAGCCGATCCGGACTCAGCCGTTCCGGCAGCTCCAGCTGCAGCGCTGCCAAAATCCGTGCCGCTTCTCCAGCAGGTCGTGCTACACGCCGCAACGCCAGCTTGGCACCATCCGTGGTCTCCAGAATGATGTCGCCGATCTGGATCGCTCCCAACTCCCGCAAGATGACTTCGGGTGTCATCGGCCGAGCCTTGGGCGATGCCTTGGGCCGCCGAGCATCCGGCTTGTGAATCTCCGTTTGCAAACCTGCCCGCTTCGCCAAGTGGTCGAGAGTTTTCCACAACGCATAGGCAAGCACGCAAATGAACACGTGCGCCTGCGTGCGGCCGCTGTAGTGATGCCAGATCGGCCGCAGCAACAGATGACTCTTCAGAATGCGGAAAGCCCGCTCCACCACGGTCAACTGCATGTACGTCTCCCAAAACTCCACAGCCGACCAACCACGCTGGTTGCTCCGCAACAGATACACGCCATCGGTCGCCAGAGCAGCTTTGAATTTGTCGATGTTCCACTGCCACCGGAGCTTGGCCCGCCCGTGCTTGGTTACGCTGATGTTGACAAAAGGCGTCGCCTTCGGGAACCGTGCCTTGAGCCGGCCGACACGTTCCAGAATCTTATCGCGGCTGCGTAGCCGCCTCTTGCTGATCACCTCGTCCAGTTTCTGTAGAGCATGCGCCAAACCCCGACGCTGGCGGCGGCGTATGGCCCGTTCTTTCTGCCGTCGTGGCTTGCTGCGCCAGCAGGTAGCAGACCCGGCCACGCCGTAGCGGCTTTACCTCGACCTCGGCATGGTCTTGCAGACGCTGCCAGCCACCAGCGCGGAGGTGCTTGTGAAAACGTGCCACCTCGCTGCGCCGCGTCGCCAGCACATAACGCCGGCCCGGCTTGCTCAGGAACTTGAGCGAGTCCTTACTGATCATGCCTCGATCCATCACCCAGACACCCTGGGCTTGGCCAAAACGCTCCTCCACGGCGCGGACGACCTTTTCCACCGTTTGCAAATCTTGCGTGTTGCCCGGCAAGGTGAAGTGCGCCAACGGAAAGCCCTCGCGGGTGACTACCAGGGCCACTACGACTTGCTTGCAGTCGCTGCGGTGGTCGCGTGAGTATCCCCGCTTGGCCAGTTCGTTTTCGTCTGCCAGTCCCTCGAAGTAGGTGCTGGTCAGGTCGTACAGCAGCAGATCATACTGCAGGTGAAACAAGGTTCCGAATTGCTCCTTCACGTCGTTCTCGATGGCTATCTGCATTTCCACCAAGTCGTCGAGTGTGCGATAGAGACGGTCTTTGGTGACGGCGCTATCCGGTATGCCAAGCAGATCCTCCAGAGCGGTGCTGGCATACCAGTGCTCGGCCAAGGCGAACTCGCTGCAAGGTGCGCACAAACGGTTGATGACTTCGATGGCCACAACATCAGCGGGCCGGATGGTGTGTTTGCCTTGGGGTAGGTGACGATTGATGATGTCGTCGAGGTGCAGGAAATGCCACAACCAGCGGGCCAGCCAGATGTCGCCGAAGCGGCGTCCATTCGTCCAGCCCACGGAGCTGAGTCGGATGCGAACAATGTCTGGATCATCGGGCAACTCGACATGGTCGTCATCGGGGAAGAGGCGTAGTTGTTGGGCCTCTCCTTGGCGGTTGTAGAAGACGACGGTGCGTTG
>CAWDRY010000056.1:0-25218 GCA_963804745.1 uncultured Gemmataceae bacterium
TGCCTACCGAAAAGGTCGGCCGCTGCCATACTGGCAGGCGACTGAAGCGCCGAAGGTTCGGCGCGGTGCGGTTGGCGTCGAGGAGCACCGGGCTGGTGAACGACGGAAGACCGAAAAACGAGATGCAGAAACTGTTTGCGTGTCAATTTCTGGCTTCAGGACGGAGTCTCTCCGCTCTCCCGCACGATGCCGGATTTAAGAAATGACCGCGATGCTCACGCACATCGGCTATACCGATGATGCAAACCCCCGACTTGGGGAATCGAAATGATCTTGCCTTTGGCCGGCAGTTCGACCTCGCGGGGTTCCGCGCATTCCTATCTAAGGACAAATGCGTGCGAGAAAGGTGATAATAAGAATAATAGGAAGTGAGGATGCGGCGCAGATGCCGTTCACCAAGAACAATGCAATGATCCAAGCACTCTCGGCGTATGCTGCCGATGACTCTCTCACAAAAAGGATTCTGCCACGGCGACCGCGGCGCAATCTTCACTTCCTCGATGCCCAGGTTTTCCACACAGCGATGGAAGGCTTCCCCGTAAACGCCGTCCCGGTCGTGAATCAAGAAACGCGGCGCCTCGTCATAGGGAAATGCCTCGCTGAGCTGGCGGGCAACCCACTCCGCGGTTGGGTGTTGCGTGACGTTGAAGTTGACCACACGGCGGCGCTCATGACAAAGAATCACCAGGCAGTACAAGATCTGAAACGTCGCCGTCGGCACGGTGAAAAGGTCCAGCGCCGCGATCTGGCCAACGTGGTTGTTCAGGAAGGTACGCCAATTCTGCGATGGCGGCTTCGGCGGGCGCTTCAGGTTCTTCGCCACCGTCGATTCCGCCACGTCATGGCCGAGCAGGTGCAATTCGGCCTGAATGCGAGGTGCGCCCCACAGTGGATTCTCGCGGCTCATGCGGCTAATAAGCCGGCGAACCTCGGCATCAACCGCTGGCCGGCCGGGCTTTCTGCCCGCTGCACGGCCATGATCCAACTCAATACCGACGAATCTCCTCGGCCGCCGCAAAGTGCCTGGCTTTGCGGTTGACTCAAGGCGTGTCGAGCAGTTCCTGCCAGGTAGTCACGTCCAGCAGCCGATCAGTCAGCCGTTCGAGCCGGTTCACGTCGGTGATGGCCGTCACGGCAGCGCTGATCTACCCACACATGCAGGTGTCAGAAATTCAGTGTGAATCGCAGGCCGGGGCCATCCAGGAACAAACGGCACCCCAGAAGGACGTCGAGTCCGATTAGCACATCGACGGGCAAGGCGGACGGCAATTCCGTCACCAGCAAGTCAGGTCGTGCCAGCCATGGCAATTGCGGTAGGCGCAGGTCGAGGATGAAGAGGCTCACCTTGAAAACCCGTACTGTGATGGGTCCGTTCACGCCCTGCGTCTGCGCCTGCCCGAAAATGGGCACGCCTAACTGGTGGAGAATCGGTGCGGCGATGGCCGTCATGTCAGTGCCTGTGTCAAGCAGACCTATCGCCTGGATCGAGGTTGGCACAGGTCGTTCTGCTGCAAGCAAGGAACGTATTGTCGCGCCGTCGAGATTGGCGCGAACATCCACGCACAGGCCGTCCGTGGTGATTGGGAAGGTTAGTCGCGCCATAAGCGGAGGCTCATTGGACTGCGCAGCAACGGCTCATGGGTGCGCACCTGGTGAATCAAAACGTCCTGCATCAAAAAGGTTTGTAATCGAGCCTGGTTGGCTTCTTCCTCAGTGTCCCAGATGCCTATGATTTCCTTCCCCTTGATCAGTACCCACCGGCCTTCGTGCCCTTCGGCCACAAGCCGGCCGATCTCTCGCCGAAAATAGTTCCACTCTTGAGCGTTTCCACCGTTCGAGTTGTCCTCGGGCAGTTCCGTGTAATGGATGGTCTGTTGCGGTGAGAACGGCAGCGCTTTCCGTGTCCCTTGCTCCTCGAGCAGGTAGCGTTGCTCAAGCTGTTGAAGTTCATCTTCACGCATGGTCGGCCCTCCTTCTACCGCACAGTATAGCCGAGGACAGAAAAAGGAAGAAAGGGCACATCCCTCTTTCCCGTCGCAGTCACAACCTCGCCTCTAGCCTTACCACCCGCCACAAACGGCGCCGCATCCATTCCGACAAACCCCCTCCGCGTCCCGCAAAAGCCTGATTACAACTATAACATGTGAACCGCTCCCTGTCAAAATCAAGCTATAAAAGCTATCGTGTCAGTCTTTAATAACAGCGGTCGCGGGCCGATTTCCGTAACTGCCGGCAAGGCAAGAGTATGCGGCACAAACCGGTGCCGCGCCCGCTCGTTTTTATATGCCAATTCCCGCCGCGCAACGCTTCTGAATTTCCTGCAACTTTTTCGGCTGACAGGACCGCAATACATCGGGCCGTTGCTGCCTTTCGGCCGCGATGGAAGCCTTCATCCCCACGAAGATTCTCCAGGCACGTGTACTCTCATTGCCCTCGCTTGGCGCTCGGGTTCCGACTGACCACTGACCACTGACCACTGACCACTGTTTTTGTCGGTTTCTGCTTTTGCCGTTGAGGGACCTCCGCAACCGGTAGTATAATTGAGTTAACCGAAACAACCGTCATCTTCCCATGCCCCAGCGGGCCGGCTTGAGGCGCGAATTCGATGGCAGCCGAAAGCATTGAAGCCCTGAGCCAGCGTGCCCAAGAGGCCATGCAGCAACGCAACTGGGACAAGGCTCGTCAACTCTACTTGCAGGCCCTCACCTTGAAGTCGGATTCCCCCAACATTCACCAGGGACTGGCCATGGTTTGCTTCCAGTTGCGCGATTTGCCCAGCGCGGCCTATCACTTCAAGGAAGTCACGCGGCTCGATCCGCACCGGGCCGGGGCCTTCATCAATCTCGGGGCCGTTTATAACCTCCTCGAACAGTATGACGAGGCCATTGCTGCCTTGCGGCGCGGCATCCAGCTCGACGTGCATCGTGCCGAAGGGTACTACAATCTCGGCCTTGTCTTTCGCCGCAAGGAACAAGATGACCAGGCAATCCACGTTTACAAGGAAGCCCTGCGCGTCAACCCGCGCATGACCGATGCCCACTATAACCTGGCCAACATCTATCTGGAAAAGGAACAATATCGCCTGGCCATCGCTCATTACAAGAAGGCGCTGGAATTGCGGCCGAACTGGGAAAAGGCGAGCAACGGTCTGGCCGATGCCGAAGCGGCCCTCAAGGCAGAAGACCAGCCGCCTCTGCTGCAAGGAGCAATCCCCAAAGGGGCCGACGGCCCGGTTTTGAACCAGGCGGCCAAGTCCAGTTCAGATCGAACCATCGACCCACACCTCCAGGGAGACTTGCTGAACGTCTTGCACAAGGCGACTATCGAGACGGAGAATTATAACCGTCAATTTGCCAAGGTGCTGGAGAGCGAGATTGAACCTGCCATCAGAGAAATGTCCTCCTACCTTATGCGTCCCAACAGTATGAGCGAGCTTGACCATTGCATCCACAAGCTGGAGAGCGCCGTCCAAACCGTTCGCACGGCACAACGCAACCTGCAAAGCAGCATCGAGAAAATGCGCACCATTGGCGACAAACTTTTCCAGTCCTGATCTGGTGAGTGGTTCGGTATTTTCGATTTTCGATTGACGATTTTCGATTGCTGTGGCGGATCAGTCTGGGAAATCGAAAATCGACAATCGAAAATTCCTGACCACTCACCACTCACCACTCACTCCTGTTGTAAACTATAATTGTTTCATGCACGAACAGAGGAAGATCGGTGAAATCCTGGTTGATCTCGGAGTCATCGACGAGACGGACGTGGACCGCGTCCTGGATGCACTGGACCGCCGTTACGACCAACAGAAGTTCGGACAGGTCGCTCGTGACATGGGATTACTGGACGAGGAACACACCCTGGCGGCACTGGCTGTCCAGATGGAGCTGTTCCCCGGCATTGACCGCTGTACTCTGAAGGAAATCCTGCACGCTCTGCTCACCGAGAATCAGCCGGCTGCTCTGTAGCCGCCGGTTACGTTCTGACCACTCACCACTCACCACTCACCAGCCTAATATGCCGGCTTCAGACGCAGATGGCGGACCGTGGCAGGCGGCATGTTGATGAAGATTCGTTCGCGCCGAATCTGGCAATGGCTGATGTAACCACCGACGACGCGACCGACGCGGAACAGCCGGCGGCGTTCACGGCGGTTGACGAAAGGTGCCTTGAGCTGGCGGATAAAAACGTACTCGTAATAGGTCAGCATGCCGCCGGGCTTGAGCAGGCGATCGTAAGCGCGGAAAATGTCGCGCACCAGATCGACGGGGAAGTTGTTGAGCGGCAAGCCGGACACGATGAAGTCGTACTGTCCTTCGCCTTCCAGGTCGCGCACATCGGCCTCGATCAGCTTGACCTGGTCCCGGCAGCGACGGAAAAGCGGTTCCTGATCGAAACGCTCTTTCAGCACGGCGACGAAGTGATCGTTGATCTCCACTGCATCGAGACAATCCCCGGGCAACAGGTTGCGAAGGATTTCCTTCGTTACGGAGCCGGTCCCAGGCCCGACCTCAAGGATACGAGCCGGTATCCTTGGCTTGCGAAGCTCTGCTACCAGGGCGCGGGCCAGAAAACGGCTGCTAGGCAACAGCGCTCCCGTCTCGCGAAAGTTTCGGCGACATTCGCGGAAGAAATCTCCGCACTCTGCCAAAATGCGCATACTCGCCAACTCGCCTAGATAACAATGCTGAGAAGGTAAATCATCTCTGCCCGTTGGTAGCATACAATTTTTTGCCTCCGAAGCAAAGGGCATTGACAACAGCCCTTGATTTTGACACAAGCCTCACCCCCTCACCCCAACCCCTCTCCCCCGCCACGGGGGAGAGGGGCAGGGGTGAGGGGGCCCCCCAAAGGAGTGTCATGGCCAGCACTGCGGCTTCGACAAGGAGGTTGCCTGCACCATTCGCGCCGGTGCCAGCCGGCGCGAGAAGGCCGCGCCTGCGCCAGCTCTGGCAAGTGCCCGTGTTCTTGCTGGGTCTGGCCGCATTGGTTGCTGTCTTTCTCACTCGTCCACCCGGTCCACACAGCGAGACCGATGCCGTTCAGGAGGACCTGACGCAGGCTCGCCGGCTGCTTGCCAGGGCTGACGGCAACTACGGGGAGGCAGCCCATTTGCTCCAGCAGGTGCTCGGCCGCACGAATGATACTTCATCGCGGGCGGGCGAAGCTCATTTCCTGCTTGGAAGTGCCTATCTGCTTCTCGCGGAGAAAGACAAGGCTCCATCCTCGGACAAGCTGCGCGAAGCTCTTGAACAGTTCAACCAGGCCGAATCACGGGGAGTTCCGGGCGGCGACCGCGTGCAACTCTCTTTTCGGCTGGGCAAGGTTCTTTACCTGCTCAATGACAATCCGGAGCGCGTGGTTGAGTTGTTGTCCCAATGCCTCCCCCAATTGACGGACAACTTACAGAAGGCAGAAGGCTATTCCATGCTGAGCCGGGCCTACTTGCGTTTACCGAAACCCGATACCAGGGCTGCACTGGAGGCCACGCGGGCCCAGCTGCAACTCCCCATAGTTGACGATCGGGTCATGGCGCCCGCGCGGTTATTGCAGGGGGAGTTGTTGTTGCGCGAGCAGGATCGCGAGAAAGCCTGTGCCGTGCTGGAGAGAATCAAATCGTCGGCTTCCCCTGAGCTGGCAGCGCGGGCACGTTACCTGCGCCGCGCAGCTACCAGGAAGAGGAGAAGTGGGAAGAGGCAGCGCGGCTCTGGCAAGAAGCACTGGCCGATACCAACACGCCGGCAACGGAATCCGCCGCTATCCGCTATCGGCTCGGCCTGTGCCATGCCAAGCTGGACAGGCAGGAGGATGCCATCGGGGACTGGCAGGACAGCGGCTTGTGGCAGGCAGGTGGCGATGAAGGGGCAGCAGCAGCGCTGGGGCTGGCCGAGCTGCGCGTTTCCCAGGGCAAATCCGCTGCCGCACTGGTTGCTTTCGAGCAGGCGCTGCGTGATGTCAAGGAGCCGGCCTCCTGGCGCAACCGTCTGATCGATCTCTCAAGAGTCTGCGAGATCTTCGAGCGCTCGGTGAAATCCTTGCGCCAAAAAGGTTACCCGGAACCTGCCATGGAGCTGGCCCGGCTCTATGAAAGAGTGGCCCCACCCGACAAAGCCTTGTGTCTTTTTGCGGAGGCCGTGGAAGATGCCGCCAAGGCGAGACTGGCCGAAGCCGGCAAGTCCAGCACACCGGCGCAGGAGGAAGAGGCAGCTTGCCAGCTCTTCCGCCAGGCCGGGGACAAGTACAAGGCCGTGGCCGAACTGGCTACCGTCGCTGCCGAAAAGGCCGAACGGCTCTGGCGCAGCGCGCGCTGTTATCTGCAAGGCAGAGAGCCGGCCAGCGCTCGAGATGTGCTCAAGAATTGCGTCCAGCTCGAAGCGCCCGAGAAATCCGGACCAGGCTGGCTCCTGCTGGGCCAGGCCCACTCGCTTCTCGGAGAGTACAAGGAAGCGCTGGCCGCCTATGAAGAGTGCTGGACGCACCCCGGTCGTTCTCAGTACCAGGCCCGCTACAGCTGGAGTCTGCTCAAGATCCAGTTGGAGGGGGGGTACTCCGACCTGGCCGTGGCCAAGCTCGAAACCAACCTGGAAGCGCCGACCACCGATCAAGATCCCGAAACCCTGGAGAAGACTCTGTTTTTGCTCGGAGAGCTGCATTTCCGCCGGGCGCTCGCGGAACAGCAGTCCAGCCGTGAGGACTCGGACAAGGTTAGAATTTGCCTGGAGCTTTTTGAGAAGGCAAGGTATCGCCTGGAACTGGCGGTCAAGCAGTTTCCCGATAGTCCTCTGGCCATGAACGGTTACTGGCAACTCGCCAAATGTTGCTGGTTCCTGGCTGAGATGGAACTCCGCACGCGCGGCACCGAAGTGGGGAAGTCACCCGAAAACAGGGCAGCTTTGCAGGAAAACTACAATGCTCTCATGACACAGGCCATTGCGGCCTACGACAAGGTCGTGGACATCCTCACCAGGCGGCAAAAGACAGCCCAGCTGACAGGCGATGAGGAGGGCTTTCTTCGTCAGGCGTTGTTCGACATGCCTGCGTGCTACATCCGGCTCGGCAATTACGACCGGGCCTGCTACCTCTACAAGAATCTGGCCGCTCTTTACAATCATCGTCCCGAAAGCCTGGACGCTATGGCCCACATCCGAAGATGTTACTACCTGATGGGCTTCCCGGATGCCGACCGTGTTCAACAGGCAACGAACCGGGAACAGCAGCGTGAAGCTCTGCTGCAACAAGCCGAACATCTAAGGCTCCACAACGCGACTCTTGGCGAAATGACCCGGATTCTCAAGGAACTCGACCCCAAGGCGTTCGACGGTTCGGCCAGCGCCCACTCGCGGGACGATTGGGTGAAATGGCTCGAGGTCGAAGCAAAAAAGGATGCCAGCCGAACCGGCAAGTGAGGTGGTGACAAGGTGACAGGGTGACAGGGTGACAAGGTGACAAGGTGACAGGGTGATCAGACTTGAATCTATCACGTCATTTGCCGTCACTTTGTCACCTTGTCACCCTGTCACCTTGTCAATTTACCACCTCACCACCTCACCACCCCACCACCGCTGGAACAGCTTCCAGGTCTTTCATGCAGAAATCGGCTTGCCTGCGGATATGCTCTTGAAATATTTTGCCATTCCGTCTACCCTTGTACAAACCACTAGAGTGCGCACCCGCGCTGCATCTCCGCTAGCCAGCCCTGAACAAAAGTGAGCGAGATGGCTTAGGTTGGCCTTGCCAGCACATCTTCCGAGGCTGACAAGAGTTGCGACGAGAGCTACAGGTTAGAATCAGAAAGGTCTTGTCATGGAATTGCCGAGCCGTCCGAAGGATGACCGTTATACCAAGCCCGGCCAATATCGTGAGTTTGAAAGCCAACTCAAGTCTAATCCACATAACGCCGAGATCCCCGTCCTTGTCTGCTACGCCTTCGATTGGCGCACCCGGGTGGGACCGTTCCTGTTCGCCGACATGAACCTGTTGACCGCCGGCCCTCGTGCCATTGCCGCCGCCCTCTACAACTCCGGCTTCACGAAGCTGCGCATCGTCCAGCGGCAGTGGAACCGCAACCTGCGGCCCAGCGAGGTGCGCATGGACGGTCAACCGCCGCAGATGCTCTTAATCTCGAGCATGCAAATCCACAGTGCCAGCGCCTATGAGTTGATCGCCGACGCTTACCGGCTCGGCGACAATAGACCCCTCATTCTTGCGGGAGGCGCCAAGGCTATTTACGAGCCGTGGGACTTCTTCGAATGCGGACCGAACAACCAGTACAGCGCCGACGTGGTTGTGACGGGCGAAGAGTTCGTGGCACTGGAACTTCTCGATCGCATCATGGAGCACCGGTGCGGTGGCGAGCACCCGCGCAAGACGTTCCATCGTCTTCGTCGTTCCGGCCTGCTCGACGACATCCCCGGCCTGGTATTCCGCGAAGGCGACGAAAAAACGCCCGCGGGCCGGCTCATCAACACCGGCATTCAACGCCTCGTGCAAGATCTCGACGAATTGCCGCATCCGCTTGTCGCTTTGGGCCTCATCGAGCCGCCGCACAATTGGCGAACAATCGCGCGCCGGCCCATCGAGATAAGCAAGCTGCACCGGTATGCCGGCATGGTATCGGTCGTGACGACCCACGGCTGCAAGTTCCATTGCCCCTATTGTCCCATCCCGGCGTATAACCAGTTCACGTTCAGATATAAAAGCTCGGAACGGCTCCGCGATGAGATGAAGTCCATTACCGAGCGAACGGGCATCAATGCCTTCTTCGGCACCGATGACAACTTCTTCAACAGTCGCGAGACCGTCGAGGAGGTTTTCACCGGGCTGGCAAAAGGGACAGTGAACCGGAAGCCTTTCCGGGACAGCATTTTCTTTGGCACCGAAGCCACCGAGTTCGACGTGTTCAAGAACCAGGACTTGTTGCCTCTCTGCCGCGACGGCGGTCTCCGCGCGATCTGGTTCGGGATTGAGGACATGACGGCGGAACTGATCAAGAAGGGGCAAAGCCCGGAGAAGACCAGGCAGCTCTTCGAGGTCATGAATAGCCACGGCATCTGCCCGATGTCGATGATGATGCACCACGACGCTCAGCCGTTGGCCAGCCGGGGGAACCTGTACGGCTTGCTCAACCAGGTCAAATTCCTGCGCAAGGCCGGGTCCGTGAGCTTGCAGGTTACGATCCTGACTCCGTCGGTCGGCAGCAAGGGCTACGAAGAGTCTTTCCAGCAGGGCATGGTCATCAAACAAGCCGGCGATCACAAGGTCGAGGACTATCATTATGACGGCAATCACCTTATTGCCACATTGGACCCACACCCCTGGATGAAGCAGGCCAACATTTTCCTGGCCTACGCCAGTTTCTACAATCCGTTGAACTTTGTGCGAACGATTGCCAACTGGAAGGATCCGGTCTGGGATTTTCGGGTGATGTACCAGAGTTACGGCATGGCCGGACTGGTGAAGTCGGTTATTCAAGGTTGGGGCTGGTTGTCGGATTTGTATCGGGGACCTGTTGAAAAGCAAAAAGACGTGCCACGCCGCCGCCTGGAAATGGTGCCCCCGCCGGTAAGCCCAGAAAGAGTGGCAGCAACCCCAGTGCTGCAATTGGTCTAGCGTTTTTCCCTTGTATTGGCCCTGGTGTATTAGCTATACTTTCAATAGCGGTAAAACCTCCTCAGGTGACGTTACCAAACCATCCTGAGAATGCTTCCTCAACACTGAACTCCGTTGGACGATCGAGGAGATGAAAATGTATCCGATATTTGCATTCTTGGAAGGGGCACTGTCTCCCTGGCACCTGCTCATCCTGTTGGGCATTGGCATCTTGATTTTCGGCAAGCGCCTGCCGGAGGTGGGCCGTTCACTCGGCAAGGGGATCATTGAATTCAAGAAGGGCCTCAAGGGTCTGGAAGACGATGTGGAAGGGGCTGTCTCGCGCCAGGACGCGCCGGCCGTCGAACAACCCCGTCCGCCACAGCGCATAGCCACCACGGCCCCCAAGTTTGACAGCAATCCCGAACCCGCCGCCACGCAGCCCAAGGTGTAAGCCAGGCTCAATTCCGAGCCTGAAGTGTTAACGAAGTGTTCGGCGTCCGCGGTCAAGTGGGCATGCTCCACGGAGAATGTGCGGGCTGGCGCAGGGAAATCTCCAATCTATCGGGCGTTTAACTCAGCGGCTAGAGTGCTATCCTCACACGGTAGAAGTCACTGGTTCGAATCCAGTAACGCCCATTCATTGCCGCATGTCCAACATCTCCGAAAGAATGATGACGCTGCTTACCATTGCCGCCGAGTTGCGGGCCGCCGGGGCCAGTTGGGCGAGGGTTGGGGAAGAGTGCAGCCGGGATGCCGAAAGCTGCCGGCATTGGCCGCGGACGTACAAGGAGGTCTGGATCCGGGTCTATCGTGAGGCGGAAGACCGAACGGTCGCCGACGCGGGCATGGAAGCGCGGAACGCGCTGCGCAAGATGACGCGCTCCAAGGATGAGAAGATCGTCGTGAGGGCGTCGGACATTCTGAGCCGAATCCGCGAGTCACAGAAGGTGCGCGAAGACAAAATATTGCAGCCGGCGCCGGAGCAGTTTGACGCGGAGATAGCGGCCAAGTGCCAGTATGTCCGCGAGCTGACGGAAGAACAGCTGGAGGAAGAGATGGAGAGGTGCCAGGAGATACTACAGATGCGGAAGGAGGAGAAGAGGGCGGCGCAGGCGGCGGAGGGGGCAGGGACGCAATGAGGCCTCGGGCAGGCGGCTGTGTTGGGCGGTATTTGTGACACCGGCTTCCTCCGGCTTCCTGGCACGGCACGTCCGAGGTCCTGGGTACCCGGATTGGCCGAAGACATCGCTGTCAGAGGCGAAAGTATTAGAGATGTCCCCAATTCCTTGCAAATTCTCGTGACACATCATGACACACTTTTTGCGGTATGGGCGCGATCCCTGTTCCCACAAGTCTTTATTTCGTCATCACATGTGATTTTGTGACACTTCTCGCTGATCGCGACTATTTCCCTGCCCATTCATGCTGCCACCTCCACGGCGAGTTGCTTAAGATCGGGCGTCGTGGGTTCCTTCGCCCCAGCGATCATAGTTGCAGCGGCAGCCGTGACTGGAGACGGTGGAACGATCCTCAACCTTGGCCGCCGGCGCCGCCACATCCGATCAATGACCAAGATGACGAAACGTACCACCGCCTGCGGCGTTCGCCAGCGGTAGCGCACCTTCTCGTAGTGCCGTATTTTGCGGTTGAGCCGTTCCACGTGATTGTTGGTCCGCACCCGTTGTCCCAGGGGACTTCGCAAGAACGCTATCATCTTCTCGAACTTGGCCGGGGTTAGTTGCTCCAAAGCGCGAGCCAAGTCGGGATCAGCAGCAAACGCTGTGACACGGTGCAGTTCCTGGAAACGATAGCGCGCCTGCTCCAACGTCTGAGCGTGTTCGAACAGCTTATGCACCTGATCGACGAACTGGCGCAGAACCGCCAACTCCGGCAGCCAGTCGATCATCTGCTGCAAGTCCGCACGGTTCTGTTCAGTCAAGCGATCCGACCGTGTGGTGACCAAGTGCCGATGTCGAAAGATAAAGGCGGACTGCTGTTTGAGTGTCTGCCGCCGCCGCTGCGCGGCCGCTCGGTCTTTGCGGGGTCTGCCACGCCGCTGGGGCCGACGGCCGGCACGCCGGTTCAACTGTTTGCGCAGCCTGCGTACAGCGTCCTGAACGCACTTGTTGAGGTCTTTCAGGACGTGGAAAATACACAATTGATGTTCGGCCTGGGGCCAGATTTCGGCCAGGACGGCCGGATACAGGTTTGAGCCATCGGTGACGACAACACGCGGAGCCAAGCCGTGCTCGGCCAACTGGCGGAGAAAGCGCCGCATATGGTCCTGATCGTTGCGGCTGACGAGGGCGAAGGCCACCGGGAAGTTGTGGAGCGGATCGGTGGCCAGCAACAGCGTCATGTCGCCCAGGTGAATTTCATCGACACACAACGTTCCGGAGAACTGTTGCAGGGTCCAAGCGCGGTACTGAGCCATGTCGAGTTGTCGGCATTTCCAATGGATGCAATCATAAATGAAGCCGGTGGACAGATTCAGGCAGAAGTCCCGTTCCATGGCAGCCAGGATCAGTTCCAGGCTCATATGATCCTCCAGCAAACGATTGAGTACCGCCTCACGAACGTCATTGGTATACTTGGCCCTGGGTTCAATGCCATCGACTTGAGTACGAAACGTGGTACAACAAGAACAGCGTGCTCGATACTCGCCTACGGTAAGATGGATCATCACAATGCAGCCGTAGTCAATGCCCGTGATGGTGCGTTCGTGGGTATCTTTGCGACGGCCGAACTTGCCGCAGCGGGGACAAGGAGCTTTCTTGGGGGCATTACGGACGTAGGAGTGTTTGACCTTTGGTCGTGATGGAAACATGGCCTGCCTCGAGCTGGATAGACTCGGGTACAAAATCTCTATTTTGGGGCAGGCCTAAACTATTTTGCAACCAGACTTTAAGACTTGCCTTGGTCAGCTGTACCTGTCGCGTTCGGCGGGAAGTGTCGATTTTGTTTCAAAACCGGAGGTGAGCGACCCGGTCATGAAGATTTTCGGGACGATCGTTTGCCCAGCGAGCGTTCACATGTTATACTCCGGCAGCACCAGATGGTGTCGGCGTAGTAATCGTCGTCGCAGTTCTTGTTCTTGTCGTTGCGATCCTGTGGAAATCGGCAGCGGCTGCTCCACCCGGGCCTCGGCGACAATGCCCACAAAAGCATCATAGTCATTCGCAGTGTTGAACAGCGTCGCACGGGCGTTGGTCCGATTCAAGACATGATACACCAAACCGCCAACAGCGGCACGCAACGGTCTTCCCATGAATCTCTATCTTGCCGGCCGCGCTGCCAACGATCAAGAGCGATTTTAGATTGCTACTTACAAGGTCGGTAATTGTTCCTGCCACCGGCTCCGAATTCAATTTGGACGCCTGGGGACAATTGATGACTGAGTTGCAAATTGACCGCGACGCTCTCTTGAAGGACATGCCGGGATATGACACCCTGAAACGATTTGAACCCCTCGCAAGGATCACGGCCTTCACCAAGGAAGGGTCCGCCATCTACTTGAACAATGCCTGGCTGAACAAGAGCAAGAAAACGGAAGCCGGAACCGTCGTGGAAATGGTGGAAGTGCTGCCGATCACTGTTGAGAGCAAAGTTGCCGGCATGCGAAAGTTTCTCAGTGAGCGGGAGGAATGGTGGAGCTTAAGCATGAGCATCCGCAGTCGTCTTGCCGCCCTTGAACGCTGGTTGAAGGAAGGTGACCACGACCTAGCCACGGCCATTGCCCGCAGCATCGTACCGGCCGAAGGGTATGGCACGATTTCCTCCAGGGAGATTGCGGCCAGCCGGGAGGCAATTCAACGCTGGGAGCATGACCGGCGCAACAAGTTAGCCATCGTAAGGAACAAGCTGCAAAACAGCATCACAAACTCATGATGCTACAAACACGGTATCATGCTACTTTTTTGGTTGATAGTGCTGCTTCATCCAGAGGCCCAGATCAACAAACTTGTCGGGCTTGTACTCAAGAGGTGAGCGCTCGCTGAGTCCTTCCCTGTATCCTGCCACGACCCCCCGCTTTCCTTTTCGTCGCACGGCTTCTATTAGGGGTAAAAAGTCAACGTCGCTGGTGAGCAGTAAGCAACCCCGGAAGGTATCCAGATATGCGTCCTCAAGAATACGGACTGCGAGTCCAACGTCCACGCCTTTGGCTCTTTCGATCACCGATTCTTTGTTTCGGAGATTCGCTCGCTGGTCGGCAAGTTTCTTGCGTTCTGGAATCACTTCAGGATCGAAACCGTGACTACGGATTTCTACTCTGATCTTATGGAGGACATCTTCGCTACCTGTTGCCGATGTGAAGTGGACCGCGCGGCCAATTTTCATCACGGGGTCGGAGCCACCGATGGCCCTGGCGAAATGAGTGTCCCAGAAAAACAGCCCCTCTCGACAGATTCGTATCCTTGAAGGTCCAACGGGATAGCCAAATTGGCCGGGGATGGGATTCGATTTCTCTTCAATTGATTCCAATTCGGCCTGTTCCCCGTGCAGGTTTTTCCAATGCTGTTCCGACCGAATGAAATGACTCTCGCCATCGACGTAGATGTTGAACATGGCCATGCCTCTCGAATGACACAAAGGCCGGGGCAATCAGATGCCTGTTGTCCGAGCAAATAGAACCAAGCATGATTCCGCCGGATTGTCGCCTTCAAGTCGGTGCTCTTTGCCCGACTCACGCCGCCACCGTCGGCCCAAATAGTCCGCCGGCCGCGCCTCGCTCACGAATGTGGTCGAACACGCTCCGGGCATAACTTGTGACCTCTTCCTCGGAATACGGCGGCTGGGGCAATAGTTCGTACAGCCGGTCCAGGATGAAGACCTCGACATCGGCCTGGGTCTGCTCCTTCTCTGTCCAGTTCTCCATCGGCTTGAGATGTTCAAGCAACTTAGCGAGAAGCTCCATGCTGGCTTGTTTCAGTCTCTCGCGGTCCGCCTTGCTGATGTTTTCCTTGAAGAGCAAATCGAAGAGGACCAGTTCGTTTTCGGTCAGTCCTTCCTTCACGGCCCGCCGTTGTTCCTCATCGAGGCTCTGGGCAAGATCGAGCACCCTGGCGAAAGTTTCCTCAACGGTGGCACGGTCCTTCTCCCGGTTGTAGTCCGCGATGATCTCCTGGTAATTCTTATAGTAGTCCATCCGCAGCGGGTTGGTTGCAAGCATCTGCCGCAACTTCTCTTCCACAACCGTCCGAATGTCCTGCAAAGCGGTTTGCTTCCGCTTCACCTTCTTGGCAAATTCCTTCCGCAATTTCTCGAAATCAATCTGGCTCAAATCGACCCTGAACCCCTCGGTCTGATCGGTCCCGCTTCCTTGTGTGCGGATCGCCTCATTGACGATCCGCTGGAGTTCCTTCAGCACTTCGGTAACGTCCGATGTGTCCCGCCTTTCCCCCAGCTTCTTGTAGATCGTTTCGATGTTGTCATGCCGTTCATCGTAGGCACGCGCGGCCGGTTCCATGAACAACGCTTTGGTGAGGGCGAACACCTGGCGGGCCATGACCTCGAAGCGGCGCCGCGCCTCATCCGAAGTGTACAGCGCATCCACGGCGTCACGCAGGGCGTCAAGCCGGGCGAAACCAGTTGCCCCAATCAGCCGGGCGCAGTCGAAACCCAATCCCAGCAGATGAGCTTCAGCCGCTGCAATAGCCTGGAGCAGGGCCGCGATCTGTTCCTCCAACGGAGCCACGATTTGCTGAGGGCCGCCGTCATCGTCGTCGCCCAGGGCATATTGCGCCAGGGCTTCCCGCAGACTTCGCAATACACCGTTGTAATCCACGATAAGACCATACGCCTTGCCGGGATAGACGCGATTGGCGCGGGCAATCGCCTGCATGAGAGTGTGAGCCTTCATCGGCTTGTCAATGTAGAGTGTGGACAGGCACTCAACGTCGAAACCGGTCAACCACATGGCACACACAATGGCCACTCGGAAGGGGTGATCCGGGGATTTGAATGCGCTTTCCACATCGACACGACGCCCATCGGCGGTCTCGAACCCGCGTTTAATCACATCGCGGTGCGGGATGATGTCGAAATCCCACTTATTGAAGTCGCGGACCTCGTTCTGCGCCTCGCTGATGATGATTTGGATTATCGTTTGCTCCATCCACGCCGCTTGTCCGCGCAGCCGGTCGAGGTCTTTTTGCATGCGCTCTTTCTGCTGCTGGTCCTGGGCCGCCGCCAGTTCAATTTCCTTTGGCCCGATGGCGGCCCGAACCTGCTGGAGCTTTGTCTGCCAGCGGGGATTGATCCGCTGATACATACGGGCGCAGGTGAGTTTGTCGATGCAGACCAGCATCGACTTACCGCATTCCCAGCGGGTCGAGCAATACTCGACAAAATCATCGGCGATCCTGTCCAGCCGTTCATCCGCCGTGATGACCTCGTAATCCTTGCCCAGAAGCTTTTCCAGCGAGGCGACCTGATCGGGTTCCAACTCGGCTTCCTCGATCTTCTCGGCGATGCGATCATTCAGGTCGATCCGGGTCAGGCCCAGCTTTTCGCCGCGGTTTTCATAGATGAGCTTGACCGTGGCTTCATCTTCCTCGGACCGCTTGAAGTCATAGCGTGACACGTAGCCGCCGAAGATGCGGCGTGTCAGGTGATCGTACTTGAACAATGGCGTGCCGGTGAAGCCGATAAATGACGCATTGGGCAGGGCCAGGCGCATGTTCCGGGCCAGCTTGCCCGCCTGAGTTCGGTGCGCCTCATCCGAAATAACGATGATGTCGTCCCGCTCGCTGTAGGGGTCCTTTGCTGTCACTTTCTGGTTGAATTTCTGGATCAGGCTAAAGATGAATCGGTGATTCTCTTTCAGGAGTGCTTTCAGTTCCTTGCCGTCGGCTGCCCGTGGTGTGCGGTCGTCGGCCAGGCCGCAACCCGCGAAGGTCTTGTAAATCTGGTTATCCAGATCATCCCGGTCGGTCATGAGAACGAAGGTGAAGTTGCCCGGCACGACACGGCGGACCTTTTCTGTGAAGAACACCATCGAATAGGACTTGCCGGCGCCCTGCGTGTGCCAGAAAACGCCCAGCCTCCCCAGGTCGGGATGGGCACGCTCGACCAGGGGCAGCAGATGCTTGGCTTGTTCCTGCTCTTCCGGCAAATGCTCCGCTACCATGTGGTAGCCCTCTTCGCCGGCCGCCGGCAGGGATTGCTCGTCGTGAACGCGATAACGCAACCGTTTCCCTGACGGGAACTCCTGCTTTAGGTCTTCCTGCTTCAGCACGGAAGCCACGGCCTTGTTGACGCCCAGCACCTGATGGTTGCGCGCCACCACTTTCCGGACACCGCCCGGTTTGCTCTCGTCGAACAGGACAAAGTTCTGCACAAGATCGAGGAGCCGATCCTTCGCCAGCATGCCGTCCAGCAGGACCGTGGCTTCGAGCCGGCCCTTGTCCTTTTCATCGTTGCGCTTCCATTCGCAGAAATGCTCCCAGCCGGCGGTGATCGAACCATAGCGAGCCCGGTCGCCGTTGCTTACAACAAGAAAAGCGTTGTGATAGAAAGCATGGGGAATAGTGTCGCGGTAGTCGTTCAAGTTGCCGTCGAAGCCGTGCCGAATATTCCGGTAAACTGCCTTCAGTTCGATGAACACCAGCGGAAGACCGTTTACGAAGCAAACTATGTCGGCCCAACGGTTGTAGTGCGGCGAGCGTAGCCCTTGAATCTTCAACTCGCGGACGGCGAGAAAGCGGTTGTTCTCCGGTTGGCGAAAATCGAACACCCGTGCGTAAGCATGACAGGTGTCGTTCTTATCGTTCTTGTAGCTGACCGGCACCCCATCACGCAGATAGCGATAGAATTCGCGGTTGTGCTGCGGCAGCGAACGGGCGAAATCGTAGCGCGTCAGCTTCTGGACCGCATCGTCGATAGCCGTCGCCGGCAGCGCGGGATTCAATCGCTCCAGGGCGGCACGAATATCACGAATCAACACGACCTCTCGCTCGCTGTTTCGACCCAGCGTGCCCGCGGGACCAAAAGTTTCGTCATTCCAGGCGTAGACGCAATCCCAATTGAGC
Source organism: uncultured Gemmataceae bacterium (assembly GCA_963804745.1). Classification (GTDB taxonomy): domain Bacteria; phylum Planctomycetota; class Planctomycetia; order Gemmatales; family Gemmataceae; genus CAWDRY01. The sequence continues at coordinate 17,622 of CAWDRY010000056.1, forward strand.
TTGTCGTGTAGGTAGTCGGCGAAGGTCTTCTGCACAAGACGGTCTTCGCTGTTGATGTTGGTGATCATAAGGGAATCTCGTGATTCAGCCGGTTTTTGTTCTTAATAACTCTAGCTGGTGTAAGGCGTTGCGCTTAATTGCGCCATTTGCCAGCAGTTTTTTATGACCAAACCGCTTTGATTCGGCGTCATTTTGTCCATAAGTACACGGTCCCTCGTTTAACACCTTCTTTCCCGATCTCCCCGTGACGAACGAGGTCGTTCAATTCTCGGCGGAGCTTGAGAAGCGGTATTTCCGAGCCAATCCTCCCGTGAATCTCGCACATGGTGGCTCGACGGTAGATCCCCAGGTCTTGAAGAATGAGGGCGCGAAGTCGGTGCTTTTCGATTCCCTTTAATGTCGTGCCCCCCTTGAAATCAAGCTTGCGCAATACCTCGGCATCTATTGAATACTCGTTGGCCTTCGTTTTCCCCGCCGTCTCCACCAATCCCCAATCCCGAAGCCGGCCGATCCAGTGCTTTAGTTCCTCAGCGTTTCTTAGAGCGTGTCTAAAAAGCCGAGCTGTACGCAGCTGCCAGGGAAAAATAGGTTGTCTGCATGAGCAAGACACCTTATCCCAGCGACCTCACCGACCTCCAGTATGACAACATTGAGCACATGCTCCCACAGCCCAAAACGGGAGGCCGACCTCGTAAATACGATAACCGGGCACTCCTCAACGCCATACTATATGTGTTATGGTCCGGTTGCCAGTGGCGTATGCTGCCCCACGACTTCCCACCTTGGAAATCCGTCTATGGCTATTACAGCCGCTGGCAGAAAGCTGGGGTCTGGAGCGGCATACATGACAGCCTTCGGCAGACTGTCCGTGAACTCGAAGGGCACGACGCCCAACCCAGTGCCGCCATCCTGGACAGCCAAACGGTCAAGACCACCGAGCAAGGAGGGCCACATGGCTATGATGCCGGAAAAAAAGCCAACGGCCGCAAGCGGCATGTGCTGGTGGATACGCTGGGGCTGCTGCTGGCGGTCGTCGTGTTGCCCGCCAACATTCAGGATCGCGACGGAGCCAAGGTGCTGCTGGCCAAGGTCCGTAACTGGTTTCCACGCTTGCGACTGATCTGGGCAGACGGCGCCTATGCCGGGGAGTTGGTGAGCTGGGTCATGCAAAAATGCGGGTGGATTTTGCAGACCGTGCTGCGTCCCGTGGGGATCAAAGGATTCGTGCTCCTGCCGCGCCGCTGGGTGGTGGAGCGAACGTTCGGCTGGTTGAACCGGTGCCGCCGCTTGAGCAAAGATTATGAACGCCATCCACACACTACTGAGACTTGGATCCATATTGCAATGATCCGTCTTATGTCTAGGAGATTGTTACCAAAACCGGCTTTTTAGACACGCTCTTAGACCAAGCAGATCAACCAACTGCAAAGCCGACAACGATTCGTGCTGCGCGATAAGGCCGAGTGTAATGAGTTCCTTCTGCGTTGGGTGAAAGTGCTGATCTGCCTTCACCATAAAATCGACAACTTCGGAGCGGATGATGCGCTTGCGCACCGTAACCACCACTCGGTCATTGCCCTCGACGACCTCCGGAACTGGTCGGCCGCTTGTCAGCAGCACTTCGTACATCCGATCAAACCCGCTCCCTTCCCGCTCCATCAGCTTGAGATCGTAGAATACCCTCGCCAGGTGCGGATTGCACTGCATGCTGGCGTGGAGGATGTTGCGCGGCGTCACGCCGACCGGCAGCAGACCGGGGTTGTGAACTTCCAATCGGTCGGGGTACAGGTTAACGAAGACATCGCCCCGCTGTGTGTACGGCCGGTGAACCAGCGCGTTCGCCAACAATTCCCGGACAACCGCTTCGTCGTAGTGCGGAACGTTTTTCCGGAACAAACCGTCTGGCAATTCGTAGCTTTCCAGCCAGTCAGGGATTTCCCGCCATACGGTCTCGATCAGTTCGAGAGGGTTGAGGCAGAAGTCATCCCAGATCCACTTGCGGATCTTCCGTTCACGCTCGTCGTACTTGATGCACTGGATCACCGGCGCAAGCCAGTGCCGCGCGATCCTCACGCCGGCCGATCCACAGCACGCCGAGATGGGTCAGGCTGTCGTTCTTCACGAACAGATAGTGTTCCAACAGTTCCCGGTCCGTCTTGCCCTTGACGAACCCGGAAACGCGGTCGGATGCTCGAATCGCGGCCACGAAGGCGGCCAGCTTTTCCGGATCATGTTGCGACGCCGGGACATTGGGCACCACCTGCGTTTCCCACACGTAAGAAGTGCGGTCCGTCATCAATCGGCCCAGATCGTCGGGCAGAAGTCGCCGTGTCTCATCTGCCACCCGCAGGAAGTAGCGGCCATCGGAAGTTGACGCGATGCTCTGCTGATTGCCGGCCACATGGATTTCGACGTATTCACCCCCGTTTCTCGCCGTTCGCTTCTGGGGTACGGCAGACACATTCACCGTCACCTGGGGGACGCGCTTCCGCAGATTGTCGATCATCGCGTCGTCGATTCGCTGTCCGACTGGCGGCTCCTCCTGCTTATCCTCGATACCCAGCAGAATCGCGCCACCCGACGCATTCGCGAAACCCACGCAATCGCACGCCAGCCCGTCCAGGTCGGCATGTTTGCCGAGCGCGTAGCGGATGGACTTCTGATCCAGTTCTTGCTCTTCGCGATTCATACGGCGACTTCTCCACTCATCAGCCGTGGCAGCAGCAGGTCGCGGGCGGCTTTGAGTTTCTTGTTCTGGTAAACAAGGTTCTTGAGCAGCGCGGTAATTCGGTTGATCGCTTCGGTGAATTCCCTCAGCAACGGAGCGGGCGGCACAAGCACCGGATACTGCTGCAACACTTTCCAGTTCGCACGTGGCATCTTTGCACCATAGGAGGACTGAGTTGCATGGGCAACAAAAAGGTCGCTCGATATGGTCATGAGAACCAAGCCGAAGGCGGCGCCACCACGTGACCGAACTACAATTGCATCGGTCGAGGCAATTCCATCCGTGAAACAGACGCCAACCTTGTGGAAATAAGGTCGTATCTTCCCAAACAGGAAGTCCCCTTCGACAAATCGGTGCTTCGCGCTTTCCACTTCAGAAGCATCGCCCCATTCCGAAAGCGTGATGGAGCGGCGCGGCATGTGTTCCAATCCAACGTAAGGCGTTTGTGGCTTAACCCGGTCGGGTAACACCGGTTCCCGAATCTCATCGCACAACTCTTGCAGTTGTTTTTTCTCCCACTCCTCCGGCACGCCGTTGACGATCCGCGTGTGTTCATGGCCGGGGAAGCGGAGGCGGACGAACCACTCCCGGTAGAGCAGCCGGGCCGCTTCTTCCAGCAGGGCCATGCGGCGGAGGTTGTTCTCGATCAATTCATCATAGGCAGAAATAACCTGGGCAACTTGTTTTTGGACACTGATAGGAGGAAGAAGAATGGTCATCTGCTTTAGATGACTTGGACCGAAGTTCGGTTGGGCACCACCAGTGACAAATGCTTTGACTTGACTCGCGAAGGACGGTGATCGGAGAAAAGAATACAGGTAATCCTCATCAAGCCTGCCGCGGTCGGCACTGTGAAATCGGATCACACTGGTATTCATCATCAGTGGCAGGTGCTCACCTCTGACCCGCCCCACTTTTCCATATGAATTGCCGGAGCTAGCAACGACAATATCGTCTTCCTCGACAGCAAAGTGAGAGTAGCGACGTTCAAACTCACCCAGCGAAATGTATTTGTCTGTGTTGGAAACATCCACTGATCCATCGGAAAGGATGTTCGTGACGTTGATTACCTTCATTCCTTCGCTTGCCCATTGGTGCGTGCGGAGTCCAGGACCTTCCTGGAAGAAGGCAACCTCCGAGAGTTTGTGTTCACTGTAAGACGTCGGCTTCCCCCTCATATACTCAGATCCTCACAATTCCCCTGAATCTTCTTCGCTAACTCCTCCGCCTCCTCATTCAACCCCGCCAGCTCCGTATGAATGTCCCGCAGCGTCTCCTCAAAATCAAAATCCTCATCCACCTCCGCTGGCGCCACGCCCACATATCGGCCCGGCGTCAGGCTCCAATCAGCGGTTTCAATCCTTTCACGGTCCACCAGCTTGACCAACCCAGGCACGTCTTGCAGCTCGGCATCGGGGAACCGCTCTTGAAGCCAGGCAACCTGCTTGTGGAAATAGGCCGCCGCCTTGAGCTGTTCGACCGCTGCCTTACGGTCGGCATCGAGTTCTTTGACCAGACCAGCCAACCGGCGACGGTCAAAGACGAAGTGGTCCAGCTCCTGGTCGATTTCTTCTTCACGTTCGGACAAGGACAGCGCCGGCCTCGTCGGCAGTGCGTGCAGCCAGCTTGAAAATGAGGTCGATCTGCTTGGCCAGACTTTTCATCTGATCCGCGATGGGGTCGAAGGCCTTGCGCGCCGCGTGTTGTTCCGCGTTCGAGGCAAGAGACGCGGCAGAGTACCTCTTTCGGGACTTGGCGAGTGCCGTCTCAAGTTCCCTCCGGTCCAGACTGTAAGCCTGGTAGGCTTGCGCGAGTTCCTCGTTGGCCGCCAAGAAGTCCGGGGCTTGTTCCATCAAGGTGTCCGGTGTGTTTTCGATTTCCATTTCGACGTTGGCAAAGACTTCATCGACAGACGAGAATGCACATTCGAAGCTGGAGAGCGCATTGGTGATTTTCTCCGCCTCGCGACACACCGCGCCGAGGTAATCCTTCACCAGCCCGAGAAACTTCTCCTTCTGCCCCCGATACAACCAAACAATGGCCGAGATGTTGGCCATCTGCTCCGGCGTGAAATCGTAAACCTTGCGCGTGACTTTGCGGTAGATGTTGCGAGCGTCGATCATCAACAGCTTGTCGCGTAGATGCTTGGGTTTGCCCTTATCGAAGAACCACAACTCACAGGGTACGGTGCGCGTGTAGAAGAAGTTTGAACGAATGGAAATCATCACGTCCACAGTCGCCGGTCTCGATGATCTTGCGGCGAACTTCCTTCTCGCCGTGGCCGGCGCTGGATGCCTGCGATGACATGATGAAACCGGCCCGGCCGCGCTGGCTCAGGTAGCTGTAAAAGTAGGAAATCCACAGGTAGTTGCCGTTGGAGACCTTCTTGTTTTTGTTCACGCCGGGCAGGCCGAATGGCAACCGGCGGTTGTCCTTGACTTTCTCGGCGTCCACCATGTCCACGTTGAATGGTGGATTGGTCATCACGAAATCGCACTTGCCGAAGAGAGTGTGGACATCCTCATAAAACGTGTTGGCTTCACGGATGTCGCCTTCCAAACCATGAACAGCCAGGTTCATCTTGGCCAGCTTGATCGTGGTCGCGGTCTTCTCCTGGCCGTAGAACGTCGCCCGGCGGGCAGTGTCCTGCCCCAGCCGTTCGATGAAGTGACTCGACTGGACAAACATGCCCGCAGAACCGCAGGCCGGGTCGAAGACGATGCCATGTTCCGGCTCGATTACGTTCACGATAGTCTGAACGAGCGAAGGCGGCGTGAAGAATTCGCCGTTGTCCTGGCGCCTTGCATGGCGAACTTCATCAGGAAGTATTCATAGATTCGGCCGAAGACATCGCCGCCGGCAGCGCGGAGTGCCTCACGATTGAAGATGCGCAACAAGTCTTCGAGGACCGTGCGCTCGAAGATGCCGTACTCCTTGGGCAGTACCCCTTGTAGTGGCTCAAATTCTTCCTCGATGGCCTTCATCACCTCGGCCAGGACCTGGCCCAGGTCGGTATTCTTGGGCAGCGCCATGATCGTGTCGTACCGGGCCTGTTCCGGCAAATAGAGCGCCCGCCGCTTGATGTAGTCGGCCTTGACCGGATTCCGTTTCGGCATGCGCCCGGCAGCCTGGTCTTCGCGGATTTGCTGCGTCACAGCGTCAAATCGGTTGGCCGCCTGGCGCAGGAAGATGACGCCGAGCACCGGCATGCAGTATTCGCTGGAAGTGAGCTTCGAGTTAGCGCGGAGTTGATCGGCCGCCTCCCAGAGGTCGGATTCTAGCCGTTCCAGCGAGTTGAGTTGGTTGTGGTTCATGGCTGGGGTCACATTCGAGGGAGACCGAATCGGTCCGTTGCCGTTCCCTGGTGGCCGTTTTCGGGCCTGCGATGGGACTGGCTTGACCGTCCCGCAATGCCGAAGTGCATTGTAGCCAATTAGTAGCCAGTGGCCCGGACAGAAGCGGAAATTCCTAGACAGAACCGGAATGAATGCTTTGGTGTAGTCGGACATGGTTCAGCAAGCCGGATATGAGCAGATTGCGGACTACCCCTGTGGTTCATCCCGCCAGACGAAACTGACCTACCGGTCATCGTGGACAAACGTTGGGCCGGCGACGGGTAAGCGTCTTCACAGCCGGTCAACTCAACGCTACAATCATCGTGCGGGCCATTCCCAGGGCCGCACTATTCTGCGAATCAGCCCATGACCATCGTTGACATCACCGCCCGCGTCCGCCGGCTCGAACAACTCTCCATCGGCCTCGCTAAAGAAACGGTCATCGTGAGAGAGGCAAACGACCCGCTATTCGCGCGGAGCGGCAAGAGTACCTGCGCGGTATCCAGGACGCCTTGTCCGGGATCGGGACGGCCAGGGTTGTGATGTTGAATGCAAGGAGAAAACTTGAAGAGGCCCAAGAAAAATGAGCGCCTCAGATTTAATTAGCTGACGTGAGCAGGTGGCCCTCTTGCATGCCCGTCCCGACAAACGGTTCGACAGAGATCAGGATTTCCCAAGCATCTGTCTCTCCGTGGCCGTTCCGAACTCAAAGCGCCGATGTTTTCTCCATTCGTCAACCGCATGTTTCCATTTGAGATCGTAGCTTGGATTCTTGTCGAACCCCCAGAGTGCTGTTAACCTATGGACGTTCTGTTCTTCGATTTCCGAATCGGCATTCCAGGTGCCGTTCGCGTGATTATGACAGTGAGCCAATTCGTGCGCTATGACGGTATTCACGGCCTCTAACGGTTTTGCATGCTCAATGAAAGGGGCCAGAAATGTAAAGATAATGCGAGTCTCGCGCAAAGTACACCTTCCCCAAGGTTCATCGGGGTGGGTTCCAAAGTCCATCGCAAAGCAAAGATGAACAGAACCGGGGCTTCTCACGAGGAAGTCATTTATGATCTGCCGGTCTTCATCGGGAATCCTTGCCCAAGTCGGACGAAACGCATTTACGAAACGTTCGGACGCCCGCATCATGAGGCGGTCATCGAGGACAAGGTTTGGAAGAAGCAGTAGCACGAATGCGGCCCCTAGTCGAGTCATTGAATTGTAATTCGGTTCTTGGGATCTTCCATAGCAACCATCAGTGCATCGGCTCCTCTCCCAAGATTATGCGGAAGTCTTCCGCAGAACGCCTTTTCGACTTCACGGAATGGCGGAATTTCCGTGGTTCTACGCACTCGCTCGCAAGTGCTGGAAAGTGCTTGTAAGTTGAAGGTGAATTGCGTAGAATGCCGTAGATAACTGGAGTTTTGCAACCAAACGGCCAGGACGGAAAATGAGCCTCACACGGTAGAAGTCACTGGTTCAATCCAGTAGCGCCCATTGGTTATAAATCATTCGCCAAACGCATTGCAAGCGTACCTGCCAG
>CAWDRY010000057.1:0-10459 GCA_963804745.1 uncultured Gemmataceae bacterium
GCTTCCTTTCGTGGAGTCAACAATCATGGCCGAGCGTCTTCGTTGTGTGCCGCCGGAAAGTGTCATCACGGGCTGGGATTTCAGCACGGGAGCGGTCAAGTGCCTGGCTTTCGGGCTTGACGGCGAGACGATTGCCGAGGTCCGTTTGCCCACCGATCTGTGGACCGAGGGCGGCGTCTCCGAGCTGAACCTCATGCAACTGGAAGGACAAGCGCGAGCCAGTGTTCGCGCCATGGCTGCAAAACTTCGGCAGCTCGGCCGATTGCCGCACTGGGTTGCGGGTGGCATTTCGGCGACCCATCACACCTCCGGCCGCATCGACTCGAATGCTGCCCAGGTTCGCCGGGCCATTTGCTGGAACGATCATTCGCTGGCCGCCTATCATGCGCGCGGCTTGGAAAGGCTCGGCGGGCAGGAGCGAGTCAAGCAACTGATCGGCGGCCCCTGGGCGATCCGTTATTCACTCAGTCATCTCGTCAAAGACGAGCAGCATTTGCCATTGGGCGATTGGCAATGCACCCAATGGATCGCCCAGCACGGCTCTCTGGCAGCGGGTTATCTGACGGGGCGTTTCGACGTGGTCAGCGTGTCGGCGGCCGCTTCGACCGGGATCATGGACCTGCGCACGCACCAGTGGTGCCGGGGCATGCTCGACGCCTTGGAACGACCGGACTTGCGTGAGCTGGCCTGGAAACAATTGCCGCGGATCGTGGATCACTATGAGCCGATCGGGCTGTTATCAGTATCGCTGGCCGTTGAAGCCGGCATCCCCTCACCCCTACCCCTCTCCCCCAAGGGGCGAGGGGAGCAAATGATTCCCCTCTCCCCCGCTCCGGGGGAGAGGGGTAGGGGTGAGGGGGCCAACAGGCCGCTCATCTTCCCCACCTCTGACGATCAACAAGCCGGCCTGGTTGGCGGCGGCGCTGTCGATGCCGGGCAGGTGGCCATTATCCTCGGCAATTCGGCCGTGGTCAATTCCTCGTCGGCACAGTTGCCTGTTTCCGGCAATCTCGATGCCATGCGCTTGAACTGGGGCACATACCTGTGGATGCGCTGCTACAACAACGGCGCCCAGTTCGTGGACAGAATCGTCGGGCCGAAGCCCGATTGGCAGCGGCTGGAACAGCAGGCCCGCGCAAACCCACCCGGAACGGCTGGAACGGCTGTGTTGCCCTTCGCCGCGCCGGAACCGTCACTCGGCGTGGCGTCGGCAAGGGTGCAGTGGTTTCCGGGCGAACCTACGGAACCGGGCAAGAGGTTCCGCGCGGCCCTGGAGGCGTTGGCCTATCTCATCGCCCTGGCGATTCGGGAACACGAGGCGGCCGGCCAAACGATCACGCGCATCACCGTCTCCGGAGGCATCGCCCGCAGCGACTTGATGTGTGAAATCCTGGCTGCGGTGCTGGATCGGCCCCTGGAGCGTCTGCACTCAGCCGAGGGACCGGCACTGGGAGCGGCAGTGACCGCACTGGCTGCATTGGAAACGAGACTGCGCCGGCAGCAAGGTATCAACGCGCCCTTCACGGTAGCTGATGCCGTGGCCGCACTGGTCAAGTTCCGCGACCGTGTCGTACCGAACCCGGCATGGATCCAGCCCTATCGAGAAGGCTTACAGACCTTTCGCCAGCGCCTCCTCTTAGGCGGATGGCAGGCACAAGCTTACCTCGCTTGCGCGTCGGGCTAACGGGAGGACGTTAGCCCGACTGCGCAAGCAAGGCGTGAACTTAACGGCTGCCGCTCGCCTTAACCCGGGGCCCGCCGCCGGCGGGTTCGCCGCACTGCCGGGTTCCTGAGCCTCCATGCGGAAATTGCCCCAGATCAGCGGCCGGGCCAGCGGTTCGATGTGCAACACGACTTCGCCGTTCTGAAAGAGCCGCACCGTGCCGGAAGATTGGCTGACCGCGACGGCGATAGCCTTGGTCTTCCGGCTGATGGCGGCGGCGGCCCAGTGCCGCGTGCCCAGCCCCTTGCTCAGGGTAATGCCCTCGGCCAGAACGTCAAGGTACATGCAGGCGGCCACCGCCACCCCGTCACGTCGAACAATGATGGCCCCTTCGAGCTGGGCGATGTCCTTGATCTGTTCACGGACCCTGCGGTCGCGAATGTCGCGCTCGGCCTCGCTGTAGCCGCGGAACGGATTGAAATTGATCGGCCGGGCCATGCTCATGACCTTGGGCGTGTCGCCCACCACGAACATCGTGCCGACCGGCTTGCCTTCGCGGCCTTCACGGCCGATTTCGGTGGCCAGGTCCACGACGGCCCTCAGCGTTTCCAGTGGGACCTGCGTATCCAACCGGCGCAGATCCTGGGCGCTAAGGCGTTCCAGATGTTCGCCCAGATGAATGACGCTCAGGCTGTCGATGTGTTCCGGAGAGCCTGCCTCGGCTTCAATGCCGTTGTACAGCGCGACCACGTGGGCTCCCGTCTGTAACTGGTCGCTGGCCACAGCTTCGAGTAGAGCCAGGCTCATGCGCTCCTGGATGGGCGTCGGCCCGGCATCGACGTCGAGCACGGTGAGCCCCGGCTGTTCGCGCAGCTCCTGCGTGAGCAGACCGTTCTGGGCCGCTACCAGCAGACGAGCGTCGCCCAGATGTTCCCGGACTGCGTTCCAGTCCAGGTTGGTTTCGGTGAGCATCAGCACCGCATCGGCCGGCAATCCTTCCACCAGCTGACGGGCTGCCTGCAAAAGTGTGACGGTCTGACGACGAAGACCCATTATCCCCTGCTGTTCGTGGAGTGTGGCTTGTGAACCGCAACGCGCGTCCTGCAATCATCGTACCGCTAGACTGGCCAGGAGGCAAATGCTTGCCGGTGTTTTTGCCAATTTGGTTGGAAAAGAAGCCCGGTTTCTTTGAGAAACCGGGTTTCTGCGTTCGCCAAACTGAGACACTAAAGCAGCGCCTTGCGGTCCGCCTTCCAGTCCCTCCTCGCCGACAGGGCCAGCCGGCGCGGCTGGACGCTCATCCCCGATCGACCGAAAGCCGGCAGGTCGACCTCCTCAATGAGTATTGCGCCCATTTGCTTTTCCAAGGCTGCTTGGTTATGATGGCCGAGGAGTAGTGAACTCTTCAGTGTGTAACAACCATGCACCTTCAGCAGACTAAAGTCGAGAGCAGGGAAACCGGCGGGCCGCAGTACTATTTCCATGATCTGCTTCCGACAATCAAGGACTTTCTTCGGCAGCGTGGGGCGTGCCCGGTGATTCTGGAAACTCCTTACGGTATCGCCAATAGCCCATTCATTGCTGTCGGCCGAGACCATAAACTCACCTCCAGCGGAAAAGTGGTTTCCGGCAAGGTCGGCCACGATCGGATTCAGCAAGGGGGCGGGGATGCCTCGATTGGTGAGGCTATCCGCGGCTGGTATGCGATCAGGAGCACAAGCGATTTTGAACGGATCGACGTGGAAGTTCGTATCCACTCGGCAGGTCACTTCATTCTTACCCCGATTGCGCTCACGCTCCGCGGCAAGAAGCGAACTATTCCGCTGCGACGACCGCTACGACCTCTATCGTTTCATCGTGATTTGCAGAGTCGGCCCTGGAAGGATCAAATCGAGGCGGTCGGGAAAAGAAGTCCAGAAGCCGTTCGTTGGGCAGGACAGCAAATCCAAAAAGTCGTCGGGGATCACTGCACCAGGCCTGCTGCGAACATCAGCGAGGCAGACCTTCTTCGGACAGCCGGCGCGCTCAGCTTGCTGGGCCTGCGCTTGGGGCCCTACTTGTTGTCTGGCTACGATTGCCAGGGGAGCGTTTTCCAGTTCCAACATCTCCCTGAATATCTTTGCCCCGTCGAGATAAAGAAGCGGTCTAAAGGCTTCACATATCAAATCGAGAACTACCGCACGCTACCAAGGGCCGTCATCTTGTGCATGACTCACGATCTGGATAACCCGCCAGAGGACATTGATGTGATCGAGCTTTCAGAGTTGGGGCGCTACCTCGATAAACGCCAGCGTGTGAACCAGCTTTCTTAGAAAAGTTGGGCCTGGGTGCCCTCACCCCGAGGGATCCAATGGCGACCATCTGGACACGTACCCACTTCACGGAGGATTTGACCGACCGCCTCGTCATTGATCTTTCCGTTGCGCTTGAGCGCGGCGTGTACATGTTGTCGGACTTCCATTTCCTCCACCGGTTCTCTTTCCTCGTGACGGCGTACCAATAGGCGAGCAATGTGATACCGCGCACAGCGCCACCTTTGAATTTGCCGCATATCTCATCGCCCCGGATCTGCCATTTGTTTGAAGCAGTGTCAAAATCGAACAGGCTGATCAGAACCGGCACGAGGTCGCCATGCTGTTTGCTAAAGGCACTCAGAAGCCCTGCCTCAAGAAGCCTCGGGACAACGGCATGGTGCAGTTCTTCAGTTGTTGCTCCCAGTTTGCCAATGATCTCGGCCTCGCAACACTCGCGAACCACCCGGACTGGATCGCTCCCTGTTGGCACAGGCTTGAGAGCAACTGCTTCTGTCACCAGCTTGCGGAAGTTGAGGACCAATTCACCCGACAGGACCCGGAGAGGGTTCTTTTTCTTGTGCATCGACCACACGACGCCAACGGGCTGGACGACGGTGTTGGCGTATTGAAATCCGGCGGTGGTACAAGCATCTACCAGGGCTTCCCAATACGTTGTGTCGCGATGGGCGAACACAATGCTCATCCAGGCGCCCGGCTTGAGGACTTCGTGCATCTGCTGAAGCGATTGGGCGAGCAGGTTTTGATAATCATCGCGCGTCTTGTGAAGTTCGCCGCCCTCAATAACCTCCTGGCGCGATCCTTATCGGTGATGCCAAACCCGAGCCAGGCCGCCCACATCGTGGAGAGGTCCAGATAGGCGATGTGGCCGCCGTAAGGTGGATCGGTATAGATGTAATCGACGCTGTGCGGCTTCAGGAAGTCGAGGAGCCGGGTAGCCGATCCCTGGTGGAAAGCCGCTGTTTCTTGTTCGTCGAAGAAGTCTCCTATCAGCTGATTGGTTTCTTGCTTGGCGTCCACCAATCGTTCGAAACCTTGCCACAAATTGTCTCCACAGCGGCAATTCGACCGGGTGCTTGGCAACCTTATAGCGGTAGATGCTGAAAATGGCGCTGCCGCCTCGGCTTTCCCGTCGGTTCTTCGCTGACAGGAATGTGCGGTTGATACGCACAAGAGTCGCGGAGAAGGCCATCAGCAGAAGGTCACGCACCGTGGTCAGCTGGCATTGCATGATGCCGGCACGCAGGTGCGCCAACCCGTGCAGCATGCGCGGGGTGAAAAGTTCGTCCACAAAACGCACATCGGCATTGCTCGGCAGCGGCACACCCTTCGGATACCAGTCGCGTACCGGTTGCTTCTCCAGTTCTTCGTCGGGAGTCTTGCTGAGTTGCTCCAGGTACGGCCGGCAGTGTTCTCCCAGTTCGAGAAAGGCTTCGCGGAGTTCGCCTAGATCTACGGGAGCAACCGCCGTTTGGCGGGCCAGGAAGGTTGCCCATGCCGAGATGTCCACGTAGATCGCCTTGCGGCGCAACACCAGGGACTCCACCGCCGTAACGCCTGATCCGCCGAAGGGGTCCAGAATAGTATCGCCAGGCGAGGAGAAGTGCCGAATGTATTCTTGCACGACATTCCAGGCGCGCTTGGTGAAGTACGGATGGCTGCCGTAGTGCCGTTTAGCGGCTTGTTTAGAGGGCGTGATCGCGTAAGCCAGGGGCTGTTCTGCAAAGGAAGCCATGTCACGTGGGACAGCCAAGGTTGTCATACTTCGCCGAAAGCCTTCTATCCTGGAAGTTGCGGAAATGGTTACTGAGGATCAGTCTAGCAGCAAGCGGCGTCCAATTCTAACCCAATTAGCAATCTGGCAAGCCGCTGTCGTACAATATCGAGGAGCAAATTCAGCTGAGCACGGACAAGACGGCCCTGTGCATCAACCCGTCGCTGACGCTGACCGGCATCCCGCCGGAAGTATTCCAGTACCGCCTCGGCAACCGCAGCTGCCCTGGAGTGGGTCATCGACCAGTATCAAGTCAAGGAGGACAAACGCAGCGGCATCCGCTCCGACCCGAACCGGCCGGAGGATGAGGAGTACATCGTGCGACTGGTCGGGCAGGTGGTCCAGGTGAGCCTGGAGACGGTGAAGATTGTGGCGGGGTTGCCGGAGGGATATGCAGACTGATAGGAATCCCAAGCGAATGAAAGACGGGCAAGCTGAGGTCCGAAGTGGAAAATGAACCCCCCCTACTCTCTGTTCTTGCCAACGCCCGAGCCATGGCTTGCGCGAATGAGGAGGCTCAGGCGGAGAGAATATCACGCTTCCTGGAGCGCGAGAAAGCCGAGGTGGTCCGCAGGCTGGAGAATCTCGTGGACCGCATCGAAGTCCGAGTCACCCGAAGCCTCGCCGTTGCTGGCCGACTTCTGGACGAATTGAGTGCCGGGCGCATCCCGACGATCCGATCGGTATTCGGAAACCGACCGACAGGATCACACCGACGACCCGGGAAGGATCGCGGGGGTAGTGCTGTTCCGTGCGGGGCAGGAGCCAGCCATTTTCGGCTCCGAAGCGGCGGCTCTCACCGAGGACGACCGTCCCAAGTACGGCTTCGCCTTTTTCGAGGGAACTCCGAACCAGCCTTATCCGTTCGGCCCAATTTACTTCCTTCTCAACCTCGATTCACCCGACCTTCGTGAGCGAATCACCTTCACGCCGGTGGACAGCAGCATTCCCGGACTCGCCCCTGAAGAGGTGGGAACGCTGGACCACCCCGTGAACGCCTTCGCGCGCTCGAGTGACGCGGTGCGTGCTGCCGGGTTGTTTGCTCTTGGGGGGCCGATCCCACCGGGCAGCGGCATACGGGACAACGCGAGTGAGGGAACGCCGGAAGCCCAGATCTGGGGACCTTTGCAGGTGATTCCGAGCCAGATCCGGCTTATAATAGTAGAGGTGTTGAGGGAACCGAACTCCGAACTCGACTGCCTGCGAATCGTCGCCGAACGTCAAGGTGTTCCTATTCATGTTCGGATTATGGCGAAGGGGGACCTCAGATGACGCGTGTTCTTCTCTGTGCCGGTCCTAACCTGCTGGTCGTCAGCAGGGACGGCACCCTTTTCTTTCGCCGTCCAGGGCAGCCCGACGCGAGGGTTCCCTACTCCCGCGAGAATTACCCGGTGTTCCTGGGCTCTGCGCGGCACAAGCACGATCTCACTCCGGTGGTTGGGCCGCACGGCGAGAAAGACCCCGCGCTTCCCGATGACTCGACTATCCCGGAACTGCGCCTGGAGCACCTCTCCACGGGCGAAACGGTCTACCGGCTCGCCGAAGAAACTTACGAGGGGAGCCGCGGCCAGCACTCTGAGGATTCGGTCATTTCCGCAAAGGGGCATGTGGCGAAAGGGGCGCCTGCCACATCCTGAGCGGGACGTGAAGGGTGAGTTGAGATGATTACTGAGCCTGGCTCGCCCACTGCTTCGCCAGTCCTTCCACCAGGCCAGGATTGACGATCTTGTAATAGCGCCGATGACCGCTCCTGGAGGTATCGTCTTGCTTCAAGAACCCGAGTTTCGTCAACTGGTAGAGTTTGGCTTGGTGAAACCACCCGCCAAACATCCTCTGATAAATGCCGATAACCCAACTGTAGCAGACGAACCTGTCGTTAGTGGGTAATGGTTCGTTTTGCCAGTATTCATAACATGCCAACAGAACCCGTTGCAGTTCGGAGTCTCTGTCTAGGTCGGCTGATTTCATGGTTTGCCTCCTCTGGTTGGTGGTTAATCGAGAAACGATAGCGGGGTCAGAAACGATAGCGGGGTCAGAACCCGGGGCTGACCCCGGTCGCTGGCCGCGTCACAATCGCCGAAAAAAATCTTGTCATAGAAGCCTGTCAAGTTCGGATGATCCCTAGCAAGGTCGACAAGGCATTTTTTCATCACCATTGAGCGATCATTATTGGGGGGCTCCGCCTTCTTTCCCAGGCTCTTCATCCGTTCTAACCAGTAGAACATCCGCAGCAAACTCTGGGATTCCTTGGGCCGGCGTGGGATGTGGTCCATTTCTTCCAGGACCAGTTTACGCATCTCTGGTAGAGTCATTTTCTTCATGGCAAAACCTCTTTTGTCTATCCCTATCAATGCCGTGATACATTAATCTTAGAGCGGCGGCAAAACGAAGTCAATGGAAGTCTCAAAGATTTCGTCATTGGGGTGAATTCGGCGGAATTGGGAACTCGGTGGTTCAATTCGCTAGTTGGGGTTGAACTCGGCTGAACTCGGTTGAACTCGGTGAACTCCGTGGCTGGAACCGTTCTACTCACGGCTCTCAGGAAGGATGAACCTACGGGGCCGGTTTCAACCTGGAAAACGCTCCAGCCGGGTCAGGCCCTTTTAAGCAGGGTACGGACAAAGGCTGGGTCTGGCAGGTCCGGTATCGTTGCGATAGACTCACGACAGGCGTTCCGCACCGTGCCGAACCGCCGCAACACTGTTGGCATTACCAAGGAGATAGCCAGGTCACGATCGTGGCCACGCCGCGGCTTCTGGGAGGCCAAGTCTTTGGGGTCATTGCTATTTATCGCTCTCTCGGCTGAAGCCGATTTTCCCTTTTCTGGTGTCGGCCGGCGGCGACATCAGCTCACGGATGGCATCAAAGACAACATTGAACTGGGCGTCGTACTTCCTTTCCAGCGCGTCGAGCTTACGGGCCAGGTCGGCATGAGTAGCGAGCAGTTGCCGCAGGCGGACGAAGGCACGCATGATCTCAATGTTCACCCGCACTGCTCGCTCGCTACGCAGGACGCTTGACAGCATGGCCACGCCTTGCTCGGTGAAGGCGTAAGGTCTCGCCCGGCGGATCCCACCCCAACTTGAAGTCACAATTTGCGACTTCAAGTTTTCAAATTCCTCCTTGGTCAGTTGAAACATGAAGTCCGGCGGGAAACGCCGGAGGTTCCGCTTCACCGCCTGGACAAGCACCTTCGGGGCGACTTGATAAAGCCTGGCCAGAATCGTTGCGATAGACTCACAGCAGGATTTCAGCACGGTGCCGAACCGCCGCATCATGGTTGGCATTACCGAGGAGATAGCCAGGTCATGATCGTGGCCATGTAAGCGGCCACGCGACAATTTGACGAAGCGCGAGCTTCAAGAACTGCTTCCTCTGGCAGTCAACAACTACAACCGCCATGACCGTCGCAACTTCGGGCTAGCCAGTTCGTGATTCGTTTCATTTTCCTTTCACTGAAAACTTTTCAGGGACCGGCACAAGTGATGGAAATGAATTCTGAACCTGGTCATTCGCGATGCCGTTGCAGACGTAACGGCGGCAGTCCCACGATCTCGAACGTGGCCGAGGCGATGCCGATCCCGGCGTTATCAAATGCCTGGAGAATGTCCCGGCTCATGGCAACTTTCAAATCGCGAACACCAAGCTCCTTCGCGATGAAGCGTACAGTCAACTCCAACCAGTTGTCGGTCAGGCGGAAGTAGACTCTCGGTTCCAGATCACCCAGGCGCACGAAGTAGCGGCGTTCCATCTCCTGCCGCGCCTCCTCGTCCACCGCGCTGACCCGGACCGTGTGGAACCCGGCAGCCTCCAGCAGAATCTGTTCGGCGCGTTGGCGGTCGGCTGTGTATGTAATGGGGAGGCTCATCTCTTCCCAGATGTACGGGAAATCACCCGAGTAGTTGTAGACCGGCTCCTTGAAGATCTTGTCATTGGTCACGGTGACGATTCGGCCGGTGTATTGCCGGCTCTGGACCCATGTGGAGGAAGCCCCGTCAGGCTGACGGCGAGCCGAATGCCCTGGTGCGTCCAGAACTCCAGGCGTGCATTGCGGCGGCCGCGCAGCAGCCAGTTTGCCAGGGCCGGGAGGAACCGCCCCAGCAAGAAGAGGACCAGGATAAAGGCTAGCGTGAAGAGGAGCCTCCTGCCATTCTCCGCGTTCACGCCGAGGAGTTTGACGCCCAGGAATTCCACGGGCTGGTTGGTGTCGGCGAAGAGTGTGTTGTTTGCCAAATGGAACCTCACTTTGGGCCGGGCATAACAGGCACGCTCCTCGCTAGAGGATAAACTTGCTCAAATCCTCCGTCTGCAAAATTTCCGCCAGCCGGCCGCGCACATAATTGCCATCGATCACCACTCGCTTGTTCTCCAGGTCTGGCCCGTCGAAGCTGACATCCTCCACTTGCTTCGCGCAGCAACTCGCCGGCCTGTTCTCCACAAAGAAGCGTCCGCGTGCGTTCGAGTTCCTGTCGGAAATGAGGGTTCTTCACCGCTTGGGCCATTACAAGGTCTACGGAATGACCGAAAAGCAGCGCTGACTGAGTCTGAAAATCGAAATTGTGTCGCAGCCAGGGTCCAATCGCCTGTTGCTGTTGGAACTCCACGTTCGTGTTAGCCGATACTCGCCGCGGTCGATGCGTTCGACTTCAAACTCTTGCCCCGCCTCAATCCTGTCTTGCTCTCGGATTTCAGCGGGCAAAACTATCTGAC
>CAWDRY010000058.1:0-9179 GCA_963804745.1 uncultured Gemmataceae bacterium
CTGACCGTCCCGTTCCCGGTGGCCTGCGCCTTCAGGTCGGCGACGGCCCCCGGAGGAACGGCCTGATCGGCGTGCGGGTGTTCGGTGGCCATGATGGCTGCAGCAGCGTCGAACGCGGTTGGCTGCCGTAGGCCGCCACGGCGTCCTTGAGGGCCTCGACGTAATCCGCCTCCCGGTGAACTGGGCAACCCAGCCGAGCGACTCCACACAGTTGTAGTGCCAGTACTTCCAGGCAGCAGGCGGCTCCTTCGCCCTGCCGCTGTCGGCAAACGTGTACGGTCCCCAGTAGTCGCCGAAGGCATAGGTCCAGCCGCAGCTCTTGCCCGCCGGATCCACCAGCATGCAATGGTGGCACATCAGGTCGGCAAAGCCGATCATCGGGTCGAGGGCCTCGATGTCCCGGCTGAGCAGGTAATACTCGAACAGCCCGTGGACCATCAATGCCGTCTGAAAGTGCGCATAGCACTGGCTGGCGGATTGGTCGCGGCACTTCTGAACGGCCCCTGGAAGGCATAAAGGCTCTTGGTGCCGCCCTTTGGCTTAACGGTAAGAGTCATGAACCCGATGGGCGAATAACGGGCGGTGTTGAGGAACGCATGGGCCACGTTGCGGCACTCCGCTAACACCTGCGCATCGCCGGTCAGCCGATAGGCGTTGGCCAGGTCGAACAACGGCCAGCCGATGTAGCGGGTGTCCAGCCTGAAGTCCCGGTCGGCGTTGGCGTCCCGCTTCTTGCACCAGTCAACCGGGCCGGGCATCGGACCGGTGCCGTCCTTCTTGTCGTCGTGGTTGAACTTCCAAAGGATCGCCCGGCGCGCTGGCCCAGGTTCACTACCGCCTCGCGGGCCCGCATGTCGCCGGTGAGGTAATAGTATTCCGGCAGTATCAGCATGCCCATGTGCCCGGCGTCCGGCAGGCCCCACGTATCGCGGTTGCGGTAGCCGGGATACGCCAGCCGCTTGACGCGGTTCTCGTGATCGTTCCAACTCATCAGCATCAGGTAGAACGCGCTGATGTCGGGGTCATCATAATTGAAGGCGACCTGGTCCGCGGACCACAGCGAGCCAGCCTCGATCTTGTCGAAGCTCGCCCCGTCGCTCCACAGGACCCACGGTAGGTACATGGACTCTTCGTTCCAGCGGTGGCCGCCGGAGTTCCAGTTGCCGACCAGGCCATACTCAACCCAACCGGTGTTTTTGCCGCCCAGTTTGCTCTGGTCGCGACGCAGTGCGTGTTTACCCGTCATCGAATCCTTGACCAGACCCAGCCCGTAGGGCCAGCACCCGGCGGCTGCGGTCCGCGCCATCCAAGCCGGCTCGGGGCGGAACAACAGAAGCGTGTCGGCGATAGCGCTTCCGTTCGGGCGTCCGGGGCGGCTCCGTTGCCGAAGAACGTCAGGCGAACGTCCCAACTCTTGCGCTGGCCGCCGTTGATCGGGAACGGTTCACCGAACTCGCCGGGGAACAGACCTATCCGCAGACTCTTGGCGGAACCAGCGATGGCGTGCGGATGCTCGACGCGGAAGTTCCGCAGGGCCGCGGACAGGCCCCCCTCACCCCTGCCCCTCTCCCCCGCTGCGGGGGAGAGGGGTTGGGGTGAGGGGGCGGGCAGCGTCGCCGAGGGGGCAAACTCGCCCTGGACGCTAAGCACCCCAGGATGGCCGTTGCCCGTGGCCAGTTCGTTGGCGCCCGCGGTGACCTTGTACTCGTGGTCGTTGGCCTGGTAGACGAGCAGTTCCTTGTCCGAAGTGAGGAGCTTGGTCTCACCGGGAGTGGAGATGGTAACCTTGTCGCCGAGGGCAAGGTCTGCTACCAGCGAGGCGTCCTGAATAGGCCATGTGTAGACAGCGCCACCCGCCCTCCGGCGCGGGGTCGAGCCTGCCGTTGGTTATCGAGTAGATGATGCGGACGGAAGCGCTGCCATGCGTGAAATAGAGCCGGGTGATAAACCCGTAGAACTTGCCGTCCTTGTCGCCGGGCTTGTACTGGCCCTTGATGGCGACGACCACGCGGGCCGGACCGGATTCCTCGATCGTCACGCCGGTTGCGTCATGCACGCCGACCTGTTTGGCGCCGGCCTTCAGGTTGCGGTCGGGCCAAGCCCCGGAGGTAATCACCGCCCGCAGGCCTTCCTTGCCCAGGACAGTCTGGCCGGCGACCCCGGCGTTGGCCAGCAGCTTGTCGCCGTCCAGCGGAATTCGGAATCCCGCAACGCCGGTCTCGATTTCCACGGCCTTGTCGGTCTTCTTGACCTGCAAGCGCGAAGCCGGCGCTGGGTCTTGCCGTCGTCAGTCAGGTAATACGTGGCAGTCCCATTGGCCGGCACATCCGCGACGAAACTGACCAGCACCCACTGAGCGGAGTCGTCGTACACGGGCTTGTGCCATTTGACCGTCACAATGGCCTGGCTGACCACCGGCTTGCCGTCCTTGTCCAGGACCGCCAGTTTGCTGACATCGGTCAGGAACCCCGGCGGGAACGGCACGCCGGAACTGACGACGGTGCCCTTGCGCTCCACCCCGCTCCGCTCAGTGACGGTCAGCGGCAGCCTGAGCTGCTCCGGCTTGAAGTCCGCGCCGGGGAGATTTTGGAGCATCGGCTCTGCTGGTAATGCGGGAGACGCCAGAAGCAGGACAGTCAGGCTTGCCACAAGGATGATCGTCGTACGCATAGGATCTCGTCCTCTTGCGAAAGGAACCCCGGTCCTTCAGGATAGCGGATACGTGTTTGATTTCAAGAACACCTGGGGCGAACATCACCGTGACACTCCGTGCGGTAAGGTCTCGGATGAAAGAGAGTGGCGTGATTAGGTATAGAGATCCACATTAAAGTGGCTGCGATACATGTCATCGCCGGTTTGCAGACAATTTCGCTCCAAAGGCTCAAGGGCAACTGGCCTGTGTCGCAAGTGGGGTTCATGCCTCTTCTTCGTGAAACTCGGCTTACTCCGATTCCCCATGGTGTGTTACACTTCCGGCCCGCTCCGGAGGCCACGCAAAGGGGGACAGGCAAGGGAGAAATACGATGCCAATGACATTCACCTCTCCAACACGATTGACTGGGAAGGCCTGGGCAATTCTGCTGCTATACGCCGGCAGCCTATTCTTCCTTTTCTTGGGCAGCTACCGCAGCTTCTCCCATCATGAGAGTTTCGTTGTCCAGCCTGCACGAGAGATGTTGCAGAACGGGGATTGGCTCATCCCACGGGTGGCAGGGCAGCCCTGGATCGAAAAACCTCCGCTGGCGCATTGGTGCGTGGCCGCTCTGGGGCTGGTCTTTGGCGAGGTCACAGAGACCGTGGCCCGGCTGCCGTCAGCAATCGCGGGGCTTGTGGGGGTGCTCATAGTGGCCGCCCTGGCGGCAAGGTGGTTCGGCACGACGGTGGGATTACTCGCCGGCCTCGTCCAGGCGACCACCGTCTACACGCTCACCTACGCACGGCTCGCCGAGTGCGACATTTCGCTTTGGGCCCTGGTTTTGGGCTGTTTGTCGATCTTCGCACGTCATCACACGCTGCCGGATCACGTGCCGCGCTGGTACGAAAGCCGCTTCATGTTTTTTTTGCTTCTCGGGCTCGACACAGCTGCAGAAAGGACCTTTTTTCGGGGCTGTGATCGCGCTGTTGCCGTGCGGGACTTACCTTGCATGGCAGCGCGACTGGAAGGCACTGCGCTGGTTTTGCTACTGGCCCGGACTCGTGGTATTTCTGTGCTTTCGTTGGCCTGGCCAATCGCAGTTGCGGCGATTCATCCGCAAGCCGTGGATTTGTGGTGGCTGCACACCATCGGCCGGTTCGACGGCTCGATGACGTTGAACACCGAGCCGGCGTGGTACTACTTTACCACCTGGCCCTGGCAGTTCCTGCCCTGGACGTTGCTTCTGTTCGCGGGGCTGCCCGCGTCCATTCGTCGTGCGGGCTGGCAGCGCAGCGAGTCGGACCGGTTTCTGGTCACGTGGGTGCTCGCGCCGTTTGCTGTTCTGACAATGATCCAGGCGAAGCATCATCACTACCTGATTTATGGCGCTCCCCCCCCTGTCGATCTGGGCGGCGGCGGGACTGATTCGTGTTCGGGCGCTGGCGACCCACCTCGTGACACGGCCGGTCTGGCTGTTGACGATAGGCTCGACGTTCACGAGCGGCCTGGCAGTGGCGGTCTGGTGGGCGTTTCATCGTGACACCGGGTTCGGCGAGGAAGCCTTGGTTCTGGTGGCGCTGGTTTTTGCAGGCGCGTTGGCCCTGTCCCTCGCGCTCGGGCTTCGCCACTATCGCACGGCGACTGTGATCCTGTTCGGTGTCGTGTGGGGGAGTGTGATCTTCATTTTTTCCGGCCCCTTTGCCCGGTTCGACAGCTATTGGGAAGAAACGAAGTTCTTGGCTTCCCTACGCGACGGCAACGGCAATGGCCCCATCCTGGTCTACGGCGTATATCCGCTGGAACTGGGAGGCGATCACTCCCAATGGAAAAAGTTGCCGCCGGGGCAAATCAACCAGGCCCGCATCCTGCTTTACGTTGGTGGGCAAGTTGAGTTGTTCGTCAAGCTCGAAGATCTGGTGGTCCGTGCCCGGCAACTGCCCGAACGCGCTGGTTCTGACCAACCTCGGCTTCGAAGAGCACCTGCGTCGTGAGGGAAATCCGATTCTGGTCGACAAGGTGGCGCATCCTCAGTCCGTAAAACGGGGCAAATTCTCGCAGCTTGGGTTGTATCGCATGGCCTGGAAAGATACGGAGAACCGGGAAAGCCCGACTGGCGGCGCAGTTGGGTCGTTACCTTGACACTGCGCCCTCCAAGGAAAAATGACAGATCGAGATTGTATCAGACCTCTGGTCGCAAGCGGGCACGCATTGTCTATGAAGAGTGCCCCTGGGTACCTGTTCAGCCTCTGGCCCGGCGCCTATAATAATCTTGGCTTGAGCGCAGGATGGGGAAACGCAGGAAGGCGCGCTGAAGAAGCCAGCAACCTCCGGTTCACTCTGAACCAATATACATGTTGGCCAACGTATCTGGTTACACCTGTAGCATCGCGCGCTCCATTGCCGAGCGCGATCCCCGCGATTGGCTAGGCGGCGGGTTAATGGACCCGCGGTTCTTGCGTGCCGTGGAGATGTCGGTGCGCGACGGATAGCAAGTACTGGAACGTAGTCATTCGCGACGGCACGGGCCGCTCGGTCGCCTCCGCGTTTCTGTCGTTCTTCCACGTCGATCCCGTGTTGTTCGTCGAGAATGCCTGGAAGACGCGCCTTCAGCAAATTCTCAGGCTCATCCCCGGCATCCAGCGGCTGCCCGTCGTATTGTGCGGCACCCCCGTTTCCTCCGGCGCCAGCCACCTGCAGCTCACCCGAGAAGCGGATCGGCGCGTGGTTATCCAGATGATCGAGGAAACCATGCTCAAGATAGCACGCCGTCACGGCAGCTATATTCTCGTTTTCAAGGAATTTGACGATTCGGATCCTACTTTATTGACAGCGCTGGAAAAGCAGGGTTATCTTGCGCGTTGCCAGCTTGCCCATGAACCAGTTGCCGACGCAGTTTCAGAGTTTCGAGGACTTGTGCGCACACATGCGTTCGAAATACCGCAATCAGATTCAACGCTCGGTCAAGAAATTTGCCCGTTCCGGGCTGCGGATGGAGCACGTGCAAGATGGGGTGGCTGTGGACCGGCTGTACACGGACGAGATACACCGTTTGTACCTGGCCGTCCTGGAGCGAGCCGAGGTGAAGTTCGAAAAGCTGCCCGCCGATTTCTTTCGTGCGCTGGCTCGCCAATTCCCCCGCGAGATCGTCTTCACAGTGGCAAGAAAGGGCGATCGCATCGTTGGGTTTGTATGCAGCTTGCTTCTTAACGAACAGTACTTCAACCTGTTTTGCGGAATCGATTACGCAGTCAACGAGGAAGCGGATCTGTATTTCAACTTGCTGTACAAAGACGCCGATTTCGCCTTGCGGCAACGAGTCAAGACCATCAACGTCGGGCAAGCTTCTTATGATTTCAAATCGCGGATGGGCTGCTTTACGCGGCCGCGCAGTTTCTTCGTCAAAGTGCGCGGTTGGTACATGGCACCGATCTTGCACAAACTAGCACCCCTATTCTTCCCGCCGCCGCCGCAACCACCACAGCGGAATTTTTTTCACGAAGGCGAAATGCCACCCATTAAGGATGAAGGATGAAGGATGAAGGATGAACCGGAACCGGCTTCATCCTTCATCCTGGCATCCTTCATCCCTTCTGCCGCTGGGGCCGACGAGCGCACATTCTCAATTTCGCCAATCGTCTTGGTCAAGACAGCTTCCACGATCTCCTTGAATGCGGTCATTTCGTAGCACACCGAATCCAACGCTTGTAAAAAGCGCTGCACCTGGGTACGGGTGATCGTCAGTGGCGGCTGCACGCGCAGGACGGCGCCATTGGAACGCGTCGTTTGCGTAAAGATGGCATGGGTCTGCAAAAGCGACTGCATGGCATAAAAGGCGTGATAGGCTCTTACGGTATCGTCGAAATTCGAGGCAAACCAGGCCATGGAGCCAAGCCCATCGGTAGCGCGGAAATGCTGGAACATGTGCTCTGACATCGGCTGAAATTCCACGCCCAGGAGCAGACCTTGGCCGCGGACTTCCCGGATGACGGGATAACGCGAGCAGAGCGATTGCAGGCCGGTCAAGAGTTCATGTCCCCGCGCGGTGGCCTGGGCTGGTAAGTTTTCCGCGACCAGCATGTCCAGCGTTGCCAGGGCGGCCGCGCAGGCGAGGCTGCCGCCGCCGAACGTACTGCTGTGAAGGGCGAAAGTGCTGGCACTGCCGTAGGCCTTTTGGTAAAGGTCGCGCCGTGCGAGCATGGCGCCGATCGGCATGACGCCACCGCCGAGTGATTTGGCCAGCGTCATCACGTCGGGTTCGATCTCTTCATGTTCGACAGCGAACAATGTTGCCGGTGCGGCCCATGCCCGTTTGCACCTCGTCGGCGATGAGCAGCGTGCCGGTCTTGCGGCAAAGGACCTGGGCGGTCCGCAGATAGCCGACCGGCGGCATGCGGATGCCGCCTTCGCCCTGGATAGGCTCAACGATGAATGCTGCGAAACGCCGAGTCGTCAGCGATCGGTCAAGCGCTTCCTCATCGCCGAACGGGATCGCGTGGCAATCGGGCAGCAGCGGCGTGAAGGGTCGCTGATAGCCGAGATTGCCGGTCACCGACAGGGCGCCCAGCGATTTGCCATGAAAGGAGCGCTCGCAGTACAACAGGTCACTGCGTCCGGTGGCGGCGCGGGCGAGCTTGATAGCCGCCTCTACGGCCTCGGTGCCGCTATTGCAGAAGAAGACCAACTCCAGGCCAGGCGGCGCCAGTGCGACGAGTTTCGCCGCGAGAGTGGCGGTTAATGGATTGATCGACGCCGGCGAAAAACCAGGCGCCTGCCTCGCCAACGCTTCCTGGACCGCTCGAACCACGGCGGGGTGGTTATGCCCGAGATTTACCGATCCGAAGCCCGCGACCAAATCAAGGTAGGCCTGGCCATCGGCATCGAACAGTTCGTTCTGCTGGCCACGAACAAATGTCCTGGCCAGGCCGCTCATCTTGCCAAGGTCAGCAAACACGGGATTGATAAATCGACCATAACTTTTGCGGGCCCGATCAGCCAATGCCGCTGGAGAGTGGCATAGAGGCGAGCTGTGGCGACCGAGGCGAGCCCTGGCCTTGAGAAAGGAGGCGAAGGCGCCTGCCAGCAGCGGCAGCCCGAAAGACATCATGGGTGCAAAGTTGAAGCCGTGCTTATCTGCCAGAGCGCCAATCTGGCCAATGCGGTCCAGATCCAGATCGCGGCCAATCGACCAGCACTCAGGCCGATTTTCCAGAGCCAGCACCATCGTTTCGCCAAGACAGCATGGGACCAACCCGCAATAGAAGCGCATGAACAGCGAATCGCGGGAAAAGGAGTCTGGCACCCGCGCCAACCCCCCCGACAAGATCAAAACGTCGGCGCGCTGAGCCTGTGTGCCTTTGACATCCGCTGGGACGCCGACATCAATGACAATGCTGCCGGGCAGAAGCCAGGTTTGATCAATGCAGTTGCCACTGGAAGTGGCCGACACAATGATGCGCGCCTTGGCGAGCGCAGCCCGAATATCCAGCAAAAGCGGCGCGTCCACCAATGTGGCGCAGCGAGAAGCTCGCACCGAAGTTTGGCGGCCAACGAGCAGAACTTGCCGGCAGTGCGGCTTGAGCAACAAGGCACAGGCAGTGGCGATGCTTCCCGGAATGCCGATGACGGCAACTGTTTCCTTGCTCAAATCGACGTCGGTTTCGGCACACGCGTTGAGCAGGTTCTGCACGGCCGCATAGGCAGTGAGGCTATTTCCCGTGGTTACCGCTACCGGACCGCGCTTCTGCAAATGGCTGCCATTGCCGCCGACGATCCCCGTCATGGAGCCTAGGCCAACGATTTGTGCGCCCCAGTGGCTGGCTTCGTCAACCGCTTGTTCCATGAAGCCGACAGCGCGATCGGGATCGGCAAGGATCGCGGCTACATCCATTGGAATCTCATAGAGTCGGCCTTCCGCCGATGTCGCCGCTGGCCGACACCAGGCCGGTCAGATGATCCGCCAGCCGAGGCCCCGCGCCAGCGCAGCCGGACACCCGCGACGATGTTGCCTCACGCATCAAGCGATGCAAACGCGCGGTGAACTTCAGCAAATTGCCGCCCCAATGCTCCAACAATCTGCCGCCGTTATCCAAGCGAAAGAGACCCGTGGATGCCTCCGACAGAGGATGGACCAAAAACGCAAATTTCATGTGAGAAGTCCCCCTAAACGATGCTGTCGCTGGTGAATTTTGCAGGAGATATGGTATAGGAATATGGGTGGTTTGGCAAATCTATTGAAGATGATCGCCGTTAGGCCAAGTGTCGAGGACCGGAGTTTCAAACAACCCGTGGAACCCGGCTGCACCTCGCCCTGTGCGAAGGTCAAGGCCGTGAGAAGCAGCCGGACCTGGGTAGAGATTTCACATAATAATCAACGATCCGGTAGAAGGCTAAGAACAGGGGTGCCTTCCGGCCTGAAAAGCCGGTTCTGTCAGCCCAGGCCAACGGCCTGGGTATTTGGCATGGCAAGAGACCCCGGCCCTGTAAGGGCCGTTCACAATTGGCTCTCGCCAAGCAATTTTTCGGTGGCAGATTCGATGAACGACCC
>CAWDRY010000059.1:0-83269 GCA_963804745.1 uncultured Gemmataceae bacterium
GGTTGGCAGTGCGGCCTAAATACCGGGAATCCTCAGTAGTCCACTGAACCCCGTTTTTGGAGGTCTGCACATGCCGATCACAACCTCTGTCCACGTCCGCGTGGCGTGATTCCGCGAGGAGCTTTTGGAGAAGAGACATGAAGAATAGAAGCGTTTTTGTCACCTGTCTGGTCATCTTCTTTGGTCTGACACCCGGCGCGGGCGCAGGATAAACCGGCCAGGCCGGCTGATGTCCGGACCGAGCGCAACCTGGAATATGTCAAGGACGGCCATGAGCGGAACAAGCTGGACCTCTACCTGCCGGCCAAGTCCGACGGGCCGGTGCCAGTGATTGTCTGGGTGCATGGCGGCGCCTGGTCGATGGGGAGCAAGGACAATTGCCCGGCGGTCCGGTTCGTGGCCAGGGGCTATGCGGTGGCCAGTATCAACTACCGGTATAGCCAGCAAGCAAAATATCCGGCCCAGATCGAAGATTGCAAGGCTGCCGTCCGCTGGCTGCGAGCCAACGCCAAGAAGTACAACCTCGATCCCGACCACATCGGCGCCTGGGGCGAGTCGGCCGGCGGCCATCTGGTCGCCTTGCTGGGCACCACGGGAGATGCGAAAGAGCTGGAAGGCGCCGGCGGCAATCTGGATCAATCGAGCCGCGTGCAAGCGGTCGTCGATTTTTACGGCCCGACCGATTTCACGCAGATGGGCAAGCCGGAGCAGGATACGCCCGACACGCCTTTGGCCAAGCTCCTCGGCGGCCGCGTGCTGGAGAACAAGGACAAGGCCGCCAAGGCCAACCCGATCACGTTCGTTACCAAGAAAGCTGCTCCCTTCCTCATCATGCACGGCGACAAGGATCCGCTCGTGCCGCATGAGCAGAGCAAGTTACTGGAGGAGGCACTGAAGAAGTCTGACGTGGAGGTGAACCTGGTGATCGTCAAGGACGCCGGGCACCGGTTTGACCAGATGTCCACCCCGGAGAACCGCAAGCTGATTGAGGAATTCTTCGACAAGCACCTCAGGAAGAAAGGATGAAGGATGAAGGATGAAGGATGAAGGATGAAGGATGAAACAGGATAATCGGCAGTTCGTTGATTGATCCGCCTTCCCGATTGACCCACTCCGGCAAGGGCTGTTACGATAGGGCCATGCCACGAATTCCTGAAGATCCCCGCTGAGGTATCATCGTTGACCTGCTATTTTCTTGCCGCCTGTCTTTTGCCTCTTGCGGTCTACTGTTTGATCCTCGCCCTCGCCAATCGGCGTCCCAGGCCGTTCCTGGTGCCGGGTGGGTGGGACTTCGCGGGGGTGCTGTTTGCGGCATCCGGGTTCCTCATCTCTGGCGGGGCGGGCATCTTGTGGGGTTTTATGCAGATGTTCGCCACGCATGTGCCCGAGACCATGAGTTGGCTTTGGGTAATTCCGTGGGGGGCGTACTTCACGATCCTGGTCGCTTGCTCTGCTGTGCTGGTTTGGTGGCACCGCAAACACACGGCCATCTACAATATCGATGCCGAGGTGTTCAACGAAGCTCTCACCCACGTTCTGAATGGGCAGAATCGAGCCTGGGAACGCGTGGACAACGCGATTTTCATTGATCCGTCACATGCCCCAGCTAAGAGAAGCGAGGGAATCTCCGCGGAGCTGTTGCCGCAGCCACAGAACCCTTACGCGGTGATGCGACAAGACTCCCTCGAAGCACCGGCAGCACAGGCGCCGCTGGTCGCGGCTGCTGCGAGCACAAGGCCATTCCATAAGGTTTTACTCCTGCAGGTCGATGTCGCGCCGCTGCTGAGTCATGTCACGCTGCGCCTGGGAGCGGGATAATCCGGCCGGACGCCAGGAGATCGAACACGAGCTTGCCAGGGTGCTGGGTGATGTGCATACCCTGAACAATCCCATGAGCGGATTGTTCCTGGCAGTCGGCTCCCTGCTGTTTTCGTGTGCCTTCGCACTTCTGTTGCTGGGGTTGATTCTTACAAAATAATGCCAGACTCAAATCATCGGCGTGGACCGGCCTCTCCTCTGCTTGCACTTCGGGCCAGTGTGATTCGGGTCACTTCGTGGCGACAAACACTGGCCCGAAGCGTAAGGCGAAGGGCAAGTGAGAAGTTTACCCTCGCTTGCGCGTTCGGGCTAACGTTCTGCTGTTAGCCCGAAGCGTTAGCGAAGGGTGCATTCTGCCCCACGAAAGGGGATGACCGGTTATGCGCATGCTACTGCCGCCACTGGCTGAGCGGCACCGGATCGAGACATTGCACGGGCGACGCATCCGGCCAGTGTGGGGCGGGCTTGACGACGTTCGGCATGGGAGGCTCAACCTTGCGCGGCGTGGGCGTTCGGCAGGGGAATGCCTTCGGGGAAGTTGCTGCCGTTGGTCGGGATGGCTCGGTGCTGCGGCGGCAAGTGAACGGTGACATCCTTGTCGGCCTCGAATTGCCGGCCGTCGGCCAGGGTGAATTGAGCGATGACCCGCAGCTTGTCGGTCGTCGGCCAGGACTGCCACGGTAGCACGACAAAGTAGCCGGTGGTGAACAGGCCGCTGCGCCAGTTACGGCGCATCTGGTCTTCCGTCACGTACCAGGTGGCCAGCGGCCTTTTCAAGCCTTCCGCGTTGATCTCCACGGCCTGAACCGTGAGCGTCCCCGGCGCCTTGATGGCATGGCCGTCGGGATCCTGCGGCTCGATGACGACCTGCAAAGCTTCATCTACCGGCTTGTCGCCGCTGTTATAACCGCCCGTCTGCCGCCCCAGAACGATCTTCTGAAGAGTGTACATCTGCGAGGCCTGCTCCGGAGTGATTTTCGCGGACGCGCTGCCGCGGATCGCGTGCATCTCACGCTGCATCGCCTGGTTGTAGGAGCGGCACTTGCCCAGCTCCTCGCGCGCCTCGCGCAGCTCGCGTTCACGAGTGCGCAGCTCGGCCTCGACAAGATCGGAGTTGCTTTGACAGCCGGTTGTGCCGAAGACAAGGAGACAGGGAGACAGGGAGACAAGGAGCCAGACCAGCAAAGGTGACTCCTTGTCTCCCTGTCTCCCTGTCTCCCTGTCTGGCTGTCTTCATGTTGCGGCCGGTCTAGGTTGCAGTTGTTCGGGGGGCACCCGCTCCAGGACTTTGTCCACAATCCCGTACTCCATGGCCTCCTTGGCCGACATGAACTTGTCCCGGTCGGTGTCTTCTTCGATTCTTTCCAGCGACTGCCCGGTGTGCTTCAACAGTATTTCGTTCAGGTCCTTCTTGAGCCGGATAAACTCCTTCGCGTGAATCAGGATTTCCGTGGTCGTTCCTTCGGTGCCGGCCAGGGGCTGATGGATCATCACGCGCGAGTGGGGCAAGACGTTGCGCTTGCCCTTGCTGCCCGCCGCCAGGAGCACGGCGCCCATGCTGGCGGCCTGGCCGATGCAGTACGTCGCCACGTCGCAGGTGATGTACTGCATGGTGTCGTAAATACTCAACCCGGCGGTCACCGAGCCGCCGGGGGAGTTGATGTACAGGTGAATGTCCGCCTTGGGATCGTCGAATTGCAGAAACAACATTTGCGCCACAATCAGGTTGGCGCTGGTGTCGTCGACAACTCCTTGAAGGAAGACAATTCGGTCTTTGAGCAGCCGGCTGTAAATATCGAAGGCGCGTTCTTCACGGCCGCTGCGTTCCACAACGATTGGCACAAGGGTCATGGCATGAAATCTCCAGCCAGGCCCGGCCTCTCTGCAAACATCGGCAAGAGAGGACAGGCGGAATAAGGAAATAAGGATGAAGGATGAAGGATGAAGGATGAAAAGAGGACCATAAAAACACCCTTTTCATCCTTCATCCTTCATCCTTCATCCTTTCAGCTCGGTTTCTTCGTCGGATCGGGCGGCGACTTTGTCAGCACTTCATCGACCAGGCCGAACTCCTTGGCTTCCTCGGCGCTGAAATAGCGGTCGCGGTCGGTCTCGCGCTCGATGCGTTCGATGGGTTGGCCGGTGTGCTGGGCGAGAATCTTGTTGAGCCGTTCACGGTCCTTGAGGATTTCGGTGGCCTGAATTTCGATGTCGGAAACCTGGCCGCCGACCTGCCCCCAGGGCTGATGGACCATGATCTTGGAGTGCGGCAGGGCGAAGCGTTTGCCCTTGGTGCCGCCGGCCAGCAGAATGGCCCCGCCGCTGGCCGCCATGCCGAGACAGTACGTGGCCACCGGGCATTCCAGGAATTGCATGGTGTCGTAAATCTCCAGCGTGGCCGTCACCGCCCCGCCGGGGCTGCTGATGTAGAAATGAATGTCCTGCGTGCGGTTCTCGTACTGCAAGTACAGCATCTTCATCACCGTCTCGATGCCGCTGACATCGTTGATGACCCCCGCCAGGAAG
Organism: uncultured Gemmataceae bacterium; assembly: GCA_963804745.1. Classification (GTDB taxonomy): domain Bacteria; phylum Planctomycetota; class Planctomycetia; order Gemmatales; family Gemmataceae; genus CAWDRY01. The sequence continues at coordinate 4,345 of CAWDRY010000059.1, forward strand.
ATGATGCGGTTTTCCAGCAGCAGATCGCCCAGCGTCATCTGCCGCTGCCGGGCATAGTCGCGCCAGCGCTGCAACTGCGGCTCCACGGGAAAACCGGCGTTGAGTTCATACATGGAATAGATCCTCTATGTTTCCGGGCGAATCCTAGCGGCGAGCCGGAATTTTCAACACAAAGACACAAAGAACACAAAGAAGAAATGAGAATTTAGGCAGCATCGTGAAGCCATGATGTCGCTACCTTATGAACACTTTTCTTGTTCCAGGTCTTCCTTGCCTTTCGTTCTTTGTGATTCCTTTGTGTCTTTGTGTTGAAGAATTTCGTTTTCTGCATCTCGCAAGCCGATGATCGTGCCTTCAACTCGGCACAGCCGGCGAAGACTCAGTTGTCGTCGTGCTTTCCGCTTTTTTCTCGGCCTCGGGTTCCGGCGGTGGTTTATCGACCGGGTCTTGCATCTCGCCGGGCACGGTCTGCTGCTCGGTCGTGGCGACGGTCTGCTCTTCTTTCTCCTCCAAAGGCACATCCGTGTACTCGGCGGTGTCGAGCACGAGGTCGAGTGCCTTGCGCTCGACGATTTCAGCGGCCAGGGCGTCCATCAGCTCTTCTTTCTCGAAGCGGGCGCGGACGCGCCGGGGCGACTCGTTGTAGCGCTCGGCGTAGCGGTCGATTTCCTGGTCGAGATCGTCCTCGTCAACGTCGATGTTCTCGACCTCGGCGATCTTCTGGAGCACGAAATGCTCCTTGAGGGCCTGGGCGGTGCTGCGCAGCGTGTCCTGCTGCAAGAGCCGGCGCCGGCCGAGGATTTCCTGTTCGGAAATGCCCTCGGAGCGCATCTCCATGATCCGGCGGTTGATGGCCCGGTGCGCCTGACGCTGGAGCAACTCTTCGGGCAGCTCCCAGTTCACGGAGCCGGCCAGCTTTTCCATCACCTGCGCGCGTGCCCTCTGCCGCTGCACGTATTCCAGCCGGTGTTGGAGCTGCACGCGCATCAACTCGTGGAACTGTTCCGGCGTGTGAACGCCGAATTTGTGCAGGTAGTCGCGCGTCAGTTCCGGCAGCAGAACCGACTTGACTTCCTTGACCGCGAACGTCGCCGTGACCGTCCTGCCGCGCAGCCCGGCCTCGGCCACGCTGTTGGACAGCGTGATGCTCACCTTCCGCGAATCGCCCGCACTGGCGCCGCGAACCTCGTCGCTGAAGCGTTCCGCGACGCCGTCGCGGAAGGCCAGCCGTGAGTCCACGCGGGTCGTGAATCCGGGGAACGTGCTGAGCACGCGCTCGCCGTTGCGCGTGGTCACGTCGGCAATGACCATGTCGCCCATTTGCGCGTCGCCCTCCGGCTTGGGGACGAGCTGGCCGTCCGGCGCCAGGGCACGGCGCTCTTCCAGAGCAATGTCTTCTTCGGTGAATTCACGCACCGGTCGCGTCAGCTTCAACCCCTTGTAGTCGGGCAGATCGAAATCGGGACGGACCTCGACGTTCGAACTCGTAGAACATCGGCCCTTCCTTGGGGATTTCGATGGCTGCGGGATCGAGGTTGGGCGGGCTGAGAGGCGCGAGGTTGTAATCCTCGGCGAGCTGTTCCAGACTGCTGAGCAGCACTTCAGCCTTGACCTGATCGGAAACCTCCTTGTGGAAGCGGCGCTCGATGATCTTGCGCGGCACCTTGCCCGGACGGAAGCCGGGCACGTTGGCCTCGACGACCAGTTCGCTGTACTTGTCGTCGAGCAGCTTCTGCACGCCTTCGCGATCGACGGTGACCTTGATGTGCTTCTTGCACGGCCCCACGTCGGTCATTTCGACCGTCTGCTTGAGCTTCTTGGCTTCCTCTTCCTGGTTTTCGGCGGCCTTGCCGGCCGCCTCTTTCAGCGGCTCCTCGACGACGGAAGCGGCCTCGTCTGTCCGCGCTTCATCGGGAATGATTTCGTCGGTCATGCGCAATGCTCCCACCAGAAGTTAACAAAGCCGGGAAGACCGTGAGTTTAACGACGCTTCGCAGAAGCGTTCGGCCACTCGCTTCGCAGAGGTGTTGGGCCGAACGCTTCTGCGAAGCGTCGTTAAACTCCAGGCCTTCTCGGCCGCAAAAAGCGGGTGATGGGGCTCGAACCCACGACACCCACGTTGGCAACGTGGCGCTCTACCACTGAGCTACACCCGCACAACAAACATTACTCAAGAGGATGGGCGGCTCCACATCCTGACAGCTTGCCTCATGGGAATTATAGGACGGGGGAGAGTGATTGCAAGGGGTAACCTGCTGATCTTCCCGGTCATTTGGAAAAGACAACTTCACCTGTCGCGGCATCAAAGTCCGGCTGCTTGGTTGCTTGGATGCCCAGTTCTTGAAGTGCCTGGGAAAGGGCACGGGCAGTGACAAATGCAATAAGCACGCTGCTTGTATCTACTTCATGCCCCTCTATGCAGTGTATGCGGACCACTCCACCTTGCGGAAACACTCTTCTTTTGGGGATGTGATCCAGTATATACTCGACGCCAAACCGAGCTCCATTCTGCCAGCGCTCGGCATGGGCTGAGTCGAACTGGACGTCAACCATGCCATTGCGAGCAGTAGGCTCAACGTCCAGCGTAACTCTACCGAAATACCCTTTCGAACCAGATTGAGTAGCTATTTTGAATTCGCCATGTGCCATTGTTACCACCTGTAAGAATGCCGATCCCCATCCTTCCAAACCTTCGTCGAACAATCCAAGAGCCAACCATTGGTCTACATGGGTAGCGTTAACTCTCGCGGCAAAATCTGCTAACCCAGCGTCTTTCATGCCGCACGCTATGTCGGACATTATGCGTCCTCTCATGGCACCCAATCAGGAGCGTCTGCTTAGGCGAGCGGCAATTGATACCATCCCTCGCTCACGCTTCGGGCCAGTGTCACACTGGCCCGAAGCGTGAGCGAGGGACGGTAAATTATCTTCTGCCGTTCGCCTTATTCCCTCGGCAGCGGCGCCGCCCCCGGCGGCGGCGTTCCTTTCCCTGCCTTGACGTAAGCCGCCCGCCGTTGCTCGTATTCTTCCGCCGTCAACTGTTCCAGTTCGGTCGCGCTGCCGGCGACCGCTTGTTGGTGCAACTCTTTGAGAAACGGCACGCACCAGCCACAGCCGGTTCCGGCCCCGCCGCACTCGGAAAGCTGGCTCGGCTCGCACGGCCTGTACTGGCGAATGAAATTGACCAGCTTGCGGCGCGTCACGTGGAAACAGTAGCAAACCTTGGCGTCGAGGTTCATAAGCGCATCGGCGAACGGGGGTCGTTGGACCCCCGGTGATGTTGAAGGATCGGCCGTTACCGCCATTTCTGTCCCTTGATGCTTTTCCTCGCTTTGTCCACCCAATCTGCTACCTCGAGATCCTTGGAATCGTCCTTGGCGAAAGTCAATGCAGCCTCAACTTCCGGTTTGTCGGCAGTTTTACCAATCGCCGCCACGGCCATTGCCGGCAACCAGCGGGCATCGCCTTTGCTAGATTCTGTGACCCCTGAGCTGCCTTGTCTCTCGGGGCCGCCGCCTGCCACGCCAGCGGCCGCGCCGGTATAGATCTTGATATCTTTGTCGTTCAAGTTCTCCACCAGCACCTTGATTACTTTGGGAGACACCTTGCCTTCCAGCCGCGTGCCCAGCAACACGGCTGCTTCGTAACGAACGAGCTTAATTTCTTTGTCTGTTTCGTCGAGCACTGGCTCCAGCTCCGGCACGACGCCGGATTTTTCGAGATCCTGAATACCGCTCAGTGCCCACACCGCGCGTTGCCGGACGCGCCAGGCCTTGTCGTCCCTGATGACGCGAAAGAGGTCTCTGAGTGCTCGTTCCGCCGCCTCCGGACCGATGTAGGCGATGGCCTCCACGGCGTAGCGGCGGACATCATCCGGCTCCGACGGATCGAGTGCCTTGACTAGATTGGGAACGGCCGACTTGGCTTTCGGGCCGATGCGGCCCAGGGCCAGAGCAGCGTTGCGGCGGACATCCGCGTCCTTGTCGTTGTTGAGAACTTCGCCGAGCTTCGGCACCGCATCGGCCGCGTACTCGCCAAGGCCCCCCAGTGACGCGCTGCTCTGTTGCCTTTGTGCCGGGTCGGGATCATCCAACCCCTGCAGCAGCACGGGCAGGGCCGCTTGTCCATCTTTACCGCCGATGTTGCCCAGAGCGTAGGCCACGTCGTAAAGTTGCTCGATGTCAGCGCTCTTGCCTTCTGCTCTCATATTGTTCAGGATCGCCGTCAGCTCCTTGGCGGCCGCCTTGTTCTCGGGGCGGGCGACGTTGACGAGGGCAGTCAAGGCAGCTCGGCGTACCCGCTTGTCATCGTCAGTGCGGAAAGCCTTCACCAGGTCATTCACGGCATCAAGTTCATCCTGGGTAGGCGTGCCCTTGCTCCGGCCAATGTCGCTGAGCGCGGTAGCAGCGTCTCTGCGCACCAGCTCGTCCTTCTCGTTGGATTTGGAAAGCAGTCTGCGCAGAGTCGGCACAGCATCCCGCGCGCCGCCGGCGTCTCCCAGTTGGCCGAGCGCCCAGGCCGCGTTCTGACGGACGGACGGCTCGGTATCGTTCAAGGCACGCTCCAGGTCATTCTTGGCAGCGGCGGCATGCCGGCCATAGCACCCCAGGGCGTAGGCCGCGCTGCGCCGCACCTTTTCATCCTTGTCCTTGATCATCACACCTTTCAGAACACGGATCGCCTCCGCAGAAGTCGTCGCCCCGATTTCGCCGACGGCATAGGCGGCAGCTTCTCTCACGGAGGCGTCATCGTCGTTTTCCGCCATCTTCAGCAAATTGTCCACAACCACAGCATAGGCGCCGCCACCCCGGCCAAACGCGAAGGCAGCATTGCGGCGGACACGAGCGTCGGTGCTGTTAAGGTCCGCTCGCCATTTCGAAGCATCCTTGCCGAGAATCTCCTCGGCCGAGGAGGTCCAAGGCAAGGCAGCCAGGAACAGGGCGGCGAGGATAAAGATTTTGATGAGATGTCGGTTCATAAGTTCTTACTCCTCAGAATGGTCTTAAGTGGAAAATAGGTTCACGTGTTTGTGCTTGTAACAATCCTCATATCAGTCTTGCGATTCCCCAGTTATCGCTTTGAGCTGAACTGCTGCATGGCATGCTCGGCGCGACTTGATATCGGAAGAGCTTTTGAGTCGCTGCAAAGCTTCGATGACATCTTGACGTTTCGCCCTGGGACCGATTTTCTGCAGCGCCATGGCTGCCAACCAGCGGGCGTCGCCCGTGGCAGTCTCGGTCGGGCCATCCTTGCTTCCTGAAGCTCCGCTATTATATACCTTGATATCTACGTCATTCAAGTTTTCCACGAGCACGTCAATAACCTTGTCCGACACTTTCGGACCCAGGCGAAACCCGAGAAGGACTGCCGCCTCATAGCGTACCAACCTGCTCTCCTTGTCGGTTTCCTTCAGGACGGGTTCCAGGAGAGGTACTACGCTGGCCTTTTCGAGGTCTCGAATACCGCTCAGCGCCCATACGGCGCTGGCGCACGCGCCAGTTCGTATCCTCCCGTATGAGACGAGCAAGGTCCTTCACAGCCCGTTCGGACCCTTCTGGGCCGATAAAGGCAATCGCTTCCACGGCATAGCGGCGCACGTCATCCGGCTCGGAAGGGTCAAGCGCCTTGATCAGATTGGGAACGGCCGACTTGGCTTTCGGGCCGATGCGACCCAGGGCCAGAGCGGCGTTGCGGCGGACATCCGCGTCCTTGTCGTTGTTGAGAACTTCGCCAAGCTTGGGAACGGCGTCCGAGGCGTATTCGCCAATACTGGCCAGGGCACGCGCTGCTCTGTTGCCTCTGCGCCGGATCGGCGTCACTCAAGCCCTCAGTGAGGACAGGCACGGCGGGGAGTGCGTCCCTGCCGCCGATATTGGCGAGGGCGAAAGCCACGTCGCGGAGTTCCACGATGACAACCTCCTTATTCTCCCGCATCTGTTTCAAGGCCGTCGTCAATTCCGCCGCGGCTTTTTTGGTTTCTGGACCGACAACGTTCACCAGGGCAGCCAGAACAGCTCGTTTCACACTCGGATCGCTGTCGCCGCGGAACGCTTTCAGCAGCATATCCACAGCCGGCTGAGCAGTTGGCCGGCCGATGTCGCCCAATGCGCCGGCCGAAGTTCGCCGCATCACTGGGTCGGGGTCTTCCAACAGCTTGACCAGAGCAGCAACGGACTCACGCCCAGCCGCTACTCCCAGGCGTCCGAGCGCCCAGGCTGACTTTTGCCGCACTGTAGCGTCCTTGTCATTCAGCGCCATTCTGTAGGTTCGATTCGGCAGGCGCGGCGTATCTCCCGAAGCTGCCCAGTGCCATGGCGGTGCTGCGCGCGCACCTTGGGATCGCTGTCCTTCGCCAAGGCAACCTTGAGCATGGGAATAGCGTCGGGAGAGTCCGTCGGTCCTATCCCGGCCAGAGCCAGAGCCACTTCCTCCCGGACGGTGGCATCGGGGTCTTTCAAGCAGCGTAGCAATGCCGGCACTGCGAAAACCGCATCTTTCCCCGCGCGGCCCAAGGATAATGGCGGCGTTGCGCCGCGTTCTGCTTTCGGGATTATCCAGATCCTTGGCCCATTCGAGCAGAGACTTGCCGGGGTGCCGTTCCTGTGCCAGGGCGACCCGAGGAAAAGAAGCCGGAACCAAAATGGCGGCAAGAATGAGCCAAAGCAACCGTGGACGGAACATGATGTCGGTTCTCCATTGCAGAAGTGCAGCGGATTCCCTCGTGTCTACTGACTGGAGAGGTCTGCTGCCGTTATTTGTCCTTTTTGCCGGTGATCTTTTCAAGCGCTTCTTCGGCGGCTCTTTCGTGTCCTGGATCTTTGCTGGAGTCGCTGCGAATTCAAGCTCGTCGATAACATCCTTTCGGTTCGCCTTCGGGCCGATTCTTGGCCAGTGCCAGCAGCGGCCAGATAACGGGCATCTCCTAGCTCCCGGATCAGTCGGTCTTCTGTGCGGGTCTCGAACTCAGGAGTTAGCCCGTGGTATCCGACTTCGAGTCCTTATAGACAAGAATCTCTGGATCATTGAGGTTTTCCACCAAAACGTCGATAGTCCTATCAGGGACACGCGGTCCTCAGGCGGATTCCTAAGAGAACGGCGGCCTCATACGGACCAGACGAGGTTCCTTTTCTGTTTCATCCAGAATCGTTCCAACTCAGGAACCAGGCCGGCCTTCTGCAAATCAGGGATGAACTGTAATGCCCAAACAACTCTTTGGCGAACCTGCCAGTTCTGTCTCCGCCTTTCAGAATCATCGCCGCAAGGCAGGTAGAGCTTTTTCAGTAGGCGACGTACCTGATTGAGCCGATAGCCTCCACGGCGTAAGGCGAACGTCGTCTGGTTCTTTGGGATCGAGTAGCTTGATCAATGCAGGTGTTGCCGGTGCCGCTTTCTCTTCCATCTTGCCCAGAGCGCAACGGCGGCATTGCGTCGAACGTTCGCTCAGGGTCCGCCAGGGCTGCAGTCAGATCTGGCACGGCATCGCTGCCGGCATGCCGATGATCCCAAACCGGCAGTCGCCTATGCTCTTCCGTCTTGTCCCGATCGCGGGGTGCATCACAGTAACAGGTATGGCGGGCGCGGGCTGCCTCCCCGCCGATATGGCCAGGGCTAGAGCAACTCCTACAGCTCTTCCGTATCGACATTAGCCTTTCGCTTCCCGTCTTCCTGCAACTTGCTCAAGAGGCTTGAAAATCTTCCCTGGCCGTTAGTTCTTTGGCCTCGAGGCACCACTCACGAGCGCTGTCACCGCGGTCCTGCGGACAGCCTCATCGTTATCTTGCTTGTACAACTTCAGCAGTTCATCCGCCGCCGGTTCGCGCGGCTGGCCGGCCGATCTCACCCAGGGCGTTGGCAGCGTCGCGACGAACCAAGGGGTCGGGTTCAGCCTCCGAAAGATGAGCGGATCCGACCATCTACGGTACTCTTTTTTGTTTGCTTGTTACCCAATTGCCCAATGCCCACGCTGCATTCTGCCTTACTATCGCTTCCGGGTCGTTCAGAGCCTTGTGCAGTGCTTCCCGGTCCTGGAACACTTGCTTCTCAAGTTCGGGCTAACCCTTGAAATTAGCCTCCGCATATTTCCCCAGGCGCATAAGCCGCACTCCGCCGCACCTTCGGGTCGCTATCGCTGGTTAAAGCGTTCTTCAAGACCCGGATAGCTTCCTTGGAGTCCGTTGCCCCGATCTCCCCCAGCGCATACGCCAGCGCATCGCGCACCGCCGCATCCTTGTCCTCCTTGAGCGTCTGCACGAGCTTCGGCACAGCCCCGACCGCCTCCTTTCCTGCCCTGCCGATGGCAAACGCCGCATCGCGGCGCTTCTGGCTCTCCGGGCTATCCAATTGAGCGACCCACGTGTTCAGCGGCTTGCCGAGGATTTCCTGTGCCCGGCCTGCATGGGGCATGCCGGCCAGAATCGCTACTGCCGCAGCAAGAAGGGGAAAGTGACGCGGCTGGAACATGATTTCGTTCTCCAAAGCGGAAGTGCAGCAGATTCCTCCCTGTCTACTGACTGGAGAGGTCTGCTGCCGTTATTTGTCCTTTTTGCCCGTGATCTTTTCAAGGGCTTTCTCAGCGGAACTCCGGGCCTTGGGATCCTTGGTGGTGGCAGCGAGTTTCTTGAGACTGTCGATCACATCCTCTCGATTCGCTCTGGGGCCGATTTTAGCTAACGCATCGGCCGGGAGATAACGAGCATCGCCTTCGCCGATATCGGACAGACCCGCCTCTCGGCCTATGTCCCCTTGTGCTGTGACATGCTGACCGGGGCCCAGGTAAATGCCGATCAGGTCTTCGTCCTTGAGGTTTTGTACCAAAACGTCGATCGTCTTGTCGGAGACACGTTCCTTCAGGCGATTACCTAAAAGAACGGCAGCTTCATAACGAATGAGGCGCGGGGGGCCTTTGTCTGTATCCTCCAAGAGAAGCTCCAAATCAGGCACTATCCCAGACTTCGCCAGATCGGGGACGAATTGCAATGTCCAAACCACCCTCTGGCGCACCTGCCAGTGCGAATCATTTTTGAGAGTGCGCCGCAGGGCAGGCAGGGCCTGTTCTACCGCTGGGGTTCCGATGTTTCCGATAGCTTCCACTGCGTAACGGCGGACGTCATCTGGCTGCTGAGGATCGAGGAGCTTGACCAAAGCAGGCGTCGCGGAAACAGCATCTTTGCCAAACTGGCCCACGGCCACGACTGCATTCCGACGGACTGTCGGATCCGTATCATCGAAAGCCTTGACGAGGTCGGGAAGGGCATCCCTGGCGTCCGGACCCAGAATTCCCAGGGCCGTTGTCGCCAGTTGCCTCTCATTTACGTCCTGATCGCGGAGCACGTCACGCAGGAGAGGCAAAGCTCCTGCACGTGCCGGCTTGCCACCTATGTAGCAAAGAGAAAAAATCATATCCCACAGTTCATCCGGATCGACGCCAACATTTCGCTTCCTGTCTTCCTGCAACTTACGCAAGCAGGCTTGCAATTCCTCCCCGGCACGGTCGTTTTCTGGTCCGACAGTACTCACGAGCGCCGTCAACGCAGTCCGGCGCACAGCCGGATCGTTGTCCTGCTTGTATAGCTTCAGCAAGTCGTTGACGGCTGGTTGCGCGACCGGCCTGCCGATCTTGCCCAGTGCCGCCGCAGCGTCGCGACGAACCAAGGGGTCGGGTTCACCTGCCGAAATATAGTGGATCAGACTATCCACGGACTCTTTTGTGATTCCTTTATTACCCAATCGACCCAGTGCCCATGCAGCACTCTGCCGCACCAGCGGCTCCCGATCGTTCAAAGCTTTGTGCAGTGCTTCCCGATCGGCAAACAACTGCTTCTCAAGTTCCGGCCATGCCTTGAAATTTGCCTCCGCATATTTTCCTAGCGCATAAGCCGCACTCCGCCGAACCTTCGAATCCTTATCGCTGGTTAGAGCGTTCTTCAAGACCCCAATAGCTTCCTTGGAGTCCGTTGCACCGATGTCCCCCAGCGCATACGCCAGCGCATCGCGCACTGCCGCATCCTTGTCCTCCTTGAGCATCTGCACCAGCTTCGGCACAGTCCCGGCCGCCTCCTTTCCTGCCCTGCCGATGGCGAACGCCGCTTGGCAGCGCTTCTGGCCCTCCGGGCTATCCAATTGAGCGACCCACGTGTTCAGCGGCTTGCCGAGGACTTCCTGTGCCCGGCCCAGGTTGGGTAGGCCGGCCAGGATCGCTACTGCCGCAGCAAGAAGGGAAAGGTGACGCGGCTGGAACATGACTTGATTCTCCTGAGAAAACTGTTACGCGTGAAAACTTTTCACCCGCTACGATCCCCCTATCGCCGGCGTAGCTACCGTAACTCACGAGGCCACCATGACTTCCTGCCGCTGCACGGCTGCTCCTGCGTCTTTTCTTTTCACACATAGCTTTGCAAAGACCCCGCCTCGGCAGTGAAAAGAATCGCACGTTGAATAAAGGCGCCTCGGAGTGCCGTGCAGTGATGGGTCCTCAAGGGTTCGGCTTGACCGGTGGTGCTTTGTCGATCGGCTTGGCCTGTATCCGGTCGAGCACCTGTTTCGCATTGTATCTTACCATATCGTCCTTGTGTTTTTCTGCCAGCGCGGTCAGGTTGGGCACCGCCTTCTTGGCGGCATCGCCCATCTCGACGATGGCCCAGCAGTCCAGGCAGACTATTTCCGGCTCGGGGTCTTGCAGCGCTTCGATCAAGTCCGGCAGCCGCGACGCGGCCTTGACGCCGAACTGGCCCAGAATCCGAATCGCCTCGCTGCGCACCGGCGAGCGCGGATGTTTGATGAGCCTGGCGATGGCTGCCAGGTGATTGTCGGGAGTATCGCCCAGCCGGATGAGGGACTGGTGCGAACAAAGGTTCACCAACGGTTCGGGATCCTTGGCGATGCTCTCCTGCAAGCCGGCGAAGACCACCCGCAGGTCGGCCTCTTTCGAAGGTTGTCCCAGATCACCGATGATGACCGCACATTCCCGGCGCACCTCGAAGCTGGTGTCCCGCGTAAGGCAGAAGGCCAGCGTCTGGAGGCAGCTCGAGTCAAGCCCCCCTTGTCCGGGAGCCGTCCGGCCCAGGGCGATGATCGCGGCCTTGCGGATTTCCCAGGAGTTCTGGTCGCGGGCCGCGTTCATCAGCCGGGGGATGGCCGATTTGGCGTCCCCGCCGAATCGTGCCAGAGACAAGGCCGCGTAAAACCGGACGACTGCCTGCGGATCTTCCTTCATCAGCTGGTCGCCGCCGAGGCGCGAGGCCAGAGCAGCCACCGCCTCATCTTGCTGTTTCTTGTCGGCAAACTGGATAATCCCCAGCGCCATGGCCGCGTGAACGCGCACGCTGATATCGGGGTCGTTGACCACTAGCTGGCTGACCAGCGGGGCGGCCTTGGCAGCCACCTTGCCGTAGCCGGGGACGGTCTGCAATGCCATCACGCGCGATGCCTGGGTCGCTCGGATGCCGGAGGTCTTGAATCCACTCGTCGAGGTTCTTGCCGCCGGCCTTGGTCTCCGCCGTCGGCTCCGGCGGCTGCGGCGCCGGTAGCGGCACCGGGCCTTTGCCCGTCGCTGGAGGTGGCTGCGGCGGCTGGGCCAACGCTGTCAGGGCAATTGCAAACAGGACGATCAACGCGGAATGATAACAGAATCGCATGGGTTATCCTCTTGACATACAGTTCTCTTCCCCAGACAACACCATACCATCCCGACGGCAGATAGGGCAATGACTTCTTGCAAGATTGACAGGGTTCTGCCGTACTTACTTAGACGCAGAACGGCCCAAAACTGTTCCACACGGAGGAACTTTGTTACGTCGAGTACCCTCGACGAGCACGCTTCAACGATCAGGTCATTCCGCTGGCACGCAAATAAAATTTGCTGGGCATGCCTGTCCCCGTCGCTTACGCAGCTGATGTTAGTCTCGACGTCTTACCGGGCCGGGTGGCATTTACAGGACGTGCGGGTTTGTCGTATTTTATGAAGGGACGGATGAGATTTTGAAGCTGAAGGCGGCGGCGGTGCTGGGGAAGGAGTATGAGGCGTATAAATAGGAGTGGACCATGGACGATCCGTTGGAGTACATTGACTTCGACGAAGTCATCCAACACGGCGATCCGGGCCTTTGGAAATTCAAAGCACCAAAGCCAGGTAGTGGCGTGCCCGCTGATTCATTGGATGCTCCACCAGGGACCTTGAAAATTTATGATATTTATGAGGACGAGTTTGGAGAGGAAATTGAAGTCCACTACTTCCGTCACCTGGACGGCACGGTTAGTAATGTGAAGGTTAAACCACGAAGCTAGGGAGCTGGCAATGCTTACTGCTCAGAAAAAAGAACTGCTTCAGCGGCTGCGGGCCGGCCATTTTGACCCGGCTCGATACGGAAGAATTGGAACGAACTCCGTGCAGTGAGCTTCTCGCTGAACTGGAACCTGACTACCCCTTCCGCTTTCAGCAACGCAGGATTCGAGACAAGTGGGAGGTGGGAATGGCAAGGTCGTTTGGGTTCAAACTAGCGGCCTCCTTTTCCGAAAACGCAGTGTTTCCAATTCTGCTCATGCTTCCAGTTTTCCGCGACTGTCTCTTATTGAGCGGCGAGGCCGAATCGGTTACGGGTGTCGCCGTAGCAACCCGATTGATCGTGAAACCACGGCGAAAGCCAAGGCGGGCGTTAGTTCTTACCACGGGTCGAGGATTCAAGCTCGATAGATCGCCGGATGGATGGGTTATAAAGCCGGTGAAGAAGCGGACTGTGACATTGACCGAGGAGTTCCTCCGGAAAAACGGGTGGCAGTTCGACTTGTTCCGATACCCGCTGCTTACATTGACCGGGTCAGTGCAGTGAAGTACAGCACGGGCCTGGAAGGCGGGTTTACCCTCGGCCCGTAATCCGCCATCCTGACCTTTTTCCTTAACATTCTCCACGCAATCAGCTCACAACCCTAATGCTGCTTGCTGCGCACAAAGTCCGCGACGATGCCGGCATGATCGGAAATCTTGACCTCCTTGCCGATAAGCTTGCCCATGTCTTGGGGCTGAACGTCCAGCGCACTGATGCCGTTCGATCTCGAGCGGGTACTCTTCGTTGGGAACGAACAAGTGATTGATGTCGCCGGGGAGAGCGTCCTTGAAGCCCGCTCGGGTCATCGACTCGACGGCGGGGGAATCCGATTGGGCGTTGAAATCGCCGGCCACGAACAGAAGATTGTCTTTGGGTAGGTGTTTCAACAAACTCGCCACCTGATCCGTCGTGCTGGCATCCGAGTGATAGGTCAAGTGGGTGCCTGCAATCGTCAATTCCTCACCCGCCACCTTGATCCAAGCCACCACAGCGATGCGATTTTCCCAGAACGGCTGCCGGGGCGGCAGGACAAAGCGTTCGGCCTCCAGGATGGGGAATCGGCTGAGGATCGCCGAACCTTCCTCAAAGCCGATGAGTCGCCGGCTGCCGTTGGCACGGGCGTAAACGTAATTCATGTGCAAGGCCTTGCCTAGGTGCTTGGCCATGCTGCCGTGTCTCGGCGTGGTCCAGGCTTCTTGCAGAATCAGGAGGTCGGGCTGCAAAGCTTGAAATGCTGCCATGGTATCCTGGAAACGGCCTTCCTGATCCGGGAAGTCGGGGTAGCCGTGGAGGACGTTGAAGTCGATTACGCGCAGCCTTTCAGGCGAAGGATCGGGCTTGGCAGCTTCTTCGATAACGCGGAGGGATGACTCACAGGTTGCCAAGAACGTTGTAAGCGAAGCCAGAGCCGGCCACAAGACTTGACAGGCCGAGGCCAACGCTGACAAGGGCGGTTCTCTTATGCGGGCCGAACAAGCTCCACATGCCGAGCGCGGCAGAGATGAGGCCGGCCAGGATCGAGCCGCACAGGAAAAGGCCGATCATCTCGGGGACGGGGCGTGCCGAAGAGGAAAGCAGCGATCCAGAGGACGCTGGCGCAGAAACCTGCGGCTGCCCAGATGAGGAGCATGGCAAGGGGGAAGGGATGCTGGAGAGAAGGAGTCGTTACCATCATGGCAGGCGGCCCATCCCTTTCAGGTCGGTCAATCCCGGCTATCCCAGTCTCGCGCACGATCCGGCCGGTCTTGGATATGTTCGTCTGGCAGGCTCCGCCGGCGCCTCGGTTCATGGTCAAAATCGTTACCGTAATCATCGTAATCTCTCCGGCGGACCACCTCCAAAGGCGGCATGGAGTGGGCGATGACGTAACCGATGGTACCGCCGATAGCCGCACCGATAAGTGCGAAGATCAAGATCACGAAGCTAACCCCGCTGTCAAGTCCGCCGGGATTCTGGGAAGCTTCGAATAGCACGCCAGCGACGGCTCCGATAATCTCGCCTCCAGCCCACAAGCCGATAAAAAGCACGATATACCCAGCGGCATTGCGGCCCTTTTCCTTCATCATGAAAGCGATCTTGATGGATACTAAGACGATCACGACAATCTCTATCATGGCGGCTCCTGCAACCGAGGAATTTCTTGTTTCGAATGAGCTGTAGAACACCGTTTTCGGTGCGTCGATATTGTCCCGCGCCGACCGCCCTTGTCAAGTAAAAAGCGAGGGCAAAACCAAGGAAAATTTGGGTTTCTGTTCCAATCGGCTCCATTCTGGGTAACATCATCGCAGTGTGGCACGCCCGGGGTATAAGCCGACGCGCAAGCGAATGGTAAGCTTGCACTTGCCGGTCGCCAAAGTGGACAATCCGGGTGGCATTGCGGGGCGAAAGAGGGATCGGGAGGCAAAAAACGAGCCTGGAAGAAGCCGGTGCCTAAAATCAGACTCAAGTGAGAGATAGGGATACGACACGCATTTTCTGCAAGGAGAACCAAACGAGACCACTGTACGTGCTATTGAGCTGCTTCATCCTGGCCGGCCCTGCCCTGGCCCAGGACACCTTCCGCTTTTCCGCCGAGGGTATCACATTCGACTATCCCAAGGACTGGAAAGTGAAGACGGTGAAAACGGGCTCACAGGAGAGGTGACGGTGGAAAACGACAAGGGATGCGAGGTGTACATACAGGTCCATTCTGTCCAGTCTGTTGAAATCGACCCGAAGGCCGTCCAAGAGGTTGTGGATCATACATGTCGCAGAATGTTTCAAGGCAAACTGGTGCCGGGGAGTTACAAGTCCGCCAATGGCAAGATCGCCAGTGTCGAGAAGGAGAGCGTTACCATGGATTTCAAAATCGCGAAGGGCGGTGTCATCCACGTCGAGATATCGGCCACGGTCATGCCTTCAAAGAAAAAGCTAGTCTGCGTAATCTTTCAGAACCCCACCCTCGACAGCGAGGCTGCCAAGAAAGGCTTCGACCTGATCGCCGGTTCGCTCGCCGAGAACGCTGGAGGCGATAAATAGACGCGGAAGTATCTGCACTGCACTGCTGCTTGGCCGCGATGCGATATTACGCTGTTGATGGCGTGGCGAGACATGCAGTATGGAATAAGATCGAGGCTGCCAAGAAAGGCTTCGACCTGATCGCAGGCTCGCTCGCCGAAAAGCGCTGGAGGCGATAAATAGACGCGGAAGTATCTGCATTGCACTGCTGCTTGGCCGCAATGCGAGTATTCCTGATACAATTACGCATGTTGATGGCAGTGGCGAGAACATGCAGTATGGAATAAGATCGCGCCAATTTTCACCAGGGCAGGTGCCAAATGCACACCGGACGAAACGACCCCTGCCCATGCGGCAGCGGCAAAAAGTACAAGAAGTGCTGCCTCCCCCGCGACAAGGAAAAGGAAGACAGCCAGATCAAAGCATTGCAGGCAAAGAACGCCGCTCTCGGACTTGAGCCGGTCTCACGCGCACCAGGCGCGGTACTGATTCCGCCCGGACCAGAGCTGCCCGACGATCCAGAGACAGCCGCCCTCGACGCCCTCTGGGACGAATTCGAGGCCGCGGACTACGCAGGCCGCATCGCCCTTTTCTGCAAGGGAATGGAAGAGCCGGACCTGATCGACGCCGACATGGCATTCGAAATGCTCTCCCTCATTCATAACCTGGCTGTCGCCCGCGATGAACGAGACCGGTTCGCTGCTTTTGTGGCGGCCTTGCGCGAACGCTGTCCGGACTGTTATGAGAACAGTGCCTCCTATTATCTCTGCTGGCTGATCGAAGACCGCCTCGCCCTCGGCCGCTGGGAGGAGTTGACTCCTTTGACCAGCGAGCTTGCCGGCAGGGCCTGCAAGGACATCGACCTGTTCAACCGTGTGCTCGATGTGCTTGCATATCACGGGCAACTCGCCAGGCTCGTGGAGATGATGCGCATCGCCTGGCCGGAGGTGAACTCGTCCGACAATGTTG
Source organism: uncultured Gemmataceae bacterium (assembly GCA_963804745.1). Classification (GTDB taxonomy): domain Bacteria; phylum Planctomycetota; class Planctomycetia; order Gemmatales; family Gemmataceae; genus CAWDRY01. The sequence continues at coordinate 20,631 of CAWDRY010000059.1, forward strand.
TCCCCTGGGGAGTGTCGGAATTCGCGGACCGAGCGACCCGGTACGAAATCTTTGCCTATCTCGAACAGGATTCGACACCGCAGGGTGACGACCCGGCCCTGATCGAGAGGATCAGCTTTTACATCGAAGAGCCAATCATCGAATACCTGAGACGGGACGTGACGCATTTGTCGGGCCGGAGCGGCCGCGCCTGGATGCTCAAGGACTTCGAGATGCGACCGCCCCGGAAGTCTCGCCGTGATCGGGATGACGACCCGGCAAGCCTGAATCTCTATCTGCTCAGCCTCGAGTTCGTCGGCGACCAGCACCGGCAGGCGGGCGTACCTTACACCAGATTGGAACAGGCACGAAAGAACCTGATCCGCTATCTGCGCGAACGTCATGCCGGCAAGTTGGAGGAGCGCAAAAGCATGTTGGAGAGCATGCGGCAGAGACATCCCCGGTCCAAACCGAGACCGCGCCCGCCGGAACATCCCCTCTGCCCCGACCGCGCCACGCTCGATCGCTTCTTAGCCGACATGCTCGATATCCTCAGTTGGCGCCAGTACGAAGTCGCCGCCACGTTTGAGCTGGTGCCGGCCTGGCTGTCCTTCCTCGAATCCCGGCAGCTCGTCGACGCGGACCGCCGGCACAAGACGATCGCGGAGCTTTCGGCTCTCCATGCCGATCTTTTGAAACTTTACTCGCGCAATCACGGAGATCCCACGCTCAAGAAAGCGATGGAGTCATGGCCGAATCAACTTGTTTAGCCGCGAGCCTGCAGGCGAGCGCGTCGGCCAGCTTACGCGCTCGCCTAACCAACAGCACCCGGCGAACATCGCCTCGCTACTGCGAAGGTATTTGGCTACAATGAACCAATAAGATCCAAGAATCCGGTCTGACCTTGATTAACGGGAGCGACTAATGCCATCTCCTTTTCCTGGAATGAACCCCTACCTGGAACAGAGCGATACGTGGGAAGACTTTCACGGCAACTTCATCTTCCGTTCTCAGGAAATGCTCAGCGGTCAGGTCGGGCCTAACTACCTGGTAAAAGTAGAGGTCCGGCTCATACTTCACGAACTTTCCGCAGACGAGCGGCGTTTCATGGGCCGCGCTGATGTTGGTATAACGACACCTGCTGGCGCCAGCCAGGCCGGTTCTGCTGTTGCCGCTTTCGAGGCGCCGTTGCACCTGCAATTGCCGGCAGTTGATGTCGAACGGCATAGGTCTCTGGAAATCCGCGAGCGCCGTAATCGCCGGGTTGTGACGGTTATCGAGCTTCTCAGTCCATCCAACAAGAAGCCGGGGCCAGACCGCGACGACTATCTGGCGAAACGCCGGCAAGTGCTCGCTGGACAGACCCACCTCGTCGAGATCGACCTGCGCCGTGGCGGCACACGGCCCAACATGCCCGATCTGCCCGTCTGCGATTACTACGCCCTGGTCAGCCGCTACGAACACAGACCGCGCGTCGGTTTCTGGCCGATTAGCCTGCGCGATCCGCTCCCCATCCTGCCCATCCCCTTGGCGGCCCCTGATCCTGACGTGCGCCTCGACCTCCGTGCGGTTCTGGACCGCGCCTACGACGCCGCGGATTACGGCAAGTACATCTATCAGGAAGAACCAGAGCCGCCGCTACGCCGGATGATGAAGCCTGGGCACGACAGTTTGTGCCACGGCGGAGTTGAGATGGTCGGGAGGAGAATCTTCTTCCACTTATCTCATTTCGGCCCTGTATGCGGTCGCTCTTCAATCTCCGGCTTGGCGAAAATCCTCCCAATCCCTGTAATGAATCTGCCCCAACTGGATCAATCTACCGGTGCCTCGTGCATCCCACTCCAAGGGACGACCCCTTGACGAACGATCCGCAGCGAGAAATGGAACACCTCTTTCGCCAGTACGGCAAAGGGGTCGGCAGTTACGTCCTGAGCCGGGTACGCGATCCGGAGCTGGCGGAGGAGATCACCGCGCGCGTCTTCCTCACGGTCGTGCGCCGCTATCACCAGGTACGCGGCTCGGCGGCCGCGTGGCTGTGGGCCGTCGTCCGCAGTGAGCTGGCCAGGCACTTCCGCGACCGCAGCCGATTCGTGCAACCGGAAGATGAACTGCCGGCACCCGATGATGAGCCAGCGGACGCACTCGTTCGCCGGGAGACACTGGCCAAATTAGGGTTGGCTCTTGAGCAGCTATCGGAAGAGCAACGGCAGCTCATTGACATGAAGTTTTTCCTCAACATGCGCAACTGCGACATCGCCGAGGTGACAGGACTGACGCCGGCCAACGTGGGTGTGATCGTCTATCGCACACTCAAGCAATTGCGCGGCCTGATGGACGATTCGAAACCTTTTAGCCACGAGCCGAAGGCGAGCGCTCAACCCCAATCCCAGCGAACGACAGGAGCAAAAATATGAACGAACATATGAACAACCCCAACGACTTCTTAACCGAAGGTTGGCCGCCGGAACCGGGTAATCCGGAACTGGCCCGGTTCGCGGAACAGCTTCGCACAGTCCAACCGGAACTGCCCCCGGAGTCGCTGGAACGAGTGGAACAGCGGATGAGGGAAGAACGTGCGGCAAGCGCACGCCGCTGGCGACGGCAGCGACTTGTTATGGGTGCCGGCCTTGCTGCCGCAGTGCTTCTGGCCGTCGGCATTTATGCCTTCCTTCCCCGACCGCAGGCCCAGCCCCCACGGATACAAGATGTCTATCGTGTGGAGTTCACCGCTCCCCCGGCACCGCCGCCTCCGCAACGGTCATTGGTTCGCATCGAAGAATATCAAAGTCTATTCAGTGATTGATTCAGGGAACAGCCATGTTAGACCGAAAACACCTCATTACCTTGCTTGCGGTGCTCATCGGAGTTGTCCAGGCATACGCTGAGGACAAGACCGACAATCTCTTGCCGCGAGCAGAGCATCTTGTCCAGCACAAACCGAGCGTCGGCCAGCGCATCGGTCTTGCCGAAATGAAGCGGGTTGCTGGAGATCGTCAGGCGGCGCTCCAGCAACTCGCGGCCAGTGTGGATGCAGCAGAAAGTAAGCAGCAGGCCGCGGCCATCTGCGACCTTATCTGCTGGCGCATGTTGCCAACCGCGCAGGCCAATCTCGCGGGGTTCCGCCAGCAAATCCGGCAACTCAAAGAAAAGGACCAGCAGAACACCTGGCTCGATGTCTACGAATTGTACCTGGCGCTTCTTGAGCAGAACCGCCCAGCCCTGCTCGCCGCCGCCGGGGATGTGCATCTGCCGGATGCTTTTCCGGCAAGCATGGCCGAGCCTGAACACTTGCAGCTTTTGCAAGAGTTGGGCCTGCCACGAACGCAAGCCGGACTCGAAGTCATCGCCAATCGTTCCCATGATTCGCTGCATGCTCTGCGCGATCTGGATCGTGGTCTGACTCGTGAAGCTGCGTTTCTTCGCTCCACCGACAAGGAAGCCGATGCAAAAAAGCTGGAAGCGACTCGTGATAGACTACGCCAACAGTACCGGGCCGCGTCACGGCATGTGGTCGAACGCCTCTTCGCCTTACACCTGCTCGGCCTGACTCAGGAACGCGACCGGTTGTTGAAGCTTGGCCGTGATAGGTCCTATTTGTCGGATAGGCCGAAATTGGCCGGGCTGTTCGAGCAGATGGATGAATCGCAGGCCTGGACTCTGGTTGTGCAGCCGTTGCTGGCCAACGAGGTGGCTTTCCTCGAGAATCCTCCCGAACTGACGAAACTCAAGCGTTCTGCCATCAACGAGCTGACCGTGCAGGCAAGTACGAAGAGCATACAAGGCAACACCACGAACTACGAAGGCTCGGTCCAGGCTCGGCTCGGACATCTGCGGATCACTTGCGATCATCTCTCCGTGACACATGGCTCCGAACACGCCAGCCTCTCTTTAGCTGGCATCGGTGCGGTCAAGGTGCAAGGTATCCCCGGTATGGAGGATGCCATTCATGCGGATAGCTTCACCTTTACATCGGACGCCGGCAGTTTCATCTTCAGCGGCGACGTGGTGCTGCACCAGCGCGACGGTATGCTCAAGCTGCGCGTCTGCACCATAAGCCTGACCGGCGACGTACGTGGCAAGCGCAGCCTGTTCGACGATTTTCAGGAAGCCGGCATCGCGGAGAAGCTCCGGCTGCTGCCCCACATCGGCCAAGTCTACAAGGATGAGGAACTGACCGGTGAGGTTCGCTACCTGCTGGCCCTGAGCCTCCTGCGGCCTCATCTGACGTGGCACGCACCATACATGTGGCCAAGACCCGACTCCAAGGGCGAGACAAAGATGATCGAAGAGATTCGCAAGGAAATAGCCGAATCGCAAGAGTGGTTCGACAATCCCTGGCAACAGGCTTTGAGTGGCGAACCCTGGATGCTGGTAGATGTGCCTCAGAATGTAGAAGAAGCCTGCAGAAAGGCAGAGGAAGAAAGCGGCAGGCACATGCAGGAGAGGAAGCGAGTCCGTGGCCAGACGAAGATCGCACCGTTCTGGCGAATCAAGGATCCGGCACATCCAGTCATCGACCGCGTGTTGGCCTTGCTCGACGGCGTTCGTGGCGGTGACCTGGACCACCAGGCAAGGCGCTGGGCCGCCGAGATTCGCCGCAACAATACTGTAATCACTTTCGACATCACGGGCGGCTATGCCCGTGGCAAGAACGCTCCGATAGTTATGGACGTGCGCAATGCCGACGAGGTGTCATTCAAGCTCTACCGTATTCACAAGCCGGAAGAGTTGTTGTGGGTCACGGATCGCATCGGCAACGATTTCATCTATCGCGATTACGGGCTGCAAGCGGGTGAGAGGAAAGTCGAAGCTTTGAAAAGGGTCCACGCCTTCGTGAAGCGGGGCTGGCCGAAAGAACGAACGAAGGAGGCGGTTGACAAACGATTGAAGAAGCCTGAGCTTCGCCAGCAGGACCTGATCCAGCAATGGAGCGCCCGGCCAGCGGACCTCAGGCCCCTGGCAGTGCCGGGCTGGTACAGTTACATGAACGATGAGTGGGACCCCTGGGAGGAATGGACCGAGGACAGCGATGCGTTCTATTTCGATGATGCCTGTATACGTCACCGCAAACGTTTGCTGAAAGTTTACCGCCCGGAACAGGACCAATTGAGCTCCTGGCAGTGCGACCGTATCGTCGAGGTACCCGGCAAGGCGATGAATGAAGCCGGAGCTTACCTGCTTGTGGCCGAGGCGAATGGCCAGACCGCCTACGCCCCGCTCCTCGTCGATCCACTCAGTCTAACGCTGCGCCGGTGCCGCGACGGCGTGTTTACTCTCGTGAGCGACAACGAGGGTGAGAAGCCTATCGCCGGCGCGGGGATTTATGGCAAACACATGCTCGGTGAAGCTGTCACCGACGCGGAAGGTGCCGCTTTCGCCCGCCTGTTTGCCGCCGGTGAACGTGCCATTGTCGCTCACAAGGACGGCCGCTTTGCCATTGGCGGGTTTGGGCGCATCTTCGAGGGCATCTACATCTCGGAACGGGAACGCGATCATCACTGGCGTTCCGACCGGCTAATGCGGGCATTTCCCAAGGAATCCGCCGTCGAACGTGTTGGCCATGTCTATACCGATCGTCATGTCATCGCCGCCTACACTGATCGGCCCACCTATCGTCCTGGCCAGGAGGTCCGATTCAAGCTCATCGTCCGCCGGCTCGCACCGGAAAAAGCAGCGGCAGCCGACCGCGACAAGCAGAGCTTCCGTGCCGAGGATTTCGACATCCGCTCGAAGCTGATGCTCCCCGATGAAGGCATCGAAGTCAACTACGCCGTCCTCGACCCCAGTGGTCGGGAAATGGGCTTGGGCATCTTGAAACTCAACGATTACGGCACCGCCGCGGGCAAGGTAGAACTCAACAGCGAGACCGCCACGGGAGTCTATTCGCTCCGTGTCTACGTCGGCGGCATGTACCGTATCGTGCCGGAAGTGTTCGCCGTCAAGTATTATCGACGGCCAACCTTTGAGCTAAAGGTGGAAGGCGTGCCGGAGAAGCTGAAGAAGCCGGCAACTCTCAAGCTCGCCCTCACCGGTCAATACTATTTCGGTAAGCCGGTTGCGGGCGGCAAGGTGGATGCTCGGTTGCTGCGTACCGACGCCTGGAAACCGCTGGCGGAAATCGCCGCTGAGCTGAACGATGCTGGCAATACGAACGTCGAGTTGGAGATTCCTCCTAATCTGCACCCTGGCAAGTACATGGTCATGTGTACTCTCACGGACGACAGTGGCCGGTCTGTGAGCAAGTCCATGCCATGCGAAATGGAAGGAACCGAACCCAAGAGAGCTGCGACAGGACTCGATACTCTGCCGCGTTTTGTCCCCGCTGGCAAGCCATTCGAGGTTTCAACCGCGGCCGAAGAAATCACCGCCGGCCAGCAGGAGAAGCCCATCCTCCACTTTGAAGCGAAGAAAGGCCGGGGTTCCATCACATTGCCGGCTACTGGCTGGTACACCCTCACAGCGGGCGACGAGACGACGGAGATTTTCGCTTACGGCGGCTTCGATGATCCATTTGACACCTTTCCGAAGGAGAAAGCTCGCCAGGAAGCCGAGAGAACTACCGGATCAAGCTGGGTGAGCCTTACCGATTACCGGTCGGAAGAAGACGGCGAGCCAAGACGCGGGGATTGGGATGATCGCCAGGAGGATCATCTTTTGGCTTTATTCGACCGTCATCATTCGGCAGTCGGAGAGAATCTGCGCATCCTGGTGTACACACCGTACAAACGTGCGCGGCTGCTATTCACGATCGAAGGGCGCACGGTCATTGATTACTTCATCACGCAGACCTCCGCCACCGACAGCGCCTATCACATCATCGAGATACCGATCAAGGAACGTTACCTGCCCAACTTCTACCTCCAAGGCAGGATTCTGGCTGCCGTGGAGGGTGAACGCACAAGGATGAGGTTGAAAGACCAGAAAAGAGGGGAAAAGCGCAAGGACGCAGATGACGGCAGCGAAGACCCGCGCTGGTGCCGTGTCGATGTCGTCGATCTCAATCATGAGGCAGGCGCCGAGCAGTTGAAAGTGCAAATCAAAACCGATCGGCCGGTGTTCCGTCCCGGCGAAGCAGTGAAAGTGGAAATGAAAGTCACTGATCGGCAGGGCCAACCGCGTGCCTCGGAGGTTTCGCTAAGCGCCGTGGATGAGAGCGTCTATACCTTCGGTGAAGAGAAGATCGCGCATCTGGCTCAACTCTTCAATGCTCCGCATGTCGAGCAACGCTACATGCCCAAGAGCTGGCGGAGTAGCCGGGGCAACCGCTGGAAGATCGAAGTGCAGGAGAAGCGCGTCGAGCATCTAGCGAGATTGGTCCAGCAGGACGCGGTGGAGGAACTCCAGCGAGCGGAGCAGAGTTTGGAAGCGCCGCAAGCATCACATCTTCTTCGTGCCGACACCAGCCGAACTCTCGCAGCACTGGCGTCGCTCCACGGCGAGTTGCCGGCCACCAACATCCCCCTGGCCCGCCTCCGCACCGACTTCCGCGAAACCGCCACCTGGCAACCGCAACTGCGGGCGGGTCCGGACGGCCTCATCAACACCTCCTTCAAACTGCCCGACTCATTGACGCAATATCGGCTCAGCGCCGTAGCCGTGACGAAAGCCACCAACATCGGCACTGGCCGCGCTGACCTGCGCGTTTCGATGCCGTTAGCCGTGCAACTCTTCCTGCCGCGCTTCGCCGTGGAAAAGGACCGCTTGCTCGCCGTCGGCTTGATTCACAACAACACGGCCCAGGATCGCATCTGTGATGTAAGCTGGGAGATTCACAACGCAATAGTCGATAGTGTCACGCCCCCGTTCGCGGTTTCGCGTGATATCAACGCCAAGACCGTGGCACAGGGCCAGATCACTATCCCCGCAAACAGCACCGCCCGTGCCGGCCTGTGGCTCGCGATGGAGCATGCGGGTACCACCAAAGTTACGTTCCGCGCCGGCGACAAGGACGATGCCGACGCCGAGGTGCGTACCATGCCTGTCCATCCGCTGGGCCGGCCGCGCAAGGTTGACCTCAAGGACACGCTCCCCATCGTCCAGCGAATTGCCGGCGGCGGATCAATTCGCCAGACCCGCCTCAACCTGCCGGACGGCTTCGTCGCCAACGATCTGCACATCAATCTCTCGTGCATGGACGTTGCTCAGTCGCTGGAAGGTCTGGGCTATCTCGTCGAGTATCCCTACGGCTGCACCGAGCAGACGATGAGCCGATTCCTTCCCGCTGTGATGGTCAAGCACGCCGCGCAGCAAGCACCAATCAACCTGCCGCCGGACGTCGCCGCCAAATTGCCCGATGTGCTGGCGAAGGGACTGACTCGCCTTTACAACTTCCAGCACGCGGACGGCGGCTGGGGCTGGTGGCAGAACGCGATGCCACGAACCTGCCGATGTCGGCCTACGTGCTCTACGGACTGGCTCGTTGCCAATCGACGGGTACGACCGTTGATCGAAATGTGCTGCAACGCGGTTGCGGCTACTTGAAGGAAGAGTTGAAGAAAGGCATCGTCGATCACGATCTGGCCGCCCGCGTCTGGCTGGTGCTGGCCCTGGCTGGCGAAGCCGACAATCAGTCGTTGGCAGCTCACGCCCAGCGCGTGCTGGCAGAGAATCACTCCCCGGAAGCTTACTGCAACGTAGCCCTGGCTTGCCGTTTCGCGGGTTTGTGCGAACTGGGTGAACGCCTCCACGCCGCCGCCCACTCTTGGCAACCGACAAACGCTGAGGATCTGGCACTGAAACTGAAAACGCAGCTCGCCTTCGGCGCCTCCTTCAAAGACTGCAAGGAGACTGCCCACAATCTTTTGTCGCAGCGCAGCGGCGACCGCTGGGATAACACCAAGGCCACGTCCTGGGCAATTGAAGCCCTTTCGCAAATGTTCGTCTACATCCCAGACCGGACGCCGGTCAAGCACGTGAAGGTCCTGGTTGCCGACAAGCCGGTTCTCGACATCACCGATCCTGCGGAGCTGAAGAAACTGGTCTACCGCGTTCATCTGTCGGCCGTAGGTCAGGCTTTCCAGCCTGCCACGTCCCGGCAGGCTGGAAAGCCTGCCCTACCACTCCCCACGGTTGAAGGACTCGAAATCGCACTGTCTGGCGAGTGCGACGAACCGATCCACTATGCCATTCGCGCCATCGGCACGCAGCGCATGGACAAGCTGGAGCCTGAAGGAACGCGCATCAAGATGCAACGCCGCCTCGAAACGCTCGATGGCAAGCCGTTCAAAGGACCGCTGGCGGTTGGCCAGGTGATCGCCGTCCGGCTCAGCGTCGATCTCCAGGAAAACGAGCAATATCTCATCGTCGAAGATCGCCGGCCCGCGGGCTGCGAGTTCGTCGGCGAGCGCATCACCGGCAAGGATGCAGGTTCATCGGCTCATGTCGAGTTCCGCGACGATCGGCTGTGCGCGTTTTACACGTCCCTGCCTGCCGGACATTACGAAATCGTCTACTATCTGCGTGCCGAGACACCTGGTATCAGTAACCTCCTTCCCGGTTGTGCCTATCCCATGTATGCTGAAAAGGTCCGCGGCGAGACCGGCTCGTCTCGCGTGGAGATCCAGGCACAGAAATAAGAGGTTCACCACAGAGGCACAAAGGACGCAAAAATTCACCGGTAGCCTACGCAACTCTCGACGGACTGCCTTCTCTCAGCATCCCACGAATCCGTTCCATCACCATTCCCGCCGTGACCTGCTCCATGCACGCATGCTCATGCGGACACTGGCTCAGCTTCCGCAGATAACAAGGCGAACACGGCAGCTCTACACGAACGACGGACTCCGGCTTGCCGTAAGGCCCAACCCACACCGGATCGGTCGGACCGAATACGCTCACCAACGGCCGGTTCAGCGCTGCGGCCATGTGCATTGGGCCTGAATCGTTCGTGACACACAGTGCCGCCCGCCCGATCAGCGCGCCCAGCTCGGCCAGCGTCGTCTGGCCCGATAGATCGCGTGCTTCCGGACATGCGGCCGCGACGGTCCGGCAGCACTGCTGATCGCGTCCCGACCCCGCCAGCACCACCGTCAACCCGGCCCGGAGCAACTGCCTGCCAACCTCCGCAAAACCATCAGCCCGCCAGTGCTTCGTCTGCCAGATAGTGCCCGGTACCAGGACGGCAAACGGGCCTGGCCCAATCATCTGCTGTGTCAGCAATCGCTCCACATTGGCCTCAGCCTCCGCCGGGAGATAAATACGACCGTCGGCGCCAGCATCATCAAACCCGAGCAGTTTACCCAGCCACAGATAGCGGTCGATGGCGTGAACGTCGAGCGTCGGAATCGGAATGCGGTGCGTGTAGGCCAGCCAGGCGCCTTCCCGGCAGCCTGTCCAGCCGTGCTCCAGGGCCGTCTTGCCGAGGCGCTGCAAGCATTGATCGATCGGTTTTTGCCGTGGGCGATCGAAGCCGATGCGCACAGATGCATCGCTGACCAGAGCTAGAAGCGCCGAGCGCACTTGTCCGTGCAGATCGATAACCAGATCGTACCGTGTGCGACGGAGTGCCGCCAGAAAGCGCACCAGCCCCGCAGTCGCCTGCCAGTTCCGGCCAAAGCATGCGAATTGCTTGCGGGCGAACGGAACCATGTTGGACAGATCGGGATGACAGCGAATCAGGTCGGCGTTTTCCGGTGTAATCAGCCAGTCGATGCGCGCCTGGGGATAGCGGGCTCGCAGTTTGACCAGGATCGGCAGCGTGTGGACCACGTCGCCGAATGCCGAGGGTTTGATGATCAGGATGCGCTGGAACGACCTGGAACGAAGAGATGCGTACTTCACGCGGCTGTCTCCATTTCACGTTTCGCTGCGCCGCGGGAGTCTGCGGAGCGGAGCGCGTTCGGCCTATTTCGGCGGAGGGAAGTAGCATGCGGTCATCACTCTTGCGTTTTGGTCGAAGCAGACCATGATGACCCCTTCCCTGCCAGTCCATTTTATCTTGGTGCTGCTTCCCACCACGTGATAAGGGCTTGAAATGTCATATTTATAGATTAAACCGGAGTAATTCCCTGGCGGTCCGCCAATAATGTTTTCGACATCACGCTGAGTCATTCCCTGCTGGATTTTGTTACAAGCATTTTGATCTGTTTTCACTCTCCAATAACTGACGAAGTAGTTAGAACTGACATCCAGAAGGGAACAAGCCACGATGACCAGGGAACAAACCACGATGACCAGCGCAACAAATGTAACGTGGATTACAAACAAACATAGACAGAACAAGGATACTCACCTCCATGAAATAATCAAGCGGATCAATTTACGACTGTTGCCCATCTTGCCGCGCTTGTGCAGATTGCATAAGAACCTCATCTGCTCATTCGTTTACTATGAGGTGCTACATGACTTCAGTCCGCGGCGCAGCTGTTCTGGTAATTAGTGTGCTGGCCATCCTTTCCACACCGGTACACGGAGAGGAGGTTCAATGGCGCACCGACTATACCGCCGCCCTGCGTGAGGCAAGCGAAAAGAACTTCCCACTTTTTGTCGAATTCGGTACCGAATCCTGCTCCTGGTGCAAGAGACTCGACGCCAGCACACTCCGCGATCCGGCCGTTATCTCCGTTTTGAACGGACAGTTTATCCCTCTCAAGATAAATGTGGCAGGTGAGCGTTGGCTGATCGAGGCGTTGAGTATCCACAGTTATCCCACGTTGATATTCGCTGCTCCGGACGGCACGATCCTGGAAAAGCAGGTGGGATTCGTGGAAGCCGGGCAAATGACCCAGCAACTCCGCCGTACATTAGCGAGTGTTGCCGAAGGAGTCGCGTCAGCACAGTAGCGGGTGCAGGACATGGTTTGCGCAGCTTCGTAGCCGAATTCGCCAGAATTCGGGGGGTGCGCTCTCTCTACAGCCCCCGAATTCTGGCGAATTCGGCTACACATCCTCCTGGCTATTTCACGCTCCGTTGCAAACTGTGTCCTGCACCCGCTATCAGGTTGCGAGGCAGCGCCCCGCTTGACTTATTTCCGCCCGCGGGTTACCTTCTTGCGAGCGGCAACAGTTGGTTTGCCTCGTTTGCGCGTCGGGCTAACGTTCACCCGTTAGCCCGAACGCGCAAGCGAGGGTAAGCCTGTGGCTGCCATCCGGGTCTTGTCCAGACTCCTCTCACGGACGGGAGGAGAAGTCATGAGTTCGTGCCCGGCCACCATGGAGGGTATTATGGACTTCCTTTCCCGCGTGAATGCTCTGCTGACCGATTCACGCTTCGTCGCCAACCTCATTGCGGTGCATGCCACCATCGTGGCTGTCGTGCTTGTCTCGATCATCATTCGCCGGCTGCTGACGCACGGGGGCAACCGCCTCATCCACTGGACCGGCCTGGAACGGCTCAGCAAGGAAGTAACCCGGCATGGCCATACCCTGCTCTTCTGGATCACCGCCGCCCTGATCCCGCTGATTCTCGCCGGCGGGCTGGCCTATCATCTTCTCGGCCGGGATATTCGCGTCGATCTCGATACCTGGTACCAGCGCATGACGGTTGAGGACCTGCTCCAGCTCGGCTTGATCTGCGGCGGCTTGCTGGCCCTGGCCGTGGCAGCTTTCGTGGCCGTCCGCATCCTGCGCCGGCTGCTGCCTTTTCTGGAAAATCATGCCACATTTGGATCGGCAGGAAGGGGAACGAGGAAACGCTGCGCCATTGGTTCTCGCTTTTTGATCGGTTCGCCATCGCCTCGGTCCGCCTGACTGCTCTGTGGGGTGCCGGCCACATCGTCGGTTTTGGCGACCTGGCCGACACGGTCATCGGCTTCCTGGTGCGCGTGCTGGCGATCGTGGCGGTCTCCCGGCTCCTGATCCTGGCGACGCGGGCCGTCACGCACACTCTGGCCGACCTGGGCGACCGTCATCTCAACAAGGGCGTCGTCACCCAGTACTGGGACCGCATCAAACGGTTGTTCCCCTTCGGCCAGCACTGTTTCGAGGCGGCCGTGTACGTCTCCGCCGCTTCGCTGTGCGTCCGCGAATTGCACTTCATCGTCGTCGTCGCCGACTTCGGGCCGCGCATCGTCAAGTGCATCGGCATCTTCTTCTGCACGCGCGTGCTGATCGAGCTGCTCCAGGTCGTGCTCAACGAGGCCTTCAAGTTGTACGCGGAGGAAGGCAAAGCCGATCAAAAGGGCCGGACGCTCGTACCGTTGATCCATTCGCTGTGCCAGTACGTCCTCTATTTCGGTTCGGTCGTGGTGATGCTGGGCGTGCTCGGCGTGGACACGACACCCATCCTGGCCGGGGCCGGCATCCTCGGTCTGGCCGTCGGCCTGGGCAGCGCAGAGCCTCGTCACCGACGTCGTCTCTGGTTTCTTCATCCTCTTCGAGGGGCAGTATTTTGTCGGCGACTATGTAAGCATCGGCGATGCCAAGGGGACAGTTGAAAACGTCGGCATCCGCGTCACCCAGGTCCGCGACGGCCAGGGCAAGCTCCACATCATCCCCAACGGCCAGATCAAGGGCGTCATCAACTACTCGAAGGGCTACGTCAACGCCGTCGTCGATCTCCGTGTCTCGTCCGGCACTAACCTGGAAGGCATCTTCCACGCCATGACCGAGGCAGGAAAACGCATGAAGCAACTGCACAAGGAAGTGCTGGCCGACACCGAGATTCACGGCATCGTCGACCTGGGCACGTCGGAGATGACGGTCCGGGCGGTCACCAAGGTCCAGCCCGGCACCCACGGCATGATGCAAAGCGCTTACCGCCGGCAGCTCAAGCAGGTGCTGGATCAGCAGCAAGTTACGAGCAAACCGGCCCTGGCGGCGTGAACAAGAGCATTCGTCACCCGGAGCGTAACTCCTCAGCGCGCTTTCAACTTATCCTACGAAAAGAACGGCGCTCCCGCGGCCTGCAAAAAAAGCGAATTTCTCCCGGATTTTTGTTGCTTGTTCCTGTCATCCCGTATATTCTTTCTTTTAAGCCCTTGCGGGAAGGGAGTGGTATTTCCAATTTGTGAATCACATGTAGTTGGGCCCTGCGCATCAAGCCCGCTTGCTTGTGCTTGCCGGCAACCAACTCGCAACTGCTGGAGGTAATCAAACGATGGAACCGAGGCTGGTGGTGGGAATGATTTTGGCTGGGGTGGGGGCATTAATTTTCCTGGTCTGCTACTTCTGGATTGTCGTCAAGATGTTCCAGAATGGGAAGATCGGCTTGGGGATCTCCTCCCTGTTTTGTTGCCCTGGTATGGGACTTGCCTACGTCATGGGCTGGGTGTACTGCGGCAAATTTAACGTCACCAAGGTGATGCTTGCCTGGACTGTCGGTATTGTGCTGATGATTATTGGAGGTGCCATTAGTCCGCGAACCGAATCACTCGATCTCCCGAAACCAGCGGAGACGCATAAGTAAAGTAAATAGCCTCGCTGGGTTGAACCGTGCTCAGCTTGGTCCTGGTCCCCGGTGAAACCCGCCGGGGACCAATTTTCTTGCCGGCGCAGCTGGCCTGGGTGCCGTAGCGCGCAACTCTGCCTATTCAAATCTCCGCCATCTCGGCCGCGGCTCCTTTCCATTTTTCCTCCGGCCTTTTACCCTGTCCTTATGACCTACGAGCAGGCCATCGACTTCTGGTACAGCCGGATCAACTACGAACAGCGCATGCCGCAGCCGGGCGATTTCAAGCTCGACCGGATGCGTGCCCTGCTGCGCCTTCTGGGCGATCCACAGGAACAGCTGCGCATCATTCACGTGGCCGGCAGCAAGGGCAAGGGTTCGACCGCGGCCATGCTCGCCTGCATCCTCCGTCACGCAGGCTACCGCACCGGCCTGTTTACCTCCCCGCATCTCTGCCGCGTGGAGGAGCGCATCCAGGTGGACGAGCAGCCGATCAGCGCCGCTGAGCTGACAACCCTGCTGGCCGACGTGCAATCTGCAATAGAGAATAGAGGATTGAGGATGGAGGATGGAACATCGAATTCCATCCTCCATCCTCCATCCTCCATCCTCAATTCGCCATCCTCCATCCTCGATTCGCCATCCTCCCCGCATTCCGCCACCTTCTTCGAAATCGCCACCGCCCTCGGTTTCCTTCACTTCGTCCGCCGCCAGGTGGACGTGGCGGTGGTCGAGGTCGGCCTCGGCGGGCGTTTCGATTCCACGAATGTTTGCCGGCCTGTGGTGTCGATCATTACCAGCATCAGCTTCGATCACACCCGGCTGCTCGGCAATCGCCTGGCCGCCATCGCCATGGAAAAGGCCGGCATCGTCAAACCCGGCCGGCCCACGATCAGCGGCGCCACTGCCCCCGAGGCCCGCGATGTGATCGAACAAATCTGCCGATCGCGTCACTCTCCACTTCAGCAACTCGGCGTTGATTTCCACTACCGGTACACGCCTGGCAAGGTGGTGAGGTCGTGTGGTGGTGAGGTACGGAAAGAAATTGAGAATCGAGGATGGAGGATGGAGGATGGAGAATCGAATTCCATTCTCGATCCTCCATCCTCCATCCTCCATCCTCCACCCTCGCGTAGATCGCGCGTCCAGGTCATCACTCAGCGAAATCGCTGGCCGCCGATGCAACTTGGACTGCTGGGGAAGCATCAGGCAGCCAACGCCGCGGTGGCCGTGGCTTGCATCGAGCAGTTGCGCCGGCAAGATTGGCACATCGGCGACGATGCCGTGGCGAACGGGCTGGCCAACGTGTGCTGGCCGGCACGTCTGGAGATCGTCGGCCAGCGGCCGTTCGTCGTCCTGGACTGTGCCCACAACGTCGCTTCGGCCGAGGCACTGGTCGCGACGTTGCAATCCTCATTCCCACCCGCCCGGCGGCTGCTGATCTTTGCTGGCAGCAACGACAAGGACTTGCCGGGCATGTTTCAGGTACTGGCTCCGCACTTCGCGCACGCTTTTCTCACCTGTCACGGCAACAGCGCCCGCAACGTGCCTGTCGAGCAACTGGCTGGCGTTTGCCGGAGCCATGGAGAATTGCCTTTTACGCTGTGTCCGACCCCGGCGGCTGCCTGGCACGCCGCCCGCGCTCAGGCCGGTCCCGACGATCTCATTTGCATCACCGGCTCGGTCTTTCTGGCAGGAGAACTGCGGCCGCTATTGGTTGGCAACATCACGGAGGCATAATCAAAAGGAGACAGGGAGACAAGGAGACAAGGAGACAAGGAGACAAGGAGACAAGGAGACAAGGAGACGTGCTTGTCTTTCTCTCCTTGTCTCCTTGTCTCCCTGTCTCCTTGTCTGTTCGTTCACGCGGCTTGCTTCTGCATCAAGGGCTGGGGAGTTTGCAAGGCGCGCATGAAGTCCGCCAGCCGGCCCAGGCCTTCGCGCAGCCGGCCGTCTTCGGCGGCGTAACTGATGCGGATGTAGCCGGCACCGCTCGGGCCGAAGATGTCTCCCGGCGTGACCAGAACCTTGCGAGCGCGGAGCAACCGATCGGCGAAGGCGCGCCCGCTCATGCCCAGTTCCCAGACCGGCACCCAGAAGAAGAACGCACCCGCCGGCCACAACGGATTCAACCCCGCGGCCCGCAACCGTTCATAGGCATAGCGCCGCCGGGAGCTGAACTCCTCCCGAATCGGCTCGAACACTTCGTTATCCTGCCGGAGGGCCGTCAACGCAACCTGCTGGCACTGCGTCGGCACGATGGTTGTCTGGAGAGCGGCCGTCAGCGTACAGGGCCGCACGAGGTGCCGATGCCCCGCCAGCCAGCCGACGCGGGCCGAGGCCAGTGCGTGTCCCTTGCTCAGGCTGCCGGCGGTCAGGGTTCGCTTCTCGGCTTTCGGCAGGCTGCCGATGCTCAGCGGTTTGTCTTCGTAGCAATAACGCTCGAAAGCCGTGTCGCTGAAAATCAGCACGTCCCGGCGTTCGGCCCACCAGGCGATCTGTTCCAGATCCTCGGCTGTCATGACGCCGCCCGTTGGGTTGCCCGGCGAAGCGACGACGATCATCCGCGCCCGGTACAGCGCACTGGCGAGATGCTGGGGATGGAAACGAGTGTGGCCCTCATCTGTCCAGGTCGACAGCCAGCGGATGCGCGCCCGCCGGTGCCGCAGGGCGAGGATGTACAGCGGCGAGGTCGGATCGAACAGGACGACCCGGTCGCCGGGATTGATGAACGTGTCGAGAGCGGTGGCGAAGGCGCCGCTGACTCCCTGGGTGATCAATACGCCGTCATCGGGGTCAGTTGTCAGGAGTTGATCAGTCAGCAACCTCTCTGCGACGGCAGCCCGCAGCTCGGGCAAACCCCAGGGCGGCGGAGCGCCTCGGCGATCGGCCGGCAGCTTCGTGCTCCCCGACGGCACCAGATCGAAACGCGGCGCCCCCAGAGACAGGTCGATGGCATCGGGGCTTGGCCGTTCCCCGAAAGCTGATGTGTCGCACCATTCCCGGTAGGGAGCGGCGAGCACGCGGTCACTGTAATAATGAAGAAATTCGCCGCCGCCCTCCGTCAGCCGTTGCACGCCGGGCAGAAAGCGCGCGATGCCGGTGCGGATGAGCAACTTTTTCAATGTCAATGGATATGTCACGGCACAGACCTCGAAGTAGGGAAGTGAACGGGTACTAAATGACCGTGCGTGATTCTTCAACACTGGCCCGAAGCGTTAGCGAGGGAGGCTCGGTTCCCTCGCTAACGCTTCGGGCCAGTGTGCTGCCGAATCGCGCACTGTGATATGATGTGGCCGCGAAGTGGCAAAACCGGCCCCATTCTTACCACGACCGGCCATTTTGTAAAGACCAGTCCGATTGTGCTATCTCGTTATCCGTGCTATCCTTTCAGCATGCCGTTTAGCAACGACGATTTCCGTACCAAGTACCGCCCGCGCCGCTACGATCAGATGTGGCAAGGCATCGACTATCCGGCCATCAAGCGCCTGCGCTGCGAGGAGGAGTTGGTCCGCTATCCGCGCGGCATGATCTTCTGCGGCGATTACGGCTGCGGCAAAACCACGGCGGCACGCATCCGCGGCATGCGCACCAGTTGCTGGAACTACAAGCAGGATCCTTGCGAACCGTGCGGCGACTGTGCCGGCTGCCGGACCGCCATGTCCCAAGGCGAAGGACCCGACTACTTCGAGCTGGACGCCACCCAGGAAAAGCTGCGTACACAGATCGACAATGCCTTGCGCAAGACCAGCATCGCCAAGGCGCACAGCCATCCGCACATTCCCCGCGTCTTCTTCATCGACGAAGCCCATCGCGCCGGCCCCAAGACTCAGGAAACGATGCTGAAAGACATCGAGGACCATCAGGAGGCCATCTTTATCCTGTCCACGACGCAACCCGACAAGCTCGACCCGGCGATTTGCAAGCGCTGCACCATGTACCTCTTCGGGCCGCCCTCGGTCGAACAGGCCGCCGCCCAGCTCGAGGCGATTGCCCGCGCCGAGGACCTGACGCTCGAACCCGGCGTCGCTCTGCTCATCGCGCAACGCAAGCTGGCTGTGCCGCGCGACTGCCTAGGTGTGCTGTACGATTTATCTTTTGAAAGCCGGACGATCTCGACGGCCCTGGCGACGGCCATGCTTCGGGATTGATCTCGCCTTGTCGCCCTGGAACCACGGATTACCCAGGTAACCCTGAATTTTTCCAGGTTCTCTTGCTTCTTTAGCCGGTTGCGGTAAAAATTAGTAAGCCCAGTTCGATGAGAATGTCAATTAAAAGACCGATTGGCTTTTTTCCAGGAGGAATACCGTGTTGCTACGCCGTTTCTTTCTCACTCTGTTGGTTGTGGCCGGCCTGATGATCCCGGCCATCGGACAAGACAAGGACAAACCCCCGGCGGATAAGCCAGCCGCGGATAAACCACCGGCGGGCAAGCCAGCCGCCGACAAACCCACGGCTGATAAGCCGCCTGCGGACAAACCCACGGCGGATAAGCCAGCCGCGGATAAACCCACGGCGGACAAACCAGCCGCGGACAAACCACCGGCGGATAAACCAGCCGCGGATAAACCACCGGCGGATAAGCCGCCCGCGGCCGACAAGCCCTCGGCGGATACCGCTACTCTCAAATGGAAGTTTGAAAAGGGCAAGACCTTCTACCAGACGATGACCACCAAAACCAACCAGACCATGAAGGTCATGGGCAGCGACATAAAGCAAGATCAGAGCCAGACGTTCTGGTTTAGCTGGACGCCGGAGGAGGATAAGGACGGCAAGTGGACGATCAAGCAGAAGATCGAAGGCGTCCAGATGAGCATTGATATCGGCGGCAGCAAGATCAGCTACGATTCGACCCAGCCTGCCCCGCCGGCCAGTCCGCTCGGCGAGTTCTTCAAGGCGCTGGTCGGCTCCGAGTTCAAGATCATCCTGACCAAGGAATTCAAGGTCGAGAAGATCGAGGGCCGGAAGGAGTTCCTCGACAAGCTGATTCTAAGCAATCCTCCGATGAAAGGCTTGCTAGAGCAAATCTTGAGCGAGGAAGCGATCAAGGAGATGGCCGACCCGACGTTTGCCGTCTTGCCCAATGAGCCAAAGAAGGTGGACGACAAGTGGGAACGCAAAAGCAATATCAAGATGGGTCCGATCGGCAGCTACGACAACGTCTACACCTATACCTACAAGGGCAAGGACGGCAAGCTCGACAAGATCGACGTCAAGACCGCCTTGACGTACACCCCCCCCGACCCCGCAGCAGCAGCGGGCGGCGCCATGCCCTTCAAGATCAAGTCGGCCAAGCTGGAGAGCAAGAATGCCTCCGGTACGATCTGGGTGGACGCCGACAAGGGCCGCGTCGATCATTCGGATATGAAGCTGGAGCTGTCCGGCAATCTCAGCATCGAGATCAGCGGCCAGACGGCCGACGTGACTCTGACGCAGGAGCAATCCACCAACGTTAAGACCACCGATGAATTGCCGTTCAAGAAACCATCATGAGCGAGGTTTGTTGATCGGATCGAGCCGCGATTGTCAGAGAGGTGGTCACCCGCTTTCTGGCGGTCGCGGCTTTTTTCTTTTGTCTGGAGATAAGGTCGAAGACCATGAGATTTGCCGTCCTTGGCGCTGCCGGCCAACTGGGTCGTGACCTCTGCCCCCGTCTTGCCGGCGATGTGACCGCTCTGACGAGAACCCAGATCGACCTGACTCGTCCCGACATGGTCCGCTCGGTCCTCACCGACCTGCACCCGGACATCGTCATCAACTGTGCTGCCTACAACTTCGTCGATCAGGCCGAGAGCGAACCCGAAGCGGCTTTCGCCGTCAATGCCTGGGGCGTTCGCAACCTGGCCGTAGTCTGCCGCGATCTCGATTGCGTCCTGGCTCACTTCAGCACCGATTACGTCTTCGGCTTCGATGAGACACGCCACACTCCCTACGCCGAGTCCGATGCTCCCGGCCCGGTCAGCGTCTACGGCCTGAGTAAGCTCGCCGGTGAATATCTCGTTCGCTCTCTGTGTCCCCGGCATTTCGTGATGCGCACCTGTGGTCTCTACGGCGTCTGGGGCAGCGGCGGCAAGGGCGGCAACTTCGTCGAGACCATGCTGCGCCTCGCCGGGCAGGGAAAACCATTGCGCGTTGTGGCCGATCAGACCTGCACGCCGAGTTACACCGTCGATGTCGCCACGGCGGCGGCGGCATTGGTGAGGACGGGTCGTTACGGTTTGTACCACGTGACCAACGCCGGTTCCTGTACCTGGCACGAATTGGCCCGCACCATGTTCGAGCTGGCGGGAGTAAAGGCGGAAGTAACGCCCATCACCAGTCGGGAGTACGGAGCAGCAGCACGGCGGCCGGGGTACAGTGTGCTGGCGATGAATGGGTTTGCAGAATTGGGGTTGCCGCCGATCAGACCATGGCGAGAGGCTCTGGCAGCTTACCTCGAAGAGCGCCGGCACAAAGTTTAGCCACGAGCCGATAGGCGAGCGTGCTGTCAATGCGCAGGCACATCTCACTCTTGCGGGGATTGACGAAGCCTTGCCGAGGCTTGTTCAGACCATGCATTGAGAAGTCGTCATGCCGAACATTTTCTACTATTGTCCCGACCTGACGATCAAGTCGTCAGGCATTCGCACACTCTATCGACACGTCGCGCACCTGGTCAAGAACGGTCTGCCGGCGGCGATCTTGCACGAAAAAGTGGGTTTCCAGATCCCCGACATGATGCCGGTGCCGGTACGGTATCTGGAGATGCGAGGCACCTTGGCGGTCGGCGACGTCGTGGCGATTCCTGAGGGCAAGACAGCAGTGATGGAACGACTCAAGGACCAGCCGTTGCGCAAGATGGTAATCTGCCAGGCTTGGAGTTACGTGTTCAAGAACCTGCCCATGGGCGTGGATTGGCGGTCTTTCAACATTGAGCGGATTCTCACTTTCACTGACCTGATGGGGGAATTTCTCGCCTGGGCCATGCGTCTGCCGGTCCACCTGTTCGACTATGGCATTCGGGGTGATCTCTTCTACTATCGGCCCGAGGAGAAAATCCCTCAGATCACCTATCTCAAGCGGAAGCAGCACAACCTGGAGATTTTTCAGCGGATGCTCTACAGCCGCAACCCCGATTACGTTAACCGGATTCGCTGGCTGGGAATGGAAGACCTGTCAGAGGAAGACTACGCCCGGGAAATCCGCCGCTCGGCGGTGTTCCTCAGTCTGTCGACGGCCGAGGCGTTGAATGTACCCTACCTCGAGTCGATGCGGAGTGGTACGATCGCGGCCGGCTACGACGGCGTGGGATCCCAGCAAGCCCTGGTTGCTTCCGGCCCAAAGCAGAATTGCATTATCGCCGAAAACGAGGACTACATGACGCTCGGCCGGCTGTTGGAACCGCTGCTGGAAGACCTGGTCCGCGGCGACTGGTCGCGCTGGCAGCCCATTGTCCAGAACGGGCTCGAATACTCAGCGCAGTTCACCCTGGAGCGGGAAGAGAAAACCATTGTGGCGATCTGGCGGGAGATCCTGGACACCTGACCGGCGCGAGTGATTCCCCCGAGCCAAGGGAGAGCAGAAACGCAAGAGTGCGAAAATGATTTACCAGTGTTATTTCAAACGCGCACAAGAGTCACGGCTATTTCTCAACCTGCCGTACCAGCCGTTTGGTCTGGCGCCGGAGGTGAATCCCCACATCACCAGGAATTGCCCGGAGCTGGATCGGCCCGAGCACCGCCTGCAACTGTGCGAGTTCGTGGCGATGCTGCACCTCTGGCGCAACCCACCCGACGATGGGGATGACTGGATCGGCTTTACTTCTTATCGCCAGTTGGACAAGGTTCCGACCATCTTCATGCCCGGCGAAATCGAGGCCGCGCTGCAGCGGGGCGATGCGGTCACCTGGGCACGCATGCAATTCAACGTGTCCATGGCTACTCAGTGTGATTGGTCTCATCCGGGCCTCATGCCTTTCATGATTCAGATGTTCCGTGCGACCGGGCTGAAGATACCGCAGACCTATTTCACGAGCTGTGAGGGCATCTTTAACAGTTACTGGGCGGTTCGCAAGACGGATTTTCAGCAGCACATGGAGTGGTTCTACCCTGCCATCGACTACTGCCTGAAGAACCTGGCAACCGATCTTTACCTTCGGTCGAGTCCCAGGGCGGCATCCTACGCCCTGGAGCGACTGTTCATGGCCTGGTGCTGGCTCAACGGCAAGCGGGTAATCAACTATTACACCGTCAAGGCCGAGGTTGACCGCGACGGCAATGTGCTGGGGGTATCCTCCTATTTCCCGCGGCGTCATGCTTACGAAGCGGAAGCGATGCTCCAGGCGGAGCTGGCCGAGTGGCCCGATTTCGTTACCGCCTGGCTGGAACTTGCGGAGGTCTACCTGGCACGAGGCCGCTGGGACCAACTGGAGCAAACCGTCCAACGGCTGGAGAAAGAGTTCCGGCGGGTCGTGGACGCGATGGCCTTCCGGCGCGTGGGCATCTGGCCCGTAAAGAATTTTCGCCAGCGCTCCAGCTCCTGCAAGAGGCCGTTCGACTCGCTCCCTGGTCGGTGCCTCTGCGCCTGCAACTCTGCAACGTGTTGCTCCTGGAAGGCCGGGATAAGGCCGCGGCCGAACAGTCCTTGCGAGACTTGCTGCAACTCGATCCGAGCAATGTCGAGGCCCGGCAATGCCTGGCGCGGATCGTTCAAGAGAAAGAGAGCAGGGGATAGGCTGTTGAGAGGTTGTCGACGATGAACGTGGCGGGTGCTAGAAATCTGGGCCGTTGGCACGAAGCCGGCGTGAGACAGGAGTAGGTCTAGTGTCTCAACACAAAGACACAAGGTATACAAAGATGTGCCCTGAAGCGGATCACGAGAAGAACATCTGCCTGCACCGGCGCATGTCCTCCACCACCTGCTTGATCTCCGCTTCCGACATCGGCTGATAACCTCCCTGATCGTGCTTCTTAGCAACCACGCAGCGGGTCGGATTGGACCAGACGGCGAGGTACGGCCGGTTCAGCGAAGCAGGATAGGGTATCATGCGGAACCCGGTGCCGAGGATGTTGCGCACCGCTTCGATCTGGATGCGCACGCGGTCAGCCTTGTCGAGATACTCCAATGTCAGCTCTTCAATCGTGGGATCACCCTGTTTGGCGCAGGCCACCACCCGGATGAACTCGCGGTTCATGAAGGCGCTCAGGTCCTTGCCGGCAGCGGGTTTGTTTGCGGAGCCGGCCCCAGCGGGAGCTTTGTCGGGAGCGACCGGTTTGCCGCTGTTCGGGCACATCTTACGCTGGGCCGACGGCGCGAAATGGGGGACGAAGGATTGAGTGCCGCCCTGGGTTTTCAGCTCGACGGCTTGCTGGCACAGCGGACAGCGGGCGGCGGCTCCGCGACGAATCAGCTCCTCGGTCCCGTCAACGACGACCTTCTTGGGAGACGAGACGACGCCGATTTCCTTGCCGCAATAGCGGCAGACAAGCATCCGGCCTTCGATTTGCTCCTGGCCGATGGTCCTTCCACAATGATGGCAGAATTCAAACATGAGGTTCTCCTTTGGACGCTACCCGCGACTGCGGTTAGTCGGATTTCTAACCACGGATTATACAGATAACACGGATGCTCAGGGAACACAAGGATTGCAGCGATGGTGTCGCCTCTTGTCGTCACGGCAAGTAAAGCCGGCCCGCGCCGCGGAGGTTGTCGGCATCCATAAGGTATTCGAGCAACTTCGCCACAATTGCTTCGGCGTAATCGCGCTCCAAACGAAAGCGCTGGATGTCGGAGATCGTGAACACCGGCAGGCTCGTCGGCAGAGTTCGCGTCCGGATCATGGTTTCGAGCGAGTCGGACTTGTCTGGATTGCGATTGTCGGTGATCATCCAGGAGAATCGTCAGCACCGTTTTACTCCGCTTTCCTTTGGCGAGTTCTTCGCGCAGAAGGGCTCTTCGCTCCGCAATCGAAAGGTGATCGTTGGCCCGCGTCCAGGCCGGTTGCGCGGCCCGCATGCGGTCGTGATACGCCTTGATCTCTTTTTCGGCCTGCAGCACTTCCTCGTAGTGGTCGTGAATGTAATCCTTCAGCAGGGCGATCTCGTCGTCGGTCAGCGAGGGAATCCAGTGGCGGATTTCCTCATTGGAGGCATCCTCGCGGTAGTACGGCAAAAGATCCTGCACCGTGATCCGGCTCGAAGAAAGCTGCGGTCCACGGCCCTGGTCCACGATCTGAATCGTTTCGGTCTTCATGGTATCTCCTTTCCCATCTGGGGATCGTTTCATGCAGCTATTTTACTCAGGAATGCCTGAGAATGCAGGTCGGTCGCGATTAAATCACGTTCCAACGGATCGTCCACCTCAACTCCTGACGGTACGGTTAGGTGCGGAGGCCTGGTCAAACGTTACAGTGTCAGAAAACTGGCGTATGCGGTTCATCGTGCCAAGGCTTGCCAGAAGTCAAGGTCCTGCTGCAAGACCTCGAAACGCGACATAGGTTCTGTTGGGTCAGCACCTTTGCGAGCCCAATACTCCAACCCGGAGAAATCAGGCAAGTACCGCCAGTTCGCGTGTGCCACCGCATTTCGGAATGCACGCACGGGATTTTCCGTGAGAAACTTGCAGCACTTCTTGCCCGTTGATCCCGCCGGTAACTCCCTTCTCAAAACGGTGAAGCACGACTCCCTGAGATAAACAAAGCAGATGTAGTTCTGATAAACTACCTGAGCTCGAACAACGACCGGCTGGGGTTCGTTTGCCTGGATAAGATCCATCCAGCCTTGGAACGCCACCAATTCCTCAATGCGAATCGGAAGCGGGATTTGCGAGGCGTCTTTTACCCGCTGCTTTACTTCGGGAGGAATCGCAGCAACCTCTTTCGTGATCGTTGTTGCAAGCTGGTTGCTTTCTGGCGGCCCGATTTTCAGGTCGTCACGCAGCCGTGTGGACCATTGCTGCATTTGCCGATCAAGATGATCCATCGAGCACGCCCGTCTTCGTTGCCGAACTTTTGTAATTAGACACATGGGGCAACACTTTGCAGATCATTGGCGCGGGCCAAAGAAGAGGCTGATGCCGACTCCTGGGCCTTGGACCGTGCCTGTCGGGCCTGGTTGCGGGTAACCTGCCGGCGCCGCACAAGAACCTAACGCTTGGTGGTAGCCATTGTACTGACTTGGGACATGCCACGTGCAGCGGGCATGGCATGTTCACCCTTGCTGGGCTCAGCATCTCGACACTCGCACTCCTGCCGCAACTCTTGGTTGCGGAGCTTCGCCTGCGCCAGCTCCGTCCAAGGACTAGGCGGCGGGTGCGGGGTTTGTTGCCCCAACGGCGGTATGCCCTGAGCACACAGTTCTCGGTCATAGGCGGTCAAGATCCAATTCAGATCGGAGTAATGGATGCCGCGCCGGTGCAGGTCGCTGGTGGCAGGCCCGCCGAACGGCTCATGTGTTGCTTCATAGACATAGGCGTTCAGAAACTCTCGCTCTGCTTTGGTGAGCGCCATGACAGAATTACTCCAGTTTCGCGGCTGCCTTTGCAAAAGGGGCACTCCATCGCTGCTTTCCCGTCGAAAATGTTCTTCTGATCCTCTCGTGAGTGCCATTCACGGTGCCAGTCCGGCACCATTCTTGTACAGGCCGGGCACTTTTGGTTCGGCGGCATTGCGGAATCCCTGAAAGATAGTATATCCGCGCCGAGCGAGGTTGTTAACCCGGTCCTGCCTGTGGGGATTTTGCCAGGCATGGACTTCGGCGATTTCCTTTGGACCGTGCTTGTCCCTGGTGTCCTTCTCGTATTGCACGGTAAGGCAGTCGTTTTGTATAAACTGGGTCGCCTTGTAACCAACGCACATGCCACGGAGGGCAAAGCATGGACGACCTGTCACGGTTTTGTTGCCTGGATCCGGAGTGTCCAGACTATGGCAAACGTGGAGCCGGCAACCTGAGTGTCTGCAATCGCTACGGGGCCAACAAACAACATCGCATGCTTCGCTGTGCTACATGCAAGGCCCGATTTTGCGAGCGGAAAGGCACGCCGCTCTTCCGAGCATGCTTACCCCAAGAGAAGATTCTCTCGATCTTGGCCCATATTGACGAAGGCTGTGGCGTCCGCAAGACCGGTCGGTTGGTCGGAGTGAACAAGGATACCGTTGTCCGTTACAGCAAACTTGCCGGCGAGCACGCCAAAAACCTCCACGACGAACTCGTGGCTTTTTCCCCCTCAGACGCGGGAGGTGCAGTTCGACGAAAAATGGGCGTTCGTCGGCAAGAAAGAGAAGAACTGCGACCCTGCCGATCCCGCTGATGACCGGCAGGGGGATAACTGGGACCATGTGGCTTTCGACCCCGAACACCGCTTGGTCGTGAGTGTTGTGCCAGGAGAACGCATCTCGGAGAATACCCAGGAAGTGGTGCAAGACTTCAAGAAGCGTACCGAAGGCCGGATTCCGAATCTCATCACCACGGACGAATATGCTGCTTACAAGACGGCCATCCTGGAGGCGTATGGGGAAGAGGTCATCCCCGAGCGGACTGGAAAACCGGGACGGCCCAAGCGCCGTACCAGGTGCCGCTGGCCGACTTGAAGTATGCCACCGTGCATAAGACCCGGAAAAAAGGCCGGGTTGTGAAGATCGACCATCGAGTGGTGTTCGGGACGTTCGTGGCCGTAATGGCCGCGCTGGCATTGTCGAAGGCAAGCCGAGCGATCAACACAGCGTTCGTGGAACGGCACAACGGGACTGACCGGAACCGCAATGCTCGAAAGGTGCGGAAGACCTACTGCTTCTCCAAGGATTGGGACGTGCATCAGGCGGTGACCTATTTCACGATGTACAGCTACAACTTCTGCTGGCCGGTGCGAACCCTGCGTTAGCGTGACAGCGAAGGAGGATGGCAGGAGCGGACGCCAGCAATGGCCGCGGGTCTGGCCGATCATGTCTGGACCCTCACCGAATGGCTGACATTCCCAGCTTTGCAACGCGAATAGGACACCAGGTGCTTGTCGAGCCTGGTGTCAATCAATCTAACTCGCCACCAGTTTCAACCCCAGGACATGAGCCAACCTGTCGGCAGTGGCGAGGCGGATGTCCCGTTTGCCGGACAAGAATCGAGAGACCATAATTTGCGAGACGCCGGCTTCCTTGGCAAGCTGATAACTCGTCTTGGGACTGTGTTTCATGGCCTTCTTCAAGGAAGCGCTCAAGGAACGTGGTATCGGCTGACGAGGCCAAGGCGGAAACTCCGCCTCGATCAGGCTGCGAAGTTTCCGGTCACGCGCGACCTGTTCCGGCGACAACTTGCCGGCTCGAAAGACCCGTTTCCAGACTTTTTTCGCCATGTCATCTTCTCCTCTTCCGTTTGCGCTCGGGAACCTCGTAGGCGGTAAGGACACGCACGGTATTTTCTGCAACCTCTTCATAAATGACGATGATGAAACGGCCATCGGGAGTGTATCCCCATACTGCGGGGAACCCGGTGGATTTGCTGGTCCCTTCATCGGTCGGGTTCTTCAGCACGTGCTCCACGTCTGCAATGGTCAAATCATGCTCGGCAACATGTTCAACGTTGCCGTCCGGATCATTCTCGTCATCCCAGAAAAAGCTCCAAAAATCCATGGCTACCTCTGTAGTTTCTATAATAGCTGATTGGATATTAGTAGTCAATTGACTACAGATCCGGCTGCACCAGCTTCTCCTCCAAACCGACGCGCCGCAGCAACGCTTCCGCCGCCAGGTAGCCGCTCCGTACTGCCCCCTCCATCGTCGCCGGCCAGCCCGTCGCGGTCCAGTCGCCTGCCACGAACAAATTATCAATGGGCGATGCCTGAACCGGCCGCCACTGATCGACGCCAGGCACGGCGCTGAAAGTGGCAGCATGCTCCGTCACGACCCGGACACGCCGGACTTCTTCCAATCGAGCTGCCGGGAACAGGCGGGCGAGTTCCTCAACGACACGCCGTTGAACTTCCTCGTGACCCAGACCGCGGAACTGCCGGGCGGCACTGACAACGACTTGAAGGTAGTATTCGCCGGGTGCGGTTTGCCCACGATTGAAGACCCATTGACCGACGCAGTCAATCAAGACAACGTGCGGCAGCTCCATGACCGGCCGGTTGTACCAGACATGGACACTGGTGATCGGCGATGTTTCCAGTTTGCGCAGGTTGCGGAAATAGTCATGGGCATCGACAATCTCAACGGGAAGCAGGTCGAGCAGCCGGTCGAATGGCACCGTGGTGACGTACCAATCCGCGGTCAGTATTTCACCACTACGGAGTTCCAGTGCTTGCACGCGACCGTCGGCTAGCCGAAATGCTTTGGCGCCTGTATTCAGCAACACCCTGACTTCTTGGCGGTCCAGCCAGCTCTGCAATTCCTCGCCGTAAAGCCGGCCTAGGGGCACAGTCGGCAACTCAACCTCGAAACCACGGCGATGACGCAGGAACCCATCGACGAAAACCTTGCGAGCATAACACAGTCCAATGCGTTCGGGCACTTCGTTGAGAGCACTCGTGAGCACCACTCCCCAGAACCGGTCCACAGTCCTTTGTGTCTGACCATGTTGCATCAACCAGTCCAGAAACGGCCGGTCATTGACCCCTGACCTCCGACCTCCGACCTCTGACCTCTGACTGCGCTGCAGACAGACGAGTCCCCACGCGATACGCAGCTTGTCCGAAAGGCTAAGATAATGACTTTGAAGGAAACCAGGCAGCAGATGCAAGGGGGCCGGCCACGAAGCAGCGCGGAGATAGCTGATCCGGCGGTCCGGCGTCATGAAGTTGAGGCAGGGTTGTGACTGCAACAGACAGTCGATCCCGACCGTTCGGCAAAAGTGAGCCATGTTGGTGCAGCAGCCCATGCTGACGTGCTGACAGGCATCAACCATCTGGCCGCTGGCCGCATCGGTGAAGGAGCTGGCCCGGCCGCCGAGCCGAGTCCGCGCTTCCAGGATTGTCACCCGAAAGCCGCGCGGCGCCAGTGCCGTTGCCGAAGCGAGACCGGCGAGGCCGGCACCGATAATGATAACGTGATTGGCCATCCTAATCAGTTTACTTGTCGGACGACCGGCGGTGCGGGAAAAATTGGGCCGTTCACATGGTATACTTGTAATCGGCTTTTTCCTGAGCGGCGCGCCGCCGAGGCTACCCCGGCGGGACAGTCCTGGTTGGGTGTGTCTATTGCTGAGCCAAGGGTAGATGAGGATCGACCGTCCTGGTCGAGTCGGCGGCCGCCAATCGTTTCTTGATCTCCCCTGCAATCCGGTCAAATACTTCCTCCCAGTCTCCCCAGCGCTTCTGCCGGAACAGTCGCATACTCGGATACCACGGGCTGTCCTCACGTCCTATCAGCCAGCGCCAGTCAGCCACGAAAGGAAGAGCAACCCACACGGGAACGCCCAATGCGCCGGCACAGTGGGCGACGGCGGTATCGACCGTAATCACCAGATCGAGGTTCATCATCGCCGCCGCGGCGTCCTGGAAGTTCGCAAACCGGCTGCCGAGATCGGTCACGGGCAAACCATCCTCGACTTCACCAAGTTGCTCGATGCCCGGTCCATGTTGCAGACTGAACAGACGGACTCCGGCCATGCTCGCCAGCGGAGCAAAACGAATCAGTGGCACGGAACGCTTCCGATCTCCTCCATGCACCGGATCGCCTTGCCAGGCGATGCCGATCTTCAACATTGGTGAGTGGTGAGTGGTGAGTGGTGAGTGGTCCCGGCCTTCTTCACCACTCACCACTAACCACTCACCACTCACTCGTTGCGCGTCGGCAAACAGATAGGGGACCTTCGCGGGAATGGTTTCCACAGTGGTTTGCAGGATGCCCGGCAGGCTCAGCAGTGGCGCCTGAACATCGAAATCCGGTAAGGCCTCCCCGCGTGCTATAAGCCGATCAATACCCGCACAACTCGCCAGCAGGGGCAGCAGAGACTCCTGGCATTCCAGGATCACGAAGCCGCCACGTTCCTTGACCAGCGGCGCGTACCGGATGAATTGCAGAGTGTCGCCCAGTCCCTGCTCGGCGTGCAACAGGATCGTCCGGCCGGCGAGCGGCCCGCCATCCCAACGCGGTTGGGGGCAGGGGCGCAGCGCGAACCTCCGGGCACTGGCAACGCCATTCGTACTCGGCCCAGCCCTGCGCGAATTCACCCTTGGTCAGCCAGCCGAGAGCAAGGTTCCAGTGGGCCACGGCATAGTCGGGCTTGAGCTGTATGGCCTGCCGGTAACTGGCCATGGCCAGGTCCACTTCCCGCTGCGCCCAGTAGACATTGCCCAGCTCAACGTGGGTTTCGCATCTGTTCGGCTTCAGGCGCAGGGCTTGCCGAAAGCTGTTCAGCGCCCCTTCCAGTTGATCCAGCCTAACGAGGGCGCTGCCCAGGCCCACGTGAGCTTCCGCGAGGTCGGGCTTGAGCTGCACGGCGAGCTTATAGCTGGCAATCGCCTCGTCGAGCTTGTTCCCTTTGGCCAGCACCCCCGCCAGGTTGGCATGCGCCTCCGCGCGATCCGGTTCGAGCTGGACAGCCTGCCGGCAGCTCGCCTCCGCCTCATCCAGCTTGTCCAGGGAAACCAGTGCCGCGCCCCGGTTGGCAAGGGCTTCGACCGAATCGGGCTTCAGTCGCAAAACCTGGTCGTAGCTGGCGACAGCTTCCGCATGTTTGCCCTGATCGGCCAACACGACTCCCAGATTCAGATGCGCGTTCGCCAGATTGGTCTGCACCTCGGCATCATTGGGATTAAGCCCCAATGCCTGCTGGTAACGGGCAATCGCTTCGGCCAACTTGCCCTGTGATGCGAAGGCATTGCCCAGATTGCTATGCGCTTCGGCCAACTCCGGCTTCAGTCGCAACGCTTGCTCATAGCTGGCGACCGCTTCATCGAAGTTGCCCTGCGCGGCCAGCGCGACGCCGAGGTTGTTGTAGACCTCGGCATAATCCGGCTTGAGGCGCAAAGCTTGCCTGTAACTGGCGACGGCTTCCTCCAGCTTGCCCGCGGCGCGGTAAGCCAATCCAAGATGCAGGTGGCACGCCGCGGCCGTGGGATCCCGAGCCAGTGAGCGACGAAGATACTCAATGGCCATTTCATGCCTGCCCTGTTGGTGGGCCAGCACGCCCATCAGTTGCAGGGCGCCGGCATGTCCGGGATTGGCCCGCAGGATTTGCTCGTAGATTCGCTCAGCTTGCAGGAGGTTGCCCGCCTGATGATGTCGCAAACCCAGGCTGAGTGCTTCGGTAATCGAAGGCATAATGTTTCCAGGTTTTGGGACGATACTGGGGAACATGTATCATATCTGAGGTAGCAAGACAATGAAGTATGTCCGCCGAACCGGCCATGAACCGGAATTGGTTCCATACAGCCGTACTCACTCGCACCATGCGGGTTAGATAATAGTTCCGTACACCGGCTATGCTAACGTCGCACTGCCCAACGCGGTCGCGTCGGGGGCGGAGTTACGCCGCGCCACACTTCGCGCAATGGCCTCGCGGTCCCACCGGCCAACGCGGTCGCGTCGGGGGCGGAGCCTTTTCTCGTCGTAGGGGCCATTGCCGGCGGCCAATGTCAAAGCATTGCTGACACTCAACAACTACTTTGCAAAAAAGACCCCGAACCAGCGTTTCCCTTTCCCCAGGGCGCCGCCCGTGTGTTTCCACCACATCTGTTGCCCGAGGATTCCAACGGGCCCATGTCCGAAAGTTCATTGCCACAGTTCCGTGTAGTACCATATAGACCAGAAAAACTTATATGATCTATTGACAACTAGAAAAATCTTGTTAGAATGAAGTCAGTGAATCGAAACCATTCTTTCACGCCAATCTCAAAAAGGAGAGAAACATGAGCACGGCACGAAACGAGGCAACAAATGGCAGCACCCTGAAGTTCCGCCTGGGCAACGCCGACTTTGCGGTTATCCGCGAACTGTGGCCTGTCGAGAGGCTGAAGCTCGATCCCGGCAATCAGCGACTCGGTTATTTGCTTCGTCAGCACAAGAAGGGCACTGCGGTGACAGACAAGGAATTGCACAAGTTGCTTTGGGACATCGACCAAGTGAAGGCTTTGCACCAAAGCGTCTACCAAAACGGGGGGCTACTGGAGGATCCTGTTGTTCGCACCGATGGCACCGTGGTTGAAGGAAACTGCCGCACCGTCGTCATGCGGGAGTTGAAGAAGAAATACTCGCACGACGAACGATTCGGGTCTGTGTACGTCCGGGTCCTGCCAGCAGATGTGACTGAAGAGCAGATCAGCTTGCTCCTCGGCGAATTGCACATCGCCGGCAAGATCGAATGGCGAGCCTTCGATCAGGCCGAGTATGTTTGGAAGATGAGCAAAATCTACGGGAAGACCTACGATTTCCTGGCCACTCACCTTCGCTGGTCGCGGTCAAAACTGTCACAGAAGATTGCCGCCTATGAGGAGACGAAAGCCTACCTCGAAAGGACGAACGACCCTCAGGGAATCAAGCGATTTTCCCATTTCGAGGAGTTCATGAAGCGGAAGTCGCTTCGGGATCGCCTAGAGTTCGACCGGGACTTCATCAAGGAATTTGGGCAGTGGGTGCTCGATGGGAAACTGGCCGACTCCCGCGACGTACGGGATTTGCCCGCGATTCTTGAAAACGCGGATGCCCTCCGTAAGTTTGAGAAGGAAGGCATTCGAGCGGCCCGTCTCGTGCTGCATGACGCCAATCCTTCCATAGTCTCTAATCTCTACAGCGCCATCGATCAGGCTAGCGGGGAGCTGGAGACGATTTCCCTGCAGGAAATCACGGCTCTGCAAGAGGGCAACGAAGCTCGCCTTGAAAAGCTCCAGCGACTCGCGCGGGCGCTCGGGAAAGTTGAGGAATTCGCGAAGATCGAACTGACGTAACGGATTGTCCGGGCAACCTTTTTCTAAACCAGGTCGGGGGATTCTTTATGGAAGCTACCATTGCGAAAATCAAGAAGAACAGCAGCGCTGAAGTCTGGGTTTCCTTACGGGATTACCAGGGCCGACAATACATCGACCTCCGCGAGCATTTCTTCGCCGCCAAGGATGACCGCCAATGGCATCCGACGAAGAAGGGCATCATGGTGTTGCCGGAATTGTTGGCCCATATGATCGAGGGAGTCGAGGCTTTGGAGGAGATTCAAGACGTAGGGACCGTTGCGACGATTCCGAAGTCTTCGCGAAGGAAATTCAGGTCGGCGTCCGTCAATACGAACGCTCTCGGTATGGCGAAGTGCGTATGTGGTACTGGACCTCCGAGGGAGGCGAAAGAAAGCCTTCGCCCAAAGGGGTGACGTTCAAACTGGATTTGGTCGAAACCCTGCTGGAAGCATTACGCACGGCCGAGGACCAGTTGAAGGCGGGGAAGGTTCAATAACAAACGGCCAATATTGCCGCTGGGCCTCCTTATCAGCGTCGAGGTTGCTGGTGGGAGGCCCGTGGCCTTCAGATTTCCCACTTGATGCCGCCGTCTACGCAAACCGGAGCGAATCGGGGGCCGCCGGGGACGAATAAAATGACGGGGTAGAAGCCGCTCGTCGAGAGGAGGATGTGCATGCCGCCAGGGAACGCATGGGACGATCCGCGGACGTGGATCGCCGCTGGAGCTTTGGTAATCGGGATCTTTGGGTTCCTTTTCGGGGTGCTATCTTACCGCTGGAATCGTCGTGAGTCGCGGCTCGAAGCGCTCAGCAAAATCCTGCAGCCATTGGTAAAGGCGGCACAACACCTTCAGGAGGCGAACGCCTGCCGCCGGCAGTGTGAGCAGATGAAGATATCCTTTCCGCAGGCCGCATTTGCATCAGAGGCGGCGCAGCGGGTCAACATGCTAGTGGCCCAGTACGATGAGCACATCAAGGACTCCCACGAAGATTTCCGCCTGGCCGAGTCCGAATTTGCGTCTCGCTCCTTCCGCTTCCCCGACAAGATCGCCCGGCTGGTTCAAAAATCCGTAGCGAGCCTTTCTGAATTCGGCCGCTTGGTGAACGACGGCCTTTTTGAAAAGGCGGACCTGCACCTCGTCAAATTCCGCGACGACTACGGGCAGATTACCAAGGCGGGCAGGGGATGGCGGCTGGCGGATCCGCTCGAAGGCATTAAGCGGCACTTCCGCACGGAGAAGAAGGAGGACAAAGCGGCCGAACGCTACGACCTTAGCGATGAGGACATGGACGCCATCATGGAGATGGTCCACAAGCGGGCGACGAGCCAGGCGGGAAATACATTTGTCGTTCACCCGCCGAAGAAACTGCTGGCCCGCCCCGAGATCGCAAAGTCGGAGAAGGTGATCGAGGAACTCGACGATTCGGTGTTCTCCGTCGTCTTCCAGGACGGCACCTCGAGGATGATGACGCTCGTGGAATTGATGGTCTTCAGTTTCAACCTCATCGCCCTGGCGCACCAGTACGCTGAGGTGGCCCGCATGATGGAAGCCGTGCCGCCGGCTGAGCGCGAGGTCAAGGTGACCTTCCGGATGTCAATCCACGAGATCATGCGCCCGGAGATGGTGAGATTCTTGCTCGACAAGATCGAGTTTTCCAAGACGCCCAGCGATGCCAGCGGGGCGGAGCCCGCCGAGCAAACGTGAAAACGGATGGACCTTCGCAACATTTCTTCTTCGGGCTGATGTATACTTGCGATGACGAAAGGCCCAAGTTCTTCCTGAGCGACGGGCCGTCGTTGGAGGCTCTCAATCCCAAGCTATCTTCCTTGATTCAGTAATGGCTCACCAGTCCGGCTCCGGTGTATTGAGACTTCCTGGGCTTCGACCATCGGTGCTCCTGGTGGGGCCAGTTGGCTTTCATGACGATCCCCTTTTCGCGCCAGTGGACTTTTGGACACCCGACTGATAGACTCACCACGATGCCCGGCTTGCGCAATGACTGGCGGTCGGCGCCGGGCCTGTAAGATGTACCTTCAGTAATCATCGATCGCCATTGGGCTTGAACAGTGGGAACCAGTCATGAGCCATGACGAGCCGGATTTCAGCGGTGTGCCCCTCGACAGGACTGCCATTGCTCAGGACTTGCTTAACATCGGCAACAAGCAGCGGAGCAATCTCTTTCCGTGGAACGGCCAGTTTTCCCCGCAGCTGGTAGAAGTCCTCTTACGCGCCTACGCGCCGAAATCTGGGATGGTCCTCGATCCTTTCGCTGGCAGCGGCACAGTACTCTATGAAGCGGGCAGGCTTGGGCTGCCTGCCATGGGCGCAGAGCTTAACCCAGCGGCCTGCAAGATGGCCCAAATTTACAGCTTGATGAACCTTCCAATTGCCAGGCGAAAATCACTCGTAACCGATTTGGAAAAGGCTCTTCACGACTGCCTCCCTGATCGTGAGCCTTCACTGTTCTGCACCAACGGAGATTCCGCTGACACAAGGCTAGAAGGCGGTCTGGTCGAGATTCATGCTGGCCTCAGCGACGAAGCCACGCGATCCCTGATCGAAGCCCTGATTGTACTCGTGGATTTCTATCAGGAGGTGACCGACGAAAAAATCTATGGCACATGGGCCAGGCTCAAGGCAAGGGTTCTCAGCCTGCCTGAATCCGATTTTCCCATCAAGCTCCTGAATTGCGATGCGCGGCGCCTTCCGCTACGGGCCGGCGAGTCTGACTTCGTGATCACATCTCCGCCTTACATCAACGTTTTCAACTACCACCAGCAATACCGCAGATCGGTTAAGGCCCTCGGCTGGGACATGCTCAGCGTGGCCCGGTCCGAGATTGGCTCCAACAGGAAGCACCGACAGAACCGTTTCCTAACCGTCGTCCAGTATTGCCTTGACATGACGGAGGTGTTGAGGGAACTACGCAGGGTGTGCAAGGAGGGGGCACGGGTTGTCGTGATCGTCGGCAGGGAGTCCAACGTCCGCAAGACCCGTTTCTTCAATGGTGAAATCATGGCGGCACTGGCAACTCGCTGTGCCGGTTTCCATTTCTTGTCGCGGCAAGAGCGGGTCTTCATGAACCGGTTCGGAGAGCAGATCTACGAGGATATCCTGCACTTCCACGTGAGGAGCAGTGGCAGCACGGGGATCGAGGAACCGCGGGTCATCGCTCGGGAAGTCTTGACCAATGCGCGGAGCCGAACGCCAGACGAATCACACGATGACCTCGAGAGAGCCTTGAAGTTCGCTCACGAAGTGCAAAAGTCACCGATTTACGATCCGAAAGCTGCGAGTGCGAGCAAAGCCACAAAGGGGGTGAAAATATGAGCGGGTTTCCTACGCCGCACCTGGAGAAGCTGAAAGCCGTCCATGAAAACGACAAGCTGCCGGCTTGTGACAAACCCCGCATCGAACGGGCCATCGAGCATTATCACGACTGGATCAAGGCTATGGATGCGGTAACCGCGAAGACGCCCGAGGCACGGCTGCAGAAGCTGGTCAGTCTTCTGAACGAGTATCGGCTCTGGGTTGATGTCGATCTGATCTTCGACAGCCAAGACAATTTTCTCTATCGACAGAAGGGCCAACTCAAGCTCGACAACAGCATCATCGAGGAGTTTTTGCCGCGCATCATCCACCCATCCATCTTGCCCGAGATCAAGGGATTTGATGTTACGGTGGGGCCGGCAAGATGCTTTTCTGCCCTCTACTTCGAGTCAAGCCTCAACGTCGCGCAAATGGGCGGTGGTATGACAATCCGCACCAAGGCTCAAGATTTTGCCATCAGTAAGAAGCTTTATCTAAAGGCCGCGCACGGCCCGGACTTTAAGGATGCCGCCCTGAAGGACACGTTCATCGCCTACGTCGTCTCGGAGTGCAAAACCAACCTCGACAAGACCATGTTTCAGGAAGCATCGGCGACTGCTCACGATGTCAAGACCGCCGTCTCGGGAGCGAGATACTACTTGCTCTGCGAATGGCTGGACATGACGCCGGTGAGCACGGCAGCAACTGACGTTGATGAGGTAATCATCCTGCGCAAGTCCAAGAGGCTCGGGTCAAACGTGCGAGGTAATTTCGGGTCGGTGAAAGGAAGGAAGGATAACCGAGCCCGATATATCAAACACCTGACGGACAATCCACTACGGCTCGACATGTTCCAGCGATTCCTCGGGCACATTCGGGGACTGCTCCAGAGCGAAGCCCCTGTGGAAAGGGATGTACTCAGCAAAGGGTATTTCTAAACGAGAGGCAGGAGAGCGGGTCAAGGAGAGCGGGATGTTCGGCAGCGCGTCCGCAACAGGGGACTGACCTGGCACATTTGACGCGAGACAAGAGGTCAGACCCATCCATGTCGTCAGTTCAACCACATTCACCCGGTTCCTCCTTCCAAACCACCCCAAAAACGTTCAAAACCCCCTCAAGCAGAGGCGAAACAGCCACCGAATCGGCAATGAACCGGCCACGGCAGCACCCCAGCACGTTTCTGGTGAGCGTGACCAACACTCACCGGTTGCTTGCCAATCTCATTTCATCAGCCACTCAACACTGTGTGTCGGGCGGCTTTCTTTTCATGCGTCGGCATTGGCCCACCTTCTGACACGAACACCGTAACGGTCGCGGCCGACAGCACTTCGGCGTAGATCGGGAGGGCCGCGTTTCCTTTCAACGCTGCTGAACACTTTTCAAGGGGGTGTCACAGAAAGTGAAACACTGTTGCTTGCTCAGTAGAATTCCAGCATGGCCACCATCCCCGAAGCTCTTGCGCTGGCGTTGCAGTATCATCGTTCCGGCGACTTGCAGCAGCATGGTCCTGGCGAGCCTGGGACGTTGGGCCGAAGCAGCGGAACAGTGCCGGCAGGCACTGCGCCTGAAACCCGATTTCGCCGAGGCGTACAGTCGGCTCGGCGGCATCCTGCAAGCGCAGGGCCAGCTTGCTCAGGCGGGGGAGCACAAGCGGGTGTATCTTGACCGGCAAGGGCCGAACTGGCCGGCGGTGTGAGAAAAGGCAAAGAAAGGTGATGCCCATAAGGAATCAGGTCGTCACCAATTTTCCAACCGTGCCTCAAGACTTGCCTCGGGTTGCAGTACATTTGTAGTGATCGGCGGAAAGTGGCAAAAATTTCAAAAATCTTCTTGTCGGCCGGGCCGTTTTCAGTACAAATGAACCAATTGGCGCTCGTATATCCAGCGCGAGCACTGGGTCGAGGCAATTTCACTGGAGAATATTCCCACTAAATGGCCGCCAGATGTATGTGTCACTGACCAGCAGGGCCACAACTGGTGCAATCGAAACACGGGGACCGACAATGGAAAAACTAGCGTGGATCGACTATGCGATCATGCTGATCTATCTTGCCTTCGTGGTGGGGATCGGCGTTGTACTGAAGCGCTACATCAAGACCAGCGCTGACTTCTTTTCATCCGGCCGGGCCATCCCCGCGTGGGTGGCCGGGTTGGCCTTCATCTCTGCCAACCTCGGCGCCCAGGAAGCCATCGGCATGGCTGCCTCAGCGCCAAGTACGGTATGGCCACTTTCCACTTCTACTGGCTGGCCGCCATACCGGCAATGGCCTTCGTGGGCGTCTTCATGATGCCGTTCTACTGGGGGTCGAAGGCCCGCTCGATTGCGGAATACCTGCGCATGCGTTTCGACGAGAAAACCCGTGCTTTGAACGCGATCACCTTTGTCATTATGATAATCTTCTCTTCCGGCGTCTCCATGTATGCCATTGCCAAGCTGATCATGAGCCTGGAGATCTTTGACAAGCTGTTCGAGCAGATGGGCCTTGGTACATCCCCCATTGCGATCTTCACCGCATGCAGCGTTCTTGGTGGCTTGGTCGTGGTTATCTATGTCTACCTGGGGGGGTTAACCGGCGCCATTTACAATCAGGTGTTGCAGTTCTTCCTGATCGTCGTCGGCTTCCTGCCGCTGGTTTGCCTTGGGCTTTACCACGTTGGCGGCTGGAATGGGTTAGTGCAGAGAATCCAGGACAAGTCGCCTATCGTTAAAGTGACGGACGAAATGAAGGCTTCACTCCACCGCGCGGAAGTGCCAGAAGCAGTTCTCACGAAGCTGAAGGAATTGAAAGACAAAGAGTTTGCAAAGCCGGCCGATTTGACAAAGGCACTGGAAACTGACCTGTCAAGCGAGGACCGTCAGCGCTGGCATGAGTTCACCGACCTTTACGTGGTCGGCGGCTGGAATGGCTTGCTTACAAAAAACCAAGACAAACCGGGTCCTGTTCAAGTGACAGACGATACGCTGGCTGCACTTCACCGCCAAGAAGTGCCACAAGCAATCTTCGCGAAGCTCGATGAGTTAAAGGGCAAGGACTTGACCTCTGACGAATTAGCTAGAGGCGCTGGAAGGCAGCTTGAAAACCACCGAGGAACGTCAGAGCTGGCAGGACATTACTAACAGCCGTGATGTCGACAAAGCCAATTTCATGCATTGCTGGAAAGGGATGAGTAACCCCGACAACAATCCATTCCAGATGGAATGGTTTGGACTGGCCATGGGGCTTGGTTTTGTTCTGGCATTCGGTTACTGGGCTACCAATTTTGCCGTTGTCCAGTGCGGTATGGCAACGAACTCAATGCTCGCTGCTCGCCGTACGCCCCTGATTGCAGCGGTGCCCAAGATGTTCTTCCCGTTCCTGATCGTCGTGCCTGGAATTATCGCCGTTGTTGTGGCGGCGCAAAAGCCAAACGATCAGGGGCTTATTCCTGTGAAGAAGGAAATGTGGACGAAAGAACCGTCCGCGTATGCCATCAGGGGCGAGACGTTGGTCTCTCTCCAAAGAAACAAAGTGCCGGATAATGTCGTAGCCAAGCTCAGGGAGTGGATGCAAAAAGAGGAGAAAGGCAAACAGTTTGCCAATCAGGAAGCACTTTTGACAGCGTTGAAGGGAACTCTCACGGATGAAGAGATAAAGGAACATGGCCAACTCATTGTGAAAAACTCGAAACCCGAACGGGATTACGACCTGGCGATGCCCATGATGTTGCTGCAGTACTTGCCAACGGGCATTCTGGGACTCGGACTGACCGCCCTTTTGGCGAGCTTCATGTCCGGCGTGGCCGGCAACACAGCCGCCATCAACAACGTGTGGACCTTCGACATTTACCGCGCCTACCTCAATCCCAACAAGAGCGAGCGGCATTACCTGTTGATGGGGCATGCAGCCACCTTTGTCGGCACTGCGCTCGCGATCGGGGCGGGGTTTATCGCCTTAAAATTCAACAACATCATGGAGATGTTGCAGTTCGTCTTCGCCTTTGTCAATGCGCCTCTCTTTGCAACCTTCTTGCTGGGCATGTTCTGGAAGCGCACGACCGGGCATGGGGCCTTTTACGGCTTGCTGTCCGGCACCGTGGCAGCCGCTATCCACCATGGTTTGACCTTGCCGGCAGGCGCTGCTGTAGGAGTCAAGGGCGGATGGCTCACTTTCGGTGGGGGCGTCTTGCACACCTACGGGAGCGAATTTGCCGATAGCTTCTGGCTGGCCATTGTCGCCTGGACGGTCTGCTTCGTTGTCACCATCGTGGTGAGCCTGGCGACCAAACCACACGATGATCGCGACCTGGTCGGCCTGGTCTATTCACTGACCGAAAGGCCGAAAGAGGAGCACATCGCATGGTACAGCCGGCCGGTTGCCTGGGCTGTTGCCGTGGTGGTCCTTTGCGTAATTCTTAACATTATCTTCTGGTAAAGGTGATTAGAATCATGACTCTCGATATTCGTATTCCCCTTGGCCTGATGTTTGCCGTTCTGGGTGTCTTGCTCACGGTCTGGGGGCTGTATACATCCAACAACGCTGACATGTACGCCAGGTCGCTCGGAGTGAACGTCAATCTCTTTTGGGGCGTTGGCCTGCTGGCGTTTGGCGTCATCATGCTCCTGTTCAGCCAGTGGAAGTCTGCTCCGGCGGCATCCACCCCGAGCCAACCGGCACCCGAGACGGCGGCATCCGGCTCGAGCCAACCGGCACCCGAGACCGGCGCAGAACCGAAAGTGTGACGAACGAAGAAATCGCACACGAACCCGAATCGCAAGGGAGTGAGAGGTCACAGCCCTCGCTTGGGCCGTGCGGCAAGTGATAGCATCCCTCGCTCACGCTTCGGGCCAGTGTCACACTGGCCCGAAGCGTGAGCGAGGGATGGTAAATTATTTTCTGCCGCTCGCTTGCGTTTCGGGTTCGCGTTGCATTCCTGGACACGAATCAGTCCAGGAGCCGTCTGCTGCTGGTCACTTCTTCGTCCGATAGTAGAGTTGACGACCGCAAGCCGCAGCGCCGATGAAACCGGCATCGCCACCCAGCTGGCTATAGCGAATCTGGGTCTTCTCAGCGGGAATCTGCAGAGCAAGCCGCTTCACGTGCCGGCGAATACGTTCCAGGAATGATTCGCCCGCGGCGATCATGCCGCCCGTGTAGACCACCATGTCGGGATCAATGCTATGCATGGCATTCGTGGCGCCGACGGCCAGGTAATAGGCGGTGTCCTCCACGATCTTGTCGGCTAGCGCATCACCCGCAGCCGCTGCATCGAAAATCTCCTTGGAAGTGATTTCCTTCCCGCTCTTCGCCAGCGCGTGGAGCGATGACTTGCCCTTGTCCTGGGCCAGTGCCTCCATCGTCCGCTTGACGACCGCCGTGGCGCTGGCATAAGCCTCCAGACAGCCCCGCCGGCCGCACCCGCACAGCCGTGGGTTGGTCATTTCGATTATCATGTGGCCCAACTCGGCGCCATGGCTGTGTTCGCCTTCGACAACAAGGTCGCCAATGATGATGCCGGCGCCGATGCCTGTGCCGAGGGTGAAGAGCACCATGCTGTGAACGCCCCTGCCGGCGCCGGCCCAGTATTCACCATAGGCCGCGGCGTTCGCATCATTCTGGAAGGCGGTCGGCAACTTGAACTTGTCCTGGACGTATTGCCGCACGGGCACATTGCGCCAGGGCTTGAGGTTCACCGGATTGGTAATGAGGCCTGCCGGGATATCCATCAATCCAGGCGTGGCCACGCCGATGGCTGCGATCTGGTCCGGCCGCAAGCCGGCCTTGGAAATCGCCAGCCGGATGGTCTCGCACATCCGCTCCAGACCGTGCTGCTGGCCTTTCTCCGGTTCCGTGAGCAGGCTTTCGGCGCTGTACTTGCGCCCGGTGTCATCCACCACGCCCGCTTTCATGTTTGTGCCGCCAACGTCAAGTCCAACGAAATAGAGTTGTGTGGTCATAGTTGTTCCTATTAGAGGAGGATGGTTAAACACTGTGATAGGATAGAGATTCGCTCCCCTGAAAGGCAAGGGGTTTGCTCGCAGCACGGTTTCAGATGGTGCGGCACGGATCAACCTCTTTTCCTCAGAACAAACACACAATACAACCCTGTGAACCACCAACCTGGAATAATGGGTCTGGAGAAGTAGTCCTCCACCTCGAGACCGCTGCCGCGAGCGGTGGCCGACACATCTTTCGGGTCGATAGGAATGCGCCGATGCGTTTCGATGCCCATGGGCATG
This sequence comes from uncultured Gemmataceae bacterium, assembly GCA_963804745.1. Lineage (GTDB taxonomy): Bacteria > Planctomycetota > Planctomycetia > Gemmatales > Gemmataceae > CAWDRY01. Next base: position 63,314 of record CAWDRY010000059.1, read on the forward strand.
AGCAACAGCGATTTCTCCCGTCGCTGGCGCGGGTCGTAATGGAAGCTTATCGCGAATCGTCTGCCGTCCACATCGGCATGGAGGTACTGGCCGGAAAGGTACTGCATGCCTTCGTGAGTGTAAGTATCGAAAACGAAGAGGCCACCTGCTTTCAAGTGGCGGGCCACGCTTGCCAATACCGCACTCAATTCCCGGTTGTCGGCCACATAATTCAATGAGTTGCCGGCACATACCACAGCGTCGAATGGTTGGTCCAGGTGAAAGCTGCGAAAATCATCGTGGATGAACCGCACCCCCGGCCAGTTAGAGTAGCGTCTTCGGGCCTGGGCCAGCATCGACTCGCTCGCGTCAAGGCCGACAACCTGGGTGGCGACTCGAGCCAGGTGCGGCGTCATTGTTCCCGTACCGCAAGCCAGTTCGAGGATCGACCGTTGTTCCCGCTCATGGGACCAGGCAAAGCTGCCGAGGAAGTAAGGGTAATCGGCTTGGTGACCCCGGGCAAAATCGTGCCAGATTCTCGACATGCCCTCATAGGGTTGGAGTTCCGGCTGGCCGGCCACCAGGACCTTGTGAAGTTCAGGATAACAAAGTTCCCTGGCCAGGAAGCTGCCGGGATAGCTTGCTTGCAGCGGAGCCAGCAATTTGGCCTTGGCCTGCCACGTTCGCCACACCTGCCTGAACATAGACCTCTCGGATACCGTTCGCAACTTTAGCATCAACCGAGTGCCACGACGTCGCCTGCCTATCCACAGAACAACGCCTTCAGCAACGCCTCGGTTTCCCACGGCCGGACAACCAGACCCGGCACCGCTCCACCCAGTACCAGGCCGAGAAGCTCGAACACTGGTGGGAAATTACCAAAGGTGGCGCCACGAGGTTACCCGGACGGCGCTCTGCCATTATCCTGCAAACCCGCGTTCGCCGGAATAGCTTGCTGCCGGCACGGTACATTCCTGGACTTTCACGCCGGAGGCAGGGTGAGGAACATATTACGAGTGAGGATGTCCGTTAACGTTTCTGACCTCCGCTGCCTCTTGCCCCTGCTGCCCTCGCACTACGGAACCAACCAATCGTCGATGGTCAGCCCCGGAATGTTGGCGTAGTCCCGTACATTGTGTGTCACCATCGTCAGGCCGTGGACGAGGGCGGTCGCTCCATTGAGCAAATCCATTTCTCCGACCGTTATCCCGCGATCGAACAATCCTGCCCGGATGTCTCCGAACTTCTCTGCTACGGGCAGACTGATCTCCAGCACTGTTGCACCCTTGAGCAAATCCTGAACGCCTTTCAGTCGATCCGAGGGAGCATTGACTCGCAGTGCCCACGTCAGCAGTTCGCCGACTGTAATTACGGAGACGTTCAAGCCGCCGTAGTGCAGCATGACGCGACTCACCACAACAGGATCGTTCTTCAGGTAGGTCGAGCAAATGTCGGTATCGAGCAGGAAGCTCATGCGGGTAACTCTCTGCGATTGATTTTCCGCTGCTGCCGGTTCCATTCCAAAAACCGGTCGAGTCCTTCTGGGTCGTCCGACCACGTGCCTGCGGCACGCTTCAAGGCTTCTAACGGATCCTCGACGACAATCTCTTGCTGGGCCGCCGGTTCAACCGTGACAGTCACCTGCTGGCCATCCAGCAAGCCCGGTTCTGCTTCGAGTTCAATCGTCTTACCGTGAACGATGCCTCTCAAAACTGCCGGAGTGCTCGACATGGCATACCTCCTTCTCGTGGCTGGTTCTCTTCTCGTTCAGAATAGCACGTTTTCATCAGTCAGCAAAGCTGACAAGTCTGGCTGTGCAGGCGCAAACAGTGATTTACGGCAATAAACACTGGTGGGAAATTACCAAAGGTGGCACCACGAGGTTGCCCAGACGGCGCCCTGCCATTATCCTGCAAACCCGCGTTCCCCGGAATAGCTTGCTGCCGGCACGGTACATTCCTGGACTTTCACATCGGAGCCAGGGAGAGGAACATATTAACAGTCACGGTCATCACCGTATTCCCGCGCCAGCCCCCAATGCCCCGTATGAAGGAAGGGCCGCGCCGGTCACGAGAGAATAAAGCACGTCGGGGTCGAGATCGGCGCCAGTGGGCCAACAAATAGTACCCAACTCCGGGTTCACCTGCACGGCGACGAACTCCTTTCGGTCGCGCAACGCCGCGAACACTCCGGTTAGCGGCACGAGCTGGGCCACATCGACCACGCCCTCGGCACCGTCTTCGAACCGGAGCTTCAAGCGATAGCCGTCCAGCGCTTGCACTTCCACAATGTCTTTGAGCATGGTCTTACTCCATAGGATCGATATTGTTGAGCGGCGCTGTTGTCGCGCCAGTTGCCAATCGGCAATTAACTCCGCCTGGTGCAGGGCCGCCCATTCCAGCACCAAGGCGCGAGCCTTCGGTGAAAGGCGACCCTCCAGCAGCGCAACTGGGTCGATGCCGATAACCGCCCTTTGTCGCCCATAACGCACATGGAAGTGGGGCGGCGCATGGTCATTGTAATACATGGCGATCACCATGCCGAAGAACCGGCTGATTTCAGGCATGTCCTGCCCCATACTTGATCGAAAAAAACATGTTCCCATTCCTTGCGCTCGTTCAGAATAGCACGTTCTCACCACTCAGCAAGGGTGACAATCGTGCCTGTGCAGACGCAAACAGTGATTTACGGCAATAAACACTGGTGGGCAATTACCAAAGGTGGCGCCACGAGGTTGCCCAGACGGCGCCCTGCCATTATCCTGCTAACCCGCGTTCCCCGGAATAGCTTGCTGCCAGCACGGTGCATTCCTGGACTTTCACGCCGGAGGCAGGGTGAGGAACCTGTTACGGGAAAGAATGTCCGAAACGTTTCGACCCCCGCTGCGCATGGGTAGCAGCGGAACGCTCTTGACATCTTCCATTTTTGGTAAGACGATATGTTATGCACGTGATTTCCAAGAAGAAGTTGCGGCAGTTCTGGGCCATGCATCCGGACGCCGAAGAGCCGCTGCTCTCTTGGTTTCAGACAGCCCGGCGGGAGCACTGGCGGAACTTCGCCGAGGTGAAGGTCTGCTTTTCCAAGGCCGATCGCGTGGGTAGGCTCACGGTGTTCAACATTGCCGGCAACAAATACCGGCTCATTGCCGCCATTCACCACAACCGAGGCAAGGTCTACATCCGACACGTGCTCACCCATGCCGACTACGACCGCGGCAAATGGAAGGAGGATTGATCATGACCAAACAACGGACGAAAACACGGCCGAATGAGCTGGATGGCTATTGGGAGTTGATCCACGGCTTCCCTCTTCGACCAATCCGCACGGAGAAGGAACTGGATAGAGCCATCGAAGTCATCGATGCGCTGCTCGACCGCGCTGACCTCACCGCGGCCGAAGAAGACTATCTGGACCTGCTCGGCGATCTGGTGGAACAGTACGAAGACGAGGCTCATCCTCTCCCCGACGTTTCCGATGGAGCGATGCTGCGCTTTCTGATCGACCAGAAGGACGTGGTGCAGGCAGATGTGGCCCGGGCCACGGGCATCGCTGAATCGCGGATCTCTGAAGTGCTGTCCGGCAAGCGGCAGTTGACGCGAGCGCACATCATGAAGCTGGCAGCCTACTTCCACGTACAGCCGGCCGTGTTTCTCTCGGAGGAGAAATCACCCAACGGCAAAGCCCGCCTACAGGGAAAGAGGTGACAGTGTGGTAGAAACTCGAATCACAATAGTGACAAGTGTGGCTGTGCAGGCGCAAACAGCGATTCACGGCAATAAACACTGGTGGGAAATTACCAAAGGTGGCGCCACGAGGTTGCCCACACTGGCGGGCGACTCAGAAGGAGGTCTTGACGCCTCATGGCGTCGCATGAGTTCATCACGATGCTTTTCACATTCTTCCTTGATCGCTTCCAGGTATTGCCTATCATTCATCAGGTCGGAGACTTCATCCTCCGATAAAGTTCCCTCCTGTAGCCGCTGGTCGTGGTATTTCTGATAGTGTTCCAATGCGGCGATCACGAAGCGCGTCGCTTTGAGTGAGAGTTTCATCATTGTGCTCCGCGAGTTTCAGGCGGATGCAAGTCATACCGAACCCAAACTCGGCGTGCCGCCACCAAAGTGGTTCGATTGAGGCGCAAGGCCTTGACGGTGGCGCGGCCAATCGCCGTACGGCCCACAATTCGTGTCGAATCGCGACTCCAGCGAAAATGATCATGCCATTTGTCTCGGCGAGGATGGAAGAGGGCAACCCGTTGGCCGGAGCGCGGGTCCGGAGCATGGGTGCGCGCTTGCTTGAAACAGTTACACCAGAAACAACACCAGCACAAGTTCGGCAATCGATTGCTGCCGCCGCGCCCTTCAGGAATGATGTGGTCCATCATGAAGTCGTGGCCGGTCAATTCCTGACAGGAATGGCAATACTCACAAAGCCCCCGCGCGCGGTCCCGCACACGTCGCCGGAGCGCAGCAGAGATGCGACTCATGAGCGCCCTTCCAGTGTCGTCGCACGTCGCAGCAAGATCGCGTCGCACTCGTGAAGCAAGTCCCTGAGTTCACGTCGCTCTGCCACAGTGAGAGAACGCTGCTGTCTTGCATTCAGCAACTGTTCTGCGCGTGCCTGCTTGGGGCTGGAGAGGCGGTAGGCGTCACCCAGCCCATCCAGCATCTGGCCGGTCTTGCATCGCCGCCACTGGCGGGTGTTGACGATCACCGCACAGTCCTTGCCGTCACGTTGGACGACGTATTCCTCCCCATTCTTCACCACCTGGTCAAGTAACTCGGGAAGCTGATCGTGCAGTTCGCGCATGGAAACCTTGATGCTCATCGTCGCTCCTTATGGCCCAGTCCGAATCACACCCTGTTCATGTTATCAGCTCTGCCGGTATTAGTCGATGCAGCCTGCCCTCAGTCGCGAACACTGTCCCAAGGCCGGGAGAATTATCAGTCAGCAAGGGTGACAAGTGTGGCTGTGCAGACGCAAACAGTGATTTACGGCAATAAACACTGGTGGGCAATTACCAAAGGTGGTGCCACGAGGTTGCCCAGACGGCGCCCTGCTATTATCCTGCAAACCCGCGTTCCCCGGAATATCTTGGTGCCGGCACGGTGCATTCCTGGACTTTCACGCCGGAGCCAGGGTGAGGAGCATATTAAGAGTAAGGATATCCGTTAAGATTGCTGACCACCGCTGCCCTGATAACGGTTCCTGACGCTCGCTCCAACGCCGATTGCTCATCTGTCGTAGAGAGTCTTGGGAAGTCGTGGATTCACCATGTGCAAACCCATTTGCACCTCGAAGCGAGTGATCCCATCAAGCGTCAACCCGCCTTCGATTATGTTAAATGCGCCGGGTATTCCGTTGCCTAAAACTACGGCAACACGCGAGACCCGCTCCAACGTGCGAAGGTCATCCACTGGCGATGTGCCCAGAACAGTTTTCACAAACGGCTCATCCACCACCGGGGCAGGAGAACGTAGTCAGTGTCACGACATGACCGCCACCTGGATTGATAGCCGTGCTCGTTCCGTCGAGTGGCGCCGTGTCATCCGTGACCTGGATGATGAGTCGATCTTCTAGCCCCTTGGCTATTGTCTTGAACCAATGTTGGGTGAAAAAACTCAGGCCAAAACGAAGGCCGAGGAACTTATTTGCCAAGGCGAGATATAAGCTGCCCAAGCGCTCCAGTCTATCAACTACGGCTGCCCGCTCATAGTCGTCCTGGGGCAGGAGTGAGGGGCGGCTTCCTTTCGCGTGGAAGACGCGATTTCGCGTGCTGTAGAGGTTTTCGCAAAGGGCCTCTAGCGGATCGGAAACGCCGCGAGGAACGAAGGGAGACAAGGGCACAACCTTTCCTGCCTCTCCCAGCGCTCTCTTGAACCACTGGCCTTCTCCCTCGTCCTGTTTAAGCTGAGCGCCGAAAGTCGCTGCTTTCATCTTCTGGGGAGCAATGGTGTCGAGAACTGCCTCGAGCGCGAGGTACATGTTCCGATAAGCGTCGAACAAGTCGTCCGTATCCTGCGCGAGCCGGAAATAACGGAAGCTTTTGTGCCAGACTGGTGCGGCAGCGGGCACCATCGGCTTTAGAACCCCGGTGCCGTCGCTGACCATGACCTTCGATCGTATCACCATCGGGATAATGGAGATCCCTGTTAAACGCAGAGTCTGTTCACCCCCTTCGACCCACCAGGTGACATGCTCGACCTTGGCGTCGCGGATGCCAAGGTCAGCGACTCGCATGACAGAGAGAACGTCCAGGGCCTTAAGCGCTGCTGTAAATGCACTGTCGCGGGCTTCTTCATACCGAGAAAGAGTTGTGTCCTGACGGGCCAAGACGTAGGCGCTGCCTCTGCGGAGTTCCACCGTCCATCCGTCAATGGCCTCCTGCCGATCAACCGGGGAAGCTCGCTTGAGCAAGAATGCCCCGCCCGATGACTGGCAGCCAGCGTGGGCGAGAATCGGCATTCCGTTGAGATCAGCCATGTTTTCCTCCTGAGGTTGCAATATGCTTTTGTGAGACCTTATCCACCGTAAATGTGACAACACACATCCCAGATCTTTTGTTCGCACTGTGGATGGTAGGAAAAGGAGAAAAGGGTGTTGTTGATCGCTCACGCCGAGATACACTTTGTCAGGAAGGTCGCGGGAAACATACTTCGATGAAAAAATGTCCCGGTCTTGCCTCCGCTATCGCACACACACCACGCGAAAGCCGAAGTAGCCGTGGCGGGGCTACCCGCCCTCCGCCGCTACGGGTCTGCGCAACAGGGAGCACTCCCTAGCCCTCGGCTCAGCGTTCAGACTGGACTGCGACCAAGCGGAAGCCGATGGTGTTGAGCCGGGAGCCGGGGGCGTAACCGATGCGGAAGGCGGACCGGCAGCGCCCGGCTTCAAGGTGCCAGGTCCCGCCGCGAATGACCCGGTCCCGGGCATGCGCAGGCCCCGGAGGATCTTCCTTGGGACTGTTCTGGTAGTAGTTCGCATCATACCAATCCTGGCACCACTGCCAGACATTACCGTGCATGTCGTACAGCCCAAATGCATTCGGCTGGTACGAACCAACCGTCGTCGTCCTTCCTAGCACCCTACCAAAATTGGCTTGGTCGGTGGACAGGGCATTGCCAACGTGATACACCGTCGTGGTCCCAGCCCGGCAGGCGTATTCCCATTCCGCCTCCGTCGGCAAACGGTACACTCTTCCCGCCTGCTTCTCTTCGGGCATCTCGGATAGCTTGCGGCAGAATTCCTGGGAATCGTTCCAGGAAACCTGCTCGACCGGAAAATGACGGGTGTCCATGCCGGCTACCTCGTCTTTACTTTTACCTTGAGCGCAGAAGCCACTCGGATTCTTGACCATGACCTTTTCGTATTCTGCCTGCGTGACGGTATACACGCCCAGGTAGAAGGGCTTGGTGATCGCTACCTCGTGCTTTTCTTCGTTGCCGCCCAGGTTGCCGTAGGCTTGCGGCCCCCCCCGGAAATCAGGCGTGCCCATCATGAATTTGCCGGCCGGGATTAGAACCAACTTCATGCCGATGGAGTTGGTGATGCTCTTAGCCTCCGTTCGGCGGCTTGGTGTTTACGGCAACTTGGGCGGCCGCGGCTTGCTCGGCGTTCTTGCACTCCTTCGTCGCCACGACATCACCGGGAATCAGCTTCAAGGCGTCGTTGTAGGCCCGGATCGCCTCGGCGTAGCGCTTGGCGGCCACATGCTCTCGGCCTTGGGTCATGAAGCCGTCATAGGCGGCGCGTAGCTTTTGCTCCTGCTGCCGCCGTGCTTCCTCGGCCTCTGCCCTGCGTTTGGCTTCCTCTTGCAACCTGGCTGTCTCGGCATCAGCCCGGAGTTTTGCCTCCTTTTGCTTCTCATCTTCATTTGGCTTCTTGTTGTCCAGACCCGGCGGTTTCGTCGCCGCAACTCCGGTGTCCGGCTTCGTAGGCATCGGCACTTCGCGCCGCACTCTGACGATTTCCGTCTTGCCGCGTTTGAGCGTCAACCGGTCGGTAGACAGACTGAACCCTTCCGGACCCTTGACCAGCTGGAACTCATACTCGCCACTGTTCAGCTAGATCTCCTGCTTCGTTATGACATCCACAATCTTGACCTGCTTGCCTCCTTGCTTGACGACAACTTCGACATCGGGATCATCGGTCTCGATGACAACCGTGCCCTTGTCGGTGGTGATGCGAAACACCATGATGCCGGCTACGATCAGCACCAGGAACAGCACACCCGCAGCGACGGCGACCAGCATAGCAACCCGGTTTCTCGGAGAAACCGGGTTTCTGGATGGCTCCATTGCCTTTGCCAGCGGGACGGCCGCAGTGGCCAGTCTGCGCTCAATGACCTCAATCGTCTCGACCACAGCTCGCGCCGAGGCCGGCCGATCCTTTGGGTCTTTTGCCAGCAGCCGCATTATTAGATCGGAAAGCGCCGCCGGTATCGCCGAATTCAGTTTGCTTGGCGGTTCGGGCTGATCGCTGGTCACAGCCAGGAGTACCGAAAGCGGATCGGTGCCCGTGAACGGCAGCGCGGCCGTCGTCATGCGGTACAACATGCAGCCGAGACTGAACAGGTCGCAGCGAGCATCAACCCGCAGGCCGCGGCGCTTGTTCCGGCGCCATGTACGCCGGTGTGCCGAGGATGGCGCCTGTTTGGGTGAGGTGGGTTTTGCTGTCGGCAGTTCTGACCATGCCGAAATCGAGGATTTTCACGCGGCCGCCGGGTTCTGACTCACCCGGCGGCTGACGCCGCTCGGCTCGCCCCCGGTCTTCGAGCCAGATGTTGGCCGGCTTGATGTCGCGGTGAATGAGGCCGTGCTGGTGGGCGGCGTCCAATCCCTCGGCAATCTCCCGGCCGATGCGCAGCACCTCCGGCACCGGCAACGAGCTGTCACGGTTCAGCCGGGCATCCAACGATTCGCCCTTGAGGAACGGCATCGCCAGAAACAGCACGCCGCGATCTTCCGCCACTTGATGGATGGTGATGATGTGATCGTGTTCGATGGCGGCAGCGGCCTGGGCCTCGCGCAAGAATCGCTGCTTGGCCGCCGGACTGAGAGCCAGCCCCGGCCGCATGGCCTTGAGGGCCACCAGACGCTTTAACTTCGGATCTTCCGCCTGGAAAACGATACCCATGCCGCCGGCGCCGAGCACTTTCAGAACGCGGTACGATCCCAGCCAGCCGAGTTCGCTCGGTCCCTTGGCTGGTCTCAGAAAGGCATAGTCTTCAGGAGTTACCTCGGCACCTGGTTCCGGTCCGTTCGTGTCCGATTCGCTTGCCCCGGTTACATGAATGGACGGCGGCGGTGGGACTGCCAGAGCGTCCGGCGACGGCGGCCAGTCTGCGCCTTCGGACCGATCCAAAGAGGGAACCTGGACCGGCTTGCCGCACTTGGGACACTTTCCCTTTTTTCCTGCCATTTCCACCTTGATGGACAACCGCTGACCACAACTCGAACAGGATAAGGCAATCATGGTTGTACTCCCGGAGGCGAGGTTGAGTAGGTCACGGGATATTCAGTCATTATGTGCGGCAAAGTGCGGATGGCAAGGGTGAACCGGCCTCCGCCCACCTACTTATACGGGCGAATCGGCAAGTGTTCCGGCGCTCGGCAGTTTTTTTACCGAATTTTTCGCCACGGATGGAACACGGATCAAACACGGATAATACTCCGAGAATTCCAAGGCCAATCACGAAAGGACGAAACAGCGAAAACACGAAAGGCAACCTTTGTTGCTATTTATCTGCTTTGATGTTCTTTTTCGTGTTTTCATTGTTTCGAGTTTTCGTGATTCTCTTTCTGGCTGTAGCTGTGCCGCGCCGGGTTCAATCCGTGTTCAATCCGTGGCTGATTATCTTCATTGGCTTTTGAACAAGGGCCGCAAGTCCTGTGCTGCCTGGGCGGGGGTGGCGTAGCGCAGGGCGGCATCTTTCGCCAGCATCTTGTCCAGGACCTGTTGCAGTCCTGGTGGCGCTTGCACTTTGAATGTGGATAGCGGAGACGGCTTTTGACTGACGTGCTTGAGGATCAACTGCACCGGGTTCTTGTCGGTGAAGGGCGGCTCGCCTACCAGGGCGTGGTACAACACGCAACCCAGGCTGTAGATGTCGGAGCGCACATCGGCCATGTGAGCGTCTCTGGCTTGCTCCGGCGAGCGATACTCGGGCGTCCCCAGTGCCTCCCCCGAGGTCGTGATGTTGGGGTTCACTTCGTCGAATAACGCCCGCCCCAGGCCGATGTCAAGAATCTTGACCGTGCAGTTCAGGGTCGTGTCCTCGGCGGCTGGGCTGCTGGCGATGAGCATCAGGTTGGCCGGCTCCAGATCGCGGTGGATCATCCCTTGCTCGTGAATGTGCTGTAGTCCTTGCAGTGCCTGATAGACCAGCCGAACCGCCTCTCCGGCGGGCAATCGGCCGCGGCGGCGTAGAACGTCGGCCAGCGTCTCACCTTCGAGGCGCTCCATGATGATGTAATAGGTACACTTGTCCTGTCCCGCCTCGAAGGCGCGGATACAGTTCGGGTGGACCAGCTTGGTGATGCTGTGCGCCTCACGTTGGAACCGGGCCAGGATTTGCGCGTTGGCGGCACTAGCCGGCGGCAACACCTTGGCGGCTACGGTCTGGCCATTCGGAGTGCTGGCCAGATAGACGCCGGCCATGCGGCCCCGATGAATGCGGTCGATGATCTTGTAGCTGCCAAGCGTCAACGGCCCTTCGCGGCGGCGGAGCAGCACGTCGCCCTGATAGGAAGTGACCATTTTGTACTTCACCAGCCATTGGACAAAGGCAGGTACGTCGGCGGCAGCGGTGCCGGCCTGGAGCCGCAGCCAGCGGCCGTGGACATCGCGAACAGCATCGGCGGCGAGCAGCCCGCTCCGGGCCAGGGTGTTGCAGATAGTTTCGACCGACAGGGGTTTGGGTGTATCGGACATCAAAAAGTCCTTCCTTATCGAGCGACCAGACATCGGATTATCCGCGCCGGGGCCGGGTGTCAAGAAGATTCGGGCGGGAACAATCCGGCCTCAATAAGCAGTTCGCGGAGGCCGATGCGATGCGGAGCATTCATGTTCAGGACCGCAATCGTCGCTCTGCCGCAGGGGGTAAGGCCGACCAAGTGGGGTCCGTCCCATGCGAAGTGTCGATGCCAGCGTTGACGCCGAGGATTGAAGAGTACGACAATGCGCCCGGTCACTGCGTCACGTCCGCTCAAGTTGCTCGATCTCGCAAGATTGCAATATTGGCACGACCAGGCAAGTGACCTGGGATCGTCCGTGCCGCCGTGTTTCCTGGGGAGAATGTGCTCAATGTGAAATGAGAACAAGGGCAGGTCGTCTTCATGGAGGCGGCAATACTCGCAGCGCTGTCCGGCACGCGAGCGGACAAACCTGCGAATGGATGTCTTCATGCGGGTTGGCGGCGGGTCAGGAGAATGCGGGCCTTGGCCTGGAGGATGGCGATGAATTCACCGGCCATCACGTAGGTCTCGTACTCGTTGCGTTCTTCGGCGGTCAACCCGCCTTCGTTGCATTTCCGGGCCAGCTCGGCAACGCGTGCCTGGGCCTTCCGGTCCGCTTTGAGGCCGATGAGCTTGCTGCCAGCGTCTTCGTTAGCGAGGAACTGACGGGTTCCAGGAGCCGTTCCAGAACTCGGCCATTGGTTGTTTTGGTCATGCTGCAAGTATACCCGAATGGTTAAGACCAGATCAACGCCTCTCCAAAGCCGCCCGGCAATACTCGAACAAACCGATATCGACCAACTCCTGCTCCAGTTGCTCGGCACTGGGTTCCTTCAAAGTGCGAGCCACTTCCTCGACCAACAGATCGGTAAACTTCTCCCGTGCCAGGTGCAACCGCTTGCGCAGCCACGCAGGCGAGACGGCCCGGCCTAGCCGCGGGGCTAGATGCTCGGTCATTTGCGCTGAGCGCATCTCCGGATGGTCGGCGCGGCAGCGCAGCACCGTGTAGTGGGGCTGTCCCGTCTGCTGTTCGAGCATCTCCAGGGCTTGCCAGGCGCGGGCCATGAGATCGGCACGCCAGGCGGTGAAGAAGTCCTCATCGGTGTTGGATGATTCGGGCATGGCAACTGCCAGTTCCGCGCCGTCCGGGGGGAGTGACGCCGGGCGGTTCTTTTGTCGTTTCTGGTGATCGACGATGAGGTGATAGAGTGACGTCTTCAGGAAATCGCGAAACCGGCCGCGCTCCGGGTTGGCCCGCTTGAAGTCGCCACGCAGGAAGCGCAAGGCAAACTCCTGAAAGAGTTCGTCGGCTGTGTCCGTATCGCGCACGGCACCGAGCAAATAGCGGTAGATCGCCGGGCTGTAGCGCTGCATCAGTTCCTGCTGAGCGGCGCTGACGTCGCCGCCTGATCCTTGGTGCGCCCGGAACAACATGGTCCACATCGTTCCGATCTCGCTGAGATGCTGCTGCAAACGCTGTTCGTTCATGGAACGGCCTCCGTTTTGCGGGGAGGGAACACAAGGAATGCCACGGCCTTGTGCCGTGGTCGGTTAGGCGAGCGGCAGAAGATAATTTACCATCGCCACGATTGAAGTTGACGAAGGATACCAGCCCGCCTCCTTGCTGGCGCTGCGGGCTGGTATGACGAAGGATACCAGCCCGCAGCGCCAGCAAGGGCCCTCTTGAAATCGCTCACGCTTCGGGCCAGTGTGACACTGGCCCGAAGCGTGAGCGAGGGATGGTAAATTATCTTCTGCCGGTCGCCTTACGCTCCTTTCTACAGGGGAGACCAGCTGTGTTGCAAGATGCCACGTCCTTGTGCCGTGGGTGCTCACGTTGGTTGCTGCGATGAACAAGCGTGAAGTACCACGGCACAAGGCGAGCGGCAACTTGCAGTATCCCCCTCACCCCGACCCTCTCCCCCCAACGGGGGAGAGGGGCAAGGGTGAGGGGGTATCATTATCATCTGCCGCTCGCACAAGGCCGTGGCATCAAGAAAACCGGGGTGGAACAGCGAGAATTCTCAAAAAAAACGCCCCGGCAACGGAACACTTGGCGATTCGCCCGTATAAGAATGTGACAGATGAGAGAAACGGCCAGCAAAAACCTCATGAACATGAGAAAGCCATGCGAGAATCCAGCGATTTCAACAAAAATGGTTTCCGCGCCAACGAATCACCCTCTGCCGTGTTATGTCTGTTGGAGAGATTACGAGGCGGAACGAATTCAGGCTGGCCAAACGGGGAACGAGGCGATACATATATGGCGCTCTTGTCCCTTGCAAACCCTGACGAGTGTGCTGTCACCTCGACCGGCCCGAAAAGGTGGGTGCGTTTGACGTTTGGCGACGATTCCGACAAGCTCCTCGCCGAGGAGCGGCTCCTGACTCTCCAGGCCCAGGCGGGCGACCGGCAGGCATTTGCCAGTCTGGTCGAACGCTACTGGGACCGTCTCTACCGCTGGCTGTATCATTTGACCCATGACCAGCATACGGCGGAGGACGTCGCCCAGGAAACGTTTCTCAAGGCCTTCGTCAACCTGGGGACGTTTGCGGCGGGCAGCAATTTTCGGGCCTGGCTGTTTCGCATCGCTCACAACCTGTTCCTCAATCAGCGCCGCGCCGCCAGGACCAGGCAGCCATTCCCCGATGAATTGCCGGACCCGGACGAGGGGCCGGTCGAGCAAGTATTGAGTAAAGAAGCCATGCAGCAAGTGGCCCGCGCCGTGGGCCGGCTGCCGAACGAATTTCGGTCTGCCTTCCTCCTGCGTGTGGAGGAAGACCTGTCGTTCCGCCAGATCGCGGACGTGCTGGGGATCACCGAGGAAACCGCTCGCTGGCGTGTCTTCAAGGCCCGGCAAAAACTTCTCAGTGTGCTCGCCCCCGAGCTGAACCAGGAAAAGCCATGAAGTGCAAACAGGCGCAAAAACATCTGCTTGGCAGCATGCGGCCCGGTGAGCCGGCCGACGACGTGCAGGTCCACCTGGCGAGCTGCCCGGAGTGCCGCGAATTGCAACGGCAACTGCTGCTCGTTGAAAAGCACGTGCCCATGTTGCCCATACCAACCTCGATTTCCGGCAAGGCAAGTACGATCGAGCGACTCTTCATTCTGAAGATCGAGGATGAACGCACGCGACAATCACAGCGCGTACAGCGATCCTCCATTTTCCTTTCTCGATCTTCGCTTCTCCGTTGGTCGGCCGGTCTGGCGGCTGCCTGCGTGTTGCTCGCCGCCGGCCTGTGGGCGCTGCAAAACTGGCCCCAGACGCCGGGGTCGATTGCCGAGAAACCGTTGCTCGACCGTCTCGTCGTTCGCGACCTGGACCTGGCAAAAGCCGAAACCGCCGAGGAGCGCCTCAACACCCTGGCCGACCTGGCCAACGATCTGCACAAAGAGACGCGAGCGCTCGCCAAGGACGCGCCCGCCAACGATCTGAACGCGCTGGCCTACATGTACGGCCAGGTGGTGCGCAAGGGCATCGTGAAACAGGCCCCGGAACTCGACGCCGGCCAACGACGCAAGGTGCTCGACCCGATTGTCGAGCGGCTGGAGCGAGCCGGCAACGACGCCGAACAACTGGCGCGCCGGTCATCGGCTCAATCGGCCGGCCCGCTCCGTGACATCGCCACGGCTGCCCGCGACGCCTCGCGTGCCTTGCGGGAGGGAAAATCATGAAACGCCTCCTACTCGGAGCCTACGTGCTCGCCCTGCTGGCCGTCGTAACGGGATACGGCATCTTGTCGGCCCGCGCCGCGGCGGAGAACGAGCGTCTTCGTCAGTTCCAGCAAAACCGCGAGTTGATCCAGAAGCTGGTCCGCAGCGGCGTGGACCTGGCAGGCGAGAAGGATAGATTCAAGCGAGTCGAATATTGCAATAAGTTGGCGGAATCCCTTACAGCCGAGATGCAGCAGGCGGCCAGAGACAAGGACGGCACTCGTTTCGAGGAGCTCGGCCGGCATCTGCGAACGCTTCAGCACGGCATGGCTGACAACGTGAAATCACTACCCGCCCAGGATGACAAGATCCCTGCCCTGGAAAAATACCTGATGGGCACGATCAAGCCGCTCGAAGATCAGCTCCAGCAGGCACCGGACAAGGACAAGCAACAGGACGTGCAGCGCGCATTGCAAGGCGTGCGCGAAGGTCAGGCCGAAGTGGAAAATGCCTTGAAGGAACGCAAATCGCGAGATGGTAAACCGGACCGTCGTGGTTCCGGATCTGGCAAAAACGATACCCGTTTCAAAGATTAAGGCCGGGTCATTCACAGGGCACCGGTCGCAATCAGAGGAGAATCCCATGTACACTCTAAAGCATGGGCAGTGGACGGCCTGCGCCGTGGCACTGCTCGCAGGTCTCGTGTGGTTTGGCTTGCCCTCGGCAGCGTATGCCGATTGGATGGGGCCGGCCTTCGATCAGAACCTGGCGCAGACCATCGATCAGGTCAAGGCCCTCATCGCGCAGGCCGATCAGCAGGGCACCAACGTCCCCGAGCTGGACCAGGCATTGCGCGCCCTGACCAAAGCCCAGAACGACCAGGAGCCGCGCCAGCGTCATCAAAAGCATCCTCGTGACGGGGATCGGGACGGCCCGTTCGGCAACGGCCTGTCCATCTTCAACAACAATGATCCGGCCGGCAATCCGCCGGCATTCGATCCGGCGAATAACACGGGCAACAACCCGGCGTTCGTCGATCCTTCGCAATCTCCCTTCATGCCCGTCAGTTGGCCAGGCAACGTTCTGGGCTGGTCGGCGTATGGCGACCCCAATCAGTCCACATTCGCCCCGAACAACAACAATGTCCCAGGAGGGTTCGATCCGAGACAGTTTGCTTCTCAACCTTTCGGCTGGCCCAACAACGGTCTGGCCCGCCCCGATATCAGCCAGACTTCCTTCAATCCGGGCAACAACGCGACGCAACCAGCGCCGACCGATCCCAGTCAGTATGCCAACGGTTTCTCTCCCCGGCAGAACTTCTGGCCGAACCGCTTGTCCGGCGGTTCCGCGCGGCCGGTCTGGAGCGATCCGAGGCAGTTCAACTCCGCACCGGTCATCCCGCAACAGCCTTACACACCGGTTGCCAGCGGCCCTCAGGCACCCATCGCGCCGGCCCAACCCGCTCCTTCGAACACCAGCGGCAGCCCGCCAATGATGTTCGCTCCTCAACCTGCCTTCTGGCCGGGAAACTGGAACGGCGACGGCAGGGTACGGGGCGCAAATGATCGGTTTGTTCCGGACTCGGAGCGTCGGCGTTTCGAGCATCACCAAGATCATCACTTCCGCGACGGAGCGATCGGCAACGGGCTGGGACAGTTTGGCAACACTATTACCAATCCCAGCACCACCAGCACGGGCACTGCCACGGCACCCGTGAATCCGAGTAGGCCGGCGCCTGTGGCCAGCACCCCTGCCGGCATGAACCGCGACGGCATGCACCATTCGCACGGACCCTTCGGCGACAGCCTGACCCGTTCCGGCCCGGATTTCTTCCGCCCATTGGACCGCGATTTCCCCCGCACGTTTAGCCACGACCCGCAGGGGAATAATCCCACGGCGAACCATGCCTTCCCCAGCCCCAGTAACCCCGATATGCACAGGGACCATGCACCCACGTTTAGCCACGACCCGCACGGGAGCGCGCAGGGCATCACTCCCAAGGCGAACCATGCCATCCCCAACCCCAGGACTCTCGATATGCACGGGGACCATGCACCCACGTTTAGCCACGACCGAGACGCCTCCGGCAAGCCCGTTAACACGACCGGTGGCATGATGAAAGTGGCAGCCCGGGAAAGTGCCGTGGCCAAGGGCAACAATGCGTTTGCCAATGCCAACGACAAAGTGATCGCCAAGGTCGGCAATGTCTCCAGAAAGCCGCACACCAGCACCACGGCTGCCGCGAAACCGACTCCCCCTTCAGCAACCACTAGCAGAACCACTCCGGCCGATAAGGCCACCGGCGGTACGATGAGAGGTCCGCTGACCACTCCTTCCAGGCACTCAGGTGACATGGCCGTCGGCAGGACGAGAGATGCTGGCAGCAGCCCGACGGCTGCGAAACCGTCCCCAAGAATAGTGCCAGAGCCGTGGGCACGTTGGTTGGTAAGTCAACCAGGGACGGCAAGGACGCAGGCAAAATCGCTGTCAGCACCACCACGAGAAGCGGCTCACCCACCGACCCCGGCAGCACCGCCAAGGCCAAGGGAACGTTGACGGCCAAGTCCACCGGCGACAGCAAGGCTGCTGGACGTGTTGCAGTCCGTGGCGGTCAGACAGGATCGCTGGTCGGCAAGGGGACCAACACCAAGGCCGGTGGCACGCTGGCTCAGACTGCTGCGCATCCGGTCGCGAAACCCACCCAGTCATTTAGCCGCGACCCGCAGGGAAGCGCTATTCATCAGACTCCACCGGCGCATGTTGCCGCTAAGCCGCTTGCCCACCCGACTGCACCGACGCATGTAGCGGATCACCCGGTTGCCCACCGGTTGCACCGGCGCATGAAGCCGCTAAGCCGGTTGCCCACCCGGTTGCACCGAAGCATGAAGCCATTAAGCCACTTGCCCATCCGGCTGCACCGGCGCATGTAGCGGATCACCCGGTTGCCCACCCGGCTGCACCGACGCATGAAGCCGCTAAGCCGGTTGCCCACCCGGTTGCACCGACGCATGTTGCCGCTCCGGTAAACACGCCTCGCCCTGCGGCTCCGACACATGGTTTCACGCAGCCGAGTCCTCGCCCGGTTGCACCGACCCATGCCGCTGCTCCGGTGAATGCCCGTCCGGTTGCACCGACGCATGTTGCCACGCCGGTCCGTACACCGCACCCGGCAGCACCGACGCATGCAGCGTTGGTTCCGACAAAGGCTGCCAGTGCGGCTCCAGTTCCGGCTACGCGCACCGCGGCAGGTGTCGCCGCCGGCCAAGGCAAACACAACACCGATCGTCCCGGCCGCCAAACCGGCCGTCCCGGCGAGCCAGCTGGCCGCCGCGAACAAGACCAGCAAGCCCGCCCAGAAGTGATCCTCATAGGGGCGAGCAGGGGCTGTGAGTCCTCAGGTCGTGCGGTCTGACCGAGGACCGGCACCCTGCTCGCCAATGCTAAATCCAGAAACCAACAAGGACAAAGGATAACCAGACATGTCTAACACAACCGCGAGAGCATATCCGCGTAGCGTTCCCTTCAATCCGCCGCCGAAGCCGGTGCGGCGGAAATCACGCCTGTGGCTCTGGACCTTCATGTCGATCCTCGGCGTGATTGCCGTGGAGGCGCTAACCGCTTTTCTTATGTACAAGGATCTGCTGCCCTTCAAGGGCATTCGGCACGCCGAGGCCGCTGCATCAGCCACGCCTGTTGCCGTGCAGCCGGTCACGTTGACAACCCTTACCCAGCAACCGTCGGCCGCCAACACGCCCGATGATCGCCTGCTGAGTGCCCTGGGCGGGTTGAGCGCCGCCCATCTTTACCAGACCTATCTCAATATCGGCATGCTCGCCGACGGCGTCGAGGGCGAGGTCTACACTGCGGAAGAGGGCCTGAAACTGCTGGACACCGTGACAGCGATGATCGCGACGGTGGATGCACAGCTTGCCCGGCTGCGTTCAGCCAACCTGAAGGCGGAAGATCAGCAAGCATTGGACAGACTCGCCAATTGGTGGCACTGCTGCAAGTGCAAACCAGCGAGCTGCGTGCCTACTGGCAGACCGGCGAGAAGGACCACGCCACGAAATTCCAGCAGAGCCGCGAGACGGCCTGGACGGGGATCAAGGATCTGCTGGGGATCAAGGAATGAAGGTGCTGTACTCACTCCGGGGCGAATTTTTTCTGGTGCGACTGTCCGCTTTTAACCGGTGTTTTCAGTTTTTTGGGAGAGGACTTTTTGCTGGAAAGCCAGTGCCAAGCAGGTCTTGCGTCGCCGTTTGCTTCGAGGCAACCACGGGGTACCGGTTAATGCTATTTTGAGGGTTTTTCTGACAAAGTGATTTTGTGTCCTATAGTTTTTATGGTGGTGCGCGCGTTCGTTTTACCCTTTCAGACTTCTGACCACAGATCACATCGATAGCACGGATCATGTCGCCGGCCGGTCCTGGCTTCTTGACTGGTTCCTCGAAACTTGCCACCGTGCGCCGGGCGTTTGCTGATGGATGTTCTGGGAGCAAGGCACATTCCGTCAGTTGTGGCAGTCCTTGCGATGCGGTGTGGCGTGGAGCGGCTCGAAAAGGGTGGCGTACATCGGCTTCTGGTGCGACCCGGAAAGGGTGCTTAGCAGTTGTTTCGCCCGCCTATCAAGGACGCTGGAGCCGATCGAAGAACTCAAGAACCATCTGACCCGCACTTCCGGGGATCCACAGAACCTGCTGCGATCCGTGCTCGTCTTTGGGAACCAGGCCTGTGTTGGTGAAGGTCAAGAGCATGTACTCCGCGTCCGCGCGTTCGATGCCGTAGAGGTGGAAGAAGGCCGCATCAAGCTCGGCACGGATTTCAGCCCGCTCCGCTTCCTTCCAGATATGGACGCCGTCGCCGCGCAAGCCTTTGAAGTCGCAAGCTTGGGGCGAAGGGGATCATGTCCTCGGCCGTGCATGAGAGTTTCAACACGCGCTCGCTGATCCAGTGTTCGAGCGTTTCCTTCTTCGACCAAGGGCACGTGTCGGCGTAGGTGTCGGGCGGCAGCGTGGGGAGTTGTTCGACGATGAAGAAGTTGAGAGTGATACCGCCGATCTTCTGCCGCGTGGCGTAGTCGAAGACCGTCGTATTGAGATTGGCGAGCAAGCATGCTTGGCGGCGCGGCGCGGCGTCGCTGAGCATCAACACGAACTTATTTGTAACAGCGGTCCGAGGGATGAAGGAAGCAATCATCGTCCGCTCATTAGTCGGGCTGGTAATGTCTTTGAATCCAATGAACCACGGCTTATTGCCCGGCTGTGATTCAAGGGTCTTGTTGACGACCGCCTCATCCACCCACCACCGCGGCAAGGCCCCGAACTCAGGGTTCTGGTGCTGCACCAGCGAAGTCTCTTCCTTTTGGCCC
>CAWDRY010000060.1:0-10371 GCA_963804745.1 uncultured Gemmataceae bacterium
TCCAAATAAGGCTCCCTCATTTGATGGAGTGATTGTACAGATTGAGAAGTGAAAGAGTTATGAGGAGGCGCGAAATTTCTTCCAGAGCCGCAAGTTGCCGGGACAAGCGCCATAGTCGGCGAAACTTTCCCCACGGAATAGGGTTTAAGGGGGGGATTCGCTTTGATCACTAACCAGGAGAACTTTCAAATGTGCATGTTTCGTTTTGCCGCGTTGGGTCTGAGCCTGACGATGTTGCTGTCCGCTGCCGGAATACTGGGAGCCGACGAACCGAACCCGAAACAGCCACCGGGCGGTCGCTCTCAACATGGCTTACCCGGCCAATCCGGCGGCCAGACGGGGCCATCAGGCCAAACCGGCAGCCAGACGGGGCCGTCAGGCTCTAGCAGCGAAGGGCAATTCATGTCGGCCGACATGCTGCAGAAGCTGAACCTGACTGCCGAGCAGAAGCAGAAGATCGCCGATCTGCAAAAAGAGTATCAGAGCAAGGTGCTCGACCTGCTGACCGCCGAACAGAAGAAGCAATTTGACGAATTGAATAAAGGGGGGGCACAGGAACCCGCCAAACCAGATGCGACACCGACCAAGCCAGGCAGGTCGCGTCCACGGAACCCTTGACAAGGGCGTGAAGGTGCTGGTGTTCAAGGTGGATGCTCCGAAAGACAAGCCTGCGGATAAAGAGAATGAGTAGGCATTCCGACAAAGGCGACAAAGGGACATTCCTCAATACGAGAGTGTTGAGGCAGGTATCGAGAAATGACCCTTTTCCTGAATTCCGCTTCGATTGAGCCGTTGCCGTTTTTGCCGGTAAAAATGGTGTTGGCGACACCGGCATTTTGACGTATCTTCCAATCATCACACATGTTGCAACGTCACACCGGGTGCCGGTTTACAAAAGTGCCGGCAAAGGATAGAGAATATCTTAATTGTGGAACGGAGGCATACTAGACACATCTGCATATTTCTCAATGACTTATAGATTGGCGGCTGGGGGCCAGCGCGGACGATGCGGCAAGGATGATTTTGCAGGAGATGAGCTTTGGGCAGTGCTGGTTGTCCTAAGTGGCGTTTCCGCTTGGGTTTGCACGCTGGCCAGTAATGAGAATAGTCCACGGGAGCACCCGGCCCCATACACTGCCCGGTTCCGCCTGTCGCTCAGGCCCTTCGTTGCCGGGCTACCGCCCTCGGCCACGAAGGGCCTGAGCTCCAGGCTCCGCTCAAACTTGACTTGACTCGGCTCAGCGTCCGGACTGGACTGCGGCCACGCGGAAGCCGAGGTAGCTGAGCCGGTAGCCAGGCTCGTACCTGTAGCGGGACGCGGACCGGCAGTACCTGCCGTGGAAGTACCAGCACCCGCCGCGAACGACCCGGTCCGAGGCCTGCGCAGGCCCCGGAGGATCTTCCTTAGGACTGTTCTTGTAGTAGTTCGCATCATATCCAGTCTTGGCACCACTCCCACACATTGCCATGCATGTCGTACAGGCCGAAAGCATTGGCAGCATATGTGTCGACCTTCGCCGTTCTCTTAAGCCACGGTCCCTTGTCGGCTCCTCCATACGGGAAGTGGCCACAAAAGTTGGCCTGCTTGGACGACAGTGAATCGCCGTAATGGAACGGCGTCTTGGTGCCGGCCCGGCAGGCATATTCCCACTCGGCCTCGGTCGGCAGACGATAAACCCGCCCCGCCTTCTTCTCTTCCGGCAACTCCGACAGCTTCTTGCAGAAAGCTACGGCATCGTCCCAGGAGACGTTTTCGACCGGAAAGCGACTCGTGTCCATGTCGTTGACGCTGTACTTGCCATCGCCATTGGCGGAGAAGCAACTGGGGTTGTTCTCCATGACTTTCTCGTACTCGGCCTGGGTCACCTCGTAGACGCCCAGGTAAAACGGCTTGGTGATCGACACTTCGTGCTGCTCTTCGGCCAGCAAGCGATCCTTCTCGTCCTTCGGCGAGCCCATCAGGAACTTGCCGGCCGGAATCAGGGCCAGCTTCATGCCGATGGAGTTGGTCACTTCCTTGGGCGGCGCGGCCGGCTCGGCGCCAAGGCTAACCATGAGCAACAGCGCCAGACCGGCGGTTGCGAGCAGCAAGGGCAGGCGCAGGCTTAAGCCTGCGGCTACGGGATGAATGTGGTTCGACATAGCGTGTTCTCCAAGAAAGTTTGCGGACAGGATAGCAACCCGGTTTCTCCGAGAAACCGGCATGGTTCAATCCTACTGTTTTCGGGGTAGCACGATTGTGGCGGCAAGTTTTCAACTTGCCCGGTCTACAGCCGGCAAGTTGGGAAACTTGCCGCCACAGTTGTTACCCGGCTTTGAACCATGCCGAGAAACCGGTTTTCTACCGTCAAGCCGTGGCCATTATTACGTTACTGCTGACTTCTCGCTCCCTCCACCACGCCCCGCCAGTACACCGGCATACCCCGGTATGCCGCCTGATAGGTCGATTCCAGCGGCACGGATATGTGGCAGCGCGATTGCAAGAACAGCGGCATGTCCGGCAACACGTCGCCGACAGCAATGGGCTCGAGATACGCTTCGGGAATGCTGCTGGCCACATAGGCGACCAGCAACAGCGGTTTGTCTGCCGACTGAACGTAGTCTTCCGAGTCGAAAGTTTGGGTAGTGCCTGAACAATGCGGTGCTGCCCCGGATGGGGTGGTGGGTGCCATGCCCACGGCTTTGCGTGGGCATGTTTTGACAGCCCATCCATGCCCACGCAAAGCCGTGGGCATGGCACCCGACATGATACGCAGACTTGCACCGCAATATTCAGGCACTACCAAAGTTTCCCAGGTAGAGCCGTGGATGCCGTGCGGATCATATGGGCCGGGTGGAAAGAGATCGACGACCAGCAGGTGACAGTCCTGGCGCAAGGCCGAGTGAACCTTGTCGACGAAATCATCCACGCTTGATGATCGATCTTTGTTGGCCGGCGACAGGATTTCCAACAGGGCCACGATGCGATGGTCGTTGACGTGCCGAATAGCCAGTGTCCGCCGTGTGGTCCGGTATGTCGCGTTGGGACCGGCCACTATCTTCCGACCCACGCGAAGCGGCGCCTCGGCCACGGCGACTGGGCCGGCTTCCTTTGGCGTCAGCGTAGCCTGATCGTCAGTCTGGAGCGTTAGTATGTCCGCAATGCCAAGCCCCGCATGCTGCTCGGCCAGGGCATAATAGCCTTTCGGCAGCAGACCGCCGTTCAGCGTTTCCTTGATGTGAGTGATCCACGCACTATGAAAGTCGTGAAATGTCCCCGCATTCACCCGCGTCCAATCATGTACTGGCATGGCAATTTCTCCTCGCTGGTTACTAATGGTATTGTAGCCGTGCCGCCGTGCCGAAACCCGCTTTCTCCGAGAAACCGGGTTTCTGGCTTCACCTGTCCCACTCTGCCTGTCGCTCCGGCCCTTCGTGGCCGGGCTACCGCCCTCGGCCACGAAGGGCCTGCGCTCCAGGCTCCGCTCAAACTTGACTTGACTCGGCTCAGCGCCCAGACTGAACTGCGGCCACGCGGAAGCCGAGGTTGTTGCTCCGGTTGCCAGGCTCGAGGCTGAAGCGGCCCGCAGACCGGCAGTCCCTGCCGTTGTTGTGCCAGCCCCCGCCGCGAACGACCCGGTACGAAGCCTGCGCAGGCCCAGGAGGATCTTCCTTGGGACTGTTCTTGTAGTAGTCATGATCATACCAATCCTGGCACCACTCCCACACATTACCATGCATGTCGTACAGACCGAAAGCATTGGCAGCATATGTGCCGACCTTCGCCGTTCTCTTCAGATACGGTCCCTTGTCGGCTCCTCCATACGGGAAGTGGCCACAAAAGTTGGCCTGCTTGGACGACAGTGAATCGCCGTAATGGAACGGCGTCTTGGTGCCGGCCCGGCAGGCATATTCCCACTCGGCCTCGGTCGGCAGTCGATAAACCCGCCCCGCCTTCTTCTCTTCCGGCAACTCCGATAGCTTCTTGCAGAAAGCCTGGGCATCGTCCCAGGACACTCTTTCGACCGGAAAGCCACTTGTGTCCATGTCCTTGACTTTGTCCTTGCCGTCGCCCTTGGGGGAGAAGTAACTGGGGTTGTTCTCTGTGACTTTCTCGTACTCGGCCTGCGTCACCCCATAGACGCCCAGGTAAAACGGCTTGGTAATCGACACTTCGTGCTGCTCTTCAAACGGCTCGCGTTCCTTCTCGTCCTTCGGCGAGCCCATCAGGAACTTGCCGGCCGGGATCAGGGCCAGCTTCATGCCGATGGAGTTGGTGATTTCCTTCGGCTGTGCGGCTGGGGAGTTGGTCTCGTCTTTAGAAGAGGCGACCCGATTACCACCACAGCCGATCCCGAGTAACATGACCAGCCCAGCGACTGCGAGCAGCGAGGGCAGGCGCAGGCTTAAGCCTGCGGCTACGGAATGAATGTGGTTCGACATGGCATATCCTCCGGGCGAGAGATAGAGAAATTGGCAGCCCCTCGCTGAAGATTATGCCTGCCGCAGCCGGGTGTCAATGAGATTGCGTGGCGACTGGCGCAGCGAGCCGAAGTGGACAAGCGGACGAAGACTCTGGACAATATCGGCATATCTTCGAAGTCATACTGAGACGACACCATGCCATCTCCCCAGCCGACAAATTCAGCGCGACCCCAGGAAGCGGCTACACTCGCCGGCGGCTGCTTCTGGTGTCTGGAGGCTGTT
The DNA here is from genome assembly GCA_963804745.1 of uncultured Gemmataceae bacterium. Taxonomy (GTDB): domain Bacteria; phylum Planctomycetota; class Planctomycetia; order Gemmatales; family Gemmataceae; genus CAWDRY01. The sequence goes on from CAWDRY010000060.1 coordinate 4,687, forward strand.
TTCGAACAGGTCCAGGGTGTTGAACGTGTCGAGTCGGGCTACTGCGGCGGCAGTGTTGCTGATCCGAATTATCACCAGGTCTGCACCGGCACCACCGGACACGCGGAGGTGGTGCAGGTAGCCTTCGATCCGGCTGTCATTTCTTTCCGTGAGATTCTTGAGATCTTTTTCGGCATCCACGACCCGACCGCCCTCAATCGGCAAGGCGCCGACGTGGGCACGCAATACCGCTCGGCCATCTTCCACCACACGCCAGAGCAGAAGAAAGTCGCCGAGGAACTGATCGCGGAACTGAATACGGCACAAATATGGGACCGGCCTATTGTGACAGAGGTCGTGCCTTTCGAGGCGTTCTTCCGAGCCGAGGACTATCACCAGGGTTACTTTCGCCGGAACCCTGCTCAGCCTTATTGCGACGCTGTCATTTCGCCGAAAGTGGCGAAGTTCCGCAAGCGCTTCCTTGACAAGCTCAAGCAATGAAGAGTGAGTGGTGAGTAGGTGAGTGGTGAGTGGTGAGTTCTACTGTAACCGTTTTGACTATGCTCTAGCCCCGTTCACGGGGCTTCCCGCGTTAGCGGTATAGGCCCGGCATTGATGCCGGGTAGGTGAGGCCGAATGAACTCATAGCCCCGTTCAGAGATCGTCCGGCTTATTGATCCTGATGGCACAAGGGGTTACGGCAAGGCCCTGGCTGAGCCTTGCCCCCTATGTCAGCGGTTGTCCCCATTAGCCGGTGGGCATGAGGCTCCTCGCGCTAAATCTAGGCCCAGCAAGGCCAAAAAAAGCCGGACGATCTCTTCACGGGGCTTTTCGATGATTGGCTTTAGCCCACTGCCCTAATGTGTCATTGGCTCAAGCCGGGACACCGGGAAGCCCCGTGAACGGGGCTAAGATTCGTTGGTGCTACCCCGCACCCGCCGTGAACGGCGGGCCTAGACCGCTGACGCGGGAAGCCCCGTGAACGGGGCTGAAAGCTGTCGAAACCGGTCACAGTAGAAGTAGGTGAGGTGAGTGGTGCGCAGCTTCTTTCACCACTCACCACTCACCACTCACCACTCACCCTCCCCATTTCCACTCACGAATCTCCGGCATGTCCTCGCCATGCTCGGTAATGTACTGTTTGTGCTCGATCAGCTTGTCGCGAACAATCTGCTTGGTATGGGCTACCCGTGAACCGAGCTGCGGCAGGCGGTCGATCACGTCCTCGAAGAGATGAAAACGGTCGAGGTCGTTGAGCACCACTATGTCGAAAGGCGTCGTCGTCGTGCCTTCTTCCTTGTAGCCGCGGACGTGCAGGTTCCTGTGGTTGGTGCGCCGATAGGTCAGCCTATGGATCAGCCACGGGTAGCCGTGAAAGGCGAAAATAATCGGCCTGTCCTTCGTGAAGAGGGCGTCGAACTCGCGATCATTCAGGCCGTGCGGGTGTTCCGTGGCGGGCTGGAGCTTCATGAGATCAACGATGTTGATGACGCGGACTTTTAGCTCCGGCAGATGACGGCGCAGGAGATCGACTGCTGCCAGGGTCTCCAGGGTCGGCACGTCGCCGCAACAGGCCATCACGACGTCAGGCTCGCAGCCCGTGTCGTTGCTGGCCCATTCCCAGATGCCGATACCGGCGGTGCAATGCTTGACGGCTTGATCCATGTTCAGCCACTGCGGCTCCGGTTGCTTGCCGGCGACGATGACGTTGACGTAGTTCCGGCTGCGCAGGCAGTGATCGGTGACGGAGAGCAGCGTGTTGGCGTCAGGCGGCAGGTAAACTCGGATAAGCTCCGCCTTCTTGTTGACCACGTGGTCGATGAAGCCGGGATCCTGATGGCTGAAACCGTTGTGATCCTGCCGCCAGACATGGGATGTCAACAGGTAATTGAGCGACGCTATCGGCCGACGCCACGGAATGTGCCGCGTCACCTTCAGCCACTTGGCGTGCTGGTTGAACATCGAATCGATAATGTGGATGAAGGCTTCATAGCAAGAGAAGAACCCATGCCGGCCGGTGAGCAAATAGCCTTCCAGCCAGCCCTGACATTGATGTTCGCTGAGCATTTCCAGGACCCGGCCGTCGGGCGCAACATGATCGTCGGATGGAAAGACCTCGGCGATCAAACGGCGGTTGGTCACCTCGAATAGGTCGCTCCAGCGGTTCGAGGCGCATTCGTCGGGGCTGAAGATGAGGAAGTTCCGGCTCGGGAGGTTCATTTTCATCACGTCACGGATGAATCGACCCTGAATGCGAGTAGCCTCGGCCTCGATGGCGCCTGGTTGAGGCACATCCACGGCGTATTGGCGGAAGTCGGGCAGCATCAGGTCGCGCAGCAGCAGGCCGCCGTTGGCGTGCGGGTTGGCTCCCATGCGGTGCGTGCCTTTCGGCGCCAGCTCCGCCAATTCCGGGATCAGCCGGCCCGTGCGATCGAATAGCTCCTCGGGCCGATAGCTCTTCATCCATTGTTCGAGAATCTTGACGTGCCCCGGATGAGTGGCCATCTCACCCATCGGCACCTGATGCGAGCGCCAGGAGTCTTCCGTTTTCTTGCCGTCGATTTCGGCTGGGCAGGTCCAACCTTTGGGCGAGCGTAAGACGATCATCGGCCATCTGGGTCGCTGCTGGATGCCGTTCTGACGGGCATCGGCCTGGATGCGGCGAATGTCGGCGAGGCACCGGTCCAAGGTCGCAGCCATCATCTGGTGCATCGCTTCCGGCTCATGGCCTTCGACAAAAAAGGGCGTGTAACCGCAGCCCAGGAGGAGTTGTTCGAGTTCCGTGCGGGATACGCGCCAGGACCGTCGGATTGGCGATCTTGTAGCCGTTGAGGTGCAGGATCGGCAGCACGGTCCCATCCTGGACGGGGTTGAGGAACTTGTTGGAGTGCCAGCTCGTCGCCAGCGGTCCGGTCTCGGCCTCACCGTCGCCGACTACACAGGCGACGATGAGGTCCGGGTTGTCGAAAGCAGCTCCATAGGCGTGGGACAGGGCATAGCCGAGTTCGCCACCTTCGTGGATGGAGCCGGGCGTTTCCGGAGCAACATGGCTGGGGATGCCGCCCGGAAAAGAGAACTGCTTGAAGAGGCGTTTCATCCCGGCCTCGTCCTGGGTGATGTTCGGGTAGAACTCGCTGTACGTTCCTTCGAGATAGGTGTTGGCGACCAGGCCAGGACCTCCGTGTCCGGGACCGGTGATGTAGATCATGTCCAGGTCGTGCTGCTTGATGATGCCGGTTCAGATGAACGTAGATGAAATTGAGTCCCGGAGTCGTCCCCCAATGACCGAGCAGCCGCGGCTTGATGTGCCGGATGCTCAACGGCTCCTTGAGAAGCGGATTGTCATAGAGGTAAATCTGTCCGATGGAGAGATAGTTGGCGGCGCGCCAGTAGGCATCCATTTTCCGGAGCAATTTAGGAGACAGCGGCTGGTCCATTGGTCACTCCCACGATGTCAAGAACGCCAGAGAGGACGGAAGGATGTACAATGGCCTCCATCTGTATTGATCCTCGCTGGTCCTGGCTCATTGTAGAAAAGGAACCCCCAAATGAAGCGCACTCCTTTCGTTCTGGTCTGTCTTTTCCTCATTCTCGCGCCGGTACCGCTTCTGGCCCAGAAGAAACGGTCGATGACCGTTGACGATCTCTTCCATTGCAAGCGGCTATCCGATCCGCAGATCAGCCCGGATGGCAAGACCGTCGCCTATGTGAGCGCAGCCGTGGACCTGGCGGAGAATCGCATATCGTCCACCATCTGGCTGGCGCCGGCGGAGAGCGGCGCACCGCGGCAACTCACCAACACCACGAAGAAGGACAAGCATCCACGCTGGAGTCCGGACGGCAAGCGTATCCTCTTCGAGTCGAACCGTTCGGGCGACAACCAGCTTTGGGTGATCGACATGGACGGCGGCGAGGCGCGGCAACTGACGACCATCGCCACGGAAGCCGGCACCGGCCTTTGGTCGCCGGACGGCAAGTCGATCGCGTTCGTCTCCGCGGTCTGGCCGGAATACTCCGACAAGCCCTTCAAGGAGAGTAACGCTCTCAACAAGAAACGCAAGGAAGACGCCGAGAAGAACCCGGTCAAGGCACGTGTGTTCTCCAAACTGTTCTTCCGGCACTGGGACGAGTGGGTCGAGGACAAGCGACAGCACCTGTTCGTCATTCCGGCATCAGGGGGCGAGCCGAAGGATGTAACGCCGGGTGATCGCGATGCTAATCCGACTTCGGATACGTTTTCCATTGGCGATGATTTCACGTTCAGCCCAGACGGCAAATTCCTGCTCTTCACGGCACCGCCTGAGCGGGATGAAGCATGGAGCACGGATTACGACATTTGCCGGGTGCCGGTCAGCGGCGGCAAGATCGAATGTTTGATCGGCAAAGACCAAGTCACCCACAACAAGGCGGCCGATGGATCGCCAAGATTCTCCCCGAATGGCGAAATGATTGCCTATCGCGCTCAGAAGAGGCCTGGCTTCGAGGCGGACCGCTGGGAGCTGATAGTCGCAAGGACCGACGCCGGCGGCAGCAGCTTGTTCAAGCCGGTGAGCCTCACCAGCGAATTTAGACGCCTCCGTGGATGCTTTTGTTTGGGCGGCAGACAACAATTCACTCTTTTTCACGGCGGAGGAGAAGGCGGGTACGGCCATTTTCGCCGTGGCACTCAAGGATCATAAGGTCCGCAAGGTTCTCGATGGCGGTACGAACAACTCGATCTCCCTCGCTAAGGAGGGGACCATGCTCGCCTTTTCGCGGACGGCACTGGACCGCCCCGCCGAAGTGTTCGTTACCAGGCTGGACGGCAAACCTGCGGCGAAAGACCTCAGCCAGGCCAATGCAAAGCTGGTTGCCGAATTGGACCTTCCCAGGCCAGAAAGTGTGACCGTCAAAGTCGAAGGTGCGGAGATGCAAATGTGGGTCCTCAAACCGCCCGGCTTCGATCCCAAGAAAAAATGGCCGCTCGTCTATCTCGTCCACGGCGGCCCGCAAGGAGCGTGGACTGATGAGTGGCACTATCGCTGGAACGCGCAGGTCTGGGCTGCCCAGGGCTACGTCGTCGCCATGCCGAATCCGCGCGGCAGCACCGGCTTCGGTCAGAAATTCGTCGATGAGATCAGCGGCGACTGGGGCGGCAAGTGCTACGACGACCTGATGGCCGGCGCCGCTTACCTGGAGAAGCAGCCGTACATCGACAAGGACCGGATGGCCGCCGCGGGCACATCCTTCGGCGGCTACATGATGAACTGGTTCCAGGGCCACACGACCAAGTTCAAGACGCTCATCACGCATTGCGGCGTCTACAACTTTGACAGCATGTACGCGCTGACCGACGAGCTGTGGTTCGACGAATGGGAGCATGGCGGACCGCCCTGGGCCAAGCGGGAGAGCTATGAGAAATTCTCGCCACATCGCTACGCCAAGGACTTCAAGACGCCGATGCTGATCATCCACAACGATCTCGACTTCCGCGTGCCGGTGGCGGAGGGATTGCAGTTGTTCACGACGCTGCAACGGCTCGGCGTGCCGTCGAAGATGATAAACTTCCCGGATGAAGGGCACTGGGTACAGAAGCCCAAGAACAGTGAGTACTGGCACAAGGAGATTTTCGCGTGGCTGGCGAAGTATGTGCCGCCGGGGGGGAGGTGAACGAATACCGATCCCGAAAGCGTAAACTATCCCTGCCAAGCTCAAAAAACCGTTAAC
>CAWDRY010000061.1:0-21404 GCA_963804745.1 uncultured Gemmataceae bacterium
CGTGCGCTTGGCCCCTTGATGGACGCGGCTGCGTCAGAACCGTGCTTTGCGTTCTTCTTCGCTGCTCATACAATTTTGGCATTCGCCTCGCATGAATCTTTCCCAAGGAGAGACGGCAATGAATTGGCCAAGTCTCGGAGTTTTGGTCTCCTCATCGTAGTTTTTCTTGTCGTACTCCTGGTGGTAGGAATCGTTGTCGCGGTCTTCTACCTTCTCACTTTGCAAAAAGCTCTCAGCCGGGTTTCTCCGCACAATCGCTTGATGGAGCCTGGACTGGTCTGGTTACTGTTGATCCCGATCTTCAGCCTCATCTGGCAATTCTTCGTAGCCATTCGAGTCCCCGGCTCGCTACAGAACGAATTTCGCGATCGCGGTCGCGACGATGGTAGCGATTACGGCAAGAGTATCGCACTGACCACTGCCGTTCTCCAGATTGTTTACGTGGTATTCTCCTTTGGAGGAAGATTGTCCACGGAAACGGGGCAGATTGGCGGCTGCGTCTCAGGTGTCGTGAGTCTGGTTAATCTCGTGTTGTTTATCATTTTCTGGGTTAAGATTGCCGGCTACAGCAACCAGCTCGCCATGGACGAGGGGCATGGCCGTCGGGACATCGGCCATGACCCCGACGACGATGAATTTTGATCGTCGCTATCCGCCCAAGGAAGGCCCCTCCGCTCCACCGGGTTCATTCCTGCCGGAGCACCTGACCAGTACCAGTGATTGCGAGGTTACCAACCATGCCAACCATCGCGGAAATGCTGTCGCAGGCGATGCAACAGCACCAGGCCGGCAACTTGCAGCAGGCGGAGCAACTCTACCGGCAAATCCTCCAGGTTTTTCCTTACCATGCCGATGCCCTGCACCTTTTGGGTTTGATGGCATATCAGCTCGGCCGGAACGAGGTGGCCGTCGAGTACATCAACAAGGCCATTTCCGCCAACCCCATCTTCAGCCCTTTCCATTGCAATCTCGGCGCGGCCTATCACGCCCAGGGCAGACTGGCGGGAGGCCGAGGCCAGTTATCGCGAAGCCTTGCGCCTCAAGAAGGAATATCCCGAACGCATTACAATCTGGGCAACCTGTTTCGCGATCAAGGCAAGTTCGCCGAGGCAGCCGCCAGCTACCAGACTGCCCTGCGCTGACAAGCCCGATTATGCGGAGGCCCATACCAATCTGGGCAGCGTGCTCATTCAACAAGGCAAGTTCGATGAGGCGATTGCCGGCCTGCGCAAGGCTGCCCAGCGGCTCCCGGCCAATGCCGACGTGCGCAGAACCTGGGCCTGGCACTCAAAGAGCAGGGCAAGTTAGACGAGGCCGTGGCGTGTTATCAGGAGGCCCTGCGGCACAAGCCGGAGCATGTCGAAGCCCGTAACCATCTGGGCATCGCGCTGACCGAGCAGGGCAAGCTGGACGAGGCGGTGAATACGCTTCTGGAAGCAGTCCGCCTCAAACCGGATTATGCCGATGGCTACAACAACCTGGGCTGTGCGCTTCAAGCACAGGACCGAGAAGAGGATGCGATCAATTGCTACCGGCGGGCTTTGAGTCTGAGGCCGGATTTTGCACGCGCCTACAGCAACCTGGGAGCCATGCTCAAACGGCAAGGCAAGCTCGACGAGGCCATTGCCAGCTACCGCCAGGCATTGCACTTCCAGCCTGATTTCGCCGAGGCACACAGCAACCTGGGAGCCGCACTGGGCGAGCAGGACAGGTGGGAAGAGGCGGTGGCGTGCCATCAGCAGGCGTCTGCGCCTCAAACCCGACTATGCGGCGGCCCACAATAATCTGGGCACCGTGCTCAAGCGGCAGGGGAAACTCGACGACGCGATTGCTTGCTTTCGGGAGGCGGTGCGTCTCAGACCCGGGTATTCCGAAGCCCACAACAATCTGGGGAGCGTGTTCACGGAAGGCGGCAGGCTGCCGGAAGCGATCACCTCCTTGCGGGATGCGTTGCGCCTCGGCCGAATTATGTCGAGGCCCACAGCAACCTCCTCTTTTGCCTGACCTACGATCCTGGCATCGACTCTGCCTCACTGCTTGCGGAGCACCGCCGCTGGGAAAGCGTTCTCGGCGGGCGGGCCTCCTGGTTAAACCCGGAGGCTCAGCCGGCTGCCGGTCACGACCGTAACCCGGAGCGGCGCCTGCGCGTCGGCTACGTGTCGCCAGATTTGCGGCGGCACGTCGTTGCTCGCTTTCTGGAGCCGATCCTGGCCCATCATGATCCAGCTCAGGTAGAGGTGATTTGCTACGCGGAGGTCCCGGTTGCCGACGTGATGACGGCCCGGCTCCAGCGTCATGTCCACGCCTGGCGGTCCATATACGGCCTGACCGATGGACAATTGGCGGACCTGGTCCGGGCGGACGGTGTGGACATTCTGGTCGATCTGGCCGGCCATACCGGCAACAATCGCCTGGGAGCCTTCGTTCGCAAGCCCGCGCCGGTGCAGGTGACCTATTTGGGCTATCCGAACACTACCGGCCTGAGCGCCATCGACTACTGCGTAACCGACTCGGTGGCCGACCCACCGGGCGAGCCGGTTCAGCACAGCGAGGAGCTGATGCGTCTGCCGGGCTGCTTCTGCTGTTATGCGCCACCCGAGGACGTGCCGCCCGTGGTTCCGCTGCCTGCCACCAAGACCGGCCGGCTCACGTTCGGCTCGCTGCACAACCTGGCCAAGATCAACGCCAAGGTCCTCGATCTCTGGAGCGACGTGTTGCTGGCATCCCTTCGGCCCGGCTGTTCATGTTTCGGCATACATTGACCGGGCCGACCAGAGATCGCCTCCTGCGAGAACTCATCGAGCGGGGGATTGCCGGCGACGCGCCTCGACCTGCGCGGCGGGCCGATCAAGGAGACAGAACACTTTCAGTTGTATGGGGAGATCGATGTGCTGCTCGATGCGTTCCCCTGGAGCGGACACGCCACGGCCTGCGAGGCGCTGTGGATGGGAGTGCCGACTCCTGACTCTGCACGGCTCTCGTCACGCGGCGCGCATGGCGGCCAGTATTCTCACCAGCGTAGGCCTCACCGAATGGATCGCCGAGACCCCGGGAAAGTATGTGGCCCTGGCAGCGCAACTGACCGGCGACCTGGATCGGCTTGCGCAATTGCGTGCCGGTCTGCGTGAGCGGGTGCGCAACTCGGCATTGTGCGACGGCAAGACCTTCACGCGCGGGCTGGAAGCGGCCTATCGAGAAATGTGGCGGCGCTGGTGTGCGAGTGGTGAGTTACATAAAAGGATGAAGGATGAAGGATGAAGGATGAAAAAGATGCACCGCAGCACACTGGCCCGAAGCGTTAGCGAGGGGCGAAGCCGCCCTCGCTAACGCTTCGGGCCAGTGTTCCTGGAGCATCTTGTCTGATTCATCCTTCATCCTTCATCCTTTCTGGGGTTTCTTGCGCACCATCGATTTTATCCAAAAAGTCCGCAAATTGCTCTTGCAAGCAGCTGCACTTTAATGCACAATGCCGTTCCTGCGAAGGGAATCGCGCGGTAGTGAAGCTCAAGGCAGTCTTCACCGAAGGGTAAGGACACCAGCTACTGAGCAACACCTCGCCGCACCTCACGTTCCTTGCCCGACGCCGGCCCGCCGTCAATGGGTCGGCACTAATTGTTATCCTCATGGACGAGGTATCCCGCTCAAAGACGAGCGCCATGTACAAAGCTGTCGCCGTTTTGAAAGGATGCCGCCATGTTCACCTATTCCCGTGGGAATGACCAGTTTACACGCCGTCTGAACGACCGGCTCAGGACCACCGGCCTCGGTCTCGGTCTGCTGCGCCTGCAATTCGATGCCGGCCTGACCGAAGAGGCCAAATCGACCCTGGCTGCGCTTCAGAAAGACTTCCAAATTCTGTTGCACGGCCTCGAAGGAGAAGTCGAGAGCCAGTCCGCGAAACCTTCGACCCGCGTACACAAGCAGCCAAGACCGCGCTTGTGGGGGACGACCACCAGCGGTTCGCAGCCTGTATGCCGGCTCAGGAAGGGCCGGCTTCTCTGTGTGGCGTATAGCCGTTCCTGAACGCTGCATCCCTTGCTTAACACGGTGGCCCGGACGATGGTTCGGGGTTCCAGGAAGCGAACATCTCCGCCAGGGACTCTTTTGAATGGCGTTCACGGAACGGTTCGGGGGAGCCGGCCCAGCGCCGGCTCCTCCTCCTTTTCACTGTCCGTCGGAATATAATTACCTTGGATAACTCTTCCTATCCAAGGAGTCCAAGCCATGCCGGTACACGACTGGACCCGCGTTGAGGCGGGCATTTTTCACGACTTCCATCACGCCTGGATCGAGGAGATCAAGCGGTACGCTTAACGCGGGGTTGTTACCGCCTGACTACTATGCCTTGGCAGAGCAGCACGCGGGAGGCTTCGGCCCCGACGTGCTGACTCTGGAGGAGAAGCGGAATGGAGATGCCGACGCCGGCGACCTTACATCATCGTCACCCGGCGGCACGGCCGTGCTGCTGGCTCCGCCAAAGATCAGGCTCACCGCTGAGACCGACATGGAATTCTACCACCGCAAGCAGAACACCGTCACCGTACGGCACGTCAGCGGCGATCGGGTCGTGGCGATGGTAGAAGTTGTGTCGCCGGGCAACAAGGACACACGGCACTCCTTGCGGGTATTTGTCGAGAAGGCAGCCGATTTGCTGGACAAGCAGATTCACCTCCTCATTCTCGACCTGCACCCGCCCGGACCACGAGATCCTCAGGGGATCCACGGGGCCATCTGGGATGAGATCACGAATCAGCGCTACGTTGCGCCGACTGACAAGCCGTTGACACTGGCGGCGTATGAATCCGATCTCGGCGTGCGCGCTTACGTGGAAAGGCTTGCGGTGGGTGACGTGCTAGCCGACATGCCGCTATTCTTGAGACCGCGAGCGCACGTGCCTGTTCCGCTCGAAGCGACGTATCAATCCGCCTTCGCGGCGGTGCCGCGCCGCTGGCGGCGTGTCCTGGAGACACAGGCGCCGTAAGCATCCATGAGTGGATCGTCCTTGCGAATCAGGACGTAAGGCGTGTTCGTCTTGGCATCGAATACGACCGGCGGATCGGATGTTTCCAGCACGATCATTGTCCACCCTGCCGAATCAATCCCTGTGGATCAATTAGCGCAGCGACTCCCCTGCCCAGCCCTGGACCGCTGCATCATCATCTTGCAGTGCCTCTCGCAATGCCGGTACTGCCGAACGGGCTTGCGGACCGATGCGACCCAGCGATCGGGCGGCGCCGCGGCGAACCGTCAGGTCCTTGTCCTTCAGCGCGGCCGCGAGAGCCGGCACTGCCACTTCCGCATCCGGCCCTCTATCCCCCAAGGCAATGACCGCCTGTGTACGCACATAGGCAAGCTCGGACTTCGTAAGGGCCTCGATCATGGCGGGGATCATCTTCCGCGGTTCCGGACCGATCTGGCCCAGCGCGATGGCGGCACAACGGCGAGCGTCCGGGTCGGGGTCTTGCAGCCCTTCCGTCAGTGCCGGCAGGGCATCGCGGGCCGACGGACCTAGCGCTGCCAGCAGGGCCGGTGCATAACGGCGCGTGAACACATCGTCCTTGTCGCGCAACGATTCCAGCAACACCGGCAGCGCGGCCTTGGCGTCGGGGCCGAGAATCGACACCAGAGCACCGGCGGCCGGCCAGCGAACATAAGAATGCGGGTCGCGCAACGCCTCGGTCAGGGCCGGTGCGGCATCGCGGGCTTCCGGGTAGATTTCCCACAAGAAGGCAGCGGCGTCGCGGCGGATTCTCCAGTCGGCATCCTTGAGCGACTCAACGAGTACTGGCACCGCGGCCCGCGTGCCGACGCCGATCCGCACCAGCGACCAGGCGGCGATGCGCCGGGTTTGCGGATCGCCCTTTTCGGCCAGGGCCGTGAGTTGCGGCACAGCGATCTGCGCTTTCGGTCCGAGCCAGCCCAGTGCGTCCGCTGCCGTACTGCGAAGTTCAGGATCGCGCAATGCTTCTATGAGTGCCGGCACGGCAGCATCGGCCGCCGGCCCAATGTGACCGATAGCGTCAGCGGCTGCCCAGCGCATCTTCGGATCGGGGTCCTTGAGCGTGGCCACCAGAACGGATACGGCCTCACGAGCCTTGGGGCCAAGATCGCCCAGCGCGTCGACGGCCGCCCGGCGAACACGCGGCTCGCCCCGCCGCAGCGCATCCACAAGGACCGGTATCACGTCCTTGTCGCGACCGCCGATCGCCGCTAGCGCTTCCGCGGACCGGACACGGACCAGACCGTCTGTATCTTTCAATGCCTCGTTCAACGCAGACAGAGCCGGCGAGGCTTGCTGGCCGAGCAGTGCCAACTCCTCGGCAGCCTCGATCCTGGCATGGCGATCATCGGCCTTGAGTGCGCGGACCAGCTCGGCGATTTCTTCCTTGCTCACCGTTTCTGATCCCGGCTTAACTCGCGACGATGCTTCCATGAGCGGCACGAACCCGCTGATCTTCAGGCTGGCCTTGATGTATGTCACCGGGCATTGGCTGCCGCGCAGCACACTCTTGAAGTCGGTTCGGTTGCGGTACTCCTGGGCGGCGCTGTACTGCACGGCGGTGACCACGACTTCCTTGCCGGCCACGATGTCCGGCACAGATTTGCTCAGTTTCCGCGCCGAGCCGAAGTAAGCGAGGGCGAGATCGGACCGCCCGCAGGTCATCGACCACCACGGCGCCTCACGCGGGCAGCACTCATACCAGTACCGGCCGATGCAGACTTGAGCGACCGAGTCGGTTTGGAAGCAGACGGCGATCTGCCCCGGCTCGGCCCAGTCGAGGACGAGTTTCGGCTCGCGCGGATGGAAGCCCTGCCCGATGAAATGCTTGACCTCCTGCGCGCTCCCCTCACCCCTACCCCTCTCCCCCGCCGCGGGGGAGAGGGGTAGGGGTGAGGGGGCAGCAGACTGCCCCTTGAGGTCGGCAATCTTCTTGTAGATGATGACCTGCTTGTCCTGGCTGACCTTGTCCACTTGCAGGACCGTGATATTGGTCGAATCGCTGACGATCTTGCCGAGGGTGATGGTACAGTCCACGTAGGCGCGGGCAGGGCTGGTCAGGGCGAAGAAGATGATGGCCAGGGGGAGAAAGCGTTTCATGCTACGGTATCCTGTGTTGAGGTGGGGCAGGTTTCCAATCTACCATAAGAACGCGCAAGGGCGTCAAGTTTGCGCTGCTGCGCAGATTACTGTGGAGGTTTGAAGCCAATGCACGTAACGCTGCTCCATTACCTGTTCCAGAACTGCCAAGCCTGCGGCGTCGAACTCTTTGCCGGCTGGCGCAGCGTCCGGATTTCGCTTTTTTTCCACACGTCCCAAACTTTGATGAGCAGGGTGTCACTTTGCTCTCCCATGCCGTGAACTTCCTCTCCGGATGAGGAAAGCAGCAATCTGCCGTGCGGAGACAGGCCTACGAAGCGGTGGTCCGTTGAACGATCCGGACCCAGGTTCCACGACCACGCGCTGTGGCCCGTCTCGACTTCGTACATTACGAGCCAGTTGTATCCCCTGTCATCCGAGCGCGTGCATAGCAGATACTTTCCATCCGCCGTGAACGCCAAACAGCTCATATCGCTCTCAAAAGTGCGCACTTCTTTGCCGGTGTCGATCTCCCAGAGGGATAACGCGCACTCCTTGCCGGTCCCTCGCACCCTGCTCTCGCAGTAGCTGTCGGTAACGGCATACTTCCCGGAAGGACAAAAGGCGAAGCGACTGCCCCACACGATGGGAATGCGAATCGTGCTTGCATCATTGGCCGAGGACCGAATCACCTTGCCGGTGTCCACGTCCCAGAGAGTCAGCGATCCTCCGCCGGACAGCGCCTTTTTGCCATCCGGGGAGAAGGTGATGGCAGCAACCCTGGCCCGTGAATTGTCCGCTAATGCGCCCGTGTCGAAGGTTCGCAGGAATTTGCCTGTTTCCACATTCCATAAACGGAGCGTGCCGTTGTCATAACCTGCAAGTGCAAACTTGCCGTCACCGGACGCGGCGATGCACGTCACCATACTCGTTCCCTTAGGTGGGCTTTCCAAAGCGCGAACGCTTTCTGTGCGGGTCACATCCTTGACTGCCAGCCCCTGGGTCTGTTCCTGGGAATACCCACTCACTTCTCCAGGCCAAAGCATGCGCTGGCTATCCGGCAAGAAGGGAGCCGGTGATGAAAAACTGCTCCCGAACCAGCAGCCCAACGGGTCTAATCGGCGGATTTCTCTGCCACTGGTCATGTCGTACAGGAGAGAGTGATTGCTGCCAACCGAACCGCAAGTGGAGTACATGACCAGCACAAATTTGCCGTCGGGTGAAAAGGAACAGCCCGCGACGGAGGTTTGCGTGGGTGGCGGTGGTGGTGGATGGCCGAAAGCCTGGGTAAAGAGAAGACCTCCCGCCATTACGGCGGAAGCCAGCAAAGAAATCGCGTACCTCATGTCATTTGCCCTTCTTGCCGAGGATGGGAAAGGTGGACGTCTTTGGGAAGTGCATCAGGCTGGTTGCGCGGGTGGTTTACCTGGAAATCGCCGGCTGTGTCAAGCGGAGTTCAACTGGTAATGACCGGCCCGTGCCCAGGCTAGAGGCTTTGTATGGACAATGTGCGTACAGGATGGTAGGATACAGGAGAGGAAGGAGCAAGATTAACCATGCGCAAAACCAAGCCAAAGACTTTATCCACCTTGAAGGCGACCAAAGTCCAGCTTCGGTTACGACCGGCCCAGAAGGCCGTGCTCGCTCGCGCCGCGGAACTGCGCCGGACAAGTCTCAGCAACTTCATGCTGGAACACGCCTACGAGGCCGCCCAGCAGGTGCTCGCGGAACAGGTGGATATCGTCATGCCGCCAGTGGAGTGGGATGCCTTCTGCAAAGCCCTCGATGCGCCGCCACGGCAAATCCCGGCGCTCAAGAAACTCCTCACGGAAGCGAGCGTCTTTGATGGACATGGAAAAGCCGCCGCTCAATGATCCGGTCCCACTCGATGCGCGGCACGACCTTTCCGCGTTCGACTGCGACGTGCCGGCATTGAACAACTATCTCAAGAAGTTCGCTCTGCAAAACCAGCGGAACCAATCGGTGCGGACCTATGTGGCCACACGCGGGGAGTGCGTTGTCGGCTATTACACCTTGGCCGCCGCCTCGGCGCGACGGGAGGAAACGCCGGCGCGGGTAGCAAAAGGGTTGGCCGCGCACCCTGTGCCTGTTATCCTGCTGGCTCGGTTGGCAGTGGATTGCACTGAGCAAGGCGAGGGACTGGGCACAGGACTGTTGAAAGATGCACTCTTACGGGCCGTTGCGGCGGCCGACATCGTCGGTTGTCGTGCCGTCATGGTCCACGCCAAGGACGAGGGCGCAAAGGCGTTTTATCAGCGGTTTGGATTCGAGCCGTCTCCGACCGATCCCTTCCGTCTCTATCTGCTCATGAAAGACGTCAAGGCCAGTTTGGATATCTCTTCCCGCAAGCCGAAAACGTAAGCATAGCGCCGATTTCGCCGGGCCGGCAGGAGAATCGAGGCTGCCACAAGAGCACTCCACAATCGGGCTGTTAATCACTCTCTTCCGCCGCCTCGAAAATGGCCCGGCAGGACAGCTTGAACCCCGGCAGCAGCTTCGTCTCGCAGACATCCGCGGAGCCGAGCGTCTTCTGCGTCCACTGTGATCGGCCGCGCCTCAGGATCAGCACCTGCTCGAGCTTCGCGTCCACGATCCAGTATTCCTTGACGCCAAGCGCCCAGTATTCGTCCCGTTTCTCCGTATAATCGCGATCGCGGGAACTATCCGACACCACTTCGACGATCAAGTCCGGTAACCAGGTGCGCCACATCGTGCGACCCTTCCGGTTTCCTGGTGGCGTGAGGTAGACGGCGATATCGGGATGCCGCTCGCTCTCCCAGTCCGGGATGAGCACTTTGCACTCCATCGTGCCAAGGATTTCATAGAGGCAGCCGGGGTTCTCGACGTGATAATGACCCAAACGTGATCGAATGAATGCAGTCCGCCGTGCGTGAGCAAAATTGGCAACTTCCGACACGACAATGTACCCCCTTGCCAGTTCATAAATGTAATCATCCTCGACCGGTGCAAATTCGAATGCCTTGAGGGACATCTTGCGTCCGTGATGCTGAGGGCCTATCTTCGTTTTGGTTTTGGTGAGGATCATGCTCGAATCGCCCCAAAGTCTTCAATATTCCTGGATGCACTATACGTGACCTGCGTGATTTCCGCAAGCAGTCGCCGACTTCTTCAATCTTCAATCATCAATCTTCATTCTCCCTATTTCCCTCTCCCGCCGGCATTACCGTCAGCGGTGGCGCACTCGCTCGCTTATCGTTCAACCACTGAATCACATAATAAAACACCGGCGTCAGGAAGATGCCGAACAGCGTCACTCCGAGCATGCCGGCAAACACGGCGGTGCCCAGGGTCCGGCGCATTTCGGCGCCGGCTCCCTCCGAGATCATCAGCGGCACGACGCCGAGGATGAAGGCAAAGGAGGTCATCATGATCGGCCGCAGACGGAGTTGGCAGGCTTCCAGCGTCGCCTCGTAGCTGGGCGTGCCACGGTTGCGCCGCGCCCGGGCGAACTCGACGATCAGGATAGCGTTTTTGCATGCCAGGCCCACCAGGACCACAAAGCCGACCTGCGTGAAGATGTTGATGTCCATCCGCGCCATGATCACCCCGGCCACGGAAAAGAGCAGACACATGGGCACGACGAGGATAACGGCAAGCGGCAACGATAAGCTCTCGTACTGGGCGGCCAGCACCAGGAAGACAAGTACCACGGCAAACGCGAATACCCATATTGCCGTACTGCCGGTCTGCAACTGTAACATGGCCAGTTCCGTCCATTCGTAACGCATTGTCGGGGGCAGATCCTGCTGAACAACCTCTTCCATCATCCGAATGGCCTGGCCGGAGCTGACGCCCGGCGCGGCGCTGCCGTTGATGGCCGCGGCCGGGTACATGTTGTAGCGCATCACCATGACCGGGCCGCTTATGTCCGTGAGTTCAGCCACGCTGCCCAGCGGCACCATGCCGCCGCGGTCGTTGCGCACCTGGAGCCGTTTCAGGTCCTTGACATCACGGCGGAAGGTCCCGTCCGCCTGCATGTTCACCTGCCACGTCCGGTCGAAAGCCGTGAGGTCGTTGACGTACAGCGACCCCAGATAGACCTGCAACGTATTGAATATCTCGTCCATTGACACGCCCATCACCTTGGCCTGGTCGCGCTTGATGTCCAGGTACAGCCAGGGTGTGTTGGCCCGGAAGCTGGTGAATAGTCCCTGCAAGCCGCTGTTGTCCTTGCCGCTGCTGACCGCCTTCTCTGCCGTTTTTTGCAGGACGTCCGTTCCGGCGGCACGAGGGTCCAGGATCACGATCTTGAAGCCGCCGGCCGTCCCCAAACCTTCGATCGGCGGCGCTCCGAAGACGTGGACCTGGGCATCCGGGATTTCCTTGTCGAACTCTTCTTGCAAGCGCTCGGCGATGGCATCCGCGGACAGATCGGCGTGCTTGCTCAAGAAGTTCCGGTCCCTTTCCAGCTCGGCGGCAACTTCTTCCTCCGTGAGCCGCCCGGCCGAAGACGAGCCCGCGTTGTCTGCTCGTTCTTTTTCCCGCAATTTCTTCTTCTTCTCCAGGAGCCGCTCCGGGGCCAGGCGGTCGTGGAAATCGTCGAGCATCAGGTACATCGAGCCGAAGTTGGGGGCGTTCACGTTCAAGAGCAGGGATTGGCCGCTGACCGCCACGCGATTCTTGACGCCGAGCGTTCGCGCCGCAATGGTCTCGATTTGCTGCACGACTTTCTCGGTGCGCTGCACCGACGAGGCGTCGGGCAGTTGCAGGTTGACGAGGAGATAGCCCTTATCCTGGGCCGGGATGAAACCGGTGGGGGTCCGCGTGATACCCCCGTAGGTCAGGAAGAGCAGCCCGCCATAAACGACCAATACCAGCACGCTGATGCGGAGCATGCCGCCGACCGCCCGCGTGTAGAGGCCGGCAGAGTAGTCGAAGCCGATGTTGAATAGCCGGAACGAGGCGCCGAGCAGGGTGTTGAGTTGCCGGCCGAAGACCCAGCCGGCCAAAGCCCCTGCCAGCGTGGCAATGATCTGTAGCCAGTGGGCAGTGATCAGTAGCCCAAGCAACCTGCCTAAGTCTACAAGACTTCGCAAGTTTGTAGCGACCGGCAGTTGCTGATCGTCAACCACCGGCCACATCCCACTGATCCAGAAACCTATCCAGCCGCCGATCAAGGCAATGGCGACCCGCGGCAGGGCCTCATAGACACCCTTCCGCCGCGGCCGCAGCAGCAGGGCCGCCAGCGCCGGGCTGAGGGTCAGTGAGTTGAACGCCGAGATAACCGTCGAGACGGCAATGGTGACGGCGAACTGGCGGAAGAATTGCCCCATGATGCCCGTGATGAAGGCGCAGGGCACAAACACCGCGCTCGAACACCAGGCCGACGGCGATGACCGGCCCGGACACCTGCTGCATGGCCAGAATGGCCGCGTCGCGCGGGCTTCATGCCGTGCTCGATGTGGTGCTCGACGGCCTCGACGACCACAATGGCATCGTCCACGACGATGCCGATGGCCAGCACCAAGCCAAACAGCGTCAGGTTGTTCAAGCTGAACCCCACGGCCGCCATGAAGGCGAAGGTGCCGACGACGGCCACGGGCACCGCGATCAGGGGGATCAATGCCGAACGCCAGTTCTGCAAGAACATCAGCACGACGATGGCCACCAGGATGACCGCGATGAACAACGTCTTGTAGACCTCGTTGATCGACTCCTGGATAAACGGCGTTGTGTCATAAACGATACGGTAATCCACGCCCGGCGGGAAACGCAGCTTGAGTTCTTCCATCTTGGCCCGGACCAGTTTAGCGGTGTCGAGGGCGTTGGACCCGGGCAGCTGGTAGACCGACAGGGCCACCGACGGTTTGCCGTTCAGAGTGCAAATCTGGTCATAGGCCTGGGCGCCCAGCTCTACCCGGCCGATGTCGCGGATGTGGACGTTCCGCTCCTGCTCGGACTTGATGATGATGTCGCCGAATTGGTCCTCGTTGGTCAGCCGGCCCTGCGCGGTCATGATGTACTGGAAGACTTGCCCCCGCGCCACGGGCGGCTGGCCGATCTGACCGGCTGCCACCTGAATGTTTTGGTTTTCGATGGCCGCCACAACGTCGCCGACCGACAGATGGCGGGCGGCCATCTTCTCCGGGTCTAGCCACACGCCGCATGCTGTAGTCGCGCTGTCCCAGATAGCTGATGTCGCCGACACCGGCTAGCCGGGCCAATTCGTCGCGGAGCTGGATGGTGGCATAATTGCTCAAGTACAGATTGTCACGGCTGCCGTCCGCCGAGAACAGGTTGACGATCATCAATGTGCTGGGCAATTTCTTGGTGACCAAAACGCCGCGGCGATTGACCTCGACCGGCAGCACCGGGGCCGCCAGGTTGACCCGGTTCTGGACCAGCACCTGGGCCATGTTCAGGTCGATGCCTACCTTGAAACTGACGGTCAGCTTGTAAGTGCCGTCGTTGGCGCACTGCGAGGACATGTAGAGCATGTTCTCCACGCCGTTGACCTGCTGCTCGACCGGCGCAGCCACCGTGTCTCTCACTACTTCGGCGTTGGCGCCAGGGTAAAAGGCTGCCACTTCCACCGTGGGCGGCGTGATCTCCGGGTACTGCGTTTTCGGCAGCCACCACCAGGAGACACCCCCAGCCAGCACGAGGATGATGGATAGCACCCCGGCGAAGATCGGACGGTCGATGAAAAATCGCGAAAACACAATCTCTCCTCACGTCATTAGGCGTAAATGGGGACACTTTGCAACCGTCCGAGCCCGCAGGTTTAGCGACGCTTCGCAGAAGCGTGAGGGCATACGCTTCTACGAAGCGTCGTTAAACGGGAACGTGCAGAAGCGTGAGGGCATACGCTTCTACGAAGCGTCGTTAAACGGGAACGCTACGGCCCCGGACCTCACCAATCAAAGTGTCCCCATTTACAGTCGTTCATTGGTTGTTAGGCTCCTGGTCATCCCTACGCCTCAAGTGGCCATCGCCTGGCTGTGTGGCCGGTGGAGGAATCTGCGGGTCGTGTTTGGGCGGGCCGTTATGTGTCTTCCCCTGAGCGCTCCGAACCAGACCTGCGAGCGGCGGGGTTAACCCCCGCCGATATAGGGTTGACTTCGGCAGTTTGCTCCGGAGGCAGTGTGGCGGGACGTTGAGGCTCTGGCTCGACCGCAGTGCAGCAACTGTGGCAACAGCCAGGCCAGGCCCAGTGTCAGCACCACAAAGGCCCAGTAAAAGATCAAGGTCACCACATGCATGACCCGCGACGCGAACACGGGCGACTCGCTGAGCCGGTTCATGAGGGTGAAGAAGACCGGTGTCAGCAGGATGCCCAGGAACGTCACGCCCAGCATGCCGCTGAACACGGCCGTCCCCAACGCTCGCCGCATCTCGGCGCCGGCGCCCGTGGCAAGCAGCAACGGCAGCACGCCCAGGATGAAAGCGAACGAGGTCATCATGATGGGCCGGAAACGCAGCTCGCAGGCCGCCACGGTCGCCTGGGCTCGCGGCAGGCCTTCGGCCCGGCGATGCTTGGCAAACTCGACGATCAGGATGGCGTTCTTGCTGGCCAGGCCAATCAGTACCACCATGCCGACCTGGGTGAACACATTGATGTCGGAGCGCGCCACCGCCACGCCCGCCACCGATCCGAGCAGGCACACGGGCACCACCAGGATTACAGCCAGGGGCAAGGACCAGCTCTCGTACAGGGCGGCGAGTACCAGGAAGGCGCCGAGCACGGCCAGGGCGAGAAGCCGCCACGCGGTATTGCCGGCCAACACCTGCATGTAGGCGATCTCGGTCCACTCATAGGACATGCCCCTGGGCAACGATTCCTCGGCCAATTGCTCCATCATGTTGATGCCGTCGCCGGAGCTGTATCCGGGCAGCGTGTTGCCTCGGATGGCCGCGGCTGGGTACAGATTATAGCGCGTCAAGATGAGCGGGCCGTTGATCTCCTTGATCTCGGCCACGGAGCCTAGCGGCACCATGTCTCCTTGCTTGTTCCGCACCATGATACGCTTGACGTCCTCGATCCGGCTGCGGGAATCTGCCTCGCTCTGCACGATGACCTGCCAGGTTCGGCCAAAATTGTTGAAATCATTGACGTACAGCGAGCCCAGGTAGATTTGCAAGGTGTCATAGACGTCCTTGCTGTTCACGCCGCGCAGCTGGCACTGGTGGAGGTTGACTTCCACCTCCAGTTGTGGGGCATTGGCCCGGTACACGGTCATGAGTCCGGTCAGGCCCCGTGTCACATTCGGATCGTTGCCCTTGGCAACGGTGTTGGCCGACACGTCTTGCAAAGCATCCAGACCCAGGCTGCCGCGATCCTCAACCATGAACTGGAAACCGCCGGCCGTGCCGAGGCCGGCCACCGGTGGCGGCGGGAATATCGTTACCCTGGCATCCGGCACTTCCTGAGCGATCTTGGCAGACACCATTTTGATAACCTTGTCGATGCTCAGGTTACGTTCGCGGCGTACACGGTAGTCGTCCAGCATGACGAATATCTGGCCGAAATTGGAGCCGTTCGCCTGAATGACAAACGAACTCCCCCAAATGCCAATGACGTGCCTGACTCCGAAGACGCTCCTCCCGTCTTCGTCCTTCCTCCGCAAGATGCCATCCACCTGCTCCACAACCTCGCGCGTGTGCTCCAGCGCCGTGGCGTCGGGCAGCTGAATCGCTATCCGCAGCTCGCCCTTGTCCTGGGCCGGAATATAGCCTACAGGTAGGCGGTAAATGCCCAGGCCGGTGAGTGCCATCAGTCCAGCATAGATCAGCAGCACAACGACGCTGCCGCGCAGAGCCAAACCGACCAGCCGCACATAGATCCCACGGGCCAGATCGAACCCCATGTTGAACAAGACGAAGTGCCAGCCCCAGACCCTGGTTGACCAGCCAGGTCAGCAAGGCGCCGGCCACACCTCCCAGGACGGCCAGCATTCCCCGCGTGACGTATGTCACGTCAAACCGGCTGAGGCTGGCCTGGAGCTCCTGGGACAGGTTTCCGGCAAGATTGAGCAATACGGGGTCCAGCCAGGGGCTTAACCACGGTCCCAGCCATAGCGCGGCAGCCCCGCCCGCGGCCAGAATGTACACTAACCGCGGCAGCGGCGCGTAGCTCCCTTTCTTCCGCGGTTTGAGCAGCAGCGTCGCCAGGGCCGGGCTGAGCGTCAATGAGTTGAAGCATGACAGCACTGTCGAGACGGCAATGGTCAGCGCGAATTGGCGGAAGAAGCCGCCGATGATGCCCGAAATGAAAGCACAGGGCAGGAACACGGTGCAGAGTACGAAGGCAATGGCGACAATGGGGCCGGAGACCAGCTCCATGGCCCGGATCGTCGCGGCACGCGGCTGCATGCCCAACTCAATGTGGTGCTCGACCGCCTCGACGACAACAATGGCATCGTCCACGACGATGCCAATGGCCAGCACCAGCCCGAACAGGGTAAGGTTGTTGATGCTGAACTGGAATGAGGCCCATTGCATCCATTGGCCGAAAGCTGTCAGGGCGGCCATGGCAGCGAAGGTGCCGATGATGGCGACCGGCACCGCGATCAGAGGGATGAGCGCCGCGCGCCAGTTCTGCAAGAACACCAGCACCACCACCGCCACCAGCACCACGGCCATGATCAGCGTGCGACGCACCTCGTAGATCGACTCGCGGATGAAGGGCGTGGTGTCGTAGTCGATCTCGTAGTCAACACCTGGAGGGAAGTACGGGCTCAACTCCTTCATCTTGGCGCGGACCAGATCGGCGACGTCCAGGGCATTGGCGTCAGGGAGCTGGAAGCAGGCGATGTTGACAACCGGCTTGCCGTCCAGCCGGGCAAGGACGTCAAAACTTTTGGGTCCCAGCTCGACACGGCCGATGTCTTTCATGTACACCACCCGGCCGTCCGGCGTCTGCTTGAGGATGATGTTGGCAAACTGCTCCGGCTCGCGAAGCCGGCCCAGTGTCCGCAAGGGTATCTGGAACATCTGGCCGTCGGGTACCGGCTGCTGGCCGACGAACCCGCACGGCACCGAGACGTTCTGCTCATTCAAAGCCTTGACGACATCACCGGCCGACATGTTCCGGGCGGCTAGCTTGCCGGGATCGACCCAGACGCGCATGCTGTAATCCTGGCCGCCGAAGAGAAAGACATCGCCCATGCCGTCGATGCGAGCAATCTCGTCCCGGAGCATCAAGTTGGCGTAATTGCTCAGGTACAAATTGTCGCGGGAACCGTCGGGGGAGATGACGCTGACGAACAGCAAGATGTCGGGCGAGCGCTTGCGCGTGGTGATGCCGGTTTGCCGGACAACCTGTGGAAGTCGCGGCACAGCCCGGTTGACGCGGTTCTGCACGAGCACTTGCGCGAAATTGAGCTTCACGCCGGGTTGAAAGGTGACCGTCAAGCTGTACGAGCCGTCGTTGGCGCTCTGCGATGACATGTACAGCATGTTCTCGACGCCGTTCACCTCCTGCTCGATGGGGGCGGCCACGTCCCTGGCCACCTCCCTGGCGCTGGCGCCCGGGTAGTTGCACGACACGACGATAGTCGGCGGCGTGATCAGCGGATATTGCGCGATGGGCAGCCTGAGATAGGAAAAGACGCCGGCCAGGATGATGAGAATCGATATCACCGAAGCGAAAATAGGCCGATCAATGAAAAAACGCGAGAACATGCTTGAAAAGGATGAAGGATGAAGGATGAAGGATGAATCAGAAATCATCCTTCATGCCTCACCCGCGCCCTGCTTGGTCCTTTCTTTCAAATCCATGGTTCGTTTTCCCTTCTCACTCATCTGGCTTACCGCCACATGTTGTCTTGGTTTGCTTCATCCTTCATCCTTCATCCTTTCTTCTTGTCACCCTGTCACCCTGTCACCTTGTCACCTTGTCGCCCGGTCTGGAGCTGCCGGCTCCGCCTCCTTCGGGCTGACTTTGGCGCCGTTACGGACGCGCTGCAAGCCGCTCACAATGATTCTCTCATCCAACTTGATGGCTTTCGCTTTCTCTCCCGGTTTCAGGTTCTCGGTCTCGATCACACGCATGCCGTCCCGCAGCATGCCAACCTTCACCGCCCGGTATTCCACCTGGTACTCCACTCCCTCCTTGCCATTCACGGCGTTGACGACGTACAGGAACTTCTGCCCCTGGTCGGTTTGCAGGGCTTTCTCGGGAACAAGGATCGCCTTGTGAGAATGGCCGATGGGCAGGCGGATGCGGACGAACAGGCCGGGTGAAAGCAGACGATCGGGGTTGGGGAAGATCCCGCGCACGTGCAGCGTGCCAGTGGATGGGTCATTGGCGTTGTCCACGAAGTTGATCGTCCCCTTATGGGGGAAGCCGGTCTCGTCGGAAAGCTCGAGCCAGACGGGCATCTTCACTTCCGTGTGGGATTTGACGGTGCCCACGCGAATCAGGCGGCGGATGCGCAGCATGGTGCGCTCGTCCACGTCGAAGTAGGCGTAGATCGGGTCCTGGGATACGATCGTGGTGAGCGACTGTGTCGTCGGCCTTGACCAGGTTGCCCGGGTCGGTCAATATCCGGCTCGTGCGGCCGCTGATAGGCGCAGTGACCTTGGTAAACGCCAGGTTAAGCGCTGCGGTATCCCGGGCAGCTTTGGCGACTTCGACGGCTTGTATCGCCTGCTTCCAGTCGTAAGTCTTCTGGTCCAAATCCTCCTGGCTGATGGCCCCTGAGGGTCGGAGTTCGCGGGCACGTTTGTAATCTAGTTCCTTGCCTTGCAAGATTGCCTGGGCCAGTTGGACATTGGCGTCGGCCTGCTGGAAAGCGGCCCTGTACAAACGCGGGTCGATCTCACACAACACGGTCTTGTCAAGCAAGAATCCGTCAGCTTGAGCGACATTGGCGGCGACGACCGTTAGTAGCAGCGAACCCGCCGGCACGCCGGCTGGCGCAGTTGCCTGCGCCCCAGTCCCTGGATGACGACATGCGCCGGTCCTATGTCCGTTCCCTTGCTGACTTCAGTCCCTTCCTTGAAGTAGAACTTGTCGAGATAGCCCTGGACGCGGGCGCGCACAGCCACGGTGCGAACCGCATCTGTTCGCCCGGTGAAATCCTCGAAGTCGGTGACCTCCTGAATGACCGGGTATGTTACCACCACCTCCGGAGGTCCTTGCCCATCGCCCTTTGGCTGTGTTTTGCCACAGCCAACAAGCGAAAGAGATGACACCAACAACGCAATCAACCACATATATCGATTCATGTCTGGCATGAATTAGCCCCCTTGGCCGAATTCGGACTGACTGGTCAGTTCCATTATAAATACCCCATCTTCTCCCATCGTGTCAAGGAAAGGATAACTCATCGCGAGGTGGTTGGCGAGGGGGGCAGCACGGAAAGGTGGTATTCTCACGGTCTTCTGTGTATAATCGACACCTCACAGCAGACCTGCCTGAATACCATCCAACCAGGAGGCTTCCAGTCAGAGAATTGGCAAAGTGCCCCAAGAACAATACCATTGGTAGGTTAGGTTTTCAGCCCGACGGTCAGGCTGAAAGCCTAACCTACATCATTGGAAGAGAGGTGTCTGATGAGATGCTGCCGCGTTCTGTGTGTTGTGTCAATACTGTCCCTCGTCACGGTAGCGTGGAGCGCCGAGCCGGCCCCCCACCCAGAGACCAAACCCGCATCCGGTCTCATCGTCTGGGACACCGGCAAGCCTTCCGCGGAGGCTCTGGCGCCGGCAGCCTTTGCGGGCGAGATCAAATGGCCGCACATTCCTCAAGACAAAACTGCCGACTCCTTCAAGGGTGATGCCGTCATCAGCAACGGCCGGATTATCGCCGTGCTCCGCAAGCAGGCTTCGGCCGTGGAAGTCTATGCCGTGAAGCCTGACCACAGCGTCGTTGCCCGGCTCGGACTGCGCCTGGTAACCGCCGCGGGAGAGCCGGCCGCTCGCCTGGAACGCATCGCCCTTGTCGAGAACACCAAGGAGAGTGCTTGTTGGGAGGCATCGTTCAAGACCGCCAAGGGCGCCGAAGTCGCCGGTAAGTTCCGCATCAAGCGTGGTGATGCTTTCATTCAAGCCGAGCCAGGCGCCGGGGCCGGCAAGCTGCACGTCGATTGTCCCGGCCGATTCGTCGTCCTCCCCGATTTCTTTGCCGACGACATCACGGTCGATGCCACCAATCTCCCGGTGGCCGCCGCTGAGTTGCCCAGTGAGAACGTTGTCCTGCACTTGACCGCCCACGGCGACGCCATCGCCATGTGCGTTTTCGAGAACCGCCAGCAGGACGTCAAGGTCACACTCACCGGCGCGGGTGACAAGCGCATCATCAGCGCGTCCGAGATCGGCTTCGAGGGCAAGAAGGTGTGGGTAGCCCTCCTGGAAGCCCCGAACATCTGGCACACGCACGACCTGAAGGCCGGCGACGCGGGCAAGGTCATCCCGCTGGACTGGAAGCAGCCGTTCCCAGCCGACTGGCGCGTCGATTTCCCGCGCACCGATGCATCGACCGATAGTTGGCAAATGCTTCTGCAAGACAAGAAGGGCGGTTCGTACACCAAGCCGTCGTTCCTGGGCAGCGGCGAAGAGAGTATCGGCAGCAGCCGTAATCACCACCTCATGATGCTGGGCGGCATCCAGTACCCGTGCTGGTCCGACTTCGACCAGAAAGCCTATCTGCAGCCGCTCCAGAGCAGTGTGCTCAAGTTCCAGGGCACGACGGTCATCTATCCGCTCAACCGTGTGAAGCAGACGCCGCTTGACGCCTACACGGTGGTGGACGTGATGCGTAACACCCTGGGAGTCGGTCCTTGCGAGCAGCTTCTCGACCTGGAAGGCCAGCGCATCATCGGCTGGCAGGGCATGCCGACGTGTCACGTGCGCGACAAGCTCAACCCCATTTACGAAAAGAAGCAACAACAAGAGAAACGCGCCGACGTGGATAAGACCCTTGACGCCGGCCTGACGTTCGTCAAGTACGTCCGCAGCCGAATCACACAGTATGTCGAATTCGGCCACACGATGCGCGACTACCTGGCCGAGCAGAAGAAGGCCCATCCTGAGCTGGCCGATTCCATCACCGAGCTGGAGAAGCTCAACCAGGAGATCGACAAGCGCATGGAAGCGCGCCTGCCCACATCAAGACGCCGGCGGACGTGGTCAAAATCAACGAGGAATTCCGCAAGAACGTGCTTGGTTACGAAGGCCCCGATGCCTTGCAGCGCTGCAAGGCTTACTCGGAAGCCCTGGTGAAAGTCGGCCACAACCAGGACGAGCTTGTGGCCGAATGCCGCTATGCTGTCAGGGCCTTGCGACAGCGTGCTGGCATTCTCATGGCCCTCGACCCGCGCGTAGCGCCCATTGCGACGGA
>CAWDRY010000062.1:0-10976 GCA_963804745.1 uncultured Gemmataceae bacterium
AAACCTTGCCGCAGCCGCGGCCAACGCGCAGGCCGTGGACCGGATTGTGGTGCCCATTATAAATAAATGGATTGATGACAACGTAGTGTTTTCGGGTCAGGCAAGGTTCTTGGTGAAAAAGGCCGGGCTGGCAGGCGATCCGGCGGCGGCGGAGGCAATTATCCGCTTGTTCGGAGAGAAAGGCGTGGGGTTCGATCGTAAGCACGTTGATGAACTTCTTGAAAACGCGCGGCGATCGACGGGTGTTTTCCTGCTGCCGGGCCGATGGAGCTATCGGTGCGGCAATGATGCTGCGCAGGCCACCGGTAAGCTGCATCCATCGACACGCAAAGCTCTCGATAGAATGTGGACCTTGCAACGCGCTGACGGCTCCTGGGACTGGCTCAAGTGCGATTGGTCACCGCTGGAACATGATGATTACTATGGAGCGACCTTCGCCGCACTCGCTGCCGGCAGCGCTCCCGAAGGCTATGCTCAGTCCGACGCGGCAAGGCAAGGTCTGGACAAACTGCGAAAGTATTTCCAGGCTAACCGGCCTCCTAACCTGCATCACAGGACCATGCTGCTGTGGGCATCGCTCAAGGTCGATGGTCTGATGACACCAGCCGGCCGTGACGGCACGATCATTGAACTGTTCACATTACAACGCGAGGACGGCGGCTGGAGCTTGCCATCGCTGGGTGATTGGAAACGGCATGACGGTTCGCCGAATGACAAGCAAGCTCCCAGCGATGGCTACGGAACGGGCCTCGTCATCTACGTTTTGCGACAGGCAGGAGTGCCGACGAACGATGAACGCATCCAACGCGGCATCACCTGGCTCAAGAGCAACCAGCGCACTTCGGGTTGCTGGTTCACTCGTTCGCTCAACAATGATAAGGGGCATTACATTACGAACGCTGGGACAGCCTACGCAATCATGGCGCTGGATGCCTGTGGTTTGGTTGAGAAATGAGTTTTGGTCATTTACTCCCTGACAGTCTAAGATACTCTAACGTTCGCCCTCGCTCGGCTTATCGACTCGAACCGTGTTGATGCGAGAAAACTACCACGTGAACCAGGGCCGCAAATCAGAAGCCCTTGCTCCTTCCCATCCTCTGCGCTGGTTCCCTGAATTCTTGGAACTCAGCCACAAGCGTCTTCGACCCCAGGCCCGTGTGCTCGGCTTGTCGCTGGTCGTGGGCATCATTGCAGGTATCGGGGCCATCGTTTTTTATGCGGCGTGTCAGGTCGTTTTTCGCTTTTCGCTCGATGGCGTAGCTGGCTACCATCCCCACTCCCCAGGCGGAGAACCGTCCCTGTTCGGCGAAACCGCTGGAACGCTGCGTCCTTGGCTGCTGCTGATTATTCCGACCGTGGGAGGAATACTCAGCGGGTTTCTCGTTTACACCTTGGCACCTGAAGCGGAAGGGCACGGTACGGACGCTGCCATCGCTGCCTACCATCATCACCAGGGGCAGATTCGCCCACGGGTTCCGCTCGTGAAGATCATCGCCAGTGCCTTGACCATCGGCACAGGAGGTTCCGGGGGTCGAGAGGGACCAATCGCCCAGATTGGGGCGGGCTTCGGTTCATTCCTTGGCAACTTGCTTCGCCTGCGTCCGGCAGAACGGCGTATCCTGATGGCAGCAGGGATGGGGGCGGGAGTTGCAGCCATCTTTCGAGCACCGCTGGCTGGAGCGCTGTTCGCTGCCGAGGTACTGTACCGCTCACCCGATTTCGAGTCCGAGGTCATCATTCCTGCTGGACTCGCCAGTGTCATGGCTTACACTACCTTCGGTCTGGTGTTCGGTTGGGCACCCCTGTTCTCTCTGCCACCCGAACTGCTTAACGTCCTGACATTCAATCAACCCCTGCACCTCGTCAGTTACACCTTCCTGGCTCTCTTCTTGGTCGTGCTGGCGATGCTCTATACGCGCAGCTTCTACGGCCTGACCTACCTTTTTCGCCGGCTACCCCTGCGGTCTCATTTCAAGACCCGCTATTGGAGCGTTCTTGACAGGCTTGCTCGGCGTTGCCCTCTATTTTCTTTTCGGTCGAGAGAAACAGGTGCTTGCGGTAATGTCCTTTGGCTACGGCGCTCTTCAGGATGCCATGACCATTTCACCCGGTGCCGAAGGGAGCCTCTCTTTGGCCCTTGTCCTGCTGGCGGTGGCCGTGGGCAAGATTCTGACCACTGGCCTGACCATAGGCAGCGGCGGCTCCGGGGGTGTCTTCGGCCCCTCGATGGTGATTGGCGGCTGTGGCGGCGGTGCCCTGGGCATCTTTCTGCACTGGCTATGGCCCGCCCTGGTGCCGCACCCGGCGAGCTTTGTTATCGTCGGCATGGCTGGATTTTTCGCCGCCGCCGCCAGGACGCCATTCTCGACCCTGGTGATCGTCAGCGAAATGACTGGAAACTACAATCTCTTGCTGCCGACCCTCTGGGTCTGCGCCTTGACCTTCCTGCTCTCCAACGAGCGATCCATTTATGGCTCGCAGGTCGAGAACCGCTCTCGTTCTCCTGCCCATCAAGGGCGATTATGTGCGCGAAGTGCTTGCTGGGCTGCGGGTGAGTCAGTTTCTAACCCAACAGCAGGATGTGCCCACCCTGCGACCAGGAGATCGGCTCCCCGAAATCATCGAGCGTCTGAGCAAGACCACTTACCACGGCTTGCCCGTGACCGATAAAGAGGGCCGGTATCTCGGAGTGGTGAGCCTGGAAGAAGTTCATCTGGCTTCTCAATCTTCTCCTTTGAGCAGCTTGGTCGTCGCTGCGGACTTGATGCGCACCGATGTCACTCCGCTCCAGCCCGATGACCAACTTGACCAGGCTTTGGAACTGTTTGTCGAGAGCGACCGCTTGGCCCTGCCCATCGTGGATGGCACCCCTGAAAAGCGAGTTATCGGCATTGTCAAACGCTCCGATGTTTCCAGCACGTACTTGCGTCACGTTCACGGTGTTACCGTCCCAACCGACCACGCAATGTAATGCTTCATGGTATTCAAGGTTGACCCTGACATGGGTTAGCGGCTGGGCCTGTTGGCGACTGGAATGGTGAGCGGTAAAGCAGAAAACAGTCAAGGCGTAAAATCCCTCGCCGCACGGAAGCCGACATTGAGGTCTACGGTCCGTCGGCACGAACCTGAAACGGTGGGCAGAACGCACGAACGACGGCTGAAGTGAGAACGAGCCGCCACGCAACACACGGCGTTCTCCGTCTTCCGGCCCCTGCGGATCAACAACCTTGCCTTGCGGATAATCTCCATACCAGTCCGCACACCATTCCCAGACATTGCCGTGCATGTCGTAAAGCCCGAAAGCGTTCGGCTTGAACTTGCCCACTGGGGCCGTAAAGGGATAGCCGTCATCCCACGCCACCACCCAACTCGCTTCTTCGGGCATTTCTGCTTCAAAGACGCATCCTGTTATGTTGGCAACACCCTTCAGGGTTTCTTCGCCTTCGCCACTGTAGAAGCGGGTCTTCGTACCAGCCCGGCAAGTATATTCCCACTCAGCTTCCGTGGGCAACTGGTATTTCTTGCCCTCCTTCTTGCTCAACCATTCGCAGAAGGCCACCGCATCATTCCACGTCACATTTACCACTGGATGGTCGTCCGTCTGTTCCCAGCCGACGTTTTGCCAGTTGTACCTCTTGCATCCTGCCCTCAAAGTCTTTTGTTGTCCGCATTGTAGCCCCAACCGCCTAGTCCATCCTTCTCCGCCTCGGTCTGGTAAGCCGTGTCCTTGACGAAGTGCTGAAACTGGCCGACCGTCACTGTGTACACGCCCAGGTAGAACGGCTTCGTGATAGCCACTTCATGCTGATCCTCATTGATCGGAGCGATCTTTCTCGTCCATCGGCGAACCCATCATGAATTTGCCAGCCGGGATCAGGACGAGCTTCATCCCGATGGAATTCGTGATTTCCTTCGGCTGTGCGGCTGGGGAGATGGTCTGGTCCTTGGAGTTCGTGATTTCCTTCGGCTGTGCATCTAGGGAATTGGTCTCGCCTTTCGGTGAGGCGAGCCGTTTACCACCACAGCCGATGCCAAGCAACATGACCAGCACTGCGATGCCAAGAGAGCCACAAAAGGACAACTGACAACGAACGCTGTGTGACATGGCATATCCTCCACAAGAGTTTGCCGAACGACCATTGACCATTATAGCGATCTATCGCTCCTGCGCAGCCGAGATGCACTCTTCTCCGTCATTTACAAGAGAAGCGGATCTGGCGAGTTTTGCTGTGTCCGCTGGCCAGGTCGAGTTGCCCATCGTCAACAACCTCTTACCCTTCCCGGCATTCACGATTCAATCAAGGCTCCAGACCTGCTCGGACGATGAAAGGCCGGATAGCCTGGAAATGCACACAGGCTCAGCCTCCTTTCAGCCGGGTCTGGGCGTTCGTGATAACGCCGGCCCGGCTTGTCGTTGCGCCATAAAAGAGGGTGCCATGCGTCGTCTACTTGTTTCCGTAGTTGGCCTATTGCTCTTAACTCTTCTAGCAGGTTGCAGCCACTCCCAGGCTGAACGTCAATAACGAACTCGATCCTCTGATGCAGAGTTGTTTATCTGCCGTCCCAAATGAACGCGATCCTCTGATGCAAAGTTGCCCAAGTGTTCCATTGGAAAGAAGATGATCAGCAAGACACCTGACGTTTGACTCATGTAAACAGCTTCTCCCCGCGCTGCCTGGGTAATGGCGATAACAGCCGGATGTTTGAGCCTCTTTTCGACCGAAATGGCATAGAGCCGCTCGCGGATCGATTCCACTCGACCAAGGAGACGGACCTTATACAGTCGGCACGTCGCTTCTTCCACGACCGTTCGCGCAGCGAAGATGCCCACGCCGTTCTGAGCAAAACTCTTGAGCAGGGCGGGGTCCGCAAACTCGCCGCGCACCAGTGGACGAATCCCTTCCGCATCAAACCATTGTTCCAGTGATCGACGCAGCATCGTATTCTCCGCAGGCAGCAAGAATGGTGCCCCTTCCAGAGAACGTGGGAAACCGCGCCGGTAGGTGGCCGCTAGCTTCGGCGCCCCAGGATGGAAACGCCACACTCGCCAAGCAGATGATTGAACGCCCGGATCTTCATGGAGGGACTGATAGGAGCATCGGCCAGGACAAGATCGAGGGCGCTGATGGCAAGCTGTGCCAGCAGGTAATCCGGCTTGCCTTGATCACAAATGACCTGAACTGGTTCCGGCAGACTCAAAGCGGGCTTGAGGAGCCGGTAGACGATCGTTTTCGGCAGGGTGTCCGCAACACCGACCACCAGCCGTAATGGCCGGCCCGCAGGCTGACCCTTGAGTGTGTCCTGGAGTTCTCGCCCCAGGGAGAAGATTTCATCCGCATAACGGTACACGGTTCGACCAGTCTCCGTGAGCACGAGGTTTCGGCCGACCCGGTTCGAAGAGTTTCACGCCCACGGCCTTTTCGAGTGAACGCAGTTGGCCGCTGATCGTCGGCTGGGTCAGGTACAATTGCGTGCAAGCCCGCGCGATGCTCCCTTCCCGCGCCACCATCCAGAAGTAGTACAAGTGATGATAGTTAAGCCAGGTCATGCCTCTCAGAATACATCGATATTATCTATGGTTCAACCTAAGATATTCGATTTGTCCTAATGCCCGCGTCAGGGTAGATTCATTTGTAGAGGTGAGGTTGCCTTGAAAACTTTGGTGCCCCTTAAGGAGGAGAAGTACCATGTTGGTCCTCAGCAGGAAGCCTGGTGAGAAGCTGGTCATTGCCCGTGACATCACAGTCACTGTGCTGGAGATGAAAGGAAACCGGGTCCGAATCGGCATCGAAGCCCCGGCGCAGGTTCCCATCCGCCGCCAGGAACTTTGCGATCCTCGCGTCGAGCCTTTCATCAAAGAAGAACGCCAGTCGAAGGAGATGCTGCATGCGGTTGGAAATGCGTAGCTTCGACCTCGAAATCAACCAGGAGTCGCGTGATCTGATTGAACGGAGACTCCGATTCGTTCTGGGACGTTTCGGTGCTCGGATCAGCCGTGTGACAATCTATGTAGCTGAGTCTGACAGCCCTGACGAGACCAAGGTTAGTCATTGCCGGATCGTTGTCTGTCTGAAGCCCTGCGGCCGGATCGTCTTTGAGAACACTGGAGCAAACTTGCTCACTGCCGTGGGGCATGCGTTGGACAGGATTGGGTCGGCTGTCAGCCGGGAGGTAATACGACTGCGCCCAGGTAAGTTTGTCTGGCAGGTTGACAACCTCAAACAATACGCCATTTGCTGGCCTGCCCCCATGTGTGCAAGTGCAAAGTGAATGGCGTCTATTAACCTTCCCACCCAGCGACAATTAACCTTCCCTGCCTGCTTCGGAGCAGATTTATTCGGGCGCGGACGTACCGATGCGGGTAATCCGCAGATTCGCACTGCGCAGTGGCGGAGCGATTCCAGCCTGACAAGATCATCCTGTTCGGCTCCCACGCCTACGGCACCCCAAACCAGGACAGCGATGTGGACGTCCTCGTGATTATGCCAGCGCGCAATAGGCACAGTCAGGCAGTGCGAATCCGCTAGGAAGTGCCGGCACCGTTCCACATGGACCTTCTCGTCTGTACACCGCAGGAGATTACACGGCGGTTGGAGGAGGGAGACACGTTTGTGACGGAGATCGTCTCAAAAGGCAAAGTCTTATATAAAAACGGCGACTCGCGCGTGGGTGAGAAAAGCTTCGGCACCCGACACTTCAGTCACTCAAGCGGGGGCTGCTCGTCCTGACAGACTTCGCGGTCGATACGCGGTATCCAGATAACAGCACGACCAAACGCCAGGCTGAAGCCGCACTGCGCTGGGCCGACAAGGTGCGAACCGCGTCGCGAGCGATGCTCGGTTTTCACTTGCGGCAGCGGCACCGTTTTCAAAGAAGATCTTTTGCCACTGGTAAAGGAGATGTGGGTTGGAGATCATATTCGTCGCACAGATCGGAAATGGCTACCCGGTCGATGAGCAGAAAAATGCCGAAAAGGGAGTGGCAATCAAGGCGTTGCACGGGGAGGGTGCGCACTGCCGGGACAAAGCGAGTTCAATTTGTCATGCTGTGTCAGTAGAGACCTCATTCAATAACAAGCTAGGGTGAACTGGGCGGCAGTTGTGACCAATCAAATAATCATGTCCGCTCCGCCCTTCGTTTGCGATGCTTCTTGTGAGCAGCCAAGGGAGACAGCAAATGCGACTGGGCCGCGTTGGCCTGGTGAGCTGCCACCCGGGCACTTGAACTAGGAGCATACGATGAATACCTTCAGTAGCAAGACTCGTTTGGTGTGGGCTTTGGTGGCCGGTTTGGTGACAGTCATCAGCGGCCAGATGGCAATTGCCCAGCAGCCGAACCCCTATTTGCCTCATCCGCCCATCAGCCAAGAACAGCAACGGTTGATAGAGCAGGAGAAGGAGCGTGAACGGCAAGAGGATGAGGCACGCAGACGAGCCGAGGACGCACAGCGACGGTTGATAGAGGAGAATGCGGAGCGTAGACGGAAAGAGGATGAGGCACGCAGACGAGCCGAGCCAGAACAGCGACGGTTGATAGAGCGGGAGATGGAGCTTAGACGGCAAGAGGAAGAGGCACGCAGACGAGAGGATGAGGCACGCAGACGAGCCAAGCAAGAACAGCAACAGCAAAAGGTGCAGCGGGAACGGTAAGTGGATGATGAGGCTGGTCGCCGTCCTCGCCGTCAATGAGCGTCCAGACCTTCTGTGGGTCTTGCGGGGCCGGGGGGGGCCGGGGGGAGCCGCAGGAACCTCCGGCAGATGCGGCCAGGTATCTCTGTGGCAGACTGATTGCCAAATCGGGGAAGCGGGCTCAAACCGAGCATGGGTCAGGACCACACTCGATAACCCCTGCCATCCCCATGTCCTCTTCGCCGCTCAGCAAAAAGCCAATTATAAGTATACCATGTGAACGCCCCAAAGTCAAAATTAAGCGACAAAAGCTATCGTGTCAGGGTTTAATACCTCCGGACACACCCTCAATTCCGTAAGTGCCCGGACCACAATGACATGCGGCAAACAGCCTCGCCGTGGAATGGCCGTTTTGGTGGCCAAATGTGGCCGCGCCAACGCCCGCTTTTTTGTCAAAATAGTTTGCCGCCGCAACCGCCATCACTACCAGTACCGCAGCCGCTACCAATCCTGCCCCGTCGAGCCGGGGCTGAAAAACCAGTTGTTGTTGTACGGGGCATAGGACGGCCAGGCGTAGGGCGGCATGGGCGGCGGCGCTGAACCAGCCCAGTGTCGTTTCTTCTCACCTTGGCAGGCCGATCATCTTATGCATCTCGCCATACTAACATGCTTCGTGGCCGGCACTTCGGGCCGGACGCTGGTCATGGGGTTTCTTCTCAAGGTGGATGAGAACTTCTCAGGGGGTATCCCAGGAGAGTGAGAAGAACCATGCCAGTTTCGTTGAACAGGGGTCACGTCATGGCCAGCCCTTTTGAAATTGCGGACATAGTAACCGCCTCGCTTCCACCCCAGCGAAAAACACGCCCTGTGTTTTCCCCCATTCACTTGCTACAATTCCTCCGCATCAACAGTCGTTACGGAGAACCGTATTCATGCAGGAGAACATCCAGCCCGCTTCCCTTACGGACGAGACGCGGCGCCGCTATCTCAACTACGCTCTTTCCGTCATCACCTCGCGAGCCTTGCCCGACGTGCGCGATGGCCTCAAGCCGGTGCAGCGGCGCATCCTGTACACCATGTACCAGGATCTGCACCTCGGCTTCGACGGCCGGCCGGCCAAGTGTGCCAAGATCGTCGGCGATGTCATGGGCAAGTACCATCCGCACGGCGATAATCCGCCATTTACGATGCGCTGGTCCGCATGAGCCAGAACTGGGTCATGCTCGTGCCGTTGGTGCACGGCAGGGCAACTTCGGCTCCGTGGACGGCGATCCGCCCGCCGCCTACCGCTACACCGAAGCCAAGCTCGCCGCCGTCGCCGACCTGCTCATGGCCGAGCTGCGGCAGCGGACCGTGGACACGCGGACCACCTACGACGGCAGGCGCGAGGAGCCGACCGTCCTGCCGGCTCAGTTCCCCAACCTGCTCGTCAACGGCGCTTCCGGCATCGCCGTCGGCATGGCGACCAACATCCCGCCGCACAACCTCGGCTCGGTGATCGAAGCGGCGCTCTACCTCATCGATAATCCGGATGCGACCGCTGCCTTGCTCCTCGACCGCCTCAAGGGGCCGGACTTTCCGCTCGGCGGCAAGGTCGTCACCGACCGAACGGCGCTCCGCAAAATTTACGAAGAAGGCACCGGCAGCATCAAGATGCAGGGCGAATGGAAGGTCGAGGAAACGAGCAGGAAACGGCAGATCGTGATCACGTCGATACCCTACGGCGTCAACAAGGGCAACCTGGAACAGGCCATCGGCGAGATCATCGCGACGCGCAAATTGCCGCAACTACTGAGCGTCTACCAACGAAATCGAACGAGAAGGAAGGCCTGCGCATCGCCCTGGACATCAAAGGCGGATGCCGATCCCGAGATGGTGATGGCCTATCTCTACAAGCACACGGCCCTGCAAGAGAACTTCGCCTACAACATGACCTGCCTGGTGCCCGACAGCCGATGGCAAACTGCGGCCCGAACGGCTCGGCCTCAAGGAACTGCTGCGGCATTTCCTCGATTTCCGCCTGGAGACGGTGCAACGCCGCTTCGAATACGAGCTGGAACAACTGCAGGAAACGCATCCACATCCTGCAAGGCTTCCGCATCATCTTCAACGACCTGGACAAGGCCATCCGTCTCATCCGCCAGAGCGACGGCAAGCCCGACGCCGCCGAGAAGCTGATGAAGGCATTCAAGCTCGACGAAGTGCAGGCCGAGGCCATACTCGACGCCCAGCTTTATCGCATCGCTCAGCTTGAGATCAAGAAGATCCTCGACGAACTGAAGGAGAAGAAGGCATGAGGCCG
This sequence comes from uncultured Gemmataceae bacterium, assembly GCA_963804745.1. GTDB lineage: Bacteria > Planctomycetota > Planctomycetia > Gemmatales > Gemmataceae > CAWDRY01. The sequence goes on from CAWDRY010000062.1 coordinate 9,931, forward strand.
AAGGAATCGAAGGAATCCTGGCTTCACAAACGAAAGCTGTGGGGCGTGGTGAAGCAAGAGCTGAAGGAACTGGGCGAGAAGTTCGGCGAACCGCCGCCGGACGCGGATTGCTTCCTCGGCGAAGAGACGCTCGATTTCGACGCCGAAGCCTACATCGTCCGCGAAAACACGAACGTGGTTCTGACCCGCGACGGCTGGATCAAGCGTGTCGGCCGGCTGGCGGCGGTGGAAAGCACTCGGGTTCGCGAGGGCGACGACGGTCATCGCCGTGGTGCCCGGCAGTACGCTCGATCACGTCATCTTCTTCGCGGACGACGGCGCCGCCTACACGATGCGGATCAACGAAGTGCCGGCATCTTCGGGCTATGGCGAGCCGATGGCAAAATTCTTCCGGCTGGGCGACCAGGCCCGGATCGTCAATGCCGTGACGACCGATGAACGGTTCACGCCGCCGGACGGAAAGGCGCAGGAATGGCGAGCCGGTCGCACCCTATCTGCTCGTGGTCACGGCACAGGGCCAGACACTGCGGACGCCGCTGTCGCCGTTCCGCATCGAGTCGAACAAGCTGGGACGCAAGTACGTCCGCCTCAACGACGGTGACCGGGTGGTGATGGCGACGGTGCTTCACGGTGATGAAGAGACGATTTACCTGGCCAGTGCCGAGGGCCACGTGATTCACTTCGCGGTGGAAGAGATCAATATCCTCGCCGGCACAGGCAAGGGCGTGATGGGCATCAAGCTGGCGGAGGGCGATACCTGTTTGGGCGGGGCACTGATGTCTGGCCGGCATGATAAGATGATACTGGAAACCTCCGGCAGCAAGACGCTGGAGTTCGGCCGAGGCAAGTATGAGGTAACATCAAGGGGCGGCAAGGGCTTTGAGGCAGTGAAGCGGACGACGTTTGTGCGCGTGGTGCCGCCGGCGATTGAGTTGGTGGATTGGGAGGCGGTGGAGGGCAAAGGAGGAGAACGGCAAAGGGTACGAAGAACGGCGGGCAGCGGACGTTGTTTGAGTGAGCCGTAATGATGACAAAATGCTTCTTGA
>CAWDRY010000063.1:0-23313 GCA_963804745.1 uncultured Gemmataceae bacterium
CGGCCATCAGCAATGCGAGTATTTCTTCGCCCTTGCGGAACCGAGCGGCCCTGTCCAGGCAATGGAGATTGAGCCACGATGTCAATCGTTTGTTGAACCAGTCGCTCCTGCGCCAACCGAGTGGCGAAGCGGTGACGTGGATGTCGCTCAGATGAACGAGACGGACAGGAGAAACCATGTTGTGCGTTGGAGCGTCCATTCGCGGGTTAATTTGTACAATTTCTACGGGGTTGTACCATTGTCATGCTTCCAGGATTGTATCTCCAGATTGCAACCAGACCGGAGTTCAATCTGTCGGGGGAGAATTTTTGGCAGAAGCCTTGTCCGAACAAATAACCGTTTAGCCGCGATTCTGTTTAGCGACGCTTCGGAGAAGCGTGCGGACCCGGACGCTTCTCCGAAGCGTCGCTAAACAGGGTCGCGGCTAAACGAAGGATCGCGCGATGCAACAATTTACGATTGTCGTAAAGCCGTTCTGTGCCGAAGCGGTGCTGCGAGTGATCGCGTCTCTCGACGTGGCCGCTTGTGTCGTGCGCGAGGCCAAGGGGTATAGCCGGCAGAAGGCCTACCTGGACCGGTACCTCGGCAGTGAATATAGCATGGCCTTCCTGCCCAAGGTCGAGATCAGCGTCTGGGTGAGCGACGAGCGGGCTGCGGAGGTGGCCGACAAGATCGTCCGCACGGCTCGTACCGGCCGCATCGGCGACGGCAAAATCTTCGTGGCCAGAATGGAATGGCCGGGGGCGCTGGAGTTTTAGTCATTAGTCATTGGTCATTAGTCATTCAGGATGCAAAGAGTCGAGTCGCCCGAGGGCTGTTTCGCATTGCCTGATGACTAGTGACCAATGACTAATGACTAATGACTGCTTTTCGCTGCACTCGCAACGCCGCCGGCAGAATCCGCACCTCCAAACCACGCACGTTGTCTGCCGGTTCGGTGAAAACTTCGCCGTCAATGTGTGTGACCAGGGGCGCCTCGGACGTGACCTGGGCTTCGCGGCAGCGGCCCATCCAGACGATGGGATGATTGGCCGGCAGCTTGCCCGTGGCCATGCGCGGTAAATAGCGGAGCAGTTGCCAGCGCGGCAGCGGGCCGGCGTGCAAGTAGTCGAATAGGCCGTCATCCATCAAGGCATTTGGAGCCAGCACGAAGCCACCTTCACGACGGCCGATGGCAAGCGTCAGTGCCAAGGTCGGCACATGCCGAGAAGTGCCGTCGATGATCACGTTCATGAGCGGGTAGGAGTATTGAAAACACATGGTCTTGAGCAGAGCGAGACCGTAAAGGCCCATGCCTTGCAAGTAACGAATGCGACGCGCTTCCATGTTTACGATGCCGTTGAGGCCGAGGCCAAGCCCGTTGATGAAATAGCGCTCGCGGCCGGTCGAGGTGTACACGACGCCCATGTCCACTGCACCAATCTCGACTTTGGCATTGGGTTCGTCCCACCAGCCGGCGCTGAGGCCCAGAGTAGACGCGTAATCGTTCGCTGAGCCGATCGGATAGATGGCCATCGACACGCCAGGCTGGGCGGCACGGAGGATGCCGTTGGCAACTTCGTGAACGGTGCCGTCGCCGCCGGCTGCACCGACAATGGCAAAACCCGCATCGGCCGCCTTGTGGGCCAGTTCCTCAGCGTGACCTGGGCCTTCGGTGGGCCAGAAGTCGGCACGCTCGCCCAGAAATCGGCGCAGGCTCTCCATGCGACCCGGCGCCCGCCCACGACCGGCAGTCGGGTTGAAAATGACACAGATTTCTTTGGTGACCGTGGCTGGCAAAGATCCCTCGCTTTGCAAAAATCTTGCTTGTTGCGTTATACTTCCCTTCGTTGGTAAATGACAATACTTATCTGCTGAGATTGGGGAAATGTCCACGAATACGTCGGCCTATCATGGCTTGCTCGTCGTAGATAAGCCCGCCGGCTGCACGTCGCGTGACGTGGTCGATCGTGCTCTGCGCTGGTTTCCGCGGCGGACGCGCCTGGGACACACAGGCACTCTCGATCCTCTGGCGACAGGGGTGCTGGTCCTTTGTGCCGGCGTGGCCACGAGGCTGGCAGAATATGTGCAGCGCATGGACAAGGTGTATCGTGCCGGCATTCTTCTTGGGGTGTGCAGTGATACCGACGACCTGGAAGGAAACCTGACGCCCTCGGTCATCGGCCAGCCGCCTGAACGCGAAACCGTGGGCCGATGTCTGCAAGAGTTTGTGGGCGAGATCGAGCAGGTGCCGCCGGAATACTCCGCGGCCAAGGTGGTTGGCCGGCGCGCTTACGATCTAGCTCGCCGGGGCGAGGAAGTGGCACTCGAACCACGCCGGGTCCACATCTACAGCATCGACCTGCTGGATTACAGCTTTCCCCGGCTGGAGGTCGAAGTCCGCTGCGGCCGGGGGACGTATATGCGCTCGCTGGCACGCGACCTGGGTACCCGGCTTGGCTGCGGTGCCCTGATCGAGGCACTCCGGCGAACAAGAGTCGGGCCGTTCATCGTTGAAGACGCTCTCGGACTGGATGCCGATGCCGGCACTGCTCAGTCCAGGCTCCAGCCGCTCTCTGCCGCAGTGGCGGACCTGGCACGAGTCACGTTGGGGCCAGCGGAGATCAATCGCTTGCGCTGTGGACAGGGTGTGCCATTCGTTGAGCCGGCCACTGATCCGGGCGAACGAGCTGTATTCGATGCCGCCGGCGAACTGGTGGCCGTGGCGACTGTCGAACCAGCGAAGAAGTTACTCATGCCGGTGAAGGTGCTGGCAAGCGGCAGCACACTGGCCCGAAGCGTTAGCGAGGGACGAAACCTTCCTCGCTAACGCTTCGGGCCAGTGTTGCAGATTCGCACACGGTCATTCAGATCGGTCTGTGGGAGACTCATGGAAGCTGCTCCGAACAATGCGAATCGGAATGGAGGTTCGCGGACGATGTGGCGTGCGCTGGCCCACCGGAACTTCCGCCTCTTCTTCGCCGGGCAGGGCATCTCGCTCATCGGCACGTGGATGACCACGGTCGCCATCAGCTGGCTCGTTTTCCGGCTGAGCGGGAAGACGCTGGAATCGGCCACGATGCTGGGCGTGGTCGATTTTGCCGGCCAGATACCCGCACTGATCCTGGCTCCGTTTGCCGGCGTGCTCGTCGATCGCTGGAACAAGCGCAGGCTGCTGGTGGTCACCCAGTCGCTCTCTCTTCTTGAATCCGCTCTTCTGGCCGTGGTCGCTTTTTACGGCGCGCCCAATGAGACGACGATCTGGGCGGTGGTATTCTTGAATTTCTTTCAAGGCGTAATCAACGCGGTGGACATGCCGGCACGGCAATCGTTCCTCGTGGAGATGATCGACCGGAGAGAGGACCTGGGGAACGCCATTGCACTCAACTCGTCGATGTTCAACTGTGCCCGTTTGATTGGACCATCGCTGGCAGGTTTGGTCATCATGATTACGGCAGAAGAAGGCTATTGCTTTGTGATCAACGTGGTCAGCTACCTGGGGGTGGTCGTTGCCCTCCTGTCCATGCGGCTCATCCCGGCGAACAGAGAAATCCATCACGCGCCGGTGTGGCACGGCCTGCGGGAAGGCGTCTCCTACGCCCTGGGGTTCACTCCGATCCGGACAATTCTGCTGCTGATCGCGCTGCTGAGCTTCATGGGCATGTCCTATGCGATGCTGATGCCGATCTTCGCGGCCCACATTCTGGGAGGCGGCCCCGGCGCCCTGGGATTGTTGCGGGCCGCGCCGGGAGTGGGCGCGCTGGCCGGCGCTCTTTACATGGCGTCGCGGCGCTCGGTGCTGGGGCTGGGCCGAACGATCATCGTGTCCGTAAGCGTGTTCGCGGTCGCTCTGATCGGCTTTTCTCTTTCTCCCGTGATCTGGCTGTCCTTGCCTTTCCTGGTGCTGGCCGGCTTCGGTTTTATGGTTACGATGGCTGCCAGCAACACGATCTTGCAGACCATTGTCGAGGAAAACAAGCGCGGCCGGGTGATGAGCCTGTACACGATGGCGTTTGTCGGCGTGGCGCCGCTGGGGAGCCTGTTCGCCGGAGCTTTGGCCACGCGGATTGGGGCGCCACGCATGGTTCTGATTGGCGGCGCCGCGTGTGCATTGGGCGCACTGCTCTTCGCCGTGAGGCTGCCGCGAGTGCGAACACTGGTTCGGCCTCTCTATGTCAAAATGGGAATTCTGCCGGAGGTGGCGACGGGGCTACAGTCGGCGACGGAATTGACGGTGCCGCCGGAGCAGTGAAAGGGGAGACGCCACACGACCTTGACGCGCCTGGCCGGTCATGCAACCATGTAGGAGAAGCCCGTTCCGAAGCGTCCGAGCCCGCAGCGTAAGCAAGGGTAGTCACCACCCTTGCTTACGCTGCGGGCTCGGACAAGTCAGAGATCAGAAGTCAGAGGTCAGAAGTCGGCGGGCGACTCACTCTCTGACCTCTGACTTCTGACCTTTGACTTCTGCCTGCCTGCCCCAGGATGGACGTCGGCAGTATCCCAACAACAGAGGTTCTCGTGCGGATTCAACGCTACTTGATGACAATCGTTGTGGGAATGGCAGCCGCCTTTGTGCTGGGTTGCCGGGAGGAAGGTATCCGCCGTTATCAGGTGCCCCGGGCCGAGACGCCGGCTGAAAAGGCAGTTGCCAGGCTGCCCGATGACTTGAATTATTACGATACCGGAAGGCTGGAAAAAACGCGGTGCCGATCCAAAGGGCTTCTACGTGGCGGCCTTCCAGGTTACGGACGGCACTGCCACGGCGGACATCACCATCACTCCATTCGAAGGCCCGGCGGGTGGCGTGACGGCCAATGTCAACCGCTGGCGGACGCAGGTCCTGAAAATGGATCCCCTGGACGAGCAACAAATCCGCCAGATCCTCCACGAGATTACTGTGGACGGGAAGCAGGCGCAATATGTGGACCTCAGCGGACCGGAGTCGGCCGGCGTCCAACGACCGCGCGTGCTGGGCGTTATCGCCGCCCGCGGTGAGAAAACCTGGTTCTTCAAGATGATTGGTCCTGCCGACCTTGTGGATAAACAGAAACCGGCCTTCGAAGCATTCGTGAAGTCAGTGACTTTAGGCGAATCCACGGGAAATTAAGATGGATGATACAGGGATTCAAGCGTCGGTCCCGCCAGCCAATGATCCGGGTCCGTCGGCTATGTCAGCAGTTGCACCCAGGTCCTTTGCGGTATCCAGAACCCGGAATGACGGGTTCGTTATGACCATTCTCAAAGGGCTGGCATCCCCGAAGCTGACTGTTGTGCTCTTAGCACTGGCGATCATTCTCGTCTTTCTCGGCACCCTGGCCCTGGTGGACGAGGGCATCTGGACCGTTCTGAGCAAGTATTTCCGCTGCAAGACCATAACCCTGGTTCCTTTTCGGTCGCTCGTGCGTTTTGGACAGATCTTCTTCGGTGTTTCGCGCCTGTAGAAGTGCGCGGCTCCTTCCCATTTCCAGGCGGCTGGTTGATCGGCGGCCTGCTGATGGTCAACTTGCTGGCCGCTCATGCAGTGCGTTTTCAGTTGAGATGGAAACGCGCCGGTATCTTTCTGCTTCATTCCGGTCTGATCGTGCTGATGCTTAGCGAGGTGATTGCCGGCGTCATGCAGGTCGAAAGCAGGATGACGATCGAGGCCGGCGGATCATCAAACTTCATTGAGGACCATCGGGAAACCGAGCTGGCCGTCGTTGCTCCCGCCGATGCGCAAACGGACGACGTCGTGGTTGTCCCCGAACGGCTCTTGCACAGGGAAGGAACGATCCACGATGACGCTCTGCCGTTCGACATAGAAGTGGTGCGTTACATGACGAATTCTGCAATGCAGCAGGAACCGCCCGAGGGCACTACCAACCCCGCGAATGCCGGCGCTGGACAGGCGGTCGTTGCGGTCGAACGACCGGAAGTCAGCGGGGCCAACCCGGATCAAGAAGTGGATGTGCCCTCGGCATATGTTACATTCAAGAATAAAGACACCGGCGAATCGCTAGGCACCTATCTTGTCTCGCTACTGTTTTCCATCAACAACCGGGCGCAGCATGTGACGCTGGACGGCAAAAGCTACGATGTCTCATTGCGCTTCAAGCGCACCTACAAGCCCTACACCCTCCATCTGCTTGAATTCAAGCATGAGAAATACCTTGGCACGGAGATCCCCAAGAATTTCTGCAGCCGGGTGCGCCTCGTCGATCCCGCCCGGCATGAGGATCGTGAGGTTGAAATCTCCATGAATCATCCCCTGTGGCACGGGAGCTACAATCCATTTTTCCCCTCGGGCGAGACGTTTTACCAGTATCATTTCCTCCCCGATGACAGGGGCACCGTCCTGCAAGTGGTCCGGAACCCCGGTTGGGCGCTGCCCTACATCGCTTGCTTCATGATGGCGGTCGGCCTGCTGGCCCACTTCGGCATTAGTCTTCACGGATTCATCATGGGTCGGGTCGTGCTGCCCAGCCTTTCATGTGAATGGAGCATTGGTCGTGTCGTGCCTGCGCTCCTCCTCATTCCGGCTCTGGGGTGCTTGCTGCTCGTGATGATGCCCAGAAGCGAGCCGGCGGATGAGATGCACCTGCATGAGTTCGGCAAGATCCCGGTCAACGTGGGGGGCCGGGTCAAGCCGATGGACACGCTGGCCAGGAATAGCCTGATGATTGTCAGCGGCAAGCAGTCGTTTTCGGATGAAAAGGGCACCAGGCAACCGGCAACCAAATGGCTTCTCGACGTCATGACCTGCCGGTTTACGAAAAACGATGCCGCGGACAAGCACAAGGTGTTCCGCATTGAAAACGATCAGGTGCTTACGCTGCTGGGGCTAAAGGCCCGCGCAGGCTATCGCTATGCCTTCGAGGAATTCGCCGACAAGGAGGACCTGATCGAAGCCGAGGCCATGCGCGCCTACCAGACGAATAAGTCGCAACGCACGGTGTTTGACGAGAAAATAATGGAACTCGCCCAGCACCTTCAATTGTTCAGCGAATTGGCGCACCTGAGCACGCTCGTGGTTCCGCCGCCTCCAAACAGCAAGGATTGGCTGCCGCTAATGCAGGCAATTAACAATGATCCGGCGGCTCGTTCATTCGCTGAATTACTTCTGGCGTACAGTGCCAATGATACCGGAGCGTTCAACAGCGAACTGGCGGCCTATCGGGAGGGCCTGGAAAGCCGGGTACCAACGGATGCACGTACTACCAGGTTTGAGGTCTTCCACAACGATTTCGATCCGTTCCTCGTAAGCATGATACTCTATTTAGTTGTGTTTGCTCTCGCTTGTTTTGGGTTCCTGTTCTTGCTGCTGAAAACGAGCCGCATCGGAGAGTACACCAACCGGGCCGCTTTCTGGCTGGCGGTTCTGGCATTGACCGTTCATAGCGGAGGACTGCTCGCGCGCATGTTCATCCAGGAGCGGGCGCCAGTGACCAACCTTTACTCGTCGGCTGTGTTTGTCGGCTGGGCATGTCTCGTTATTGCACTGGCTCTTGAAGCGATCTTCCGCAACGGCATCGGCAATGTCGTGGCCTCAGCGCTTGGGTTTTTGACCGCCTGGTTGGCAAGTTACTTTGCCGGCAGTTCGGATACGATGGAAATGATGGAGGCCGTGCTCGACACGAACTTCTGGCTGGCCACTCATGTCACGTGCATTTCCATCGGCTACGCGGCCACTCTGGTGGCCGGCACTCTGGGTATCTTGTATCTCTTGCTGCGGCTTGGATCACGTTGGTTGGATCGGGACTTTCTCAAGACCATCAGCAGCATGATTTACGCAATTGTTTGTTTCGCCACCTTCTTCAGCTTCACGGGAACCGTTCTGGGCGGTCTATGGGCGGATTGGTCGTGGGGACGTTTCTGGGGCTGGGACCCCAAGGAGAATGGTGCTCTGCTCGTGGTGTTGATCAATGCTCTTATCCTCCATGCGCGCTGGGGTGGAATGGTGAAACAAACCGGTATGGCCATGCTCGCCGTGTGCGGGAACATGATCACAGGGTGGTCCTGGATCGGCACGAACCAGCTCAACGTCGGCCTCCACACCTACGGCTTCAATAGTACACTGGCCATTGTCCTTGAAGGACTCTGGATCAGTCATTTTCTGCTGTTGGGTCTTGGCCTTGTTCCGACAAAATGGCTATTAGGCGCTGCCAGCCCGCCTCGGCCATTGCCACAGCACCAAACGACCGAAGAGGATCGAATCTGTGAGCTGGGCATGTCGATTGGCAACCACACTCCAGGCAGTTGAGATGCCTGCCGAATGACCCGGACAGGCATACAAGCGTTGACGGTTTCGCCGAGTCACGATAAAGTGATCTTCACGGACAGATAGCTCAGCTGGTAGAGCGAAGGACTGAAAATCCTTAGGTCGCCGGTTCGATCCCGGCTCTGTCCACTGTTGCCCAAGAGATCTAAACGCAGCTGCGTCTCCCCGGCAAGGCGTGAACTTTATTTCTTGCTGAAGTATTTGGGGTTGCAGCCAAACTGAAAGGAATGTTACTCGGAAGCCCTGAAATAATCCAGTTGCTCCTTAGCCTTGCCCAGCGCGGCTGCGGGGATGAGGAATACATCTCCCGGCCGCTGGTTGGTGCTGGCGTAGTTGTACTTACTCTTGTTTGCAGTAGCATGCTCGCCGCCCACGATGAGCTGATGGGGATCGGCCTGACCCTCCAACCAAAGAGTGATTGCCAGTGCGCCGCTCTCAGGATCCAGCTTGTGTTCGGGCGTGGCCCCGGTTTTACGGACCACGAAACGTTCAGCCTTGAGGTCCGCCACGGTGCGTAGAAACGAGGTTATGTTGGCCGCCTGCACCTTGAAGTCGCGCGGACTGTTCACTTTCCAGCTCTTGTCGGCTGCCGGCCGTTCGATCTCCAGGGTAACCGGCGTATCTCCTAAGAAGCGCCCAGCCGGTGAGTTTCACTTTTCTCACCTTGTCCGGGTCGAAGGTGAACAGACTGGTGCGATCGAGACGTTGCAGCAGGTCCTCGATTAGTGCCTTGGGAACGATGAACACCGACTCGTTCTCGCCTTGCCTGGCGTAGAACCCGGCCTTCTCCGCCGTCTCGTTGCCGATCAAATAGGTGCGTTCTTCGGGTTTGCCGCCTTTCGTTAGCGTCAGCCTGATCTCGGCGCTGAACTTCTTTTCCTTGAGGCTCAGCCCAAAGCCGGCCAGCTCGGCTTCGCCGGCCAGCTCGGCGACGAACTTCTCCGCGCGAAGGTTGTTGAGGATGCTGAGTACGTCGTCCGCGGTCTTCGGGTCGGTAGATTCCGCGGCCTGCTTCGGCTGCCACTTGGCCTCGCTTGGCGCTCCAACAGCCTTCGGACCCCGGTAGAATTCGAAGATCGTGTTGCCTCGAACGATCACAAGCTTGGTCACGTCGTTCTCCGCGAAGCCCGGCAAGGTCCGGTCCAGATAGGTCAGCTTTCCCTGCATCACCTTATCCAGAATCTTTGCGGGCACGGCCAGCCGCACGGAGTCTTTGCCGATGATCCGGCGGACATAGACCACTCCCTGATCCTTGGTCTGTTCCGCGAGCTTGTTGCCGAAGACGAGCTTCACGGTTGGCTCGTTCTCCTTCCTTGGTTCGGGTAGCGGCGCGGGTGGCTTGTCGCTGTTCTCTTTGTTCTCTCTATTCTTGAGGCCGTCCACCCACAGTGAAACGGCAACGTCTTCCTTGTCGAGTCCAAGTGCTGCGTCGGCAGTGGCCTTGGAGACCAGGCGTTTGACTATTCCCCTCTCAGCCAAAGCAACCAGCAGTTCTCGAATGGCCACGGCCTCGGCTGGACGGACGGACGGATCAAGCAATTCCCACGACTGTCCCTTCTTGCGGAGTTGGAAAGAGCCGGCGGGCGTCTTGATACTGATATAATCGAGGCCCATCTGCTGTTCTACATTGAAGCGGACGAGATCGCGGCTGCGAAGGAGATTCGGATCGTCCAGGACTTTGATGATCTGCTCACGAAACGTGCCGGGAACCTTGACGACGTAGTTCTCTCCTGCCAGACAAGCATAGTACATGTCTTTCCCGTCAACCTTCTTGCCGATCAGGATGGTCTCGGGACCCTGGCCGGGCTGGTCCATCTGATCAGTATGGCCGGAGATTCTCTGAAGGACCGTCACGAGGATGCGCTCCGGAGACTTGGCATCGAGACCGTATTCAGCAAGACTGCGAGCGTTGTCGGTGACAAAGTCGCTCTCTGACTCGACCCGTGTACCCGCCAAGGCGGTAAGCAGCACCTGCAATCCGCCGGGCGCCGGCGACGTACCCCGCGGCGGAGAAGGGGCGGCGTCCGAGCCGGAGTCGGCTTCGCCCTCGAACGGCTCCTTGAAGTTCCATTGCGTGCCGCCCGTCTTTACCAGCGTAACGGAAGGATGCTTGCCATCTTGCAGGCGGACGTATTCGATGCTATCGGCGGACGCGCCCAGCAGTTCACGCGTGCGGAAGTCGGCGAACTCCTTGAATGGAATCTTGTCGTCTCCTGCCGGTTGGCCGGAGCTGCGAAACAGACCGCTGAGCATGTCGCGGCGGACAGCAAGGACTTCCTTGGGCCTGTCCGAGGACGATACATAGATAACCGCGTCACTCAAGCCAAAGCTGACCTTGCCGATCTTGAGTTCCCAGGTTCGGTCTTTCTTCCCCTTCAACGTCAGAATCGCGGACGGCTGATCCAGTCCGTATTCGGCCAGCTTGCCGCTCACCTCGGCATCCTCGTCGCTGCGAGCCTTCATGGCCTCATCAATGAGTTGGTTCACGAGCAGGCCATCGGCCCGGACGTCCGGTTCGTTGATGCGCCAGCCCTTGTCAGCGCGCGTAAAGACCAGCTTGTACGGCTTGGGCTTCATTACCTGAAGCTCCATGGTGTCGATGTCCGTGACCTTCAGTTTCTCCTCAACAAGAGAAGGAAGAACATAGGCGGACACGTCTCCCGGGTTCTTGCCGAGCCACTGGGCGACGAAGAAGAGCGCCAGGACTGCAACCAGGATAGCGAAGAGGATGCAGGTGGATTTGAAATTCATTGAATACCCCATTAGCGGCGGCGTATGAGCCAGACGCCGGTCCCCAGCCCGATGATACCCAAAAATGCCAGGCCGGTCGGCAGCAAAAACATGCGCCAATAGTTTGTCCCCGGTTCAAGGACAAAGAGATCGCTTTGCCTGGGTTCGATGCCGATGCTTCTCGGCCGGTCGCGAAGCCATGCCAGACTGCTGGCAAACATGTCGTAGAAAAGGTCGCCCGCGCCGCCTGGACTCAAGGAGCTGTTCGAGGCCCATTGTGCATTGCCGATCACCACAAGACGCGGCTCGGTCTTGCCGCGGGTCATCCCAGCGTTGAGGTCGCCGGGTATGGCCGGCGACTTCTCCGAGACAGCCACTGCGATTGGCAGGGGCTTCTCGCTGTATTGGAGCTGCTTATTCCGAATGAGCATATCGACATAGGGTGCGTAAGACCCGATGGAGAACTCCCCCTCTTCACTCCTCAGCCTAATGGCGCGCATATCCCGGTAAGGGTTCGCCTGTGCCCAGGGCGCGATTCGGCTGGCACCTGGAGAAGGACATCCACACTGAACCGGCCAGCGTGCTGATCGGGCGCCCAGGATCGACGGCACGAGCCATGTGGAACTGAAAGGTCCGCTGGCCGAAAGCCGCTGTGAGCGGATTGCCCCTTTCTGCCGGTGTCTTCTGCGGAGTGACGGCCTCCACCACTTCGGGGAAGTCGATATTCGACCGTGGAACGTGAAGCACCACATTGTTGTCCGCTTGCAGGCCAAAACGTGCCAGCAGCATTCTGCAGACCCGCTTTCTGCCCGTCCACTTGATTCAGCAAGGATGGGTCAAGAAGCACGATCAATTTGCCTTTTTTGGCGCTGAGCCGCCCACCGAGAGCATCGGTCTGTGCCAATCCCATGGCGGCGACATACTGGAGTCCTGGCGCGAGTGGCGGACCAGATACCGCGGTTGTCAGGGCGGCGACACCTTGGCCAACGATGTTCGCCGGGCCAGCGGCTGCCCGCGAGCCGGGTAGCTGCAAGTAATCGCCAAGTGCTTCCAGAGCGTGTGCGGAGAGACGCGTTCTGGGACCGGCTGCCACGATCACCAGCGCAGCATCGTCGGGAACCGCTTTCGCGACCACGATGTCCGGGTCACTCCCTTTCTCAACAGTTCCTTCGCTCTCGAGTTTCAGACCCTTCACCTGAAGCGCGCCCGCACGTTGGAGCTTCCGTCGGAGTTCTCCGGCTCCGTTGGGGGAATTCTCACGCTGGTCCAGAATGTCCATTTCCCCGCTCCCCTGAGTGAAATAGACGACCGGCTCTTCAGGTTTGAGCCGCAGGGGACCGAGAACGAACAGAGGCCCTTGTGAAGCGAAGGCGAACACGCCGCCAACCTGTGCTCGATAGCTCAGGAAGCTTTCCTCGCGGGGTTCGGTGAGACTGCTGATGGCCGTGAGAAGTGCGTTCTCGCCGCTGAAGACCTGGTTTCGGCCGCGGCTGGCCGGCGCATGCTCCCGAAGATCATTGGCGCTGATGAAGCGATGTTCTCGCCGGGGGCCGTCGCCGGTGACAACCAGCACACCAGCTTCATGAAAATTGTACTCGTGGGCTAGCTCATTGATCCGGCGTGCATCCCGGTCACGGAACAGGTACTCGACCTTGATCTTGCTGCTCACCGCCTGGCAATTGTCAAGCAAGGCGCGGATATCGTGCGTGAGAGGATGGTCACTCGTGGGCATGATGACGTGGACTCTTACCGGCCTGTCCAGCCCTTTAAGAATGTTCTCTGACTTCGAGCCAAGGCTGTAGATGTTTTGCCTCGTCCAGTCATAGCGCGCGTCGAGGAAGGTCAGATACTGCCACGGTTTCTTGTAGGTATTCCAGGGCACATAGGTCAGCAGGTTCAGCGTCAGCAATATAACCAGCAACATCAGACCATTCAGGACGGCATGGGAGGCGTAGGAGAGCCGCCGCAACCACGGGCGGGAATGCACGTCCGGACTGGCCAGTTGCAAGCTGGCTGTCATCAGTGCCAGCCCCCCCAACCAGGCGAGCGCGGTCAGCCAGATGCGTCCTAGACCTTCAGGGCCTTGCCATTCTTTCCAACCACCGAGGAAGAAGGTGTACCACTGCCCCACCAAACCGAGTCCCAGAATGATCACTGTTATCAGACCAGTCAGCCCGCCAAGGGTCATCACGAACAGGCGAGTGGCGTCGATTTCCGGGAGTTCACCCGACGGCTGTTCCGCCGCCAAATCCCCAGGGCCAGAAAAACCAGAGCCAAAGTCCCGCCCCAGATACAAAGCGGAAGCTGCGCCAGGCCATGTTGATAACCGATCCACCCCGCGAACGCTGCGGCGCTGACAGCCAGCGCGAACAACACGTAGGCAGTCTCCTGGCGCCGCCGGGTCAGGAACCGGAGCAGCGCGGTCTGGATATTCTTCAAGGCGTTTGCCATACTTACTTCCTCATTAGCGCCATTTCCGCGATTCCAGCACCTTGACGGTCACGAACAAGCAGAAAATTGCCACGCACACATGGAACAGCAGCGCCCGCGGCGACAGCACACCGTCCAGGGCCGTGATCCACAGGTCGATGAAATTCACGTGGGCCAGCACGGTCGGCCACGGACTGGCAGCAACCGCCTCTGATTGCATTCGCGTCAAAATGAACTCAACAAAATATGCCAGAATGCTCAGTAGCATGGCGGCAAAGGTCATAACCGCGGCAATAATTTGATTGCGCGTGAGGCTGGAAAAGAACAAGCCTATGGCGATGAACCCAGCACCCGTACACATCTGCACAAGAAAGAAACCGAGCAACGGACGATACTCGAACGCTCGACCATTCTCGATGCGCAGCGCTACCAGGAACAATCCCCAGGGCGCCCAGATCAGCATGTAGAGCAGCCAACCTGCGAGGAACTTGCTCAGCACCACGGACCACTCACCCACCGGAGCCGTCAGCAAAACCTCAAGAGTTCCCGTCCGCTGTTCCTCGCTCAGCAAGCGCATCGTCAGCACCGGCACGATGAAAATAACGCAGACGACCGGCGCCAGACTCAGGATGTAATCCTTGACGATCGGCTCTTGAAGGGGGATGCCATGGCTGGACGTGAAGAGCAACTGGAGAACAAAATACGCGAACATGATCGCCCCCACCACCGTCAAGCCAAGCAGGACGAGATACGCGATGGGGGAATAAAAGAAAGCCGCCAGTTCCCGGCGCGTCAGCACGACGACGGGACGCTCGGAATGATAGGCGACCGCGAAATCTCCGTAAAGAACACCGCCGCCCATCAAAAGCAGTCCGTAAGGGACCAAATACGCCTCGGGACTTTCGCTGATCCAGCGCCAGGAGTAAAAGAGGGGCGGCAAAATAGTCCACCCCAGCGCCACGAGGAATACAACCAGGCCGGTTACACCGATCACCTGTCCGGCTAGAGTACCGAGTGGATCAAGGCTGCCGCGCAACCGCGTGAACCCCCACAAATAACCCAAACCGAGAATCGCCAGAATCAGCCCGCAGGGTGACAAGAAGTCCTTCCATACGATGCCGCCGATGAACCCCGTCAAGGCCATGACGGCGCCGGCGCCGCCCAGTGCAATAATACTCCGCCCCCGCCATTCCTTGTCCGTTTCGTGCCGGGCGAACGCCAATAACAGGAACAAGGCGAGAAGCAGACACAGGAAACCGTAGCCGACCAATACCAGTGGCGCGCCAAATAGAGGTGCCGCGCACAAACCAGCGCCCAGGACCAACAGGATGCTTCCCAAAAAACCGTAAAGTCGTCGCACTTGCAGGTCCGCATCCGATACAGCGTGGAACAACAGACCAGCCACCCCCAGCGGAATGAATACCCAGGCCCAGTTAGCGTCGAAAAAGCTTTTGCGGCCCGCCGTGGACAGCAGTTGAATCGCACTGCCCAGCACGAGACAAAACAGGGCCACCAGACCCACCAGCCGCGCAAACTGCGGTTCGTCCTGGCGCAGCAAGGAGGGCGCGGGTTCCGCCGTTCGCGACTGGTCGGGGAACCAGGCCCGATCATCGGGAGACGAGGACCGCGCAGCACCTTCTGGCTCGCTCCTGTATTCATGCTTCTTTTTGGAGGACTTCCTCGACATACTCATTATCCTCTGAATAGTGAGTGGGGAGTGGGAACCACCGCCGACCACTCACCCCTCACCAAGTCACGACGCCTGCTGGTTCGGCTTCAATGGATCTTCCTTCCGAAGCACTTCCATGAAATGATCTTCCAACCTGCGGCGGCGCAGGTCGAGCCGGCGGATCAACCAGCCGTTCTTGGCCAGACGCTCCGAAATCCCCTTGCGCACATCACGCCCTGTGCGCGTCTGAACCTCGAAACCGACCAGTCCGTCCTCCAGCGGTTGCGGAGTCACTTTGGTCACGTCATCGGTCGCTTTGAGTACACTGGCCACTTGCTCCGCCGGGCCGCGCACTTCCAGCACGATGACCGCATCGGATTCCAGTTCCGAGAGGCGCCTGTCCGCGCCGATGTGGCCGACGTTGATGATAATGACCCGCGAGCAGACGGCTTCCACCTCGGAAAGGATGTGCGTGGACAGCATCACCGTATGGTTCTGCCCCATCTCGTGGATAAGGGCCAATGTCTCGCGACGCTGGACCGGATCGAGGCCGACCGTTGGCTCGTCGAGAATGAGAATGGGCGGATCGTGGATCATAGCATCGGCCAGGCCAACGCGCTGGCGGTAACCCTTCGACAGGGTACCGATGAGCCGGCGGCGGACTTCGCGGATGCCGGCAGCGGTCCAGGCCATGTTCGATGCGTTGCTGGCGATCCTTGCGGCCTACGCCCTTGAGCCTGGCCCGATAATCGAGATACTCTTCGACGCGCATCTCCGGATAGAGCGGTATGCTCTCCGGCAAGTAACCGACGTTCCGCCGAACCTCCAGCGACTGCTTCATCACATCGAAACCGGCGACACTGGCCTTGCCGCTAGTGGCCGGCAGGAACGTGGTGAGAATCCGCATGGTGGTCGTTTTGCCGGCGCCGTTGTTGCCCAGGAAGCCAACAACTTCCCCCTTGGCAATCTCAAAGCTGATGCCGTCCACGGCCATCACCTGGCCGAAATACTTGGTAAGATTCTCAACCTGGATCATGGAGGTACCTAGTGAAGGATGAAGGATGAAGGATGAAGGATGAATAAGAAAACCAGCGCGCTGCTCTTTTCACTCATCTTTCATTCTCCACGGCTATCACCGATCCCGGAATTGGTAGCCCTTTACGCTCTCCTTGCCATTACGGCCCGCCGACAAGTGATATGTTTAGGGCGCGGATGACAACGTTTCAAGTAGGGAGGATGAACGAGCAACCGGTGCGGGTCTTTTTCATCCTGCATCATTTTCGCTATTATAGCTATTCGTGAGTTCATCCGCGACCCTTCGTTCGTTTTGCCGCGACCCGAAGGGGAGCGCGGGAGTGCTGTCGCGCTCCCCTGCGGGTCGCGGCTAAACCGATACAACCATGCGCTGGCTGAAATCCGAATATATCCTGAAAGGCGTCTACCTCGGCCTGCTCCTGTTCACGGCCCTGGACACGACCAGGAACTGGCACGTGATCGCCGGGGTGGCACTGTCCACCCTTGGCGGGCTGGCGGTCGCTCTGGCCGTTTCCGCTTACGGCAAGCTGCGTCAGGGCTACCAGGTAAAGGGCCGCCTGCCCGCTTTCATACTTTTCCTGCTGCTGGAAAGTCCAGCACTGGTCTACGCAGGTATTATTGTAGGAACTGCCGCCGGCGCCTTCACGTTGGTGTCGATCAATCAGGATGAACAGGACAGGACGTGGCAATATCTTCTGGCCTGCGTGGCCAGTGGCGCGGCACTCGGCATCGTCTTCAGCCTGCTGCGCGGCTTGCCTGACAGACGCATCCGCTTGGGGCTGAGCCTGGGGTTGGCGGCCTTGCTCGTCCTCGGCGCTCTGTACCGATTCAAGCAGTTCGAGGAAGCCGGTCCGCTGGACGATCCCTTCTTCGCCGCCCAGTTACTGCTCAGCATCCCCTTCTTCTACGTTCTCACCTTCGCCGGCAAAGAGGAAGAATCCGAGATCGAAATCGGCGCCATGTGCGCCGCCCTGGGAGTGGGCTTATGGCTCCTGACGCACCACCAATCCAAGTTCAGCCTGGCGGGCTTCATCGTGCCCATGTTGCTCTATTTCTTCTACACGATCCGTGTTCTACCGGGGCTGCGTGTCCTCAAGCATGCACTGCGCGGCCTCAGTTATGCCAAGGTGGGCCGCCATCGGCAGGCGCTGCAATCGTTTCGGCTGGTCCTGGAGCAGGATCCGAACAACAAGCTGGCTCGCGAAGGATTGTGGAGCATCCACAGGTCGCTCGACCTGGCCACGCTCGCCAATGATCCCGAGATGCTGGCGACGATCGACCTCGACCTGTGCCTGGAGCGCGCCAGCGCTCTCCTCCTGGAGCCGCGGCCCGGCCCGCAAAAGCTGGAGGAAGCCCAGCGCCTGCTCGATCTGGTTCACAGCCAGAGGCCGGCCATGCAGCCGCGCATTGCCTACTGGCGAGCCGTCGCCTTCACGCATGCCGGACAGTATGACAGGGCCGCCGCGGAGCTGGAATCGATCCTCGACAGCTCGCAGCCTGCGGATCAGGCCCAGAGGTTGGCGACCTTGATGCCTGCCTGGCAGCTGGCGCTCGTGCTGCACGACGAGCTTCGGCGCCGCGTCGGTCTGCCGCAACTCGCAGTCCCAGGCAGGCGCATGGAGGCCATCGCCGCGCTGGAACGCCATCTCGCCGACAATCCCGACGATCCTTCGGTCTGGGAACTCAAGCGCCTCCTCTACCAGGACCTGACCGAAACCGACTACGATGCGGCGGTGGCCCTTGCTGGCGCTGCGGGCTGGTATCCTTCGTCATACCAGCCCGCAGGCCAGCAAGGAGGCGGTCGGCCCCGATCAGGCGGCGGCTTATTTCGATCATGCCTACGTTCAGCAGCTCGGCCTGGCCCTTATTGATGATGCGGCTCGCTGGCAGCGCGGCGGACAATATCTGCGGCTGGCAGCGCGGGGTCTGCCTGCTTTGGGACCGTCGCTCTTCAGTCAGATTGCCCAGTCCCATGAGCGGGCGGGTGAGATCGAACAGGCCCAGCACAATTATGAGCTGGTCGTGCGCGCCGGCCGGTCGGTCGGGCCGAAGAACCTGGCCGATGGGGAGCGCCAGGTCTATTTCGCGACCGTGAAGATGCTGGCCGACGCCGCCCAGACCCGTGACGACATCGACAAGGCGATTGAATACTACCTTCTCTTCACCGAATCCGACCGCAGCGGCGTGGAGACGTTCCGCCACCTGGCCGTGCTCTACGAGCGCAAAGGCAAACCGCTGCCCGCGCTTTGGGCCACGGAACAATCGCTCATTTACAATTCCAAGGACAAGGACCTCATCGAGCGCAAGGACCGCTACTATTACTCGGTCATGCCGGCCGATTTGCAGGCGAACCTGGAAGCCATCGCCGGCGCCTTCGACGTGGTCTACTGTCAGCGCAAGGCACGCTCACTGCTGGAAATCAAGAGCGATGATGCCGAGCTGATCGATTGGGCCGATCACCTGATTCAACTGGCTCTCGTGGCCCAACCGGGCAATAGAACGGCAATGCTCCTGAAGGCGCGGATTCATTTGCGCCGCGGCGAGAGGAACGAAGCCATGGCTCTCCTCGAAGGAATTCGCTCTCCCAAACCCGAGAAGTTCGCCAGCAGCGAGGATGAGGATGCCTGGTACATGAGTTGCCGGTTGCTCGGCGAGCTATACCTGAACGAGCTGGGCAAGCCGGACCTGGCCGTGGCCTGCCTTAGCGATTTTCGCAAAAGCTCCAAGAGCGGGGCCGACACTCTCTACAAGCTCGGCCAGGCCTACGAGCAGCTTGGCGACCTGAAGCGAGCGCTGAAGTGTTACGAGCACGTGATATCCTATGACGGCCATCCGCTGGCCCCGGATGCGCGCGGCGATTTATCGGTTGCAGGCGAACTAAAGTCCTGAGTGCTGAGTGCTTCGGAGCGTCCCTGGGAAACCTGGCCATCAGGCAATGACCTCCGCCTCGGCCACGAACGCTTCCAGGATGCGGCGACTCTTGTTGCATCACGTCCTTGCCAAAAGTGTCGATGTGGAAGCGGATGGCCGACTTCACATCGGCCATCGCCTCTTCATAGGTCTCACCTTCGCCGACTACCACCCCTTTCAAGCCGAGCGGATATGCCACGTAGCCGTCCGAGTGCTTTTCGACGATCACCTTGAACGGCTCTGTGGCCAGTCTCTTCTGACGCTTTCCAGATTTGATCTTATTCATGGATATTCCTCCACACTATCCTTTTTTATAACGCGGCCGCATCGTAAGCGGAGCTCCGTCTTCATCCACCAGATCTGACTGTGCCGCCTTTGGCTTGGGTTCGCGCGTGCTCATCAGGTTGGCCCAGGGTTCCCAGCCCGGCACGTGCATGCAAATGGCTTTGATCGCAGCCATCAGCGGCATGGCCAGAAACAGCCCCGGCGTGCCCCAGACCAGTTGCCAGAACAGACAGGCGAGCAGCACGGTCGTCGCGTTCAGTTGCATCGGACGGCCCATCACCACGGGCACGACGAAATAGCCTTCGATGGTGACAAGGGCCACATAAACAATAATCACCGCCAACGCATACCAAGGTGAAGGACAGGAAATGAAAGCGTCGATGACCGGCGGAATGCCCGCGGCGATGGGACCCAGGTAGGGAACATAGAGAAGCACCCCCGTCAACGTGGCCCAGGTCCACGGCTGCGACAGGCCCATCCAATGGTAGAACATGCCGACAATCAATGCCAGTACGACGTTGACCAGCGTGCGCCAGACCAGATAGGTGCGCACCTGATCAGCCATGTCCTTTAACGCGCATTGACCGCCTCGGTTTGGGATTCCGGACTGGGACCGAAGATTTCCACCACGCGCCGGACCAGCATCCGCCCTTCCAGAAGCAGGAAGAGAAGGATAAACATGATGAGAATCCATTCCCAAAGCCAGCTCCCGCCGTAGAGCAGAAGTTGCCACAAGCCGGATAGGATGTACGGATTTTTGGGCTTCGAGTGCTTGCCTGATGACAAGGAGCTGCTTTTGAATCCTCGGCTTTTTCAGGGAAGTAATCCTTGTCGAGAGGTATGGGGCTGATCGCCTCCTTCAGTCGGATGCGAAATTTTCCGTACGCTTCCTCCTGAAGTTCTGGAGTAGTGGGCAACCCTTGCAATAGCTTGGGGATGGGCAGGCCGAAGCCGACAGGAACAATGAGAGCCAGGACTACAAGGATGCCGAAAACGATGGAACATGCGACGCTCCAGGGTAGGTGCAGCTTCCGGTGCAGCCAGTTGGCCGGCGCCCACAACAAGGCGGCGAGCAGCAAGGCAATGACGGCCGGTATCAGGATTGACCGGGCCAGATAGAGTGCCAGGACGCCGCTCAGCAACAGCAGTACATTGATGCCCCAACGCGTGGCGGCATTGAAGTTCAGATTGGTCACACTTCTCTCCAACCATGATCGTTCAGCCGCGAGCATGTTTAGCGACGCTTCGGAGAAGCGTGCGTGCCCCACGCTTCGGAGAAGCGTGCGTGCCCCACGCTTCGGAGAAGCGTCGCTAAACAGCGGCTAAACGCGATTATGCTTGCTCGGCCGATTGCAGCGTGTTGTACAACAACATCGTGATCGTCATCGGCCCGACGCCGCCCGGCACGGGAGAGATAGCCGAGGCCACTTGCCGAACCGCGTCGAAATCCACATCCCCTGCCAGCTTGCCGTCGGGCAGGCGATTCATGCCCACATCGACCACCACGGCACCCGGCCGAACCATGTCCGCCTTGAGGAACCGGGCCTGCCCTATTGCCACTATGACCACATCGGCCTGCCGGGTCAAGCTGCCGATGTCCCGGCTGCGGCTGTGACAGATCGTGACCGTGGCATTGGCTCCCGCCGCCTTCTGCATCAAAATCAGGGCCAACGGTTTGCCGACGATGTTGCTGCGGCCGACGATGACGACGTCGGCGCCGTCCAACTTGACGCCGTTGCGCAACAGCAACTGCTGCACGCCGTGCGGAGTACACGGCAAATAGCGCGGCCGGCCGGTGGTCAACAAGCCGAGGTTCTCCGGGCCGAAGCCGTCAACATCTTTCAACGGCGTCACCGCCCGGATGACAGCCGCTTCCTCGATCTGTGACGGCAACGGCAATTGTACCAGAATGCCGTGGACGGCGGGATCGGTGTTGAGGCCAGCGATTAGATCGAGGAGCTGCTTCTGGCCGGTTTCCTTGGGTAGTTCGTGCAGCCAACTCTGCATGCCGACCTGGTCGCAGGCCTTGCGCTTGTTGCGACATATATTTGGCTGGCGGGATTGTCGCCGACCAGCACCGCAGCCAGCCCCGGCCGGATGCCGCGTTCCTTGACCAGCCTGGCGACGCGCTGAGCGATCTCCGCCTGCATGGTCTGAGCCAGCTTCTTGCCATCGAACAGCGTGGCCGTCATATTGCACCTCCACCTCATCCGTCTAGACCATGTTTAGCGACGCTTCGGAGAAGACGCGCGGCCGGCGGCTACGCTTCTCCGAAGCGTCGCTAAACATGGTGACTAATCCGCTCCACCAGCCGCGGCAGTATCTCTCCCGACGGTCCGTACAACCCCAAATCAACCCGCCGACTCGCCTCCGTCCTGTCCAGATTCACCTCGATCACACGAGCGCCGCCGCCTTGTGCAATATCGATCAATCCGGCGGCAGGATACACAACCGCGCTCGTGCCGGCCACCAGAAGACATTGACAGGCGCTCGCCGCCGACTCAGCCGCTTGCCAGACATCCGCCGGCAGCATTTCGTGGAACCAGACGATGTCGGGCCGCAACAAAGCGCCGCACTCGCAGCGCGGCAAGCCGGCGAGTGTCTCGCCGCCTCGGTCCTCGATCCGCCCACAGCCGGTACAGCGCACCGCGACAGGTTGCCGTGCAGTTCCAGGACATGCCGGCTGCCGGCGGCGCGATGCAGGCCGTCCACGTTTTGCGTGATGAGGGTGAATCGCTCCGGGCCGAATTTCTCTTCCAACGCCACCAGCGCCTGATGTCCCGGATTGGGCCGGATGTCGCGCAGGTCGGCCCAACGCATATTATAGAAACGCCAGACCAGAGTGGGATCGCGCTGAAAGGCGAACGGTGAAGCAACTTCGTCGATGCGATAGCCTTCCCACAGTCCGCCGGCGCCACGGAAGGTCGGAACGCCACTCTCGGCGGAGACGCCGGCGCCGGTCAAAACGGCAACGCGCTCGGCTGAGCGGACTATATCAGCCGCTCGCTCCAAGGCTGTGTCCAGGCTGTCGCTGTCCATCGGAGGGTGCATGCCTCTATTCGTCCCAAGCAGCACATGCGATCATGCATGCGGTTATCGGTTCCAATCATCGGGGCCAGCGCGAAACCGGTCATCTGGGTCATCGGGCCGGTCGTAGGGGTCTCGATCATAGGCGTCATCCCGATATGATGCGCACCGCCCCGCAAAGGCAGCCGACACGTGGGGTAGAAGCATCACGATCAGGAGTGAAAGTGCAAAAATAATCGAGATAGCCGCACGGAACATGAGGCCCACGCCACTGCTCACCATGTTCACGTTGGAACCAGGAGGAGGGCCACCCATCCCCTGTCTTCGGGCAAAATCCTTCACCCATTCCTGTGTAAGGGGCAGCACAAAGCCCATCTCGAAAATCGTGTAGCCAACGTTTTGCAAGATGGCCACGATCCCATACAGGATGCAAGCCCACCGCGCCAGGACTGCATGTTCAGCAAGCCAATGCCTGCGGCGATCAAGACTATCCCAAAGAAGAGCACCAGACCGGCATTGCCGATCTCAATGGCTTTGTAGCCCGGAAGCCGGCTCTCAATGAAGTCACCAATGTCGGCGACTCCGGCAAACGGACTGGTACCTCCCTTGCTCGACGTCAGGTACAACGAATTAAATCCGAGGCCACACACTCCACAAAGCGATCCCAGCCCACCAAAAACGATGGTGATGATGGCCATGACAAGAACGACCGTCGGACGATTTCGGTGCATGAATACGATCTCCTAAGAAGGGACAAATTGGTGCCAAGGCATTTCGGGCTGCGACAACACTCTTTCCACCCTGATAACACTACTACGATCCCATTCTGTTTCGTCCACCCAGTGAAGCCTGTTACTATCGGTTCCAATCATCGCGGCCCAGGCGAATGTTCTCATTCGGTTCATCCGGGCGGTCGTGGGCGTCCAATTCACGTGAACCGCGATCCATGCCACTGTCGCTCTGACCGGAGAAAGCGGCGACAACATGCGGG
>CAWDRY010000064.1:0-23923 GCA_963804745.1 uncultured Gemmataceae bacterium
GATCATCTCGTCGAGCAATCCGTCGGTGTTCGGGCAGAGTGTGATGTTCACGGCCACGGTCGTGGCGGTCGGTCCGGGCGCGGGCACGCCGGGGGGGACGGTCCACTTCGTGGACAGCGTTGGCTGCGACCTGGGGACGGCCACGCTGTCCGGCGGCAAGGCAACCGCAAGCCTGGCGAGCACGACGGTCCTGGGCAGCCACATCATCACCGCCACCTACAGCGGCGACAGCAACTTCCTCACCAGCGGCGGCTCGTTGACCCAGACCGTCAACCAGTCCAGCAGCAGCACGGCCGTCAGCGCGTCGACCAATCCGTCGGTGTACGGGCAGGGCGTGACGTTCACGGCCACGGTGACGGCCGGTTCGGGCACGTTCGACAACGGCGGCACGGTGATTTTCAGCGATGGCAGCACGTCGCTGGGCACGGCGGGCCTGAGTGGCGGCAAAGCCACCTTCACCGATTCCGCCTTGACCGTGGCCGGCAGTCCGCACTCGGTCACGGCGACCTATGGCGGCGATACCAACTTCAGCGGCAGCAGCGGTTCAACGCTCCAGACGGTCAGCCAGGCGAGCACGACCACGGCGGTCAGCACTTCGCCCAATGCGTCGATCTTCGGTCAGACGGTGACTTTCACGGCCACGGTGACGGCCGGTTCGGGCACGTTCGACAACGGCGGCACGGTGACGTTCAGTGACGGCAGCATGTCGCTGGGGACGAAGAGCCTGAGCGGGTCCAACCCAGCCACGGCGACGTACACGACCAGCATCCTAGCTGCCGCCACGCACACGATCACGGCCTTCTACGGCGGCGACACCAACTTCACTGGCAGCACGGGAACATACAGCCAAACGGTGAACCAGGCGAGCACGACCGCGACTTTAACGTCTTCGGTCAATCCGTCCGGCTTCGGCCAGAGCGTTATGTTCACAGCGACGGTCAGCGCGGCCCCTTCGATACCCGGCACGTCAACGGGCTTGGTCACATTCCTGGATGGCAGCATATCTCTCGGCACTAGTATTCTCAACGCCGGCACGGCCATACTGGAGACAAGCATTGCCTTGGCAGTTCGGAGCCATACCATTATCGCCGTCTATGGCGGGGACGGCAACTTCACGGGAGCCACGTTGGCGGCTTTGATACAAGTGGTCAAGCAAATAACTTTCACCAATCTTTTCGCTCCGGTTACCACATCGGTCGTCGGCAAAAGTGTTGCCTTCACGACTACCATCAACGGCACTGTGGGCATCGTCCCGACCGGCACAGTGACCTTCAACGACGGCAGCACGCCGCTGGGTACCGCCACTGTCGGTGGCAATTCGGTTACCTTCATCACCAGCAGCCTGCCCATCGGCACTCGCATTATCACCGCGACTTACGGCGGCGATAGCAATTCTCTCGGCAGCACTTCCACCCCTTTGACGCTCGTGGTCAAGGATGGATCGATTGTTACAGCGTTCACGCCGACAAGCACCGGCGTCATGGCTGTCTTCAACCATCCACTCAATCTTGGAACGCCTCTTGCTCCGTTAATCAATCTCTACGACAACTCCACCGGCACCCTCGGCCCCGCCGATGTCACCCTCGTCGGCACCACCACCGGTCCCATCCGCGGCTCGCTGGTTGTCGATCAGAACAACACACGCATCACGTTTATCCAAACCGGACAGAGCGGGGTCCTCGGCAGTGCAGCTCCCGGAACCCTGTTTGGTGTGCTGCCCAACGACACCTACACCGTCACGCTTCGCAGCGCCACGAACGGGTTCCAGGACACCAGCGGCCACCTACTCGACGGTAACGGCGACGGCACGCCGGGCGATGATTACGTCACCACGTTTGTTGTCAACAACCCAACCAGTTCGGTAACCGTCAGCTTGCCGGACTTCGCGCCGGCGCCGGGCAGCTCATCAACGTACCGAATACCACATCCGCCAACGACACATTCACTACCGGCCTGCCGCTCCGGCTGTACAACAACGACAGCACGGCCGTCGACACCATTACATCCGTCTCCTTGACGCTGGCGTACAACCCGAGCTTGTTGAACGTGACGGGTTACTCCATCACCGGCCTGGGTGACCCGAGCGACTCGTCGGTTACGACGTTTGACACGAGTACGGCGGGCCTGGTCAACATCACCTTCACTACGTCCACGGGCATCGTGCTCGGCTCCGGCGGATCGCAGGTATTCCTCAGTCTGGAGTCGAACGTGCCGAGCACGGCGGGATACCAGGCGAAGGAAATACTCGATTTGCAAAACATTCACATCAACGCCGGTAGCATCACCGCCCTGGACGACGCCGCCATCCATGTTTCGGGCTTCCTGGGCGACGCCACCGGCGATGGAATCTACACCGGACTTGATGCTCAGCGCATCTCGCGTGTGGCTGTTGGTCTCGATCCTGGTTTCTGGCAGTGGGTGCTGGCCGATCCGCTGATCGTCGGGGATGTGAATGGCGACAATCAGCTCACTGGTTTGGACGCTTTGCAGATAGCTCGGCAAGCGGTGGGGATTACGCAGGCGAACATACCGCTGCTGACGGGGGTGACGCCGGGGATTGCAGGGCCTGATCCGGTGTTGAGTATTCCAACAGATTTTGCAGCGAAACCGCAGGCGATGGTGCAAGTGCCAGTAAACCTGGATCACTCCGCCGGCCTGGCGAGCGTCGATCTGGCCATCGCTTACGACACGAGCCGGCTCGACGTGTCATCGTCGGCCGACGTTCAACGAGGCAGCCTCACCAGCTCGTTCGACAGCTTCACAGTCAACGTCGATCAGGCAGCCGGTCTCATTCGCATTAGCGGTTACCGCAGCGCTGGCCCGGTTGCCGGTTCGGAGAATGGCAGTCTTGCAGTCATCAACTTCCAGGTCCGCGCCAACGCCCCGGCCGGCTCGGCCATCATCAATCTTTTGCAGAACGCGGGTAACACATGGTCCTTGCCCGGCGGCACCGATGCACGGGGCAATGACTTCCTGTTCGACTTGCAACCGGGGGTGAGCAACGCTACGGGAGATCCGCTGGATGGCGTTATCAATGTGACACCAGCGAAACTGAGCGTTCCTTCACCCGCTGTAGCGGCGGACCGGGTGGTAGTCAGTCCGATCATTCCGGAAGCGCTGGCCCAGTCAGGCGACTTCGTCGGCGATATACCACAACATCGGATCATCAGCCCGACGGTTGGCGGTGCTTATCCTCCTGCTGCCGACACCGCGAATCTGGCGGCTCTGATACGCTTATTGGTGAGCAGTGCGATGGCATCGTATTACACAACGGCAAAACCGGATGTGAACGCGAACGTTGTCCCACGGACAGGAGATGGCGTCCCAACGACTCTGTTGGCCGACGATGGCCGCATGACGGCACCGGCATCGTTCGCTGCTGACATCTTCTTCAGCCAGTATCCGGCCATCGTCCAGAACGGCATCGTTGGCAGCGGGCAGGACTTGCTGGCGGAGAAGGATCTGGCTGGTCTGATCACTGCTGAAACGGCAGCGTTCTTCTTCGATGATAGCGGAGAAGACATCCCTGCTCGGCTAGATGATGTTCGGATGCCGTAAGATCGGTATGTTGTAAGAGGCATGATGGAACGGGCAGCGAGTTTGGCCTAGATGCTATCCATGAGCCTGGCAGCATAGTCAACGGCATAGCAATCGGCCAACGTTGCCCACTCGACTCTCCAACGGAGAGAGCGAGAGCGTTCGACACGTATCTCGTTCGGGGAGCTATTCGCTCGTCAGCGAACTGTTGTACACATCAGTTACCACAAAACGCCGAGGGAAGCATCTCTCGGCGTTTTGTCGTTTCCGTCTTTCTACCCGCGTCAACAATTGCTACGCTGGCAGTACATTTCTTTCGCCAGCGCAGGAGATCTCCAGAAACAACTTCGTTTCCAGGGCATATTGCCAAAGCACGCTGTGAGCTTACACCCCAGTTCTGACCCGTCGGCATCTCGTGGTCTATCCTTTCTCTGAAGCGGTGTTCGTTGGCCGCTCTCTGCACACCAAACGGCTGAAGGTGGCTGCATGATCTCCATGACTGAACCGGAACGGTTGGAAGCTGGTCTGGAACCCTATCCTGGTTACCGCCTGGAACAGTTTCTCGCCCGCGGCAGCTTCGGAGAAGTTTGGGAAGCTCGCACCGCTGACAGCAAAGCGGTGGCCCTGAAGTTCCTGATCTGCAAGAACACCGCCGGCGCAGCCACCGAGAACCGGGCCAATCAAATTGTTCAGCAACTGCAGCATCCCAACCTGATTCGTATTTGCAAGATATGGTCACAGCCCGGTTATCTCGTGGTCGCCATGGAATTGGCGGATGGCAGCTTGCACGACCTGCTCACCGCCTACCAAACCGAATGCCGGACGCCGATCCCACGTGAAGAGCTGTGCCGCCTGCTGACCCAGGCCGCGGCAGGGATCGACTATCTCAATGCCCGGCAGCACATTCTCGACGGCCAGCGCGTCAGCATCCAGCATTGCGATATCAAACCGAGCAACCTGCTCGTCATGGGCGAGACCGTCAAGCTCAGCGATTTCAGCCTCATGTCGGTGACTACTGCCTCCGTGAAGGCGCATCGCCGGGCCGGGACGCCCGATTATATGGCCCCGGAAGTATTCCAGGGACAGCTCAGTGAATGGACGGACCAGTATGCTCTCGCAGTCACCTACTGCCTGCTGCGCAGCGGCCGACTGCCGTTCCCCAACGTGCCTGCGACCTTTCGACCCGACTATGTCAAGCCGGCGCCCGACTTGAGCATGCTGCCGGAACGGGAACGGCGCATCATCGCCCGGGCCCTGGCGCCCGTCCCGCAAGAGCGCTGGCGCTCGTGCGGCGAGTTGATCGCCGAGCTAAGCAGGCTCAAGAAAGATACCCGGGTGGCCATTCCGATTGCATCCCTGCGCAACTCCCCAGCGGATTCCTGCACGGCACGGCCGGGAGTGGAGGAGCGCACTGATGCCCGTTACCTGTGCAGCGTCATGATCTCCTGGCGACTGCTCGGAGCAAAAGAGGACAAACCCTGGCCCGGCCTGGTCCAGGACGTATCGAGAAGCGGCATCAGCGTGGTCATTAACACTCAGTTCAAATTCGGGACCATCCTGGCCGTGAAACTGGAGAACGGCATCGGCAGGCTGACACGGCCGATCCTGGTACGCGTCGTTCATACCCGTAAACAAGCCGATGGCAAATGGCTCCATGGTTGTGTCTTCCTCAGCAGATTGAACGACGTGGAATTCCGCCTGCTACTCGAATAGCCAGCATTCGGTTTCGAGGGTGGATCTATACTTGGCGCCTGTAAAACAATAAGTCCGCAGTTTCGACAATGCAGGACAGCTGTCCTGAGCCGTCCTGTAAGCCCCGTGAACGGGGCCATCTTGAAAACTGCGGAGTTATTGTTTTACACTCGCTAAGCCGAAGGGATGACCGGATGACAAGATGACAAGATGACCGGGTGATACGCCTGTCATCCTGTCATCTCTTCATCTTGTCATCCTCCCCCAGACTCAGTCAACCGTGGCCTTCCCGCCCCCCTTCAACACGGAATTACCTTTGCCGTTGATGACATGCTTGATGCCGCTGCCGTCCTTCCCGGTCAGCCAAACCGTCACCATATGGTGCATCTTGATGCCGTCGCCTTTCGGGGTCTCGATGGCGTCGTCGGCCATAACTGATGCGTCCCTGAAGTAGCAGTAAATGCCTAGCCCCCAGGCCTCGTGCGTCTTGACCGAGTCTGCTACCTTGTATGAAGCGTATCCGTTGACCGACCCATGCTTCCAGGCATCCTGGCTTGGCGGGTCATACGGCATTTCGGATTGGTAGAAGTAGACGCGGCCGCCTTCGCCGTTCCACAGCGTTTGATACTCCTGGTTGTGTTCGACGAACAGGCCGTAGATGGTCACATCATTGCCGTTGACGATCAGGCCGTTCTTGTTCTTGTTCGTGTCCCACTTCGCGCCGGCGCCGTGATCCGGCGCCACAGCCACAAGTTGTCGCCTACCACGTTGGCGGAGTTGATTGTGACGATGGAATCTGCTTGCCCAGCCACAGCGCCTCCCACCCGGCCGCAAATGTCGGAGATGAAAATGGGATCCTTGGCGTGGGCTGCCGATTTGCCCTTCTCACCCACCTGCAACAATGCGGGGGAGTTGGTCTCCAAAGCTTCAAAAATGATGCCGCTTACATTCACGCCGTCAACGTCGGCAATCTCCATTGCCGGCGTTCCTTTGGTCGGCTGCAAGGTCGCGTAGCCGAGACCGAGCACCACCGTGCCTGCCTTGGAAACCTTGATGCTGCTATCCAGCTTGTAAATGCCGGGAGTAAGCAACAGGTTCTTTCCCTTTTCGAGAGCAGCATTGATCGTGGCGGCAGTGTCCTTGTCTGCACGGGCCACGTGGAACTCATCGATGGGCATGGCCTTGGCGGGGGTGGCTTCCTTGGCCCAGGTGGTTCCCTTCGAGCCGTCGGCCTGGAGATTCGGCACCATGACAAAGTAGTGCCCTCCATCGTCAATCGTCAGATACGGTTTCTCCCGGATGAGAGGCGTCTTGTCGATCACGGTGAGCGGCGGGTTGGGCCACGAGGGGTTCGGTGCATTAACGACGCCGACGAAAACCATGTTCCATACCCCGCCGTTCCACTTGCCCCACTCGGAGTTTCTGGAAAGCCATTGCTGCTGCGATCCGGAGCCGACCTCGCCGTCGATTTTGCAGTCGGCGATGAATCCGCCGCTGGCCCAGCCGCCGCCGTCGTGTAGTGTTAAACCGCCTTTCACGTGGACACGCCGGAGGGCCGTGGCCTGCGAGACTGCCCAGAGATTGTTGCCCTTCGGGGTCACCGACAGGTTCTCAGCGCTGCGCCAGAAATTGCAGGTGGCATTGCGGTTCGGCAGGGCTGCCGTGGAGCGCACGGCGCCGTTAATGGCCACGTCGTCGGGCGATTTTCCCAGGCCCAGCACTTGCGTGTAGTAACCGACATGCACGTCCAGGTTGTACTTGCCCGGCTTTAAGAGAATGGCGTAGCGATTGGTACCGGACTCACTGTGTTCTTGTTTGCCAAAGATTGCGTTGACCTGGTCTTGAATCTTCTCCGAGGCAGGGTCGAGGATCAAGACGTTGGGGCCGAAATCGGGGGCGGCTGCGGCTGGCTTCGCCTCCGCTGGCTTCGCCGCCGGGGCCGGTTTCTCATCGGCAGCCGGCAGAGAGAGCACCAACAGGGTGCAGGCCGCCAGCGCTGTCATCACGGCAGCGGGGAGTTTCACTTTAGACATTTGATCTCCTTTTTCTTCTTGGGGTCAGTAACTCAGAATACCTCGGCCGCAACGTGCGGTCGCACGGCAATGGAGTGCTTATCGTGGCAGGTACACGGGCAGTGCTGTTAACACGACCCTGACACAGATGATGTTATTAACTTCTTTCGCCTGTGTCCACATGGCCCCCTCACCCCAACCCCTCTCCCCTGCCGCAGGGGAGAGGGGCAGGGGTGAGGGGGCAAGCGCCGGCAATTGCTTGTTTGGCCCTCCCTAGCAGAGGTCAGAGATCAGAGGTCAGAGGTCAAAGGTCAAAGCCGAACGCGAATTGCTGACCTCTGACCTCTGACTTCTGACCGCTGACCTTTGCCCCTCTCCCCGCTAGCGGATCGTGAAGAACCCTTGCAACCGTCGTCCTGCGGTGTACAATCATTATTGCAGCCGGCCAGCCTAGATCACCCACCCGCACGCTCGGCGTGCAACAACCTACCTGCCAAGAAGGAGGAACCCATGTCCGTAAGTCTAAATCGTCGCCAGTTCGTGCAAACGGCAGCTGCCACCGCGCTGGCTCTCGCGCCCGCATTGCGCGTTTCCGGAAAGGACGCGCCCAGCGGCCGAGTGCGGCTGGGACTCATCGGCTGCGGCAGCCGGGGCCGGGAGTTGCTGAACATCATGCGGGAATATCCCGAACGTCGAGTTTCCCGTAATCTCGGACGTGATCGAGCCGAGAATGGCGGAGGCGGCCAAGATCATCACCGAGGGTGCTGGTGTCAAGAAACCCGATTGTGTTGTGGAGCATGAACGCATCCTGGAGCGGAAAGATATTGACGCGGTCCTCATCGCCACCACACAGCATTGGCACGGTCTGCCGTTCATCCAGGCCGCTCAGGCCGGCAAGCACATTTTCGTAGAGAAGCCGTTGTCACTCAGCGTGGTGGAGGGCCGTGCCATGGTGACGGCGGCGAAGAAGACGGGGATCATCGCCATGCTGGGCGCCCAGCAGCGCGCTTTACCCCCACTTCAAGAAGGCACTGGAAATCGTCCAGAGCGGCCGGCTTGGCAAAATCGCACTGGTCGATTGCTGGAACCAGGATAATGCGCCGAAGCGAGTCGGGAAAGGTGCCGACTCCGAGCCGCCGCCCGGCTGTCACTGGGACCGTTGGCTTGGCCCGGCCCCGCTCGCGCCTTTCAACCAGGCAAGGCTCAATCACGCCTGGTGGTGGGATTATTCCGGTGGGATGCTGACCAACTGGACGGTCCACCACGTGGACATCATCCTCGCGGCGCTGAAAGTCGACATGCCCAGGACGGCAGTGTGCAACGGCGGCAAATTTGTGATCAAGGACCTGGCCGATACCCCCGATACCATCGACGCTTCCTGGACCTTTCCGGAATTGGTCGTGCGCTACACCTATCGCGGCTCCAGCAGTTTTCGTCCTGTGCAGAACCGGACCAACACGCACGGGATTTGTTTCTATGGTAACCGCGCCACGCTCGTCGTCGATCGCAACGGGTATGAGGTCTGGGAAGAATCCGACATGACCAAATCAGCCGAAAAAGAGAGCAATCCGCGCTTCTACCACGACGGCAAGCCGGGCAACGAGGTCGATGGACCGCTCCAGCGCTTGTTTGTCGATTGCGTCAAGAATGGAAAGAAGCCGCCGCTGGAACTGGAAGAGGGACACCGGGCGACTGCCTGCTGCCATCTGGCGAACATCGCTTACCTGACCGGCCGCAAGCTGCAATGGAACGGCGAGAAAGAATCGATTGCGAATGATCCAGAGGCAACGCGCCTCCTGGACCGCCCGCGGCGGAAAGGCTACGAATTGCCCGCAATGTAACGGCGAGCGGCGGGGTTAACCCCCGCCGGGTAGTTTTTCATCAATTGCGAATGATCCCGAGGCAACGCGCTTCCTGGACCGCCCGCGGCGAAAAGGCTATGAATTGCCCGCAATGTAACGGCGAGCGGCGGGGTTAACCCCCGCCGGGTAGTTTTTCCACGATGAGCCACGGTCTCCCGACCGAGGCAGCACGGTCGGGAGACCGTGCCGTAACTTACGGCCAATGAACACCGACAACTATGATTCCACCTGTGCTCGTTTCTACGAAAGGATAGACCTATGAAGAAGTGTACCCTTACTGCTCGATGGCTTATGCTGTGCTGCATCACCATTGCCATCGGGGGGCTGTTCCCGGCACTTTCCCATGCTGCCGATGAGAAGGGAGATAAGGTAATGCCAGCCAACGCCGAGTTGCAGAAGTTGCGCGATGACTTCATCAAGAACTTCAAACGGATCGGCATGAACACCACGCCCGGCGACGCCACCATGCTGCGGATTCTGGTCGAGTGCTCCGGGGCGAAGAACGGCGTCGAAGTCGGCACCGCGACGGGCTACGGCGCGCTCAACATGGGACTGGGCTTCGAGCGCAACGGCGGACGCCTGACCACCATCGACATCGATCCCAAAATGGTCAAGATCGCCCGTGACAATGTCGACAAGATGAAACTCGGCAAGACAGTGATCGTGGTCGAGGGCGACGCCCTGAAGGTCATGCCTGCGCTGGAAGGCCAGTATGATTTTGTCTTTATCGATGCGGTCAAGCGCGACTACTTCAAATACCTGAAGGCCATCGAGCCTAAGTTGAAACCTGGCGCGGTAATCGTAGCCGACAACGTCATCAAGTCGGCCAAGGAAATGCCCGACTTCCTTGAGGCCGTGCAGAACAGCCCCAACTACCATACAGTGATCATCCGGGCATCGGAAGAGAAGGGCGACGGCATGGCCGTTATTTACAAGGTGAAATAGGACCGCGGGTGAAGGACACGGTTTGAACGGCGCGTGAAAGACCCTGGAGGCTCTGTAGCCGAATTCGCCAGAATTCGGGGCCTGGGGAAGCAGCACACCCCGAATTCTGGCGAATTCGGCTACGTCGAGCCAAACCATGTCCTGCACCCTAGGATCGCTTACGGGCTGATCTCGATTACTTTGGAGAGCGTGTCATGAAAAACTTGAAACTATCACGACGTGAAGTCCTCAGAGGACTCACTGCCGCCACGTTGGGAGCTCCGCTGTTCATTCCTTCGATCACTCTGGGTGATGACAAGACGCCGCCGCCGAGCGAGCGAGTGACGCTGGGGCATATCGGGGTGGGCAATCAAGGCCGCAATCTCCTCCGTGCTTTTCAGGGGTGCAGAGGAGTCCAGTGTGTCGCCGTCGCCGATGCTTACAAGGATCGTCGGGACGCCTGTGCCGCCCAGTGCAAGGGCAAGGCTTACGCCGACTTCCGCGAATTGCTCGACCGGAAGGACATCGACGCGGTCATCATCGCGACGCCCGACCATTGGCATGTGCCACTGGCCTTGGCGGCGGCAAGGGCAGGGAAGGACGCCTACGTCGAGAAGCCGCTGGGCATCTGCGTTCAGCAAGATCTCCTGTGCCGCAAAGTGTTCCAGGAGAACAAGCGCGTTTTCCAGTACGGCACGCAGCAGCGCAGCTCATCCCATTGCCGGCTGGGATGTGAGCTGGTTCGTAGCGGCCGTATCGGCAAGGTAACTGCGCTCGAGGTCACCGCTCCTGACGGCGGTGCGGGCGGCTCAACCAAGGAGATCCCGGTACCCGACGGCCTGGACTACGACATGTGGCTTGGCCCGGCCCCCAAGAAGCCATACACGGCGGACCGCTGCAATCCGCAGGGAACCTACTGGATCTACGATTACTCGATCGGCTACCTGGCAGGCTGGGGCGCTCATCCGCTGGACATCCTGGTCTGGGGCAGCGAAGCCGACCTGGCTGGCCCGATGACCTTTGAAGGCACCGGCACGATCCCCGACAAGGGCCTCTACGACACGGTGTATCACTGGGATGTCAAGATCCAGATGGCCGGCGGCGTCACGATGACGTTCAAGCCGGGCGGCGACAACACGAAGTTCATCGGCCCGGACGGCTGGATCGCGATTAGCCGGGGCGGCATCAAGGCGGAACCCAAGTCACTGCTGGACGTGAAGCTCGGAGACAAGGACGTTCACCTGATTAACAGCACGAACCACTACCAGAACTTCATCGATGCGGTCAAGTCACGAGGGGCGACGGTTAGCCCCCTGGCTGACGCTGTCCGCTCCGACATCATTAGTCACATGAGCGACATCGCCATCCGTTCGAAGCGGAAGATCACCTGGGATCCCAAGAAGGAAGTGATCGTCGGCGACGAGGAAGCATCGAAAATGCTAACTCGGCCGCTGCGGGCGCCCTGGACGTTGTAGCTTGTGGGGACACGTTTTCAACGTGCCCGGCCGGCCGGGCACGTTGAAAACGTGTCCCCACAATGATAGCCGCCGGTCGGGCCCATTCGTTGTTGTGGCACATGCTCCTCTTCGTTCCCAGGCTCGGGTCAGTTTGGGAATGAAGAGGAAGGAGTTGTCCGTCGATGCGTGTCTTCCAGGCAATCATCGTTGTCTACTTGCTGGCTGTGCTTGTGGGCAGCATGGTTCTTGTGGGGACACGTTTTCAACGTGCCGGCCGGTCGCGGGCACGTTGAAAACGTGTCCCCACATGCCCGCCGCCGGTAGGAGCGCCTCCTGCCTCGAGCGAGAAAGCAAGGGTAGCACTGATCCTAGCTGGTAAGCAGAACAGTATCGATCCGAAGTTTGTCGAGGCTCTCCGCCGGCTCGATGCTTTGCAGGCAGGGCTGGAATTTGATGAAGCGGGCAACCTGATCGGCGTCGATTTGGCGAGCGGCCGCCAATCGGTGACTGATGCCGACGTCGAGACTTTGACGGCGTTACCGCACCTCCTGCATCTCCGTCTTTCCGGCGGGGGAGTGACCAACGCCGGTGCCAAACGACTCAGCGCCATGACTGGTCTTGTTGAACTCGCACTCCTGAACAGCGAGATCGACAATGACGGCCTCGGGCAGTTGACTTCATTAAGCAATCTCACCTCGCTGAACATCCAGCGCACGGTGAACGTGACGGACGCAGGGTTGGAACATCTGCGGAAACTCTCCCGCCTGGCCCGCCTGGGTCTTGCCGACAATGATTTTTCCGACCAGGGACTGGCTCGATTGCAAGCTCTTCCCAGTCTTTGTGCTCTTGACCTTCGCCGCTGCCCCAAGGTGACCGATGCCGGGATCAAGCAACTTCAAGGGCTAAAGAGCCTCCGAGGATTGAAGCTCGGCGGCTACTCGGTCACTGATGCCACGATGGCTGTCCTGGCGGGCTTCGCTGACCTTGGCACGTTGGCAGTGGAAGATTGTGGCATCAGCAACTCGGGGTTGGAGAAGATTCAGGACCTGCCCATCGAGGAAATCACGGTGTTCCGCTGCTACAGCATCAGCGATGATGGGCTTAAATGCTTCCGTAAGTTCAACAAGGTGCAACGTGTCTCCTTGCGCGACACGCCCATCCTTGGCAGCGGCCTGGCACACCTTGCCGACAAGACCTCGTTGAAAGTTCTCATACTTAATCAGACGGGCGTTAGTGACGCGGCACTGAAGCATCTCCAGGGATTAAAGCACCTTGCGCGCTTGGAACTCAGGCAAACACGGATCACCGACGCCGGACTTATGGCCCTGGGCGAACTGCCGGAACTGGAGTCCCTGGACGTTGCCGGAACTCGCGTTACTGACGCAGGCATGACCCGGTTGGCGAAAATCGTCATGCTTAAGGCTCTCGACCTCAGTTTCAACGAGGGCATCACGGATGCCTCGGTCGACCACCTGGCGGAGCTTACCAAATTGAAGTCGCTCAAGATCGGCAAAGCGAGCATCTCACCGCAGGGGAGCGCCAGGCTTAAGCAGTCCCTGCCGGATTGTACGATTAGCACGATTGCCGCAGAGTAGAAACAGCTTGCAGGAGATGAGACCCCCCAGCCCTACGGTGATTACTTGTTCAACCGGATATTCACATGTAAACCGATCTCTCACGAAGGAGGATACAAATTATGAACCGACCGCGTCTGCGACTCTTTGGGATGAGTGTTGCCATAACGATCACTGCATTGATGTTGTGTACCTTGGTCCGGGGTGCGGACGATGTGCCGGCCAAGGATGCTCCGCGTAGTTCTGCGAAGCCAAAGAACCGGGCGGAGTCTCTCGGCGCTATATTTTCCAACCTCGGCCTGGCGAAAGGCTCGGTTGTTGCCGACATTGGCGCCGGTGGCGGCGAGGACACCTGGGGCTTTGCGAAACTCGTGGGCGAGACGGGAACCGTCTTTGCCGAGGAGATTGGCGCAGGCGAGGTGGAGTCGCTCAAGAAACAGGCCAAGGCCAAGGGGCTTTCTCAGGTTCAGGCCGTATTGGGCCGGGTCGACGATCCCTCCTTGACCGCAGATTCCGTTGATCTCGCTTACATGCATTATACCTACCACCATTTTACCAAGCCCCGGGAGATGTTTCGCGGTATTTGGCGGGCATTGAAACCGGGCGGGTATATGGTGGTGGTTGACAAGCAGCGTGGCACCCTACGCGATTGGGTCCCCCTGGAAACCCGCGGCCCCAAGCATTCCTGGTCTGCCGAGACGACCGTGGTCCGAGAGCGCGGGAAGAGGGTTTTGTCTTCATCTCCTGCCCCGATGATTACTGGTACGACAAGGAAGACTTTGTGCTCATCTTTCAACGCCCGGCAGAGCTGAAGAAACCGGGTCAGGATCCGGATCCTTTGCCTCCTTGCCCCGTGGACGAAAGTCAGCACCTCTTCCTTTCCCTTGGGCGTCCCTATCAGCGGCCGGTCTTTGTCGCGCTGGGAGAATCGCGAAACCTGATGGCGCCCATTCTGCAAGGATCTTCCGGACAAGGACTGGAAATCGTCCTGGAGGAGTGGGCCACGCAGAAGAACGAAAGGCCGCCGCTGCCTGCGAAGGTTTCTTTGCCTTCCGTGCTGACCGACAGGGGCGATCCGCGCCTTGGACCTGAAGCGATCGACGCAGTTTTCTTCCTCGACAGTTACCACCTTCTTTTCCATGGCGGAACCCTCCTGACCAAAATACGTGACAAGCTTTCACCAAACGGTTGTATCTATGTTCTTGATCGGGAACCCAAGAAACCGCTCACCCGGCGCGAAGCAAGCCATCGCAGAAGAATCGCCGCGGAGACCGTGACCCAAGAGATGACGAAAGCGGGCTTCTCTCTTTGGTTTCGCGGCCCGCAATTGTCCCCCGATCGCTTTCTGCTCGTCTTTGGCAAGACGCCAGCCGACAAGATTCAACCCGAGGCCGATCCGTTCGTTGGCGGTCCGGATATCCCAGGCTCGCCTGAGAAGTGGCTCAAACAGAACTCCTGGCGCCTACGCGGCCTGAAAACAACGGATGGAAAGTTCTTGCCCCTGCCGGCGCAAGAGCAAGAACTGCCGGTCGAGGCACTCCCCACTACGGTGCCGGGGAAAGAAATGTGGAAACTCCCGAGCAAGAAGCTTGTGCTTACCTTCGACAAGAAAGGCGACACCTATTCGCTGTCGGAGTTCCGCTCATCCGACCAAAAGTGACGTTTGTCTGTAGGACGGCTCTTCTGAGCCGTCCGGACTGCTCTGGAGAGCCGTCCTACAAAAAAAGTGACAAGTTGACGGGGAGACGTTTCATGGAGCCATCTCAAGGCGGTAGCCAGCCGGTCAAGGCGCAGCTCAGTTTGTGGGACGCAGTCAGCATCATCATCGGAATCGTGATCGGGGCTGGAATTTACGAGACGGCTCCCCTCATTCTAAGTAACGTGTCTGGCCCGGCGATGGGGCTGGCTGTCTGGGCCGCCGGTGGCTTACTATCCCTCATTGGCGCTCTGTGTTATGCCGAGTTGGCAACCACGTATCGGCGTTCCGGCGGCGATTACGTTTACCAGACCCGTGCTTTCGGGCCCTGGGCGGGGTTCATGTTTGGCTGGGCGCAACTGGCAGTAATCCGCACGTCAAGCATTGGGCTGATGGCCTTCGTATTTGCCGATTACGCTGCCGGTCTCTGGAACCTGGGCTTAGGCTCCGCTTTCGCCTACGCCGTGCTGGCAGTAGTTGCAATTACCCTCTTGAACATTTTGGGAGTGGTATTCGGCAAAGTGGCTCAGAATGTGCTGACGACGGCCAAGGTCCTCGGACTCGGAGGGATTCTGCTCGCCGGTTTCCTGTGGGGCCAGGGACAGGGCCAGGAACAAACCCGGTTTCTTGAAGAAACCGGGTTTGTGGAAGCAACCAGCAGCGGCTCCGGTTCGTTGGGATTGGCGATGATTTTCGTGTTGTACACGTATGGTGGCTGGAACGATGCGGCCTTCGTGGCCGCCGAGGTCCGCGATCAACGGCGCAATGTTCCCCGGGCCTTGATCCTGGGAACGGCGGCGATCACCATCATCTACGTTCTCATTAACGCCGCTTACATGTTGAGCCTGGGATTTGAGAATGCCCAACATGCCCAAGGAATAGCGGCCCAGGTCGTCAGGCAATCACCACTGGGCGAAAAGGGCTTAATAGCGATCAGTCTGTTGGTGATGGTTTCGGCCCTGGGTGCGGTGAACGGAATCATCTTTACAGGCTCTCGGGTGTATGCGACCTTGGGAGAGGACCATAGTTTCTTTGCGTGGCTGGGTCGTTGGCATCCCCGGCTTGGATCGCCACTCTGGTCTCTGGTGGTTCAAGCCGTGATCAGCCTGGCCTGGATTGCCCTGGTGAGCACCGAAACAGGTCGAAACACGGTCAACCGGGGCCTGGCACTTCTTCACGTTTCGCCGGTTGAGTGGAAAGGACACGGCGGCTTCGAAACGCTCTTGGCGGTGACGGCGCCGGTCTTTTGGTTCTTCTTTCTTTTGACCGGTCTAGCTCTCTTCGTGCTTCGCCTGAAGGACCGGGGCATCGAGCGGCCGTTTCCCGTGCCGTTGTTCCCTCTGTTGCCGTTGATCTTCTGCGGGATGTGCGTCTATATGTTGTACTCCGCCATCGACTACATCGGCCCTGCGCTGACAGCCGTCGGAGCCGCCCCATTGTTGTTGGGAATACCGCTTTACTGTACATCCTCTCGGTCACACACCGCTGTGTGAAAGGATGAAGGATGAAGGATGAAGGTGGTGAGTGGTGAGTGGTGAGTGGTGAGTGGTGAGTGGTGACCAGCCGGTCTTTACCACTCACCACTCACCACTCACCACTCACTCCGTACTGATTCATCCTTCATCCTTCATCCTTCATCCTTTCTTTTACTCGCTCTGTTGAGGTGACAATAATGAGAAGCATGCAAATCGTTTGGCTCGCCTTGGGAATGGCCGTGGGATACGTCAGAAACCCGGTTTTTCTAAAAAACCGGGTTTCTGCACGCCTTTTCGCCTTGGGAATGGCCGTGGGGTTGCTCTGCGTTGCCGAAGTTACCGAAGCCCAGAAACCGAAGCCAGACCCTTCACTCGATGCCAAGGAAGCCGGACCTGATTTCGCCGTGCAAGGTGAGTATGAGGGCCAGGCAGGCGAAAAAGACAAGCTGGGCGTCCAGGTAGTCGCCTTGGGAGATGGCAAGTTCGATGTCCTCTTCCTGACCGGCGGTTTGCCTGGGGCGGGTTGGGATGGCAAGACCAAGGCTAAAGCGTCGGCAAACACCATGGGCAGAAAAACGGACACACTCACGTTAGTCGACGCCGATCTGCTTGCTTACCGCAAGTGGACCTGCGAGATTGCTGATGGCAAGTTGACCGGCGTAACCGGCGACGGTAAGCGACTGTAAGACAATAAAATCGCAGCATCGGAGCGACATGCTTCGCAGGGTGCCATGCCCACGGCTCTGCGTGGGCATGTTTTGACGGCTTTCCATGCCCACGCAGAGCCGTGGGCATGGCACCCTGCAAAACCAAACTGCGAAGTTATTTTTTTACAGGCGTGAAGGGTAGGGCTTTCACGCTCAAGCACGTAGTCCGAAAGAGCCCCACGCTCGGGGTCAAACCGCCCGAGAGTGCTCAAGTACTGTTCGACGGCACGGAAGCGTCGCTCGCCAAATGGAATCCAGGCGTCATGGTGGAGGGAAATCTGCTGAAGATGGGAACGGTCAGCAAAGAGGCTTTCAAGGACTTCAAGCTGCACGTCGAGTTTCGCACGCCCTACATGCCCAAGGCCGTCGATCAGAAGCGAGGCAACAGCGGCGTCTACTTGCAGAACCGCTACGAGGTGCAAATCCTCGACAGCTTCGGGCTGGAGGGAAAGAACAACGACTGCGGCGCCATCGACTTGCAGATCGCTC
The DNA here is from genome assembly GCA_963804745.1 of uncultured Gemmataceae bacterium. Taxonomy (GTDB): domain Bacteria; phylum Planctomycetota; class Planctomycetia; order Gemmatales; family Gemmataceae; genus CAWDRY01. The sequence continues at coordinate 17,426 of CAWDRY010000064.1, forward strand.
CCTCGATCCATATGTGCTACCCGCCCCTATCGTGGCAGACCTACGACATCGAGTTCAAGGCGGCTCGCTTCGAGAACGGCAAGAAGGTGGCCAACGCCGTTGTCACCGTCTTGCACAACGGGGTTAAGGTCCATGACAAGGTCGAAATCACCAGACCCACTCCCGGAGGCCAGAGGGAGGAAGACAAGCCCGGCCCGATCCAGCTACAGGATCACGGCAGCCAGGTCTATTTCCGCAACATCTGGGTTGTGCCGTCGGGTTCCTGAATCTGTAGCCGAATTCGCCAGAATTCGGGGCCTGGGGAGAGATCGCACCCCCCGAATTCTGGCGAATTCGGCTACGTCGAACACAGGATGACAAGATGAAGGGATGACAGGATGGCACGCGGATGATCCGGTTGTCTTGTCATCCGGTCATCCGGTCATCTTGTCATCCGGTCATCTACTGGTCGAGGCCGCGCCCAAAGGCTAAAATCTGGTTGGTATCAACCCGCGACGATGCCGACCGCGCCTATTTCCTCACCTTGCTGGCCCGCTATCGGCAGCGTTTTACCTTACGCATCTATCACTACTGTCTCATGCCCAATCACTTCCACGTGCTGGCCCAGATCGCCGATTGCCGGGAGCTGTCGGCGTTCATGGCCGGGCTGCTCCGCTCGTATCTCCATTACTTCAACCGCCGCTATGGGTTTGTCGGCAATCTGTTCCAGGGTCGTTTCAAAAGGCAGCGGCGGCAACAACTCTGGCGCGAGTTCCTGCTGGGGGATGATCCCAACGAGCAGGTCGTCCGGCGGTCGGACTGGATCATCGGTGACGATAATTTCCGTCAGCGAATGGAGCATGCGGCGGACCGCCCGGCACCCCGTCGGCGCGGCCGACCACGCAAGCCAAAGAATGGCGACGAGGGAACATTATTTCCCGAACTGATTGCGGGTGTGTAAGATCGGTAAACTGTCACCTATACCTATACACGGGCTCAAAGCACCAAGTAAATACCGACCTTGTCCAGGGAAGCGTCATCGTTCAGAATAGCTGATCTCGACCCCATTTTCATGGTTTCTGGGTGCCGCGCCGCGAGGCATGACGACTGACACCATTTCGCCCTTCATATCAGTAAAGCGCACAGTCCTTGACATGCGGCGAGAACCCTCTACATTGAGGGAAAAATGAGTTCAGACTGTTTCAAGAAACGGACTTTCACTTGGCAGAAAGTGCGTCGACTGCGATCACCCAGTCGTCCACGCCTAATCGTGGGATGATTTCAGTGCCGACCATGTTCACGTTGCAAGTGGGGCACCTATGTACTCTCAGAACAAATGTGCGGCTCTTGCGGGGTCTGCCGATCGTGAGGCTCGTGCTGTCATGGAGGGTACTCGATGAAAGCATTAGTACTGCACAGCGGAGGCCTTGATTCCACCCTGTGCCTTCTCATGGCCAAGGAAGCTGGACGGACGGTTGTCAGCTTAGGTATCGACTACGGTCAGCGTCACCGTATTGAGCTTGAGTACGCATTGGCACAGTGTCGGAAATACAGCATTGAGCGACGTATACTGCGCGTCGAGTGGGACAAGCCTGTGCGGGACATCCCGATAGGCCGCTCTCTCGATGAGATTCGCGTCGGAGTATCTCCGGCGTTTCTACCTGGCCGAAACGTGATCTTCCTCAGCCTTGCGTGCGCAGAGGCCGAAGGCATTGGCGCTGAGGAAGTCTGGATTGGCGTGAACGCGGTCGACTTCTCCGGCTACCCCGACTGCAGACCCGAGTTTATCGATGCGTTCAAGGCGATGATCAAAGCAGCTATCCCTGGAGGTCCGGAAGTGGTTGCTCCCCTCCTGAGGATGTCAAAGCCTGTTATCGCAACCGAAGCGCGTCGTTTGGGTCTTGGCCGAGGAGACACATGGAGTTGCTATCAACCGCGTTTCACCCCGGGAGGCATTTCTCCTTGCGGACAGTGCGACGCATGCGTGTTGCACGAGCACGCGTGGCAACATGCGAATGATAATGGAAGGAAAGAATAGCGGATGGCGTCCGTGGGCTTGATATCCTGTGTGAGCCAGAAGCGAGCTTGCGCCACTGAGGCGCGCGAGCTTTATGATTCTCCTCTGTTCGTAAAGGCTCGCAGGTACGTCGAAAGTCGGTGTGATACATGGTACATCCTTTCTGCGAAGTACGGCTTGCTTCACCCCACGCAGGTCGTCGATCCCTACGAGGAAACCCTGAGTTCTAAGAATCGCGTTGCCCGCGAGCAGTGGGCAAAGAGAGTCTGGACGGATCTGCATTCGCAAGTACGCGCCGGTGACCACGTGGTCGTTCTCGCCGGAGAGCGGTATCGAGAGTACCTTGTTCCACGGCTCGTCGATCAGGGATGCTTCGTCGAGGTACCGATGGAGGGGCTGGGGATCGGTCGACAACTGCAATGGCTGTCCAGGCAATTGCCTGAATCCACGCGAGAACGTGACCTTGATCGGCTCTATAGTGCCCTCGCAAACCTCGAGTCCGGCCTTGGTGGTAAGCGGCTAATGTCGGAGTGCAGCGGTCAGCAGAATTGGCCCCAGAGCGGGGTCTATTTATTCTTCGAACCCGGAGAATACCGATCCATCGCTGGCATACCTCGCGTTGTTCGTGTTGGTACGCACGGCGTGAGCCGCGGCTCAAAGGCGACTCTCTGGAATCGACTTCGCACTCACCGGGGAGCCGGCGACGGGACCGGCAACCATCGAGGGTCCATCTTCCGACTGCACGTAGGTGCTGCTCTTGCAGCGAGAGACCACACCCTCGCTATACCGACTTGGGGGCGTGGACAGAGGGCTGACGCCGAAGTCCGAAAGGAGGAGGAGCACCTTGAGCGAGCGGTTTCGCAGTACATCGGAACGATGAGCATTCTCTGGCTGGCGATTGAAGATGATCCCGGTCCGGCAAGTGATCGAGCATACATCGAGCGCAATCTTATCGGGCTACTCGTTGGCAAGACTGGTCCCGTCGATCTTCCATCGGCCGAGTGGTTGGGACGTTTCAGCCCTAACAAGCGGATTCGCAGTTCCGGTCTCTGGAATCTCGACTTTCTGGATTACTCGTATTCCAGTAAGTTCCTTGAAGTGCTTGACCAGTATGTGCTGATTACCATTGGTAAGAAGTCTCGGGCCTCAAGGCCAATCGCACCGCAAGACTGGCATGCAAATGAACGGCAAGGCGTCTCTCGCGATCAACTAATGCTTTTCGGGGAATGATCTCGATGCTTGAACTCGACGAAGTGCATAAATCGGTTCTCGAATGTTACAGCCGCGCAGTTGTTCACATGCGAAAGCAAGTGTTGGCGAAACGCTTTGGGCTTGTATTCGGAGCCGGACTTAGCCAGGCATTTGGCATCCCCACCTGGAGAGCACTTGTTCAAGCGCTCGCCGTGGACCCAGATGTACAGGGCGAGAGTGTGTTGCAAGTGGTGCCGCCGCACGCCAGCCTGCCCTACCAGACAGAGATGCTTTTTGAGCACTACAAGCAGCAGCGATACGGGAGAGCACCAGCCGACCAGCACCACACACGCAAACTCGATTTTCAAATCGGCGCGGACTGGCGAGAGATTGTCCGGAAACACCTATACGCGGGTGTCAAGGCCGATCTTGGCCAGTCGCTGGACGCGCACCCGTATATGAAGGAGTACATCCCGCTGATCCAGCGTTCCCACATGACCGTCACCTACAACTTCGATGACTTCATCGAGCAATCGCTGCTCCGCTTGCGGACTGAGGCGGAACCTAACTCCCGTGGCTTCGAGTCGGTGACTAATCCCTGGACGCAGTTCAGGAGAGCGACAGCCATTATTTATCATCCCAACGGAGTCGTACCGCAAAACCCACTTGAAACGCCGAGCGACCGGTTCGTGTTCTCCGAGGCGTCGTATGCCGAGCAGCTAATGGGGATATTCGCCGGCGACCAAGCAGGGCTGCTGAATCACTTCTCGAAGCACACTTGCCTGCTCGTTGGCCTCTCGCTGGAAGACGAAACCCTGCGGAACGTGCTGATGCAAGGCGCCCGCTCGTGTCCCGGAAATTTCCATTACTATGTTCACTACCTCAAAGCTGGGGAGACCCTCGATCATGAGAAGCAACAAGCAATCACGCTCACGAACTTCAAGGTCTATAACCTCATTACGTTGTTCCTTCACGAGGACCGCATTGCGCGCTTGGTGACTTGATTAATATTGAAGCATGTCCGCCTGATCGGTTTTGTGACTTCGCCTCTGAGCACGACATCCCAGTTCGATTCCGATTCTATATCACGGGGCCGCTGGGGGTTGGCAAGAGCACAACGATCAACCACTTTCGAAACCTATTTGTGTTGGACGAATGGCTGGAGCAACGCCCACTTCTATTAGCAAAGGACTGGGAGAAACTAACGGCTCCGGAGAAACAGGAAGCCGACCAGTGGATTCTCCAACAATTCTACCGCAAGAACAGTATCCTACGCAACGAAAAGGAGGGCATATTCGTGATGGACCGCGGGCCCCTTGATCCTTTGTCGTTTACCCCAGAAGCCGAGTGGAGAGACAAGGCTTCGGCAGCTCCTTGCGGCCCTCTGCCCCGGCCAGGCACAGTGGCCAGTCGAGGACGGACTTGTCATCCTCTTGGAGGGCGACGGAAACGAACTGGTGCTGCGGATGGCATTTACTCAGAGCACAGACTACACTGCGAATAAGTTGACGAGCATGGAGAGCCGGCTAAGAAGAGCATATGGTTCCAGCGGAGTCACTAGATACGATACCAGAGGGCTGACGCCCGCTGATGTCACGCGGCGGCTTGCTGAGATAGTGCATTTGGAGAGTTATTCGCCTACTTGTAATCTGCATAAGCGGATGCAGCAAATCCAGAAGGAGGGAATGAATGTGGCTCCCTAGCGGGAATAACGAATACAAGGCAAAAGGTCTATCTGGCGGGACCACTGTTCAGCGAGGCCGAGCAAACCTTCAATCTCCTCGTGGCGCAACGACTTGAGGAATGGTTTGACGTTTACTTGCCGCAGCGTGACGGTGGTCTAATGAGTGAAATGGTCAATGAGGGGATTAATCGGATATTGCAGCCTGTCGCGTGTTCAGGCGGGATATGGACGCAATACGACAGGCTGGGTACCTGATTGCTATACTTGACGGACGGACCATCGACGAGGGAGTCGCTTTCGAAATTGGAGTGGCGTTCTCCCATGCAAAGCGATGCGTAGGCCTGCAGACAGATAGCCGCCGCCTCGCATCATGGGGGAACAATCCAATGATAACCGGGCGCTGGAGAGCGTCTTTCACTCAGTCGACGATCTCCTGTGGTGGATGAGACGGGAGACGACTGAGACGGCCACAGATACCACAACTGCGGCGACGCCACAGGCACGATAACCTCCCATGATATCAAGGTGCCTACCTCTCGACCCATTGAATCGACCGGAGGAGCCGCGTGGTGCGGGCCGCTCCAGCACTGGAACTTGGCCATGAAGCTGGTGATTAGGGCGTCACATTCCTCCGATAATTCACGGCTCCAACATGCCAAGTCCCAAGCAGCAACGCATGTTGGCTGGATTTACAGACATCCCCGCGGATCCACAAGGAGCGGATGTCTTGTCGTCGAGTCCGGGCGTTCGGATCAAACTGTGTACGTGCTGGATACTCACTACCTGATGTTCCAGGTGTTTCATGCCATTCCCGACATCAGTAGTCCAGCGGGGGAGCCAGTTGCTGCGGTACTCGGGTTCATCCAAGGTCATCAGTCTGATAGAAAGGAAGCACCCTGACTACGTATTCTGTGCCTTCGACAGCCCCCTTGCTGCGAGTTTCGCAGGCACGAGATCCAGCATATAAGGCTAATCGCAGAAATGCCTGAAGACTTGCGGCTGCAAATGTTGATTGTGCGTCGGCTGCTCGACGCCATGAAGATTCCAATCCTTGAGTGCCCAGGGTACGAGGCGGACAACGTTCTGGCGACCGTGGCGCGCCAGGCGGAACGCCGTGGCATGTCGTGCTTCCTAGTGACTGGTGATAAGGACTGCCGGCAGTTGATCAGCGAGCATGTGAAGATATTCAACATCCGCAAGAACGCTTTGTTCGATGCAGACTCGCTGGCTCACGATAGGGGAATCAGGGCAGATCAAGTGGTTGATTTCCAGTCATTAGTGGGCGACGCGGTGGACAATGTGCCTGGTGTCCCTTTGATAGGGCCGAAGACTGCGGGGCGCTTCTTTCGCGATATGGAGCCTGGACATTTTGCTGGCTCATGTCGACGAGGTGACCGGTGCAAGGTGCCGCGAGAATCTCAAACAGGCCCGCGAATCCGTATACTCATCCGGGAATTGGTACGACTGATCGATCACGTGCCGCTAAAAATCGACTGGGTGTCTAGCCGCCTTGGCGGAATGGACCAGCAAGAAATCCAGGCCCTGTGCCAGAAAAATCGGGCTGCACCGTCTGGCAGAACGACTAAGCACCTTTGCGAAATCTCGCCAAACCAGCGGTTCGGGGTGG
>CAWDRY010000065.1:0-61532 GCA_963804745.1 uncultured Gemmataceae bacterium
AGCGACGGCAGCACGTCGCTGGGCACGGCGACCTTGAGCGGCAGCAAGGCCACGGCGATTCACGACCAGCACGCACTCGGCGGCACTCACACGATCACGGCGAGCTACAGCGGCGACACGAACTTCACGCTCAGCAGCAGCAGCGCTGCAAACGGTGACCACGGCGAGCACGAGCATGACGGTGTCGGCATCGACCACTGCGTCGGTGTTCGGTCAGAGCGTGACCTTCACGGCGACGGTGACGGCGGGTTCGGTCACGTTCGACAACGGCGGCACAGTGACGTTCAGCGACGGCACGCACGTCGCTGGGCACGGCGAGCCTGAGCGCAGCAGCAAGGCCACCTTCACGTACCAGCATCGCTGGCAGTTTCGGTGCTTCACATTCGATCACGGCGAGCTACAGCGGCGACACGAATTTACCCTCAGCAGCGGCAGCGTGCTGCAGACGGTCAACCGGGCGGGCACGACGACGACGGTGACCTGCGTCGTCACCCGAGTCGCCGGTGTTCGGCCAGAGCGTGACGTTCACGGCGACGGTGCAGGCTGCCAGTCAAGGATCGGGCACGCCGACGGGCGGCACGGTGACGTTCAGGGACGGCGGCACGTCGATCGGCACGGGCGTGGTCAGCAGCGGCACGGCGACCTACTCGACCACCTCCACGCAGTTCGCCGGCGGCGACCGGCACCATCACGGCGTCTTATGACGGGACGAGCGACGCGAACTTCACCGGCAGCGCGCGTCGGCGAACTTCCTGCTGACGGTCGGCAAGGCGAGCACGAGCACGTCGCTGACGCCGTTGGACGGCACATCGACCTTTGGCCAGACGGTGACGTTCACGGCCACGGTGAGCAACACAAGTCTCGGGATGCTGCCCCGGAGGGCATGGTGACGTTCAAGCGACGGCGGCACGTCGATCGGCACAGGCAACGCTCAGCGCGGCAGCGCCACCAGCGCCACGGCCACGTTCACGACCAGCAGCCTGAGCGATCCGAGCAACCCGCACACGCTCACGGCGGTCTACAACGGCGACAACGCCAACTTCGCCGCCAGCGCCGTCTCCAACGACGCCACGCAGACGGTGACCCCGGCGACCACGACGACGACGGTGACATCATCCACCGGCGGCACGTCGGTGTTCGGCGAGCCGGTGACGTTCACGGCGACGGTGGGGCCGGTATCGGTCACGTTCGACAACAGCGGCACGGTGACGTTCAGCGACGGCACCACGTCGCTGGGGACGGCGAGCCTCAACGGCAGCGGCCAGGCCACCTATGCGCCCCGTCGTCGGTGATCGACTCGGTGACCACGCACACTATCACGGCCGGCTACAGCGGCGACACCAACTTCGCCATCAGCAGCGACGGCGTGCTGCAAACGGTGACCCAGGCGACCACCACCACTACGCTTGCGGTTTCGCCTAATCCGTCGGCGTTCGGCCAGACCGTGACGTTCACGGCGACGGTGAGTCCGCAGTTCGAGGGCACGTTCGACAACTTCGGCACGGTGACCTTCAGCGACGGCAGCACGTCGCTGGGCACGGCGAGCCTGAGCAACAGCGGCCAGGCCACCTATACGCCCCGTCGTCGGTGATCGACTCGGTGACCACGCACACGATCACGGCCAGCTACAGCGGCGACACCAACTTCACCGACAGCAGCAACAGCATGCTGCAAACGGTGAACCAGGCCGCTACAAGTGTGACGATAATCGGTGCAACGCCCCCTTCCGTGGTCGACGGCAATACCGTGACGTTCACCGCGAGCATCAGCTTCACTGCGGGCAACGGCGATCTGACCGGCACGGTCACCTTCCTGGACGGCAGCACTTCCCTGGGCACGGCCAGCTTCAGCGGCCCCAGCGGCAATACGACCACGTTCGCGACCAGTTCCATCGAGCCGGCCGGGCAGACGCATTCGATCACGGCGGTGTACGTCCCCGACGACGGCACGAACATCAGCGGCAACACGTCGGGGGTCTTCACGCAGACCGTGCAGCAAACGACCTCCACGACGGTGACTTCCGCCTCCGATGTCCCGTCGATCTTCGGCAACACCGTCACGTTCACGGCGACGGTCAACGTCACCAGCAGCGGCACGTTGTGGGTGCCGACCGGCATGGTGACCTTCCTGGACGGCGGCGCTTCGCTGGCCACGGCGAGCCTGAACGAGTCGGGCACGGCGACGTACACGACCACCGGCCTGGGCGTCGCCACGCACACGATCACCGCTGCCTACGCTGGCGACGAGTTCGACGACGCCGACACCTTGGCGCTGAGGACGGCCCTCTTGCAGACGGTGGGCCAGGCGAGCACGACGACGACGGTGACATCGTCCACCAGCGGCACGTCGGCGTTCGGCCAGAGCGTGACGTTCACGGCGACGGTGACGCCGCAGTTCGAGGGCACGTTCGACAACTTCGGCACGGTGACCTTCAGCGACGGCGCCACGTCGCTGGGCACGGCGAGCCTGAGCAGCAGCGGCCAGGCCACCTATAGCGCCCCGTCGTCGGTGATCGACTCGGTGACCACGCACACGATCACGGCCAGCTACAGCGGCGACACCAACTTCACCGACAGCAGCAATAGCATGCTGCAAACGGTGAACCAGGCATCGACGAGTTTGACGATAACCGGTTCAACGCCCAGTGCCGTGGTCGACGGCGATCTCGTGACGTTCACGGCGAGCGTCAGCTTCACGGCGGGCAGCGGCTCGCTGGCCGGCATGGTCACCTTCTTTGATGACGGCAGCACTTCCCTGGGCACGGCCAGCTTCAGCGGCGGCCTGAGCGGCAGTACGACCACGTTCACAACCAGTTCCATCGAGCCGGCCGGGCAGACGCACTCGATCTCGGCAGTGTACGTCTCCGACGACAGCACGAACATCGTCGGCAGCCAGTCGGATGCCTTCACGCAGACCGTGCAGCAAAAGACCTCCACGACGGTGACGTCCACCTCCAGTGACCCGTCGAAATTAGGCGACCCCGTCACGTTGACGGCGACGGTCAACGTCACCAGCCTCCAACACGGCTCGTGGGTGCCGAGCGGCACAGTGACCTTCCTGGACGGCGACACTTCGCTGGCCACGGCGAGCCTGATCGGGACGACGGCCACGGCGACGTACTCGACCAGCAGCCTCGGCATCGCCACGCACACGATCACCGCGGCCTACGCCGGTGACGAGTTCGACGCCACCGACACATTGGCGCAGAGAACGGCCCTCTTGCAGACGGTCGGCCAGACCAACACGACCATCTCGGTGACCTCTTCGACCAGTGCGTCCGTCTTCGGTCAGAGCGTGACCTTCACGGCGACGGTATCGGCTACGAACTTCGATAACGGCGGCACCGTGACCTTCAGCGACGGCGGCACCTCGATTGGAACGGCCAGCCTCAGCGGCGGCAAGGCCACTTTCTCGACCACCGGACTGTCGGCCGTCACGCACACGATCAACGCAGTCTACGGCGGCGACACGAACTTCTACGGCAGCCTCCCCGACTCGATGCTCCAGACGGTCAACAAAGCCGGCACGAGCACGACGGGGACGACGCCGTTGACCCAGATCTCAACTTATGGCCAGTTGGTTACCTTCACGGCGATAGTCAGCGTGACCGCGCCCGGCGGCGGCACGCCGACCGGCACGGTGACGTTCTACACGGATAATGCCAATCATCTGTTGGGCACAGGCACGTTGGCCTCTCTCGACGGCGTCGCCACCGCCACCTTTACGACCTCCTCGTTGGCCGTTGCTTATCACCAATATAACGGTGCTGTCTACGGAGGCGACTCGAACTTCAACGGCAGTGGTCAAACTAATGACGGCATGCCGAACTACGATGTCCACCAGGCCAGCAGCACGACGTACCTGACCTCGTTAACCAGCGCGTCGGTGTTCGGCCAGCCGGTGACTTTCACGGCCGTGGTAAGCCCGGATTTTGGCGGCACGGCTACCGGCACAGTGACGTTCAGCGACGGCAGCACGTCGCTGGGAACGGTCAGTGTCAGCGCAACAACGTCGCCACCTTCACCGCCCCATCGACCGTGATCAGTGGCATCGGCACCCACACCATCACCGCAGTCTACAGCGGCGATACGAACGTAAAAGCCAGCCCTCCGGGACAGCGTCCTGCAAACGGTCAACCAGGCCAGCACGACGACGGACCTGTCCTCCAGTTCGAGCAATCCGTCGAACTTCGGTCAACTGGTCACCTACACGGTCACGGTGAGCGCCAACTACCCCGGCGTGGGCGTCCCAACCGGCACAGTCACCTTTGAAGACGGCGGCACGTCGATCACGGGCACTCTGACTACCAGCAGCAGCGACGGCGTGTACACGTTCACGAGCAGTACCCTGGCCTACGGCATCCACACGCTGTCGGCCGTCTATGCCGGCGACACCAACTTCACGGACAGCTCGGCGATCCCGGTTAACCAGACAGTCAACAAGGCATCCACGACGACAACGCTGAGTCCCTTGAATCCGTCCATCAGTCAACCAGACAGTAACGTTCACGGCGACGGTAACGGCCACGGGCTTCGACAACGGCGGCACCGTGACCTTCAGCGACGGCAGCACCTCGATCGGCACGAGCCTGCTCGACAGCAGCGGCGTGGCGACCTTCACGACCAGCAGCCTAACGGTGGGCAACCACGACATCGTGGCGGTCTTCGGCGGCGACACCAACTACGGCGGCAGCGAGTCGCAGACCCTAACGCAGGTGGTGAATCCCAATACGTTCCTGGTGACCACCTTCACGCAGACCGCCACCGGGTTCACGGCCGACTTCAACCGGCAGCTGAGCCTCGGTACGGTCAGCAGCCCGGTCCTCAATCTCTACGACAACTCCTCGGGCTCGCTGGGGCCGGTCGATGTCACCCTGGTGCGTGCCTCCAACGGGGCCAGCATTTGCGGCTCGCTGGTCGTCGATCCAACCGCCACGCAGATCACGTTCATCGAGACCGGCCAGAGCGGCGTCATCCCCAGCAGTGCTCCGAACACTCTCTTCGGCGTGCTGCCCAACGACACGTACACTGTCACGCTCCGCAGCGCCACGAACGGCTTCAAGGACACGAACAACAACCTGCTCGACGGCAACGCCGATGGCACGCCGGGCGGCGATTACGTCACGACGTTCGTGGTGGATAACCAGCCCAACTCGGTGACTGTAACGCTGCCCGATTTCGCCCGCGGCGCCGGTCAGCTTGTCAACGTGCCGAACACCGATCCCGCCAACGACACGTTCACCACCGGCCTGCCGCTCCGGCTGTACAACAGCGACAGCAGCGGCAGCCAGACTATCACATCCGTGTCGTTGACTTTGAAGTACGACCCGAGCTTGTTGAGCGTGGACGCGACGACACCATATTCCATCGACGATTAATGATCCGGGCGACTCGGCAAGTTACTACGTTCGACACGAGCACGACGGGCCTGATCAAAATCACCTTCACCGCGTCCACGGGCATCGTGCTCGTCCCCGGCGGCTCGCAGACCTTCATCAGTCTGCACATGGCCGTGCCGAGCGCGGCAACCTATGCCTCGAAGGAAATCCTCGATCTCCAGAACATCGCCATCAACAACGGTACCTCACGAGCGGTAGTCACGGGCATCGACGACGCCGCCGTCCACGTTTCCGGCTTCCTGGGCGACTCGGACGGTACCAGACCGATGGCGGTACGGACGCGCTGGACATCGCCCGCGTGGCGGTCGGCATTGGTACGGGCTTCAAGGCATGGGTACTGGTCGACCCGCTGATCGTCGGCGACGTGAGCGGCGATCAGGTGCTCACTGGTCTGGATGCCCTGACCATGGCCCGGCAATCCGTCGGCATCACGCAGTCGGTCATTCCGCAGATTCTCCGGTGGTGCACCCCGGAGATTGCCGGTCCCGACCCCGTGATGAGCATCTCGGCCGATCTTACCGCGAATCCGCAAGCGACGGTCGAGGTGCCGGTCAACCTGACTCATCCCAACGGACTGGATGCGGTTGATCTGGCCATATCCTACGATCCCAGCCGGCTGGACGTTATTTCGACCGCCGACGTGATGCGCGGCAGTCTGACGGGGACGTTCGACAACTTCACCGTCAATCTGGACCGCGTGGCGGGGCTGATTCGCATTAGCGGCTACCATAGCGCCGGTCCGCTGACCGGTTCCGCGGCCGGCAGCGTGGCGGTGATCGACTTCACGGTCCGGGACAACGCACCGGCCGGCCCGACGATCATCAACCTGATGCAGAACGCCGGCACGACCTGGTCGCTGCCGGGCGGGTCGAATGCACAGGGCAACTACTTCTTCTTCGACTTGCAGCCGCAGGTCAGCAACGCGGCGGGCGATCCGCTCGACGGCCGCATCACGATCTTGCAGCCGCTGGTGGTGAGCCAGCAGGCGACGACGGAGCTTACGCAACCTTCGGTTGTCAGCTCGACGTGTACGGAAACGGGGATCCTGGCCGTCCAGGTCAGCACCGGCGCAGCACCGCAGGCGACTATCAGCCAGGTGACGAGCGAAACCGTCGCGCTGTCGAACATCGTGATCAGCAGCGTCAAGACGACCCAGCCGCCAAGCGATGCGCCGGCGGCAGGCACTCCCAGCACTGCTGTGGCGTCCTTCCGCGCGTTGGTCAACAGCCTGATGGCGCTGTTCAACACCCCGGCCGCGACCGATTCGAGTCCGGCTGTCGTGTACACGAGCACCGGGACCGACAACGTTCCTGCGGCACTGCCCGTGCCGGACGGCAGAATGGCGCCGCCGGCGTCCGTCAATGCCGATCTGTTCCGCGACGGCCTCTACAGCATCGACACCGTCAAGGTGCGCATGCCCGAAGGCTTCAACCGGTTCTTCGAGAGCGACGCGAAGATAGGCGAGAAACGTGTGGAGGATGACTTCTTCAGCCAGTATCCTGCCATTGTCGAAGACGGGACAGCCGGCAGTGCCGACCGTCTCCAGGTGGAACAAGATCTGGCAGCCGCCGTGGCTGGCGAAGACGAGGCGTTCCTGTTCGACGACCAGGGCGACGGCACATTCTGGGCAGACGAATTCATGCTGCCCTGAAGCTGCGGAGCGCCGTTGACAGTTAACCCAGGCCCGTGTCTGGAGCCATGCTTCTGCCACGGGCCTTTTTTCTGCGCCGGGTGCCATGCCCACGTCTTCGTGGGCATGTGGTACCAGCGGCTGCCATCATGCCCACGCGGACGTGGGCATGGCACCCGTGAGAAAGAGGCAAATGTCGCAATTGACGATGCCGTAATGCTTTATGTTATGGAACCGCCGCGACTCCTTCCCTCTTGACATCCTTCCGCGCTAAACCTATCCTCCCTCCCCTCGGATTGTCCTCAAAAGTTGGTAGTGCCTGAACATGCGGTGCTGCCCCGGATGGGGTGGTGGGTGCCATGCCCACGGCTTTGCGTGGGCATGTTTTGACAGCCCATCCATGCCCACGCAAAGCCGTGGACATGGCACCCGACATGATACGCAGACTTGCACCGCAATATTCAGGCACTACACAAAAGTTGGCTGCTGTCCTAATTTGAGCAAACCGTAGTGCAGGCGGCCCGCCTGCACTACAAATTAGGAGGGACCCGTGGCAGGAAAAAAACACGCACCCGGAATGCTGGTGCATCTCTCGCTCGTCCCCATTCTCCTGTTTGCCTCGGGTTGCCCGAACCTTCCGATGCGTCCCTCATCCGAGGATGACATTGAGAAGGAGAAGTTCGAGATCGGGACCATCGGCGACATCACGACGGTGGCGCATGCCGAGCCTATTGTGATCGGCGGCGTCGGTCTGGTCGTCGGCCTGGACGGCACCGGCGGCGATGCGCCGCCGAGCGATTATCGGAAGAAGCTCGAAGAGCAGCTCGTCAAGCAAGGCATCGACAATCCCAGGAAGCTCCTGGCTTCGCGTGATAATTCCATGGTAATCGTCCAGGCGCTGATCCCGCCGGGCATTCACAAGGGCGATCCGATCGATGTCGAGGTCTCCTTGCCGCCGGAAAGCAAAACGTCGAGTCTGCGGGGCGGCTACCTAAAGGAGTGCATCCTGTACAACTACGACACCACCAGCCGCCTGAGCGGCGGACCGGTCAAGGAAGACTGCTGGCTGCGGGGGCACCCTCTGGCCAGGGCGGCGGGGCCGATCATCGGGAGACAGGGAGACAGGGAGACAGGGAGACAGGGAGACAGGGAGACAGGGAGACAAGGAGACAGGGAGACAGGGAGACAGGGAGACAGGGAGAACGAAACAGGAGGCATTTTGTCTCCTTGTCTCCCGGTCTCCTTGTCTCCTTGTCTGGGGAGAGTGTGGGGCGGCGGACAGTGCAATATCGATCGCCGCTTTAGCCTGGTCCTGAACGACGGCAAGCAATTCTGCCTTGTCGCCAAGGAAGTGGCCGATCGCATCAACGAGACTTTGCACGGACCTGCCGATGGGCCTAACGGCGGCGCGGTAGCCACGGCCAGGAACAAGGCGGAAATAGAGCTCGACGTGCCGCCGCGGTATCGCCACAACATGCCGCGCTATCTGCGGGTGGTTCGCCTCATTCCGCTGGTGGACGGCGGCGACAGGCCGGCGGCCGAAAGAAACCGGATTTTTCCGAGAAGCCGGGTTTCTGCCGCAGTGAAGACTTCCGAAGTCTTAAACTATCGGCGGCGACTGGAAGAGATTTGCTCGACCCGGCACGCACCGTGACGGCCGCCCTGCGTCTCGAGGCGCTGGGCAGTGAAAGTATTCCGGCCCTGAAGCGCGGGCTGGCCAGTGGCTGCGTGCTGGTCCGTTTCTGCTCGGCGGAGGCGCTCGCTTACCTGGACTGTCCGGCGGGCGCCGATGAGTTGGTGCGCCTTGTGCAACAACAGCCGGCCTTGCGAGCATTCAGTCTCACGGCGCTGGCGGCGCTGGACGAACGGGTCGCCCATGCCAAATTGAGCGAGTTGCTTGCTTCCCCTCGGCCTGAAGTTCGTTACGGGGCCTTCTGGGCACTGCGCCTGCTGAACGAGCGCGATCCACTGGTACGAGGTGTATTCTTGAATCGTTCATTCTGGCTGCATGTCGTGGCTCCGGAGAGCGCACGGCCGTGCATGTATCCACCAACCGGCGCGCCGAGGTTGTTCTCTTCGGCTACAGGCCCGCCTTGCAGGGGCCGTGTTCGTTCCTGGCTGGAGAGATCGCTGTCAACGCCGGTCAGGATGAAACCTGTACTATCACTCGTATTCCCTTGCGCGGCGAGCAGCGCCGGAAACGATGCTCACTCGCCCTGGAGGATGTACTGCGAACCATCGCCGAGCTGGGCTGCGCCTATCCGGATGTGGTTGAGTTCTTGCAGCACGCCGATGGCAGCGGCTGTTTGACGTGCAAGGTGGCTTTCGATGCCATGCCGAAGGAGACATCGGTGTTCGATCTGGTCAAGGCCGGGAAGGCGCTCAAGAGCGGCGAGCCGATCGAGAAAACGATCCTGAGACCGCAGGCGTTCGATTCTAGTCCGATCGGTCTGGGGACAATTCGGCCTGGTTCAAAACCGGGTAACAACTGTGGCGGCAAGTTTCCCAACTTGCCGACTGTGGACCCGGCAAGTTGAAAACTTGCCGCCACAATCAGCGCAAGTAATTGCAAACATGGATGTTACGCTCGCAAAGACCTCGATCGCAGCCCTTTGTCAGCCCATGTCCGGTGGTTTCATCACCGGACATGATGCCAAATGTCGTAACTGATTGTTCCAGTGCTTGTTATGACAAACAACGTCCGTTCCGCACTAGCAATTTACCGGACAAAACGGACACGCGGACACTTGGGCAATCAACATACATCGGTCTGAGCATGTCTCATTTGCCGATCGTGCTTTTTCTGGGAACTTCTATTGCCAATTCGCACCTGCATCTGGAACATGATTGAATACAGGGAGTGGTCGCCGGGACGGATTTCACGGAGATGGAATGCTCAAACGCCTGGAACTAGTCGGCTTCAAGAGCTTCGCTGACAAAACACCGTTCGACTTCGCCGAAGGTCTAACCGGCATCGTCGGTCCCAACGGCAGCGGCAAGAGCAACATCGTCGATGCCGTGCGCTGGGTGCTTGGCGAGCAGAGCGCAAGAGCCTGCGCGGCGGCGAAATGGCCGACGTCATTTTCAACGGTTCGACGTCGCGGCGCAGCCTCGGTCTGGCCGAGGTGACGATGACGTTCGACAACAGCCGGCGCGCGCTGGCCACCGACGCCGGCGAGGTCCAGATCACCCGCCGCGTCTACCGCGACGGCGCGGGTGAATACCTCATCAACAATCAGACCAGCCGGCTCAAGGACATCAAGGATCTCTTCCTCGGCAGCGGCGCCGGCACGGACGCCTACTGCGTCATCGAGCAGGGCCGGGTCGATGTGCTCCTTCAGGCGTCCACCAAGGAACGCCGCACCATCTTCGAGGAGGCCGCCGGCATCAGCCGGTTCAAGGCCAGGAAGATCGAGACCCTGCGCAAGCTGGAACGGGTGGACCAGAACCTCCAGCGCCTTCAGGACATCATCGACGAGGTGGAGAAGCAGCTCCGCAGCGTCAAGCTCCAGGCCTCCAAGGCGCAACGCTATCAGGAACACAGCAATCGCCTGAAAGAGCTGCGCATCGCGCTGGGTCTGGACGAGTTCCACCAGTTGACCGGGCGCATCCAAACCGAGTCCGCCGTGCTCGACCAGTTGAAAACGAGCCTGGCCCAGCAGGCGGACCAGGCGGAGACCTCGGAAGCCGAGGCCCGGCAACTGGAGGAGAGGCTTGCGGAGCTGGAAGACTCCGCTCACCAGCAAGAACTGCTGCTGGCCCGTGCCCGGCAGCAGATCGCGGCAGAAGAGACGACGCTCGCTCACGAGTGGAGCCTGAGCGCCGACCTCGAAACGGAGTTGGGCCGGACGCGCCTGCGGATGACCGAGCTGAACACGCGCGTGGCCGCACTGGCGAAGTCCGCAGCTGCCGCCGCCGCCGAGCTGGACGGCGTCGAAGCACGAGCCAGGAACGGCGCCGCCAGGTCGATGCGCTCGAGGAAGAACTCCGCGCGTCCGTTGCTCACCTTAACGAGCTGCACAACCAGATGCAGACCGACAAGACCGAGCACATGGAGCAAATGCGGCTGGCGGCTCGCTTGCAGAACGATGTGGTCTCGTGCAAGGCTCATGTGGACGACCTGCGCCGTGAGCGCGAACGCTTGCGTTTCCGGACGGCACATGCCGCCGAGACCCTGGCTTCACTGGACGTCGAGTTGCAAGAGCTGCTCCAGGCCGACGAGATCCTGCAAGCACGCTTGACCGATGCGCGGCAACGTCAGACCGATCAGCGCAAGGAACGCGAGAGCACGCGGCAGCTTCAGGACGAGACGAATCGCCTCGTCTCCGAGCTGCGTGCCCAGCACAGCGGCCTGACCAGCCGCATCGAAGTGCTTCAGCGCCTTGAAGAGAGTCATGAGGGCCTGGGCGCGGGCGTCCGGGAAGTCCTCGCTTTGCTCGAAAGCCCCACCACCGATGCGGGACCGTGGGGTTCCGTCGTCGGCATGATCGCCGACCTGCTGACGGTGCGGCATGAATATGCGCCGCTCATCGATCTGGCGCTGGGGGAACGGGCACAGCGCTTTCTGGTGCGCGATGCCGCGGTCCTTGCCGAGGCTTTGCGGGAGCGTGGCCAGCCGTTCTCCGGCCGCGTCAGCTTCCTGCCCATCAAGCCGGCAGCGCCTGACGATCCTTCGCTTCCTCCCAACCGGCTGCCGGAGGTGTCAATACTCGCCCAGATGCCCATTCCGGCTTCATCGGCAGGAAATCCGGCGCATCCTGGGGTGGTTGCACTGGCCGAGCAACTGGTTACTTGTGAAAATCCCGAGCTGGCCGGCTTGCCCGCTCAACTGCTGGGCCGCACCTTGATTGTCCGTGACCTGGACACCGCCTGGGCCATCGCTGCCCACACAAGCGGATTCCGCTTTGTGACGCTCCAGGGCGAATTGCTGGAGTCTGACGGCACGCTGACGGTAGGCACGCACCACGCCGAGACCGGCATCCTGTCACGGAAGAGCGAATTGCGCGAGCTGCGCGAGCAGGTCGTGGCCCTCAATCAACGCATCGGCGAGATGGAACACGACCTGTCGAACTTGCGCGACAGCCTCGCCGTTCTGGACACTCAGGCGGAGAGGATGCGGGAAGAAATCGACGTTCTGACCGAACAGGCGGGCGATCTCCACTCGCGTGTCAACCAGCATCGCCAGCGCCGCGAGGGATTACACCAGGAGGTTGTGATCGCGCGCACGGAGATCAGCACTCTGGAGCAAGAGATTCACAGGCTCGAAGAAACCTGGCAACAAGCTCAGGAACAGGCTCAGGCCGCCGAGAAACAGGTCCAGGAGCTACAGGCCCGGTTGCAGCAGACCGAGTTGGAGTTGCACCAACATGAAGAGCAACGGCAACAGCGGCAGGCGGAGTGTACCACCGCCAAGGTCGCCCTGGCCCAGGTGGATGAACGCTTGACCGCACTGCGGGCCAAGTATCGCCAGCTCGAGTCGGACTGGCGCCAGCGCCAGCAGGAGCAAGCCCAGGGCGAGCAATACCTGGCCGCCACGTTGACCCGCCTGGCCGAAAGTCAGCAGACCATGTTGAAGGCATCGGCGATCCTGGCGACCGGCTACCTGGAGAAGGAATCGGCCGAGCGGCGTCTGGTTGAGCAGGCCGCCGAGCGCGACCGCCTGCGCCAGGAACGGCACGTGCTGGCCCAGCGCGCCAGGCGGCACGCAATGTCTGGCGTTCCGAACAGGAGCAAGCCCACGCCCGCGAGCTGGAGGTCAACGACCTGCGCCACCGCCGGGATACGACGGTTGAAAGACTGCGCGAGGACTATCAGATTGATCTGCCGCAGCTCTATGGGCAGAGGTCAGAAGTCGGAAGTCAGAAGTCAGAGGTCAGAGGTCAGAAATCAGAGGTCGATGATGAAACAAGGGACGCGGCGGAAACGGGTTCTGCTGACTCCTGTCCTCCGATCTCTGACCTCTGTCCTCTGACCTCTGATCTGGATGTGGCCAGGACCAACGAAGAGATCGAGGAACTACGGCGGAAGTTGAGCCGGCTGGGGAGCGTCAACCTGGATTCGCTGCAAGAATTGACCGAGTTGGAGACACGGGCAACTTCACTGCAAACGCAGTCCGCCGATCTCACGTCGGCCAAGCGTTCCCTGGAAGAAATCATTGCCAAGATCAACCAGGACAGCCAACGGCTCTTTACCGAGAGTTTTGCCGCGATCCGGTCGCACTTCCAGGAACTCTTCCGCAAGCTGTTCGGCGGCGGCATGGCCGACATCGTACTGGAGGATGAGAACGACATCCTGGAGAGCGGCATCGAGATCGTGGCCCGGCCGCCCGGTAAAGAGCTGCGCAGCATTTCCCTTATGAGCGGCGGCGAAAAAACGTTGACCGCCGTTGCTCTGCTCCTGGCGATCTTCCGCAGCAAGCCGAGTCCCTTCTGCATCCTCGACGAGGTGGACGCCGCCCTCGACGAGGCCAACATCGGCCGATTCACCACCGTGCTTCGCGAGTTCCTCGACCAGTCGCAATTCATCATTATCACGCACTCGAAGCGTACCATGGCGGCGGCGGATGTGCTCTACGGCATCACCATGCAGGAGTCGGGCATTTCCAAAAGAGTGGCGGTGCGCTTCGAGGATTGGCCGGATGAAGAACCGGCGGAAGAAGAAGCGCTGGCGGCTGGTTGAAACGGGGATTAGGTCCAGAGCGTGGAAAAGAACCTACGATCGCTTCAATCGTTTCAGGAATTGAGCGTGCTCTGGAGAGACAAGCCCTTGCCGCAGAACCTCCAGAACACGATTCGTATCGCAGCGGAGTATGGCTGCTGGGTCCAACCACAAACCGCCGAAAAACTCTGATCGGAGGATGCCATCGGCTCCTGGTGTTAAAGGCTCAAACCCCTCCCCGCGTTGAACGAACCAAAGGACCTGTTCTTGACGTGGGAGAAAAACTATATACTCCTTCATCCCGGCCTTCTCATACTCCGGCAACTTGACGTGCAAGTCGTAATCTTCCGTGCTCAGGCTGATCTCAGCACCTAGCTCGGGGGACCCCAGAATATACCCTTTCTCATTCAGGCTAGTTTGGCCACCGTGTTCGGGCAGGATCAACAAACAAGCATCTGGCTGTGGCTCGCTGTAATCACTCAGGATTGTTGTAGCGTTATCGAGGGAACGGGTCCCTGGAGTTGCTGCCTTGAAGATCTTCAACCAGGTTACTACCTCACCATGAGGATCCCCATAATCAACTCGCAGAGGGGATGACATGTAAACAATTCCTCCAATCAGTTCGGCTTTCACATGCTTGGGCATGTTTTCGTAGCGGGCATGGAACGTCTTCTGATCAAGCCGTTCACCGCCGACGAGTGGTGCTGACGCGCAATCTTTCGCGGGAGCTTCTATCATGTTGGTACTCCTTCCTTTGTTTATGTCCTGGCCTTGCAATCCGCAATCCCGCTTGCCGCCTGACTCAGTGCCTCGGCCAGTCTCATCTCTTGCTGCGGAAACACAGTCCGCAAATCCAACACCAACTTGCCATCCCTCACTCGGCCCACCACTGCGGGCGTTCCTGTCCGCAACCGCTGGGCCAGCTCCTCATCGCTCATGCCGGAGACCTGCACCTCCAGCACGCAGGTCTTCAGCGCTTGATCAGGGAGTGAGCCGCCGCCGACGTAGGCGACGTCTTCTTTTACCACTACTGAAGTGATCCCGTTGATTGCGCAAAGCCGCGAGGCGAGGGCCTCGACCCTTTGACGGAGTTCAGTCAATGGTATTTGAAGCATGTGCAACACGGGGACTTTCTGCACAGCGCGGTCTTCATTCAGATAGAGTCGCAGCGTCGCTTCCAGCGCGGCCAGCGTCATCTTGTCGAGCCGGAATGCACGCATCAGCGGGTCCTTCTCGATCTTCTGGATGAATTCTTTCTTTCCCGCAAGGATGCCGGCTTGCGGTCCGCCCAGGAGCTTGTCACCGCTGAAGAGAACGAGGCCGGCCCCCGTCACGATGCTGTCACGAGCGACCGGTTCTCCCTCGAAACCCAGCCGGCAAAAATCGACCAGTGCCCCGCTGCCGATGTCGTCGATCACCGGCAGGTTCCGATCCTTGCCGAGCGCTACTAAGTCATTAAGTGGAACGGACTTAGTGAAACCGGAAATGCGATAATTGCTGCTGTGGACCCGCATCAACGCGCCGGTGTTCGGACCGATGGCGCGTTCATAATCGGCCAGGCGCGTGATGTTCGTGGTGCCGACTTCGCGGAGCACGGCGCCGCTGACAGCCATGATCTCCGGAATGCGGAAACTGCCGCCGATCTCGATGAGCTGCCCACGCGAAATGACGACCTCTTTTCCCTGGCACAAAGCGTGCAGAGCGATGACCGTGGCGGCCGCGTTGTTGTTGACGGCGGTGGCGGACTCGGCTCCGGTCAGCCGGCAGACCCATTCACGGATGGCGTCTTGACGCGAAGAGCGTTTGCCGGTTTCCAGATCGATCTCGAGGTTGAGGTAACCACTGGCCGCCGCGTAGGCCGCTTGTGCGGCTTCCTCGTTGAGAGGAGCGCGGCCCAGGTTGGTGTGCAAGATGATGCCAGTGGCGTTGATGACAGGCCGGATCCTGGGACGCATTTCCTGGCTCAGACGCTCGACCACGCGGCCAGCCAGAGTCTCCACGCTGGCCATGCCGTCCACATTCTCTCCGTTGTTCAGTCTCTGGCGGAGTTCGGCGAGTTCCTGACGGATGGCGGCGACAATCAACTCGTGAGAATGATCCTTTACCAGCGCCTGGATGGGAGACGAATCCAGCACATCATTCACGGCGGGCAGGTCACGATAGGGATTGTCAGCCATGGAGAGGCCCCCGATTACAGATGGGGAATTGTAAATTAAAAAATGCAAAATGCAAATTGCAAATTGAAGTCAACTGTACTCGCCCAGGCCCTCTTCCAATTTGCAATTTGCAATTTGCAATTTGCAATCTCCTCACGTCGCTCCTGCTCCCTGTACCTTCTCCAGCAACTCCGGCGACGCTTCGCGCGTCCCCCGGCACTTGGGATACTTGGTACAGCCGAGGAAATAGCCTCGCCGGCTGGGCCGCAGCTTCATCGGCGCCCCGCACTCCGGACAGGTTTCACTGACCTCGATGGCCGGCGTGGCCTTCTTGGCCGGCGCCGGCATCAGGTGTTTGATCTTCTCCTTGAGCTCCTCCGGCACGGGTTTGGTGTTACGGCACTTGGGGTATGCGCTGCAACTCAGGAACGGACCGCGAAAGCTGCGTTTCACCGTCATCGGCGCGCCGCATTTCTCGCACTTCATGCCGGTGTCGATCGGCTGGACCGGGTTGCCCTCGGCGTCCACGTCCTTGGTGTTGCGGCACTTAGGATAGCCGCTGCACGCCAGGAACGGGCCGCGCTTGCCTTCCCGAATCACCATGAGCTTGCCGCACTTCTCGCAGACGTGCTCGGTCGGCCGGCTCGACAGGACCGGTTTGCCCTCGCTGCCGATGCTCATGGTGGTCTTGCAGTCGGGGTAACCGGAACAACCGAGGAAGGGGCCGCGCTTGCTCATGCGTTTGAGCATCGGCTTACCGCAGGTCGGGCACGGATGGTCCGTTAGCTCCGGAGCTTCCCGTGGCCCCTTCGCCCTCGCGCGGCTTGATGAACTTGCACTCCGGATAGCCGGAGCAGCCCAGGAAACGGCCCGCCTTGCTGTAGCGGACCACCAGCGCCTTGCCGCACTGCGGGCATTTCTCGCCCGTCTCCTCGCCGCGCACCGCCTTCATCTTCGTCTCCGCCACCTGCAGGGCCTGGCGGAACGGTTCGTAGAACTCGGTTAGCACGTCGTCGCGGTGCATTTTGCGAGACTCGATCTCGTCCAGCTCTTCTTCCATGTGGCTGGTGAACTTGAAGTCCATCACCCTGGGGAAGTGCTCGACGAGCAAGTCTGTCACGACCATGCCGATTTCGGTGGCCCAGAAGCGCCGTTCCTTCTGCTCGACGTAGCCGCGCTCCTGAATCTTGCTGATGATGGCCGCGTAGGTGCTCGGCCGGCCGATGCCTTCTTTTTCCAGCGACTTGACCAGCGACGCCTCGCTATAACGCGGCGGCGGTTGCGTGAAGTGCTGCGTGGGTACCAGGTCGAGCAAGTCGAGAGCCTGTTTCTCCGTAAGTCCCGGCAGGATCGCATCTTCCTGCTTGCCCGCCGGGGGCAGCACTTTGCGATAGCCGTCGAACTTCATGATCTTGCCCTGGGCCTTGAACACCCCCTCGGCGGCGCTCACATCCACGTTGGTGACGGCGAACACCGCCGGCATCATCTGGCTGGCCACGAAACGATTGTAGATGAGCGTGTACAGCCGCAGGTGATCGTGGGGCAGAAATTTCGCCACACGTTCCGGCGTGTAGGACAGATCGGTGGGCCGGATCGCTTCGTGGGCCTCCTGCGCGCTCTTGCCCGAAGCGTAACGATTGGCTTGCGCCGGCAAGTAAGGCGCGCCGTACTTCGACGATATATGTTCCCGGCATGTTTTCAAGGCGTCCTCGGAGACCCGCACGCTGTCGGTACGCATGTAGGTGATGAGCGCGATCGATCCCTCGCTGCCCAGGTCCATGCCTTCGTACAGTTTTTGCGCGAGCATCATTGTTTTCTTGGCGGAGGAGCGCAGGCGGATATTGGCCTGCTGTTGCAGTGTGCTGGTCGTGAACGGAGCCGACGGTTTCTCCTGGCGGTCCTTTTGCTCCACCTTGGCGACGACATAGGGAGCATCTTGCAGGGTCTTGAAGATGCGGTCGGCGTCCTCCGAGTTGTTGACGCTGAACTTCTGTCCCTTCCATTCGGCCAGCTCGGCCAGGAAAGCGCCCTGGGGCACTTCGGGTATGGCCGGTGGCTCTTCGGTTTCGCCGTTGTCATCGGCCTCGGCTTTGCCAGGCCCTTTTTTCTTCGCTTCGCTCTTGGCCGTCTTCTGGTATTCGACCGTCCCTTCCGGCGACAGCAGTGCCGTGATCTTCCAGTATTCTTCGGGCTTGAAGCCCTGAATTTCGCGCTCGCGGTCGACAATCAGGCGCACGGCAACCGATTGAACACGGCCGGCGCTCAGGTGTCTGGCCACCTTCTTGCGCAGAAGCGGACTGAGCTTGTAGCCGACAACGCGGTCGAGGAACCGGCGCGCCTCCTGGGCCATGACACGGTCCATGTCAATGGCGCCGGCGTGGGAAAACGCTTCCTGCACCGCCCGCTTGGTGATCTCGTTGAATGTAACCCGGCGAATGCGGTCGTCGTCGAGCTTGAGCGCTTCCTTGAGATGCCAGGCGATGGCCTCACCTTCGCGGTCGGGATCGGGGGCAAGATAGACCAGATCGGCCTTGGCGGCGTGCTTCTTCAATTCGGCCAGCACGCCCTTGTGATCGGCCAGCGGCTGATAGGTGGGCACCCAGCCGGCCTCGATGTCGATGCCAAAGCGGCTCTTGGGCAGGTCGCGAACGTGCCCCCGGCTGGCGGCGACTTCGAAGTCCGACCCCAGGTACTTCTGGATGGTTTTCGCCTTCGCGGGCGACTCAACGATGACCAGGTTTTTCTTCTTCCTTGCTGCCACTTGAATGTTCCTCGTCAATCTCCCCAGTGCAGGGTAGGTTTCCAACCTGCCCTACACGCGGGTTGGTGTTGTGTTGTTATGCGGACACGCTACAATCCCTATTTTGGTAGAGGTTCGCTGTTCACCCATACTATACAACTTTGTCAAGTGTCAAGCCCGTCCGCTTTGGCTTTGGGCTTGCGCCATCATGAATCGAGGATAGAAAATGGCCTTTCATCCCTTCCGCACCTTCCGGAAACACAAGAAAGTAATGTTCGCCCTGCTGACGATCATGTGCATGCTCACCTTCGTCCTTTGTGCAGGTTACTCCGCCCGGCAAGAATTCTTCGGAAAATTGCTTACTGACCTCATCTCTCTTATCTACCAGGAACGTTGGGCACCTCCCGTTTTGTGCGTGGCGTTGGTTCTTGTCGCACTGCTCAGTTTCTTCACGGCCAGGAAACAGGATGACACGACACGTTCCGTTACCTACTATGCGACGGCAGGAGGAGCGGTGCTGCTCGCGGTGGCCGTGGCCGTGGGTATTTTCCTGACAAGAGAGGGCAAGGGAGCCGTGACCTTGTACGGCAAGACGGTTCCCGAGAAGACCATCGCGGAGGTGGCCAGGAAGAGGGAGATTGCGAAGGAGGTCTTGACCGCCGCGGTGAAACTGGGTGCCGAGGAAATTTACAATGAATCGAGAAATGCAGCCGGACAAAAGCCTGGTGCGGAATTAATTCAGCTCCGTATTTACCAGAAACAACAGCGTCTTGCCCGTGCTGACTGGCACAATCTGTACTACTTTTCCTCGAAGGAGCCTGGAGAGAACAAGCTCGACTATCTCGTCTGGCAGCATCAGGCCGACCTGCTTGGTATCACATTGACCAACGCCGCCATTGACGCCGAGGTCCGGCGTTATACCGCGGACACGGCGGACATGCGTAAGGTCCTGTCGCAGCTTACTCACTCGTATCGCGTCCAGGACGTTTATGCCGCCCTGCGCGACGAGTTCCGCTTGCGCATAGCTCAGGAGACATTGCTCGGCTTTGAAATGGCCATAGATGAGGAGAAACTCTCTGACTTCAGGACCATCTCCCCGTTCGAGCGCGAGAAATTCATGAAGGCTCGTCAATCCCCCGGCTTAACCATTCCCGAGAAGGTGCCGGAACCATTTGCACCCTTCGATTTCTGGACCTATTATCGGCACAACCTTACGTCCTATCACGTCGCCTTCTTGCCTGTAGCTGTCGAGGATTTTGTCCCCAAGGTTGCGGGATCGCCGGCTGAGGATGTGCGCATGAACTTGTACAAGCGGTTCAAGGATTGGGAGAAGGATCCTCTGAGCGACAGGCAGGGCATCAAGCAGCCGCGCCGGATTGGCGTGGAGTGGGTGAGCGGCAAGGCAGACACACCGCACTATCGCGATAGTGCGGAATTCGCACTGGCTGTTTGCCCGTACACTTTGCCGTTGGCCTATCAGGCGAACCTGTATGACACTTACGAAAGGCAAACGGACCGGTATGATAGTTACGAAAGGCAGAAGTCGCCACTGTTCCGGGAAGGATTCCTGAGCCAACTGCAAGACGCAACGGCGGCGTTTGGTCAACCTCTGGGGACGGCAGGTGCTCCGGGAGCCGTCACACTGGCGGTCCTTGTCAACTATCAGGCCAAGATGCTTGCCGCCCAGACCAGGGACAAGGAACAGCTAGCCGGCGCATTGCTCCTTACCGGCTCCGATCCGATTGCCAATGCTGTCATCGGCCTGACATACCGGGTGCAATACCTTCCCATGTCCGCAGTGCAGAAATATCTGCATAACTGGCAGCGGCTGCGCCTGGCCCAATCTATTGTCACCAATGACCTGATGAGTCTCCAAAGGAATTTGCAGAATCGCGGCGCCAAGACACCGGAGGAGGTTGTTGCCGCGTATTTCAAGGAGCGTGGCCTGCCCATCTCCAAGTGTCATGGCGTGACGGCTAAACCGCGTAGCGTCTTCGACATTGCCGAGGATCCAGAACTGAAAGCATTGAAGGAGGCTTGTCAGCGTTTCTTTCTCCTGGCCGGGATCCCCAAAACTGAGTTCACGGATCGGCTTTTCGGATCACTATTTTTCGATCCAACCCCGAAGTACGATGTGAAACCGTTCCCACCTGCCATGACCAGGCCGGGTGAGGAAGTTTCTCTGGACAAAAACGAAAGATGGAAAGAGGATCCCGAACCGTTCCTCTACTGGAAAACCGACGATCAAAAGGCCAGAGTCCCCTCTTTCGAGCAAGCCAGGGAAGAGATCGACAAGACCTGGCGTTTCCTGGAGGCGCAGAAGCTGGCACGGAAAAAGGCCGAAGAGTTGCGAAAAGAGGCTGAAAGCCTGAATGGGGACCTCGCCCTTTTGAAAAACCTGGCTGCCGGGCAAAAGAAGGAGTTGATCGAACTGGAGTCTGTCGCTCTCCAGGTTACTAACCCTGGTCTCCAGGGCCCCGGTACAACCTACTCTCCATACCGGTTCCCTCCCGACAAGCTTCCCAATCATCGGCCGGAAAAGGAATTGTTGAATGATTTGTCCAAACTGCATGAGCCTGGCAAGACGACGGAAAAAATCTGGAGCGATAATGCGGAATCCACTTTTTATGTGGTTGTCCTGATAGCGCGGAACGAGCCTAGCCCGGTGGACTTTCATGTCGCCTACGCGAATAGCAATCCCTGGACGCGGGGCATTCTTTCTCAGTTCGAGGAGAAACAACGCCAGCAGTTTCGAACGGAAGTGTTGAAGCAGCTATACAACGAGGCCGGCCTCAAGACCGATGACAAGGGCAACATCCAGATCGGCGAAGAGACACGCAAGGCCCTGGGAGTAAGTACCGATCCCAGAAACAGGGACGAGGACCAATAAGGGCGTGTCTGGCGTGGTGCGACGCGAATCGTGCCGGAGGCCTGCCATGCAACAATACGAAAGCAGCCACATGGTCGAGTTTGGCAACGATATGACGCGGCGCGATTTCTTGCGTACCGGTGGCGTGGCGGCTGGCCTGGGCCTCACCGGGCTGGCTCGCCTGCCCTCGTCGCGAGCTTCCGCCCCGGCTAGGGCGAAGGCCTGCATTCAAATCTGCCTCGTGGGCGGCCCCAGCCAACTTGACACCTGGGATATGAAACCCGGCATCCGGCGGACATTCGCGGCCCATTCCGGCCCATTCCGACCAATGTGCCGGGCATCGACATTTGCGAACACTTCCCGCGCATGGCTTGTATGGCCGATCGCTACGCCATTGTCCGTTCGGTCTATCATCGGGAAGCACCCATTCACGAAACCGGACAACAGTTGTTGCAGACCGGTCGTCTTTCCTCCAACGGCGAGGACTGGCCGCACCCCGGAGCCGTGCTCGGTAGGTTGCAGCCGGCGAATTCCCCATTTCCCGCCTGGGTAGTTGTGCCGAAGTCCATCGGCAACACCGGAGTCAGCAGCAGTCATGGCCAGACGGCCGGCTTTCTTGGCACGTGCCACGAGCCGGTTGTCATGGATGTGAACCACATGGCTGAATCGGACGCAGTGCGCAGCCGGTACGGCTGGAACAGCTTTGGCCAAAGCTGCCTGCTGGCTCGCCGCCTGGTGCAGAATGGCGCACGCATGGTGACGGTCAACATGTTCGACACGGTCTTCGGCAAGATCACCTGGGATTGCCACGCCAACGGCAGCGATCTCAATACGACCCTGGCGGACTACAAGGATGTGCTCTGCCCAATGCTGGACACGGCCTACACAGCTCTGCTCGACGACCTGTACAATTCCGGTCTGCTCGACACGACGCTGGTGGTGTGCGCCGGCGAGTTCGGGCGAACGCCGAAGCTGAACCGCCACGGCGGCCGCGACCACTGGCCGCGCGTTTGGAGCGTATTGCTGGCAGGAGGTGGCGTTCGGGGTGGGCAGGTTATCGGTGCCAGCGATAGTGACGGTGCGGAGCCAAAAGACCAGCCGGTGCATGCCGCAGAGATTGTGGCGACGGTGTATCATGCGCTGGGCGTTGATGCGAATAAGCAGATATCGGGTCCGGAGAGACATAAAGTGTCGGTCGTAGATGTACAGCCCGTGCTGGAGTTGTTCTAAAATGGAGTGACCATGGTCCTTGAGCGGCGATCTTCGGTGTTTACTAGCAAACAAGGGCCTTATAGAATCAAGCTGTCGCCGAACCTTCGCCCTGGAGGCTGCCTTGTGACACGCCTGCGCGGACATTTCAACGGTCAGACCATCGAACTTGATGAGCCGCCACCTTCGGAACTCAAGCCAAATACGCCGGTTGAGATTCTGGTCGAGGAGACACGTGAGCAAGTGCTCCGTGATTTCATCGCTTTTCTGAGAACACGCCGGAAGCGGTCCACCGGCCCTTCTCAATCAACCGGTCGGCGGTGGAAGCGCAAGGAACTCTATGAGCGCGGTGGAAAACCTCTTGCTTGACACAAATGTACTGGTTTACGCTCACGATGTGGATGAGACAGTCAAATCACCGCAGGCAGAAGTTTTGTTGAATCAAATATTTGCGGCCGGACAACCCCTTCTCACCATGCAGGTTCTTTCCGAGTTCTATTGGGCAGTCACCCGAAAAATCTTGTCTCCGCTCAGTCACGATGAGGCGGTTACCGAAGTTGCTCGTTTGCACATCCTGGCACGTGTGGTATCGCTGGACTGGAGCATCCTTGAAAAAGCTATGCAAGCCGTAGCGGACCATGGCATGCCTCTTTGGGACGCACAGATTTTCGCTGCTGCCTCGCTTAACGGGGCAGTCTGTATCTTGTCGGAAGACGGTCAGCATCGTCAGACCGTCGAAGGAATCACCTACCTCAATCCGTTTGCTGCTGACTTCGATGTGGCGGAGGTTCTTCCTCCATGATGCCCGCTATTTTCTGCCCTTGTCCATTTTCGTCGTTTCTTCTTAGAATGATTTTTGTATACAGGAACCTGCAAGCCGCCTGGAGAATTCCCATGAAAGAAGGCATTCACCCCGAATACGTCGAAGCCACCGTGGTCTGTGGCTGTGGCAACAAGTTCACGACGCGCAGCACCAAGAAGAACATCACTGTCGAAATCTGCTCGGCGTGTCACCCGTTCTTCACCGGCAAGATGAAGTATGTTGACACCGCCGGCCGCGTGGAGAAGTTCCAGCGCAAATACAACTGGGACCAGCGCAAGAAGCAGGCCGCCGAAGCTGCCCAACCGAAGTAGCTGGACGAAGGGAGATGGTTCGTGTTCGCTGATTCCTTTTTCCTCTGGTTCCTTTCATACCCATGTGGCAAGTCTTTGAACAGGCCCTGGCTCGTTACCGCGAGTTGGAGCAGCAGCTCGCCGACCCCACCGTGATCGCTGACCGTGCGCACTACCGCCAGGCAGCCAAGGAACATGGCTCCACCTCCAAGCTTGTCAAGCCATATCTCGAATACAAACGAGTCAGCGACGACATCGCCCACGCCGAGGCCCTCCTCGCCGCTGAAACCGATGAGGAGATGCGCCGCTACGCCGAGGAGGAACTGGCCGCACTGCGCCAGCGCCGGCAAGGTCTGCAAAGCAAGCTGGAGGACCTGCTCCTCGCCGATCCGGGTGAGGACTTCGGCAGCATCATCATGGAAATCCGGGCCGGCACCGGCGGCGATGAGGCGGCCATCTTCGCCGGCGACCTCTACGACATGTACGCCCACTACGCCCGCGACCACGGCTGGAAGGTGGAGGATATCTCTTTCACAGGCGGCGAGCATGGCGGCTACAAGGAAGTCGTTTTCAGCATCACGGGGGAGGAAGTCTTCCAGTACCTCCGCTACGAAAGCGGCGGCCACCGCGTCCAGCGCGTTCCCAAAACGGAGCAGCAGGGGCGTATCCACACCTCCGCGGCGACCGTGGCTGTCCTCCCCGAGCCGGACGAAGTGCAGATCGAAATCCGCGACCAGGACCTGAAATGGGAACGGATGCGTGCCGGCGGCGCGGGTGGGCAGCACGTCAACAAGACCGAAAGTGCCGTGCGCATCTGGCACATCCCGACCGGATTGGAAGTCAAATGCCAGGACCAGCGCAGCCAGCACAAGAACTATGATCGCGCTCTCCGCATCCTGCGCAGCCGGCTCTACGAGATGCAACAGCAGAAGCTGCACAACGAACGGGCCGAGCAGCGGCGAACATTGATCGGCTCCGGAGACCGCAGCGAACGCATTCGCACTTACAACTTTCCGCAGAACCGCGTCACCGATCACCGGATCAACCTGAACCTCTACAAGCTGGATGCCATCATCGCAGGCGAGCTGGGCGAGTTGATTCAGGCACTCAAGGATTTCGACAAGAAGCAACGGCTGGAGCAGGTGAAGTGATTGTCGATTTTCGATTGATGATTTTCGATTGAGAATCCAATGAAACGAGGTAGCATGTCATGGAACAGGATAATGCATCACCATCGAAAATCGAAAATCGAAAATCGAAAATCGAAGAACCTTGGACCATTGGCCGCCTGCTCGATTGGACCGCTCGCTTCCTGCTGGAGAAAGGTTCTGAATTCCCCCGGCTGGATACAGAGGTCTTGCTCTCCCATGCCCTGGGTTGCCGCCGCATCGAGCTTTACACCCGTTACGAGGAGATAGCCCCCGACGAAGTTCGGAAGAAGTTCCGCGAGTTGATCCGGAAGAGAGTCGAGGGCTGCCCGGTCGCCTATCTGGTCGGCCGCAAGGAGTTCTTCGGCCTGGAGTTCGAGGTCAGCCCGGCAGTGCTCATTCCCCGGCCCGATACCGAGTTCGTTGTCATGGAATGCCTGCGGTTGGCAAAGGCGCTGTCCGAACCACACATCATCGACGTGGGAACCGGATCGGGAAACATTGCGGTGACGGTGGCTCATCAACACAAAAGCGCCCACGTGACTGCGGTGGATCGCAGCCCTGATGCGCTGGCTGTGGCGAAGCGGAATGCGGAGAAGCATGGTGTTGCCGACCGCATTCATTTTCTGCTGAGTGATTTATTTGAGGCGGTCCCAGCCGGTGAGCGTTTCGATTTCGTGCTCAGCAACCCGCCCTACATCGCGCGAGAGGAAATTGACAAGCTGTCGGCGGGGGTAAGAGACTACGAGCCGCGTCTGGCTCTGGATGGCGGATCGAGCGGCTATGAAGTTTTCGACAAGTTGGTGGATCGATCTCGTGACTATTTGAAACCAGGTGGTTACTTGATCGTGGAGATCGGCGCTCCGCAGGAGGAGCGCGCCCGGCAACGGATTGCCAGTCACAGCGGATACGAATTGGCTAAGACGATTCCCGACGGCTCCGGCCATCCGCGCGTCTTGCGAGCATTCTGGCAACCTGTTAATGTGGGAGAGGAAGGAGGCAAAACGTCATGACCTCACCAGCCGTTTTGAACAAGCTGCCGGCGAACACGGAATTGCCGCCCCTCAAGGCGGGTGACCGCATGGACCAGAAGACATTTCATGCGCGCTATGAGGCGATGCCGAACAACGTTCTCGCCGAACTTGTTGGAGGAGTTGTCTACATGCCTTCACCGCTCAAGTTGCGTCACGGATATGTTCATCCCTATCTAAGTGCCTGGTTGGCGCTTTACAAGACTGCCACATCCGGGATAGAAGTTGCGGACAATGCCACTGCCATCCTGGGGGAGTACAGTGAACCCCAACCAGACAACTTTCTCATCATTCTTCCAGAATATGGAGGCCAGACGCAGGAGAGTGAGGATGGCTATCTGGTGGGTGCTCCCGAATGGATTGCTGAGGTGAGCGACACGAGCGAATCGTATGATCTTCACACCAAGCGGCGTGAATATGAAGCCACCGGGGTGAAGGAATACGTTGTCGTGCTCACGCGGCAAGAGCGTATCGTCTGGTTCGTGCGCAGGGAAGATATTTTTGTGCAGATCGAGGCTGGTTCTGATGGGATTTACCGCTCGGAGTATTTCCCCGGCCTGTGGCTTGATCCGCAGGCTCTCTTACGTCGCGATACGAATGGAATACAGGAAGTCTTGCAGCAGGGATTGGCCACAGAGAATCACGCCAAATTTGTTGAACAGTTGAAGCAGAATTTCAACTCCGGCCGAAAGTGACTCTCTCACAATTGCAAACCAAACAGGGCACCCCCACCGGGGGTGCCCCGTTGACATTACTCACGTGCAAGCCAACTCCCGTTTCCGGGGGTAAGACCGATCCCTGGCCGCACGTTCCATCTGCCGGCGCAGCCGCTTGCGGGCCACGTGCAGACGCCGCTTGATCGTGCCGATGGGCGTCTCGAACTCACGGCTCATCTGCTTGAGCGACCGGCCACGCAGGTAGAAGGCCACCAGCGTGTCCCGATCAACCGGCTTCAGCCTGTCCAGGCCGTTGCGCAGCTCGTCGCGCTGCTCGGCGCGGGTCATCTCCTCGAGTGGGCCGGTACCCTTTGCCTCGGCCTTCTCCAGCACGCCAGGCTCGGCACGCTGCAGCGGTGCCCGCCGCGTCAGGCGGTTGAGCGCCATGCGCACGGTGATCTGCCGCAGCCAGCCGGCGAAGCACTGAGCGTCGCGGAGCTGGTCGATCTTCTTCATGCCGTGCATGAACACTTCCTGGGCCAGTTCCTGAGCATCGGCCGTGTTGCGCAGCCGGGCCAGAGCGATGGCGTAAACCGTCGGCTGGAAGCGCTCGATCAACTCACCGTAGGCCAGCCGATCGCCGGCTCGTGCTCGATCCACCAGATTCGTGATTTCGTTCCAGATCATTGCGGTTACCACCCTGTCGATCCAGCCGTGAAAGTCGCATCACGCAAGCAGAAGACGTTGATTCGCCAAGGATCAGTCGTTGGCAACCCATCGCGCTTCCGCGCTTGCTCAAGGCAAGCGGTGCCAGTGACGGCAAGCGAGGCCAAAATGCAAAGCCCCATGACAGGTACTCGCGATGTGGGAGGGATTGACAACCCGTCCTACAAAGCCGGGTTCCTGTCGAGGAACGCATCAGCCTCTGTTCAGCGATAAAAGGAATCTCGCGCTGTGTGGTAGCTCGCGCTCCCCTTCGGGTCGCGGCTAAACACGTTGTTATCCCCGTGTCGAAGCTGTCCGCGTCCCAACCATCGGCCTGAACCAGGCCGGGCCTGCCTGCGTGCCTTTACTGGCTTGTTGCATACCCGGCAGGCACAAACAGCTGCCGGTTAGCATCGGCCAGGCACTAGCGGCCTTGAGACGCCCGGAGAACACCTTGTCCACGGACGCCATGACACCGGCCGTAAACAGGCCCAATGTTCTGGCGGCCGTCGAACGCGGCCCTCTCACGGTGCCCGCGGTTAGCGCGGGACCTCGACTGGGGACACCAGCGCGACTGCCGGGCCGACCGGCCCAGTTAACGGCGGTATCCACACCGGCTAAGTCCGGATAGAAGCGCCGCTGACCGGGTTCTGATACGGCCTGCAAGCAGCCTGGCGACGGGTGTCGCGAAATGAATGGAGACGCCGGATTCTGGCAATTGGCCTGATAGGAACCGAGGCGCACCGAGACCGCCACACCGTCAACCAGGACGGAGACGCCACGCAGCACCAGTAGATTCCGAGTTATCACGGCCATTGCAGACCTCCGGCAATCACAAAAGAAGAGACGACCAGGTTGCGGTCCACTGTGGACCGATCCGATCGTATGGATCACATCGTATATTATAAGATGCACTTCTGGAAGAATTATTTCGGGATTTGGCCGAAAAAAGTCCAAAAAGAGGCATCCGGGCGGTATGACACAAATGGGGTTAGAAAGGTTCGCGCTTTTTTAGTTTAGCCGCGACCCGCAGGGGAGCGTTTCCATCGCTGACACTTTCTCACGACCGGGTGCGGCAGTGGACAGTTCGGCTCAGTGCCGAACTTTCGGCGCTGAAGCAACGTGTTGATAGCATTGGCTTTCAAGCGCCATCATGGCCATTCGCGATACCCAAGAGTGTCAAGTCCTGTACACTGCTGCGTACAGGTGATTTGAGAAAGAGTCCCATCGCTCCTCTGCTGATCGCATCTAACCATTGATCTGAATTGCACTTACAGCCGATTGCTATACCGCCGAGTTCGGCGTCCAAACACTGGCATGACCGTGCGTGGAGCCTCCTCTTGATCGTCGGCAACCGCTGCGGGAGGTGTGTAGGCTTCGAAACCTTCGATGTGGCGCCTGTCGATCTGTTGGTTGATGAATGCCTCGATATTCGTTAGCTGCTCACCCTGCTCGGGTGTTACAAAGGCAATCGCCACGCCGTCGGCACCCATGCGACCCGTGCGGCCAATCCGATGCACATAATTTTCGGGGTCTATCGGGAACGTCGTAATTGATGATATGCGAGATGTTGATCACGTCGATACCGCGGCCGACCACGTCCGTGGCCACCAGATAGACCACCTTCCCATCGCGGAAGCCTTGCATGATGCGGTCGCGTTGTGGTTGCGGCAAGTCGCCGTGCATGGCCGCCACGCGCTTCTGCTCATGGCGCAGATCTCTGTACAGGAGGTCGGCGGAACGTTTGCGTTGGCAGAAGATGATGCACTGCCGCGGTTGTTCTTGTTCAATGACCCGAAGCAACAACTCGAATTTGCGATCCTCACTCACGGTGATATACGACTGCCGGATATTCTCGACTGTAACCTTCTGCGGCGAGAGATTGATCTCTACCGGATCGCGCATGTAGCGCTGGGCCAGCCGCAGCACAGGCGGCGGCAGCGTGGCCGACAACAGCAATGTCTGCCGGTTGCTGGGGCAGTGGCGCAGGATTCTCTCGATGTCGGGCCGGAAGCCGATATCCAGCATCCGGTCGGCCTCATCGAGAACGACGTAGTGGACGCCTGCCAGTGACAGAGTGCCGCGCGACAGATGATCGAGCACTCGACCAGGCGTGCCGACGGCGATCGTGATGCCTTTTCTCATTTCCGAAAGCTGCAGGCCGAAACGCTGGCCGCCGTAGATGGGTATGATCCGGCAATGCCGGCTCGGTGCCAGCTTGCGGGCTTCTTCACTGACCTGGACAACCAGTTCGCGGGTCGGCGCCAGCACCAGCGCCTGCGGACCCGGCAAGTTCCTGTCCTCCCAACTATCGAGGAACGGCAGCATGAATGCCGCCGTCTTACCAGTTCCGGTCTGTGCCTGACCGATAACATCACGTCCGGAAAGAGCTTCAGGTATCAGAGCTGCTTGAATCGGGGTGGGTTCAAAATACGAAGCTCGGTGCAAGGCCGCGAGAATCGGGGATGTGAGCGAAAGAGACTGGAAGCCGCTCAGCGGCTCCTCAAGCAATGCGGTCGTCAAACAAACCTCCCAAAGAAATAGTGGAACTCTCACTCGTGCGATACATTTTTATACCTGCTTAAGTATAGGTGTTAACGGCACTTCTGTCCAGAGAGATTCGACCGGGTTTCCCGTCAACCCTTGACCTTGCAGGATACACGGCCTTTGCGGATTCTGTTACTATTAACGGATACGGGGACCGCTGGAGTTAGGAAAAGCAATCTGGCTGTGAAGATGGGCAACTCATATAGTATCAGTTGAGATATCGGCACGGACGGTGTTGCCGTAATCTTATCTCGGGGCTTGATCATTCGAGGAACTGTCATGAAACTTCCGATGTGGTTCGTTCTCTCAGCATTCTGCTTTATAGGGATTGGGACTTCAGCACACGTCCGCGTCTTGGGTGCAGATGACCCAAAGGTGGCGGCCGCCAAGGCCGAGGCCGATCAGGCCGCTGCACTCCAGTCCGCCAAGAGCTTATACGAGGGCATCACTTTCAAGGAGCTGCCCACCAACGGCCTAAAGGTTTACCTCAAGCCCGTGCCCAATTCCCCCCTTGTAACGGTCATGGTGGCATACAAGGTTGGCTCCGCCGACGAGGATCTCGACCACACCGGCCTGTCGCATTATTTGGAACACCTGATGTTCAAGGGCACCGACAAGCTCAAGCCAGGCGACATCGACAAGATGACGCTGCGCAACGGTGGCGCCAACAACGCCTATACAACGGAAGACTACACGATCTATCACTTCGATTTCGCTTCGGATCGCTGGTTGAATGCCCTCTTCGTCGAGGCTGACCGCATGCGCAATCTGCGTATCGATGCCGACCATGAGTTTGACAAGGAGAAGGGGGCCGTCATTCAGGAACTGTCCCGCAACGAAGACCAGGAATGGGACCTGGAGTACAAGGCCATTTTGCCGTTGCTCTTTGGGAAGGAATCGCCCTACGGCCATCCGGTGATTGGCGAGCGCGAGCACGTGAATGATGCAACCGACAAGATCATCAAGGAACATTACGACAAGTGGTACCATCCCAACAACGCCTCTCTGGTGGTCTGTGGCGGGTTCGATCCCGCCGTGGCCATGGCCGAGATTGAAAAACGTTTCGGTGCCATCCCCAGGACCGACCTGCCCAAACGCAAGGAAGTGCCGGCCGGCAAGCCTCTGCGTCCGGTACGGCAATTGATCCCGTCCAAGTTCGGCGTGCCGCGCATGGTCATAGGATTCAATGGCGTGGATACCAAGAACCCAGACTTTTACGCGCTGGAGTTGCTGCAGATGGTGCTGGCCGGCGGCAAGACGAGCCGGCTTTACAAGAAGATGGTCGATGGAGCCAAGGATGTGCAAGGAGAACAGATTGCCAATATCGTCAGCAGCTCCAACTCGTCCGGCCGTTACCCGGGCTGGTTTGCTGTCCAGGTCGAGCTGTTGCCGGGCAAGGACAGGGACAACGCGGAAACTCTTGTCATCAAGGAACTGGAGCGCCTGCAAAAAGAACCCGTAAGCGCTGCCGAACTTCAGCGTGCCAAGCAAGGCGTGCTGGCGGATGTCATTTTCACCAGGGAGACCGTGCATGGCCTGGCAGACAGCATCGCTCGTGGGGTGACGACCAACGACCTCGATTATTTGAAGAGTTACCTGCCGAACATCATGAAAGTGACCGCCGCCGATATTCAGAAGGCCGCCAAGACCTACCTCGAACCGAATCAAAGAGTGGTGATCTGGTCCGTGCCCGCCGGAAATTCCTGGACAGTCTGACTTGCGGCAGGAAGCAGCGCCGGGTGCCATGCCCACGTCTGCGTGGGCATGCTCAGCGCGGACGTGAGCATGGCCGACCCCGCCCCGGTCGATTACCAGTCCGCACCTGGCAATGCGCTCGCCGCTGGTCGCTCAACAGGCGGCAGGCGGCGGGGCCGTGGGCGAGTTTTCGCTCAAGGATGCCAAACGTATCCCTTTGCCGAACGGCTTGACATTGCTGCTGTACGAGAATCACCGGCTGCCAATCGTTGCGGCCCAGGCTTCCGTCCGCAACATCGGCCTGTGGGAGCCGGCGGACAAGGTCGGCGTGGCGACCATGACCGGCTTACTGCTGGATGAAGGCACGGCCAAGCAAGACGGCGCCAAAATCGCCGAAACGATCGAAGACGTGGGCGGGGTGCTCTCCATGTCTTCGTCGGGAGGCGGCGTCAAGGTGCTCACGCCCCATCGGGAGCTTGGGCTTCGCTTGCTCTTCGAGTGCCTGTCGGAACCCACCTTCCCCGCCGTAGCTTTCAAGAAGAAACAGGACCAACTCCTCTCTCAGATCGATGAGGCTGAGAACCAACCCGACAACAAGGCCGAGATGGCCTACCGCGAGCTGGTCTACGGTGCTCATCCCTATGGCCGGCCACCCCTGGGCCGGAGAAGCGTGGTCGAAAAGCTCACTCCACAGGATTGCGCGGCCTTCCACAGCAAGGTTTTTGTGCCGAGCAATACCGTCGTGGCCGTTGTGGGCGACTTCGACACATTGCAGGTCGTCGAAGAAGTGAAACGCCTGACCGCCAACTGGAAGGACGTGAAACTGGACGATCCGAAGGCACCAGAGGTGGCCATGCCAAAGGAGTTCACCCAAAAAATCATCACCATGCCCAGCGCTGTTCAACTGCACTTCTACATGGGCCACGTCGGCGTTCGCCGCAGCAATCCCGACTATTACAAGCTCCTGGTGATGGATTACGTTCTCGGCACCGGTCCAGGTTTCACGGACCGTTTGTCCAAGAAAATACGCGACCGTGAGGGACTGGCATATACCGTCAGCGCCAATATCACCTCATCGTCCACCGAAGAGCCGGGGGTCTTTACCTGCTACGTCGGCACCATGCCGGACAAGTTTGACGTTGTCAAAGGCATGTTCCTGGAAGAGCTGAAAGGAATCCGCAGCGCCAAGCCGCCCACGAAGGAAGAAGTCGAAGACGTGCAGAAGTATTTGCTTGGCAGCCTGCCCTTCCAGCTCGTCTCCAACGACCGCATTGCCTCTCTCTTGCTTTACGTTCAGCGCTACGACCTGGGGTTCGATTACGTGGACAAGTACAAGCAGGCAGTGATGGCAGTGACGCCGGAGGGTGTGCAGTCCGTGGCGGAAAAGTATCTCGACCCGAACAAGATGATCCTGGTCATTGCCGGACCGGTTGACAATGAGGGCAAGCCACTGCCCCCGGCACCGGAGCCAGCGCCGGAGCAGAAATGACATTTGGATGCGGTAGTTGACACTCACTTATTCTCGTTCTTCCCCGTCAACTCATCCGCCAGCGCCCCCGCATCGTACACCTTGCGCAGCGCCTCGATAATACCCTGTGAATGCACCG
Organism: uncultured Gemmataceae bacterium; assembly: GCA_963804745.1. Taxonomy (GTDB): domain Bacteria; phylum Planctomycetota; class Planctomycetia; order Gemmatales; family Gemmataceae; genus CAWDRY01. Next base: position 33,162 of record CAWDRY010000065.1, read on the forward strand.
CCACTGCCCGAGCCTCCTCCTCGGAAAAGACAAAGTCAAGCACCAGCGACTGGATGTTGCCGTCGAAGATGATGCCGACCAGTTCGGCGTTCCGGTTGATCACCGGACTGCCGGAGTTGCCGCCGATGATGTCGGCCGTACAGACGAAATTCAGCGGCGTCTTCAGGTTCAGGTGGTTCTTGTGCTCGACCCAGCGCGGCGGCAGATCGAACGGTTCCTTGTTATGGTGTTCCTTGGACCGCTCGTAAAGCCCCTCGAACGTCGTCTCGAACGGTATCTTCTTGCCGCTCTCGGTGTAGCCCTTGACAACGCCGAATGCCAGCCGCAGGGTGAAAGTGGCGTCCGGATATGTGCTGGTGCCTTCCACCTCGAACTTGGCCTTGGCGATTTGAGCGTAGGCCTGCTGCTTGATTTCGCCTTGCGTCTCAATGATCTTGCGGATTGCCCGTGATTCGGGATCGACAAGCCTGGCCAGTTCGATCATCGGGTCCTTGGAAGCATCGACAGCCTTCACACCACCATCGTAAAGCTCCCGGCGTTTGTCGGGGCCTTTCGGCTTGCCGGCCTTGTCGGTCTCCGGCGCTCGCAGAGTGGTTCCCTTCACCAGTTCGGTGGCGCGTTGATTCGGCGACTTGCCCGCCATGACCTTCTGCACAAGCGGGTTGTCGTAGCCCAGTCTCGCTGCACAGCCAGGTGAGCGAATCAGTGAGCTTGACGATCTCCAGCTCATCGTAAACCGGCTCGTCGGAGAATAACTGCAATTCCAGAGATGCCTTGTTCGAATCGCGATATTCGCGCAGCCGATCGCTGTTCGGCTTGGCTCGCTCCTCCGCCGCACGCAGGATGGTCCGGGCCGTGCCAAAATAGGCCGAATTGAAGGCGAGACCTCGTTCAAGCGTATTGTAAGTGAGGGCGGCCTTGGCGATCTCCTTCTGCGCCTTGGCGATATTGTCCCAGGCTTCGGCCGCCTCTTTCAGCTTGGGTTTGCCGGCGACGGCTTCGCGCAGCTTCTTCTCTTCAGCCTTTTTCTTGTTCATCAGCTCCGGGTCGAGCAGGCCAGCCAGGCTGCCCACGCGAGCTTTGCGGCTATTCTGAACGCTGAAGAAATCCTCCTTGGCCTGACGGGCATTCTCATCGCTGCGGCCGCTGTAAACCGACAACAGAACTTCCAGCCGCCGTAACATGCTGAGCGAGAACGGATACTGCCGGTTGCGCTGATACTCCAGATCGGCCATGGTATTGAGGCGATCGGTGCGTCCCGGATGGCCCGACACGAACACCAGCTCGTCGTCCGTGGCCCCCGCCTTGCTCCACTTCAAATAATGCTCAATCTTGGCCGGCTTGTCGTTCTCGTAAACGCGGAAGAAACAAATATCGAGATCGAAACGCGGATACTCGAAGTTGTCCGGATCGCCGCCGTAAAAGGCGATCTGCTGTTCCGGGGCGAAAACGAGGCGGACGTCGGTGTATTTCTTGAAGCGATAGAGATGATACTGCCCGCCCTGATAGAGCGTGACGACATCGCTGCGCAGGCCGGTCTTGTCGAGTGATTCCTTCTCAATCTCAGCCATGATCCCCCGGCGTGCCTTGAAGGCTTCTTCGGCCGACATGTTCGGCTTGACGGCGGCGTTGACCTTGTCGGTCACGTCCTCGATGCTCATAAGAACGTTGAGTTCGAGGGCCTTGGACTTGACCTCGTTGGCGTGCGTCTTGGCGTGGTAGCCGTCCTTGACGTAATCCTTCTCCGGCGTGCTGATCTTTTGCAGCGTGTCGAGCCCTACGTGATGGTTGGTCATGACCAGCCCGTCGGCGGAGACAAACGATCCGGACCCGCCGCTGTTGAAGCGGACGGACGACTTCTGCACGTGTTCGAGCCATTTGTCGGTAGGATCGAACTTGTATTTGTCTTGCAGCAGCTTGCGCGGTGGGTTGTTGAAGAGCCACATGCCTTCGTCGGCTTCGCATGGAAGCACGATGAACACCAACACGCCGAGCGCCAGGACCAGAGTGGAATACGTTTTCTTCATGCTGATCGATTCCTTCAAAAACCAGGTCGGGTAGTTATGTCAGTGGACGATATTGGTTCGACGGGAGGTACCGGTTCGTCAGTAAGTGGAGCAGCTTCCTCTGGCGGAGACCGGAGAATCAAACCGGCCCCAACCACGCCAAGGAAGACCACAAGAAGCAGAAAGACCACCCAGGCGGGCCAATCCTTCTGCGGCAGACTAAGTTGAGCACCGGCAGGTAACACCTCCGCTAGCTTCAGCCGGGCAAGCCCTTCGGGGGATTGATCGGGTAGCTTCAAGACCTTCTTGTTACGCTCGAACAGTAGCGGGGCTTCCTCGGTGCTGCCCAGCTTCTGTTCAGCAAATTTGCCCAGCGTGGTGTCTTCCTCCACGGTCACGGTCGAGTAGTCCGGCATGCGCAGGCTCATCCCCTTGCTAATCACTACATGGGGTATCAGTTCCTGCCGATTCAGTTTCATCAGAGCCGTAGCCTTTTCCGCATCACCCAGTGTTTCTTTGGCTACCTCACCTAGGGTGGTGTCGTTTTTGGCGATGTACGGTTCCTTCTTTGGCAGCCTTACCTTCGTCCCCTTCAGCACCGCTGATTCGCGAATCAGTTCGTCGGTGTTCAGATCTTCCAGTTCTTCCGTGAAACTCTGAACCCATTGCTCTTGCTGTGAATTCAGCTCACCTGAAACGGGCAGATGCAGCTCGCGGCGGGCAATCTGTTCGGCGACTTCGGAGAAAGGAGCTGATTTCTCGAGAGTGGTGTGGCGATACTGCCAGGTGCTGAGAGTCCTTGGCAGTTGGTCGCTGAAGTTAGTAAAAGCTAGAAGCATCCCGGCCAGTGAGCCTCCGGCAATGTAGCCAGAAGCCAGGAGCACTCCGGGACTGGTCTCCGACTTGCGAATTGCGTCGATCTCTGCACGTGCTCTGCTCTCGGCATCGGTGGCCGCGGCCATGGTGGCGGCATGAGACCGCGCAGACCAGGCGTCAACGGCCCACCGTATGAGTCCGCCGATGAAAATGGGCGTGGAGAATTGGATGGGGACGTAGACGCCGACAGCGAAGGCCAAGGAAGAGATTCCGCACAACTCCAGCAAAACCGCGATCAAGGCGCCGATCAGGACCAGCGCCCAGTTAAGTTTGCGCTCCAGCACTCCCGTAATAATGATACCCATAACCTGAGTCTTCGGAGCGTCGAAGTCTCGTTTTATCTTCACACCTTCATCGGTCTCCTGCAATCGGCCCATGATGCCCGGATCGACCAACCAGCGCACTTTTCCGGTGCTGGGATCCGCGAGGTAACGGCCGGGTCGAACCTTGCCCAGCTCCGGCCGAGGCTCGAAGCCTTCTCTCTTGGCAAAAGTGTCACGATGGGTGTCCCAGACGAGATATGTCTCTCCCTTGTACGTCTCCTCCACCGGCAGCATCTCGCGTTCCTCGGGTGTCAGGACGATCGTAGGGAGATTCTCGGGCTCCTGGCTGTAGACAGTGCCAGCAGTGTTGAAAGCCAGTAATGTACCGCCGATAACCACAGCGCTCGCGAGGGCGCCGATGAGGATGGCCCATTGGTTGGAGCGTGGCGTGCCGCCAACCAGGAAACCCGTTTTGAGCGACTGAGCAGTGGTCCCGCCATTTGACGATGCCACACAGACCACTGCTGCAATGGACAACGCCAGCACGCGCATGCTGGACGATTCCCAACCGAGGGTAAGGAATATCAAGCAAGTCAAAGTCAGAGTCGCAACGGTCATGCCCGAAATTGGGTTCGACGACGAGCCAATCTCGCCGGTCAGTCGTGAGGAGACCGTTACGAACAGGAAGCCGAAAAGAACCACAAGAATGGCACCAGCCAGGGCGCGTAACGATGCCCACCTGCGCGGTCAAAAAAATAGTCAGCAGAACAATGAGGCCGAGGCTGCCTAGCAGCACCGTCTTCATCGACATGTCATTCTCAGTTCGACGGACGGCTTTCCCATCGCCAGAATCGGCGGACACTACTGTCACGCTCCTTAGACCGGACTGAATTGACCGAACTATCATCGGTAGAGTACGAAACATGCTGATGATGCCTGCCGTGGCCACACAACCTGCACCAATGAACAGCAAATAATTGTCCCGGATTTCCCGGGTGGTCATCTCACTGACCAGTTTGCCGCCAGGAGGAACGACCTTGTCGTCCACGTAATCGCCGACGTAGCTGATAAGCGGAATGATGACCAGATAGCCGAGGATTGCCCCGGACATCATAATAGCGCTCGTGCGGGCACCGATGATGTAACCGACACCGAGCAGTTCGGACGCAAACTCGTTTGCGATGACGGCAGAACGATTAACATACTTGATGGGCCACTTGAACGTACCGACGAGAACGTTCATGCCTTCAGTAAGGAACTTGTGCAGGAAGGCGAGGCCGAAACCGATGAAGACGGTTTTGCCTGTAGTGCCACCCTTCTCACCAGAGATTAACACCTGGGCGCAGGCAGTCCCTTCTGGGAACAGGAGCGTTCCAGGCTGACCGGGCCTGCCGTGCAATTTGACGATGAAGGCGCGGCGAAGGGGGATCATTGCCAGAATCCCCAGCAATCCGCCGAGTACCGCGACCACCATTACCCGGGGCAAATCCATGCTGAATCCAAGGAGGAGCAGCGCCGGCATCGTCACGCCAACTCCAAAAGCGATCGATTCGCCCGCGGAACCAGCTGTTTGCACTACATTGTTCTCCAGGATGGTCGCCCGGCGCAGTCTGAACGCTTTTGAGATGGCCCGGAATACTGTGATAGCCAGCACCGCTACGGGAATCGACGCTGATACCGTCATGCCGACCTTGAGAACGAGATAGAGCGATGAAGCCGCAAATACGAGACCGAGCAAAGTGCCCAGCAACAATGCCGACCACGTAAACTCCGGCATGCGAACATAATCGGGCACATAAGATTTGTGTTCAATCGCCGCTTCGTCTTGTTCGGTCATCGACGTTGCCATTGCAACAGCTCCCGCGAATAAGGATGAACGATGAAGGATGAAGGTGGTGAGTGGTGAGTGGTGACCAGCCGGTTTTTACCACTCACCACTCACCACTCACTCCGTACTGATTCATCCTTCATCGTTTCCTGTTCTGGCCTTTCTTAGCAAAAACAGCTCGGAAAAGAATCCCTCGATCGCCAACTTTCAAGGCCGCCCGATCTTGTCGTTCAATGATCTTGACGCAAACCATGCCACGAGACCCGTTGGAGGGCCTGTCCCGGAAACTGCCAAAAGTCGATGGTACTCCTGCTGACGCGAGCCACCTTGCCCATGCGGTCGGCACGGGTTTGGAATTCGGGATGGCGCAGCAATGCTCGAAGCAGATCCGGAACCAGAATCTGCTCCTCGTCTTGCAGTGGGAAATAGAGAATGCCGTAGTCCGGATGACACAAAGTTCGGTCCCAGAAGTCCCGGTCAATGGTGACGAATGTCGGCTGGCGCAGCGTCAGTAGGATCGCCGGGACACGTTCATCGGGGATCAACTCATTCGGCCGTAAATCCTGTATCCGTTCGACCGTGATCCACTTCCTGAGTGTCGGCAACAGTGTCGCCATCTTAAGCTGTTCGTCGAGAACGAGCTGGCTCACGAGTCACCTTCTTCCGCTTCCGAGGGACGTAACGTTCGACCAAGGCCATACGGGCGAACCGTACAGCTTCAGTGATAGCCTCTCGCTTCAGATATGGCCAGCTTTCCAAAATATCGTCGAATGTATCCCCCTGACTGAGAAACGTCAGCACCGTCTCCACCGGCACCCGTGTCCCTTTGAAAGTCATCTTGCCGTGACATACCCGCGGATCGACCACCAGGTACTCACCCACTTCCTTCGGTTTCTTCATGTGCTGTTCCTTTCGAGTCGGCAACACTTGCCCGAAGCGTTAGCGAGGGAGGCTTCGTCCCTCGCTAACGCTTCGGGCCAATGTATCGACTACTTCTGTTTCCCCTTCTCATTATCCACAAACTCCACCCCCGGCTCCCCTTCCTTCACCTCGCCGATAACGAACGTCCGTACCCGATCTTCCTCCAACTGCCTCTGAATGCTTGCCGCATAGTAGCGGGCCGACGATCATCACGAAGCCGATCCCTTGATTGAACACCCGATCCATCTCCGACTGCTCGATGTTGCCGAGTCGTTGCAGCCAGCCGAACACCGGCGGCACCGGCCAGCTACCTCGGTGAATAACCACCCCTCTGCCCGGCGGCAGCACCCGCGGCACATTGTCCACCAGCCCGCCACCGGTGATGTGAGCCAGACCGCGAACCACGCGCTTCTTGACCGGGTAATGCTGCATGATCTTCTTGACCGGCCGAACGTAAATCCGCGTTGGCTCCAGCAGTTCCTCGCCAACCGTGCGGCCCAGTTCCGGCACCATGTCGGTTACCTTCAGGCCGGCGTGCTCGAAGACCACCTTGCGCACCAGGCTATAGCCGTTGGAGTGCAACCCACTGCTCGCCAGGCCGAGGACCACATCGCCGGGACGGATAGCTCGCCCATTGATGATATGGTCGCGCTCGACAATACCGGCGCAGAAACCGGCCAGGTCGTAATCGCCCGGCTGATAGAAGTCCGGCAGAATGGCCGTCTCGCCGCCGACAAGCGCACAGTCCGCTTCCATGCAGCCGTCGCTGATGCCCTTGATGATGGCACGCGTCAACGGCGGATCGTCCTTCGACATGGCCAGATAATCGAGAAACACCAGCGGTTCGCCGCCGGTGCAAAGGCAGTCGTTGACCGACATGGCCACGAGGTCGATGCCGACCGTGTCATGCTTGTTCATCAGCCCGGCCACCTTGAGCTTGGTCCCGACGCCGTCGGTGCATGTGACCAGGACCGGCCGGCGGTAGTTCTTGGCGAACAGCCGGCTGTTGTAGTCGAGACTGAACAGACTGGCAAACCCGCCGGCACTCTTGCCACCCTTGCGGGGCGGGAAAGGCGCGCCGAGGACGCGCGGCGTGTGCGTACGCTTCAACAGCGGCGGCATGCTGGCCAGGCTCTGCTCGTACAGGTCGAGATCGAGGCCGGCGTCGCGGTAGGTCAACTTGGGTTTGGGATCGTTGTTCATTGCGCACTCGGTGCATGGTCATTGGCTGAAGACCTTCAATTAGTGTATCGGAAATGAGTTTGGCCGCGAGATCAGTTGAAATGACCAACAATCCTCGTTCCCACGGTCCTCCGTGGGAACGTCGGCCGGCGTTCCCACGGAGGACCGTGGGAACGAGAGACAAGGTGCTACTTTTCGAGCCGGTTCGGGCTTCTCTCCGCAGCTGAGGGCGGCAGAGTTGGCTGCATGAGTGTCGCTGGCTCCAGAGGCGCCGACAACGCTTTATCCGTCATCAGCGCCTGTGCCATCTCTGGATGCTTGTTCATGTACCACGCCATCGCCGAGAAAAACAATTCCACCTGTCCCACGAACTGCTCGACCGACTTTGTTACCGAATTGCCGAAGAGCTTGATGACGATGGCGCTTGTTTTGTCATCGCTGTGCAGATACAGGTCGGCCTGGTGGCGCATCATATTGCGGCCGAGTTCATCGGTCCCTCGGGAGAAGCGGAGGACAAGAACCGCCTTGGCCGGAAGCAATGGCAGCAGCACGGCCGGGCGCACGCTCCCTTCCGCATACCAGATGCGCATCTTGGGGGTGTCGTAGATCATTTCCCAGCGCACCTCGCTGCCGATGTTGTCCGTCCAGGCAAAATGGCCGTTGCCACGGTCGGCGATGGTCAAGTTCTTGGCCCCCAGCTTCAGCCAGACCTTCGCGGCCTGATCGGGGTGATCGAGCAGCCAGTGGTAATGCTCCGGTTGACAGGGAAACACCTCTGCCGTGCCACGCGACGCCAGTTTGGGCTGCTCCAGCACCAAGCGGACGCTGTCGCGCAACTGAGCGGGAATCTGGTCCACGGGTAGCTCAAAAGAGTCCTGTTCCGTCTTGGTCTCCTGGCCGTGGGCCGGACCGACGCTTGACCAGAGCAAGCTCGCCAGGATAGTGATCGACCACATGAACATGCATGCGCAGCGTCTTGGCATTGCCGACCCCTTGTCAACCAGGGAAAGGGAGGTCCGTGGGTAGTGTCCTAAATTGAGCAAACCGTACTGCAGGCGGCTGCCTGCACTACAAATTAGTACACTACCGATCCGTGCAGGTTAGGCATGTTATTCATCGAAATCGGGTTGAGGCGGAAGTGAGGGATTTTACGACCTCTGGCCGATTGGCAGGATGCGCCGTGGTTGACTCTTCCTCTTGGTGAATGATTGCCCTTGCTGGTTTACCCTGCACGACTATACACTCGGCAAAACCCGTCCGGGGATTGCATGGGCAAGGATGACTCATGATCTCGATGCTGCCTTTGAACAAAAAGTCGCGAATTCTGCTCGTCTGCGGCGCTCTGCTGGTGGGCGCTGTCTTGATCGGCGGTGCCGTTGCCTGGTTGGAACGGTCCCGGCTCCTGACGTGGTATTACGTGCAGGGGTTGAACCGTGCCAATGAGGGCGAACGGGAAACCTGGGTGCAGCCGATTGTTCAAATGGACAGTGCCGCCGTTCCCGGGCTTATCGACAACCTGGATGTCGAAGATGTACAGGCGTGCGCAAACACTCGCACTGCCCTGGCCAGGCTGGTGACCCAATGGGGAATGGACGACTTGCGCACCGCCGACCTCGCCAAAAGGCTGGTCCGAGCTTTTCCGCGCATGAGCCTGGCAGGAAAACTAAATGTCCTCGCGCTTGCCCATTCGTGGCTCCTGGCTGGGCAAGAGACTGGTTTTCCGGACAGGATCCGATCTCGTATCGACGACCTGCTCAGCGTGGCGGCCGGAACAGAAGACACCCAAGTGCATGGCCGGGCGCTCGATGTGGCGGAATTGCTCGTGGAAAGGGAGCAAGGCAAGGACACGTCTGCCGCTTGTCAGGAGCTAATACGGTGCTGTTTGCGGGATGCAGAGCAAGAAAATCGGCTTCGCGCTGTCATGCTGATTCAGAGCGGCCCGCGGCAGCTGCTTCAAGAGGTTGTACCGTTGTTGCACGATCCGGAAGCCGAGGTTCGCCGGGCAGCCATCGTGGCTGTCGGACCCGACTCGGAATTGATTTCGACCGATGAATTGCTGCATTATTTGCACGATCCGGACAAAGAAGTCCGGCAACTGTGCGAGGCGGCTCTGCGGGCGCGGCATCTTTCTGAGGAACACCTGGAACTGGGCCGCCTCATCACGGATGAGCGCCCGGTTGTCCGCCTTCAAGTCCTGGCCCATCTCAACGACGACGATCTGGAGCCGGGGGTTTGGCTACGCCGGCTTACCGAAGATCCAGTTCCGGCGGTTCGCGTGGCGGCTCTGCGAGCCGCGGCGGAACAGAGTGTCGTCGATCTGACCGACCGCATCGAGCAATTGGCTGGTAGCGATCCAAGTCCCACAGTTTGCCAATTAGCCCGATATTATCTGTCTTGCCGAAAGCCCCAGTCGCCGAATCTATCTAAGCCGTAAGTGAATGCAACGATTTGAAGGCGAGCCGAGCAGCGTAAGCTGCCGGGTGATGCCCCCCCCAACCCGGCAGCTTACGATGCTCGGCTCACTCAACCTGCTGTCGCTTTGTGCCCTCTCAGACTGTCCCAAGACTCGTGCCAAAAGAGGGAGAAAATACCGACAATATCGCTGTAGCCCCTTGACTGTCGTAACCTGAACGGATACACTGACTAATGATGAGACATCGGCAGCGACAGAGGTTTGTGCGCATTCCCCATCCGTCGCAGGGAAAGAATCCCGCCGACCCATTGACTGGTTCCGCCAGGAGAAGTGGATCTTCGCCGTGCGCAGCGCGTGGGAACCAGTCTTACAGGAACAGCCCCTCCACCAAGAGAAGGATAGGCGGCAATGTTAGTACTGTCCAGGAAAAAAAATGAAAGCATCGTGATCAACAACGACATCACCGTCACGGTGGTGGAAATCCGAGGGGACAAGGTCCGCTTAGGGATTGTTGCACCCAAGGAAGTTCCGGTCCACCGGCAAGAAGTTTACAACGCCATCCACGGCAAGGGTGCCGAGTCGGCGCCTCCGACGGTAGTTGTCAACACCAATCCCGTGGACACCGCGGCACAGCGTTGACGCACGAGCTTTCTCATGATACTAGAAAAGACCCTCTTCTCCTTGCGATGCGCGTAGGGGGAAGAGGGTTTTTGTTTTCATGGCTAGCCCCACAGCTGACCGCTTAGATGAAAGGAGCCAGTCATGGCAGCGAAGAAGATTCTCATGCTCGTCGGCGACTACGTTGAGGACTACGAAGTGATGGTGCCCTTCCAGGCCCTACTGATGGTGGGTCATCACGTGGATGCCGTCTGTCCCAACAAGAAAGCCGGCGACAAGGTGCGAACGGCGATTCACGACTTCGAAGGCGACCAGACCTACAGCGAAAAACCGGGACACAACTTCACACTCAATGCCACGTTCGGCGAGGTGAAGCCGGAGAGCTACGATGCTCTCATCGTTCCAGGCGGTCGTGCGCCAGAGTATCTGCGCCTGAATGAAGACGTGCTGCGCATCGTGCGTCACTTCGCGCAGGCCGACAAGCCGATTGCCGCTATCTGTCACGGCTTGCAGATTCTGGCAGCCGCCGGTGTGCTGGATGACAAGGGATGCACCGGTTATCCCGCCATCGGGCCGGAAGTGAAACGCGCCGGCGGCAAATGGGTGGATGTGCCGGTGGACAAAGCACACGTGGACGGCAAGCTGGTCACGGCTCCCGCGTGGCCGGCGCATCCGGAGTGGCTAGCGAAGTTTCTGGAGGTGCTGGGAACGAAGGTTGTTTGCTAAAGGTCATCGTTTTTTTTTGCAAAGGTTGACGAATAAACGGCGACATTCTTTCTCCATCCTTCATCCTTCATTTCTGCCATCTTCCTCTTGACCCCTCGCAGCTAACTCGCTATTGTCCCGCTCCCTTATTTCTGAACCATTGTCGAAACTGCGGACAAGGACATTCTGCCATGCGCCACGGGTATGCCCTGCTGTTCGGGCTGCTGGCCGCATTGATTGCGGGTTGTGCGGCCAACGAGCCTGTGCTGTCCACGTCCTGGCTGGACAGGCACCGGCCTTTTCAGGGTCCGACGGGACCGGACGTTGTGCAGATTGATTTTGCGCTGGTGGAACAGCCCGTGGGTGATCGGTACCTCAACCAAGACTTGTGGACCCTGGTGGACGAGCAGGTTGTCCCTTTTGAGCGTAACAAGGGACAACTCGAAGACCACGGTTTCCGTATCGGCAGGATCGGCGGCAGCCCTCCCGCCGGCTTGCTGGCCCTCCTGACTTCAGAAAAGAGCTGTCCCAAACCCCGGCAGACGAGGCGCCACGCCGGCGATCCGGCCACGGTGCTTCTTGGTCCTGCGCTGCCGCAGTGCAAGGTCTCCGTGGGTGCCGGCGAGCATCCCGATCTGCTCGATCTCGAACAAGCCGAGTTCGCGTTGAAGGTGTTGCCGACCCTCACCGGCGACGGACGCACGCGCCTGCAATTCACACCTCTTGTCGAGCATGGCAAGCACGGCATGACCATCGGCACGGCGGCAGATCGATCCGGCTGGATGCTGCAAGATCAACGGCAGAAGGAACCCTTCGACTGCCTGAGTTGGGAAGTCACGCTCGCTCCCAATGAATATTTGATCGTCGGCGGGCGGCTTGACCGTCCCGGCTCGCCCGGTCACGTCTCTTTCATCCGCGACACGGAGAAACCGCCTGTGCAACGGCTCCTGGTCATTCGCACCAGCCGGTCCGTTCCGGGCATCGCGGGCCAACTGCCCCTCGACACTGCCGAGGAAGACGAATCAGCCGACGATACTCTCCCGCTGGCCGCGCAAGCAGGAGGAACAACGCTGAGCGGTCGCTGACGATGTAGATGAGTTTGGTCGAGACACAGCAATTCTCCCATGAACGCACCGATCAGCCGAACCCTTGGCGAATTCAGCCACGTCCATATCCATAAGTACAACTTGGTGAGTGGTGAGTGGTGAGTAAATGGCACCACTCACCACTCACCACTCACCACTCACCAAGATGGAGTGAAGCATGCCGGCAATGATCGACACACGTCAGCAAGCCGTGACCGGACTCGTACCGCCGTCACAAGGTGAGGCGCTTATCCGCGAGGCCTGGCCGTCGGTCACGGCAACTCCAGGGGTTGCAGGGCTGGGCGAAAAGTTGGCGCGCTCTATCATCCTGGCTCCCCTGGCCTTGATCCTGTTTCTTCCTCTGTATTTCAAGAAGATTCTCCCGTTCATCGCCAAGCGTTACACGTTGACCAACAAGCGGCTCATGATTCGCCGGGGGCTGAAACCGAAACCGGCGTGCCAGATCGACCTGGCCGACATTGAAGACGTGCCGCCTGGAGCCTGGCAGTTACAGCACCTTCTACCGGGCGGGCACACTGGAAGTTATCTCGAAAGGACAGGTTGCCATGCGCCTGCGTGGCGTGCCGGAGGCCGAGGCGTTCCGCCGGACCATCCTCAATGCCTGCAAAGCATGGGTGCCCAGGAAGAGTGAGCTGCCGGCGACCGAAACGAAGTCACAATAGCGTTCAGGCTGGTTCCCACTTCCATGACTGCTACCGATTCTCCCCTGTCACCGTCCCAACCGCCTGCTCTCTTTGTTCATGGCACATTCCCGGTCACGGAAAACGTCCGGCTGGCCCGCGATACTCATCGCATCCGCCTCCACTGTCCCGAGTTGGCCGCCGCCATCCGTCCTGGTCAGTTCTTGATGATCCGGCTGCCGGGAATTACTGGTCCATTGCTGGGCCGGCCTTTCGCACTCTACGACACCGTTTTCGACAGCCACGGACAGCCCACGGCGGTGGACGTTGTTCTATCTGGTAATCGGCAAAATGACCCATCTGCTGGCGGGGCTGCGTGCCGGTGACAAGGTCGCAATGTGGGGACCGCTCGGCAATGGTTTCCCGATTCTGAACAATCTGGAACACGTCGGTCTCGTCGCAGGTGGCATCGGCCAGACCCCGTTCCTGGCCTACGTCCGAGAGCTGCTCGGTGAACGCGGCTACGGCGGACGGCGTGCGGAGCGTGCTGCGCAGAAGGTGTCCCTCTATTACGGCGTTCGCACCGCTGACTTGGCAGCCGGCGTTGACGATTTTCGCGCCGCCGGCGCGGAGGTTCATCTGGCGAGCGACGACGGCAGCCTCGGCTTTCAAGGTTTCGTCACGCAGTTGCTGGAGCAGCACAAACCGCCGCAGCATTTGATCGGCTGCGGTCCCGGCCCAATGATGAAAGCATTGGCGTCTCTGGCTCGGCAGTGGAGGGTGCCGTGCCATTTGTCTCTGGAGACGCCAATGGCTTGCGGCGTGGGTATATGCTTTAGTTGTGTGACACCGGTGCGGACGAAGACGGGCTGGGATTACCGGCGGGTCTGCGTGGAGGGGCCGGTGTTTGATGCGGAGTGTCTGGCGGACTCGTGAAACGTTCAACATGTTGACAAAGCGAATACAAGTCCTAAGATCGCTTACAAGGTGTTCAAGCAACAGCAACTTGTGCGATGAAAGGGGAAAACGTGATGAATCAGCACGCACACAATCGCCGTGACTTTTTGAAGGAAGCGTCTCTGAAGGCCGGCATGACGGCACTTTTGGGCAGCATGGCTAGCCTGGGACGCCTCCTGCCAAACCTTTACGCCGCCGATCCGGTCGTCGAGCTTGGCGTGGGTGCCAGCCTGGGAGGCAAGCGCATCTTTCCAGCCGACAATCCCTGGAACCAGGACATCTCCAAGGAGCCGGTGGACCCCAACTCCGATAAGCTCATCGCCAGCATCGGGCTGGACAAGACCTTGCACCCCGATTTCGGCACCGTCTACGAAGGGGCGCCCAACGGTATTCCTTACGTCGTCGTGGCGGGCACACAGGCGCAGGTGCCGGTCAAGTTCGAGTACGCCGATGAAAGCGACCGCGGTCCCTATCCCATTCCGGCGGACGCTCCCATAGAGGGCGGGCCAAACAGCAAAGGCGATCGTCACATTCTGGTCATCGACCGCGACAACTGGAAGCTATACGAGCTTTTCGACTCCCATCCCGACGGCAAGGGTTGGCGGGCCGGCTCAGGGGCTATTTTCGACCTCAACGCCAACACACTGCGCCCGGCGGGTTGGACCTCGGCGGACGCCGCCGGGCTGCCCATTTTCCCCGGCCTGGTGCGCTACGATGAAGTCGCCGGACAGAAAGTCATTGCCCACGCTCTGCGTTTCACCTGCCAGCGCACGCGCCGTGCTTATGTTGCTCCGGCTCGCCACTTCGCAAGTAACAACAACAACGCAAACTTGCCGCCGATGGGCATGCGCGTACGCCTCAAGGCCGACTTCGACATCAGCAAGTTCCCCGCCGAGGTCCAGGTGATCCTCACGGCTTTGAAAAAGTACGGAATGCTCGTGGCCGACAACGGCGGCGACTGGTTTCTGAGCGGCACCCCTAACCCCAAGTGGAATGACGACATGCTCCACACGCTGAAACGAATCAAGGGACGGGAGTTCGAGGTCGTGAAAATGGGAGAGATCGTGACAAAGTAACGTGGTGAAGTGGTGGGGTAGAGAGTGGACAAGGTGACCGGGTGACAACGTAACCGGGCGACAGGAGGTTACATTGACAGCAAAAAAGACTGCCGCTACTATACCACTTCATGACGGCCCCTTAGCCAAGCGGTAAGGCAGTGGATTGCAAATCCGCCATCCCCGGTTCGAATCCGGGAGGGGCCTCTGCAATGAGAAATCTCAGGAAATGCTTGCGTAACACTCCTTGCCGATAGTGAGTGGCGGCAGGTTTGAAACTTGTCCCACCCACCTGTCTACTTCTCGCTACGCCGCCTTACAGCAAAAAAGTCGCTCAGAATCGCCGCACATCGTTCTGACAGCACCCCGCCGATCACCTGCGCACGATGATTCAGCCGCGGATCGGTCGTGATGCGATAGAGCGTATCGCAGGCGCCGGCCTTCGGATCGGCGGCCCCATAGATCACGAAAGGAATCCTGGCCTGCACAATCGCGCCCGCACACATGGGACACGGTTCCAGCGTGACGTAAATAGCACAGTTCTCCAGCCGCCACGAGCGCAATGCCTCGGCGGCCTGCGTAATGGCAATCATCTCGGCGTGGGCCGTGGGATCGGTGAGTTGCTCACGCTGATTGTGGGCGCGGGCGATGACGCCGCGTTCCAGCGAGACGATGACGGCGCCGACGGGAACTTCATCCTCGCCTACTGCTGTCTCGGCTTCGTCAAGAGCCATTTCCATGTGCGCAACATGAAAATGGTGACGAGAATCAGTGAACGCGAGATCGAATTGCGAGAGTTGCACGTACGGGCTCAACCTATTCTTTTCTGGGGGAGACAGTCAATATGGGTTCTTCTTTTCTCTGTATTTCGATGCCGTACATCGCCACAGCGGCGTTCGCACGCACATCGGGGTTTGGATCCTCCCTGGAGGCTTTTTTAAGAATAGGAATTGATGCTGCTGAACCCAGTCTTCGCAGCCTCCATATAGCATTAATGCGAACTTCTGGTCTCTCGTCGCGTAAACCTTCGGCATACACCTGGACCACAGCATCGGGATCAATACTCAGCAGGGCCACTCGAGCCTTATCATGGTAGGGCGTGCTCTCGTTAGTTTCCTTCATGATCTCGATAAGAACCGGTGCCGCCTCTCTTGCGTCTGGGCCGAGTTCTCTGATAGCCTCGCATGCCTCAATACGCAGGTCGAAATTCTCATCACGCAATGCAGCGATCCAGTAGCTCGTAGGGTGCCAGTCGTGGATGTTCTCCCCGCAAATTAGACCGATTACAATACCCCGCGATATTGGAATCAGCAAAACAGGTGTGACTATCGCCAAGATAAATGCAGCTACCGCCAGCAGTTGGCGTTTCAGCGTCTTTTTGTGATTGAGCATATTTTGGCCCCCGATCACGGCACTTCGTTCAACGCATAATACGCATCCTCATGCAGCGGCGTATCTTCATGCGCCGGGTGCCAGGCCCACGTCCTCGTGGGCATGCTGTTCAACCATGCCCGTGCGGACATGGGCATGGCAAACGGGATTACATCTTCAATCCCAACTGCCAGAAAATAAAGCTCCACGTATCGGTTAGCTCGTCCAGCAGCTTGGCGCACAGGCTTGCCGGCGCCGTGGCCGGCTTTTGTCTCCAGGCGCAGCAGGATCGGCTGATCGGACGAGGTCGCAGCCTGCAAGCGGGCCGCCATCTTGCGGGCGTGCAGGGCATCGACACGGCTGTCCGACTCGGCTGCCTCCATCAGTACGGCTGGATAGCGGGTGCCGTCCTTGACGCGATGATAGGGCGAATAAGCAAAAAGCCATTTGAACTGCTCTGGATCGTCCGCCGAGCCATATTCGGGGATCCACAGCCGGGCGATCAGGAACTGGTGATAGCGCAACATGTCAAGCAAGGGCACCTGGCAGACGACGGCACGGAACAGATCGGGCTGCTGTGTCAGGGCCGCGCCCATGAGCAGGCCGCCGTTCGAGCCGCCCTGAATCACCAGATGATCTCGGTCGGTGTACTTCTCGGCGATAAGCCACTGTGCCGCCGACAGGAAGTCGTCGAAGACGTTCTGCTTCTTGCCGAGCATGCCGGCCTGATGCCATTCCTCGCCGTATTCGCCGCCGCCGCGCAGATTCGGAATGGCGATGAGTCCGCCCTGCTCCAGGAACAGGAACCGGCTCGCGCCGAACGTCGGCGTGATGTTGATGTTGAATCCGCCATAGGCCCAGAGCAGCGTCGGGTTCTTGCCGACTTTCTTGATCCCCTTCTTGTGAGCCAGGAACATGGTGATCGGTGTCTTGTCTTTGGACGGATAGATGACCTGCTCAACCTCGTAGGCGGAGAAGTCGATGCCGGGCACTTCGATCTGCTGCCAGATCGCGAGCGGGGCCGCTTCTTTAGCATTCAGGTCGATGTGGTAAATGGTCGGTGCCACCGTGAACGACTGGAAGCCGAACAACAGTTCATGGCCGTCCCATTCTCCGCCCAGGCCGGCGACGGTGCCGAGCGTCGGCAGTTTGATTTCCAATTTCGGTTTGTCAGCAGGCCGTATGAACCGCAACTGTGAGGTCGCCTTGTGCATGTACTCGGCCACCAACGTGTCGCCAATGGCCGCCACCGCTTCCAGTACATCCTCACCTTCCGGGATCGCCTCAACCCAGTCTTTGCGCTCCGGCTTGAGCGGATCGACGCGGTATAGTTTGTAGAGCGGCGCCTTGTCGTTGGTGCGAACATAGAAGCGGTCGTTGCGGACGATCGGCTCGAAGATCGCGTCCACCTTGTCCACAAGGGGCATGAAAAAAGCGTCAGCTTGCTTGAGGTCCTTGAAGAACACCTCCGACTTGGCCCAGCCCTGCTGTTCGGTGACGACGAGCCAGCGGCCATCGGGCGAGAGGTCCACTTCGGGCCAATCTTCCGCCGACCGGCCCTCGCCGAATACTCTTGCATCCTTGGCCGGATCGGTGCCGAGCATGTGCAGAAAAACGTGCCGGTGATAGTTCTCCTGTCCCTTCCTTACGCTGCCGGCTGCCGGATAGCGGGTGTAGTAGAATCCCTTTTGATCGGGGAGCCAGGCGAGCGAGCAGTGCCGCGTGTGCTCGATCTTATCGGGCAGGTCCTTGCCGGTGGTCACGTCGCGGACATGCAGGGTCGATTCTTCGCTGCCGTCCTTGGACAGACCATAGGCGACCAGGCTGCCATCGCGGCTGGGGAACCACCAGTCGAGGGAAATGGTGCCGTCTTCGGCCAGCAGGTTCGGCATCGACAAGCGTGCGGTCCTTGCCCTTGATTCCTTCCCGGACATAGAGAATCGGTTGGTTCTGCTTGCCCTCGCGCTTGGTGTAGAAATAGCGGCCCTTGACGGGGGTGGGAGTGCCGATGGTGCCGATGTCGAGAAGCACACTCAAGCGTTCTCGAATCTTTCCCCGGCCGGGAATCTTGTCCAGAACCGCGCGGGTGTGGGCGTTCTGCTTTTCAACCCATTCCTTCACTTCGGGGCTGTCGGCTTTTTCGAGCCAGCGATAGGGATCGGCTACCTCGACACCGTGGAGCTTCTCGGTGGTGGTGTCCTTGCGCGACGGCGGGTAGTCGGGCTTCGTGTCGGCGGCCATGAGAAGTGGGACTCCTGCGATGAAGAGCGTGAGTGTCAACGCAAAACGAAATGCCATGAGAAGACTCCGGAGCGAAAACTGAGCAGGCGAGACTGAATGAGGATTGAGGATGGAAGATGGAGGATCGAACAGCACAGGTGGTCCGGCTTCTATCCTCCATCTTCTACTTTCCATTTTCGATCCTCCATCCTCGATGCTCAAGCGGCGGGGGCAGAAACGATTATAAGTGAACTTGGCGCCAATGCAAGCGTTAAGATAAGTCATTGGTCATTAGTCATTAGTCATTGGGGATAGGTTGAAAACACCATGGCAAACATCGATCTTTCTGAAGTTCAGGCCGCGATCCGCGAGCAGGGTTGCGACGGCTGGCTGTTGTACGACTTCCGCGGGCTGAACGTGCTGGCCCGGCGCGTTATCGGGCTTGCCGCCGATTCGATGCTCACGCGGCGCTGGTTCTATTTCATTCCTGCTCAGGGCGAGCCGCAGAAACTGGTGCATCGCATTGAAGCACACGCGCTCGACGGATTGCCGGGAACGCAAAGGAGCTATCTGCGCTGGCAGGAATTGGAAGCAGAAGTCGCCGGCCTCGTTCGCGGCAGCCGTAAGATTGCAATGGAGTACGTGCCTCGCAACGCCAATCCGTACATTGCGCGCGTCGATGCCGGCACCGTGGAATTGGTGCGCTCGTTCGGCCCGGAAATAGTATCTTCCGGCGATCTCGTACAGCAGTTTGAGGCGTGCTGGGACGATGAACAGTGGGCGATGCACCTGGAAGCGGCCCAGCACACACGTTCGGCTTACGACGTGGCCTTCAGCTTCATCGGGGAGCGCGTTCGCAAACACGGCTCGGTTCGCGAAACGGAGGTACAACAGCGCATTCTCGATCACTTCACGGCTCACAAGTTGGTAGCCGATCATCCACCCATCGTTGCCGCCGGTCCGCATAGCGGCGATCCGCACTATGAGCCGGGAGCGGCATCCGACGCGGCGATCAAACAGGGTGATTTCGTCCTTATCGATCTTTGGGCCAAACTCGACAAGCCTCGCGCCGTCTACAGCGACCTGACCTGGACGG
Source organism: uncultured Gemmataceae bacterium (assembly GCA_963804745.1). Taxonomy (GTDB): domain Bacteria; phylum Planctomycetota; class Planctomycetia; order Gemmatales; family Gemmataceae; genus CAWDRY01. Next base: position 52,399 of record CAWDRY010000065.1, read on the forward strand.
CCTTCGTCGGCAAGGCGGTGCCGGCCCGGTACCGCGAAATCTTCCAGATCGTGGCCGAAGCGCGCGATGCCGCCATCGACAAGGTGCGCGGCGCGTTCAGCAATCGAAGGATTTTGCAAGGCTGGGAAGTGGATCAGGCGGCCCGCGATGTGATCGAGAGGTCGGGGTACGGCGCTGCTTTCTGCCATCGAACCGGGCATTCAATCGGGCAGGAGACGCACGGCAACGGCGCCAACATGGACAACCTGGAGACGCACGAGGAGCGGCGCGTCCTGCCAAGGACTTGTTTCTCCATCGAACCGGGCATCTATCTGCCCGAGTTCGGCGTGCGCAGCGAGGTGAACGTGTTTGTGGACGCGGCGAGTAACGTTCAGGTGACGGGCGGCACGCCGCAGACCGAGATCGTCACGATTGTTTAGCCGCGACCCGCAGGGGAGCGCGGGAGGGGCACGCGCTCCCCTGCGGGTCGCGGCTAAACGGTTGGATCTTTCGCGATGTGAAAATCCACCACCACCGGCAGATGATCGGAGGCCCCGCGTGCCAGTGGACTATGCACCGCTCGTGCGTGCCGGATGATGACGTGGCCGCGGTAGAAAACCTTGTCCAGCGCCATCATCGGTAGAAATGCTGGGAACGACCGGAACCGGGATGGCGGCGCCGTTACCTGATGGAAAGCATGCCCGGCGAGGCCGTTGCATCCCAGGGTATTGCGCCAGTCGTTGTAATCGCCCGCGATCAGGGTCGGCAGGTGAGCCGCTTCCAGAAACAGCGGATGCTCCAGCAAATGTCTTACTTGCCAGCGGCGTTCGCGCTCGTTCAGTCCCAAGTGGAGGTTGATTAGATGCAGATGCCCCTCGGGGGTGTCCACGATAGTGAGTTAAGCGCCGCGCGGCTTTCTTTTGTCCAGGCGAAGTGAGATTTGATGCTTGCTCCGCAACGGCCAGCGCGAGAGCAGCAGATTGCCGTAACCGCCTTCCTTCATGGGAACGTTCATCTGGTAGAGGTGAGCTATCGCTTTGAAGAACTGTTCCAGCAATTTCGGCTGGTCGTGATGATGCGACCGGCGAACGTTGCGTGTCACTTCTTGGAGGCAGATGAGATCAGGATTCTCCTCGTCGATGACCGCAATGACACGGTCCAGCCGATAACGTCTGTCGCGGCCGCCGATGCCCTTGTGAATGTTGTAGGTAAGTAAGCGCACCTTTGTCGTTCCTGTGGCAGAACCTTCGCGGAGACCTACAATGTTTAAGGATGTCCGCATATCTAGAGCATATCACAGTGTTCACCCTCGTGGACACGCTGATTATCCTTATCGTCATCCCCTGGGTCCTCCTGACGAAAAAGGACTCCCAGGCGGCCCTGGCCTGGTGTTTGGTAGTGGTGTTCGTTCCGCTTCTGGGAGCCATGCTGTTCTGGGTCTTCGGCTACAACCACGTCTACCGGCCGCTTCGGCGCAAGCAACGTCACCGCGAGAGTTTCCGGGATAGCCATCCGCCGCGAACGATCGAAGCAGTTCGGGGCGAGCCTAAGGGGGGTGAGGTGGTTCCGAAGAAGCTCGGCACGGGTCTTGGGCAACTGGCGGTGCGCGTCAATGCCTTTCCCGTCAGCCAGGGCAATCGAGTGACCTTGTTTCACGAAACCGCGACGGCCTTCGAGGCCATGCTGACCGCGATCCGAGAAGCACATCACCACATCCATCTGGAGTTTTTCATCTTTCGTCCGGACGCGACGGGCCAGCTCGTCATTGAGCTGCTGACGCAGAAGGCCAAGGAAGGAGTCGAAGTACGGCTGCTTTACGATTCCATGGGCGGCAGGCACCTGAAGCGACGGTTTCTCCAGCCCCTCATTGCGGCAGGAGGTCGCGTGTCGGCTTTCTTTCCACTCAATCCGCTCCAGTCGCGGTTCCGCATCAATCTGCGCAACCATCGCAAGATCGTGGTCGTCGATGGCAGTACCGGTTTCACGGGCGGCATGAACATCGGCGATGAATACCTGGGCAAGAGTCCGAAGTTCGGCTACTGGCGCGACGGCCTTATCCGTCTGGACGGGCCTGCCGTGGCCGGGTTGCAACGGATTTTCGTGGAAGATTGGGACTTCGCCGTGGGCGAGCCGCTGGACGAGCTGGCCTATTTTCCGGAGCTGGCGCCCGTGGGCGATACGCTCGTTCAGATCGCCGAGTCCGGCCCCGATCAGGAGATCAACAGTATTCGGGAGATTTACTTTGCGGCCATTGTGAGTACACGGGAGCGCATCTGGATCTCCACGCCTTATTTCGTGCCTGACAGCGGCCTCATGGATGCTCTTCGCCTGGCGGCCTATCGAGGGGTCGATGTCCGGCTACTGTGCCAACTGCGCCCCGATCAGTATCTTGCCTTCTATGCCAGCCGCTACTACTGGGCCGACATGCTCGCGGCTGGAGTTAAGATTTACCAGTACGCCCGCGGCATGATGCACGCCAAGGTGATGATGGCCGACGGACAATGGGGCATGGTCGGCTCGGCCAATCTCGACAACCGCAGCCTGCACCTGAACTTCGAGGTGGGCTGCATGCTTCATGCGCCGTTGCTGGTGCAGGAGCTTGAGGATGCGTTTCAACAGGACCTGCGCGACGCGATTCTGCTGGACCGGGAGACTTTCGCCCGGCGGTCCCTTTCGGCACGGCTCGCGGAGAACGCCTGCCGGTTGTTGTCGCCGTTGCTGTAAACTCGGCATCCACCGCAGACATAACGAAACAGAGTCAGGGTCATGGAACAACTCCTTCAGTGGTTCACCGAGTGGTATACGGCCTACGGCTATCCTGTCCTCTTCCTCGGAGTGATGCTGGAGAACGCGGGGGTGCCGGTGCCGGGGGAAACGGCCGTCCTGGTGGCGGGTTTCATGGCCAGCGAGGCCGGCGGTGGCATCTTTCGGATCGAATGGGTGATTGCCGTTACGCTCGTTGCCGCCATCCTGGGTGACAACATGGGGTTCTGGCTGGGCCATCGCTACGCCCGCCCACGACTTGAGCAAGGGCGGCGCTTCCTGTTCTTGACACCCAAGCGCTATCAGTTGGCCCAGGGCTACTTCGAGCGCTATGGCGTCTGGACGATTTTCTTCGCTCGCTTCATCACTGGGTTGCGGGTAGTGGCGCTCTTGCGGCAGGCACCGTTGGCATGCCGTGGCGGCGTTTTCTGGCCGCCAATGCCAGCGGCGCTCTGGTCTGGGCGGTCACCATGACTCTACTCGGATATTTCTTTGGGCAATGTCTGCCGCTCTTGCACAAATGGCTGGGATGGGGTGGCTTGATCGCGCTGGGCTGCGTGGTAGTGTTGATTGGAATAGCTTATTATGTCCGGAAGAGACGAGACCGCATGAACTAACGAACAGATGTGCCCGCTTGCGGTTTCACGCTAAATCGACCATGCACTCACGACAACGCCGGCGACGGTGGCACACCCGTCCCTGTGGGAGCCTTCATGGGCAGCAGTTCCTGTCGGAAGATCGGTACGTCGCGAGGCGCCTCGATGCCCAGGCGGACCTTGCCGCGATCGACGTCCACTACGGTAATGCAGATGTTATCACCGATGAAAATCTTCTCGCCCAATTTCCGGCTGAGGACCAACATGTCGCTACACTCCTTCGAGCAGATGATAATACTCGTTCAACCGAAGCATACGCCATAGTATGGGAGAGGTCGGCGATGAACCCCGATTTTTCCGACAGCATGATGGGAGGGGGCGGGTACTTCCGTTACCAAAGGAATTGCCTGCAAATCCGGCCACGATAAACGCAACAAATGAAACGAGGACCACTCTACTATGCCGTCACTCCCTGTAATATCGGCACGCTCATCACTCGATCCGCGAAGCGTTCCAGCACTTCGGCGTTGGCGAGTGGCGGTCCGTGACCAAAACACAAAACCGCCGGCTTGAGATCGAGGAGCCTCATGACGGACTGCCGGTTCTGCGCCGCGTCAACACAAAAAAAGGGCGGCGGCTCGCGCAACCCGGCTTTCCCGGTCACGAAGTTCATGTTCACCAGCACGTCGCCGACAAGCGCCACACGATCGGCTTCGCGAAAGTAGATTACGTGCCCCGGCGTGTGCCCCGGTGCGTGAATGACCCGGAAACCGGCCACCACGTCTCCCTCATGCAGCACCCGGCCAACCGGACACGCCGGCCCCGACCAGAAACGCTCCCCCAGCCGCATCAGCCCGTTCTCCGGTTTCATGCCCGTTCGTCCTTCCACGGCCGGCACATCAGCCTCATGGCAAGCCAGCGGCACCCCAAACTTCTCGCAAACGATCTTTGCCACTCCTTGATGATCGGGATGACAGTGCGTCAGCGCGACCATTTGCAGCGCTTGACCGTGCAACTGGCGCAGTATCCGGCGCTTGGCCCACCGTGTTGCCGTGTCGATGAGCACGTCGTTTACCAGGTAGACATTGAACATGTCACGCGGAAAACCCGACAGTTGCCAAACGCCGTCAGCGATCTTACGCACGGAACCCCCCCGGCGCACTTCGCGCCAGACTTCATTTCCAATGCTTCATTCCGTCCCCACCGCTGAATCAGCAATGGTAGATCAGCCGTTTCTTATTCTACAGAGTCAGCAGCGATGGCGACCTGGCCGCCGTGCCCGGGCTGACAGTGGAAAAATGGGCTGTTTGAAAAGAGCCGCCTTCGCCTGCGGCGCCGCTGAACCAGAACCTGCCGCCTAGCTTCACTCCGGGAGCGCTTTGCGTAGAGTAAAGACATTTCATAAAGTAAAATTGTAGAAGTAGATTCAGTAGTCCCAAAATCCAGCCACGGATGAAACACGGACGAAACCCAGCGCGGCGGAGCCGCAACCAGAAAGAGAATCACGAAAACACGAAAATCGAAAACGCGAAAAAATAATCAGAGGAGATGATAATAGGAACAATGTTTTGTCTTTCGTGTTTTCGTTTTTCGTGTTTTCGTGATTGGTCTTGCAACTTTTGGTATTTGCGCGCGTGCGCAAATTCTAAACGTTAGTAGAACGGATAAGAAAAAGGAGTAGTTTTCTTTGGATTCTTGTGACCTTTCTTCTTCTTATCCGTGTTTCATCCGTGTTTCATCCGTGGCTAATGGGTTTTTTGGAAGTACTGAGATTCGCAATCACAGCCCCGGAATACCACTGCCATGTCATTAGCCGGCCCAACGCAGTTTCAGCCTCGTCACGATGACTTCCGTGTCGAACGGATCACGGAAGCCCAGCCGGAATGTCCGCCGCGCCGGCACAAGATCGTCGCCGTCATGCCGGCTTATAACGCTGAAAGCACCTTGACGGCTACCCTGGCGGACATGCCGGCAGGCTGCGTCGATGAGATTATTCTTGTGGACGACGGCAGCACCGATCGGACCGTGGAGATTGCCCGCGACATGGGACTGACCGTGATCGTCCATCCGGACAACCGAGGTTACGGCGGCAATCAGAAGACGTGTTACCGCACGGCTCTCGATCACGGTGCGGACATTGTCGTGATGATCCATCCCGACTATCAGTATGATAGCCGGGTGATTCCTCATGCCGTCGGTTTCATCGAGCTGGGCATTTGTGACATCGTCATCGGCAGCCGGATTCGTTCGCGCCAGGAAGCGCTGGCGGGAGGTATGCCCATCTACAAATACGTGGCCAATCGTTTTCTGACAGTGATAGAGAACTTTGCCCTGGGTCAGAATCTGGGCGACTTCCATAGCGGCTTCCGCGTCTACCGGCGTGAGGTCCTCGAACGCATCCCTTTCGAGTGCAACTCGAACGATTTTGTGTTCGATACCCAGTTTCTGGTGCAGGCGGTGCGTTTCGGGTTTCGGCTCGGCGACATTCCGGTGCCGGTTCGTTATTTCCCACAGGCGAGCAGCATCAACTTCCGCCGCAGTGTCCGCTATGGTCTGGGGACACTTGGCGTGGTTGGGCGGTACTGGCTCAACCGGCTCGGCCTGACTCGACCGGCGCTTTTTGAACCGAAGCCGCCGATAAAAGGATGAAGGAAGGCGGAAATAAGCCATGAACGACGCACCGGCTTGCGCCTTCCGCGAACCCACAAGCGGGCTGAGCAGATTTGCGAACCGGCTGACTCGCTGGTCCGATCCGGAATGGCTGCTCTTCGTGGGCGTCCTGCTCTTTCCTGCTCTACTCTGGTTGCTCCTGGGTAATTTGCAGCGTGCCTCGTTTTTCGCCGGCATGGCAATCTACCTGGGTGTATTGAAATGGCTCGGCTGGTTGCTCTTCACGCGCTACGCCGGTCGTAGTCCGACTTATGTTCTCTTCCCGGCGGAAGTCTTCGTCGGTCTGGCCCTGGCGTGCTGCTGGTTCTATCTGCGTAATCTGCTCGGTCAGTTCTGGCCGAGTGCTTACGGATTGCTGGAGCTATCGGTGCTCTCCGGGTTCATCGTAGCGATTCACTTGTTCGCCGGGCTGATGCGTGCTATTCGATGGCGCGACTCCTTTTTCAGATTATCGCCGGCATGGCCCAACGAGTTGTTCCAACGGCTAGCGATGTACGTCCCCTTCGTGTTCATCCTCTTCGTGGCTTTTTGGACAGTCAGTGGCGTCTTGCATGTGCAGACTACCGATTCCATCGTGCATGCTTTCAGCGCGCGGGTCTACCGGAACGATGGGTTGTTCTTCCGGCTCTGCCCGCACACCAACGGCGGTTGGCCCATTGCTTATCCGTCCGGTTTCGGCGCCATGAATGCAATTACCGTGGCGCTGTCACCGCTCAACGTGGTCCAGGCGGTCAACATGCAGCACATTCTGTTGCTGGTGACCAGCCTCTTTCTGGTCACTGGAACCATTGCCTTTCTGTCCGGCCGAACTCTGTGGCTCCTGCACGGCATGCTCTTGCCTTTGCTGGCCCTGTTTCCGCTCCACGGTCTCTATCCGTACCTCAACTACGAAGGGACAGGCAGGCAGGTGGCGCCCGCATTGTTGATCGCGCTCTGCCTGCTGCCGGTGCTGTCGGCAACGCCTCGGCGTCTCCCTTTTGTGCTGCTTCTTGCAGTTGAAGCTATGCTGGCCGTGTTGACCGTCGCGCTCAATCCTGCCTGTGCGCCCCTGGCGGCGCTGGCCGCGATAGTGGCACTGGTGGTCAACTGTTACAAAGGCAAGAAGCTGTTCAGGCAGGGTTACGCGACTTGTGTAGCCGACTTCGCAAGAAGGCGGGGCACGGCGACCCGCCTTCTTGCGAAGTCGGCTACGATTTCGATCTTCGCCCATTCCGCTTTCCTTCGGCTCTTTGCTGTTCATGTTGGTCTTGTCTTGCTCATGTCGGCAGTTGTCCTCGGCGATGATGAGTATTACAAATCGTTACTACGAAGCGGCCCGACGACCCGGCCGGTGGAAGATCATGGGGATAAACAGTCAAATGGAGCCGAGGCCGGCGGCAGGCAACCGGCGTTTTCATTCTCTGCGGCCGTTCGTGCAGCCGCGGCTGCGAATCCGGCGCGCTTCAGCTCCGAAACCACCGTGGCGCCGATCTACCCTTCCTTGCCGCAACGCGACTGGCAGCAGCGACTCCCCTACGCTGCTTTCCCTTGGCTCGCATTGGTGGTCGATGTTCTTGTTCTGTGCATTTTCATCAAGCTGCCTGCGGCAAAGCCGGCAATCGGCTCCCTGCGGCCCTTGCTCGTTCTTCTGACGGTGTGTTTATTGCTCTGGCTAGTCGTCAAAAACGCGTTTGCTTTCCTCGCCGGCGGCTTAACCTTCTCGATCATGGAAACAGCGCTCCTAAGCTCCTATCTGACGTTGATGTCAACGCGGTGTGAAGTTGTGCTGGTGTTTGCCATGCTCCTGGCGGAAACGGCCGTTCTGTACGTCGTGGCGGAACATTTCCTGCGAAGCGTCCCCGCCTGGCGAACTCTGACGGCCCTGGTCATTGTGCCGCTGGTGGTTTCTCCGTATGCGTTTGTCGTCTGGGATCACGACGCGAGCATCTCCAGCGGCTATCTCATGGCGCAGCGCGCCCTACGGTGGTCGCCCGATCACGCCAGACGACCTCAAACTGGTTGACTGGATCAACATTAACATTCCGCCGGAAAAGGGCCTGATCGGCCTGGCTGCCAGGACCGAATGGCTCGGACAGGACCGGCGGGAGCCGCACATCTATCCGTTGGGCGGGGCACATGCGCTGCTCTTCTACGGCAAATACTACAACTTCTGTTTCACGCAGCTCGATCCCAATTTGCCCAATTCTTTTGATTACTACAACAACCACGTCCGAAATGTTCTCGACATCGACTGGTGTGAGCAGAACAGAATACGCTATTTCTACGTTTCCGAAGGCTTGACCGAGTTTGTCCCGCCGCAGTCGCCCAGGGAGGTTTCCACGTTGTTCGTTGCGGCGGAAACAGGTCCGCTGCCAATGCTCCCTTTCCTGTACTCGAATCGCAACTGGGGATTGCGCCAGGCGCGGGAGCAGGGCAGCCTGAGGCCGGTGCAACTGTCGAAAGACGGCAGATGGGGAGTCTACAGAGTGGTGAGTCCTGGCGGCGGCAAGGAATAAGGTGGGCTGCGTTCTTGCATTCCCTGGGACCATCCGTTATCCTGCAATTTCGTCTGTTAGCGCTTCGGCCGGTAACACGGCCAGGTCACCATCCTTCTTATCAGGAGACAAATCCCATGCGTCCTCAACGTCCCGCGGCGGTCGTCACCATTGCTGTGTTGAACTTTGTCTTTGGCGGCTTGGGCATCCTCAGCTTCCTGTGTCTGGGGCTGCTGGCGGCCCTGTTCTTTTCCCTGAGCAGCGGCAACCCTTCCGGTCCGGGTGACCCCTTCGCTGTCGTCACGGACATGTTTTCTCATGTCCCCTACTTCATGGAATACACGCTCATCACGGGAACTCTGGGTACGATCATGGCGATCGTCTTGATCGCTTCAGGATTCGGGCTGCTCAATTTGAGGCCGTGGGCGCGGACAGCCTGTTTCATCTACGCCGGGTACAGCATTATCCAGACAATCGTCGGCTTGGTCTACAACATTACAATCGCCAATCCGGCCATGGCGGAATGGCAGCGCGCTCACGTCAGAGGCGGAGCAGGAATGAGCGGCAATGAAGCCATGAGTGGAGTCTCATCGGTTTTTGGCGCCATGCTTGGAATGGCGTATGCCGTGGCTATCCTGATCGTGCTAACGCG
>CAWDRY010000066.1:0-4750 GCA_963804745.1 uncultured Gemmataceae bacterium
GCCTCAAAACTCATTGCCCTCGCTCGGCCCGCAACCTGGCCAGCTCATCTTCCAACGCTCGCCGTGCAGCCGCTTCCTGAGCGGCACGGGCCTCGGCTTCGACGGCGCGCTCGTCGCCAGTTTTCAAACGTTCTCCGGTTTGGGTCACGAAAAGAGCAAGTTCGCCATTGACCAGCCGGAAAGTCAACCCTAACTGCTCGCTGGCGATGCCGCCCGATTGATCCGGCTCCAGCCGCACAAACTCCCCATCGACCAGCCGATAGCCGCGTAACGGCGGATCCAACCATTCGCGCAGTGGATCGTAGAGGAAATACTCGGCGATGCCGAGCTGAGCGTAAAGTGTCTTCTTTTTGCCCGCATCTTCCCTGGCTGTCTTTTTGGACGTGGTCTCCAGGATGAAATCGGGTGGCTTGCCTTCCTCCCAGATTTTGTAAATGCGCCGGCGTCCTGGGTCACAGTCCTTGACGACGAACACATGGGATTTCTCCGATGCGGATCAAGGCTCCACTTTCCATTCCAGCATCCCACTGGAGAACTCCTTGTGCAACTGCACTTCCAGGCGCAGGCGGCCGGTCATGCCTTTGGCGTCCACTTCGAGCTGATGACGGAGCCAGACTTTGGGCTTGATGCTGCCGATGAACGGAAGGTGCGCTCAAGCCGCATGGTCGCGGAGAAAAGTTGTAATCGCTGCCTTGTCGGTCTGGCCCTGGGCCACGGAGAGCACCAGCGACTCTACTTCGCCTTCCGAGGCGTTGATGTCCAGGTCATTCAAACGCAGGAACACGATGGCCGCTACTGTTCCCACTCGCTTATTGCCGTCCACGAATGGATGGTTCTGCACGATGTGGAACAGGTACGCCAACGCCATCTCGAACAAGTCAGCATGCAAGAACTGGCCACCGAAGGCGGATTGCGGTTGGGCTAACGCGGACTGTAACAAGCCCAGATCACGAATCCCGCCCGCCCCACCGTAGCGGGTCAGTTGGTCGCGATGGATTTCCAGGACCTCATCCAGCGTAAGGAAGGTGGGAATCATCCTTTAGTCCGCCAGGCGTTTGAGAGCCCTGCCATAGCGCGGTTTGTCTCTTCGAGAGCACCCTCGAACTTGGCAGTCCGTACCGGGTCCAGCACCGGTGAAACGATTATTGTCTGGCCATCGGTGGTGATCTCCAGAGGCGTGTCCGCATCGATCTGCAACACGTCGAGCATGGGCTTGTCGATAACGAGCGCCAGGAGCTACCGTGCTTTGTCAGTTTTTGGATCATTGCTGATTCCTCGCATTTGGCATTCCTTTCAATGAATCATAACGTGGCAGCCCGCCGGGGTAAACCCGGCGGCTCGCCAGAACTCGTCACTCGCGTCTCTTCAACAGCTTACGAAATTGAGCCAGCCCGCAGCTATTGGCCACATCCTTTGCCTCCAATCCGGCGCGCACGGGCCTGGTAGACGCCGAACTCCAGGAAGCTTAATTCCTCGGTTGCGTGGGCATCGGTGCTGATGACAATGGGAATGCCGCGATCCTTCGCCGCCATCAGGGCCACGTCGTCCAGGTCGAGCCGGCTTGGCTGGCTGTTCAGCTCCATCATGCAGCCATGATCGGCGGCCGCCTTCAGAACGGCGTCCAGGTCGAGGTCGTAGCCCTTGCGCTGGCCGATCAGCCGGCCGGTGGGATGGCCGATGACGTTGACGTAAGGGTTGGCGATGGCGTTGAGCAGGCGTTTGGTGATCTTGTTGCGCGGCTGGCTCTGGCCGTAGTGGATCGAGGCGATGACCCAGTCGGCCTCGGCGAGGACGTCGTCGGGGAGGTCCATGCGGCCGTCTTCGAGGATGTCCATTTCCACGCCTTTGAGAATCGTGATGCCATTCACGGTGCCGACGAGCTTGTCGATAGCTTTCCATTGCTCCCGTAGTCGATGAGCATCCAGCCCCCTGGCCATCGTCACCCGTTTGGAGTGATCGGTGATGGCGATGTAATCGTGGCCGCGTTTCTTGGCCGCCTCGACCATTTCCTCCAGCGACGCCCGGCCGTCGGTGGCGTTCGTGTGCATGTGCAGGTCGCCGTGCAGGTCATTCAGCTCCAGCAGTTTGGGCAGCCGGCCTTGCTGCGCCAGGGCGATCTCACCACGGTCTTCGCGCAGCTCGGGCGGAATCCAGGGCAGGTCGATGGTCTTGTAGACATCCGCCTCCGTAAGCCCAGCGACTGCCTTGGTGTCGCGGAAGACGCCGTACTCGTTGATTTTCAGGTCGCGTTCCTGGGCCATGCGGCGAATGACGATGTTATGCGCCTTCGAGCCGGTGAAATAGACGAGGGCCGCTCCGTAGGATTCTTCCGGCACGACGCGCAGGTCCATTTGCAAGCCATTGCGCAACCGGACGGTCATCTTCGTCGGCCCACGGGCCATCACCTCGGCGACCGCTTCATATTCAGCGAGCCGATCCATCACCGGGCCTGGTTCTTTACAGGTGGCGAGCAAGTCGAGGTCGGCGACGGTTTCGCGGCGGCGGCGGAAACTGCCGGCTACTTCGAGGTGTTTGACGCCCGGCGTCTGTTGCAGATGGCGGACGACGGCATCGGCGAACACCTTGGCCTCGGCCAGGTAGAACCTTTTCCCGGTCTCTGCCAGATGTTGCAGTGACTGAAGAATCTTCTCTTCGGTCTTGGTACCGAAGCCTTTGAGTACGCTGATGCGATGCTGCTCGGCTGCCTGGCGGAGCTTGTCGAGGGAGTCGATCTGAAGCTCCTCATACAAAGCGCGCGCTTTCTTGGGACCGAGGCCGGGCACTTTCAGCAGCTCCAGCAATCCCTTGGGCACTTGCCCGTACAGCTCCTGACGCATCGGCAGGTCGCCGGTTTTGAGGATGGTCGTGATCTTCTCGGCCAGATCCTTGCCGATACCGGGCAGCTCATCGAGCGCCGTCATCTCTTTCAACGGCTGGGCGAGGTCGCGGACGGTGCGGGCGGCATTGCGGTAGGCACGCACCCGGAAGGGGTTGGCGTTCTGGATTTCCAGGAGGTCGGCGATTTCTTCGAAGAGTTGGGCTACTTCGGGGTTTTCCATGGGAGGTTCCTCGCAGACCGGGGAAGTAACACCCGGCAGCTAACGCTGCCCGGCTCGCTTATTGCCAAAGCTCTGGAAGTCACTGTCAACTATTGTTATAGTAGTTGCTGTGCTTCAGCGAGGAGGTGTAAGCGTGTCAGCCGAAGAACTCCGCGACAGTTTGCGGCAAAGCCCCTTTGAGCCGTTTCGTATCATGCTAAGCGATGGCGCCGGCTACGACGTTCGGCACCCGGACCTGCTCTGGGTCGGCCAGCGGGCGGCCTACGTCGGGCTGACCGGCCAGCCGGGGCAGACTTTTTTCGAGCGCGCGGTGAAGGTGGACTTGCTGCATGTCACGCAGATTGTTCCGCTGGACGGTTCTGCGTCACCGACGAAGAACGGGCCGGCCAAATCTTGACGGGACCAATGGACCAGAAGATGGCAATGCGGAACAGGAGATGTCAGGCGTACAGCAACCGCCCGCGAGGCAAGGGAATCGGCCGTCCCAGTTCTCGCGCGGTCTCGATCCACTCCTGGATCACCACTTCGACGTTCGACAACGCTGTCTGGTATGTCTCCCCATCCGCCGCGCAGCCCGGAAGCTCTGGGACCTCCGCGATAAACGCCTGATCCTCTCCACTCCAGTACAGGATGATCTCATACTTGATACTGTTCGTCATCGGCTTCCTCCTGCGCGTCAGATTGTCGCAAGCGAATCATCATCCGCCCATTCCTTCTCGATGTCCGACGGTTTGCTATTCGCGGGCAGCACGGTTCCAAACCATCTGAGACGTAGGTTGGAGAATCTTATCTGAAATTCCAAGCCGTTGCTCATGAGAAGCGAATGGGTGAACAACTTCGCGCCACGTCTCTGCTCCCGGTCGAATTCGTCGTAGAGAACGTGAGGGGTGAAAGGCTCGTCGGATGGCTTCCGGGCTTTATCGAGTAATAATGTCGTATGTCCGGCAAGGGAGTAGCGCAGCTCCACACCGCCCGCGAGCTTGCTCGAACTTCTGGCGAGACGGAAGGTGAGGCAGAGTTCCTTTCCAGCCCCGTTCCCAGTTGTTGTTATGGTGACGCAGTGGGCATCATGCAAACTAGCGTGCTTCAGGAGCCGTCGCGCACCCAGTGGCAGATCGGGCCGAACCTTTCGGAGCCGAGCGTTGTAGGCAGCAATCGCGTGTTCCCATTTTTCGGCAGCGGCCTCAGCCACATCGTCGTCCGACGAGCGGCAGAGGGCTAGCAACTCTGGCGTGAAGTATTTCATCGGTTCCTTTTCTTCGCATGCCTGGGTGACGACTCGAAGAAGGCATGGACTTCAGGCGATCGGGCCGGGGGATGGAAATGTGGTAGAGCCATCCGACCATTGTGCGGTTCGTCTTCCTCGAAACCGCCGAATGCCTTCATCATGAGTTCGCGTGCCTTGTTGCGGTTTTCGCACCGAGTCGAACCTCGAATCACAATGTCATGCCCCTGTAGCAGGTCAGCAACCGCATCAGCCTCTGCAATGGATTCGCCCCACCACTCCACGGTTCCGTCCGGACCGGGGATTGGCTCCGCCTTATGAATTGTAGGTCCCGATGCAGGCAACTGAGCCACGGGAGATGCCATCGGGGAGTATCCTTCCGCTCGGTGTCCGTGCTCTCATGGTTTAAGAGTATCGCCCCAAGATATGCGAATCAAGAGCCGTCAATGATTTCCTGCCGGTAATG
>CAWDRY010000067.1:0-26301 GCA_963804745.1 uncultured Gemmataceae bacterium
ACGTCTCCTGCAACGAAATCCCCAGCACCTGCTGGGGCCGTTCGCCTCTTTCGACACAGCCATCCAGTCACCTGACGTACATGAACTGGTCGCCGAGTTGCGGCTGAGTTACCCACCGGTGGCGGCGGAGCAGTTACTTGAGCTATTGCGGACCGATACCACTGCGCCCGCGACAGGGGAGATGGAACCGCCACCGGCCAAGGTATCGGCCCTGGATATGGGATCATCACCGGCACTTACACAACTGGGCACCGGTCTCCCGACCACAACCCTGAAGGTGTACTCCCCACTTTCGGCAACAGACAACGAGGAACCGGAAACTCCTGCACCGTCACCCCCCCTCACCCTGGCCTCTCCCCCCGCGACGGGGGGAGAGGATTGGGTGAGGGGGCCGGCCGTGGGACAGATTGCCAATCCGTCCCACAGGCAGCCGCCCGCCGCTGTTGTGGCGACCAGCAGAACAGGGTCCTGGAGAAGTGAGTTCACGCCCGGTACGGCCTCTCTTGCCGTGGAGGATTCAGTCAGCAAGCGTTGAGGCACGCCTGCGTCCCATGCCGGATCGGGGACAGGGCGGTGACGAAGACAGCGAGGAAGATGATTTTGCTTGGATTTCTCTGGGGCTTTTCTGGTTGCTCCTCGGGCTTGGATCGACCTTGGCTGTCTACACGCTCATTTGGCCCATTCTAGGCAAGTAACAGAGCGCGGCGCTGGTCGAGTTACTCCCTGAATCTACCAGTTGGGCGAGCCGAGCAGCGTAAGCTGCCGGGTGACGACATTCATCACCCGGCAGCTTACGCTGCTCGGCTCGCCTGTCAAATCGACTGGGTCGAACTATTACGGCACCTGCTCGGCGACTTTCCTCAACGAGTCTGCGGCGGCGCCTCGGTTCAATGCTTCACTGTCACGAAGAGCCTCACGCAGGGCTGGCAGCGCCGACTTTGCATCCGGTCCAATCCGTCCCAAGGCCCAGATTGCATTCCAGCGTACCGCGGGGTCCGAAGCTTTCAGCAATTCGACCAGGGCCGGCACTCCTTCCTTGGCATCAGGACCAATTTCACCGGTCGCGCGGGCAGCGGCTCCCCGCACGTGTTCATCCTGGTCACGCAAAGCCTCGATCACTGCGGGGACTACGGATTCTGCTCGCACGGCAATTTTCCCCAGGGATATGCCCGCCTCGGTACGCATTTCAGGCGACCGATCTCTCATCTTTTCAAAGAGAGCTGGAACTGCGGCAGTCCCCACCTGCACCAGGGCATCGGCGGCTTCGGCCCGGACCCGTCGTTCCCGGTGTCCCAACTCCAGAGCAAGGGCTGCCACTCCTTGGGGACCGAGCCGGGGCAGCGCCCGCGCGGTCTCATTCGTGATTTCCAGGTGCGGGTTTTCCAGTGCTTCTCGGAGAGCAGGAATCGCGCTCTGCGCGTCTGGGCCGATGCATCCCAGGGCCAAAGCTGCTTCACGCCGAACCACCCAGGCGTCATCCTGCAAAACTTCAGCTAACGCGGGTGCGGCCTGTCTGGCCCTGGAGCCCAGCGCCCCAAGGCTGAAGGCTGCCAGCCAGCGCACTTCGGCGTCACGGTCCTTCAGCATGAGTGCCAGAGCCGGCACAACGCTGGTGAATTCGGGCTCCGATCCCGAAGCGTTAGCGAGGGACGAAGCCTTCCTCGCTAACGCTTCGGGATCGGAGCGTTGGTGTACAGCGCTGTGCAAGCAAGTGATCGCCAACTCGCGTACAACCTTGTCTTCGTCCTTGAGAGCGTCGAGCAGTGCATGGAGTGCCACATCACACTGGCCCGAAGCGTTAGCGAGGGACGAAGCCTCCCTCGCTAACGCTTCGGACCAGTGTGCCGTAGTGTCTTGCGCCGGCAAGTCACCCACACAGATGACAGCGATACGGCGGACCTCGAAGTGCGGATCATGTAAGGCTCTCACAAGCAAACCGGTGGCTGGGGAACCGATCTTGCCGCAGGCCCGGACTGCTTCGCAGCGAACCTCGATGTCTTTATCCTCCAGTGCATTGCTCAGAGCCGGCAGCGCCTCTGTCCCGGTGCCACCGAGTACACGCGCCGCACGCCGCCGCACGCCGGCATCAGCGTCTCGGGACGCCTCTGTCAGTAGGCGCAGGCTTGAGCCTGCGGCTACAGGATCGGCCGCCGGGTTTGGCGAAGTCATCCTGCCCACGGCAGTAACAGCACAGGAGCGCATGACCGGATCATCCGCTTTCATCAGGTCCTGGAGAAGGGGCAGTGCGTCTCGAGCATCCGGACCGATCCGCCAGAGCGCCTCCACCGCCAGAGCCTGGGCATCACCCTTTTCTCCCTGGAGCACGGCCAGAAGAGCTGCAACGGCTGGCTTGCCGATGTTGCCGAGGAGAGACACAGCCCGGCTGCGAACGGACCCGTCCGGGTTTTTCAAAAGCTCGATCAGCTCGGGGACGGCCGGAGCTGCCTCGGGGCCAAGCTCTTTGAGCGCCTCGTAGTACGGATAACGCGAAGAGCTTGCTTCGCCTCTCAACCCCTGCACCAGGAAAGGCACAGCCTGGAGGGGATCGAGCCGCGCAAGCAACACGGCTGTCCTTTCATGCAGTCTATCCCTGCCAATGCCTCCACCCTGGCCTCCCTGAGACAAGGAGACAGGGAGACAGGGAGACAAGGAGACAGGGGAAGATGGATTCTCCTTGTCTCCTTGTCTCCCTGTCTCCTTGTCTGTTTCACCCTGCCCCCGCGGCGGGTGACCGGCCTGGGATGGAGGGTATGGACGGGGGTGCCTCAGCAGCTCGACCAGATCGGGGGCGACATCTCTGGCTTTCGGGCCGAGTTGCTCCAGCGCCGGCAATACAGCTTCCATGCCGGCACGCCCGCCTTCCCTTTCCGCTTCCAGCAAGACCGGCAGTGCTCTGTCAGGATCGATGCGAACCAAAGCCAGAGCGGCGTCGGCATTCAGATCATCCAGCACACTGTCGATGAGTGTCCGCACGACACTCTTTGCCTCCGAACCGAGATCCCCCAGCGCCTGGGCTGCCTTGCCGCGATGTGGCCCTGGACGTTGCACCATCGCCATGAGGTATTCGATAGCGGCCGAGTCGCCGGGGTCCGTTCGTGCCAACATTGCAGCTGCTTCCAGGCCAACAAGAGCGTCGTCATCCGGCAGGAACCTAGCCAGAACTGGTCGCGCCTCTGCGTTCGACGGATCTATGCGCAACAGCGCCAGCCCGGTCTGGAAGCGGATATGGCTATCGTTGTCGGCCAATCCCCGGATGAGTGCCGGCAGGGCGGACCTGGCTTCGGAACCCATCTGTCCAAGAGCCTGGGCGGCGTGCTGGCGCAGCGTAGTTCGGTCCTTCTGGAAAATCGCTGCCAGGACGGGAATGGCATCCTTCGCCGCCGGTCCCATTCTGCCGAGGACCTGGATCATCTGATCCTGATGTTCACCGGGACGACGAAGCGAGTCAATGACCGCCGGAACAGCTTCCGGTCCCATTTTGACCAGCGCATCCGCGGCGGTTGCATCATAAGGGTTCCTCTGACAATACTCGACGAGGTATGGGATCGCATCGGCAGCCGCCGGTCCAAGCTCGCCCAGCGCATGGACGGCTTCCCTGGCGCCCGTTGGGTTGTTGAGTGCTTGCACGAGGGCGGGCACAACGAAACGGACATCAGGTCCGAAGGCCCTTAGATGATAGGCAGCCCCCGCGCGAACATGGACGTTTCTATCCTTGAGGGCCTCAAGAACAGCTAGCACTGCTCCTCGGACGTCCGGATCGTTCGTGGCCAGCGCCCAGGCGGTTCGCAAGCGCTTGGATCGTTCGGCGAGCTTATCCGCCAGCGGCAGGGCATGGGCCAACATGTCGGCGGCTGCGCCCCTCACTTCAAAATCCGGGTGGTTGAGTGCGTCCGTCAAGGCAGGGACAGCATCTGAACCAAGCTGGACAAGCGCTTGTTCGCATTGCTCCCGAACTTCCCTGTCGTCGTCTGCCAACTCAGCAACCAGAACGGGTGCCAGCAGGTCGATCTCGTCGCGAAGTTCGTCAAACTCCTTGGCTTCCGCGCTCATCTCGGCCAGAACCATCGCACCCCGGCGTCTCGAAATCGAGGATCGAGGATGGAAGATGGAAGATCGAGGGTCGCAGCGGCCATCCTTCATCCTCCATCCTCCATCCTCCATCCTCCATCCTCCATCCTCCATCCTCCATCCTCCATCCTCCATCTTCAATCTTCCGCTGGAGGCAGATTCGCGAAGCTGGTCGATCCAGAACCGCGCAATCTGGAAGCGGTACATGATGACCTCCTCATACTGAACAGCATCACGGAGCAGCTCAGATCGGTTGACTGTGACGTTGGCCTTCGTCATGAGAAAATCACGATGCAGATTCTCTTCCATTACTCTTGGGATGAACAAAGTCTTGCCATCGGGGAAAGCAACGTGGAAACCATCATCAAACAGGCCGCCCAGCCGAGGCAGTGATTTCGCGGGATCATAGGACACGTCCACAGGTTTGGTCCAGATTACAGGTTCTCCAGCCTCGACGAGCACATAACCAGACAAGGAGACAAGGAGACAAGGAGACAAGGAGACCTGAGAAGTCAGATTCTCCTTGTCTCCCTGTCTCCTTGTCTCCTTGTCTCCCTGTCTCCCTGTCTCCTTGTCTGTTTCACAAGCAAGCATCTGATAAAAGGTTGCGCTCGCCTCGTTTGTCGTGCGGCGGACAGGAGCAAAGACACGCGGCATTCTGGCGACAAGTTTCTTGTTGGAGGGACTATCCCAGGGTTCGTCCAAATGAAACTGACGGTAAACTTCTTCGCCATTTTCAAGGTAGGGGAGCACCAGCACACGCCAGCTATACAGCGGCTGGCCTGACCGGTCACGGACCACAGCGGGGGGAGGGTTGCCGTGGGCGTCAGCATAGCCACGGACGGCCAGGGCGATACTTCGGAGGTTCTCGCTGCTTTGTACCAGGCTGTCCCTCAATTCGATTGCGGTTTCGGGTGCGGTGCGAATGGGGGGAGTGCCGGCCTGGGGCGCGTCCTGGCCCGATCTCTCATCCTTTTTCGGCATGCGCCGATCAATCATCTTCTGATAAGGATCGGTCGAGAAGACTTCGGGAAGGGCAGAGCGTTTCTCGTGATAGACAAGCCCAAGCCAGGCGCCGAGCATCCCTACCGCCACGAGAGCGGTGGCGGTCATCTTCAGCCTGTGTCCGAGCACGACCATGGGACCGCCCTTCAGCAGAGTGACAGGGTGACAAGGTGACAGGGTGACAGGGTGACAAGGAAGCAAGGCCTGAATCGGTCACCTTGTCACCCTGTCATCTTGTTATGCGCACCCGCACCCGCCGGATTGCATCGACTCCTTTTGACGGTCATCTTGAGCCACTTGGCTCGGATGTGCCTGGTCTGCATCCGTGGCTGAAACGGTACAATTGGCAATGTTTTCGCAGCTTGCCTGGATTTGCTTGGACACCTTGTCATTTTCCGTCACGTCTCGAATACATTCGTAAAGCGCGGCACACAGGCGATCTAGCAGCGGTTCATCGATCGCCAGCGGCGGCATGACGACGATCACGTCGCCGAGAGGCCGTAACCAAACACCGCGCGCTCGCGCCATTTGACAAACACGATTGCCCATGCGCATTTCAGGAGGAAATGGCTGTTTCGTTCGTCTGTCATTCACCAATTCAATGCCGGCCATCATCCCCTGCTGGCGGACATCACCTACGTGCGGCAGCGTTGCCATCCGTTCCAGGTGTGTACGCAACCGGTGAATCTTCTCGGGTAGTCCCGCAAGAACACCGCCGGGATGAAGGTCGTTACCCACCAACAGATCGAGGCTCGCCAGCGCCACGGCAGCGCCGAGTGGATTGCCGGTATAGGTGTGACCGTGATAGAAGGTCCTTCCTTCCTCCGGCTTGCCCAGAAATTGCGCGAAAGACATCATCGGTCGTCAGCGTCGCTGCCAGAGGTAGATAGCCGCCCGTCAATCCCTTGGCCAGGCAGAGAAAATCCGGCACCACGTCTTCTTGCGAACAGGCGAAGAGGCTCCCCGTTCGGCCACAGCCGACAGCCACCTCATCGGCGATCAGCAGAACGTTCATTTCCCGAGTGATTTCGCGGACTCGCGCAAGTATCCCGGAGGCGCTGCAATCATGCCGGCGGCACCCTGCATCAAAGGCTCAATAACGACTGCGGCCAGCCTGTTGGCGTTCTCCCGCACCAGGCGCACCAACTCTTCAGCGCAATCGATTTTGCAGGAAGATCGCTCCAGACCAAGCGGACAACGGTAACAATAGTGCTGTGGAGCACGAAGCGTCGGGAAGAGGAGCGGCGCGAACAGGTGATGAAAGCGAGCGAGATCGCCAACGCTCACGTCGCCGAGCGTATCGCCGTGATAACCGCCCTTGAGTGCGAGAAAGAGCGTCTTCTGAGGCTGAGGATTGGAACACTGCCGCCAGTATTGAAAGGCCATCTTCAAAGCAACTTCAACGGTCGTAGCTCCGTCATCGGAGAAGAAAATGTGCGTCAGCCCGGATGGTGCCAGTTCCGCGAGGCGGCGTGCCAGCCGAATGGCCGGCACACTGGCCGGGCCGAGAAGCGTGCTATGGGCGACCTGGTCGAGTTGCTCGCGGATGGCCGCATCGAGCTGGGGCACCCGATGGCCGTGGACATTGCACCAAAGCGATGAAACGCCGTCGATGTACTCGTTGCCGTCAATGTCCACGAGCATGCAGCCGTGGGCGCGCTCGATGATAAGCGGCTTCTCCTCGGCGTACACTTGCATCTGCGTGAACGGATGCCAGAGATGGTCGCGGTCCCACTGTTCGAGTTGTTTACGGCTGGCCATGTTTTGCAGTGACTCTCACCTTGGTACCGATGCCCGCTCGCAATTGTAGGGCTGCATTGCCCTGTGTCACGGCGATTTCCAGGAGACCAGTGCTGCCGGCCAGTGCCACGGGAGTCCCTGGTTCAGCTTCAGCGTAAGTCCGCACACGGCGGTTGATGTCATACTCTCCCACGATCATCCTCAGAGGTCTGGCATCCAGAGGGTCGAGCGCAGCAGCCGGAATGTTCGTGATCAGGTTGCCGAAATGATCGACAAAGATCACCTCGCCCAACATGTCGTCGGCTTCGAGACGAGACTGAGGCACATCCAGGCCCACCCAATCCGACGTTGCGGTTCCCGAGCTTTGGGATCGACACCAAGGCTCAGATGACCGGCGACTGGCGCCAGGATGTCACGGCCATGAAATGTGGAGATCACATGTCCCGCCAGAAGCGCGATTCGGTCAGGCGAATCACAAGCTGAGGTTGATTCGCGCCGCCAGAAGCGTCCAGCAGCCGTTGTCCGGCACCAGCAGGCGATGGCCTTCCACTTCGACGTAGAGCAATGCCCGCTTGGTACCGACACCGGGATCGACGACGACAACATGAATCACGCCTGAAGGAAAGTACGGGATTGCCGAGACGAGAAAGAAAGCCGCTTGGTACACGTCCTGCGGTGGAATCTGATGACTCAGATCCACGATGCGCGGCCGGGTTGATGCTGAGGATCACTCCTTTCATGGCGGCGACGTAGGGCGAATCTTCGCCGAAGTCAGTCGTTAACGTGATGATCGGGTCCATGCTGGATTGAATTCTATCACGCTTTTGCTATTGATTACCACGATCACCCGAAGTATTCCTTCACCAAGCAGCGAAATGAGATCAGGTCTTTGATCTGATGCACCGCTTCTCGAAATCTCGAAAAGTCTGGCGAGAACTTGGCGAAATAGCAGCTTGTCCGCGCCACCCTTCGGAGAGCCACAGTCTGTCCATACAGCCGAAACTCGCCTTCAACGAGCTGTAACAAGGCCCGACCGCGCTCCGCCCAGGTAGGTGACCGGATCGGGTCGGCCTTCTGCAAGAGCACTCGGGCTTGGCCGAAGATCCACGGGTTGCCCAAACACCCCCGGCCAATCGCCACCCCATCCGCTCCCGTCTCCTTCAAAAATCGAATCGCGTCCGCCGGGTCCCGAATTCCGCCGCTGCCCAGCACCGGAATGCGCACCGTCTGCTTCACCCGCGCCACCACGCTCCAATCCGGCCCGCCAACATAAGCCTGAGCGACACTGCGGGCATGAATATCGACGGCGGCAGCCCCGCCATCCTCCGCCCGGCGTGCCACCTCCACGGCAGTCTCATGCTCGGCATCCGGGCCGCTGCGAATCTTGAGCGTCACGGGGATCGAGACGGCTCGCACCACGGCGGCGACGATCATGCCGATCTTCACCGGCTCGGCGAGCAACGCACCACCCTCGCCGCGATTGAGCAACCGGCGAATCGGGCACTCGAAGTTCAAATCGACGAGATTGAATCCCTGTTCCTCGACAACACGGGCCGCCGCAGCCATGATCGCCGGATCAGCTCCGCTGATCTGCCCGGCCCGGGGAGTTTCTTGCGTCGTTGTATACAGCATGCGCAGAGCACGGCGATCGCAGCGGGCGACATCGGCCGCGTCAATGCGTTCCGTGCAAACGAGGCTCGCCCCGTGCTGCTTCATCAGCAGGCGGAATGGATAGTTGGTATGCTCCTCCATGGGAGCCAGAGCGATAGGATGCGCGACATTAACGGAACCGATTTTCATGGATTTGACGTTTAGCCGCGACCCGCAGGGGAGCGCGGGAGTACACACACTCGTTTTACCAAACAGAAGCTATGCCAGCGCGTTTATGCTATCATTTCTGTTGCCACTTCAGGAGAACAACGTCACATGGCCACGGTTGCCGAAGCGCTAACGCTGGCGATGGATCACCACCGCACGGGCCGATACGCCGACGCGGAGCAGCTTTACCGGCAGATTCTCGAAGTCGATCCCAACCAGCCGGATGCCTGGCACCTCCTGGGCGTCATCGCCTACGAGGTCCAGAGAGCCGACCTGGCGGTGGAATACATCCAGAAGGCCATCGCCGTCAATCCCCATGACGGCGTCTACTACGGCAATCTGGGACTGGCCCTGCAAGGCATCGGCAGGCTGGACGACGCTATCCAGTGCTATCAGCGAGCCTTGCAAATCGCTCCTGGTTTTGTCCATGCTTACAACAATTTCGGCAACGTCCTGGCGGAGCTGAAGAGGTTCGACGACGCACTCATCTGCTACCAGCGGGCCTTGCAGCTCGATCCGAACTTTGCCCAGGCCTACAACAATCTGGGCAATGTGCTTACCGACATGAACAGGCACGAGGATGCCTTGCCATGCTACCGCCGGGCACTGCTGCTCAAGCCGGACTATCCCGAAGCGCACAACAACCTCGGTAATGCCCTCCGCGACCTCGGCGAACTGGAAGAATCCGAGGCGCAATGCCGGGAAGCCACTCGTCTCAAGCCCGATTACTTTGAAGCGCATAACAACCTGGGGGCCGCTCTGCACGAACAGAGCAGACTGCAAGAAGCACTGACTTGTTACGAGGAATCCATCCGCCTGAACCCCGACTACTCGGAAGCTCACTGGAACCGTGCGCTGGGCTGGTTGGTCACCGGCAACTTCGAGCAAGGATGGCCCGAATACGAATGGCGCTTCAAGCGAAAAATCTTTCCGCCGCGCCCGTTTCCCCAACCGATCTGGGACGGCTCTTCTCTGGCCGGCAAAACAATCCTCGTGCATGCCGAGCAGGGACTGGGCGACACCCTCCAGTTCATCCGCTATGTTCTGCTCGTCAAAAAATACGGCGGCAGGATAATTGTCGAAGCTCCGCCCATGCTCATGGACCTGATTGCCAGCTGCGCCGGAGTAGATGAAGTTGTCATGGAACGGACCGAATTGCCGCCGGTTGAACGCATCAAGCTTCTGCCCCCGTTTGACGTTCACATCCCACTGATAAGCCTCCCCACCCTCTTCAAGACCACCCTGGCGACGATCCCGGCGAATGTGCCTTACCTGGCGGCCGATGCCGCGCTGCGCGAGAAGTGGCGTCGAGACCTGAGTCCGTACAGCGGCTTCAAGATCGGCCTCTCCTGGCAAGGGGATCCGAAGCACCGCAAGGACCGGTTCCGTTCGATCCCGCTGGCACGCTTTGAACCGCTGGCCCGCCTGGAAGGCGTAAGCCTGTTCAGCATTCAAAAAGGCCCCGGCGCTGAACAACTTTCGGCCTTGGCTGGATCGTTCCCTATTATCGATCTGGGGGACAAGATCAACACCTTCGGCGATACCGCAGCCGCCATGATGAACCTCGATCTGGTCATCGCCGTAGATTCCGCGGCGGCCCACTGCGCCGGTGCGATAGCGGTTCCCGTCTGGTTAGCCGTGCCTTCGTCGCCCGACTTCCGCTGGATGCTGCAACGAGAAGACAGCCCGTGGTATCCGACGATGCGGCTCTTCCGTCAGCAACAGTTGGGCGTGTGGGATGACGTGCTCCTTGCAATGACAGCTCAAGTCGCGTATAACTCATTCTTGCCCGCCGATGGAGCTTGAAAACTGTGAAGCCAATATTGAACATGAAGCACATTGACTTCGCCGGCGCTGGAGCATCCGAGCAACTTGCCGCTCTGCGCGAGCAATTAAGCGCCAGGGAGAGGTCGTATCGGCTCGTGGCCGTGAGTTGACCGAGAAAGTGTTCGGCGAAGCCCTGCCGCCTGTAAAGGTTGTTGAGCGCATCTGCACCGACGTGCGCCGGCGCGGTCTGGAGGCCGTGCTGCATTACACGGAGAAGATTGACGGCGTCCGCTTGACGCCGGAGACGCTGGCCGTCCAACCCACGGAACTTGCGGCAGCCCGGGCGGCCGCCGATGAGTGGTTCATCGAAACCATTCGGCGCATGCGCCAGAATGTCATGTCATTCCAACTTGGGCTGCTGCACGGTGACGCAGTGCTCAGCATTGCCGGGAGTCACGAATTGCAGCTACGCTACCGCCCGCTGCGCCGCGTTCGGCATCATGGTCCCAGGCGGAGCGGCCGCCTATCCATCCACCCTGCTGATGACCGTTTGCCCGGCGCAGGCAGCCGGCGTCAAGGAAGTGGTGGTTGCCATGCCGCCCACGCCCAACGGCGCCTACAACCCAGACCTGCTGGCTGTGTGCCGGGAGTTGAGTGTCAGGGAGGTGTATCGCGTCGGCGGAGCACAGGCGGTAGCCGCGCTGAGCCTACGGTGTCGACGGCATCGAGCCTGTGGATATGATTGTCGGCCCCGGCAACATCTTTGTGGCACTCGCCAAGCGTCATGTGTACGGTCAGGTGGCGATAGACTGCATCGCAGGGCCGAGCGATATTGTCGTTCTGGCGGACGATTCTACTTCGGCGGAATACGTGGCCGCTGATCTCATCGCTCAGGCAGAGCATGCTCCGGGCGCGAGTATTCTCGTCACCTGGCATGCACCGCTCCTGGAAAGCGTGCCAGCAGCGCTCGGCAGGCAACTCGCCAAACTGGATCGCGGCAGCCTGGCCCAGGAGAGCCTGGAAAGTTTCGGCGCCCTGATACTGACGCGCGGCCGAGCAGAAGCCATCGCTTGTGTCAACCAGATCGCTCCCGAACACCTGCACATTGCCACCCGCGACTCGGAATCGTTGGCCAACGAAATCAATAACGCCGGTGCCATCTTCCTCGGCCAGTACACCCCAGTTGCTTTGGGTGATTACGTGGCCGGGCCGTCGCACGTGTTGCCAACCGGTGGAACCGCGCTTCGCCAGCGGCTTGACGGCGAACGATTTCCTGCACCGTTCCAGCGTGCTAAAGTTCACCAGGGAGGGCCTGGAGCGAGTGGCGGATGATGTTCGCTTGCTGGCGAAGAAAGAAGGCTTGACCGGACACGCAGCCAGTGTGGACATTCGCCTGACCAAAGGTCAGAGGTCAGAGGTCAGAGGTCGGAAGTCGGAAGTCGGAAGTCGGTGAAGGCCGCTCTTTGCAGACCTCTGACCTCTGACCTCTGATCGCTGATCGCTGTTGTGAATCATGTCGCAATTCCTTCGTGCCAACATTCGTGCCATGTCGGGTTATATCCCCGGCGAACAGCCGCGCGGCGGCGCATTCGTCAAGCTCAACACTAATGAGAATCCCTATCCGCCCTCGCCGCTCGTGCTGGAGGCGATAAGAGAAGCCCTCACCGGCGACCGGCTCCGCAAGTACCCGGACCCGCTTGGCACCGCCTTCCGGCAGAGCGCCGGTCGAGTGCTGGGGGTTGATCCCGACTGCATTCTGATCGGCAACGGTTCGGATGACATTCTCACCATTATCACTCGCGCCTTCGTGCCGGGCTTCCCCTTCACCCTACCCTCTCCCCCCGTCGCGGGGGGAGAGGGCAGGGTGAGGGGGGGGCTGATCGTTTCTCCGACCCCCAGCTACATACTCTACGGGACCCTGGCGGACATCCAGGGAGCGGGGTTCCAAACAGTGCGGTTTGATGGGAACTGGCAACTGCCGAGTCCCTGGCCGGTCAAGCAGGCCAGTGTGACCTTCATCGCCAACCCAAATTCTCCGTCGGGTACAGTCATCAGTCCCACGGCACTGGCACAGCTTGCCGATGAGGTGGCAGGTCCTCTGGTAATCGACGAGGCTTATGTTGATTTTGCCGACAACAACGCACTGAGCCTCATCGGCAAGCCCAACGTGCTGGTAACGCGATCCCTGAGCAAGTCGTATGCGTTAGCGGGCATCCGTTTCGGTTACGCTGTTGCCGATCCGGCACTTATCCGTGAACTCGTCAAGGTGAAGGATTCCTACAACTGCGACGTGCTCAGCCTGGCAGCAGCGACGGTGGCCCTCGCTGATCAGGACTACCTGCGAGCAACCAGGGCGAAGATTGTGGCGACACGGCAGAGAATGACGCAAGCCCTGCGGCAACTCGGCTTCGACGTGTGTTCCAGCCAGGCGAATTTCGTCTGGTGCCGCAGGAGCGACCGGGCGGTGAAGCCTATCTACGAGGAACTGAAACGCCGGATGATCCTGGTTCGGTACATGGCTTATGAGGGCTACGGCGACGGGTTGCGGATTTCGGTGGGGACGGATGCGGAGGTGGACAGGTTACTGGTAGAATTACAAGGAATTCTGGAAAAATACGAGGAATCGAACCGATGATCCGATTACCCAAAACTTTTGGGATGGTCTTGTGCGACTCGATGGAAGTGAACCTGCAAGCTGGACGAACATCGCTTGTCGGGCTGTTCAATGCCCGGCGTTTTCGCGGTTTCCCGTCTCTTGTGGAACGTTTTACCATGTTCACTGTTTTGCATGACGGCGTGGGAGAGGGTACAATAGAATTAGTTCTGACCAGCATGGAGACCGAGGCGGATATCCATATAAGCAGAAAATGGATCAAGTTTCCGGGGCGAGGGGAATTGGTGAACCTGGAAATGCCTTTGAAAAATGTTGTGTTTTCCTCCCCCGGCCGATACATGTTAACGTTGCGGTTCGATACACAGTATGTGACACACAGGTATCTCCAAATCTTTCAAAGCGAGTAGTGACCATGAAAAACGAGCAGGCGGATACAGGGTTAAATCAAGATGGCGGCGGCGAGTCGATCTTGGGGATTCACATCATCATTGATGAGGATGACCCTGACGTGGAGGTGGACAGGACCGTCCGCCCGACCATAGTGAACCTCGCGGAGATCAGAGCGATCGAGAATGGCGAATACCGAATCATCACCAGAGAAGAACCGGCAAAGGATGAGTGATGAATCGCTCCGCAAACCTTTTCATCTATCGTCGTCGATTCGGCTATCTCTTCAACCGCATCCTTCGTAGCAGGGAGTGAGCATGAAAAACGATCAGAAAGCGAGAAACCCATGAATGATCAGAACTCCCATAACAGGGCGCTTTTTGGGATTCACATCATCGTCAATGACGGAGACGAGGATGCTACTGTTCGCCCTACCCGATTGGACAAATCGCTGATCGAGCGTATGCGAGAGGTTCCACCTGCCCCTAGGAATAAGGGCGACATTCCATCTGAATACCTTTACGGTGTCCATATCCGTGTTGAAGGCGAAAACGAAGTGGAGCCAACTTGAACCTGCCATGTCCCGAACCGCATCCATCAACCGCCGAACTTCTGAAACCGCAATCGAGCTGCGCCTCAACCTGGACGGTGCCGGCGTCGCCGACCTCGCCACTGGCGTCGGCTTTTTCGACCACATGTTGACGCTTCTCGCCAGGCACAGTCTCATAGACCTGACCGTCAAAGCTGCCGGCGACCTGCACGTCGATCCACACCACACCGTCGAAGACGTAGGTATCTGCTTCGGCAAGGCCTTGGCGGAAGCGCTCGGCGACAAGGCCGGCATCCGCCGTTACGGCAGCGCCACAGTGCCGATGGACGAGGTTCTGGTGACAGCAGCCGTTGACCTCAGCGGCCGACCCTTTTGTATCTGGCGGGCCGAGGTGCCCAATGAGATGCTCGGCAGTTTCAACTCGCCCCTGGCCGAAGAATTCTGGCGTGCGGTCGCCGCCAGTGGAGCGTTCAACCTGCACATTGTCTGCCATCACGGCCGCAATACGCATCACATCGTCGAAGGCATCTTTAAGGCGACGGCCCGAGCCTTGCGGCAGGCCGTGGAAATCGACCCGCGCATGCCGGGCATTCCCTCGAGCAAGGGAGTGTTGTAACGAGAAGGATGAAGGATGAAGGATGAAGGATGAAAAGAACCCTGCTACTCTTGATCGCTTTTTCCCTCAGCCTTGTCGCGGTTCAGCCTTTTCATCCTTCATCCTTCATCCTTCATCCTTCCTGGGCCAGCCCGCCCCTGCCGACCCTCTGCC
The DNA here is from genome assembly GCA_963804745.1 of uncultured Gemmataceae bacterium. GTDB lineage: Bacteria > Planctomycetota > Planctomycetia > Gemmatales > Gemmataceae > CAWDRY01. The sequence continues at coordinate 14,719 of CAWDRY010000067.1, forward strand.
AAAACTTGAGCCAAACCTGCCCGGTCCATTCCACCCTTTCAACATCAACGGCAAAAACAAGGGCCAGTTCCATTGCGTCGTGACCAAGCACGGGCTGAATCCCATGGTGCTGATCTTCGTCCGCGGGTCCGACCCGGAGAAACCGCTGGTGGACCTGCTCAAGAAAGTGGATGAAGCGGTGAACAAGCACGACAAGCGATTCCTGGGCGACTCCGCCGTGTTCCTCAATAGCGACATCCTGAACGACGAGCAACGCAAATCCACCGACACGCAACTGGAAGATCTGCTGAAAGACGATGATCGGCGGGAAGAGTTGAGCAAGAAACTTTTCGATGCGTTGGACACGAAGGAAGGCATCCACCGCGTGATCCTGTGCCTGTACAGCGAGTCCGGTCCCAAGGGTTACGACATCGGCAAGGATGCGGAGGTGACGGTCCTCTTGTACCGCCGCTACAAGATCCTCGACCAGTATTCCTTTGCAAAAGGGAAGATGGCCGACAAGGACGTGGACACGATTATGCAGGCGATCGTCGGCAAGCTGCTGCCGGCGAACAAGTGAATTCGCTGAAGGGCACCAAAGCCAGAGGAGCGATGTCTCAGACCGAAATCAAAACTGTTATCTTCGACTTCGGCAACGTAATTGGGTTCTTCGACTATCGCACGGCGCTGGACCGTGCCGGCAGAGAGCTTGGCATCCAGCCCGACGGCCTTCGAGACCTTCTGCTTTCTACCGGATTGGAAGAAGCATACGAATCCGGCAGGATCACCACTGCCGAGTTCCTGGGCCGCATTCGGCAGGCATTTTCTGTTTCGAGGAGCGATGACGAACTTGCTGCCGTCTACTCCGACATCTTTTGGCCGAACACGGACGTGTGCGAATTGCTACCGCGGTTGAAGCCCGGCTTTCGATTATTGCTGGCGAGCAATACGAACGAGCTGCACGCGCGGCAGTTCAGTCACCAGTTTGCAAAAACGCTTCGGACCTTCGATGCTCTGGTCCTGTCCCATGAAGTGGGCTCCCGCAAGCCCTCTCGTGCTTTTTATGAACACTGCCAGCAACTCGCCGAATGTGCTCCCCATCAGTGTCTGTTCATCGACGACCTACCGGTCAATGTTGCCAATGCACGCGAATTTGGCTGGAACGGCATCGTGTACACCGGTTTCGAATGTCTGTGCAAGGAGCTTGTCCGGCATGGAGTCATGTACTGAGCGTGATTCCATTTCGTTTGCTTCGTTTATTTCGTTCATTTCGTTCATTTCGTTTATTTCGTTTATTTCATTTGCTGCCCGCACCCAAGTTGCGTTTAGTGTGTGTGACAGCACAATAAACGAAACATAAACGCAATGTGTAACACGCTTCCACATCACTAGGCCCCATGGCGTTCGGGTAAGACATTGCCCACACAACAACTGTTTGGTTTTTGCTATCATGTTCTGAAGTGGCCCCCACCGGCAAAAAGACTTTGCACCACGCAGAGGTTAGCATGAATATTCTCAAGCAAGCGGACCCGGAAGTTTGGCAGGCGATTGCCGACGAGCGCCGGCGGCAGCAGCATGGCCTGGAAATGATTGCCTCGGAGAACTACACCAGCCCGGCAGTGCTCGCGGCGCAGGGATCGGAACTGACCAACAAGTACGCCGAGGGCTATCCCGGCCGGCGTTACTACGGCGGCTGTGAGTTTGTTGATGTCGCCGAGCGGCTGGCCATCGACCGCGTGCTGCGTCTATTTCGCGCCGAGCACGCCAATGTGCAGCCTCACTCGGGCGCTCAGGCCAACATGGGGGTCTATTTTGCCTGTCTGGAGCCGGGCGACCCGATCCTGGCGATGGATCTGGCGCACGGCGGCCATCTCACCCACGGCATGCGCCTCAACTTCTCCGGAAAGCTCTATCGGGTGGCCGGTTACGGCGTCCGCAAAGATACCGAACGCATCGACTTCGATCAGGTGGCCAAACTGGCACGCGAGCACAAGCCCAAGCTGGTGGTCGCCGGCGCCAGCGCTTACCCCCGCGAAATCGACTTCGCCCAGTTCGCGCAGATTTGTGCCGAGACCGGAGCACTTCTCATGGTGGACATGGCCCACATCGCCGGGCTGGTTGCCACTGGTCAACATGCCGACCCTGTGCAGGTGTCCGACTTTGTGACCTCGACGACGCACAAAACGCTGCGCGGTCCACGCAGCGGCTTCATCCTGTGCAAGAAAACCTGGGCAAAGAAGATCGACCAGGCCGTTTTCCCCGGTATGCAAGGCGGGCCGCTCATGCACGTCATCGCGGCCAAAGCGGTGGCCTTCGGCGAAGCCCTCAAGCCCGAATTCCGCGGCTACGCGGCCCAGACCATCGCCAATGCTCGCACCCTGGCCCATGAACTGGAGCGGCTCGGCTTCCGGCTGGTTTCGGGAGGGACCGACAACCATCTGCTCCTTGTGGATGTCGTTTCACGCGGCTTGACCGGCAAGGTGGCCGAACAGGCACTCGATGCCGCGGGGATTACCGTAAACAAGAACATGATTCCCTTCGATACCCGGCCGCCGCTGGACCCGTCGGGCATTCGCATCGGCACGCCGGCATTGACATCCCGCGGGATGCGCGAACCCGAAATGCGGGTAATTGCAGGTTGGATCGGTGAAGTGCTGACCAGTTCCACCGATAAGACCGTTGTGGACCGGGTTCGGGGAAAGGTTCGCGAACTCTGCGTGCAGTTCCGAGCACCATCCAATCCGGACGAGCCATGATGCCGTTTAGCGGCTTCGTAGCCGCCTCTTGCTAATCACCTCGTCCAGTTTCTGCAGAGCATGCGCCAATCCCCAGACGCTGGCGGCGGCGTATGGCTCGTTCCTTCTGCCGGCCCGGCTTGCTCAGGAACTTGAGCGAGTCCTTACTGATCATGCCTCGATCCATCACCCAGACACCCTGGGCTTGGCCAAAACGCTTCTCCACGGCCCGGACGACCTTTTCCACCGTTTGCAAATCTTGCGTGTTGCCCGGCAAGGTGAAGTGCGCCAACGGAAAGCCCTCGCGGGTGACCACCAGGGCCACTACGACTTGCTTGCAGTCGCTGCGGTGGTCGCGTGAGTATCCCCGCTTGGCCAGTTCGTTTTCGTCTGCCAGTCCCTCGAAGTAGGTACTGGTCAGGTCGTACAGCAGCAGATCATACTTCAGGTGAAACAAGGTCCCGAATTGCTCCTGCACGTCGTTCTCGATGGTTAGCCGCAACCAGATGGCAGCACCGCCGCTGTCCCGGCCAGCCAGCCCGTACACCAGGCTGCCTGGAAGTTGTAGCCGCCGATCGGACCGTCGAGATCGAGCACTTCGCCGGCGATGAACATCCCCGCTACCCGCTTGCTCAACATGGTCCGCGAATCAACTTCGTCCAGTGCAACTCCGCCCGCCGTAACCTCTGCTTTTTCGAAGCCGAGCGTTCCTGCAATCGGCAGTCGCTGATGTTTGATATTCTGAACTAATCGGGACCGGTCCGCACGGCCCAGCGCAGCGGCCTTCCTATCCGTGGGCAGGTCTGTCTGTGAGAGCAACATTTCGCAGAGCCGGTGCGGCAAGTGAGCTGCCAAGACACTCGTCAGTTGCTTCTTACCCGAAGATATTGACTCTGTGCGCAGGAACTCATCCAGAGCGGCTTCCGTGAGCGACGGCAGCAGGTCGAGTTCCAGCAGTAGGCTGCTCGGCTGTGGATGTCCGGTGATGACCCGGCTGATGTCCAAGATGACAGGCCCAGACAGTCCGAAATGGGCGAACAGCAGGGAGCCGCGCCTGGTGGCAAGGGTGCGCTGCGTCTCGATGACGCGCACGGCCACGTCGGGAAGTGTAATACCACGCAGGTCGGCCACCCAGGGAGTTGTCACCTTCACCGGCACCAGGGCCGGGCGGGGCGGAATGATCGTGTGGCCGAAATTTGTCAGAAACCGGTAGCCGTCACCCGTGGTGCCGCAACCCGGATACGATTGGCCGCCGGTTGTCAGGATCACACGGGCAGCGCTGACAACCCGATGAGACGTGGTCAGCGTGAAACCCAAAGGCGACTGCTGTATGTCTCGCACCGGTTCGTCCAGGGCAAGAGTTGCGCCGCTCCGTCGGAGGCGACGCAGCAGAGCGTCAAGGACATCGGTCGCCTTGTTGCTGACCGGGAATATCTTGCCTGTCTCTTCTACCTTGGTCGGGACACCCTCGGCTTCAAAGAGATCGACCGTATCCTGCACGCTGAGAGCGGCGAGGGCCGAATGGAGGAACCGGCCAGGAGGGCCGAAGGCTTCGACGATGCCGCTGTTGTCGGTGGCATGGGTGATGTTGCAGCGGGTGCCGCCGGACATGAGGATCTTAACGCCCGGCTTGCGGTTCTTCTCCAAGAGTAGCGTGCGCCGGCCCAATTCCGCCGCCCGGCTGGCTGCCAACAACCCCGCAGCGCCGGCGCCGATAACGACCACATCCCATAAGGCCTCCGGCACTTCATGCACCCTCTTCAAAACGACAAGTCAACTAAGTCGCACGTCGGGCACTTACTTGGTGAGCTTGAACGAATTGAGAAACGTCTGTACATCGGGATCCGACAAGCGTGCATTGGTACCCAAGACGAACACTTCATACATACGGTTGTTGATAACGACAATACGTCCCGAGGCGAAGCCCTTGGGGTTACTGGCTTCTATCTCGAATTCTCTGCCGTTGCGCACTTCGAAGGTATAATCCTTTTCGCTTAGCACCTTTCCGCTGTACGTTCCTGCCATACCTTGTACAGCCCCTGGCAGACTGAAATCAGCATTGGCCGGAAGATCAGCATATCCAACGCCATAGGCGCCGTTTTTGACTTCCGTTGCGTACATCACGAGGTTAAGGCCGCTTACACTTTGTGTTTTCCTTTGAGGCGTGCCTGGCATCAAGACTGTGAACTTCCCGTCCGCTGCCGAGAAATCCTTGAACTCCGGCTTGCCGCAACCTGCTAGCGCAGGCAACAGGCTAAGCATGGCGATCAACGTCAGCTTTCGCATTTGTTCGTTCCTTTCACTTTAGGGATCATTGGTAGGTGCAGAAACCTTATCTGAGAATCACGCATGTTACTCGGAACACCATGGTTGTCATCCGACCTTGTTGCCCCGGCGATCAACTTCGCATTTGCACTCGGGACAGATCCATCCTCCCGAAAAGCCGGGTCTGCGGTATTTCCCGCCGAATTTCGGGAAGGCAAAGCCGCAACTCGGGCAGGATCGTCTGGGCATGAGCAATCCCAGTATCAGCACAGCCAATCCACCCAATCCGCCAGCAATTCCTCCAAGAAGCGCTCCGGCCTGCCACGGTTCCATGATGTTTCTCCACAAGGTAAGAATAGGTTAACGGGAACTACAGAGATCTCGGCACAGCGTCACGGCCGCGACGCCGGCTTGATCGGCTCTTGGTACGCATTGACGCCTTTGATCTTCATCTTCCGCTTGAACACCTTATCACCGCAAGTTGCGAACAGCGTATCGAAGTCCTTGCCGCCGAAACAGAGGTTGGAAATCTTGCCGTTCGGCGTGGGAATGATGCAGTTCACGCGCCCGGCCTGGTCGCACACCTGAATCCCCATTCGCGTCGCCGCGTAGAGCCGGCCGTCTCGGTCCGCGCGTATGCCGTCCGCAGCACTGTCATCGGCGGTATCGGGCACATGTAGATGGTAGTATTTTTGCTTGTGTGCGAGTGAACCGTCCGGCTGGATTTGATAACTGTAGATCCAATGAGTCAAAAAATCGGCAACGTACAGGAACGCTTGATCGGGTGACACGGTGACGCCCTTGAAGAACCTCATCCCGGTGTCTACGATTTTCTTTTCGCCCTTGGGGCTGATGTACCATACACTGCTCGAATACAGGACTTCTCCACCCGGACTCGTCACGTAGATGCTGCCGTCGTGGCGGACGACGATGTCGTTGCCGACGAAACCGTCGGCGATCGTCTTGGTTTTGCCGTCGGTATCGTAAGCGAGAATCTGCTTGGCGCCAGCCGCCACTGCGTACAGCCGGCCGTCGGGGCCAAACGCCTGCCCATCTCCATTCTTGGAATCGGCGATGAAAACGCTTACCTTGCCATCCAGGTCGATTCTGTAGGTCTTGCTATTGGGCACGTCGTTGAAGAACACTTCGCCCTTGGCGTTGACCGCGGCGCCTTCGGTGAACTTGTAGCCCTCGGCGGCCAATTGCCAGCCTTCGCCGGGGAGGAGAATCTCCTTCATCATTGCCGAGCCGGCGCCGGCCTTCACGGGGTTGGGCCAGTCCTTCCATAGCCAGTGCATCGCCGCGGGGAATATCTCCGAGGCATGCTTGCCGTCGTGGCCGCCGGTGCCCCAGGAGTGATTCACTTCGTAACCGGCGAAGACGAACGCCCGCTCCATCTCCTGGTTGGCCATCCACCAGTCGCCGCCGTAGATGTTTTGATCGGCGCTGCCGTCCTGAAGGAAGATGCGGATCGGTTTCGGCTCAACTTTGCGGACCAGTGTCGGATAGATGTTGGCGCCGCGCAGACCGACGTAGGTGCCGATGGAGCTGAACACACGCTGAAAGGCGTCCGTCCGCTCCCACGCCGCCGTGAACGCACATGCCGCACCGCTGCTTTCGCCGCCGATGGAGCGGTCGTTACCGTTCTTCGAGAGCTTGACGGCCCGGCCGTCCGATGTGGTCTTCTTCTCCACTTCGGGCAGCAGCTCTTCCAGCAGAAAGCGGACGTAATTGTCGCCGAGGCCGTCGTATTCATAGCTGCGATTGAGGCGGTCGAGTGCCTTATCGGAAGGCGCCTTGACGCGGCCTGGAGTGACGAACACGCCGATGGTCACCGGCATTTCCTTCTTGTGGATAAGTTCGTCGAAGACAGCGGGAGCATTGTACTGGATGCCGTCCTGATGGACGTGGACGCACGCTGGTTTGGCCGGGTCGTACTGCCTGGGCACGTACACCCAGTAATCGCGCACGGTGCCGGGGAAGATTTTGCTCTGGTCGAAAGTGTACTTGATCACTTCGCCTTTGGGCACGGGGCCAGCCACAGGTTTGTCGTCGGCGCGAAGGGTGGTCATGTGGACAAGCAAGCATGTCAGCGAGAACAAAGCGGAGAGACGGAACATGGGTTGAATCCTCTCGGTACAACGGGGGTGAGATTTTGCACGGTAATACAACAGTGATGATTCTATGGAAGACCAGACAACAAAGTCGATAGCGAGCGGCGGGGTTTATCCCCGCCGTGTGACCCGCCGGGGCCTTCACGATGTGGGCGGACCGACGGCTCGCACACGGCTTGAGAGCATGCTAATCGACCCATTCGAAGGAGCGCGTCACCGCTTTTTCCCACATCCGGTACAACGTGTCACGAGTCGCATCCTCCATGCGCGGCTTCCAGGTCTGATCCACGGCCCCATGTGTCCGGAGTTCCTCAATATCCGTGTAAAAACCGACCGCCAAGCCTGCGGCGTAGGCCGCTCCCAGCGCGGTCGTCTCCTTGACGACCGGCCGGACGACGGGTCGATTCAAAATGTCCGCCTGAAACTGCATGAGCAGATCGTTCTCGACCATGCCGCCGTCGGTTCGCAGCACGTCGAGGCCGATCTGCGAGTCCATCTCCATCGCCTCCACGACTTCACGAGTCTGAAAAGCCGTGGCTTCCAGCGCGGCTCGCGCCAGATGTCCCTTGTTCGCAAAGCGCGTAAGACCGACGATGATTCCGCGCGCATCGGTCTTCCAGTACGGCGCGAACAGGCCGGAAAAGGCGGGAACGATGTAGACGCCGCCGTTGTCTTTCACGGTGCGGGCCAGCATTTCGATGTCGGAACTTTTCTCGATCAAGCCGAGATTGTCACGCAACCACTGCACCAAAGCCCCCGCGATGGCGATGCTGCCTTCCAGCGCGTAATGAGCGGGCTGCTGACCGAATTGATAGGCCACCGTCGACAGCAAGCCATGACGAGACTGGACCGGCGTTGTCCCGACGTTCATGAGCAGGAAGCAGCCGGTGCCATAGGTGTTTTTGGCCTCTCCGGGCTTGAAGCATGTCTGGCCAACGAGTGCCGCTTGCTGGTCGCCCAGGATTCCGGTGATGGCAACGTCCTTGATGCTGTCCAGCCGTGCCGTGCCGTACCGTTCGCTGCTTGAACAGATGCGCGGCAGCATCTGTTCGGGGATGCCGAATGTGTCCAGCATCTTTCTGTCCCAGGCGAGCGTGTGCAGGTTCATCAACTGCGTCCGGCTAGCATTGGTCACATCGGTCACATGACTCCCATCTTCGGGACCGCCAGTGAGTTTCCACAGCAGATAGGAATCAACAGTCCCGAAGAGTGCATCGCCGGCTTCCGCCAGACGCCTAACACCGGGGACGTTCTCCAGTATCCAGCGAATCTTCAGTCCGCTGAAGTAAGTGGCGAGAGGCAGGCCGGTAATGGCCCGGAAGCGATCCTGGCCGCCGTCACGGGAAAATTCGGCGACGGCATCTTCGACGCGAGTATCTTGCCAGACCAGAGCGTTGGTTACGGGCTTGCCCGTCTTGCGATCCCAGACAATCGTGGTTTCGCGCTGATTGGTGATGCCGACGGCGGCGAGATCGCTGGGCCGCAGGGCGCGCTGCCGCATGGCCACGGCGATCACTGCCTGAGTGCGCCGCCAGATTTCCTCCGGATCGTGCTCGACCCATCCCGGCCGGGGAGAGATTTGCTCATGCTCCTCCTGAGCACTGGCGACAATCCTGCCGGAATGGTCGAACACGATGAAGCGGGTGCTTGTCGTGCCCTGATCGATGGCTCCTATGTAGCTGGCCATGCTGTCATCATTACTTGTGGCGAAGTCAACAGGCAACTGCACAGATCACACTGATTGGGAGACGACGAAGCAGACATGGTGGCATTGCCTACCCCACGAATCTGCTGCCCCGAAAGAGGCACCAGCAAAGGCCAAGATGGTGTTGACTCCCCAAGAGTAAGACAGTATCTTACATGGTATGAAAACGACCGTATCCACAAAAGGCCAAATAGTCTTGCCCGCCGAAATCCGAGAGCAAGACGGCATTGAGGCGGGGCAAGAGTTCGAAGTCGAACGCATCGACCGCGGCGAGTATCGCCTAACACGAAAGGCACGGCGGCGCAATGAAGGCTTGATGAGCCTCTTGCGCGCTTGCCCGGTCAAAGATTGGTTCAAGCCACTGGAGCGGACGGAGACGACCGCGAACATCAAGGCGCCAGATATCGGATGATTCACCTCGTTGATGCAAACGTGCTGAGCGAGCCGACCAAGCTGTTGCCCGACAGCAAAGTCGTCCAGTGGTTGACCGTCCACGAAGCAAGTCTCGTCGTGGATTCCATTATTCTCGGTGAAGTATGTATCGGGATTCTCGCACTTCCCGCCGGGCGGAAACGGGCACGACTGGAACAATGGTTCGCAGAAGTCGTGCAGACGATCGAGTGCCTCCCGTGGGACGCCGCCGTGAGCCGCCGCTGGGCCAAATTGGTCGTCCAGTTGAAGAAAAAAGGCCAAACGATGCCGGTGCTGGATAGCATGATTGCCGCCACCGCTTTGGAACATGGCCTGACCCTCGTGACGCGCAACGTGCGCAATTTCCAAATATCTGGGGTCAAGGTAGTTGACCCGTTCGTCTGACGCTCCTCAGCCACTCCAGCCATCCACGGCCTTGGCGTGATCGAACTCGTTTATTACAATTTAGGGAGAATTGGTATTACTGCGGAGACCTGCCATGAAAACGATCTCATTAAAACTACCGGCCGGGCTGCACGGCAAACTGGACCGCCCAGATGGCCATGCTGAACCCGTACCAACGAATCATCGGGATAGGTTGGCCGGTGGTGCCCTTGATTCTGGACGAATTGCAGCGCGAGCCGGATCAGTGGTTCTGGGCTCTGGAAGCGATCACCGATGAAAACGGCGGCCGCCGGCATTTGTTCTCACTCTCAATAGAGTGAAAACGAATTGCGCCGGGGAGCCGGTGGTGATTGCTGTCGTTGCCACATCGTTGCCGGTTCGATGCTTTTTTACCCCATTTTCAGGGCATTCTGACCGGTTTTGCGCTAGTTTGGGGTGAGAAAAAGGATGGATGCCCCCGATCCTGAATGAAGCATGTCCCCTGGCCCTGAATGTCACCATGCCCAGTTTGGCTTCGAGCAGCCGGCGGCTTTCGGTCTGGCTGGTGGTGAGCTGCTCTTCCAGCTCGTCGCGCAGGGCCATCGGCTCATCGAACTTGGCGCCGATGCGGTTGGCTGTCGCCCCGACCGTGACAGACTGGTGGTCGACTTCTGGCCTGAAGCGCGGTAGGAAACAGATCGGACCACGGGTTATCCACCGCACAGTGGATTTTTGGACACCAGATTGATAAACTCATCGTAGGGACAGGGGCATTCGCCGTTCCTGCAGGAATAAGGAATGCCCCCCCTTAGAATATGCAGTTGTCGTCAGCCCGAGTACGCGCGAAGAAGGAGGGCTTGCATGATCCGTGCTGTTGTCAAGAACGGAATGATTCAACCCGTTGAGCCGTTGCCGGCCGACTGGCACGAAGGCCACGAAGTGCTGGTGGAGGATCTGGAGGAGGAGCCGCCTAACGGCCATGATGATATTGACACGTGGTCTCAAGAAATGAAGTTGCTGACAGCGGCTTTAGACAACCCCCAGGAATGGCAGCAGATTGAATCTGCCCTGGCCGAGGCGGACCGCGAAAACAAAGCCCGCGTTCGCCGAGAGATGGGGCTACCTTGATGGCCGGCTTCTTGTTGGACACGAATCACCTCAGCGAGGCTCTCCGGCCGGTCTCACGAGTTCGCGATCGGATTGGGCAGTTGCGCCGGGTCGGTCTCCGGGTCGGCACCTGTGTCCCCGTGCTCTGTGAGTTGGAAGTTGCCCTACCATACGGCGTGCGCGGAGACGCATTTCGCCGCGCCTTGCAGAGATTCGCTCGGCGCATGCGCCTGTGGCCGCTGGAACGCGACATCGGGCGCCTTTACGGCGACATTTTCAAGGAATTGCGCAGCGAGGCCGCGTTCTCTCTCAAGTGGATATCATGCTGGCCGCGCTGGCCAGGCAAATGGATCTCACCCTGGCCACCACCGACCGAGATTTTGACGCCCTGCCAGACATACGCACCGAGAATTGGCTTTTGTAGGCGCGTTAGACGGTGGCGGTAAATGGGGGAGGGGCAGGGATCGTTCTCCGTTCCTCCAAGAACAAATGGGCAGGGGTTATTCTCCGTTTCTTCAAGAACAAAGAATGCCCCCCCCTCCTGGCGCCGATGCGGTTGGCCGTCGCCCCGACCGTGACGGACTGGTGATCGCCTTCAGGCCTGAAGCGCGGGGAGGAAACAGATCGGACCACGGGTTATCCGCCGCACAGTGGGCTTTGGGACACCAGATTGATAAACTCATCGTAGGGGCAGGGGTAATTTCCCGTTCCTCCAGGAACAAAGAATGAACCCTCTCTCCGGCCGTTTCTTGCGTGGATGGTGGAATATCCGGTAAATGGGTCTGACCCCGGCAGCATCCAGGGAGCCATGCAATGCTTATAAGAAATTTTGGGCTGTTCTGGCGGCAGATGAAGTTGATTGGAACCCCGGGAAAGGCGTAAG
>CAWDRY010000068.1:0-59769 GCA_963804745.1 uncultured Gemmataceae bacterium
TTGATTCCAAGGTCGAACATACGTTGGACCTCATCAGAAAGGTCGCGGATCATCGGGTGCAGAGTAGCAAGGGTTCGAAGCTCGTGGGAATGCTCCAGCAAATCCGATGAACCGGTCGTTTTCGGCTCGTATTCTGTCCGGTCCGGTGGAGGGGAGTAGCACGCACACGCCAACATCGTTTTTGTCCGCGGATTCCTGCAGGGCATTTGGCGCAAGTCGTTTTGCCGCGTAGATACTACTCCGGTGACGGAAAGCGATTACAAAAAGTTTCTCCTGGCCAGGGGCCAAAGCGCCCGGCCCAACGGCCCCGGTTCGCAGCCCCCAGGCCTTTGACCATCACCCCGTCACGCGCCTCAACTGGTTTGAAGCCAACGAGTACGCCGAGCACTTTGGAAAACGCCTGCCGACCGTGCATGAATGGGAAAAGGCCGCCCGCGGCGTGGACGGGCGTAAATTCCCCTTTGGCAACACCTTCAAACCCGGCTGCGGCAATCTGCGCGCCTTGAGCGCGGAAAACTCGGCGGGCGAGGCGGAGCCCGCGGCGCTCGCGCCGGTGGGGAGTTACAAGAGCGGCGCCAGCCCTTACGGCGTGCTCGATATGGCCGGCAACGTGCTGGAATGGACTTCGAGCGCGCGGCGGGCGGGCGAGCGGTTTTTTCGGGCCGTCAAAGGCGCCTCTTATCTGGATGGCAGCCCGCAACTGGCGCGTTGCGCCGGCGTGCAGTACCTGCCGCCGGAGACGGCCGAGCCATATCTGGGTTTCCGCTGTGTAAAAGACGTCGAGTGAGTTGTGAACCATACGGGGAATTCACATGGCGGAGACCGCGCAGCAAGCCGTAATCACGGGCCTGGGGGCCGTTTCGCCTCATGGCCGCGGCGTCAAGGCGCTCTGGCGCGGGTTATTGGAAGGCCGGTCCGCGTTTACTCCCTTGACCCTCTTCGACGCCTCGATGTTTCGCAATCCGCTGGCGGGCGTCGTCGCGGGCTATCCCGCGCCAAGCGGAGCTGAACCCGCGCGCGCCCTGCGCATGCTGGATGACGCGGCGGACGAAGCTTTGCGGGATGCGCTGGGCGATACCCCCCCTACCCCCCCTCTTCAAGGAGGGGAGAACGAACTCACCGCGCGTATCGCCGCCGATACCGGCTTTAGCCCGCGCCGCCATTGTGGCCGGCACGAACTTCGGCGGCATGTCCGCGGCCGAAACCGCGTTGACCGCGGGCCGCCAGGACCCGGCCCAAGCCAGTCTGGACGGCTATCTTTTCGGCGCGGCCGGCTTCCGGCTGGCGCGCCGCTTTGGTCTTGGCGGCCCGCGCTTCAATCTCTCGCTCTCCTGCGCCTCCGGCACGGCGGCGCTCGGCGTGGCGCTGGACCTGATCCGCAGGGGCCGCGCGGAAGTGGTCCTCGCCTGCGGCTACGACGAACTTTCCTTGTTCGTCTATGCCGGCCTGTCGGCGCTGCGCGCCATCACGCCGGAGACCATCCGCCCGTTCGATAAACGCCGCAAAGGCACCCTGTTCTCCGAAGGCGCCGGCGCGCTGGTCGTCGAAAGCGCCGCGCACGCCGCGCGCCGCAAAGCGCCGCGCGTCTACGCCCGCTTGCTGGGCCGCGCCATGAACAACGACGCCTACCACATGACCGCGCCCGAACAGGAAGCGCGCGGCATCCAGGCCTTGATGCGCGCCGCGCTCGCCGACGCGCAAGTCCCGCCCGAGGCCATCGAGCACCTCAATCTCCACGCCACGGGCACGCCTTATAACGACGCCATCGAAACCAAAGCGGTGCTCGCGGTCTTCGGCGCACGCGGACGCGAGATCCCCGTCTGCGCCGTGAAGAGTTCCATCGGACATTGCATGGGCGCGGCGGGGAGCATCGAAACGATCGCCGCCGTGTTGACGTTATGCGAAGGGCAAAGTGCCGCCCATCCTGGGCCTCGACCCCGCGCAAAAAGACCCCGCCTGCGATCTCTGCACGCCCACCGGCCAGCCGCTCACAGGCACGTTCAAGACCGTCTTGAAGACCTCCTATGGTTTTGGGGGCACGAATGCGGCGCTGGTGCTGGGGAAAAACATTTAACCGTGAGGCGGATGATAGGATTAGGATGAGGATGATGCCGACGTAGCTCAGCGGTAGAGCACCGCTTTCGTAAAGCGGGGGTTGTCCGCGAGTCCGGGAGGAAAATAAAGTGGGAAATCAAAAAACAAAAACTACATAAGTCTTTATTAGATGCCGCCTTAGCTCAGTGGTAGAGCGATGCTTTCGTAAAGCATAGGTCCAGGGTTCGACCCCCTGAGGCGGCTTTTCCCACCTTATCTCCACCTTCAAGAATCAGAAACCTACTTTTCACTAATCAGCCGTACAGTGCATCCGGCCTCGTCGCTATTTGTGCGCCGCCGTCGGCACAAGTCACCAAGGGATTCAGTCAGTCTGCTTGTCGTGCCTGGTGGCAGCTTGGCGAGACTGGCCAGGCCCCTGGCTTCCAGGTGCTCGAAGTTGGGAAAGCCGGCGATGGCGGCCTCTACCTGCATGCCCTCCTTGCCGGCCCCATCCTTGAGCATCCCGGCGAAGGCGGCAATGAACTCGTTCCACTGGCCGACTTCACAGGCCAGCTTCTCGGCATCGCGCTCGTCCCAGTAGCCGCCCTCGTCCTGGACTTCGACTGTGACAAGTCCTGTGCTCTTAGCGAAGTCGAGCAGCTTGACGATGCAGAGATGACAGCGGATGAAGTTTTGCACGCCGCCACACTCCGGATCGCTGGCATACTGCGTCTTGCAGAACGAGGCCCACGACCAGCCGCTGAGATGTGTGGCCAGCCTTTTGTCCCGGCCCGAAGATGATGGGACAGAAACGAACGCTGGATACTGACAAAAGCCGAGGTTGGCCGATTCGCAGCCTTCGCCCGGCCAGGTCGAAAAGCCGATGATGTGCAGGGGCGACCTGATAGCGACGGTCATCCTGGTACCACGTAATTGCCCGCCTGGATCTTCGAGCCAGCGGTGCTCATCATCAGAGTCGGATGACTCGGAATCGGCATCCTGGCCCTGAAACTCCAAGAGATCACCTACTTCCTTGAAGGGCAAATCGCGAGCGAGCTGGCGCAGCGACTCGACCAGCGTGCGGATGTCGCTGGCCTCGGTCAATTGCGTGCGCAATTTGTAATGGATAGTCAATCCCATGTTAGCCTCTCCTCCAGTTTAGCGATGTTTACTATGTCTGAACACTGGGCAGATAGTGCGTTTCCAGCCATGCTTGTTCGGCGGCCAGCGGCCTTGCTCCGGCGATGGAATGGTCCGAGCCGTGGTCCGCCGACCGGCGTCAGATCGGCCCACCACTGACCATCATCGGCTGAGCCGTTCGGTGAGATGGGAAATCAACTTGCTGAACTCGGCAATGAATGCCTGTTCGGCCAGTTGAACGGCTTCCTCAAAGCGGCGGGTCACGCGCTGATTGGCGACATGTCCTTGCGACCGTCGGCATGGTCATCGGCGATTTACGGCTTCGGGTAACATCTGAGCCGCTTCCGTCCAAGCCACTAACCGGTTTTAGAGGTCTTTTCGGCTTATCGAGCCTGATGGCGCAATTTTTTACTGGAAGATCATGTCAGTTGAGGCTTATGCCCCCTAGTCAGTGGGGCGTCCCCTGAGACCGGTTGGTGCGACTTTTGCGGTTCCTCTGGACAAAGGGACTTTTGTGTCTTATAGTGTTGCCCAGGCAAGGCCAAAGGTTCACTTTAAGTTCGGACGATTCCCCTTTAACTGGTGTTTTCGGCACATTATCCTGAGGATGGCGTCTTTTTTGCTGGATCATCGAGATTAAGTCAGTTCCCGAGGGCTTATGTCGCCACTCAGATCAGTCGGTGGAAACCGCTGAAAGGGAGGCCGTCAGTGCGACTATTTACGATGAGATTTTAACTCTGCTGACAATCGCCGCCGAGCTGCGGGACTTTTGTGGAGCTGGGCGAGTATTGGGGAACAGTGTAGCCGTGATGCCGAGACGTGCCGGCATTGGCCGCGGATTTACATGGAGGTATGGATTCGGCTCTATCGTGAAGCGGAAGACCAAATGGTCGCCGAGGCGGGCCTGGAAGACGGAACGCGCCTGCGCAGGATGACGCGCTCCAAGGATGAGAAGATTGTCGTGAGGGCATCCGACATTCTCAACAAGGCGCCGAGGCACAGAGGATGCGCGAGGACAAAATGCTTCAGGACGCACCAGCGCAGTTCGACGCGGACATAGCAGCCACGTGCAATTTTATGCGCGGGCTGACGGAGGAGGAGACGGAGAAAGTGATGGATAGGTGCATGGAGATGTGGGAGAGTAGGAAGAAGGAGCGGGCGAGTGCGGGCGGGTGATGGAGGCGTCGGGGGCTGGACATGCTTGGAAGACAGAGCGAAAGAAGGCAACGATTGTTCCGACCATCACGAGTTCCAGCATCGGCTTCAAAAGGGGCTTCCGGCTCAGGGTTGCGGTTTCCTTGTGTAGCAGTTGTTGAAGTTCGCGCTTCGTCAAATTGTCGCGTGGCCGGTTGCGTGGCCACGATCATGACCTGGCTATCTCCTTGGTAATGCCAACGATGTTACGGCGGTTCGGCACAGTGCCGATCGCCTGCCTTGAGTTTATCGCAACGATACCGGACCTGCCAGCCCCACCCGCCGTTCAAGCCGTTTGCGATGTCGGCCCCTTGCCACCTCTCCCGATTCTGGACAGACGGACAGCGGAACCCTTGCCGCCGGGGCCAGAGGCCCCAGCGGCTAGACCCAATCGCGGCCGTAGCAGCAACTGAGGATAAGCAGGAAACGGACGCCGAACGCGTCCGCCGGGGGCGGCTGTGCGGTTATCTGCCGGCACGGTGGAGAGAGTAGAGGTGGAAACGAACGATCAGGGGCGTAGCGCCCGGTTACGCCATGGCCATTTCTTCCTGCAACGTTTTGGCAATCGGCGACAACTTCATTGTGCCGAGAGTCCCTTCCCGCCGTGGCAAGCTGGCCAAGACCGTGGCCATGCCGAGATGCACGACCATGATCGCTCCCAGGAAGGCATGGAAACGCGGACCGCCGACGATGTTGCCCATCGGCACCCCAGTAAATTTTGATCCGCCCATTCACGCGTTCCACGGCCGTGCGCCCCTTGTACAAGCGTTCGAATTGTTTGGTGGCGCGTGGAATCGGCGGGAAACGCCGTAAATCTTCTTCTTGTTTGATGCGGACCGTCTTGCCATAGCTCTTGCCGGCGTTGCAAATCGACGACATGGGACATTGCCAGTCTTCGTGTTTGGCCGGACAGCGGTACTTCAAGGTGCCGCGTTCGGGTTCGTGGCCAATGTAGGCCATCTGGTGCCGCACCGGCGGTTCGCTCACCTTGTCATAGCAGTACAGTGTTCCGGCCTCATCGTAGACGATGTTGGAGGAACCATCGTGTCCTGGGAGCAAGCGCTCCGGCTCGGTTTTCCACAAACTGCGATTCTGCCTGGTGTCTTGCTGGTATTGCACGGCGAGGCGGTGCTTTGTATAAACTGGGTCGCCTTGTGACCGAAACACTTGCCACGGAGGGCAGAGCATGGACGACCTGTCGCGGTTTTGTTGCCACAACACGGAGTGTCCCGACTACGGCAAACGTGGGGCTGGCAACCTGACTGTCTGCGACCACTATGGCCCCAATAAGCAACGCCGCGTACTCCGCTGTGCGACCTGCAAGGCCAGATTTTCCGAACGAAAAGGCACGCCGTTCTTCCAGCGATTTTCTGGGGCCTATTTATTTTACTTCCCCATGTCGGGGGTTGCCTGGAGAAGCCCTTAGCGGAAGCGGAAGTCAAGTTTCAAACCGTACAACCAGGGAAACGCGGGTCGATATGGGCGGCGCTGAGTTTTGCCGGCAGGTTTTCGTAATGCTCCCGCAAGCGCTCTACATGGGGTGCGTTGTAGTAGGTCACGATGATCGTATTCTCACTCACGCGCACGTCGCCGTCCAAACCGCGAAAGACCTCTTGGGCCAGATGGCTCGCATTCCAATTGAGGTAAGGTTCGCCGAGCCGCTGCCGGAATTGGTGGATGACCGCTTGAGCGATCAGGGCCATGGTCATCTGCCCGTAGCGAATATGCAGATTCTGCGTGCCAGCCCGCTGCCAGCCGAGATCCTGGTTGCTGTTGAAGAATTCTTCGATGTGCCAGCGCTGGGGAAAGTCCTGCGTCAGGGCAGCGACTTCATCGCGATCGCGGGTGGTCAGGAAGGCGTTGAAGTGCCACTCCTCCGGTCGCTCCCCCCAACGCTGGATGAATTGGACGAAGGGGCCGCTGCCCCTCTTGAACATGTGGTACGGCTTTTTGCAGGTGGCATAGCCAGCCCAGTGGGTCGTGAAATCTGCTGCGGGCAGACTGCCGAGGCTCTGCTGTAAGGAGCGGCGGTTGGGCATGGGCACGAGCAGGTCAAAGCGGGTGTCGCGGTAGACCTGATCGAGCAGGTGGGCCGAGAAGTGTTCCGCATCGGCGACGACCAGGGTTTGGTCTGACTGCGGTTGGAGAATGTCGGCCGCCAGGCGGAGTAAGTCGGGAGTGGCTTGCGTGACCGTACGGGCCGCGGTGCCGGTGGTGAAGCAGACCGGTTGGTAGGTGTCCGCATCCAGGACAAAGAAGGTTTGGGCCATCTTGACTGGCTTGCTGCCTTGCTCGTGCCGATGCTGGCGCATGTGGCGTTTGCTATAGCTGCGGACGCGATGGGGATCGAGAGCCAACAGCCGGCTAACGAAGTGGCCCGAAGCACGGCGGAGTTTGCCGAGGGCAATTTGCAGGTTCTGGGCCTCGGTCACGGTGTGGGCGGCCAACAACAGGTGGATGGCCCGATCACTGGCCACAAACGGCAATCCCTGGGCTAACTCGAAACCGCTCTGAGTCAAGCAGCGTTGATAACGCAGACCGGTGATCCCCAGGGCGGTTTCGTGGACCAGGTGCAAAGCCAAACGAGGCTCCAGGCGTTCGCCGGGTTGACCGGTCCAGCCGCAGAGCAGATCCCAGGTGCCCAGGCGGAGGTGCTCGGGGACTAACAGCCAGAGGCCGACCAGATTGCCGCTGATCTTGTCGGCCAGGAGTTGGCGGACGCCGCGTTCCAGGCTGGCTGGATCGCAGGGTTGCAGTTGCGGCGGGTGCGGGTCTTTTGGGTCTCCATGTGCGGCTCAGGCTGGGGGCGGTAGCGATGAAGTTTTTTTTTGAAGGCCGAACTGTTCGATGATGCGTTCGACGCTGCGGGTACTGATGGGGAGACCGGTCTGGCGTAGTTTTTGGGCGATGACAGCGACGGAAGCATCGGGATCAAGGAAGCGATAGCGAATGACCTGGCGGACGACTTCATGGGTGCGGCGGTAATTGGTTTTGGGGCCGCGTTTTTGGCTGAGCAATGCCTGGGCACCTTGGGTATACAGGAGGTGGCGAAGTTGGAAGTAACGTTGTCTGCTGAGGCCGAACTTGGCGGCAGCAGCGTTTGGGCCAAGACCTTCGCAATCGCCTTCGATGAGCATGGCCAATTTGCGAGCGATCTCGTCGTTTTCAGGGACGGACAGGGAGCCTGTGGAGCCGACGAGCGGCATGGCGGTCGACGTCGAAATGGAACATAAGTAACCTTGCTGGTAGGGAAACAGGGGAAGCCAATGGGAACAGACTAGGGAAAGGGGCTGAAAAGTCTAATTAAATATGGCGGGGAAACAATGGGCTGTTTGGCGTATCGAGGTTCTTACAGGCGATTAACCGCCATATTTAATTAGACAAAGTTGCCGAGAGGGGCAGCTTGCGTCCGTGTGCTGGCTATCTTAGACAGCTGTAAATCAGCTGTCAAGTAAAAATAATAGGCCCCAGAAAATCGCTGGTCAAATTGAGGCCTGCAGCACCATGGTTTTGACGTATCTTCAAGCTAAAACACATCTTACAGCGTAACAGCCGTGTCCGGCCGTCAAAAGGACCGGACATGGTCATTGCGGCAATTTCATTGCAGGTATTTGCCCGGCACAAATATTGCTCGACTGTGAAACGCGCTGTCGTAGAATTAGAAGGGGAACCAGGCATGTTCACCCCACGGGATCCCAAAACGATGACCAGTATCATGCCGAACCTCTCTGCCAATGCGCAGTTAGACATCGTCACCCGTCTGCAGCGGGACGATCAGGGTGCGCTCAAGGACATCCTGCAATCGTTCGGCAGTCTGGTCATCGGGAAACTCCGTCTGGCCCTGCCGTCACTCAGGGAGGGCGACCTCGAAGAAATGCTGGCCGAGGCGCTGTATCGCGTGTGGAAGAACCGGCACAGCTATGATCCCGCAAAAGGTTCATTTCTCAACTGGTTCTTGCACATCGCCCGTAACGCCGCCATTGACACGTTCAAAATCGGCTGGCGGCAGGCGCAGGCTCTCGAACGGCCCTTCTCGGCGAGCGGCTTTGACGTGGCCGACGAACGGATGGACGACGCCACGCAGAATCTCCCCGATGCCCATGACGATCTGATGGAGATTCTGGAGACGTTGGCTGAATTGGACCGCTGCATCATCCATGCCTATGCCTGCGCCCGCGGCAATGGACACTGGACGCGGCCGCTGGTCGGCGAGCTGGGCATGAGCGCCGGAGCCATCCGTACCCGTGCCCATAGAATTCTGGCCAGGTTGCGCAAGGAAATGCAGGACCGCGGGTACGAGGTGTACGATCTGTCCAGAGAAGTGGGCCAGCGCGACCTCTGGCGGGATAATTGAACGAAATAAGGCGAAGGGTAGGACATTTCCTGCCACTCGCCTGGACCGACGCATTTTTCTGGAGTGCTGATTCATGGAGCAGAATAAGTGGGACGAACTCCTCAGTCGCATGATCGAGGACCTGGTTCCGCTGGCGGAAACGCGGGCAACGGACTACCCACATGGTCAACTGAACGACCAGATGGCATCGCGCATCCTCAGGCGGGCCGCGGCGCGAATCGCGGGCGCCGAAAACGACGGCAGCGCGGCTGCTTACGTCGGCGGCCACCGGTCCCTTCACCAGGCACAACATGACCAGGAACCCGTTTCAGCCGGCGGCTCGCGACCGGCGCGAAGGACGGTTCGGTTGGGCTTCGAGGAGCTGGAGCCACGCAACCCGCCTAGTACGTTCCATGCCCTGGGCGCCGTTGCCGTTCATGACTCCTGGGCAGGAGCGGACCCGATCGCGACTGCTCCGGTCTTCGCGTGCAGCCAGGCGGTCTGTGCCGGCAGAGAGGAAGCGCTGGCCGTCGTGTGGTGAAGACTCTGATTGCGCAGGTTGTGCCGGTGGCATGGACTGCTCGGGGACCTGAAAGCGCCGCAAATTCATTGTCAGCCCAAAGGCAACGCGTGAACATAGTGAGTTGCGGAATGTGAGTAGTACCCCAATCTCCCTTGTCCTATTAGCAGAATGAGGTCTCCCGGTGAGTGCAGGTCCCGAGCCGCAAACCAATGTCGCCTTGATTGAAGAAACCCGCAAGCAGATCAACCGCTTGATTGAAGAAGTAGCGCAGCTGTCGGAAAAGGACATGTTGCCTTCCGACTACTATGCCGAATTTCTCAAGCGCGTGCTTGCCGCCCTGACGGCGCCGGCCGCCGCGGTTTGGGGCCGCACGGCGCAGGGCAATCTGCAGCTCCAGTACCAGATCAACATGCACCAGGTCGGCCTGGATCAAAGCGAAGAAAACCGGCAAGCCCACGACCAACTGCTCCGCCAGGCGGTCTCCCAGGGCCAGCCCTTGCATCTGCCCCCTCATGCCAGCGGCGGCGCCCCGGCAGGCGGCGTAGCCGCTCCCGGCAACCCCACCGACTACATGGTCCTCATTGCTCCCATCCTCGTGGACAATCAGGTGGCCGGGTTGGTGGAGGTCTGGCAAAGCGCCGACCGGCATCCCAACGCCGTCAAGGGCTTCCAGCAGTTCCTGGCCCACATGGCCGATCTGGCCTCACGCTATAACCGCAATCACATGTTGCGGCAGATGGTGGGACAGCAGCAGGTGTGGACGCAGATGGAGGCGTTTACGCGGCAAATACACACCAGCCTGAACCCCGTCGAGGTCGGCTACATCATTGCCAACGAAAGCCGCCGCCTTATCAACTGCGACCGCGTTCAGCGTGGCCGTCCGCTACGGCAAGCGCACCTCAGTTGCCGCCGTCAGCGGGGCCGACGTGGTCGAGAAACGGTCGAACCTGATTGTGTTGATGCGCAAGCTTGCCGATGCCGTCATTCGCTGGGGCGAGAAGCTGGCATTCAACGGCGAGAAAGACGACAGTCTGCCGCCCAATGTCCTGCACGCCCTGGACAAGTACCTGGAGGAGAGCAACAGCAAGCTACTGGTCATCTTGCCGCTTCGCGACGACCGTGAGATCGAGAATGAAAACAAGAATCCGCCGCGCTCGGCCCTCATCATGGAGTCGTTCGAGCCGCCCCTGGCGGCCGAGCAGATGGTGGCCCGGCTGGAGGTCATCGGCCGGCACAGTGCCAGCGCCCTGTACAACGCCGTCGAGCACCGCCGCATTCCGATGCGCTTCATCTGGTCACCGCTGGCCAAAGTGCAGGAAGGGCTGGGCGGGATGACGCGGGCCATCATCATATGTTCGGCCGTCGGCGCGCTCGTGCTCCTCGCGGCTTTGATTGTCATTCCGTATCCCCTCAAGCTGGAGTCCAACGGCAAGCTCATGCCGGAGACGCGCCGTTTCATCTCTTCGTCACAAAGGGTCAAGATCGTCAGCGTCAACGTGAAGCCGGGCGACAAGTTTGGCGAGGGACACGACCTGGCGGAGGCCTACAGTCAGGAGCTCCAGCAACGGCTCGCCGAGTCGGCCGCTTCGATCAAAGGCGACGAGGACGTCTTGAATGCCCTCCTTGTGCAGTACGATAAAGCGTCGGAACGACATCGCCCGCGGATCGACGGTCAAATCGCGGGGAAACGAGCGGAGCGCGCCGGCAAGGTCACGGAACGAGAGTTGCTCATGCATGCCTACAACACCAATGAACAGGCCATACCGGGGCACCTCTGGCTGCGGTCGCCCAAACTCCCGGATACAAGCGCTCCTGGAGACTGGACGGTGCTGACGGAAGACTTCCAGGACCTTACCAACCGTACGGTCGATCCCTCGGAACCGATCATGCGCATTGCCAACGTCGACGGCCACTGGGAGATCGAGATAAAGATTCCCCAGAAGCACATCGGCCAGGTGCTGCGTGCTTTCAAACCGAAGGATCCCAGCAAGCCGGACGGGGAACTTGCCGAGCTTGACGTGGACTTGCTGGTAAAAAGCGACCCGACGCGGACATTCAAAGGCAAATTGAACCGTAACAAGATCGGTGGTCAGGCCAACCCCGACAAGAACGAATCGTCCGGCGGCGCGGGCGAAGCAGAGCCGGTGGTCATCGCCTTTGTGCGCCTCTCCGGAGAAGGCCTCGACCCGGCCCGGAGCCTTGAAAACCCCGCAAACAAGAAGCTTCTCGTTCATGGCACGGAAGTCCATGCCAAGATTCGCTGCG
This sequence comes from uncultured Gemmataceae bacterium, assembly GCA_963804745.1. GTDB lineage: Bacteria > Planctomycetota > Planctomycetia > Gemmatales > Gemmataceae > CAWDRY01. The sequence goes on from CAWDRY010000068.1 coordinate 11,490, forward strand.
GTAGTCACGCCCTCGGCTACTCGCTGTTTTATAGCGTGTGGGAGTTCTTCTACGAAAAGGTTGTTTTCTTCTTTTAAGTGGTGAGTGGTGAGTGGTGAGTGGTGAGTGGTGAGCGGTGAGTGGTTTCCAGTCACGACTCATTCTTGGGAGTTTGACCATGACTCGTTGCATTGCGGTGCTGGGCGTTTTGGGATCGGTTGCCCTGGGACTTCTTTTCCTGGGCGGAACGGGCTGCGAGCAGCGCGCGGGACCGGCCGCGCATGCCGAGGCGGGGGACAAGGCGGCACCCCGGCTGGTTGCCGAAGGCCCCGGTCCCAGGCTGGTGGCGCTCACCCCGGTACCGGCCGCCGCGGGTGCTCCACAGGCTACGACATCGGACCAGCAAGGGTCGCGCATCGTCGTCACCGGCCACGTGGCGGTCGTGGACAAGCAGGAAGTGGCCACCCAGCGTGATAGTGAAGGGCAGGTTCTCTTGATCGGCACGGAGATCAAGCCCGGTGAGGTCGTCCCCCCGGACCTTATCATCAGGGCCACCGTCGGCTTCGTCGGCATCGAGATCAAGGAGGGAGAAAATGTGCCGCGCGATCAGATCTGGACGGTAAGATCCGACAAGGAGGGAACCAAGCTCTACCGTGCGTTTAGAGAAAACGACCTGATTGAACCGGGCAAGGTCTATGTCACCAAGCAAACGAAGCAATTTCGCCGCCTCAAGGAAGGCGACCGCGTCGAGGAAGGGCAAATCGTTGCCATCATCGATCCCGCCCTGCCCCTGGATGAGCTGGGAATGAAGGCCGCCAAACTTGGGGCCGCGGAAGCCGATTGGAATGCCTCGAAGAAAACAAAAGAAGAAGCGGAATTCCGTTATCGCACGTCACAGGAACTCGCTCGTAGAAACCCCGCCATTTCCCAGGAGCAACTCCATGCCGACGAGCTTACCTGGTTCCGCTACTTGTTCGAGGAAGTGAGCAAGAGGGAAGCCATCAATCTCGGCAAGCGCGAGTTAGAGCGCAGGCCTTGACCCAACTGAACCACCACGAAATTCGCAGCAAGATCCCCGGTGATATCAAGGCCATCCTGAAGCAAAAGGGGGAAGCGGTCCGGAACATGGAACCGGTAATGTACATTCAGAACCCCAATCTGGTGCGGATCGAGGCGCTGGCGGACATGCAGCACAAGAATTTTCTCTACAAGGGCCGGAAGGTGGATGTCGAGCCTTATCAGCCCAAAAGCCCCATCCAGGTATTGACCGGCCACTTCCAGGAAGTAAACGGCGTGGCGGTCAGCAATGACCCGAAGGATCCCCAGATTGTTTCCGTCGGCGAGGACGGCACGCTGCGTATCTGGGACCGTGGCAGCAGCCGGGACCTGTGGATTCTGTCCCATCCGAGTCCGAGTGGAGTCATCCCCCTCAAGTCCGTCGCCTGCACGCCCAGGACGGCGGCCGACGCCGAGTTGTGTTTCACGGGCGGCAACGACGGCTCCGGGCGCATCTGGAACCTTGCCACGCTGCGAAAGCTCGCGGCCAACCGCAAGGAAGTCGGGAAGAAAAGCCACGAAGAATTGCTCAAGGAGGTTTCTGTCGAGCTGGCGGACCGCCATCGGGGGCCTATCAATCGCGCGGCGTTCAGCCCCAACGGCAAGTTCTGCGTCACCGGTGGCGAGGACCGGCAGATTCGCGTCTGGAATGCGGTCACGGGGGCGCTCGAGTACAACTTTGAGGCGGGCCATCGCGGCCGGGTGACCTACGTGCAGTTCACGCCCGATGTGCAACCCGATTACCACCTGGTTTCCGCCGGCGGCGACAGCACCCTGATCTACTGGCAGGTGGGCGCCAAGAGTGCCCAGCGCATCCCGACGCGGTTCGACCATCGCAGCGGCAATGTGACCGCTCCGGGAGTCAGCCTGGACGGCAAGCGCGTCCTGTTCGATCTGGGCAAGGAGTTGCGCGTCCTGACACTACCAGATGGGCAGACCGAAGGTGTGCTGCAATACCCGTCGGCATCGGTGAACTTCACGACGATGGCTCAATTCTCACCCAACGGCAAGGTCATCCTGGCGACCGCGGCTTCGGAAGGCCGTCTGCAACTGTGGCGTGCTCCGGAAGGAAAATCCCGCGCCTACGAGTTCTGGCATCTTGTCTGGACCGGGGCGGCCGCCACTTGCGGGGCGTTCTCTCCCGACGGCTCGTTCGTGGTGACAGGCATGAAGGACCGCCAGGTGCTGGTGTGGCCCGTGCCCGGCGAGAACGAGCTGAATCGCGAGAAGTTGACGGCGACGATCGCCCTTTCGGAAAGATTACCTGGAGACCAGTGGACTACAGGTGCGCATCTGGGCGGAGATCGACAACAAGGACGGCAGACTCATCCCCGGAACGACGGCGACCTTTGTTGCGGAGCCGGGCAAGGGTAAGTGATTCCTGCGTTGAAATAGAGAGCGGAGCCGCCGGGTTTATCCCGGCGGGACTACGGCGGGGGTAAACCCCGCCGCTCGCTAAGAATTGTGAATCAGGGCTGCTCGCTAAGAATTGTGAATCATGGACAAAACCGCTTCCACCGATTTGCTCGAACGCCGCAAGCTGGTGCGCGTGCGTCTGCGCGACGATCTCGACATCGCGCCGCACAAGTACGAAGGCCGCACCTATTACGTGATCAAGGACCCCGTCAGCCTGCGCTACTACCGCTTCAAGGAACAGGAGCACTTTCTTCTGCAATTCATGAACGGCACGCACACGCTCGACGAGGCGCAGAAGGAGTTCGAGAAACGCTTCCGCCCGGAACGGCTCACCCTGGAAGACCTGGAAGCCTTCGCTCAGCAGCTCCTGACAGCCGGGCTGGGGCAGAACGAAGCGCCCAGGCGGGCAAGCAACTGTTCGAGCGGCGCCGCAAACGCCTGCGCATGGAATGGATGCAGGTCTTCACCAACATCCTCTACATCAAGCTGCCCATTTTCGATCCCGATCGCTTGCTGACACGGATGCTGCGCTACACGCGTTTCATCTTCACCATCACGTTCCTGGTTTTCAGCATCGCGGTCATGTTGGGCGCTGTCTTGCTGGTGGCCATCAATTTCCAGACATTCTGGGCAAACATTCCGGACAGGAACGAATTCTTTAGCTTCAAGACCATGGTTTACCTGTGGGTGGCGATGGGGGTCGTCAAGGTCATCCACGAATTCGGGCACGGACTGAGCTGCCGGGCGTTCGGGGGGGAAGTCCACGAAATGGGGGCGCTGATCATGGTGCTGACTCCCTGCCTGTATTGCAACGTGTCGGACGCCTGGAGCCTGCCGGACAAATGGAAACGCATCGTGATCAGCGCGGCCGGCATTTACGTCGAGCTGATCATCGCCGCCATTGCCACGTTCGTCTGGTGGTACAGCAAATCGCACCCGTTCATCCACAACTTATCGTTGAGCTTGATGATCGTTTGCAGCGTCAGCACCTTCGTGTTCAACGCCAACCCGCTCATGCGCTTCGACGGCTACTACGTGCTGGCCGATTGGCTGGAAATCCCCAACTTGCGCAACCGTTCCAACCGCTACATGCGCAACTGCGTCATGGAATATTGCCTGGGTATCGAGGTCCCGCCCGAACCCTACATGGCTCTCGACCGCAAGATCCTCTTTCTTGCTTTTGCAATTATCAGTTACATCTACCGCTGGGTGATCACCTTCTCCATCTTGTGGTTCATGTCCAACTGGCTGCCTGAGAAGTTGGCGATCTTCACCAGGATGCTCATGATCGCTTCAATGGGTTCCATGGTGGTATGGCCAATTTATAACCTGGGGAAGAACATTCACAAACGTGGGAGGCTGCCCGACATGAAAGCATTGAATTCTACCATCACTGCCATCGTTGTTGTTGCACTGGTGCTGGCGTTTTTCCTGGTGCCGCTGCCGGTCGGCCGGGTGCGCCAGCAGGCCCTCGTGGAATTTGATCCCAATCACGTTGTCGAAGTGGACGTGCCGCTCTGGGAGAAGCTGGAGAGGCCGCCCGTGCTCGAAGAACTCCTGGTACGTGACGGTGAGCAAGTCGAGAAGGATCAAATCCTCGCCGTGTTCAGCCATTTCCTTCTGGATAACAGTCTGATCCTCGCTGAAACCAAGCACAGGACCACTCAGAGGAACCTGGAGGCGATCAAGATGGAGGTCGACAAGGTCCTGGCCGATCCGCACCTGGCGAGAAGACAGGAGGCCCAGGATTCCGGCAACGACTTCGATCCAACCCGTACCCAGAACGTCTATGTTCGACAGAGTGAGATCATGGCTGAAGAGCTTAGGGACGCGGTGGCCGTGAGCACTTACCTCCAGATGCGGGACAAGCTTGTCGTCAAGGCGCCGCGGGCAGGCATCGTGATCAATCCCCCGCGCATGGACGAAGTCGGCAAGCAATGGGACGTCAAGAAGAATCAGATGACCTTCTGCCGCATCGGCGACCGCAACTTTCTTCGTGCCCGTGTGCCCATCTCCGCGGCCGACCGCAAACTTTTGCTGGACGACTGGGGCGGGGAGGATACCGGCACCGGTCAAAGGTATGACGAAAGCTCTCTGCCCGTGACCATCCGGGTCCACGGACGCGGCGCCCACACCTGGCAAGGGAAGCTCGTTCGCCTGGAAGCGTCGTCGGGTGACGACAAGATTCCCATCCAGTTGACCAGTCGTGCCGGCGGGCCGGTCGCGGTCAAGCCGCTCGCCAGGCCCGACAAGCCCGATTCATTTGTCCCGCAAAGCCCCATCTTTTTCTGTTATGTCAAGTTCGACGAAAACGACGTCCGGCGCGACAACGCCATCTGCCCCGGCACCATGGGGCAGGTGAAAATCCAGTGCAGCTGGCATTCCGCCGCATGGTGGCTATGGCGTTCGATCTCCAATACGTTTGATTTGGGGCTTGTATAGGCTGGTGAGTGGTGAGTGGTGAGTGGTAATCAATCTTCTCCGCCCTGTTTTGTTTTCCTCAGGTACGCAATGTAGCTGTTGATCCTGTGGATGAGGTCATAGGCTTCGACTTTCAGTTCAGCGACGAACGCTTGGTCCCCACTCACCACTCACCACTCACTCCTGACCACTTTTGTCTTCCTTGCGTATCTTTTCCAGCACACAGCGCAGACGCTGCACCAATTCGGGGGGCAACGGGGCGCGGGGCAGTTGCCTTGTTAGCTTGATCGTGGCTTTATAGGTTTCCAGAAAAGCTTCACAGGGTGGGCACCAGACCAGGTGCTGTTCGATATAAGCCCTCTGTTCCGGCGGCAGTTCGTCCGATACGAAGTCAATCAAGAATTCCGCCAGTTCACGGCAAGTAATCATGGCGACACCTCCTCGAAATGAGGGGCCAGCGCGTTGCGCATCAATAGGCGGGCACGGTGCAGCCTGCTCTTGACGGCGGCGACGCCCAGATGAAGCATGTCGGCGATCTCGGCATTGGGCAATCCCTCCACGTCCGCCAGCACGAATACATCGCGATAGATCGTCGGCAGCCGGGAGATGGCCTGCTCGATGAGCTGGTGTGTTTCCTTGTCGAGGGTCTGTTCTTCGGGATTGACGGCCCAGCGGCGCACGGGGGCCTGGTGATGGCCGTTGTTCGTGAACTTATCAAGCGGGTCGGGCGCCTCGTACACCTCGCGGCGGGCGCGTTTGCGGCGATAGGCCAGGGCGGCATTGACGGTGACTCGATGCAGCCAGGTCGGGAAAGCCGCCTCGCCCCGAAAGGTGGGCAGCTTGCGCAGCACTTGCACGAGCACATCCTGGGTGACGTCCTCGGCGTCGGCGTCGCTGCCGAGCATGCGCCGGGCCAGATGATAGACCCGCGGCACATGGTCGCGGAAAACCTGCTCCGCGGTCGGCGGCGTTTCGGATCGGGTTGGCGCGCCTTCTGCCACGTGCTGTTTCCTCGTACCGCCTGGTTCACTCACCATGATAGCAGATGACCAGCACACTTGACACTATTACCTCCGTCCGGCTACCGTAGCATAAAGGTTCGCCGCTGTTGCAGGAAGGCTGTTCGACGGGGAGTGTATCGTGCCTCGCTTAATTATCATCAAAGGCACCGATGAAGGCAAGCAATTCGACATGAGCGAAACCGCGCTCACCGTGGGCCGCGATGCCAGGAGCCAGATTCGTTTGCACGACACCGAGGTGTTCGCGCCGCCACGCCGAGTTTCGCTTCACGGCGGACGGCCATCGCCTGTTCGACCTCGGCAGCGCCAACGGCACCTTTGTGAACAACCAACCGATCAAGGACGTCTTGCTGCAATCGGGCGATCACATCCAGATCGGGCAAACGGTCCTTGTCTACAGCGGCACCCGTACCCAGACGCAAGAACCCGGCGACCTGGCCAAGCGCATCAACATGATCGCGCGACACGAGCTGGAGTTGTCGGCGGCGATCGTCAAGACCATCGGCGAAACGGAAGGCAGCCGGATTCTCGCCCAGCCAGAGCAAGCCCAGGGGCCCTGGCTCAAGACCGCTCTCGCCAACCTCGGCATCATGTACGAGGCCATTCAGGCGGTCAGTCACATCCTGGACGTCGATCAACTCCTGGAGCGGATCATGGACCTGATCTTCCGGTCGATCGACGCGGACCGGGGCTGCATCATGCTTCTCGACGCGGATACCGGCCTGTTCGAGCCTCAGGCGGTGCATTGGCGAGCGGGAGCCGGGCATCAGGAAAAGATGACCATTAGCCGAACGATCATGGATTATGTGCTCCGCGAGAAGCAGGGCGTGCTGGTCGCCGACGCCAAGCACGACGAGCGCTTTGCCGCCGGCCAGAGCATTGCCCGTTTCGGCATTCGCGAGGTCATCTGCGTACCGATGAAAGGGAGGCACGAAACGCTCGGCGTGCTCTATCTTGATACCCGCACCACCATGCGTGACCTGGCGAACGCCGCGGCGCTGGAAAAGGGGGAAAAGGGGGAAAGGGGTCAGGAACCTTTTCTGCGGGCAGAAAAGGTTCCTGACCCCTTTTCCAACAGGTTCAGCGAGGATCACCTGGCCCTGGCCATCGCCATCGCCCACCAGGCCGCCCTGGCCGTGGAAGAGACCCGCTACCACCAGGCCATGGTTCAGGCCGAACGGCTGGCAGCCGTCGGCCAGACCATCGCCGCCCTGTCGCATCACATCAAGAATATCCTTCAGGGGCTGCGCAGCGGCGGCGAAATCCTCAAGATGGGCCTGACCGAGAAGAATGATGCCATGCTCCAGCAGGGTTGGAAGATCGTCGAGAAGAACCAGGGCAAAATTTACGACCTCGTCATGGACATGCTCAGTTTCTCCAAGGATCGCGAACCGTTGCTGGAGGAGACCGACGTTAACCAGGTGGTGGGGGACGTGCTCGAACTCATGCAGGGCCGTGGCCGGGAAAAAGATCTCAAACTGGAATCGCGCCTGGATCCAGACCTGCCGAGCGTACAGGCCGATCCAGAGGGGGTGCATCGAGCAGTCCTGAACATCGTGAGCAATGCTTTCGATGCCGTGGAAGAGCGCGACCAACCCCAGGTAGGCGTGGCGACGGCGCTGGAGCCTGGTGGCGACTGTGTACGGATCACCGTGCTGGACAACGGCATCGGTATCGCGCAGGGCAAACTGGAAGACATCTTCAAGCCCTTCGTCAGCACAAAAGGCGCCCGGGGTACTGGTCTGGGGTTGGCCGTCAGTCGTAAGATACTCCGGGAGCACGGCGGCGATATCCTGGTGCAGAGTCAGCCGGGCAAGGGGAGCAAGTTCGTCCTGCGCCTGCCGGTCAAGAGTCCGCTTCAGCAAGAATCGGGCGGGGCACAAACCGCGGAGCCGCCCGAGAGGCCTGGGGAGGAGTGACAGGATGACAAGATGACAAGATGAAGGGATGACACAGGGTTGATCCGGTCGTCTTGTCATCCTGTCATCTTGTCAGGGAAAGCTATTTTTCACTTGGAAGGGTCTTATCGTGGTCGAATTACAGCAGAATATCGTTGAACTGGTGACTGTCCTTGGCAGGCTGGCCTTGCAGCTTTTGCAATTCGTGGGGAGTTGGTCGTTACTCATTGCCTGGATCGCCTGGTGGTTGTGGGGGGTACACTGGAAAAAGACATGGCCAGTGCTTGCACAGGGAGCATGGGCGCCGGCTCTGCTGCTCTTGGTACTCGTGGCCCTGGGATGGTCGCAAATTAGCCAAGGGCCCTCCTTCTTGTCACGCCTCGTTTGCGTCAGCGGGCTGGCCGCTATTGCGTTATTCTGTGGTTGGCTGCAAGGAGTGTTCGGCTGGGCGCCGGCGGAGGTTCAACTGGAGCCGCCCGCAAGCTCGGAAGATCACGGACATGGACACGGGCATCTTGGGAGAATAAAGGATGAAGGATGAAGGATGAAGGATGAATCAATCCGCTGTCCTATTCATCCTTCATCCTTCATCCTTTTTTCAACTCATACGTTTTGATCTTGCGGTCCAGCGTCGAGCGCTCGATGCCGAGCACGGCGGCGGCCTGGCTCTTGTTCCAGTCGGTATGCTTGAGGGTCGCCAGGATGTGGTGCTTCTCCACTTCTTCGAGAGGCAGGGGTTCGTAGGACGGGTGGCCCTGTTTGACTGTCGGCGGAATGATCTCCAGGGACGACAGCCAGATGTCCGAGGCTTCGATGATTGGTCCGCCGCCCAGGGCGACGGCGCGCTCGACAACGTTCCGAAGCTCCCGAACGTTGCCCGGCCAGTCGTGGTCTTCCATTTTCTTCAGTGCCGCCGGGGAAAAGCCGCGAATCTTGCGGCCGGTTTCGCGCACGAAACGGCGGAGGAAGTGCTCGGCGAGCATGGGGACGTCGTCGATGCGATCGCGGAGCGGCGGCACGGAAATCTCCACTACCTGAAGCCGGAAAAACAAATCGCGGCGGAAACTGCCGGATTGGACCGCCTGCTCGACAGCCTTGTTGGTTGCCGCCACGACGCGCACGTCCACGCGGATGGCGACGCTGCCGCCGACGCGCTCGAACGGATGGCCTTCCAGGACGCGGAGAAACTTGGCCTGCGTGCTCAGGCTCATCTCGCCGATCTCGTCCAGGAAGATGGTGCCGTGGTCGGCCGCCTCGAACTTGCCGATCTTCTTTTCGGTGGCGCCGGTGAACGCCCCCTTTTCATGACCGAACAGTTCGCTCTCCAGGAGCGTCTCCGTCAGGGCGGCACAGTTTAGGCAAACGAAGGGGCCGTCCTTGCGCAGACTGGAATAATGGATGGCGCGGGCGACCAGTTCCTTGCCGGTGCCGCTTTCGCCGCGGATCAGGACCGTGGCCATGGTCGAGGCGACACGTCCTATCTGTGACTCGATGGCGTGGATGGGCGCGCTGCTGCCGACCAGTTCGCTCTCCACGCGCAACTGGTCGCGCAGGGACCTGTTCTCCGCGGTCAGCTTGTCCTGCCGCTGCATCTGGTGGATGGCGGCGCCCAACTGCTTGGCGACGGCCACGGAAAATTCCAGGTCTTCCGCGTCCAAAGCCCGATGAGGGTCGGTGCAATAAAGGTGGATAAGGCCCAGCACCCCCCCTGTATCCCCCCCTGCCCCGGGGGGGATACGGGGGGGTCACGGAGGCGCAGATCAGGCTGGTCGCTCCCAGGTCGGACAGGCTTTCGCGGTTGCGCAGGTAGCGATCGCGGGCCACGTCCTCGGCCAGGATCGCTTCCCGCGTGGTCAGGACCTCGTTGCTGACGTATTCGGAAACACGATGATAGGTATGCAGGCTCGGATCGCGGTGACGGTGTGCGGTCACTTCCAGCTCGCGGCCTTCTTTCACCGAAAGGATGGCGCCGACCTCGGCCGGGACGGCTTCCAGCAAGCCGTCGAGAACGATGCGTACCAGTTCCTGGTGATTGAGCGCTGAACCCATTTCGAGGGCCAGCCGGTACAGCAAGGAAAGGTCGCGGCTGAGCCTGTGCTTCTCCTCGACCACCGGGAGTGGAACAGCCGCTGTCCCATCCGCCGACGTGGGCGGTACGCCCCCACTCTGCCCCGAAGTGCCGCTGGGGGATAGTTGGGAGGTGGTCAGGAAGCGTGTTTGCCCCAGCCGCTTCTTGATCGACACTCCCTGGTTGCCGCGCCCAACCAGTGGGACTTCGGGCAGCTGGCTCATATCTTCTACGAAAAGCAGGGTGGTGCGTCCGATGTGAATTTCGTCGTTGGGCGACAGGCCCCATTCGTTATCGAGGCGATAACTGTTCACCCGCGTGCCGTTGAGGCTGTTGAGGTCGTGGAGGCGCCAGCGGCCGTCGGAAAAGTAGATCTCGGCGTGCTCCCGGCTGCACAGGTCGTCCTTGAGAACAACGTGGTTGGTGTGAGCCCGGCCCAGGGTGTGACGCTGGCCCGTCTTCAAAGGGAACACGTCGCCGAAACCGTCTTCCCGTCGAACCACCAGATAGACCGTTGCGCCGTCAGTCATCTTGCCGCCGTTGAAGTAATGGACCACGATGTCACGACTGTCACCTTTACGATAGCGGCAAGAGGGCGGTTCAGGCAAGGAGAGTCATGTTAGAGATCAGAGCGAAGAAGCTTGCAGCGAGGAAGATCAGTATTGCCACCATAAGGAAAAAGATAGACGTTAAGCTCAACGGCGGGTGGACAATAACCGAACCGCATCCTGGCGGGGGACATTCAACTCCAGGAAAGTCAGGACGCCAGGGCCATTTGACCTCACCCGTGTGCTGCAAACGCACACGGCTCTGGTAGAAAGCCCAACCAACGCTTGCCATGAGGACCGCCGCACCCAGATAAATGATGACAGGGTGATCGTGCGTTGCCTTTTCAAGTTCCTGAAGACCAGGAATGTGCGGAGCATCCGATGCGATTGCCAAAGCACTGGCGGCGTTGTTCAAGAAATGGAGAAGCATGGGTAACAACAGGGAACGGGTCGTGATGTAAACGAAGTGCAGGGGGATGGCAATCACGATCACAGCAACGGCCTGACGCGGCAGCATGTGAATCAGGCCAAAGAGAAAAGAAGTGAGCATGACTCCCAGGACGTAACCATGCCGTCCCACCAGTCCCCTGCCCAGAAATCCACGGAACCACAGTTCCTCACCAATACCCGGTCCGAGTCCAATGATGAGGACAGCAATCGACCAGTGCCAGCCCTTGAAACACTTGGCAACATCTTCGATGTCGGGAATGCCGCAGTGAACCACGCCTGGAACCACTAATTTGGTCATCTCATAGGCAGCTCCTCCCGCGAGCATCAGCGCGGGGAGCATCAACAGAGTGAGGAATGTGTGAGTGAAGCTCGGTCGCCTCACTGCCAGGATCCGTCTCCAGTCCCGGCCCACTACCAAAAGAATCGCCAGAAGTGAGAAGACGATGACGAGGCTTTCCGTGATGGCAAAGGCAACTGCTGAAACCTTGCTGACGAAATCTGCCTGCATAATCTTCCCGAACATCTCAATGGGGTCATTCGGATTGTCGAGGTCCGCGGGCAGATACTCTCCGGGATGGAAGAGCGAACTTCCAGAACAACCCCAACACCCAGGATGGACCACCGGGCACCTGAGTCACGATCAAGAAGCCCAGACACCACAACAAGGACCACCAGAATCCCGGATGGGGCGGTTTGGGCCCGGGCAGAACCGTCGGCAGATCCTCGATTATCGGCGGTGGTGGAACGGCTGCAAGCAGCCCCTCGGCCCCAGGCTCGCGTGACATGATTGATGACGGCTCAGCATCCGCAGCCCGGTTGTCGATGTTGAGATCATCTCCGCTAGACATGGTTTCCCCAATTTCAGAAGATCGCCGCGCGAACGCTAGTACTTGATCCAGCCATACGCATCCATCAGGTTATAAATCCACGGATGACGCCAGGGGTTCGACGCCGAATAGGTCACCGAGGCTACCGACACGGCTAACAACAAGTATGCCACAATTCGGCCCCAGCGGCAACAGTTGAGCCGGTCGGCGGCGGGCAGCATCGTCAAGAGCCAGAACGGCGTCAGCCACATCAGCCAACGCGGGCCGCATGTCCAGCCGCCGTAGTTCTGTTCATCGCGATAAATGTAAAAGGCAATGACAACCAGCGTGAGGAATAGTGTCAGCGCGGCCAGCGCTTTCGTGGGCGAGGCGCAAAACGCCTGAGTTCTGGACAAGAACGTTGGCCAGCGGGGTTCGTTGGCGTCGCTGAAAATTCCTGAGTTCTGGACAAGAACGTTGGAGGGTGGATAGTTTGCTTCGCTGACGCTTCAGGCTCGGATGAGTCGCGATTATGCCGGCCGCGTAGGATGAGGAAGATGCCGGCTACCGTCAGGAAGAAAATTGGCGACAGCGAAAACAGGCCGTGATGTCCCAACAGAAAATGGAACGCATAGGTTAGCTTGCCTTCGCTCTGGCCGGCGGCGTCGATGCCTTTTTTTGCATTCCAGTAGCCTCCCTCGAACTTGTACCACGGGCTATCAATCTTGCTATACGCCGGATTGATTTCGCCGATGGCCAGATAGTTGGTTAGCAGTAGAGCGGCAATGGGAACAGCCGCGGCCGGAACGAAAAACAGCAGCGTGCGCAACGGTGTACGCACCATCAAGATCACAAACCAGGCAGCAAGAAATGCCAGGGCCGGCAGTTCGGTGCTGGCAGCGAAACCGGCAAAAAAACCGGAGACCATGAGAGCAAGCGGTGACGGCCCCTCACCCCAACCCCTCTCCCCCGCAGCGGGGGAGAGGGGCAGGGGTGAGGGGGACTTCGTCCGCAGAACCGGATACAGGGCAAACATGACGCTGCACGTTGCTACCGTGTGATTGTTCAGGGCAATAAGGAATGGCGTCATGAACGTGGCAAAGCAACCTGCCGTCAGGACATAAAAGCGGCCCCAGTCGGTGGCGCCGAACGCATCGCAGAGACGGGAGAGCAGGATAAGGTAAATGAGGAAAGGCAGTGCATTGATCGTAAGCAGAATAACACGCATGACGTTGAAGCGGTCTTCCACAATCGACCAGCCGAGTGTTTTCTTCAGCAGCCAGTATTCGCCGGCCACAAGCGTAGGCAGCAGCGGCGGCTTGCTGGAATAGAACTTCTGTGACTTTGGGTCGAGCACCATGTCCACGGCCTTCCAGCCGCCTTCCGTTTTGATGCCACGATCACCGGCAATGCGCGTGCGGTAAGCGGCAGTGGCCAGCACGCATTCTTGTAATGTGTCGGCAGCGGCCAGATTGGCAACGATGCTGGGAACGACGGGGGTGGAATCACGGTAGCCGATGCTGTAGGTGCCATCATCGACCACAGCGCGAATTGTCGCCCAGCGCGACCGGTCGTTGCCGCCCACAGTCGGGGTCGGATTCGGTCTGTCCGCCGGCCAAGGACGAGAAAACAAACCGGGATCAAACAGTTCGCGCACTGCCATGATCCGCCCGCAGGCCATGGCCACCGCCACGGTGATGAGCAGGCCGTAGATCATGCGCCGGGTGCTGGTGCCGTTGCTTGCAGTCATGAGTTTGCGCTCATCTTTCTTCAGTCGAGGTCTGTTCGGCGATGCTGTAGCCGTCCTCGGCGCGGCCCTGATACGCCGTTATCAATTCTGCCAGGAACCCGATCGACATCATTTCGCGCCGAGCAGCAATGCCGCGACCGAGTAGGTGAGCAGGGGTCTCTCATGCAGTGGCTGGAAGCTACCCGGATAGAAAAAGTTAATGATCCAGGTGATGCCAAGATAGATCATGCCCAGGCTGCCGGCGCTGAAGCTGGTCAGCCCGATGGTGCCGAGCAGGTGTTGCGGCCGCTGCCCGAACCCAGTGAGGAACTTGACCGTGAGCAGGTCGAGGAATCCTTTCACCAATCGGCTCAAGCCGTACTTGGAGTGGCCAAACTGCCGTGGCCGATGCTGAATCACCAGCTCGCCCACGCGAAAGCCCCGGGCCGCCGCCAGCACGGGTATGAAACGGTGCAGTTCGCCGTAGAGGCGCACCTCGCGAAACACCTCGGCCCGATAGCATTTGAAGCCGCAGTTATGATCGTGCAATCGAACGCCCGTCAACCAGCTCACGAGAAAGTTGAACACCCGGCTAGGCCAGACCTTGTGCCAGGGGTCGTGCCGGACCTGCTTCCAACCGCTGACGACATCCAGGCCGCCCCCCTCACCCCAACCCCTCTCCCCCGCGGCGGGGGAGAGGGGTTGGGGTGAGGGGCCGCCCTCCATGGCTTTCAAGAATTGCGGGATTTCCTTCGGATCGTCTTGCAGGTCGGCATCGACAGTCAGGATGAGGTCGCCGCGCGCCGCCTTGAACCCTGCCGACAGTGCCGCCGCCTTGCCGAAGTTGCGCCGGAAGCGAATGCCGTGAACCCAGGGTTCGTGGGACGGATTGGCAATCCGTCCTACATGCTGCCGGGCCAATGCCGCGATAGCGCCCCACGAGCCGTCGGTGCTGCCGTCGTCCACAAAGATCGTTTCCACCTCAAGACGCTCCCCAGCCGCCACCTTGACAATCTCGGCGTGGAGCAACGGCAAGCTCTTTTCTTCGTTATGAACAGGAATGACGATGGATAGCATGGCAAGCCTCAAAGAAAAAGGATGAAGGATGAAGGATGAAGGATGAATCAGTAAAGAGTGAGTGGTGAGTGGTGAGTGGTGAGTGGTAAAGACCGGCCGGTCACCACTCACCACTCACCACCTTCATCCTTCATCCTTCATCCTTCATCCTTTTTCCTGTTGTACCGGAAACTGCAATCTTGAAAACCCCCCTCACCCCAACCCCTCTCCCCGCGGCGGGGGAGAGGGGTAGGGGTGAGGGGGAAGCAAGTAGAGGATCCCGGCTGCCAACACTTCAGCAGTGGTCCAGACCAGGCGGAGGACGACGACGGCCAGCTCGACGGTTGCGCGGGGCATATCACCTTCTGCCTGGAGCGGCCCGGTCAGTTCATGGAGAAGAAAAAACGTCAGCAGCACTTCACGGACGCCGAGTCCGCCGGGGACGGGGATAACAAAACCGGCGACGTAGGCAACGCCCATGTAGGCAATGAAACGTCCCCATGCTTCCCAGCTCCACGGCGGCGGTTCCTTCAGAGTCCCCTGAAGCACGGCCCAGAGGCTGACACCGAAGAGCAGCCAGTTGAACGACGTGAGCGTCAATCCTTCCGCCAGGGACCTCAGACGCAGGCAAGGCAGGGGAACGGAATCGTCCTTCCGAAATGGTAGGGAAGTGTAGTACACTACGCGATTGAAAACGGCGGGGATGAGTGGCAATCCGACGGGCACCAACAGACCGGCCGCGAGAAGAACCAGGACCGTCCGATCCGGCTGGAATGCCTCGATGTCCTGGCTGAAAATGAGTTGTCGGAGGCCCTCCCAATCCAGGCCCTCGCTGGGCACTCGGGTTCCGACAGGGTTGTCGGAACCCGAGCGCCAGCGATGGCTTGGCCTGGTTGTCCCTCGCTGGGCGCTCGGGTTCCGACAACCCCCAGCAGCGCAAACAGAATAACCGCCAGCACAACTCCAGATGCCATCGTTGTCAGCACTTCGTAGATGGCGGCGAGTGCTGCAACGCCGCCGCTGACTAGCGGACCGCGTACCAGTGTCGCTCGCATCACCAGCGCCAACGCCTTTCCTGGAACGTACTTCCCCAGCTGACTGACGTAGTAGGCCCGGAATGCCGGCCAGCGGGACGGTTTCTGTTCAAGCGACCCCATCAGCCGATGCCAGAACCACGCGGAAAAGGCCAGTGCAAAGAGGTACAAGCCACCGGACAAAGCCAGCCAGCCGGGGCGGAAAGACCGGTCCCACAGGCCAGGCGTCTGTAAATCGCGCACAAACTTCCAGCCCACCGCGGCCAGGATGACGATAGCGAGACAACCTTTCGCTATCCGCCACAATAGTTTCCATCGATTTCGCATGAGTTTCCACATTCTAACACAGATACCAGCCCGCGGCGCCAGCAAGGGCCAGCCGTAGCCCTTGCTGGCGCCGCGGGCTGGTATAGAACCTGTTGAAGTATGCTGTCCCGTATGATAGCCTGTCTAAGAGTGAAACTTTTGAGGAATCATCATGAACGACACTGACAAACCTGTGATTTCCACCCCATCCAACCTTCCCCAGACGCTGGGAGAGGGACGGGAGGGGATGCAACGGGTTCAACCCAAGATCGGGCCGGTGCCTGTGGGGGCAAGTTTCAAACTTGCCGCCACACAAACTGAGTTTGGGAACGAGGGGAGCGCCGCTGCGCGTTCTGCGCCGGCTCGACGCGGAGATTGAAAGCGAGCTTCAGGAATCGCTCGGCGGCCTTTCCGACAAGGAGATCTATGGAGATCCCGCCAGCCAGCAGGCAAAGGCACCACCCGCGGCAGAGACCCCCGGCAAGAAGGGCAAGGTCGTGGCCATTCACGGAGCCGACATCTTCGTGGAAGTGCCGGGCGGGCGTACCCAGGGCCTTCTCTCCGCGATCCAGTTTCCCGAAGGCATCCCCGCCATCGGCACGGAGGTGGACGTTCAAATCGAAGGCTACGACCCCGCCAACGGACTGCTGCGCCTATGTCGCAAAGGTGCGGCGATTCATGCCGATTGGTCGAGCATTGCGGTGGGTATGACCGTCGAGGCCCGTGTCACGGCCGTCAACACGGGGGGGTTGACCGTGGAGATCAACGGCATCCGCGGCTTCATGCCGGTCAGCCAGATCGATCTCTATCGCGTGGAAAACCTGGAGCAGTACGTCAACCAACGGCTGCTTTGCTTCGTGGTAGAGGTGAATCCGCGCGAACGCAACCTCATCGTCAGCCGGCGCGACCTCCTGGAAAAGGAGCGGGAGGAAAAGCGTGAAAAGCTGTGGCAAGAGTTGGCCGAGGGGCAGGTCCGGGACGGCATTGTCCGTTCCGTTCGCGAGTTCGGAGCATTCGTCGATCTGGGCGGCGTGGACGGTCTGGTACATGTCAGCGAGATGAGCTGGGCGCGAGTTCGTGACGCAACCGAGATCGTTCAGCCGGGCCAGGGCGTCAAGGTCGCCGTGCTCAGGATCGACCGCGAACGCCGCAGAGTGAGTCTCGGCATGAAGCAGCTCATGCCGGGGCCGTGGGATAATATCGAAGTCCGCTATCCTCCCGGAACTCTGGCGAAGGGCAAGGTCACCCGGCTCATGGAGTTCGGCGCGTTCGTGGAACTGGAGCCGGGAGTCGAAGGGCTGGTTCACGTGTCGGAACTTGCCACGCAGCGGGTACGCCGCATCATCGATGTCGTCCAGGAGGGGCAAGAAGTACAGGTCATGGTGCTCCGCGTCGATCCGGCGTCGCGCAAAATGTCACTTTCGATCAAGGCTGCCCAGCACAAGATGATGGAGGAAGCAGCCGAGGAGACTGAGGAAGAGGAGGAAGGCGAAATCAGACCGGCGCGACCACGAACGACACCGTTGCGCGGGGGACTTAATAATGAAGGATGAAGGATGAAGGATGAAGGATGAAGGATGAAGGATGAAGGATGAATCAGAATGATTGGCGCTTTGTCTTTTTCATCCTTCATCCTTCATCCTTCATCCTTTGTTGGAGGCAACTATTATGAACCACAACAACATGCTCAAGGTGTTCAGCGGACGAGCCAACATCCCCCTGGCGGAAAAAATAGCGCAGAGCCTGGGTGATACGCTCGGCAAGATCACGCTCTCCAATTTCCCGGACGGCGAAATCACCGTCAAAATCGACGAAGATGTGCGCGGCCGGGACATTTTCGTCGTCCAGCCAACCTGTCCACCGGTGAATGAGAACTTGATGGAGCTGCTGATCATGCTCGACAGCTTCAAACGGGCCAGTGCCGCCCGGATCACGGCTGTGTTGCCCTACTACGGTTATGCCAGGCAGGACCGTAAGGACGTGGGCCGGGTGCCGATCACAGCCAAGCTCGTCGCCAATCTGCTGACCGTGGCCGGGGCCAACCGCGTGCTGGCGCTCGATTTCCATGCGGCCCAGGTTCAGGGGTTCTTCGATATTCCCGTCGATCACATGCACGCCGGTCCCGTCATTAACGAGTACATCCGCGGCCTGGCTATTCCACCGGGTGACTTTGTGGTTCTCAGCCCCGATGAGGGGAGCATCAAGCGGGCACTGGTCTATCAGAAGAAGCTTGGCGGCGCCATCGCCATCGTGGACAAACGCCGCACCAGTGCTACGGAGACGAAGCAGGCGAACTTGATCGGAGCGCCCCTCGACAACAAGGTAGCTGTGATTTTCGACGACATGATGTCCACCGCCGGCAGCGTGGTGGGCGCCGCCAACGTGGCCCGCTACAACGGCGCTCGGGAAGTCTACGCCTGTGCCACGCACGCCATTCTCTGCGGCCCCGCGATTGAGCGGTTGCGCGATGCACCCATCACGCAAATCATCGTCACCGACAGCATTCCGCTGCCGCCGAACAAGCAGCTGCCCAACATCAAGGTCCTCAGCATCGCCCCGCTGCTGGCCGACGCGATCAAGCGGATACATTTTAATGAGTCGGTGAGTAAGCTGTTTGAATGAGTGGTGAGTGGTGAGTGGTGAGTGGTGAGTGGTGAGTGGTGAGTGGTAAGTGGTTCATTCTGCTTGCCACTCATAACCCATCACTCAGCACTGCTTCCTGGCTTACCGCACCGGAAAAGCCAGTGTTCTCAGCGCATCTATTCCCGCAATCTGGGAAAAAGCAGTCCCAAGTCACGATAAGCGGTTGGACGATAACACATGTAACTGTTCTCCGTGCCGTAACGGATGCGCTGGGTGGCCCCCCTCACCCCTACCCCTCTCCCCCGGCGCGGGGGAGAGGGGTAGGGGTGAGGGGCCGACGAAAGGCTTTGATCATGATCGGGATGGAATTACCAATAGTGGCCCGGGAAGTGGGCCACTACTGTGCTCGTCTGGGTTGGCTTCGGGACTCTGGTGGGGTTGCTGGCAAAAGCTGTCATGCCCGGCCGTGACCCCGGCGGACCGGTCGCCACGCTCCTCATGGGCATCGGCGGGACCGTTGTCGGCTGTGGGACGCTCATGTTCTTCTGGGAAGGGCAACACGTCACGCCGATCAGCCCGATCGGCTTCATCGTGGCCACGGCGGGGGCATTCATTCTGCTGTTCTTCTACCGCTTGCTGGCAGGCCGGGTCATTCGCGAACAAGGCGAAGGCCGCCATCCCCTCTACCGCCGGCACGGTGGCGCACGGCGGGGTCACGGTTGTCAATGAAGAGAGATAAAGTGAGGTGGTGAGGTGGTGACAGAGAATCGAGGATGGAGGATGGAGGATGGAGGATGGAGGATGGAGGATGGAGGATGGAGGATAGAAGCCGGACCAGCCGTGCTGTTCGATCCTCTATCTTCCATCCTCGATCCTCATTCTGCCTCACCATCCCAGCATAATTCAACTCAGTGCCCTCGACTCATGGCAGCGGCGGCTCCTTTGCTTCAAAACTGAGCTTTTCCAGGTCTTGCCGCCGCGACAACTGCTGGTTGCGCTGGCCATGTCGTAGCTCATAGATACCCGGCACTTCGAGAGTCTCGTTCTTGGCCCGCCGGCACATCGCCTGTTTCTCGCAACTGCGGCGAAACCAGGCCGGCAGGCAGTCGGGACAGCATAGTGCGTAGGTCTTGAGTTCTCCCGTTACGCCGTCGCTCCAGCGTGCAGCGATCTTGAACTCCGCGAGTTTGCCGCAATCGCGGGTGTAGCAGTAGATAGGGTAGGGAGGCATCATGGGAATCCCCGGAAAGGATGAAGGATGAAGGATGAATCAGTACGGAGTGAGTGGTGAGTGGTGAGTGGTGAGTGGTGAGTGGTGAGTGGTAAAGACCGGCCGGTCACCACTCACCATTCACCACTCACCACTCACCACTCACCTCCTTCATCCTTCATCCTTGGTGTCTAGTCGCTGGGGTACGGCAGAGGCTCACCGTTGATCTCGGCGAGGGCGTTCATGGCGGCTTTTTGCTCGGCTTCCTTCTTGTTTCGGCCCCAGGCGCCCGAGCTGAGTGCGCCGGCCGATGACGGCGGCGAGCTTGAAGCACTTGCTATGATCGGGGCCTTTTTCGTCGAGCAGCACATATTGCGGAGTGGAGTCGAACTGGCGCTGGGCTACTTGCTGGAGAAGCGACTTGTAATTCCCCGCGTGGGCTTCCTCGGCGACCTGCTCGATTTCGGGCATGAGATAGTTGAGAATGAACTTTCTGGCTTCTTCCAGGCCGCCGTCAAGATAGATTGCTGCCACCAGCGACTCGAACACGTTGGCCAGTAGACTGGGGGGCACGGCCGTATGAACGTGCATGCCCTTGCCCAGGAAGAGGAAGTCGCCAAGGTTCAAGGCTTTGCTGAACCGAGCACACGTGCGCCGGCTGACGACGACCGACTTGATCTTGGTCAGATCGCCTTCCTCGTACTCCGGAAAGCGATGGAACACCTGCTCACAGGTAACCAGTCCCAGCACCGAATCGCCCAGGAACTCCAGCCGCTCGTTCGATGCCAGGCGCGTGTCGGCGCCGGAGGCATGGGTCAAGGCCGCGCGAAGAGTTCCGGCTGGCGGAACTGGTAACCGATGGTTTTCTGACACTCGTCGAGAATGTCGGTCTCACGGTTGATGGTGAGGTCCTGTTGCATAGTCCCGTCACAAAGAGATACCTGGCGTGTCAGTTAAGTTACCACCGATTCGGGTATATTGTCAACGCCGCTACAATAAAGTGGTGAGTGGTGAGGTGGCGACGGAAGTATGATGGCTGAGGATAACTTGCGAACATTGGCGGATTTCTGATAGACTCCATTCGTGATATTCGTCGATTCGAGCTGGGACTCACTATGACTTTCCCCGTGACCGTTCATCCTTCCAATGGTCAATTCGAAGCCACACTCCTCGGCGCGAACCCACGTGAGCGCCACAGCATTGACGCGCGAAGAAGCTCTTGCCGCGCTGGAATCGGAGATTGCCGATCGCCTAGATCATGGCGAACTAGTCGCTTTGGAGGTTCGCCGCCGGGGTTTGGCCGGGCTTTTCGGGAAATACCGCGACGATCCCACTTTGCGCGAAATCTGTGAGGCAGCCTACAAAGAACGCGATGCCGACGTGAGTGAATGAAAGCCTTCGACACCGATATCCTGCAGGTGCAGCGCCTGGTTTGGCCGGGTTATGCCGACTTTTGAGCGTCGTCAAGGATCTCCAACCCGCACGGCGATTCGATTGGATCGTGCCAGCATTGTTTTGTCTGGGCCGAGGGGATCAAAGAAACTGTTTTCGTGAAATACCGCCTCAACTGAATATAGCCCTGGCCGCAGTGGTTGGAAACCATGATCCGACGCCACGGATAGAAATACCTGGGAGGTCTTGCACTCACCTGGCCCAAGAATGATGGGGGACTCTGCTTCAAAAGTCGAATGCATAGTAACGTAACAAAAACTACTCACTACCTTGTCGTCGGGGTCACGAAAAATGAACGTTACTGTATCGAGAAGCAGACGGTGGATCCGAAGAGTTACGGGTTCATCCGAAGCATTCCTTAACACAACTTCCAGTTCAGGCTCCCTCCGCGCGGCCGCGCCAGGCCGAACTCGCAACGAACAACGAACGGGACCAATTTCCTTGCGGCGCAATAGCTCGATTCCGATGTTGCGTCTCTCTTCTTCCCAGCGTGCCCCTTCCTTTGGATCTCCCCAATTGCCTTGCGGTGCCGCTGAAGGCAGCAAAAGTTCCGAGCTGGCGAAAACGTGAATGTGCAATGGCGCGACGCCCTCGTGAAGCATAACGATGACAACCACGACGACGGCGGTGGCGATCAAGGCTGCAGAGACCGAAATCATCCGGGATCGTCGCGTCATGGCTGATTCTCGCACGTTTAGGCCGAAATGGTGATTCATGCAACCGGCGCCGGCACAATAATCCGGCTCACTGGCGTAGTATCACCAGCCCATTGAAACCCTGCCTTCCAGCTCTGTCAAGTTCCTTCGGTGTCTAACCCGCGGATTGGTCAGGGATGGAATAATTACCATTTTGCGATGCCGCATGTCATCGGCGTCTATTCCGGAAATAGTTCCTGGAACGAATGGCACTGTTGGCAGATCCCTCGTTCCAGCAGCAGGTTGCGTCGAGGCTATATCTACTATAAGGATGCCCTGAGTATCTTTACTAACGTAAGCACAGATCGAGAGGTACATGGCCTTGGCTGGCCGCGCAGGCGCGCACTGTCTCCCCGGATGTGTTTCGGTTTGTTCTTGCCCACCAGCTCCGTGTCATCACCCACTTCCTGTGGACAGACCCGCCGTCACTCCTTGTCATCCACACCATGCCCGGCCAACAATTCCGCCTGCAACTGCTTACGTGGTTTCATCATCAGCTTTTGCTTCTTGGGCCGTCGTTTGATGGCCCGCGGTTCACAACGGTTCGGCCGCTGGCCCACCTTCTCCTTGCCCAGCGCCACCAACAACACTTGGGCCATCTGGATCCGCTCCGCGACTGTCGCCTCGGTCAACTTGCTCCAGGCGCCCAGCACCGTCTGCTGACCGGCTGCAAAACTAATCGTGCGTGGAGGTACTCCACGTAGCAGCGCTGCCTGGGCTGCCACCTTGCGAATAAGATTGTAGCCCAAGAAATGAGCCCAGATTTCCTTCTCGATCATGAACGGGGTCAAGCAACGCAGCACGTCCATCTTCAGGGTCGATTTGATGGACCGAATGTCCAGTTCCACATGCCATCTCTGATGATAAAGATCGACGACATCCTCATGAGCATACGCCTCCGTATCCAGCAGAGTGGTGACCACGTGCAGGTGCTTCACGCGAAAGCCCGGGATGCTAATCCGCTGGTAGAGGTAGCGTACCTGGATTGTCTCGGGCATGGCCGCATACGTCGCGTCGTCCATCCAGTCCGGTTGCTCCGGCTTCGACCAGATCACCAACCGGTCGTCCTGGTCCACATTCCGGCTACGGCGGAACGTGTTGATCCGGGCTTGATGTAGCCGCGTCACCACGTCCACACCCTGTGCCTGCAGCAACGCCAGCAGAAAGTACGAGCAGTAAAAGCGGTCTCCTAGCACGATCGCGCCGGGCTCCAAGTGGTCCAGCAACCTGCGGAACAACGCCGGTTCTCCCGTTTCCTTGCCCTGGTACGGTCCCCAATCCAGCCCGTGACACGCGGCCGTGGCCAGAGACAACAACACCACTAAACGGATAAGCGGAAAACCCAGCCCTGGTTTTTGTGTCTGCGGCTGCGGATAGGCCTTTTGGTTCTCCTCGGTGTCTGGCATGCTGGCCGTGAAGCCGTCCACGAGAGAGACGTGCCGCCCATGCCACAGCCACGCGGCCGGTGCTTGCTTCTCCAAGGCCACCGCCACTTGCAAGGTCAGGCGGCAGAGCACGTTCGTCGGCAGTTTGGCGCGGGCACGGCAGTAGTTGCCGGTATCATATTCTGGCCGTGGCAGCGTCAAAGCCATGGCCACCACGGCGCGGGCCACGGCCGCCCGGCAGGACTTGCTGCCGTCATCCAACACCTGGGACAAGAAGGTCCACAGCGTCAGGGCAGGCGTCCAGAAGCTATGCGCCCTTTGGCCAAACGAGACCTGCTCGTCGGCGAACGCCTGCGCGATCGTGTCGGCAGTCAACACGTCGGCGAAGGGCAAGCCCTCGGCATGACAAAAGGGGGCGAGGACATTGTC
Organism: uncultured Gemmataceae bacterium; assembly: GCA_963804745.1. Lineage (GTDB taxonomy): Bacteria > Planctomycetota > Planctomycetia > Gemmatales > Gemmataceae > CAWDRY01. The sequence goes on from CAWDRY010000068.1 coordinate 35,030, forward strand.
GAATTGCGAACTATGGTTGTGGGTTGTAGAAAAAGACATGGAGGCCTTCCTTTGCTGACAAAGGAGAGTGCGAACCCAGGAAGGTCTCCACTGGGGATAACTTAGGCAGGGAAGGTTCTCCGGCCAGGTATCCAGCAGCTGAATTTTGGCAAAAATCAGCTGCGCGGCGGGAAGATGCCAAAGATCACCTTAGAGTGAGCACACGGACGGTGCGCGGCCAGGACCGGCACAGGCCCGACGGCCAGGTTCTAGCTCAAATAGAGATAGGCTTTGGTGTTAGAAACAAACGCAGCCTGAGAACAGTGCCATTCGTTCCTGGAACTCGCTCCAACGATGACGAACCAATCGCCAACCTCCAAAGTGTACATGACCTTTTGTGCAATCGCTACAGGGCAGCGTATCGATCATGCACTTTGCTTGCGGGCAAGCAGCGCCGAATCTCCGGAACCAGTTCGGTCGGGATGGCCATGAGCGTGATGTCCTCGGCCGCGCCGCCGCCTCGATGTCGGCAAACTCCTCATCCTCGGTTTGGGTTTCGTAATGTGCGATAAGTTCCTTTACGCGTTGCTCATCCCAGCCAGGGGGAAATTTCTGCTCTTTCATTTCGGTTTTCTCCGTTGTCGACGCCGGAAGGATTTCTTGGCCTTACCTTGCGGTTCATATGCGGTAATCACGGTAAGCCCGAATATCAAGTTCACAGCTACGTGTTGTAGACCTTTGATCTATTTCCCCAGCACCGCCTGCGCCGCCGCCAGCCGGGCGATCGGCACCCGGAACGGGCTGCAACTCACGTAGTTCAAGCCGATCTTGTGGCAGAACTTGACCGTATCCGGATCGCCGCCGTGCTCGCCGCAGATGCCGATCTTGAGATCCGGCCGCGTCGCCCGGCCGCGCTCCACTGCCATTTTCATCAGCGCCCCCACCCCCTCCTGGTCTATCGTGGCGAACGGGTCGGCGTGAAGGATGTCCGCCTTTTTCGGGTCCGTATACACGGAAATGAACGGCCCGTAGTCGTCGCGGCTCATGCCGAGCGTCGTCTGCGTCAGGTCGTTGGTGCCGAAGCTGAAGAACTCCGCCGTCTTGGCGATCTCCTCGGCCGTCACGCAAGCGCGCGGCACCTCGATCATCGTGCCCACCGAGTATTCGAGCGTCACGCCGGTCTCGGCGAATACCTTGGCCGCGACTGCGCGGACGATCTTCTCCTGGTTCACCAGTTCCTTGCGGAAGCCGGCCAGCGGGACCATCACCTCGGGGTGGACCGTCCCGCCCGCCTTCTTGACCTGCACCGCCGCCTCGAAGATCGCCCGCGCCTGCATGGCCGTGATCTCCGGGTAGACGATGCCCAATCGGCAGCCGCGGTGGCCGAGCATCGGGTTCGACTCGTGCAGCTCCTGCACCCGACGTATCACCGCCTCGGGACTCTTGCCTAGCACGCGGGCCATCTCCTCACGGCCCGCCTTGTCCTGCGGCAGGAACTCGTGCAGCGGCGGGTCGAGCAGCCGGATCGTCACCGGCCGGCCGGCCATGGCCTTGAACAAACCAGCAAAGTCAGCACGCTGGAACGGCAGCATCTTGGCCAGCGCCGCCTCCCGCGCCGCTGTCGTCTCCGCCATGATCATCTCGCGCATTTCGGCGATGTGGTCGAAGAACATGTGCTCGGTCCGGCACAGTCCGATCCCCTCCGCCCCGAACGCGACCGCCTCCGCTGCCTGGTCCGGCAGGTCGGCGTTGGTGCGCACCCGCAGCTTGCGATGTTTTTCCGCCCAGTCCATGATTTGCTGGAAGCGGCGGTAGGTATCCGCCTTTTCGGGGGCCAATTCTTTCTTGATCAGCACCTGCACCACTTCGCTGGGCCGGGTGGCGATAGGCCCGGCGAACACCTCGCCGGTGAAGCCATCGATGCTGATGTCGTCGCCCTCCTTGAGGGTTATCGGGGGGCTGACGCCCCCCGCTGGCTGGACCGTCATCACGCCGGCCGCCTGGTCAATGTCCATCTCGCCGGCACCGACGATGCATACCTTTCCCATTTGCCGGCTCACCAGGGCCGCGTGCGATGATACGCCGCCCACCGCCGTCAGGATGCCCAGGGCCGCCTTCATGCCGCGCAGGTCTTCCGGCGTCGTTTCTTTCCGCACCAGGATGAGGGCCGCTCCGGGATTGGCCTGTTTGAGGGCCTCGGCTTTCTGCGGTGTGAACACCATCTTGCCGGTAGCCGCGCCGGGGCCGGCCTGGATGCCCCTGGTCAGCAACTTGCCCGACTTGCTCGCCGCCTTCTTGGCCTCGTCATCGAACAGCGGCTGCAACAGTTGACTCAGGTCGCCCGCCGGTATCATCTTCGCCGAAATCGCCTCGTCCGGAGTGATCATGCCCTCCTGGACCAAGTCGTAGGCCACGCGCACGGCCGCGAAACCGGTCCGCTTGGCATTCCGCGTTTGCAGCATGTAGAGTTTGTTGCGCTGGATCGTGAACTCGATGTCCTGCATGTTGCGATAATGCTTCTCCAGCTTGTGGCCGACCGCGACCAACTCCTTGAAGGCTTCCGGCATGTCCTTGCCGAGTGTATCTTCGATGCGTTTGGTCGGCCGCGAGCCGTTGACCACGTCCTCACCCTGGGCGTTGATGAGGTAATCTCCGCACAGGCCCGGCGTGCCCAGCGAACCGTCCCGCGTCAGGGCCACGCCGGTGGCGCAGTCGTTGCCGAGATTGCCGAACACCATCGCCATGACGTTGCAGGCCGTGCCCCACTCGTCGGGGATGCCGTACTGCCGCCGGTACACCATGGCCCGGTCGCCCATCCACGAACCGAACACGGCCCCGATCGCGTTCCAGATCTGGTCCAGCGGGTTTTCGGGGAAGTCCTTGCCGGTGTACTTGCGGATCGCTTCCTTGTAGCGGGCGATCACCTTCTTGAGGGCGTCGGCATCGAGTTCGTTGTCCAGCTTGACGCCCCTGGCCTTTTTCTCCTCATGCAGGATAAGCTCGAACGGCTCATCGTGATGGCCTTTGAGGCCCATGACGACCTCGCCATACATGAGCAGCAGCCGGCGGTAGGAGTCGAGAGCGAAGCGCTCGTTACCCGACTGCTTGGCCAGGGCCTTGACCGTCGAGTCGTTGAGGCCGATGTTCAGGACAGTGTCCATCATGCCCGGCATCGATTCGCGGGCGCCGGACCGGCAGGACAGAAGGAGCGGGTTGGTGCCGTCGCCGATCTTCGCTCCCATGACCTTTTCGATGCCCCGAAGGGCGTCGGTCACCTGATCGCGTAGCTCGGGCGGGTATTTGCGCCCATGTTGGTAGAAATAGGTGCAGACATCGGTGCCAAGGGTAAAGCCGGCTGGGACGGGCAGGCCGATGTTGGTCATTTCATGGAGGTTGGCGCCCTTGCCGCCGAGAAGTTCCTTCATGTCCGCCCGGCCTTCCGCCTTGCCGGCGCCGAAAAAGTAGACGTACTTGCTCATGAGAAAGTTTTCCTGTTAGGTTAAGAGTGTTCATCGCAAGGAAAACGGCGTGGGGCAGGTTTTTAACCTGCCCTGGAGCATGTTCCTCCACACCGGTTCCCGCACGGCGATGGTGAAAATGTACGAATTGCGGGGCGGAGCGTCAAAGGGAGAGGTGGACAGGCACGAAACCGGCTATCCTCCGGAGTGGTGTCTGAACTACAATGATACAGGCGTCAGTGACGGTTAGTGCATGTGTGCTGACGGATCTTCAGAACCGTACTGGTGCGGAGACCGGATTATGGCCAGAACTGCGGAAGACTTGGTTACGGCCAGCGAGTTCTACCGGATTGTCCCCGATGGACAAAAGGCTGATCTTCTGGATGGAGTCATCTACATGGCGTCACCCGATACTGATCGTTCCAACGAACTGACTGGATTCGTGGATTTCCTTGTGCGCGGATACAATTCCGCGAAGAACCTTGGCGGCCGGGTGTTCGTCAATCGTTTTGCTTTTCGCCTCTCACGCTACCGCGCTCCGGAGCCGGATGTTGCATATGTACGCAAGACGCGAATCCATTTGATCAGCAGGAGGGAGATGAGAGGCAGCCCCGACGCGGCGGTTGAAGTTGTTTCCCGCGACAGTGTGTCGCGAGACTACATCGACAAGAAGCGAATCTATGAGAAATCCGGAGTATCCGAATACTGGATCATTGATCCCTTACGGCAGCGCGTGGAATTTCATCGGTTGAAGCAAGGCAAGTATCGACAGGTGCCGCTGGAAGACGATCACATCTTTCGGTCGCACGTCATTCCCGGACTCTGGCTCGACGCGAATTGGCTTCTGGCCGATCCGCTGCCCAATCCTTACGAGTGCTTGCAAGAACTTCTGAGTTGAGTGGAAATCCTCAAGGCAGCAGTGTGCGGACGGGTAAGCGCCCTATTTCTTTGCCGTCAGTTGCCGACCACTCGAAAGGTTCCTATAAATTCAAAGTGACGTGACAGCCCTGCGTGTCGGCTGTGTGGCCCACGAGAGGATGTCACATGTCACATACAACAAGGAGACTCTTCATGAAAAAGGTTGGAATGATGGTTCTGGGGCTGGCTGCGGTCTTCTGCCTGGCGCTCGTGGTGCAGGCTGCTGACGAGCCCCCCAAGAAGGCCGACGACAAGAAGGCCGATGTCAAGAAGGCCGACGACAAGAAGGCCGACGACAAGAAGGCCGACGACAAGAAGGCCGACGCCCCCAAGGAAGTGACTCTGAAAGGGACGATCACCTGCGCCATGTGCGGCCTCAAGCTTGAAGACGCCAAAGAGTGCGCCACGGTGATCCTAGTCAAGGGCGAGAAGGCTGGTGACTTCGTGATCTACTATCTCGACGAGAAGTCGCACAAGGCCAATCACCCTGCGATCTGCAAGGCAGCCAAGACCGGTAGCGTGGTGGGCGTCGTTTCCGAGAAGGACGGCAAAAAGATCATCACAGCCAGTAAGGTCACGTTGAACGAAGAGAAGCCCAAGGAAGAGAAGCCCAAAGTTGACAAGCCCAAGGACGACAAGCCCAAGGACGACAAGCCTAAGGACGACAAGCCCAAGGACGACAAGCCTAAGTAATCTCAACCGCAAGAGAAATCAGGCTGACGAATGAGCATTGCCACCCCTTTCCTGCCCTCCCCCGTTGCAGGGGGAAGGTTGGGTTGGGGTGGCGATGCTGTTTCATGTGGCGACAAGATTGCAATCTTGTCCCACCAGGGCAGGGAGGAGCTTCTCGTGCATATCATTCTGGCCAATCCGCGCGGCTTCTGTGCCGGCGTCAACATGGCAATCGAGAGCCTGGAGCACGCGCTGGCACTCTACGGCACGCCACTCTACGTTTATCACGAGATTGTCCATAATCGGCCTGTTGTGGAACGTTTTCGCAAGCGCGGCGTCGTCTTCGTGGACGGCATCGACGAGATCCCGCCGGGGTCGCACCTTCTCTACAGCGCTCGATGGCGTTGCGCCGGCCGTCCGCAAGGCGTCGGCCCAGAGGCGGCTACATGCCATTGATGCAACATGTCCTCTCGTCACCAAGGTGCATCTCGAAGCGGTCCGGTTCGCGCGCGAAGGGTTCACCGTCGTTCTTATTGGTCACGAAGGACACGACGAGGTCGTGGGCACAATGGGCGAGGCTCCCGAAAACATCCGCCTGGTGCAAGACGTGGCCGATGTCGAGCGGCTCGATCTGCCCCGCGACGTGAAAATTGCCTACCTGACCCAGACCACGCTCAGCGTCGATGAGGCCCAGGTCATCGTTGACGCTCTACGCCGGCGCTATCCGCAAATCATTGGTCCCGCGCGACGACATCTGTTATGCCACCCAGAATCGGCAGGAAGCCGTCAAGGATCTCGTGCCGAAAGCGGATGTTGTTCTCGTTCTCGGCAGCCAGAACAGCTCCAACAGCCGGCGGCTGGCGGAGCTGGCGGAAGATTGCGGCAAGACGGCCTACCTTATCGACAGTGTGAGCGAGGTATCCGAGAAATGGCTCGCCGGCGCGGAAACGGTCCTCATTACCGCCGGAGCCAGCGCACCCGAAGAAGTGGTTGAGGAGTGCGTAGCCCATCTGCAAAAGCGCTACGGAGCAACCGTCGAGAGCCGGACGGTTCGTGAAGAGCACGTGAGCTTCCCACTGCCGCGCGAATTGCGCGTGGTGACTGGTTAGCGCCTGTAAAAAAATAACTTCGCAGTTTGGTTTTGCAGGGTGCCATGCCCACGGCTCTGCGTAGGCATGGAAAGCCGTCAAAACATGCCCACGCAGAGCCGTGGGCATGGCACCCTGCGAAGCATGTCGCTCCGATGCTGCGATTTTATTGTCTTACAGTCGCTTAAACATTGCTCTCGTTCCATACGTAACGTAGGGACAGGTTTCAAACCTGTCCTACGTCGCAGGAATAGGGCGGGTTGGTTCGGCCTCGGGGACGGGTGTCTCCGCCTGGCCGGGTTTCGTTCCAGCCGGCGGCCGGGTGCGCGTGGCGGGACCGGCTGCGCCGTCGCGCGCCATCGGCGCCATCACGGCGGACGACTTGAGCAGGGCCGGCATCGAACCGGAAAGGGCCCCGCCCGCCATGACTGCCGGGCTGAGACGGCGGAATTCGGACTCCGTCGGCGGCGGGATCGGCGTTTTTGTCCACGGTGTCAGGGCCTGAGCAACCTCCGCCGGCACTTGATAACGCTGGTCCGGTTCCTTGGCCAGCATCTTCTCGACGACATTCGCCATTCCTTCCGGCACATCGGAGCGAATCTCCCGGATTGGCCGAACCGGCCTCATCTGATGCCAGATGATTTTCTGTGCTACCGTCCCGTTCCCGAACGGCGGCCGGCCCGTCAGCAGAAAGTAGAACGTGGCCCCCAGACTGTAAATGTCGGCGCGGATGTCCGCGTCATGGCTGCACATCGCCTGTTCCGGAGCGAGGTAGTCGGCAGTGCCCAGAACGCTTTTTTCGTCGTACTTGCTGGTGATGCCGTGGCTCTGGTCATGCGTGAACCGGGCCAGGCCCATGTCGAGGATCTTGACCGTGCCGGTGCGATCCACCAGGATGTTGCCGGGCTTGATGTCGCGATGAACCAGGCCGGCAGTCTCGTGAGCATGCTGAAGCCCAAGGGCCGCCTGGCGGATGTAATGGGCGGCGCGAATGGGAGCCATCGGGCCGTTTTTTTGCACCGTTTCCTGGAGGCTAACGCCGTTGATGTACTCCATCACCAGGAAATGCAGGTTGCCTTCCTGGCCGTAGTCGTGGGCACGGACGATATTGGGATGATCGAGGGCCGCCGCCGCCTGCGCTTCGCGGTGAAACCGTTCCAGAGAAGAGGGATCATCCACCTGATTCAGCGGCAGGATCTTGACGGCCACGCGCCGGCGCATGACCTTGTGTTCGCACAGGTAAACGATCCCCATGCCGCCGCTGCCAAGCCGTTCCAGGACCTTGTAACTTCCGACGGTGAAGCCGCGCCATTTGCCCAGCAGCAGCTGAGCGCTTTGGAAATAGCTCAGGACACCGTCACGGACCATAAGGTTGGCGAGCTTTTTGGGTTCTTTGGGAAAAGAAGGGCCATCGCCTAGCTGATGAGTGTAGGTCGTGAGGCGATCCTGGTCCACGATGCCGCTCTTGCGGACCAGGGCCAGGAATTCCTCGCTCGTTGACGGGGCTGGCATCGGTTCACCTTCCGGTCGCACATCCAAACCGCGAGTGCGGTTTCAGGATGAGAGTTCCGCCCAGATTGGCGCGGGCGGTTAGTATGCAGAAATGGCGTTCGGACGTTCTGATTGTTAGTATATCCGATTATCAAAAAATGTCGACCTCATTCCAGCGGATGACAGGTTAACGGGTGCAGGACACGGTTTGCAACGGCGCATTAAATACCCTGGAGGCTCTGTAGCCGAATTCGCCAGAATTCGGGGCCTGGGGAGAGAGCGCATCCCCCGAATTCTGGCGAATTCGGCTACGTCGAGCGCAAACCATGTCCTGCACCCCAGGGTAACTTGTCACTTCAGCAACCGCTGGACCGTTACACCCAAATCGGCGGGACTATCGGCAACCGCGATTCCAGCGGCTCGTAGTGTGGCAATCTTTTCCTTAGCAGTCCCGCTGCCGCCGCTGATGATGGCTCCGGCGTGCCCCATGCGTTTGCCGGGCGGTGCCGTCTGCCCCGCAATAAACGCCGCTACCGGCTTGGTGACGTGTTGCTTGACATACTCAGCGGCCCGCTCCTCCGCAGTGCCGCCGATTTCACCCATCATCAGGATGGCCTCGGTCTTTGGGTCGGCCTGAAACATCTGCAAGAGGTCGATGAACGATGTGCCGACGATCGGATCGCCCCCCAAACCCACACAGGTTGACTGCCCCAGCCCCAGATTCGATAACTGCCAGACGGCCTCATACGTCAGAGTGCCGCTGCGGCTGATGACGCCGACCGGTCCGGGCTTGTGAATGTAGCCCGGCATGATGCCGATCTTGCACTGGCCGGGCGTGATGACGCCGGGACAGTTGGGACCAAACAGCCGGCAGGGCCGATCCTTGAGAAAGCGCATCGCTCGGACCATGTCGAGGACCGGAATGCCTTCGGTGACGGCGACGATGACGGCGATACCGGCGTCCGCGGCCTCCATGATGGCATCGGCAGCGGCGGCGGGCGGCACGAAGATCATGGTGGCGTTGGCGCCCGTCTTGCGCACCGCCTCGGCGACGGTGTTGAAAAGTGGAAAGCCTTCCTTGACGGTGCCGCCCTTGCCGGGGGCGACGCCGCCGACGACTTGCGTGCCGTAATCGCGGCACTGCTGAGCGTGGAAAGTGCCGGCCTTGCCGAAGCCCTGGCAGAGAACACGTGTCGATTTGTCAATGAGGATACTCATATTACTAAAGAAGGATGAAGGATGAAGGATGAAGGATGAATCGGACACGACGAGTCGTCACTGGCCCGAAGCGTTAGCGAGGCAGGTTCCACCCTCGCCGACGCTTCGGGCCAGTTTTCTTCGATTCTTACATTTCTCATCCTTCATCCTTCATCCTTCATCCTTTCTCATCAATCCGCTTTTTGCATCTTGAGTAAAGCCAGCATTATCCCCTGGGGCGTCGTGACCTGGACGAGGATGCCTTTTTCCATGTTGCCTTTCTCGATCGCTTCACGGCGCTGGCCGCCGACTTCACTGCCTTGCCGTCCACCTTCTGAAGCACCATGCCGGTGCGCAGCCCTTTATCGGCTGCCAGACCGTTCGGGTCCACCTGAGTGATCAAGACGCCGGCCGGCTCGTCCTTGTAGCCAAGGCGTTCGGCCCACTCCGAGGTGAGGTCGGTAATCCTGATCCCGATCTTGTCGAGATTGATCGGCTCATCCTCCGGCCTGGAAGGTGGCGCGGGGGCGGCTGTCGTGGCGCCAAACTCCTGCGGCTGCTCCTCGACGGTGACCTTCAAGGTCTCGCTCTTGCCGTCGCGGACAATGACCACGTCCACCGGCTTCCCGGCCGGCAACTCGGCCACCCGTTGCTGCAGCTCCCGGCCGTCCTTGATCGCTTTGCCGCCGATGATCGTCACCACGTCGCCTTCTTTCATCCCCGCCTTGGCGGCGGGCGTGCCGTCCATGACCTTCGCCACCAGCACTCCTACCTTGTCCGTCACACCGAGCCTGACTGCCACCTCGGGGTCGAGGTTCTGGATTTGCACGCCCAGATAGCCGCGGCGGACCTTACCATCCTTGAGCAACTGCTCCATGATGTTCCTGGCCAGGTTGCTGGCAATCGACATGCTCACGCCCTGAAAGCCGCCGTTCTGGCTCTTGATGGCGCTGTTGATGCCGATCACCTTGCCTTCCAGGTTGACCAGCGGACCGCCGCTGTTGCCGGGGTTGACCGCCGCGTCGGTCTGGATGAAGTCCTCGTACATGTTCATGCGCAAATTGCGGCCCTTGGCGCTGACGATGCCCGCCGTGACCGTTCCCGTCAGGCCGAAGGGGGTGCCGAAGGCCAGGACGCGGTCGCCGATCTCCATGCCGTCGCTGTCGCCGAACTCCAGGTTGGGCAACGGCGTCTTGGAGTCGATGCGAACGATGGCCAGATCGGTCTTGGGATCGCCCTTGAAGTCCTTGGAAGTGAACTTGCGGCCGTCCTGAAGTTGGACCTCGACTTCCGTTGCGCCGGCGACCACGTGATAGTTGGTCAGGACGACCCCCTTGGGATCGACGATGAAGCCGGAGCCGAAGCCGCGCCGCGGATAAGGATCGGGCATTTCGAAGGGCTGTGGATACTCCTCAAGGAACTTGCGCAATTCTTCGGGTATGCCGGGATTGTCAGGCAAGAGCGGCCGGCGTGCTGCCGGTTTCTTCACGGTTGCCTTGGCCTTTGTCTCGATGCTGACAACCGCGGGCAGGACTTGCTTGGCGATGTCCCGGTACGAAGTGATTTCCCTGGGGACCGCTTGCGTGGCCACAGGCTTGGTGTCGCCATGAAGCGCAGGTTCGACCGCCCAGTGGCCAGACCAAGACCGCCGAGCACAAGGGCGCCGATGAGAGCAATGGACCAGCGGGTCATATTCGTAATACCTCCTTTTAAGAGTTGTTCGGACCAGGCGAACGAGCCGTCTCGTCAGTTTTGACTCGGCCTGAAATCTGTTATCTATTATACGTCAGGGCCGATTCTCCAGTTTGGTCCCGTGGGGAACACCACACACCGGCTTCACCTGCTCCCAACGCCAGGAGACTCATGATAAATGGTGGTAATACAAAATTAAACATCTCTTGACGATTGGTATAATCTTGTTATACTATCGTGGTCCAGTGTTTCTGGTCGCCTTCAACATGGGCGAACAGGCTTACCACATTATTTTAACCTCTCGCAGGAGTACATTCATGAAAAGGCAGAACCCACCGCGCCAAGGCCGCCGTTGTGGTCTGACATTGATGGAGCTGGTCGTTGTCCTCTTGATCTTGGCCGCGCTGGCAGGCATTCTCGTCCCAATGCTCCCTAACATGCTCAGTCGCGCCCATACTGCTACTGGGGCGACGAATACGGGTGAACTCGCCAAGGCTGTGCAGCTGTATCAGGCGTCTTACATGAAGTATCCCGATAACTTCGACTCACTGCTCAATACATCCGGGCACATTGTCGGCTTATCTTCCGGGGGGAGCCACAGGCACTCCATGCGGCGGTGACTTGGGCACGTTCACTCTTGGCCCGAACACGCTGGCGGCCCTCAATGGGGCGGGCATCACAACGGTGTGGAACATCGATGACACGGGCTCTACGACCGGCTTTTCCCCGACCTTTAACCCCTACCCGACCAGCGGCGGCACTGTGTTGTCCTCCGGCGGTGCCTCCGGCGGTACTGTCGCCATCCTGAGTCCTACCGGAGCCTTGCACCTCAATCTTGTTAGGCCGGACAGCAGCGGCAATCTGCCGACGGCCAGTGGCATGCCGGTCCTTGCCGTATTCGGCGTCGGGCGGAGGTGCAGCATGGTGGGCAAGACCATCAACGATCCTCCGACCCATGACACCGATGATCCGACGCAGACGCCGAACATCGTCTACGCTCGCTTCGGCGTCGTCTTCCAACTCACCCAGAGCACGAACACTGATGCCGATGCGGTGGGCAGCGCCCAGTTCGTGGGAACGGTGTCGATGCACCCCAATAACGTGGTCAGCACCGATGGCCATTTGCAGGAATACTACAACCTGGTCCGCTGATGGTGAAACAGCGATATTACAATCTTGACAATCGTATTACCATCACTACCATATATACGCATGGGAAACATTTGAGGGCCTGCTCGGCTGTCTTCAACGTGAGAAGATGCCGAGCGGCCTCACCAGGGAGAGTATTGTCATGAACCATGCGTTACTTTGCGATGGCCGGCAGCGGCGCGGGCGGGCCGGCCTTACTTTGATTGAGTTGGTCGTCGTGTTGACGATCATCGTGGCCATCACCGGGATCGCCGTCATGATTCTGCCCAACATGGTCCATCGGGCGAACATCGCCTCCTGCACCGGCAACATCACGGAACTGGACAAGATCGTCCAGACCTATGAGAACATGTATTCCGAGATACCCAACAAGTTCGACAACCTCGTCGTCGGCAGCAATATGGCCGGCTATGTCTTGACGGGAGAGAAAGGCGATTATGGGACGGCTTCCTTCACGGTGGGGACACTCTCGGGGCCGGAAGCGCAGTCGTTTAACAAGTCGGGACTTACCCAGGTTGCCAATATCATCGAGAACCCAGGCACCGGCGGCGACTGGAGCCCGACCTTCTGGCCGTACAGCGCCAGCCAGCAGACTCCGCCGACGTTCACGCAGGTCGCAGAGAATATGAACGTTGCTGTCCTTACGAACTTCGGCGCCCAGTTGATGGGTTTGCCGACCGGCATCGGGGGTGTCTCGAGCACCGGCACGGACACGGGGAACTACAAATATGTCATTTTCGGCATGAATCGGCCCTGTACGATTTTCCGGAACGTGGCATCGGAACCGCCGTTCCACTTTGCAGACACGCCGACGGAAGACCCGGCCAGTTTTTACATGTGCTTTGCCGCCGTCTACATGGTGACCCGCGACTACAACGGTACTGCAACACCGATGGACAGGGCGAGATTCATGGGATCAGTGGCGTTTCATGATTTCGGTCTGGCGACCGCCGATTCGCATAACAAGGAATGGTGGGAGCAGCTGAAGAGCGATCGGCCGTTAAAATGAGTGGCTATTTTGTGGCCAGTACAGGAGAAATGCTCCGCATCCATTTGCCTCAGAGGATACAAGGCATCGGTTATGGTGTCTGCAAAACTTTCTGTAACCTCGTTCCCAAACTGAGTTTGGGAACTAGGCGTTGCGGAATAGCCGGTGCAATCAGCCCAAAGGAACAAGCTTTGCGTGGCAGGCGTGCCGGCCGTTATGGCGGCATGCGCTGCCCGGCAATGATACAAGCTTGTTTTCCTTGGGCGAGCGGCAAGTGATACTATCCCTCGCTCACGCTTCGGGCCAGTGTGACATTGGCCCGAAGCGTGAGCGAGGGATGGTAAATTATTTTCCGCCGCTCGCCTTAGTGAGGAGGAGACACCGATGATTTTCCGGAGTTTCACTTATGGCGCTGCGGTTCGTGTCCGCAAGAAGGACCTCTCCCGCAAAGGCTTGACCTTGATGGAGCTGGTCGTCGTCATGACTATTTTGGCCGCACTGGCAGCAATCGTGATTCCGCTGTTGCCCAATTTGCTCCGGCGCGGCACAAGGTCACCGACTGTACACAAACGAGTGAAATGGCCAAGGCAGTGCAAACGTACCAGGCACTGTACTTGAACTACCCCGACGGTTTCGACGCCCTCGTCGGCGCCGATGGGAAATTTCCAACGTACTTGCCGTGGGATACTGGGGTTTCATCCACCGCCCCGTTCGGCGGTTTTGTCACGGCCCGCGTGCCATTGGATGCTGAAGTTAGTGCCCTCCAGACGGTTGGCATCAACTATGTGAATCTGTTGGCTCCAGGCGAAGGAAGCACAGGAATCAACTTTCACCCTACCATGAACCCGTACCCCGCTCCGCTCACCGTTCCCTCTTCACCTGCCACAGGTCAGGTACCAATCTCGACCAGTGTAACATTGGCGTTTCTGAACCCGGCTGGGGTTAACGCCCAGAATCCGAACTTTCTGGCAATCGTGAGGCAATCGGACCCGACTGCGACATTTGTCGTGTTCGGCGTCGGGCCGAGATGCGCCATGGTAGGCCAGAACATTCAGGATGCGCCGACCTCTGTCCCGCAGAAATCGACCTTCACGCCGGACACGACTTACTCCCGCGTGGGCGTGATCTTTCAGGTCAGCGGTGTGGCTGTGCAAAATGCCGACAATCGTGCCCGGTTTATTTGCTCGTGTGCTTTGGAGGACGACGAGCTGGAAAGCACCGAAAAGGACCTCGTCGGTTACTACCAAGTGTCCAAGGATCCGCGCGTTCCTTGAGGTAGTGTTGTCCATGAGGATTGGCTCCCTGATGCCTGCTCCTCCGTGGTCAGGGTGGGCCTGGCCCGGTCTGGCTATCAGGGAGCCTTTGAAACACGGACCAGGACTTAGGAAGTTTTCGCCCGCTTGGGATCGGAGATGAGCAACAAACGTGCATTCAATCCGTTTCGATCAGCACTCACCTTGATGGAGCTGCTCGTCGTTCTGGCCATTCTGGCTGCCCTGGCAGCCATACTCGTGCCTTTGCTCAGCAGCTCGATGCAGATCACGGTAAGCAAGGACGCCAGTGGCAATTCCATCACGAAGAGTCCGCAGCAGATCGCCACGGAAGCGACGATGAAGCAACTGCGCGACACCATTGCCGGCACGCCGGATCGGCCTGGCTACTGGAATGACGTTCTGGCGTATTCGGGGGACCCGAATCAATTGCATATAACCATTGGCGATCTCTTTAACAACAATCGGCTCCCCTCTTCCCTGCAACAGTTTAATCCCAACATGCGCCGCGGCTGGCGCGGGCCGTACCTGTTGAATGAGACGGGGACCTATCCCGATCCAACGCTCCAGGCAAACATTGTGCGCGGCTTCACGTCTGACTACGGTGCGAAAGGCGATTCGGCCATGATTGATGCCTGGGGCAATCCGATCGTGATCCAGTGGCCCACCGGCACCAGTATCCAATGGCCCACCGGCGACCCGATCGGGCACGTGCGACTCGTCTCGGCCGGACCGGACGGAATCATCCAAACCCAGTTGACGGACTTGACGGCGACGACTCGCGGTGACGATCTCGTACTCTTTTTGCGGCAGGCTTTACCATGATGAACAATTTCCTTCAGTTTTTGCAGGATAATGCCCTGACGATCCAGATTGTCTCCGGCATCGTTTTGGTCGGCGCGATCGGCATCTTCATCTTGATGCGCATGTTGAAGGGCGGGCAAGACAAGAATACGAAACCGCCAACATCCGGCGGTCCTTACAACCCCCGGTGACGGAAGGGCTGAATTACTTCCGCCCCACAATGAAGAGAACGCACCTATGAGAATGACACCAATGAGCCGCCGTGGTTTTACGCTGGTGGAGTTGCTGATCGTCCTGTTGATCCTGGCGATCATGACAACCGTGGCGATTCAGGCTACGTCCGGGTTGGTCGATCAAGCGCGGTACGAAACAACGCAGCGAAACTTGCAGAACATTCAAGACGCGATTATCGGCCCGACAAACCAGCGGCCTCGGATGGCAGTTTGCTTATCACGAGTTTCGCAGCCGACATGGGCGCCTGCCCCAACTGGTTGACGCGACCAGCGATCCCCTTCGTGAATTGTGGGATGCGTCGATCATTCCCGCCACGTCACGGTATGGGATCCAATCGGTTTCGCTTACGTTGCTGAACCCTCCGAATACTTCTTTCAACCCGATGCCCACCCCAACGCCCGTGACGGTTCAGTGTGCGTGCGGCTGGCGAGGGCCGTATATCCAGTCTCCCACCTTCCAGCAGACAGGGAGCAGTGTACAGCCCCGGCTCCTCGACGGCTGGGGCAACCCGTTTGACGCCTTGACTTTGCTGGGCACGCCGGTTGCCGTCAACGACCCGGTCAGCGTTGTTCGCAGCCGAGGTGCGGACTACCAGACGACCACAGCGCCTTACGGCATAGACCCCGCGCCCTTGCCGTTGCCTTACCCGGCTTACAATCAGGATCAGTACGCACCTGCCCAGAGCTACCAGACGAACAACAACGCCTTAATTCTACCATCCCCGCTGGTCAGCTTCGCCACCTACGGCAGCGTGCAGGTCAGCGTTCAGGCGTTCAATCCCTACTTCAACCCGGCGACCCTGGGCGATCCTGTCGCCTCTGCGCAGACGGCGACAACCGACGCGGTGCAGATTGTGCTGTTAAGCCCGGTCAACGGGCTTCTCACGCCCGTCTACTCGACCGCTGTTTCCCTGCCCACGGCCCAAACGCCCCCGCAACCGACGCCGGTTTCCTGGACCTTCACGAACGTTCCCGTCGGCCCGCGAGCGATTCAAGCGTTTCAGTACGACTTGACGACGATGCTCGTCAAGAAGCGGAGTCAGGTCGTCTACCTGATGGTGCCGGCCGGCGGTGTTCCGACTCAAACCCTGATCTTGCAATAAGCCCGGAGAGGAGCCAATGGCCAAGCGTGCCGCCATCACGATTCTGCTCATCACCCGTCAGGGCTTGGTGCGCGCCGATCTGTCGCGGCAACACCGATTGTTAGGGCTGTGGCAACAACCGCGGCCGGAGCTTCGTGACTTGCCGGCGCTGGCGGAAGCGGCTTTGCAACTCGGTCCAAAACCGGGACGGCTCGTATGGGTGTTGTCAACGGACCTATGGACCCAGACCCTGGAATTGCCGGCGCAGAAGACGGCCGGCATCAGCAACGCCGAACTGGCCGGCGCCTTGAACTTCGAGGTCGAGGCGTTGTCGGGACTCAACGCCTTCGAGGCCGTGGTCGGACATGCAGCCGTGGGTGTACGCGAAAATAACCAATTGTTTTGGGTCGTGCAGGCCCGGACTGCCGACATCGAACAGCTCGGCGACACCATTTGCAAGAGCGGCGCCAGGCTGGCAGGGGTGGCTCATCCCGGCGGCCTGTGCCGGCGTTCCCTGACGCACGAAGACGGCCGCGACGGCTCCTGGCAGCGCATCGAACTTTGGCCGGATGCCGTACTTGCGTTGGAGGGCGGACCGAACGGCGCCGCAGACGTACATTTATCCAGTTCCGATCCGGAAATGGGTCGCTGGAAAGCCGACGTGGCCGACTGGCAGCAGAAGCGGGAGCCGCCCCAGCGACGCGAGTTGTTGGTGGCCGCCGGCATTACGGTCCCTGCGGAGGTCAAGGGGCAGCGGCTTGTCCGCCTGGACGACGATGACCATTTGAAATCCTGGCTGGTTGCCGTGGCCGAGCAACTGGCACTGAAGGAGCCAAAGGCGCCTTTGATCCGGCCGGCGCCTCGGCCACTGTCGGTTGGGCAACGCCGGGGCATCGCCGTTGCCCTGGCGATCGCCGTCCTGGTCTTGTGCTTCGCCCACTACCAGGTCTGTGATTGGCGTATCAAGGCGGCCAGTACCGAGAGCAATCAACTCCAGGAACCGGCCCGGCGGTTGCCCGAGTTGCAGAAGCAGGTTGCGAACTTCGAAGCGAAACGCGACACCATGAAGCAAGAAATCGAGCAACTCAACCACAGCGCTGCCAGGCTGACCAAGCAGCGGGAGCGTCTGGCTCGGCTGCTGGTTTGTCTGGCGGAGAACAGTTCCGAGGATTTGCTGGTCCAAAGAATCGACAGCGATACCGGCGACCCGCGTATCCACGGCGTCTGCCTAAAGCCCGAACTGGCGGACCAGTTTGCCAGGACGCTGGCGGAGAAACTGCGGCCTTTCGGTTGGGAGGTTCAAGCGCCGAAAAAGCAGGCGAAGAACCTCGTGGCCGGCGGCGTCCCTGGGAGTTTGACATGATCCTTAAAAGCCCCAGCGAGCCGGCCGGTGTGAAAACCAAGCTCAAGGCAGCAAAGGGCCCCGGTTTACCAGAACAGAAATGAAGCCATGAGATCAACTGCGCGCGACAAATTCCTGATGTTACTGCTGCCGGCACTGGTGATTGTGATTGTCTATTGCTGGTTCTTCTTAGCCCCGAAGCAAAAGGAATTGAACAGGGCTTCGGCCGCCGTGGCGGATGCCCGCGCCAAGGAACCCGGCCTACGGAACCAGTTGCTTCAGACGCAACGACAGCGGGAGAGTCTGGTCCAGCATCTGGGGCGCCTCGAAGCGGATCGAAAAAACGCCCACAAGGACTGGGAAGCGGCCACTGGTCGCTGCCTGGACACCAAACTACGCAACGAGCGCATGGAAAGACTTGACAACCTGCTGGCTCGCCGAAAGCTGCGACTGGTCGAGGATGCCGAGGCTGACGGCAGCAAGGACGCGAAAGTCACAGCCGCTCTGGAAGGTCTGAGCCAGCAGATGGCCACGCTATCCGCCCAACCGAAGCCGCAGCTCCGCAAGATCCACGTTATCGGCGGCTATCTCGACGTGCTGGCCGCGCTCGAAGACCTGTCCAGCAGCGAGGTCCTGGCCATCCCTGTCGGGCTAACGATGAAGGAGGCACCGGTGAATGCCACGGTTCACGAATGGATATTGCTCGTCTGGATTTGAAAGTGGGGGCGAACATGTGCCGGGACACACTTGCTGACGCTGCAGGCTCGGAGGCTGATGCTCAGGGTCCGTTGTCTCAGACGGATGTGCTCTCCAAGACGCTTCTGCGAAGCGTCGCTAACAAAACTGATGAGCAGTGTGCGTTGCCTCAGACGGATGCGCTCTACGAGACGCTTCTGCGAAGCGTCGCTAACAAAACTGATGAGCAGTGTGCATTGCCTCAGACGGATGCGCCTACGACGCTTCTGCGAAGCGTCGCTAACAAAACTGATCGGTGTGCGTTGCCTCAGACGGCGGCGCTGGAGCTGCTCAATAGCTTGCTTGGCTTGTGCATCGCTCACGATGCCTCGGACCTGCATCTGGTCGCCGGTCTGCCTCCCTACTTGCGTATCGAAGGGATCCTCGAACCGCACACTGTTTACGGGCCGATTACCCTCGAACAGATGAAGGCGCTGGCCGAGGAACTCCTCCGTTCCCGTGGCGGGACGGCCCTGGAGAGGACTGGAGCGCAGGACGGCGCTCTTAGTGGAGTGGACGGCAGCCGATTTCGCTTCAACGTCTTCCGCCGTCAAGGGGAGCCGGCCATTGCCTTGCGCAGGTTGGAAGATACCTTCCGTTCCCTTGCCGAGTTAGGGCTGCCGGAAGTCCTCTACCAACTCGGTGACCTGACCGACGGTCTGGTTGTCCTCTGCGGTCCGACGGGGGCGGGCAAGAGCACCACACTGGCTACCATACTGGACCGCATCAACCGAACGCGCCGTTGCCACATTGTCACCATTGAGGACCCCATCGAGTATATCCATCGGCCGATGCTCAGCCTGGTCAACCAGCGGCAAGTGGGCAGCGACACCAGCGGCTTCAACGACGCTCTGGTCGCTTCTCTGCGCCAGGATCCGGACGTGATCCTGGTCGGCGAGATCCGCGACCTGGCCACGATACGCACAGCTATTACCGCGGCTGAGACGGGACACCTGGTGCTGACGACGGTCCATGCCGGCGATTGTGTTAGTGCCATCGAGCGCCTCGTGGCCGTTTTTCCCGCCGACGAGCAGGCCGGTGTGCGCCGCCAGTTGTCGCTGGTACTGCGTGCCATCGTCACCCAGCACCTGCTGATTGCGGATGGAGAGAAGGAGAGAAGGAGACAAGGAGACAAGGAGACAAGGAGACAAGGAGACAAGGAGACAAGGAGACCAAGCAGTAGTCATCAGTGTTCGCGGCGCCGGCGGGTCGTTGCCAGCGAGATTCTCATGGTGACTCCAGCAGTCGCCAACTTGATCGCCACCGCCAAGAGCAGTCAGATTTACTCAGCGATGGAGACCGGTACCGCGCTGGGCATGCAGACCATCGAACAGGACCTGGCCCGATTGTGGGCGGCAGACGTGATTTCCGAGACCACGGCGTCGGCCCTGGCACGGAATCCCGCAGTCCTGCGCGACCGGGTTGCCATGCTGCGGCAAAGAAGTCCTAGCCCGTTGCGTAAGCAAGGGCAGATCTAAGCCCGCTGCGCAAGCAAGGGCAGATGCAAGGGCAGATCCAAGGGTAGCTCCCTTGCTTGCACTGCGGGCTTACGTTGCGGGCTTACGTTGCGGGCTCGGATAGTTGATAGTTACCTGGAGGTATGCGATGAACACACTCTCCGACCCTCATTCCCATCGCATCCCGGCATCTCAGGGAGGCCAGCGCGGTGAACGGCGAGCCAAACAGCGTGTTGCCCCGCACGGCGACTGTGTGACCATGATCAGCATGAATGGCCGGCACTATACGGCCACGTTGAAGGATGTCACCGCCGGCGGCGCGGGCTTTGTTGTAACGGAAGCCGACGGCGATCTCCACCTGGAGGACGGCACTGTATTGCACCTGTCGATTCAAACACCCTGGGAGAAAGGCCAGCGGAAGGGACGGGTGGCCTGGTGCAGGATCGTGGAGCATGCCTGGCAATTCGGGGTCGAATACGTCGAGTTGCCCAGGGATGCCGAGTGCATCGGGCTTTTGAACATGGATCAGGTCAAGATCGATCCGCTGCTGGCCCTGCAAGTGCCGGCCAGCCTGGCCCTGCGGCGGCAGGTGCTGCCTTTCGCCCTGGCTGATGGGACGGTTCACGTCGCCTGCATCAACCCCCTGGACAAGGCAGCACTGCAAGCGGTGGAGAAACTGGTCGCCATGCCGGTCAGCGCCGAGCCTGCCGAACCTGAATCACTCCAGCGTGCTTTCGACCGAGTATACGGCGACCCGGCTGCCGTCAATGCCGCCGGCCGTCGAGCCTCCGGGTTTAACCCGGAGGCACGCGCGGAACCGCAGTCCGATGACATCGTTGCACTCTGCGACGAGTTGCTGCACGCCGCCATTGTCCGTCAAGCCTCGGACGTACACGTTGATCCCCAGGCCGACGGCGTCCAGACGCGCTTCCGGGTTGACGGGGTTTTGGAAGACTATCGCAAGCTCCCCATGACCGTGAATAGCGGACTCATTAGCCGGTACAAGGTCCTTGCGGGGATGGACATCGCCGAGAAACGAGCCCCGCAGGACGGCGCTTTCAAGCACCGCTTCGGCCGCACCGGTCAGATGATTGACATTCGCGTTGCCACCCTGCCCACCAAGTACGGTGAACGGATGACACTCCGCTTGCTGGCCCTTCAGACCGAAGCGCTGACACTCGAACGGCTCGGCATGTCCATCAGCGATTTGCATTGCTTCGAGCAAGCCATCGACAAGCCCCACGGCATGATCTTGCTGACGGGGGCGACCGGGTGCGGCAAAACGACCACTCTTTATGCGGCCATCCGCCGGCTTCTGGACAGGGAAAACCTGAACATTGTGACGGTCGAAGATCCGGTCGAGTACGAAATCAAGGGAGTGGCCCAGGCGGAGATTGACGCGGCCGACAAGGTGACGTTCGTCAAGGCGCTGTGCAGCGTCCTGCGCCATGACCCGGACGTCGTCATGATCGGCGAAATCCGCGACACGGAAACGGCGGAAGTGGCCATCAAGGCGTCGCTGACCGGCCACCTGGTCTTCAGTACGCTGCACACCAATGCAGCCGTTAGCGTCATCACGCGCCTGGCCGACATGGGGGTGGAACGCTATCTGATTGCGGCTACCTTGCGTCTGGCCGTGGCTCAGCGTCTCGTCCGCCGGCTCTGTCCCCGCTGTCGTATGCCTCGCCCGTTGACTATTGCGGAAGCAGCGGCCGTGAACCAGCCTGATCTCGCTGGACATACGGTCTACGAAGCCCAAGGCTGCCTTTACTGTGGAGGCAAGGGGTACGTCGGACGTGTCGGCCTGTTTGAATTGCTGCCTCTGGACGAGGACTGGTCGCGCTGCATTGCCCATGGAGCTGAGGAGGCTGAATTGATAACACGCATGCGCGAACTCAAGGTCAGGACTCTGCTGGATGATGGAATTGAGAAGATGCTGAACGGCACGACGGCAGTTCAGGAAGTGGTCACGGCGGTGAGTGTTTGGTGACTTCAGGACTCCCAAAAAACCCATTAGCCACGGATGAAACACGGATGAAACACGGATTAGAGGAAGAAAGATAATCCGAGCCCGCAGCGTAAGCAAGGGTGGAGGGCAGCCTTGCTTACGCTGCGGGCTCGGACCACTGTTTCGTCCGTGTTTCATCCGTGGCTGGATTTTGGAACTACTGAACTTTGTTGGTGTGTAGTTATGCCAGTATTTACTTATCAAGTGCGTAATCCCAGCGGACGGCCGCAACAGGGCACGCAGGAGGCTGCCTCCGCGGCCGCCCTGGTCAACAGCCTGCGCGAACGCGGCTGTCTGGTGCTTGACGTCCGCGCCGCCGATGGGCCGGCCCGCGTCGCCACGAACAAGCTGTCTCTGCTCAATCCCTTCAACTGGCTGCCGCCACGATCCGTGGACATCGAGCTGTCCTTGCAGCAGGTGGCAGTCATGCTTCGTAGCGGCTTGACGTTGCTCGCGGCACTCAAGGTCGTGGCCGAGAACGCTCGGAGGCGGTCCATGCAGCGTGTCTGGGAAGAAGCGGCTGAGGAAATTCAACGCGGCTCGACCCTGGCCGATGCCTTGAGCAAGCAGCGCTGCTTTTCCCACATGGTCATCCAGTTGGTCCGTGTCGGCGAACAGACCGGTACGCTGGAACAGGTAATGGCGCGGGCAGCCGAGTCACTGCTGCGCCGGCGTCTGTTGCGCACTCAGGTGTTAACGGCCATGTTCTATCCGGCCATTGTGCTCGTGGCGGCCATTGGCGTCGCCACGTTCATGGTGGTCCAGGTCATCCCCAAGCTTCAGGTTTTCCTCAAAACCCTGGGCCGCAAACTGCCGCCGATGACGCAGAGCTTGCTCGATTTCTCCGAATGGGTGCAGGCTTACGGGCTTGCCATTGTCATCGGCATTCTGGCCTTGACAATAGCATTGATCGCGATATACCTGTGGCCCCCCGGTCGATTAGTTATGGACCGGATTGCGCTGCGCATTCCGATCATTGGTTTTCTGCTGCGGCTGACAGTTACTGTGCAGTTCGCGCACGGATTGGCGATCCTGCTGCGAAGCGGCATCACGCTGGTCGAGGGGCTTCGCACCGTTGAATTGCTGCACAGCAATCGCTGGGCGGCAGTTACGGTGGCCGCGGCACGCAATGCGGTCCTACGGGGTGGTAACCTGGCAGTACCGCTGGCTGCTCCCGGCGTATTCATGCCCATGCTGCCGCGCATGGTGGCGGTGGGCGAGTCCGCAGGAACACTTGACGAAGTGCTCGAAGAGGTGGCACGCTTTCACGAGAACTGGTTGCAGACGACTATCAAGCTTCTGAGCGCGATCATCGAACCGGTGGTCATTGTGGTCGTGGGAAGCATCGTCGGCTTCGTTTACATTGCTTTCTTTGTCGCTCTGTTCGCGGTAGCGGGGGGGCCGAAATGATTGCAGATTGCAGATTGCAGATTGCAGGCCGGCCTGCAAAAACTGCAATTTGAAACGCAGGCTCTGGGCCTGTTCACACTCGGGGCCGTTGCCGTGGCGGTAACGGGTCTGGCCATCGCCCAGCACCCAAGGAGTCTGGCCCTGTGGTGGTCCCGACCGCGCCCGTGGCCGTGGACGACAAGGGGGACAAGCCCAAAGAAACCGGAGTCCCGGCGCCGCCAACTACCACCTTGCCGGACCCGACGCGTGCCAGCACCAAGATGAAAGAGGTGCTGGGCACGAAAGGCTCTGGTCCGGCGGCGCGTGCGGTTCCTCTCGCTCTGCGCGGCCGGGTCATCGCCAGAGACAAGCCGGCGGCAGCCCTCCTTGAAGTAGAAGGCAAGCTGTACACGGTGATCAAGGGGAGTGCCGTGCCCGGACCAGGCAATACCGTCCTGCGGATTATCGAAGTGGACAGCAACGAGGTTCGCATTGAAGTCAGCCCGAGCAAGGAAATCATGACTCTTCGTTGACCGAATGATCACCTTTGAATTCTCACCACGGATCACCCAGCGCGGCCAAGCCGCAACCAATGCTCTAAGAGCGTGTCTAAAAAGCCGGTTTTGGTAACAATCTCCTAGACATAAGACGGATCATTGCAATATGGATCCAAGTCTCAGTAGTGTGTGGATGGCGTTCATAATCTTTGCTCAAGCGGCGGCACCGGTTCAACCAGCCGAACGTTCGCTCCACCACCCAGCGGCGCGGCAGGAGCACGAATCCTTTGATCCCCACGGGACGCAGCACGGTCTGCAAAATCCACCCGCATTTTTGCATGACCCAGCTCACCAACTCCCCGGCATAGGCGCCGTCTGCCCAGATCAGTCGCAAGCGTGGAAACCAGTTACGGACCTTGGCCAGCAGCACCTTGGCTCCGTCGCGATCCTGAATGTTGGCGGGCAACACGACGACCGCCAGCAGCAGCCCCAGCGTATCCACCAGCACATGCCGCTTGCGGCCGTTGGCTTTTTTTCCGGCATCATAGCCATGTGGCCCTCCTTGCTCGGTGGTCTTGACCGTTTGGCTGTCCAGGATGGCGGCACTGGGTTGGGCGTCGTGCCCTTCGAGTTCACGGACAGTCTGCCGAAGGCTGTCATGTATGCCGCTCCAGACCCCAGCTTTCTGCCAGCGGCTGTAATAGCCATAGACGGATTTCCAAGGTGGGAAGTCGTGGGGCAGCATACGCCACTGGCAACCGGACCATAACACATATAGTATGGCGTTGAGGAGTGCCCGGTTATCGTATTTACGAGGTCGGCCTCCCGTTTTGGGCTGTGGGAGCATGTGCTCAATGTTGTCATACTGGAGGTCGGTGAGGTCGCTGGGATAAGGTGTCTTGCTCATGCAGACAACCTATTTTTCCTTGGCAGCTGCGTACAGCTGGCTTTTTAGACACGCTCTAAGGAAGGCAGGAAGACAGGAAAAGAATAGAACACAAAAGGGGAGGGTTTCAACGAGATTCGTCAACCGGAGGCTCGCACTGGCTCTTATTTCCTGTCTTCCTGCCTTCCTTAGAGGTTTTGAAATCTTGGCGGCACGCGAAGATATGGCTCGTTAGAAATACGGATGACACGGATAAAGAAGTGAGATAAGGACTTGCATTGCTCGAATGCTCTGTAACATTGAAACACTTGTTTCTTGAACACCTAGTTGTGGCCGATGGTGGTGGCCTTTATCCGTGTTATCCGTGAAATCCGTGGTGAGAAATGCGGGTTGGTCGCCTTGTC
>CAWDRY010000069.1:0-12775 GCA_963804745.1 uncultured Gemmataceae bacterium
ACCTATTTCACGATGTACAGCTACAACTTCTGCTGGCCGGTGCGAACCCTGCGTCAGCGTGACAGCGAAGGAGGATGGCAGGAGCGGACGCCAGCAATGGCCGCGGGTCTGGCCGATCATGTCTGGACCCTCACCGAATGGCTGACATTCCCAGCTTTGCAACGCGAATAGGACACCAGGGGCTACAGAGCCCCCACGGTATTTCACGCTCCGTTGCAAACCGTGTCCTGCACCCGTGGCATGCTTTCGCGGCCCTGCTTTTTTCTCGTTCCCACGGTCCGCTGTTGGAACGCACGCACTCGCCGCCGCGTGGCACAGGCATCCTGCCAGTCGTGATACCAGCCCGCAGCGCCAGCAAGAACCCGTCTATCGTGATACCAGCCCGCAGCGCCAGCAAGAACCCGTCTATCGTGATACCAGCCCGCAGCGCCAGCAAGGGCCTGCCCCTGTCCTTGCTGGCGCTGCGGGCTGGTATCGCTGCGGGCTCGGTTTAGTCGCGCCGGAACAATCCTGCCGAGACCTCGAACTCGACCATGGGCGACTCGCCCTTGCCGACCCTCACTTGCCGGGTAACTTTCACTGGCTCGCGGAAGAAGTGACGGAACACCAACCCCGTCTCCGGATCGCGTTCGTGCCGGTCTTCCAGCCAGTTCGGCATCCAGCAGACAAGTTCATAGTTGCCCGGCGGCACCTGCGACAAGGTGAATCGGCCGCTCGAGTCGGTGCGCGTGTAATATGGGTGCTCGTCCACAAATAGGTAAGCACGCATCCAGTAGTAGCCGGCGCCGCTGGTCAGCTCCACAAGCCCTGTGTTTTGCAGCTGGCGAGAGCGCGGCTGATCGGGATCGGGAAAGGCGAGCGTGAAGAAAGCCGCTCCCCGTACCTGGAGCGAGTGGAATTCGTTCTGCCGGGAAACCATTTCGACCAGCTCGCCGCGCCGGACAAATCCATAGGGCGAATCGGTCTCTCCCTGGCGAACGTGCAGCCGGTAATCATCCTGCTCGACGCGGACCGGAGGATGGTCCCAGGGCCGGGATTCGGCCGGAAGCACCCCGCGCAGAAAGACAACCGCATTGCCGGCGCCTTTCGTCATCGGGTCTATCCGTGGAGCATGAGGGTTTTCCCGCACCAGCTTGTCGCCGCCTTGTGGAGTAAGGTGGACCCAACTGCGAAAAGGCGCTACTTCCGGAATGTCACCGGTCCAGGTTACCCGGCCGGTGATCGTTTCGGCAGTGGCCGGGTCAAAATGGGATGGCAGCTCTGCCCCCTCACCCCTACCCCTCTCCCCCGCTACGGGGGAGAGGGGTAGGGGTGAGGGGGCCGCTGGAGCCGGCCTGGCGGGCGGTTCAGACGACGAAAGCCGGGCGCAGCCGGCCGCCGTCAACAACAGAAGCACACACGAATAAATCGCCTGTTCACGCTTGCGTCCGTGCAACTTTGCTCCTGTCTTTTTTGGAAAAGCACTACCACGGCGAGTGTACCAAGGTGTACTATATTCTGGAGGGGCATGGCAAGATGGATTTGGGGAAGTGGTGAGTGGTGACCGGTCGATCTTTACCACTCACCACTCACCACTCACCACTCACCAAGGAACACCAAGATGAGCCAGACCTTAACGCTGCCGCGAACTTCCCGCCGGCTCAAGGAACAGGAAGAGCAGAAGACGAAAAAACAGCCGCCGTACCACGTTATTCTGCTCAATGATGACGATCACAGCTTCGACTACGTGATCGCCATGTTGCAGCAACTTTTCGGCCATCCGCGGGAGAAGGGCTTCCAGATGGCCTGGGAGGTCCACACGAACGGCCGGGTCATCGTCGATACAACGTCCAGGGAACGCGCCGAGCTGAAACGCGACCAGATTCACGCCTTCGGCCCCGATCCGCTCATCCAGCGCTGCAAAGGCTCGATGTCGGCAACCATCGAGCCGGCGCCGGAATGAAATGTTTAGCCGCGACCAGCAGGGGAGCGCGTTGCACCGCACGGCCCCCTCCGGGTCGCGGCTAAACGTCATGCCTCTGCCCGGCGCAGCGTGCGAATTGTCACATCCTGAACGGGCACGTCATCGTGGCCGCCTTTCGAGCCGGTCTTCACGCCGAGTATCTTCTCTACCACATCCATACCTTCCACAACCTTGGCGAAGACGCAGTAACCGACGCGATCTTGTGCCTTGGCCCGGTCCAGGAACGTGTTGTCGGCAACATTGATGAAGAACTGGGCCGTGGCACTGTCGGGAGCGGATGTCCGGGCCATGGCCAGAGTGCCACGCTTGTTCAGGATCCCGTTCGACGATTCATTCTTGATCGCGGCCTTTGTATTCTTCTGCTTCATGCCCGGCTCAAAGCCGCCGCCCTGAACCATGAAGCCGGGGATGACCCGATGAAAGACAAGCCCGTCGTAAAACTTCTCATCCACGTACGCAAGAAAGTTGGCAACGGTGACCGGCGCCTTGTCGGGGAACAATTCGATCTTGATCGCCCCCATCGAAGTCTCCATCACCACGTTATTACTTAAAGCCATGAAGAACTCCTTCGGAAATACAGGTAGTGAACTGGTAGGGTGGAGGATGGACAAGGTGACAAGGTGACAAGGTGACAGGGTGACAAGGTGACTGACACTGGACACGTCACCTTGTCACCCTGTCACCTTGTCACCTTGTCATGCGCCTTTGTCACCACCTCACCACTTTATTTGTCCGCCCGGCGAACCGATTTGATGATCACATCGTCCTTTGGTACATCTCCATGCGGTCCTTTGTTGCCAGTAGGCACGGCCCTTATCTTTTCCACCACGTCCATGCCGTCGATCACTTTACCGAAGACACAGTAGCCCGCTTTACCGGGCGCCTTGTTGAGGGCATCGTTGTCCTTGACGTTGATGTAGAACTGCGCGGTGGCACTGTCGGGCGCGGACGTGCGTGCCATGGCGATGGTGCCGCGCGTGTTCGACAGGCCGTTGCTCGATTCGTTCTTGATCTGGTCGCGAGTTTTCTTCTCGGTCATGCCTGGCTCGAAGCCGCCGCCCTGGATCATGAAGTCGGGGATGACCCGATGAAAAATAGTGCCGTCGTAAAACTTGTCATCGACGTACCCCAGGAAGTTCTTGACAGTGATGGGCGCCTTGTCGGGATACAGCTCGATCTTGATTTTGCCCATCGAGGTTTCCATGACGACCACAGGGCTGTCCGCGGCCTGGATTGCCGCTGTACCGAGCAGACTGAGGGCCATTGCCAAAAAAGCAAAACGTTGCACTGGAAGTCTCCTTGTTACTTGAAAAGTATCTAGTCCTTAAACAAGCGAACTGGTCTTTGTCCCGTAGGGACATCTGATGGTAGCCCAGCGATTTATCGCTGGGATAATGACCGCATCGACATTACGAGTCGCGTAGCGACGACTGAAATAGAGTGACAGGATTTCAATCGTTGCTACGCGACTTGGACCGGGGAAACCAACCTTTTCCCAGCGATAAATCGCTGGGCTACCATCAAATGTCCCTAACGGGGCATCAAACCTCGCTTGTTTAAGGTCTCGTTCCCACGGTCCGCCGTGGGAACGCACGCATCTGCTGTTACCAACAAGATGACAGGATGACATTATACAGATTACGGTGTCGGCACCTCCGCCGATTTGTCCCCCGCTTCGAACCGCCGCAACTGTTTCTGGAAATAGCGTTCCTTGGGATTGAGCGTGATGCACTGCTTCATCATCTCGACGGCCTTGGCCCTGTGGCCGCGCTGGAAATAGATTTCCGCCAGCGTGTCCAGGTAGGCGGCGTTGTCGGGTTCCAGCTCCACCGCCTTGCGCGAGTGCTCCAGCGCCTGATCGAGCGACTTGCCGCAACGGACGACGAGCCAGGCCAGCGAGTTGCGTGCCCAGCCGCTGTTGGGATGGTCGGCGCAGAGCTTGTCGAAGACCTTGAACATGCGCGCATAGAGTTCTTCCGCGTCCTTCTTGTGCTCGCGTTTCTCCAGATCGGGCATCACGTCGATAATCAGGTCCACGTCGGTCGGCCAGATCGTCAGGCAGGTTTCGATTTCCTGGAGGGCTTCACTGGTCTTGCCGTCGCCGAGCAAGGCACGGGCGCGGTAGCGATGGACGGCGCACGGAACTCCCAGGTAGGCCTCGGTCCTGCCAAAGCTGGCATCGGTCACCAGCGCGCCCAGGACGACGCGCTGGGAATAAACGGCAGCCTTCTGGAACTGTTTCCGCTCCAGAGCGGCATGTCTCAGCGCATTGACAGAATTGGTCACATTGACCGACCGCAGACCGCCGAGCCTGAGGATGCGTTCCCATTCGGCCTCGGCCGCCTCGTTCAGATCGTGGTCGGCAAGGGCGTTGGCTAGCTCGTAGCGCTGTTGCTCGTCGGCCAGCGGCAGCAACTGAGCTAATTCCATAAGCTCCTTGCCTTTCGCCTCCTGTCCTGACTTGCTCAAGGCCCAGCCACGCTGGTACAGGGGCGCCACCTGAGTCTTGTCCTTCTCCCAGAGTTGCCCATACCGTTCGGCCGCCTCCTTCCATTGTTGCTTTCGCGCCAGCAAGTCGGCGAGCTGCGCAAACGTTGCTGCCGAGGCCCCCTCACCCCTACCCCTCTCCCCCGCAGCGGGAGAGAGGGGTAGGGGTGAGGGGACGGCTTTTTCCAGAAATGCTTGCGCCAGGTCATCCCGGCCTGCCCCCTGACTCGTATCGGCCAGGATGCGCAACCAGTGGTCACGCTCATCCCCTTCCTGTTTCAATGCCTCCTGTTCGGCATCGCGAAGCAGAGCGACCAATTCGTCGCTCGCCTTTTTCGTGTCGAGGATAGCGCGGAGGCGTTTCAGCCTGGCGGCTTCGTCCTCGTTGGGAAATTTCCTCCGCAGGAAACCCCACCAGACCCCCGCGGCGTCCCCTTGTTTGGGGAACACGATGCGCAGCTGCCAGCCGTCGATGTCCGACGGTTCCGTCTCTTTGTCATTCTTCTTTGCCTTGACGAGTATCCGGTCGAGATGTTCAAAAGCCTGGTCCTTCAAGCCCAGCTCATATTCCCAGGCGACGATGCGCATCCAGCCGCTGGCGGCGTCCGTGTCGTCATCCTTGTGGTCTTCGACGGACTTGGCAAGCCCGGAGAGGACCTCCTTCATTTTCACCTGCTCACCCAGCGTGTGCAGTGTACGGGCCTTGAGAATCTGGAGCTGGAACCATTCGTTCTTGTCGTCCTTGGGCGCCTTGTCGGCCAGCGCCAGTGCTTCCTTGAACCTGCCCTGGGCAGCGAGGATTTCGAAATGCGCGTGAGGGGTTCTTGCGTTCTTGCAAGAAGGCAATGGCCTCTTCGGGCATGTCGTTCAGCAACAGGGACATGGCACAGGTCCAGGGATGCTCGGCGTCCTTGCGCATCTCGTCAATGGCTTTCTTGAACTCGTCCTTGTTGCCCGCCAGGCGCTGGCACGCCGGCATGAAACCCGGCCTGGCGCCGCGTCTTCCATATAGTTGGCTGGTTCCGGAGGAAGCAGGACGATGCCCTTATAGTCTCCCACCGCCAGCAGGAGGTCTTCCTTCAGATCCCGCTTATCGGTTCTTTCCGCGGCGCGTAGGGCGTTGGGGAGATCGCCCTTGGCCCGATACAGGTAGGCCAGCATCTCGGCGGTTTGTTTGTCTTTCGACTTCTCCAGGCGTTGGTTGAGCTGAGTGATTTTGCCATCGATTCGGCTGCGCAGGAGCAGGAACGCAGCGTAGTTCCGCTTCGACAGTTCGGTATCGCTGGCCAGGCACGTCTCCAGCATCTCCTCCAGCCGGTCGAAGCTGCCTTCCATGATCAGAATGCCCGCGATGCGCGGCGTTTCCTTCGTGATCTGTTCCCAGAGTCCTTTGCGCGTCTCCGCATCATCCACCGCGCCGGCGATTTTCACCAGGGCCGCGTAGCCGGGACTACCGGCTTCGAGCAATTTGCTGACTGCCGCGAGCTTGCCCTCATCCTCGGCGGACTGGTATTCGCGGATCAGTTTCACGACCTTCTCGGGCATGTCGGGATAGATGCCCCATTTGAACTTGTCGAGGATGGCCCTGGCCCGCTGCACGATCTCCTGATCGACGCTCTTGAGCGCCTCCTTGAGAGCCGGTTCGGCAGGCTTGCCGGCTTCCCAAAGGAACTTCGACGCCTGCTCGCGCACGCCAAATTCGTTGTCGCCTAGTTGCCGGACGGCGCGAGCGATCTCTTGCTCGGTCGGCGCTGCCTGTGCGAACGAAAAAGCAGACAGGAACACGAAAGCGGTGACAATCACTTTGCAAAAACGCAAGTGCATGCGTACCTCCTCTTGCGAGTGACGGCGAATCCAGTAACATCGTACCGTGAAGGGCAGCAATCAGACAAGGTTTCTGGGCAAAGCCATGCAGATTGGGCTTGATATCGGCCGGGATCATCTCGAACTGGACGTGCCGGAAGACAGGCTGATCCGCGTTCAGCGGCAGCCGGCGTCTCCGTCATTGCTCGATCCGGCAGAGGCAGTTCGCGCGGCCCTGGAGACCCCGATTGGCTTTCCCGCTCTGCGGCGGGCGCTGACTCCGGACGATCATATTGCCATCGTCGTCGATGAGCACCTCCCCTGCCTGGCGCGCTTGCTCGTGCCGATCCTGGAGCATGTGACGGCTGCCGGTGTTGCTCCCGGCTCGATTTCACTCGTGTGCCCGTCATCCACCTCTAACCAGGAATGGCTCGAGGAGTTGCCGGATGCCTTCGAGGAAGTTCATCTGGAGATTCACAACCCCGCGGACCGGAAGGGGCTTAGTTACCTGGCCACGACCCGGCGCGGCAAGCGGCTCTATCTGAATCGAACCGTTGTCGATGCCGATCAGGTAGTTGTGCTCGCCGGTGTCGGCTATGATCCGCTTCTGGGTTACTCCGGCTCGGAAGGCGCTCTGTACCCCGCCCTGAGCGACGAAAAGAGCCGGCAAGACGCCTGGGATCGACTCTCCAGCAATTTGCCTGCCGGTACACCCTGGCCGATCCGTCAAGAAGCGGCCGAGGTGGCCTGGTTGCTGGGCGCTCCCTTCTTCGTCCATGTGATCGAGGGACCGGGTGACAGCGTGGTCCATGTCATCGGCGGTCCGGCCGATACAAGCGCGGAGGCTCAGCGCCTTCATAATGTCGAGTGGCGCGGTGCCGTGGCCCGGCCCGCCGATACCGTGGTTGCGGCGCTGACTGGTGATCCAGCCAGGCACGGCTTCGCCGACCTGGCGATCGCCGCCGCCTGTGCATCCCGTGTAGTGAAGCCGAGAGGACGCATGGTTCTCTTGACAGCGGCCGCGCCGGTCCTGGGCGCCGGTGTCGAGCTTTTGCGGCAGGCCGAGGATCCTGTTCGTGGCCTCAGTTTGCTCCGCGAGAACAAGCCGCTGGACACCCCGGCCGCTTTCTTGTGGGCCAGCGCTGCCCAGCACGCTCAGATCATTCTCCTAGAGCGGTCTGGCGGAAGAAACAGCCGAGGAACTCTTTGCCGTGCCGCTGCGGCAAGCTGGACAGGTCCAGCGCCTCGTGGACGAGGGCGGAACCATTTTGGTTCTCAACGACGCTCATAAGATGCTGGCATTTACTTCGAAGTGACAAGCACCAGGATCGTACCGAGAACATTGAAGAGACAGTGCAGGACGATCGGTGCAACCAGATTCTGGGTGCGATAGGCAAGGTATCCCAGCCCGAGGGCCAGAAAGAAGAGCGGAATGGGCGACGGCCACGCGAAAGAATGCACTGCGGCGAAGAAAAGGCTGGTTCCATAAATGGCACTCCAGCCTTCCGGGTGGCGCGACCATCGATTGGCGAGCCAGTCGACGGCGAACATGCCGGGGACCATGAGCAGGATGAAGATCACCGGCGCCACGGCCATGGCCACATTGACCACGGTAGGGTCGTCGAAGGCGTGGCCCATCGCTTTGCCCCGAAAAATGAGAGCTGAGGCGATGGCCATCACCAGGGCAAAAGCACCGCCCCACGATTGGCGCGACAGCCAGGATTGCAACACCCCCCGAAACACGATTTCCTCAAGGATCGGGGCCATGACCGTTGTCGCGACAATGGTCACGAAGTAATCGATCCTGAGGGTCGGATTTCTCATGGCTTTCGCAATCGGATGCTCTTCGGGAGGTACGTGGAAAAGCAGATCGTCGCATCCGGCGGCCAACTGGAGCAAAGTAAAGACGAAAGGAATCACGAAGATGCAGGCCATGACACCGGCCAGGACGTTCCAGATGAAGCGATGCAGCGATAGACCGATCTGATACAGACGTGTGCCGCTGAACAGGTGAAGAACCAGGAGAATCACAGCCACCTGAACGGGGCAAGCGAACAGCGTGCCCCATGGCAACTCGCGGGGGTCACCGGACTGAAGAGAGGGGCCGTAAAGCCGGGTATAGAAGCCAGACGTGGAAAGAATGGCCAGGAAAATGCCGGGGACACACAAAAAAATGAGGAATGTGAAAAGCAGCTCCCACCCGCCCCAGGGAACGGCTCGGTGCCGTTGAGGGGGCCAGAGCAGTCCAGGCCAAAGTGACAAAAACCAGCTAAGCCCAATGCCCAATGCTGCCCAAATCAGCGACAGCAATACGATAAGCAGCAGAGTGATCATGACGACCATCCTTGACAAAATCGTTGCCAGCAAACACCGGGAACTTGAGGAAACCCGGTGCAAACAGCCTGAAGCCGATCTGCAGCGCCGCCTCTACCGTGCTCCGCCCCTTCGTGACTTTCGTGCCGCTTTCGAAAAGCCGGCCGGCATTCAGCTCATCGCCGAAGTCAAGAAGGCCTCCCCCTCAGCAGGCATCCTGCGCGCCGACTTCGACCCCGTTGCCATCGCACGCATCTACGAAGCACACGGTGCCGCCTGCCTCAGCGTTCTCACCGACGAGCCGTTCTTCCAGGGCCATCTCTCCCATCTATCGGCCATCCGGTCAGCAGTGGCGTTGCCGCTTTTGCGCAAGGACTTTATCATCGACCGCTATCAGATTCTGGAAGCCCGCCTTGCCGGCGCCGATGCCGTGCTCCTCATCGCTGAAATCCTGGAGGGCGACCGGATAGCCGAATTGTTGCATGATACGGAATCCCTCGGCATGCAAGCGCTCGTCGAGCTTTACGACCCCGCCAACCTGCCCCGCGTTCTCGACAGCGGCGCCCGTCTCATCGGCATCAATAATCGCGACCTGCGGACCTTCGTCACCCGCCTGGAACATACACTGGAGCTGGCCAGTCGTTTGCCTCCCGGCTGCTGCCTGGTCAGCGAAAGCGGCATCCGCACCCGGCAAGACATTCTCCGCCTCGAAGCCGCCGGCGTCAAGGCAGTGCTGATCGGCGAAACCTTCATGCGCGCCCCAACATCGGCGCCAAGATGGACGAACTAACAGGAAGGATGAAGGATGAATCAGAACGGAGTGAGTGGTGAGTCCGAGCCCGCAACGTGAGCGAGGAAGGCTTCGTCCCTTGCTAACGCTTCGGGCCAGTGTGCTGCCAAAACGAATAGTCACCGTCCGCCGCCCCGCGAACCTCGTCCCCGCCGGCCAGATCCCGTCCCGCTGTCCTGTGGCGGAGTGCCTTGCGGCGTTTGACTGGCGCCGACATCCGCTGGCCTGCCAAACCGGCTACCAGGGTTGAAATTCGGCGGCCCATTGCTGTTGGAAATGGTGGCATCGACGACTGCCGTTTGATTCTTGCCGCCCTTCTTGCTCTGTACGACGTAATAGAGCACTTCATCGGGTGTCAGGAAACCGTCGCCGTTGCGGTCGATCTTTTGAAACTCCTCCAGCGTCCTGCCGCTATTCTTCCACTCGTAAAGACCAATCTGGCCGTCGCCGTCGGTATCCAGTTGCTGGAACCAGGCCGGCAGTTCCTTGGGCAGCTTGCCGGCGCGGTAGACGACGGGCTTCTTGTCCTCATCGGGAGGAATAATATCGGCATCGGGAGTCCAACCGGAGCCGTCCAGGGGATCGCCCCAGCCGCGTTCGAGCTGCGTTTGTTGCCAGCGTGCCTTGTAATATTCCTTGTACTCATTGAGGTCGATGAAACCGTCGCCGTTGGTGTCCCAGCGATCGCGCTCGGCCCGAAGATCGGGCGGCATTTCGTCGAAGTTGAGCACGCCGTCGCCGTTCAGGTCGTGGCGGCGGAACGACGCTTCCGCCCTCTGGTCCAGGGTGGGCGGTCCGCCTGCCCCGCCTTGCTGGCCCGGAGGAAGATTCGGCGGCATGCCTCCCGGTCCTCCCCCCTGCCCCGGACCGGCAAACCCTCCGGGGGACCCGCCGCCCGGCCCCGTGCCGCGCTGCTGGCTGATCGCCATGAATTGCTGCTTCGTGAGTTGCCCGTTGGTGATGCCCATGCGCTGGGCAAAACTATCGAACATCCCCTGCATCCTGGGATCACTGATGTCGGAGCGGTTGATTACATCCTTGCCGCCGGAGATCATGATCCATAACTGCTCGGGATCGCCGAAACCTCTACCGCCTCTGCCCCCACCCGGCCCCCGGGAACCGCCCTGTGGACCCTGTGGATTAGGTTGCGCCAGAAGCTGCGCCAGCATTATGAACATGGCAGCAATGCCGATGAGAATGATTTTGATACGCATGGTAAAGTGTGTCCTTTGACCACTAGTTGGAGTATCCACTTCCTATTGTAGTATAACCCCGGAGGTGGAAGAATGTTACGCCGTTTGGTAGTGGAGGAGTCTTCGGTCACATGCGCAGTTCCGCCAATGCCAGGTAGAGCCGCCCGAGATGATGCCAGGCGTTGTCTTCCGGCAATGAACTCACAGCCTTGGTCAGCGGCGAGCGCACCTCGGCGGGACGGCCAAGAAAGAGTGCGGCCATGCCGCGGTTGAAGAGCACGGGGACGCTCTCCGGCTGCGCTTGCCATGATGCTGCCGCTTCTTCCGAACGGCCTTCGTGCCAGGCCAGGGCTGCTTCTTCATTGGCCCATGCCGATTGCCACTCGGCTGGAACGTCCGCACGATGGCGTGCGAGCAGTTCTCTCGCGCCGGCGAATTGTTTCCCCAGGCGCAGCGTGCCGATGGCCAGGAGCGTTTGCGGAAACAGATGCTTGCGGGCAGTGTCAGTCGCCCACTCGACCAGTGACGGCATGCTCGTGGCCCGAAAATTCGTCGGCCGCAGCGCTGTCAACTTCTGTGTGTGCCACAGAGGCTCCAGGTTGCGCACCAGCTGTGGAAAGTTGCCCGTTGCGAAGGCGAGCGCCACCACCGGCTCATGCCCGGCCACCAATGGCGGCCAATCGGGAGGCACGGAACAACCCTGTGACTTCGCCTCCGGTTTGAAGCATTGCAAAACAGAAAGAGCGTCAGTCCACGCCAGACGCGGATCGACCGGCTGGACCGGCACCGCCTCGTAGGGAGATACTTCTCCAGGCGGCTCTATCATGCCCAGCCCCGCGGCTCGGGCCGATGCTTGCCGCAGCAAGTATTGGCTGAAGAGTTCCGCCAGGTCCGGTTGTGCCGATTTTGCCTTTTCGTCATGTCCAGTAGCCATGTCCATTCTCCCCACAGAAAGAGGCGCAGTTGTGCATCAGTATCGTAACCATAACGCTTGGGAACGAGAAACTTGCGCAAGTTCCTGGCTAAAAATGAGCAGCGTTGGGCAGATGTAAGTGTATCTGTGTTACAGAGTTATACCTCACGCGGGGAAGAATGAGGCTGGGTCAAACGTCTGGAAATTATGGGTCATCAAGGAATTCAACTTCTCTCGGTGATCAGTGGAGATCTTTGCCAGACACCCGTCGATGGCTGTGTAAAAGTCCACGAACGTCGCGTAATGGCGACCATACAGCACTTGCTTCTTGATGAACTTCCATAACCGCTCAATCAAGTTCAGATTCGGCGAATACGATGGCAGAAACTGCAAATGGATATTCAAGCTCTTGGCCAAATCGATCACAAGGGCACAATGTTGATAGCGGGCGTTGTCCAGCACCAAGGTGATCGGTCCTTGCAAACCAAGGGCTGCGATCTTTGCGAGTAAGGCACACATGGTTTCGGCAGATACGGTGCCATCTGTCGTGATGCTGACCAGTTCATGTGTCACCGCATTCCAGGCACCCAGCACGCTGTAACGCTTGCGCCCGAGCCGCCACGAATGGCCAGACGGACTAGACACCAGACACAGCACAAGAACGCTCCCATCACAAAATGGGCTGCGTCCACGAAAAACACATGGCCTTTGCCGCCCCGAGCGTCCTCCAGCAGGGGTTCCAGCGTGGTATCCAGAAATTCGGCCTGGGTAGCAGCATGTTCCTCGATGGTCTTTTTCGGGGGCAGCGGAATGGCGGCCAGGCACCGCCATTTCAGGCCAAGCACTTTTTTAAAAAGGCGCGCACCTGGGTGGGCCGACGTTCGATCCCCGTTTCATCCTTGATACGCTGGCAGGCTTCCGCCACTGTATGGGGCGGGTTCCGGCGAAACGACTCCTCCAGCGAATCTCGATACATCATCAGTTCGCTGGTGGAGGATTTGCCCCATTTGAGTTCACGCAAAGCTTCGAGACCGCCTTGACGATAGATCGCCACGTAGCGCTCCACCGTCGCCTCAGAGACTTTGGCCAAACGTGCAGCCTGCGCATAGGTCTCTCCTTGGCTGATGAGCCACAAGACTTCCAAACGTTGTTGCACGCGCGGGTGGGGATGTTCAAACCGTTCCTTGTGCAAGGCCTGCTGTTCTTCTACCGAAAATGTCAAGCGGCTCATCCTTGATCGTCTCCTTCAGCTTGGGATAACATCCTGAAGGAGACATTAAAACAGAACACAGCTGTCCAGAAAAGCCCTCATT
>CAWDRY010000070.1:0-8023 GCA_963804745.1 uncultured Gemmataceae bacterium
CCGGTGATCGAGGTATTCGACCGAGAAGCCGTGGAAAGGGCTGCGGTGCCGGCCCGTGAGGAAACCTTCCACGACCTGGCGGGCGACCAACTCCAGATTGTTGATCCGGGACAAGCCTTCAGGGTCGTAGTAGCGATTAGTCATTGGTCATTAGTCATTGGTCATTAGTCATTAGTCATTGGTCATTAGAAATTCGTCATTTCTCATTCGGCAATTACCAGTTGAGACCTCGCCAGGCCCGAAATACTAATGACTAATGACCAATGACTAATGACTATCCCGCTGGTTCACGCACCACCTCGAAGAGCTTTTCGATGATGTGGTCCGTTGTGACGCCGTCGCTTTCGGCGCGGAAGTTAGCAGCCAGGCGATGCCGTAGCACCGGGCGGGCCACGTAACGGATATCATCCAGCGACACATTCACGCGACCGTTGAGCAAGGCGGTGGCCTTGGCGCCGAGCAACAGGGCCTGGCTGCGCGCGGCCCGGCGCCCCAGCTAAGGTATTTCTTGACGAAATCGGGCGCATCGTCCGAGTGAGGCCGGGTGGCCCTGGCCAGTTGCACGGCATAGCCGGCCACCGACTGCGCCGCCAGCACCTTACGCACGACGCGCTGCAAGGCCAGAATCTGATCCCGGCCGAGCAGTGGCTCCAGCTTCACGGCTTCCCGCGACGTGGTCTGCTGGGTGATCTGCAGCTCCTCCGCAAAGTTCGGATAGTCTACCAGAATCTTGAACATGAACCGGTCGAGCTGGGCCTCGGGCAAGGGATAGGTGCCCTCTTGCTCGATGGGGTTCTGCGTCCCCAGAACCAGAAACGGCTGTTCCAGGGGATAGTCCACGCCGGCCACGGTTACCTTGTGTTCCTGCATGGCCTGGAGGAGGGCCGCCTGCGTCTTGGGCGGCGTGCGGTTGATTTCGTCGCCAAGAATGATGTGGCCGAAGATCGGACCGCGAAAGAACTGCATGCGCTGCCGGTGCGTTCCTTCCTCTTCTTCCAGGATTTGTGTGCCAGTGATGTCGGAAGGCATCAGGTCCGGCGTGAATTGAATGCGGCGGAAGGTGAGGTCCAGAAGCTGAGCCAGAGAAGAAATCATGAGGGTCTTCGCCAGACCGGGGACGCCCTCCAGAATGCAATGGCCCTGGCAATAGAGAGCGATCAGGACCTGCTTGAGGACTTCCCCCTGGCCGACGATGACCTGACCCAGGTGCTGCATGATGTGCTGCTGCACCTTGCTCACGCGCCTGGCAGACTCGATCTCGGCATCATCAGGACTCTGCTGAGCTGCCCGGCCCCTGGCGGCACGGCTGGGCTTGCCAACCGGAACAGCTCCGAACAACCCGGGCACCGTATTGGCCGCCAGCCATTCGCCGCGTGCCTTCGCGCAACACCATGGCGTTCGGACGCAAATGCCCTGAAGCAGCTTGCTGTTTCAGTTCTTCGAACGCCACCGGTCCAATGCGCTGCTTGTCAAGAGCATAGTACCATCTACCGGCCATGAAGCAGGACCTCAGGAGTGAGTGGTAAGGGATCAATGAGGATGGAGGATAGAAGATGGAGGATGGAGGATGGAGGATCGAAGAGCTTAGCCGGTCCGGCTTCCATTCTCCATCCTCGATCCTCTATCCTCGATCCTCCCCACCACTCACCACTCACCACTCACCACTCCATCTTCACCGATAACTGGAGGGCTGTCAATCGGCAACTCACTTGCAAGCGTAAGGCACTTTTTTGAAAAAAACGAAAAAATCTGCTTGCAATTGGAAAATCGCCTGGTATAAATAAGGGAGTAGGACGCAGCTTGACTGCGGCCTGCCACACTGATGAGACCAAGAGATTGTGCGGAACGCGAAGCTGATGGGCGACAGTTTCGAGTTCCAGATCTCTTGGTCTCGCTTTTTTTCGCCCATCCACATGAAGCTCAAGCAACAGCCTGATGATTTCCAGGTAGAGGAACTCACCGACCTGGTTCCGGGCGGGACGGGGGCGTTTGCCCTGTACCGGCTGGAAAAGAGCGGTTGGTCCACGCCCGATGCGATTGCGTCCATTCGCCGGCGCTGGCAAGTCGCTCTGAATCGCGTCTCCTACGGCGGGCTGAAAGATCGCCATGCCCGGACGGTCCAGTACCTGACCATCCACAACGGGCCGCGCCGCGGTCTCAAACACCATACCGTCAAGCTCGATTACCTCGGCCAGACAGCAGCCCCTTTCACGGCACAGGACATCAGGGCCAATCGGTTCCGGATCGTGATTCGCGACGTACCTCAAGCTGTCAGCTTGAGTTACACGGAAGCCCTGGAAGCAGCCGGCAGGGACGGCGTGCCGAACTTTTTCGACGACCAGCGTTTCGGCTCGGTTGCCAAGGGAGGTGAATTCAGCGCCCGCCTCTTGATCCTGGGCCGCTACGAGGACGCACTCAAGCTGGCACTGACCGCCTCCTATGAATTCGACCGGGCCGTCCAGAGACAGGAAAAAGCCGTGCTCCAGGCCCACTGGGGCGACTGGACGACTTGCAAGGAACAACTGCCGCGCGGCCACGCGCGCATCCTGATCGCCTATCTTCGCACCCATCCGACCGATTTCCGCGGCGCCCTGGCCAGGCTGCGGCCCGAATTGCGCGGACTATACCTGTCCGCCTATCAAAGCTATCTGTGGAATCGAATGCTCGCGCGCTGGCTGAGCAAACACTGCCGGCCTGAGCAGCTTATTCCGATCTCGTTGCGGCTTGGGGAGGTTCCGATGCACCACGACCTTGACCCGGCCCAGCAGCATGATCTGGCAACGCTGACATTGCCGTTGCCGTCGGCTCGAACAAAGCTCGATCCGTCCGATCCGCGCCTGGCTCTGGTGGAAGAAGTGCTGAACGAGGAAGGCTTGCAGCTGCAACAAATGCGCATCAAGGGTATTCGCGAGATGTTCTTCTCCCGAGGAGAACGTCCAGCCCTCTGCATGCCCGAGAACCTGAAACATGAGACAGTACCGGATGATCGCCATTCCGGCAAACAGAAGCTGCTGCTCGCATTCGATTTGCCCCGCGGATCGTATGCGACATTGATTGTGAAGCGGATCACTTCACGGTAAAAGAGTGAGTGGTGAGTGGTGAGTGGTGAGTGGTGTGATCTTTCTTCACCACTCACCACTCACCACTCACTCTTCACTGGTGAATGAATTGCAAGGCTCGCTCGGCAACATCGAAGGCTGCGCGGTTTGCTCAACCGGCGGGCATTGGCTTTGAGCGTCGCCAGTCTGTCCGGGTCACGCAGAAGCGTGGTGATCTTGTAAGCCAGGGTAGCGATGTTGTTGACCTTGATGGCGGCCACATTTTCCAGCAGGAAATCGCTATTGCGGCTTTCCTGCCCCGGTATCGGGTTGACGATCACCATCGCGGCGCCGCGGGCCAGGGTTTCCAACGTCGTCAGGCCGCCCGGTTTAGACACCACCAGGTCGGCGGCGGCCATCAGCTCGTCGATCTGGTCGGTGAAGCCGAGGATTTTCGTCAGATGGCGCGGCGGCGGCTCCACAGCCGCCAGTTGTGCTTTCGCCTCTTCATTTCGCCCCGTGATGACTACTACCTGGAGCGACGGCTCCACGTCGAGAATGGCCCGGTAGAGTTTCTCGATGGGGCCAACGCCGAAACCGCCGGCCAGCTGCAGCACGACGGGCCGGTCATCAGCCAAACCGTGTTTGGCGCGACAGGCCGAGCTGTCCTTCGGCTCGCTGAAAACCGGGTGGATGGGGATGCCGGTTACCGTCGTGTCCGTCTCAGGCACCCCCCAATGATGCAGGTAGCGAGCCCCCTCCTCGGTAGCGGTGAAATAATGATCGCAAGGCTGGTTGACCCAGAGGCGATGCGTCTCGAAGTCCGTGGTGACGGTGACCTGCGGGACCGTGATGCGCTCTTGCTTGCGCAGCGAAGCGATGATCTCCGCAGGCAGGAAATGAGTGTTGATGACCAGGTCGCAGGGCTTATCTTCCAGCAAGCGCGTGAACGACCGCAGATTGAGCTTCTCGACCGCCAGCCGCAGCCGGTCGCTGCGATTGTGCCCGGAACGGCTGGGTTGATCGAGCATGTCGTAAAAGAAACCCCAGGAAATGGGGAGCCTTGTTGACGAGATCGAGATAGGCCTTGCCGTAAATGCGGCGGAAGGCCGCGTTGGTCAACTCGAGCACGTCGATGTTCTTGACGTCGGCAGCGGGCGCAACCTGGCGCAGAGCCAGTTCCACTGCCTGAGCAGCGCGCATGTGCCCTGCTCCTACCAACGCCGACAATACCAGGATACGTGTCGCCATGAGTCAATGAGGGATAGCATGTCCACGAGCGTTTACATTCATCTATCATTACATTAAGGAGGCTGACGGAATTGACAAGCAACCCGTGACGATGACAAGTGGTCGGAGGTAGTGGTCAGATGGTATGAAGGATGAATACCTGACGTTTTCTGATTCCTCTTCATCCTTCTGACCTCTGGCTTAGTGTAAGGGTTTTCTTCGTGGTTCATTTTCGCGGTTTTCGCAATACGGACCCGCCTGGGTTGATCGACATCTGGAACAACACGCTCACCCGGCGCGGCACGCGAAGCTGCGCAAGGCATCCCTTGAACATTACGTTTTTGCCAAGCCCTATTTCGATCCCGGCGGCCTGATTGTCGCTCTGGAGGACGACAAGCTTGTTGGCTTCGCGCATGCCGGATTCGGTCCGAACAGCGCCGAAACCGCTATTTCGACGGCGACGGGCGTGGTCTGTACGGTACTTGTCCAACCGTCGCATCAGCGGCAGGGCATCGGCTCGGAATTGCTCCACCGATGCGAAGCCTATCTGGCCGACAAGGGAAATTACCCCTCGTTCCCACGGTCCTCCGTCGGGCGAGCGGCGGGCTTGACGCCCGCCGTTGCCACGAGCGGGGAGAGGGGAGGGGTGAGGGGAGGACCGTGGGAACGAGGATTTGCAAACCGTTTATGCCGGCCCGATGTGGCCTTTCAACCCATTCTTCTTTGGTCTTTACGGCGGCAGTGAATCGGCTGGTTTTTTGAACAGTGATCCGGCGGCCGAGCCGTTTTGGCAAGAACGGCTACCAGAGGGCCGTTCCTTGGCAAGAACGGCTACCAGAGCGTGGAAACGTGTCTGGTGTTCCGGCGTCAACTTCACGGTCCGGTAAACGTGGCCGACGGACGATTCCCCGGATTGCGACGCCGTTACGAGGTCGCGGCGGTGCCAGGGGCGGCAAGGGGACTTGGTGGCGCGAATGTGTTCTGGGGCCGGTGGAGCTTATCGAATTCCGCATGCAGGAGAGCGCGACGGGGCAGACGGTCGCCCGCGCGGCCGCCTGGGAGATGGAAGCCTACGTGGAGCGCTGGGGTGAGCCGGCGGTCGGGTTGGTGGAATTGGAGGTGCGCCCGACCTGCGCCGCCAGGGGTTAGCCAAGTTGTTGATGTGCCAGGTATTTCGCTGCTTGCAGGATCAGTATTTCAACCTAATGGAAATTCAGACCATGGAAAAAAACGCGGCCGCCGTGAAACTGTTTCGCGGACTCGGCTTCGAGCAGGTGGATGTGGGGCACAGTTACAAAGGATGAAGATGAAGGATGAAGGATGAAGGAGGAATGAGCGCGGAGTGAGTGGTGATGTGGTGAGTGGTAAAGACCGGCCGGTCGCGAAGCAAAGTCACCATTCCGCATGAAAAAAGTCGAGGTAGTGGCTCCCAGCCGAGGCGACAG
The DNA here is from genome assembly GCA_963804745.1 of uncultured Gemmataceae bacterium. Taxonomy (GTDB): domain Bacteria; phylum Planctomycetota; class Planctomycetia; order Gemmatales; family Gemmataceae; genus CAWDRY01. The sequence goes on from CAWDRY010000070.1 coordinate 5,714, forward strand.
CTCACCGCGAGTGTCGCCCAGCCACTACCCCGACTTTTGCCGTGGTGCAATTGGCAACATGCCGCCACGACCTGTGAAACGATAGCCCACTTCTTGAAGCCCGGCAAGTTGCGTATCCTTCGCCCCGGCATCAATTTTCACTTCCGCGCTCACTGGTAGCGTGTGAGCCGACGGGGAGGCAAGTTGCGATAATACCGCTTGTTCAGGCAGTGTGGATTCTGAGGGCTGGATGCCCCGGCCTTGTTTTGTCTCGTTCCCACGGTCCGCGTAGGTTAGGCTTTCAGCCTGACGGTCAGGCTGAAAGCCTAACCTACTGCGGTTGACGCCTTCTCTGCCCTCCGCTACTCTGACCCTTTTGCACACCACCAAGACAGGACGAGAAGCTCTGCATGGCTGAGCAGTACATTTTTACCATCGAAGGTCTCACCAAAGCCTACGGCAAGCGCGAGGTGCTCAAGAACATTTGGCTGGCTTTCTTCCCGGGCACAAGATCGGCGTCATCGGCAGCAACGGATCAGGCAAGAGCACCCTGTTGCGCGTCATGGCGTTGGTGGAAAAGGACTTCGCCGGCAGCGTTCGGCCTGCCAGCGGAATCACCATTGGCTTCGTGCCGCAGGAACCACGCCTCGATGAGACCAAAGATGTCCGCGGCAATCTCGAAGAGGCCGTTGCGCCACGCGCGCGCTCCTGCAACATCATGAGGAGTTGAGCGCAAAGCTGGGCGAGCCGCTCGAACCTGATGAAATGGAGAAGGTGCTGGAGGATCTGGGCCGGGTGCAGGATGCCATTGATGCGTCCAATGCCTGGGAACTCGACCGGCAGCTTGAGATAGCGATGGATGCCATGCGGCTGCCGCCCGCTCGACGCGCTCGCCACCACCCTTTCCGGCGGTGAACGGCGCCGGGTTGCTCTGTGCAAAACCCTGCTGCGGCGTCCCGACCTGCTCCTGCTGGACGAGCCGACCAACCATCTCGACGCCGAATCGGTCGCCTGGCTCGAACGCCATCTGCAGGAATATCACGGCACCGTCGTTGCCGTCACCCACGATCGCTATTTCCTCGACAATGTGGCTCAATGGATTCTGGAACTCGACAGAGGCCAGGGCATTCCCTGGAAGGGGAACTATTCGTCCTGGCTCGATCAAAAGCAGCAACGGCTGGCCCAGGAGGAAAAGCAGGAATCGGCCCGCCGCAAGGCGCTGGCCCGCGAGCTGGAATGGGCGCACATGGCGCCGCGGGCGCGGGTGGCGAAGAGCAAGGCCCGCCTGAACCAGTACGAAAAGCTGGCCAGCCAGGAATATGAAGAACGTGAAGATGAACTGGTCCTGCAAATTCCACCCGGCCCGCACCTGGGCGATGTTGTGGTCCGTGCTGAACACGTTCGTAAAGGCTATGGCGACAACCTGCTGATGGAGGACCTCAATTTCGATCTGCCGCGCGGCGGGATCGTGGGTGTCATCGGACCCAATGGAGCGGGCAAGACGACGTTGTTCCGCATGATTGCCTGCGAGGAAAAGCCGGATGCCGGCACGCTACGGGTCGGCGATACGGTGGTGAGTGCCCATGTCGATCAGAACCGCGACGCGCTGGACGGCAGCAAAACAGTCTTCGAGGAAATCACCGGCGGCACCGACCACATTATGCTCGGCAAGCGCAAGGTGGCGTCGCGCGGCTACGTGGCCCGGTTCAATTTCAAAGGGCCTGACCAGCAGCGCAAGGTGGGAGAGCTATCCGGCGGCGAGCGCAATCGCGTCCACCTGGCGAAGTTGCTGCGCCGAGGCGGCAACCTGCTGCTGCTCGACGAGCCGACCAACGATCTCGACGTCGATACCCTGCGTTCCCTGGAAGAAGCCCTGCTCAATTTCGGCGGCTGCGCAGTGGTCATCAGCCACGACCGCTGGTTCCTCGACCGCATTGCCACGCACATCCTTGCTTTTGAAGGCGACAGCAAAACGGTCTGGTGCGAAGGGAACTACCAGACCTACGAGGCGCAACGGCGGCAACGTCTCGGCGGAGAGGCAGAGCAGCCGCATCGGATTCGATATAAGAAATTGGCCCGATGAAACAATCGCCACTGGTAATGGGTAATGCCCACGTTCTTTTTAGTCCAATTCAAGGTGCGTCACGATGATGGAATTGCGGAACGTCACCAAGATATATCAACAAGGACGGCGTTCGGTGGAAGCCGTGCGCGGCGTGAGCTTGCACGTCTCGGCCGGGGAGTTCGTTTCGATTATGGGCCCAAGCGGATCGGGGAAATCGACGCTGCTCCATCTCCTCGGGGCTCTCGACACGCCAACAGCAGGCCAGG
>CAWDRY010000071.1:0-41053 GCA_963804745.1 uncultured Gemmataceae bacterium
AAAAACCGGTTCAGGTGTGCTATCTCCCAGTCCGGATGTTCCGCGAGCCAGTGCTGCAATCTCGGGATGCCGTCCGGCTCGTTGCCGTTGCCGTGGACGAGGATAATGCTGCCGTCGCGCACCTGGTTGCAGAACGGCGAGCTATCCTGGCGTTCCACGAGTGCCAGCCAGGAATCGCAGTCGATGGGAAAGAGGTCGAGCTGGAGAATCTCGCGCAGACGAAGCTGGTCGTGAATCAAACCGGGGAAGCGATAATACACCGTCGGCACCACGCCCCATTCGAGGAGAAGACTCTCCAGCCGGAGGGTATCTTCCCGCAGTTTCTCGGGCGGATAATCGTTCATGAAGCCGCCCGACTTGGGATGGTCCCAGGAATGCAACCCCCAGGTGATCTCGATATTCGGTTCAAGGCTCAACTGGATCAGCTCGTTCATTTCCTGCGGATGCTGCTCCAGCCAGCGGCCGGACACGAACAGGACCGGATGAATCTTGGCCTTGCCGGCCGACTGCCGCAGCGATTGGAACAATCCCGTTTCATAACGCCGCAGTGACCAGCACAGGTCGATGGTGACAGCGACGCTTTTCTTGAGCTGTTCCCGGTCACCGTGCTGGAGCGCCGATTTGTTGACGGACTCGGCATCGAACCACTGCCGACAGCGATCCAAAGGCTGGCCTTCCAGCTTGCCGGCTTTCGCTTTCTGGCGCAGCTCCTTATCGTCCACCAGATAGCTTCGCAGCTCCGGTCCGCACTCCGTTGCGACGATGCAAGACTTCCCATCGAAAGTTACCTTGCGCCGCAGCAGAAGCACGGTTCCCGAGGAAATGTCCGTGCTGTCATTTGTCTTGTGATAGGAACCGATGCCTCGGACAGGCTCCCGGACCACGACGACCTCATGAATGGGTTGCAAGTTTTCGACTTTGTGCCCGTGATACTTTGAGTCGATCACTTTTGCCTCGATATCGATCTTCTCGCCCGCCACGACAAGAAGTAATCGCGGCTCACGCACCACGACATAGCCGAGCGCATCGGCACATTCTTCAAGGGGTATGAAGTGCTTTCCGTCAAGGACCAGGAGCGGGTGAGTCAACTTCTGTTCCTTGCCGCTCGGCAGTTTCAGTCGATCGCCGCCGTTGACGAATTCCCACGCGCGCTCACCTGCGGAGAGACGAACACTGCCGCCTTGATTACTCAGGCTGGCTTTCCCGTGAAGAACGGCCGCCAACTTGTCCAGAGACAGGTAAGTCACTTCTTTGTAGGTGACGGCGGCGGGATGCTCCTGAGCATACGTGATGGAAATCGGCGTGACCGTTGCAAGAAGAATCAGGCCAATCCTGGCAGCAACAGACATGAGTTAATCCCTTTTGTGAACCGGGCCGTTTTCTGAGATTGTACCAAGTTCATGGCTTTCCTGCCGGTCGCGCCGCGAAAGCAAGAATCATGGGGAGGGGGTTCAATTCTCGGCGCAACGGATCAAGTGCGAGCCCGAGAGATTCAAGCGTGAAGGCGCCGAGCAAACTCTGGTCACCGTCCTCGCCAAAGATCACATCTGCTCCGCCGATCCGATCTCCGTACTTGAACAGGGCGATGCCTTTCTTGCGAATGATCTTCGACCCGTTGGCTAGTCGGAACTCCTGTTCGGTTAACGGCCGGATACCGAGGCGGTCCAACACCGCAGACGGAACAACAGAGTAAATTGCTCCAGAGTCGATGAGGAATTCCACCTTCTCTCTAACATCCGGGCTGGCAGGGTTACCAACTTCAATCTCCAAAACAGTCAATCCCATTGGGGTGCTCTCCTTCCATCATGCATGTGGCAGTTTCAAGGCCGTAGCCGAATTCGCCAGAATTCGGGCTTGGATGATGGTTACTCCCCGAATTCTGGCGAATTCGGCTACGAGGGGGATGTACCATTACCTGTTCAGTGATGGATTGTACCAGCTTCTCCATATTAGGCGTCGAAGCGCGGGTCGTCGTAGCCGAGCCGTTTCTTGAGGTCGAGCAGCTCCTTCGTCTGGCTCTCGGTGAAGTAGTTCACGCGGCCGAGTTGCCGGGCCAGGATCAATATGCGGCAGTAGGCGTCGATGATCTCCGAGTTCCAGTACGCCCTCTCCAGGTCCGGGCCGAAGGTTACGATGCCGTGATTGGCCAGAATGATGGTGTTGCACTTTTTGACGAACGGCACGATGGTGTCGGCGAACTTCTGCGTGCCAGGCGTTTCGTAAACGGCGATGGGCACTTCGCCCAGGAATATCTCCACCTCTGGCAACACGCACTTGGGAATCGGCTCACCGGCGACGGCAAACGCAGTGGCATGCGGCGGATGGCAGTGGACAACGGCGTTGATCGCGGGATTGTGCTTGTAAACGGCCAGGTGCAGCAGGATTTCGCTGCTGCGCTTGCGCGTGCCGCGGAGTTGCTTGCCTTCGTAATCGACGACGCAAAGATCCTGTGGCTTGAGGAAGCCTTTTGAGACCATCGTCGGCGTACAGAGAACTTCCCTGTCGTTTAGGCGGACAGAGATATTGCCGTCGTTGGCGGCTGCAAAGCCCTTGGCGTAAATGCGCCGGCCAATCTCGCAGATCTCTTCTTCAAGCTTGTATTCGCTCATAATCGCTCACTCAGCGATAGGTCGGGCTAAAGGGATCCTTGGCTTCTCAAGACAGCAAGTAGCAATGCCTCGAAGGTTGTGAATGACTCCTGTTTCTCATCCGGAAAACCCATCGTGACGATGTGGAAACCTCTGTCGCGCTTATGCGTAGACATACTCGGCCATGTCACTCTCGATACCCAGGACAATGGAATCGGGATACTCGTTGTCCAGATTTTCGGCGACCAGGTTCTCAGCTTCCTTGAAATACGCACAGTTAACTTGTAACCCATTCGTAAGCTTCAACAGGCGGACATAGCCGTCTGGAACCTCTTCGCCAAGTTCACGCTTGGACTCGCGTTGCATCTTCTTGATCGTGGATTCTTTAGCAGCCGGCCGAACGTAGATTCCCTTGTCATCTGCATCTGCGGCAAGAAGCCTCTTGAATGGATCGATTCTGGCCATGACGATTTCTCCTGTACACTTGAGTTAGGTCATGTAATGCTCAGGTGGTCGATGATACACGCACAGTAGGCGTCTACAGGCTTCTTGTCGGGGTGAAACGGGGCCGCTGCATCGACACCTTCACTCACGCCGATACGACTGTCATGTCCGGCGCCTAATTCCCGATGACACTATCCCAGGCCAATCGACCAAGCCATGCCAGCAAAGGCATGAGCACTAACAAGATGCCGCATTTCACCTGCGCGCTATCTGTAAGCTCCAGAAGGATCGCTGTAGCGGCTTCTGCTCGTCGGCTTGGCTCCGCTCCAGTGAACAAACAATCCGGAAAGCCTGCAATAGGACCACGATTAGACCCCAGATAGCAATTCCCAAACAGAAGGTAGGCTCGAAGAAACGTGTAGTTCGTGCCCACTTGCCATCATGCAGGGATTGACCCGCAGCATCCGTCATTATTCCGCCCAGAAAACCAAGCACGGCCACATAGAGTAGTGACACCCCGAAAAACCACCCCAGTGCGCCCGGCCATGTCCCTCCATTCAACACGGCCAGTGGCTACGGGTGCCCCACACCAGTAACACAACACGAGGGGCGGGCCGAGCGAGGAGTTATGTGCCAGAAGTTTATGTCAACGGCGAAGTTGCATTGTGCGCACTTGTATCGAGTGAGTGGGATGTGAATTATTTTTTCACCATCCGGTGAATAACACCCGTGCGGTTCTCCTCAGGGAACAAACTGCGCCACTGCTTGCAGCGCCTACAACACCCGCATACTCCCTGCCGACGTCGCCTTCTGCTGGCAGGTGAACGTCAGCGGCGTCGTCATGCCTTCGCTCGTCGGCATGGCTATGCTGAAGCTCGGATAACCTTCACCGCCCGCACCCAAACTGGCCATGCTCGGACCGTTCTGCACGTAGAGCGATACGGCCATCTTCTTCTTTGTTCTCTTTGTGCTCTTTGTGTTGAATCCTCTTATGCCTGGAATCCTTCCGAACCGCCGTTGTTCACTCCTGCATCTCAGCGAGAATCGTGCGAACGTCCGCATGGCCGAGCAGTTCCTGCTGTTCAGGCGATATCTGAGGATCGGTGACGAGGGTGTCGATCAACGACCATTCGCACAGGAATGCCAGGGCTTGCTTGCCTATCTTTGTGTGGTCGGCGACCACGACGACTTCATCTGCGCATTGCATCATCTGCCGCTCCGTTTCCACCAGCAGTAGGTTACTGTTGAACAACCCCTTGGCTGTCATGCCGACGACGCTCAGGATGGTCTGGTGGACGTGAATGTCTTCCATCATGCGCACCGTCAGGGGACCGAGTGCGACTCCTGTCTTCGGATAGACGTAGCCGCCGAGCATTACCAGGTCGGATTCCCGGCTGCTGGCGAACAGGTTGGCACCTGATTTATCTATGTCATTCTACAATGTGATACAGTCATGATTATGCTAAATTCAAGAGAATTCTTCCGAAGTATCTCAGATTCTCGGATGGCATGTAACTGATATGAAGGTTAATGCCTGTGCCACCTGTGGCGGGCCGCTGTATGTTTGCGATCACCCGATGAGCAGCGCAACCACGCGAACGTAGGCATGGTGATAAAAAGGAAAGTTCAATGTCCCTGCGATTTACCGTCCTCGCCAGCGGCAGTTCGGGAAATGCCACGCTCATCGAAATAGGCGGATTCGGGATCCTCCTCGACGCTGGATTGGGACCGCGGCTGCTGGCGAGCCGGCTGTCGGCTGTCGGCGCAGTCCTGGCAGAGCATCCATGCCGTGCTGCTGACGCACACGCACTCCGATCACTGGCACGAACGCACTTTGGCCCATTTGCACAAGCGGCGAATCCCCATCTACTGTCACGGCAAGCATCAAGATGCTTTGCAGGTTTATTCTCCGGCCTTTGCCGCCCTGCAAGCGGACAAACTGGTGCGTACTTACGATGATAGCCGAGACCTGGTCCTGGCGTCCGGCCTAATCTGCCGGCCGCTGGCGTTGCGGCATGACAGCATTGCCACGTTCGGGTTTCGTTTGCAAGCCGAGCATGACCTGTTCGGTCAGGCCTTTGCTTTGGGCTACGTGGCCGACCTGGGTTGCTGGGATCAGAAGCTGGCCCGGCGCGTTGCCGACGTCGATTTGCTCGCTCTGGAGTTCAATCACGATGTCGAGATGCAATACGCCAGCGGCCGGAGTCCTCATCTCATCGCCCGCGTTCTTGGCGACGAAGGACATCTTTCCAACGAACAGGCGGCGGCGCTGCTGCGTGAGGTGCTGCGGTCATCGGCGCCCGGACGGTTGCGGCATGTCGTTCAGCTTCATTTGAGCCGGGAGTGCAACCAGCCTGCTCTGGCCGTGGAGGCGGCACGGGAGGTTTTGAGCGGGGTCAATCAAACAGTCGAACTGCACACTGCCAGTCAGAACAGGCCGGGGCCGGTGCTGCACGTGGGATTGGTAATGTCTTGAATTGGTTCCCATAGGTCACAATGTTTCCTGGTAAATCGCGGAAGCTAGGCATGTTGTGTAACCTTTTCCTGCGGTCGGCAGGTTGCGAACAATCATTGTAGACCGCAAGGCTCCCTGCGCAACTGCGAAGAGCCGGGAAGTTGGCAAACTGTGCCGGACTTGCTGCCGGAAGCGGATGTGGCGATTGTAGTTTCTTTGACTCCGGCTCGCTCCCGTCCGGCTGAATGCCGAATCCTTCCGTAGGGCAAGCGGCTCGCTTGCCGGCACAAACAAACTGCTGTGTTTTAATGGAACGCGCTTCAAAGTAGGAGGCTGCCATGAAAAAGTCATGTGCGTGGATGGCAGTGGGGATCGTGGTGCTGGCCACGTCTCTCAGTCGTGGACAAGAAACAGGGGTTGCCCAGCAACCGGCTGCTCCGGCTCCCGTTGTGGATCAAACGCCCATGCCGCCGACAGGCGACGAGGGCAAGGAACCGCAAGCTCCTCCGGCCGCCGCCGATCAGCAGCAACCGGCCGCACCGGCCGCACCGGCCGCACCAACCGCACCGGCCGCACCGGCCGAAGGCTGTTGCCCGGCACCGCACCCCAAGGTTTATCTGTCGATTCACGATTGCCATCTCCCTGGCTGGTTGTGCTACCGGCCGGCGCGGACGCCCTGCTGCTCCCAATCGTGTGGCGCCTATCATCCCACGCCGCCGCTGTACACTTTCTTCCTGGACCAGTGCCCTCAGGGTCACGGTTCATGCTGCACGCAGGCACAGGCCACGCAGGCCGCTAACCAGCCGGAAGTCGCCGCGCGACAGGCCCGTACATTGCCTGCGACAGACGGCGCTCAGCGGATCAGTTTCTTGTCTTCTATGAGCAACGGTCTCCAGCTGCTGTCCGGTGAACGCGATCATTCTCGCCCCGTGCTGCCCCCCTAATGTATAATCGCTGTCATGGGCCGTTCCTTTCAGGCTGAATCTGCCCGCCCCGATGAGTTGGCGGCGGCTTTCCGCCTGATATTCCGATACCTCGATGAGGACGAGTGCGAAATCCGCACCAGCAACGCACTGACACTGACCTCCCAGAACGAGCTTGATCCGGCGGGAGTCTTCGTCGTCAGGCAAGGCCATGCTCTCCTGGGCGCGATGATCTGTCAGCCGGCGCCGGGAGCCTGCGGGCTGGTCTGGCCGCCGCAAGCGGTGCCGGGTCCGGAACGCATCGACGTGGAAGACTGTTTGGTTCGGCACGCCTGCGCATGGCTTCGGCAGCACGGCGCCAGGCTGGGGCAGACATTGCTGGCTCCCCAGGACGTCTGCTTGGCGGCGCCTCTGGAACGCAACGGTTTCGTGTACATCACCTCACTTGACTATCTTCGGCATGCGCTGGAGTTGCCAGGGGACGTGCAGCACAGCGGGGGGCAGCTCACATATATAACTTACAAGGCAGCTGAGCGAGCGGTGTTTCACCACACGCTCCTGAGGACCTATGAACAGACGCTCGATTGCCCCGAACTCAACGACGTGCGCACCATCGACAACATCATCGCCGGTCATCTCGCTCAGGGCAGGCACGATCCGGAACGGTGGTGGTTGGCGTTCGACGCAGGCCGGCCCGTGGGGACGCTACTGCTGACCGAGCTGCCCGAAGAGCGCACGTGGGACCTTTCCTATGTGGGCGTGGTGCGCGCGGCCCGCGGCCAGGGATGGGGCCGGCAACTGGTGCGCAAGGCGCTTGATGAAGCCTGGGTGGGCAAAGCTAGGCAGCTGACTCTGTCCGTCGATCAGCGCAACCAACCGGCACGCAAACTGTACCAATCGCTCGGCTTCCAATCATACGACCAACGTGAGGCTTTCCTGGTAGTTTTCAACAATCTGTTTAGCCGCGACCCGGAGGGGAGCGCGGAGCCGCCACGCTCTCCTCCGGATCGCGGCTAAACAATGTGACAGCGCCTTCATTAACACGTTATCAACGAACGTCGCCTCGGTTCAAAAAAATTCAGCGGCTTCGACTCTGCGACAAGTGCCGGGAGTATCGGTGGTTGGAACGATGGCCTCCAGCTTTCGACTCGAGAAACTTTTTTTGCCATTGGCAAGCGCGGTCCCTTCCGCCTACAATCTTCCCTCTCCGAGCATGACAGTCCGCAGCAGGCCTTTCCCTCCTGGCTTCGGACCGCGACTCTCTTGCAACTACCAGTACACGACTAAAGCGGAGCGACTGCGCGCCAGGGGGAGTCCTTGACGGCCATTGAGGGCAAAGTCGTGGCGGCGCTCGGGCAGGAGATTGCCCAGCGCATTGGAGAGCCACGCTACAAACTTTGGTTTGAAGGCCATACGAAATTCAGCTGGCAAGACGACCAGCTGGTCGTGGGCGTTCCCAACCGCCATTTTCAGGAATGGCTGGAGAAAACGTTCGCCGCGTCGGTGTCTGCCGCGGCGGCCGAGGTCTTCGGCCAGCCCATGCGGGTCTGCTTCACCATCGATGCGGAATTGTTCCAGGCCGCGCGCGCGGCGCAGAGCGAGAACAACGGCGTGGGGCAGGTTTCCAACCTGCCTCTTGGGCAAGCAACCGGGCAGGTTGGCAACCTGCCCCACGAAGAGGATGGAGGATCGAAGCAACAGAAACCGGACGACCCACCACTAACCACTCACCACTCACCACTCACCACTCACCACTCACCACCCGCCAAGAGGCGCTGGCACCACCTCAGAGACTTCGTTGTCGGCCGCTGCAATCGCGTGGCTCATGCTTCGGCGGTAAGCATTGTCGAGGCCCTCGGACAGGGGCCGAATCCCCTGGTGCTGCACGGACCCGTGGGTACCGGCAAGACCCATCTCCTCGAAGGCATCTATGCCGGCTTGCGCAAAGGCCGGACGGACGGCCGCATATGCTATGTCACCGCCGAGGACTTCACCAACCGCTTCCTGCACGCCATGCACAGCGGCAAGCTGGGCGCTTTCCGTAAGCATTTCCGGGAGTGCGAGGCTCTGCTGGTTGATGATCTGCACTTCCTGGCGAAGAAGCGGGCTACGCAGGAAGAATTTCTGCACACCTTCGACGCGCTGCATGCCGACAACAGGCAGGTTGTTGTCAGCTGTGACTGCCATCCCAAGCTCGCCGGCGAGTTCACGCCTGAGTTGACGGATCGGCTGCTGGGCGGCGCGGTCTGGGGCATGACGCCGCCGGATGCCGAGACCCGACTCGACATTCTTCGGGCCAAATCCATGAGGAATCGTGGCGAAAGCGCGATCCCCGATGACGTGCTCCGGCACCTGGCGGAACATTTGCGCGGCAACGTCCGCGAGCTGGAAGCGCCTTGCACAGCCTGCGGCACTACGGCCATGTCACGGGGCAGCCGATGGATTTGAACCTGGCCCGTGAAGCGCTGGCCGACTTGCTCCGCCACGCGGTGCGCGTCGTGCAGCTAACCGACGTGGAGCAAGCGGTCTGCCGGGTTCTGCGGTTGGAACCGAACGCCTTGCAATCGAAACAGCGTGCCTGGGCGGTGAGCCATCCACGCATGCTGGCAATGTATCTGTCCCGCAAGCACACGGCGGCGGCTTATAGCGAGATCGGCCAGTATTTCGGCGGCCGCAATCACAGCACAGCGGTGGCTGCCGAGAAGAAAATCCGGCAGTGGCTGGAAAGCGATGGCGAACTTGCTCTGGGGGAATGTCGCTTGCGGGTTCGCGAGCTAGTGGAGTCTGTGGAAAGGGAACTGCTGCGCTGACAGGTTCGCTCGTTAGCACGAATCCAAAATCACGATAGCCTGGATTTCGAGACTTTTCTTTCGACGAGATGGCAAAACCTTTGCAGTTGAGATTCGTCAGCAAAGGCACGCACGGGAATCATATAGTACAGCGGCTGCGCGGTAGCCAACCATATGAGTGAGCCTCTTCGTCGGGCACTCGCGATAAGGCTCCATGCCATCGTCCCTTCCGATCTCGGCCCTTTGATCTGGATCCCCGATTCGGAAAATGAATATGTGTGCGGGTCACGCAGTTCGCACGCCCGACGCCAACGCAACCGGGCTTGGAAGTACGCGGATGCAGGCAACACAAAGATGAGCACAAAGATGATACCGGGAAGAATAAGAACAGACAGAGAATGCAAATACAGGTTTGCCGGTTCAGACTTGCCTTCGTGGGGCAGCCACGGATTTGCAATGTAAACGACTAGTGCGAGAAGGGCGAGTACAGTCAATAACAAGAGAGCCAAACGGAGTCTGCCGAAACTGGCCCAGAAGTTCAAGCGCAAGTAATCGGCAAATGTGAGAGTCACGGTGACCGTAATCGGAGTTTCAAGGATCTCGTCTGTTGGCATTGTTGATTCTCCACTTGCGAAAGAAGGAAAAGTCGAGAATCATGCAGAAGGAAGTGGCACGATTTGGGTCTCGGCGTTTACAATACGCGGATACATCGACTTGCCCTGTCCTTGCACGATCAGAGACTATGTTACAGAATAACCGGGAGAGGAAATCTGGATACTGGTCTTCTTTGTGCTCTTTGTGTCTTTGTGTTGAAAAATTCTGAACAACAGAACGATCCCACCCATGAGCTTCATCAACGACGATTTTCTCCTGAAAACCAAAACCGCCCGGCGGCTCTATCACCAGTTCGCCGAATCCGAGCCGATCCTCGATTTCCACTGCCACCTCCCTCCGAAAGACATTGCGGAGAACCGCCAGTTTGCAAACCTCTTCGAGACGATGCTCGAAGGCGATCATTACAAATGGCGGGCAATGCGCGCCAACGGCGTGGCCGAGCGCTACTGCACCGGTGATGCTGCTCCTTTCGACAAGTTCCGGGCATGGGCCGCCTCGGTGCCGCACACGCTGCGCAACCCGCTTTATCACTGGACACATCTCGAACTGAAGCGTTACTTCGGCATCGACGAATTGCTCAATGAGGCAAGTGCCCAACGCATCTGGGAAGCAGGCAACAAGCTGCTCGCCACGCCGGAACTGACCACGCACGGCATCCTGAAGAAGTTCCGCGTAACTGCTCTCTGCACGACCGACGACCCGACGGATGATCTGTGTCACCACGAAGCGATCGCGAAATCGGGCCTGGTCACCAAGGTGTATCCCGCCTTCCGGCCCGACAAGGCGCTGACCGTGCATCAGCCCGAATTGTTCAACCGCTGGGTCGGCCGCCTGGCCGAGGCGAGCAACGTGGACATCCGCAACTACACCTCGTTTCTCGACGCCCTGAAATGCCGTGTCGATTACTTCCACGCGCATGGCTGCCGGCTCTCCGATCACGGGCTTGAGCAGTCGTTCGCCGATTTCTGCTCCGAGAAGGTTGCCGCCGATATCTTCAAGCAAGCACGGCGCGGCCAGGCGGCAGCGCCGCGGGCTTACGCCCAGTTCGCCGCCAACGTGATGCTCTTTGTCGGCCGGCTCTACGCCGAGAAGGGCTGGACCATGCAACTGCACCTCGGCCCCCTGCGCAATCAGAACACGCGCCTCCTGCGCCAGCTTGGTCCTGACACCGGGTTCGATTCCATCGGCGACTTCCAGCAGACCGTTGCACTGGCGGCTTACCTCGACCGCCTCGATCAGGAAAATGCCCTGCCGAAAACGATCATCTACAATGTGAACCCCATGGACAACTACGCCTTCGCCTCCATGATCGGCAACTTCCAGGACGGCAGCGTCCCCGGCAAGATGCAGTTCGGCGCCGCCTGGTGGTTTCTCGATCAGAAGGAAGGCATGGAGTGGCAGCTCAACGCGCTATCGAACATCGGCTTGCTGTCGCGCTTCGTCGGCATGGTGACCGATTCGCGGTCGTGGATGTCGTATCCGCGGCATGAATATTTCCGCCGGGTGCTGTGCAACCTGATCGGACGCGACGTGGAAAACGGCGAAGTGCCGGATGATGACGGTTTGCTCGGGCCGATGATTCGGAACATTTGTTACAACAATGCGAAGCAGTATCTTGAGCTTCCCGGCGTCTGAGAACCACCAACATGCCGGCCTTGAGGATACCCTATCCCTGCGTCCATTCCGGCGGATTCTTGAGCCGATAGAGCATCTCTCCCGCCTTCGGCACGTAAAGAATGCCTTCGTCCTCCCGGTTCTGGTAATCTGCCACACGGATTGAAGCGGGATCGCGGTAACCGAGGTTGATGGACTTGCACACATTGGCCGGTATCTGCGTGGCCAGCGTGACGTTGAATGCGCGGCTTCTCGACGCCATTATCATATGTGCCGATGCCGCGCACATGCGTCGAATGTGCCAGGATGCCCCACGGCTCGTGCTTGAAGCGCTCCCACTGTTTCAGGAAATAATCGCGAGTGTGGTAGCCGATGCGCCGAATGTGGGCGCCATGCGTCACCGAAATCTCGCGGATGTGCGGGGCATAGATGATCAACTCGCCGCCGTCGGCCACGACCGGCTCCAGCTTGTACATGCACTTGCCGCCGACCCAGATCTCGTCGTACATCGGCGGCGCACAGGACAGAACGGTATGGAACGGCCGATCCTTGTAGACGATGTGCAGTCGTGCGCTCAGGTCGGCGGCCTGCGACCATGCTTCTTCGGGCGTGCCGGTATACAGGCCGGCCAGCTTGCCTTCGTGGACAACCATGCAAAACGCGAACTTCGGAACATTCACCAAGGCTGCGGCACGGTCCACCACCCGGCGCACCGGCGTCCATTTGTTGCCGATGATCTTCGGGTTGGTGATGACCGCTCCGAGCCAGTGGAAGAAGTTGAGGATGTCCGCCCCGCCGATGCCGGGGAAGAGATACTTGTTGCCGCCCGGAGAAGCCCACCACCTCGTGCGGAAAGACCGGGCCGACGATGATGAGCTGGTCGTAATCGAAGACCGCGCGGTTGATCGCAACATCGACATCCATCGCGAACAGCCCGCCGGACAATTCGCCGATCTCATCCGCCTTGATAGTGCCGACGTGGGCGAGCGCCGCGGGGTTGTTCCAGGCATGGTTCAACAGCCGCACCCGCCGATATTTGCCGGCCCGTTCTTCGGCGGTGATTTCCAGCCGCCGGTTGATCGCTTCGTCGCTCATCGGCGGATGCGTGCCCAGAGCGAATGAGTACGTCGAGATTCTTCGTCTCCTTGCCGATGAGATCGTGAATGACGCGGAAGAGCAGGCCGACCGGCGCGGTGCGGGTGGAGTCGGGGACGATGAGCAGCGCCTTCTTCCCGCTGAGATGGAGCGAGGTGAAAGCCTGCCGCGCGATTTCGCGCACTTGCTGCTCAGTTGTTTCTTTTTCATCCTTCATCCTTCATCCTTCATCCTTTCTCTCATATCGTCACCGCCGAAAACCCTCCATCCACGACAATATTCTGCCCCGTCACAAACGACGACGCCCGCGGCGCCGCCAGCCAGACCACCGCCCCCGCCAGTTCCTGCGCCTCGCCGAATCGCCCCATCGGCGTGTGCCCGATGATCTGCCCGCCGCGTTCCGTGTAACTGCCGTCCGGCTTCAGCAACATCGCCCGGTTCTGCTCGGCGGGAAAGAAACCGGGACTGATGGCGTTGACGCGCACGCCTTTCGTGGCCCACTCGCGTGCCAGGAACTTCGTCAGGTTGAGGACCGCCGCCTTGGATGCCGAGTAAGCGACGACTCGCGACAGCGGCGTCATCGCCGCCATCGAAGCTATGTTGATGATACTGCCCCGGCCCGCCGCAACCATCGTCTCCCCGAACACCTGGCACGGTAACAGGACGCCGCCCACGAGATTCAAGTCGAAGACTCCTTGCCAGGCTTCCAACGGCAACTTGCAAAAATCACCGCCGGGTGGGATCGTCGCTTCCGGCTTGTTGCCTCCCACTCCGTTGACAAGCACGCTGAGCGGTCCCCATTGTTTGGTAACGGCATCCCGCGCCCGCGACAGCGAGGCGCGATCCAGTGCGTCAGCTGCCTGGAACATCGCCTTGCCGCCGGCGGATTCGATGCGGCGGACGCGCTCCCGGCCGCGCTCTTCACTGCGTCCGACGATGGCGACGCGCGCCCCAGCGGCGGCGAGCGCCTCGGCCATCGCCCCGCCAAGGACACCGGTGCCGCCAAGGACGACGGCGACTTCCTGCTTGAGATCGAACAGGCCGTTCATTCTTCACAACCTCCTCAGCCAATCTTGTGTTGGTTCTTTCTGTAACACCCATTTTGCGATCCAGGCAATCTGGCTAACCTAGGGTTACTTTTCCGATTGTAACGCTTGTTTCGAAAAAACCAACTCCGCGACCAGCATGGCGGTCGTTTTTCGTCAGACTTTAGATGTTGGGTAGTCGATTCTAACTATGCCGGCTGTGGCCTCCCTCGACGGGCTGGTTCGCATGGCCGTAGCCAAGCTGTCAAAGGAGTCGCGATGAAACGGTTCGCTTTACTTGCCGTAGCTGCCCTGATCGTTCTGGGATACAGCGGCGATGTTCATGCCGGGGGGCTTACTTACAGTGGCTATCAGCCCTGGTGGAACCCTTTCGCCCTCTTCCGCCGCCCGAAAATCACGCCGGAAGAGGAACGTCTGCAAAAGTTCTGGCATGACTACTACGATGCCCTGCACAGCTACTATGGCAGCCTTGATCACATCGACTGGGTTGCTTACTACAAGAACCACGGCTACGAGATCAACAATGGTGGTAGCTACACCGTCGGGCCTAACGGGACGCTGGTGTACAGTGGCGGCCGGATAGGTGGTGGCGGCGGCATAGGTGGCGGCAATCGAACCAACTACGCCCCGGTAGTCGTCACCCCCGGCATGTCGTGGGCTGTGCCGCCTCAGCCGTTGGGCGGTCCTCCAGTGGTGAATGGTCCGCTCACTGCCGCCCCCCAGCCCAGTGGATTTCAGGGCAACGCCAGTCCGATGGTTGTCTATCCAGGCGGGGGTTATGCTGGGCAGGGTTATCCGATGGTCTATGGCCAGAACTAGAAACACTGCATTCGAACTCTGCCGGGTTGGTCTAATCCCACAAAGGCTCGGCACGAAGACACAAAGAGCACGAAAAGAGATCAGAGTTGCCTGATCTCGTTTCGTGCTCTTTGGCTTTTCTAGCGCTCCGCTCCGAAGACTCCGCGTCGCGGCTAAACGGACGGTTGCCCGCACTTTGCATATCTTCCGCGTCTTGATAATTCCTGTCCAACATTTTTCACATCCATTCGTGCCAGCTTTCTGCCTCGCTCTGTTTCGTGGGTTAGGTTTATCTGGGAGGGTGCGCGGCGCTTTCCCCAAAAACGATCCCACCAATGGAGTCGCCATGAGATTGACAGGATGTCTTGCTGCTGTGCTTACCACTCTTGCCATCACATTGCACGCCCGCGCCGATTCCAACTGCCGACCACCTCTCAAGGCCCCCGACACGTCGGGACCGGGTTACTACGTCTACAACGAGAACTGGCTGCTATACGGCCCCAACTATAACCTGCGGCCGGGCTGGGACCCGTTCCAGGGCGCCCTGCCCTGCCCATCGCCTTGCGGTCCGGCTCCGGCTCAGCCCGGCAAGGTGTCTGGTCCGATGATCGGTCCCTCGGGTATGCCGGAGTGGCGGGGCAAGGTTGGCCCCGAATTCACGCAGTGGATCAGTCAGCAGGGCATGAACCTTCCGCAGTGGCAGGGCCAGGGACCAAACTTTCCCCAATGGCCGGCCTGGCAAGGTCAGGGACCGAACTTCCCGGCGTGGCAAGGCCAGGGACCGAACTTCCCGGCGTGGCAAGGCCAGGGACCGAACTTCCCGGCGTGGCAGGGTCAAGGCCCCAACTTCCCGCAATGGCCGGCGTGGCAAGGTCAAGGCCCCAACTTCCCGCAATGGCAGGGCCAGGGTCCAAACTTTCCGGCCTGGCAGGGCAATAATCCCCACGCCTGGGCGGCGGCCGGCGGCCTAGGCTGCCCGCCCGGGAGCAACATGCCGTGCTGGAACGCCGGTTGTCCGCCGCTATGTGTGCCGCCTTGTCCCTGCCCGCCGCAAGTTCCCTGCCCGCCGTGCTGGAACCCCGGTTGTCCGCCGCCATGTGTGCCGCCTTGTCCCTGCCCGCCGCAAGTTCCCTGCTGTCCGGCCGTGCCGGAATGCCCCTGCCCGCCGGAGTGCCCGCGCGTGCCGGAATGCCCCTGCCCGCCGGAGTGCCCGCGCGTGCCGGAATGCCCCTGCCCGCCGGAGTGCCCGTGCGTGCCGCAGGTGCCGATGAACTGCCCCAACATTCCGTGCGTCCCAGAGTGGGGGCCGCTCAATGTCTGCATGCCGCCGATGCCGGAGGTTCCGGCAATCACCTTCTGTAACCCTTGTTTCTCCTGTGGGCAAGGCGCCTCGTATCCACGCTGTGGCCAGGGTGGTTCCTGTTCTCAGGGTGGCAGTGGCTCCGGCCTTGACGGCCAACCGAATCCTGAATTGTGTTTTCCCAAGCACCCTTACTGCCGTAGCCCACGCGACTTCTTCATGTCGGGTAACCCGTACAGTTCTTCTACGCCGATGGTCTGTTCACCGCCGTTCGGAGCGCCGCCCAGTTGTGGGAGCCAGCAAGGAACCCAGGGTTGCGGCCAGCAACCCACCCAGGGTTGCGGCCAGCAACCCACGGGAACACAGCCGCGAACGCCGACCGGGACACCGATGGGGAGGCCTTTGGGAACGCCGACCGGACCTTATAGTAACATACCGTTCGGTACATGGCCGGTAATGCCGCCGGCCGACACGCGTTAAGGCGAATGGCAGATACAAGGTTACCCTCGCTTGCGCAGTCGGGCTAACGGGAGGATGTTAACCCAACGCGCAAGCGAGAGTAAGCTAACTGCTGCCGCTCGTCCAAGAAGCTGTAACGTGCTTTTCCATTTCAGCGATGCGCCGCCGCAACTCTTCCGGAAGGGGCACCGTTCGGCCTTTACATGGGAACGCCGCTCAACCAAATGTCCAACGGACGATCAAGTAAGCAAGGACCGGCACCCCGAGCAGAGCCAAGCCAGAGCAAAGGCCCGATGATACTCAAGATCACTGCGGCGCGGGCAGTGGCAAACGCTTTCCCCGTTGGCACATATCCGCACTGGTCCATGTCGCCCGCAGCGATCAAATCCAGGTCACGGCGAGCCATGACGCGTGTCATGACCCCTAAAGCAATTCCGTACATGCTAAACAGAGGGCACACAAACGAAAGCCCACCGCAAACAAGACTCGCATATGCCAGCACTGCCACCAGGGAAGCGCGGTGAGGCTCGCAATCGCGCCGAGACTCGCCAACCAACTCCCAGGGTTGAAATATGGCCTCTGCGGTGAGAGGCGAGTCTGTTCGCTCTTTGTCCGCCATCGGCAAGTTCCTTTTATCCAGGCGAAAACCTAACCCGAGTTGCTTCGCTCCAGCTCCTTCAAGTAATCGAGTGCCTCATCCACGGTTCCCACGATAGCTCCCGGCACCCGGCCGGCATCATCGAGTTGCCGCAGCAGCATCAGCTCCTCGAAGTCGAGCGATTGCTCCAGCTCGCGGCGCACTTTGCCCGGCAGCTTGCCGGCGCGATACTCGTGGGCGTTCATGTGATGCTCGATGAAGAAGCGTGTCCGCTCGGTGATGAGACCGTCCAGCGCTGCCAATCCAGCCTCTACGTGTTCGGAACGGTCCAATCCCTTGCCAATGTCGTGCAGCAGGGCGGCTAGCAAGAATTCTTCATCATAGGGCCGTTCGTCGCGGGCCAGTTCGAACACCTGGAGAGAATGATAGAGCACATCGCCCTCCGGATGGTACTGCGGCGACTGCTTGACCTCCTCCAGAGGCAGAAGCAGCATCCGGAAGATCGGGTACGGATCGATTTCTTCCTCGGCGGCCGACAGTTCCTCCTCCAGATTCAGGTTCGGATACTCGCGGGCGATCAGTTCCTCCAGCTCGCGGATCGAGGCGCGCTCGATCGCCTTGCCGGTGATCGAGCTTCGGAAGACGTAATGAGCCTTGTCCTCGGGATAGACGGTCAGCTCGAAGTTGAAGCGGTCAAAGATGTGAATGTGCGTGAAGACGCGGGCCTCGCCGTGCTTGACGACCTGCTTGCGTTCCACGTCGTGCTGCCAGCCTTCCTGTTCGAGCAGGTCGGAGACGAGTCCGGGGCTGTCGCTGAAGACGTGGATGTCGATGTCCGAGCCTTTGCGGACGTGACCGGTCATGACGCTGCCGATGAGGCGCGGCCGGAAGGCGCGGAGCAAACGCATGAGGCGCAGGGCCTCCAGGCGCATGTTGCGCAGGTGTTCGGTGCGTTTGTCGCCTTCATGGATGCGGGCGAAGACCTGGATTTGCTCGCGGATTTCGGCGTTGGAGGGAAGATCTCCGGGTTTGACACTCTGGCGGCACAGCCGTTTGGCCGCCTTGCGTTTCGCGGTGTAATACTCGCTCTCGACGCGCTCGTACATCAACCGGGCGGCTTCGAGTGCAATCGCCTGACGAAGTTTGCCATTAGCCATTCCTTTCATGCGCCGTTATCAAGCCCATCAATGCGGCGCGGGGCTGTTTCCCTATTATAGCTTGCCTCTGACCCGCCGCCACATGATTTCTCACCAGTCACTTAACCAAGCGCTCAAGTTGCTGAACCAGCCGTGAACTCGGTCACCGAAGCCTGGTGACTGCTCGACGGCGCTTGCGGCGGCGGCAGATACCCGTCCATGCCGGAATCGTTCCGGCGGCGCTGGGACAATTCGCGTCCCGATCGGTCTCCCGGCGCCGGCTCCTGTCCGGACACGAGCTTGTGCCTCGGGTTGCTGAGTCAGACCATCCACGCCCTTATTTTCCACCGGCACTTTCCTGCCGAGAGATGCTTCCAGGGACTCATGGGCACGGTCGCGCAAGGCCACGTCTTTTTCCGTCTGCCATACCCGTGTCAAGGCGTCGGCAGCCTGGGGCTGATGGTAGTTGCCTAGCGCCCTGGCCGCGGCAATGCGCAAATCGAGCGACTGCTGTGCCGCCACGGTGTCGCCTTTCACCGGCGGCTCGCCGACCACCTTCACCAGCAGGTCGAGCGCCGCCGGGCTGCCCGTTCTGCCCAGGGCAGTCAGGGCTGCGCAGCGAACGACCGTGGCGTTCTCCGGCGTCATGCTGCTGGCCCGGTAATAGGCTTCCTTCAGACCTTCGACGGCGCACGGATCCTTGAACTGACTCAGCGATTGGATCGCCGCCAGCCGGCACAGGATGTGGTTTTCGCTTACTGCTGCCTGGCTCAGAATCTGGACCACGGCGTCCTGGTCTTTGTCGCTGCCTCCCTTCAGTTTCGGTTCGGTCAGCACACCCAAAGCCCAGGCCCGCTTGTCGCCGTCAGTGCTGTCGCGCAGCACGACAAGCGGATCGGGCTTGGTGAACGCCGTGCGGAACTCAAAATCCTTGAAGCTGAAGTCGTCCAAGGCCCCCCGGCAGCCGGTCAGCCCCAGGCAGGCCAGCACAGCCACCGCCAGGAGACGCTGCCAGCGCCTCGTCTTGCCGTCAATGTGCAGTAATTGTCGCACCGGCCTCCTCCCTTCCCATTGTCCCGACCAGTATCCCGAACAGGCGCACCACCATCCTTGACGCAAAGCGCCCATTTTCATCATGCTGAGAGAGACAGGGGGGCGGCTATAGCAGCGAGAGAGTTTCCGGGCAAGACCAAAATACCGCTCTTTCTACCGTAGAATGGATGCGGAGGGCGGTACAGCCATTCCTCCATGTTGTGGGGGCATTGACGAACATGAATCCTGACAAGACCGGCAATCTGTTTCCCATCCTTAACCAGGGCACTGTCTCAGCCACCGATCCCGTCTGCGGCATGAGCGTGGACCCGGCCACGGCTTCCGCTTCCTGGGTTTACGAGGGCAAGCCTTATCACTTCTGCTGTACCGGGTGCCTGCAAAAGTTTCAGAGCAATCCTTGTCAATATCTTGATGGCACACGAACTCAGCCGGCACACGAACCAATACCGGCCGGGACGGTCCACACCTGCACCATGCACCCCGAAGTTCGCGTGGACCACCCCGCAGCCTGTCCGCTGTGTGGCATGGCCCTGGAGCCGCTCACGATTTCACTGGAGGAAAGGCCCGATCCCGAGCTGAGGGACATGAGCCGGCGCTTCTGGATCGGCCTGGCTCTCACACTGCCGATATTCATCGTTGCGATGATAGACATGGCGGCGGAAGAGGGTCTCGTCCAGTTCGGCCTGCACGCCATCAGTCGGATGCAGTTGATCCTGGCCACGCCGGTGGTGCTGTGGTGCGGCTGGCCATTCTTCAAGCGTGCCGCGGCTTCCCTGGTCAACCTCAGTCCAAACATGTTCACCTTGATTGGCCTGGGGGTGGGGGCCTCTTATCTCTACAGCGTGATTGCCACACTGGCACCGAAGCTGTTTCCTCCAGGGTTTCAACGGCATGATGGGGCTGTCATGCCATATTTTGAAACTGCGGCCAGCATAGTCGTGCTCGTTCTCCTTGGCCAGGTGCTCGAAGTGCGCGCTCGCGGCAAGACCAGCGCGGCCATCAAGCGATTGCTCGGACTCGCGCCGAAAACAGCACGTATTGTTCGATCTGACGGCAAGGAAGAAGACATCCCCATCGAAGCAGTACAGCCTGGCAATGTCTTGCGCGTTCGCCCCGGAGAAAAGGTCCCTGTTGACGGCAGCGTGATCAAGGGCCGTAGCTCGGTCGATGAGTCGATGATCTCGGGCGAGCCAATCCCCGTGGAAAAAGAGCCGGGCTCGCGCATCATCGGCGGCACGGTCAACGGCACCGGCAGCTTGTTGATGCGGGCTGAGCGCGTCGGCGCCGGCACGTTGCTAGCCCAGATTGTGCGCATGGTCGGCGAGGCACAGCGCAGCCGGGCGCCGGTGCAACGACTGGCCGATCGGGTAGCAAGTTTCTTTGTGCAATCCGTGTTGGGTGTCAGTGTTGTGACATTCATCGCCTGGAGCTTGTGGGGCAGCGAACCGCGGCTGGCCCAGGCGCTCATCAACGCGGTGGCAGTCCTCATCATCGCCTGTCCATGTGCTCTCGGCCTGGCAACGCCACTGGCAATCGTCGTCGGCACCGGGCGCGGTGCTCAGAACGGCGTCCTCATCAAGAATGCGGAAGCCCTGGAAATGCTATGCAAGGCCGATACCCTCGTCGTGGACAAAACCGGCACGCTCACCGAAGGCCAACCCCGCCTGGCCGCCATCACCCCGCTTGCCGGTTTCGCGTCCGACGATCTCCTCCGCTTAACCGCCAGCCTGGAACGTGGCAGCGAGCATCCGTTGGCCGCGGCCATCGTGCAAGAAGCGGAGGCGAAAGGACTAGCTCTGGCCGGCGTGACCGATTTCCGTTCGTTCACCGGCAAAGGCGTCATGGGCAAGGTGGAAGGCCGCACGGTCGTTCTCGGCAATGCTGCTCTCTTGACCGAGCAGGGCATCTCGGTGGATGCCTTTCAGGCCCGGCTCGAAGCCCTGCGTGCAGAAGGTCAAACCGTCATGCTGGCGGCAGTGGACGGCCGGCTCGCGGGGCTGGTAGCAGTAGCCGATCCGATCCGGCCATCGACTCCGGAGGCTATTCGGCAACTCCACGCCGATGGCTTGCGTATTGTAATGCTGACCGGCGACAACCGCCTGACCGCCGAAGCCGTGGCCCGCAAGTTGGGGATAGACGAAGTGATCGCCGAAGTGCTGCCGCAGGAGAAGAACGCAGTCGTCAAACGCCTTCAAGATGAAGGCCGTATTGTGGCAATGGCCGGCGACGGCATCAATGACGCCCCCGCGCTGGCCCAGGCAAATATCGGCATCGCCATGGGCACCGGCACCGACGTGGCCATCGAAAGCGCCGGCATCACGCTCGTGCATGGCGATCTTCGCGGCATCGCCCGCGCTCGCCACCTGAGCCGGGCCACGATGCGGACGATTCGGCAAAATCTCTTCCTTGCGTTTGTGTACAACACGTTAAGCATTCCGCTGGCTGCCTTCGGAATCATCCACCCGATCTGGGCCAGCGCGGCGATGAGCCTGAGTTCGTTGTCGGTGGTGGGGAACTCACTGCGTCTGCGGCAATCTTCGCTGGCGGACCGAGCTAATGTAGACACATTCCCGTAAACGTCCTAACGTGATGTATTAGATTGTTCTTTCTCCTTCTTCTCTTCTCCTGGAGTAACACGACATGGAGATCGACATGCAACAGTATCTCAAGAACCGATTGCAGTTTCCACCGGACCAACTGGCCAAGCACATCGGGGAATGGGTGGCGTGGAGCCCGGATGGGTCACGGATCGTTGCCAGTTCCCGCAACCCGAGACGTCTTGGACGATATCATTCGTGCTGCTGGCGAGGACCCGGAACAGTGTACCGTTGAAGGAATTCCCGATACGGACTCTGTTATTGGAGGCCTGGACAGCCCATGATTTTTCCTTACCTTCCCCTGCCGACCCGCCGGCCCGTTCCTTCCCTCGGCGGGGCTAAGGTTCGCTATCGTCCTGTCATTGGCGCGCGCCTGTTTGGCCCTTTAGGTTCACGCCCCTACGACGGCTGCCTGGACTCGGCCTCCGACGATACGATCTTCCCCCGATCGCTGGCTCGGTCGCTCGGCATTGATCTCACCGGAACTCCTCAAGGTGAAGCACGGCCTGTCGGCGGCGTTGTGATTCCTTACCTCTATGCCAAGGTCACTCTACGGGTGACCGATGGTTGGGAGCAATGCGAATGGGAGGCAACTGTTGGATTCGCCGATCTTCCCCTTCGCTGGGCACTCTTCGGCCATACGGGCTTTCTCGAGTGGTTCGATACCGAGCTACGTGGAGCGAGTCGTGAAGCGGACCTCACGCCGAACTCGTCCTTCCCTGGGCGACATATCTTCCTTCGACAGCCTCCTCCATAGGGCAGTTTTCTTAGAATGCACGAAGGAGATAAACCGCGAGGTAAGGTGTGTCAAGTCTGCGCAGACGCACCGCATCCGTCGGCTATAATGATTCCTTGCGTTCTACCTATGAAAGGCCATCCATGCCGCTTGACTGGACTCCGTTTGTCGATTTCGTTTCCCGCCACCAGCGTTTCCTCCTGACCACCCACATTCGTCCCGACGGCGACGGTCTCGGCTCCATGCTCGCCCTGGCCACTACGTTGGAACAGCGCGGCAAGCAGGTTCGGCTCCTGATCGCCAGTGTGTTGCCGGGCCGGTACCGATTCCTCGATCCGGAGGGCCGCATCGAGCAGTTCAGCCAGCCGGGAGAAGAATATCGCAAGACCGACGCCGTCATCGTCCTCGACACCGGCACCTGGAACCAGCTCGGCAACTTCGGACCATTCATGCAATCGCTCTCCGTGCCGAAGGTAGTCATCGATCACCATCCGACGCAGGACGATCTCGACGCCAAACGGTTCGTCGATACCAGCGCCGAGGCCACGGGCCGGCTGGTCTTCGAGGCGATCAAGGCCCTGAATGATCCGCTGTCGGCGCCGGTGGCGGCCAATCTCTTCGTTGCCGTGGCGATGGACACCGGTTGGTTCCGCCACAGCAACACCACGGCCGCGTCATTGAGCCTGGCAGCCGAACTGGTCCGCGCCGGCGCCCGGCCTGAGCTTCTCTATGAACAGTTGTTCGAGCACAACACACTGCCGCGCCTCAAGCTCATGGGATTGGTGCTGGATCGCTTGCAAGTGTTGCACGAAGGCCGTGTGGCATACACGGAGATTCGCCGCGGCGACTATGAAAAGACGGGTGCCATGCCGGCGGACAGCGAAGACCTGGTGAATTATCCGCGCAGCCTGGCCGGCGTGGAGGTTGGTCTGTTGTTCATGGAACAGCCGCGCGGCGGCGTGAAGGTCAGCTTTCGTTCGCGCGATCGGGTCGATGTGGGTCGCGTGGCCGAACGTTTCGGCGGCGGCGGCCATCGCCTCGCTTCCGGTGCCGTGCTCGAGGCATCACTCGAAGACGCGCGCGCCCGCGTGCTGCAAGCCGTCGCCGAAGTGATCAATCGTTAGGCCGAACGATTCAACACAAAGGCACAAAGGACACAAAGAAGAACATCGGTGGAAACAACGAAGACCATGGAGCAATCAACAATCTATTTCTTCTGTCCCCCATGCACTATGCCGCTGGGTGGCGTCAAGAAGATGTATCGTCAAGTGGATATTCTGAACTGCAACGGTTTTGCCGCAGCGATCGCGCATCCCGCCGAGGGCTTTCGCTGTACCTGGTTCCCAAACAATACGCGGATCTCGTATTTCTCAACGATGTCGTTGAAACAGTCCGACATCGTCGTCCAACCCGAGGATCGAGGTCTGGCAGTCATCGATGTCGCTCCCGGCGTGCCCAAGGTCATCCTGAACCAGAACTGCTATTATTCTTTCCGTGGACATTCTCTCGACAAGGAGAACCTCCAAACGCCGTATCGGCACAACGAATTTGTTGCAGCGATTGTCGTTTCCGAGGACAGCAAGGAGTATCTGAAATATGTTTTTCCGTCCTTGAACGTGTTTCGCATCCATTACTCGATTGACCCTTGTCTCTACTACCACGAGCCACAGAAGAAGAGAAAAAGAATCGGCTTCATGCCGAGAAAGAATGGCGACGATGTCCTGCAAGTGATCAACATCCTCAAGCACCGCAATGTGCTGGCCGGTTTTGATCTTGTCCCGATTGAGAACAAATCAGATAGTGAGGCGGCAAGCATGCTGCGAGAGTGCCTCATATTCCTGAGTTTCGGCTATCCGGAAGGGTTTGGGCTCCCGGCTGCCGAGGCGCTGGCGTGCGGCTGCCTGACAATCGGCTATCACGGCAGGGGCGGGAAAGAGTTCTTCAAAAGCGATTTCGCCTGGCCGATCGAGCAGGGTGATACCCTCCATTTCGCCCGAGCCGTCGAAGGCGTTGTCAAGACCTATGAGGCGGATCCAGGCAGTCTCGTGTCGAAAGCACAAGAGGCGTCTTCTTTCATTAAACAGACCTATTCTCCGGAGCGAGAAGCAACGGACATCGTACAATGTTGGCGTGAGTTGACCCAATCAATCAAGGGGGTATGACCGCAGCGCTGCTGGTAAGTCTTTCGGGTCGCAACCGGTGTCCTTGATCTGCCAGCCGCCGCCCAGTGCCTTGTAGACCTGGATCAGGCCCAGGGCAATTTCGCCCTGTGCTTGTGCCAGCGTATCCTGTTGCTGTACCAGGTTCTGCTCAATCTGGGTGACCCGCGTGAAATCGACCAGGCCGGCCTGGTACTGGGCCACGACGATTTCGACGGCTTTCTCGGCATACTTCACGCTCTCGGCTTGCCGCTTCGTTCGTTCCTGCGCTTTCAGGAAGATCACCAACCCGTTCTCGGTTTCCTGCCCGGCGTTCAGGACAGCGCTTTGGTACGCCGTCGCCAACTCCCGGAACTTCGCATCCTGGAAGCGGACATTATTGAGAATGCGGCCATAGTTGAGAATGTTCCACTGGACCGACGGGCCGACGGTTCCATTCATGGCCGTCGAGCGGAAAAGGTCGTTGAACTGTGCCGCCGAATAGCCGATGGTCCCGGTGATGGAAACATGTGGGTAGAAGTCGGATTCGGCAAAGCCGATCTGGGCGCACTGGGCGGCCGCCTGCCGCTCCGCCCGGCGTACGTCGGGCCGGCGGCGTAGCAAATCGGCGGGGATGCCCACGGCCACTTCCGGCGGCGCGCTGGGGATTGGTCCCGCTCCGAGTTTGCCCCGCAATTCTTCCGGCGGCACACCGAGAAGGGTACACAGTTGATTGGTGGTCTGCCGGAGGCTGATCTCCAGTTCGGGAATCTGGGCTTCGGTCTGGGCCAGGTTGCTCCGGGCCTGGTCCACGTCCAATTCACCGACAGCGCCGGCGGGCTTGAAGAGTGCCTGGGCGATCTTCAAAGTCTCCGACTGGAGCTTCACGTTGGCCCGTGCGTAACCGATTCTCTGTTCCAGGGCTGCGCATTTGCACATAGTTCGTCGCCACATCGCTCAGGAGCGTGACCAACACGTCGTCGTAGTCCTCCACCGAGGCGTCCAGGCTGGCATCCGCCGACTCGATGGCACGGCGGAACCGGCCCCAGAAGTCGATTTCCCAGGCGAGGTTGAAACCGTAATTCCACTGACTGAAGAACCGCTTTCCGGTGGAGCTGGAGTTCGCGTTTTGCCGGCTAAGAGCACTTTGGGTATAGCTTCCCGTTGCATCTTGTGTCTGCGGCAAGATGTTGCCCATGGCGATGCCTAGCTGTGCCCGCGCCTCGAGCACCCGGAAGCCCGCCTGCGCAAGGTCAAGTTCTCCTGGTAAGCGAAACAGATGAGCTTGTCCAGGACCGGATCATTGAGCACCGTCCACCACTTGCTCAGGTCGTCCGATTCTTTGCGCATGCGCTTGTCGGCGGCCTCGATCCATTTTTCGGCCACTGGGGCCTGCGGACGGCCATAATTAGGGCCGACCTTCAGCCCGTTGTGAACATAGTCCCTGAGAGAGGTACATCCGCAGAGCGGAACCACAAGGCTCAGCAGGCAAAAGGAACGCAGGAGATTTCGCGCGGCAAACCGGCGAGCGCTGGAAGTAAGGCGAGCGGCAAGTGATACCATCCCTCGCTCACGCTTCGGGCCAGTGTGACACTGGCCCGAAGCGTGAGCGAGGGATGGTAAATTATCTTCTGCCGCTCGCCAAAATGACCGGCCGGATGATCCTGGTCGCTCACGCTCCCGACTCGCCATAGCGTTAGTGCTTCTCACGAGCAGTATCCTCTCGTTCCCACGGCGGACTGTGGGAACGAAGAAAAGAATCGTTACAATCCGCACATCTGGTTTTATCGGCATTTGCCGAACATTTTCTGCAATATCCTCTCGTTCCCACGGCGGACCGTGGGAACGAGGGAAAACTTCCTTCCCGGCGAGCGGGTGTTAGCGACGCTTCGGAGAAGCGTGCAGTCCTCCCTTCCCTCCCGGCGAGCAGGTGTTAGCGACGCTTCGGAGAAGCGTGCAGCCCCCGGCGACTGCACAAGATGGGCAGGATTTCACCCCGACGAATAAATGCGCATCGTTCGGCTAGCACATTCATTCCTCTCGTTCCCCCGGTCCGCCGTGGGAACGGCGACAACGTGCGTTCCCACGGCGGACCGTAGGAACGAGGGAAAGGCCGTCCTCCATCCGGTGGCCAAAGTCTGGTCTAAACTTGCGTAAGGAAATGGTATCGCGTTTGCCATGCTCCCTGGGATGCTCTTTTTTGAGGCTCCGCGCAATGAACCGTAATCCCGTCAAACTTGTGCATCGTTGTTCTGCCATCTTGCTCCTCACCGGCTCTCTGTTGGCGGCGGTGGGGTGCCCGCGCGGTCCGTCTTCGGTCCCTCCAGCCGAGCATCCCGTGGTCACGGTCAGTCACCCTGTTGAACGAGACGTTACCGACTACGTGTACTTCACCGGCCGGGCTGACGCGGTTCACTCGGTGAATATCGTACCACGGGTCACGGGTTATCTGACGAAGATGCCGTTCAAGGAAGGATCGGAAGTCAAGACGGGAGACCTTCTGTTCGAAGTCGATCCGCGGCCTTACCAGGCTCAATACGATCAGGCCGTCAGTCAGGTCACTCTCTACGAAGCCCAACTCGATCTGGCCCGGAAGACTTACGCCCGGTTCAAGACCCTCGACAAAACGTTGCCCGGCGCCGTCAGCAAACTATTGCTCGACCAGTACCAGGAAGCGGTGGTCGTGGGCGAGGCCAAGCTTGCCCAGTCCAAGAAAAGCCTGGAAGTTTACCAGCTCAACAAGGAATTCACCCGCGTCACGTCGCCGATCGACGGCCAGGTCAGCCGTTACTATTTCACTCTTCACAACCTGGTCAACCAGGACCAGACCTTGCTCACTACCGTCGTGTCGCTCGACCCCATCTACGTCTATTTCGACATGGATGAGCCGACACTCAAGCGTTTCAACATAACGATCAATGAGGGCAGGATGGCACTCCCGGAGGCAGGGACAATACCAGTCTTCATGGAAACGACCGGTGAAGAAGAATTTCCCACACCAGGGCAAGATCGACTTCATCAACAATCAGGTCAATCCCAACACGGGGAGCATCTCGGTGCGCGGTATTTTCAATAACCCCAAGCCGCCGGGAGGTCCACTCTCTCTGGCAGTGATGACCGTGGGCTGCCTCGCCTCGCCGCTGCGAGCGCCGCTGGTTGCGCTGCCGCCGCCGGTCCCTGCCTATCAGCCGCGCGTGCGGCTGTTGTCGCCGGGGAATTTCGTGCGCATCCGGCTGCCGATCGGTCAACCTTATCATGCCCAACTGGTCATCGACCGGGCCGTCCAGTCGGACCAGGGCCGGAAGTACGTTTACGTCGTCGATGCCGAGAACAAGGCTTCGACCTGCCGCATCACGACAGGAGCGGTGCAAGAAGACGGCCTGCGCGTCGTCTCGAAAGGACTGAAGCCTAGTGACTGGGTCGTCGTCGGCAACATTCAGCAAGTCCGCCCGAGCATGGTCATCAAACCGGACCAGATAACCATGCCGTCCCTTGCCCCCCAGCCCAGCGTACCAGACAAGGAGACAGGAAGGAAAGGATGAAGGATGAAGGATGAAGGATGAAAAGGCAGCGGTTTTTCGCCCCTCGTTCCCAAACTCAGTTTGGGAACGAGGGGCGAGACTTAGCGGTTTTCTGATTCATCCTTCATCCTTCATCCTTCATCCTTTTTGAAATATGTTCTCGCGCTTCTTCATCGACCGTCCCATCTTCGCGTCGGTCCTGTCCATCGCCATCGTCCTTATCGGCGGGATCGCGTACAAGTTTCTCCCCATCGCGCAGTACCCGCGCATTACTCCGCCGGGCGTGGTCGTGTCTCTCAGCTACCCTGGCGCCAATGCCCAGGTGGTGGCGGACACGGTGGCGGCGCCGATCGAGCAGCAGGTCAACGGCGTTGAGGGCATGCTCTACATGTCCTCACAGATGGGCAACGACGGCAGCTACTCGCTGACGGTGACTTTCGACATCGGCGTCGATCTGAAAACGGCCCTGGTCAAGGTGCAGCATCGCGTGGCCCAGGCCATGCAGCAACTGCCGACCGAGGTCCAGAACCAGGGCATCACGATCCGCAAGAAGACGCCCGACATTCTGATGATCGTCAACTTCACCTCGCCGGACGGCCGCTACGACGACATCTACCTGAGCAACTACGCAACCATCCACGTCAAGGACGAATTGCTGCGCGTGCCGGGGGTCTCGGACATCACCTATCAGGGCCAGCGCGACTACAGCATCCGCGCCTGGCTCGACCCGCAGAAGCTGGCGTCGTGCAACATGACCGCCATCGACGTGGCCAATGCGATCCGCAGCCAGAACCTGGACGCGCCCGCCGGACAGGTCGGACAGCCGCCCGCCGCCCGGACCCAGATCTTCCAACTGCCGATCGACACGCTGGGCCGGCTGCACGAGCCGGAGGAGTTCGGCGACATCATCGTCAAGGTAGGTCAACCTCGGCCTGCTCCAGCGCAATGCTGGCGTGCCTCCGGGTTTAACCCGGAGGCTCACGGGGGGCGGCGGATTGCCAGGCGCCGGGACAACGGCCAGCAGCATGATGTCCATCGAGACGACGAGCACGGAGGCGACCGGAAGCGGCACGACAACCAGTGGGACTAGCGATACCGGCACAACAACCAGCGGGACGACGGGCGGCGACCGCGACCGGCGGCGGCGGAACAACGGGCGGCGGTGGATCGACGGGCGGCGGCGGGACGACGGGCGGTGCCGCGATCACCGGACAGCGGGTCCAGTGGGTCAATAAGCATACCATCCATCAGCGACGTGCCGTCCGACAGCGGCATGGACACTGGACCGACCGGCGCCGGCGGGCGAGCCTCCGGGTTAACCCCGGAGGCTCGCTCCGTCGGCGTCGTCCGCCTCCGTGACGTGGCGAGGATCGAATTAGGCGCCCAGAACTACAACCAATCCTGCACCTTCGACGGCAAGCCGGCCGTTGGCCTCAGCGTCTACCAACTCCCTGGAACGAACGCCGCTCGATGTTGCCGCGGCGGTGCATCAGAAGATGAAAGAGCTGAAGGAGCGCTTCCCGGACGGCGTGGACTACGACATCGGCTACGACACCACGCCGTTCATCAGCGAATCGGTCAATGATGTTTACTGGACCTTCCTGGAAGCCGTGGTGCTGGTCGGGCTTGTGGTGCTCATCTTCTTGCAGAGCTGGCGGTCGGTAATCATCCCCTTGATCGCGGTGCCCGTTGCCATCGTCGGCACGTTTGCCGTCATGGCCGCCCTGACAGCCTTCGGCCAGGCGATGCAATGGGCCACATTCCAGTTCAGTCTCAACAACATCTCATTGTTCGGCCTGGTACTGGCAATCGGCATCGTCGTGGACGACGCCATCGTCGTCGTCGAGAACGTCGAGCGCTGGCTGGAGCACGGCCTGACGCCGCGCGAGGCCGCCCGCAAGGCCATGGACGAAGTGAGCGGCCCGATCATCGCCGTGGCGCTGGTGCTGTGCGCCGTGTTCGTTCCTTGCGCGTTCATCGGCGGCATTACCGGCCAGTTCTTTCGGCAGTTCGGCGTGACCATCGCCGTCTCGACCGTCTTCTCGGCGTTCAATTCGCTGACCTTGAGTCCGGCGCTGGCTGCCATTCTCCTCAAACCGCGCGGCCAACGGCGCGACCCGCTGACCCTGGGACTAAACCTGCTGCTCGGCTGGTTCTTCTGGCTCTTCAACCGGGTGTTCGGCTTCAGTACCAGCGCTTATGCCTGGACGGTCGGGAAAATGCTGCGCATCAACATGGTCGTCCTGCTCATCTACTGCGGCTTGCTCGGCCTGACCTGGGGGGCGTTCCAAAAGACGCCCACCGGCTTCATCCCGCAGCAGGACCAGGGCCGGCTGATCGTAAGTGTCCAACTCCCCGATTCGTCGTCGCTGGAGCGGACCAAGGAAGCCGTGCGGCAGATCGAGCAAATCACCAGGGACACACCGGGGGTGAAGCACACCATCGTTTTCTCGGGCACGTCGTTCCTGCTGCAAGCCAGCGCCCCCAACTTTGCATCGATGTTCGTGGTTCTCAAGCCATTCAACGAGCGGCAATCACCCGAGCTGCGCGACACGGCCATCATGGAAACATCTGCGGAAACGCTGGGCTGCGCAGCGTCAAGGACGCCGTCGTCACCGTCAATGGGGCGGCGCCGATTCCGGGGCTGGGTTCCGCCGGCGGCTTCAAGCTCATCGTCGAGGATCGCGGCGGGCTTGGCTTTCCCGCCCTGCAACGCCAGACCGACGATCTGGTCCTCAACCTGAAGAAACAGAACGGCCTCAACAATGTGGCCACCCAGTTTCGCTCCAGCACGCCGCAGCTTGCTCTGGACATCGATCGGACCAAGGCATTCTCCGTGGGAGTGCCGCTCAACGATGTGAATCAAACGTTGAACATGTACCTCGGCTCGCTCTACGTGAACAGCTACAACGACTTTGGCCGCCACTGGCAGGTCACCGTTCAGGCGGAAGGCCAGTACCGCAATCGGCCCGAAGCCATCAACTTGTTCAAGGTGCGGAACAACCAGGGCCAGATGGTCCCGCTGGGCACACTGGTCAATACGAAGGAGATCGGCGGCACGATATCGGTCACGCGCTTTAACCTGGCCCCCGGTGCATCCATCAGCGGGAACATTCAAGGGGTCAGCACCGGAGACGCCATCAAGTCCATCGACTCTCTCGCCGAGAAACTTGCCGCTGTCCATGCAGAAAGAGTGGACGGACCTGATGTTCATGCAGATCAGGGCGGGCAACACGGCCATGTACGTCTTCCTGCTGGCCATTGTGTGCGTCTTTCTCGCCCTGGCGGCGCTGTACGAGAGTTGGACGCTGCCGCTGGCGGTCATTCTGGTGGTGCCGTTGTGCCTGCTTTGTTCCTTGAGCGGCGTTTTGCTCACGAACCGGGACGCCAACATCTTCGTGCAGATCGGTTTGGTCGTGCTGGTCGGGCTGGCGTGCAAGAACGCCATTCTCATCGTCGAATTCGCCCGCCAGTTGCACCTCGAAGGCAAGACGGTGTACGAAGCGACCACCGAGGCGTCCCGCCTCCGGTTGCGGCCGATCCTGATGACTTCCTTCGCCTTCATCTTCGGCGTGATCCCACTCATGCTCGCTTCGGGCGCCGGGGCCGAGATGCGCCGGTCGCTGGGGATCGCCGTCTTCAGCGGCATGCTCGGCGTGACGCTGTTTGGCATCTTTCTGACCCCGGTGTTCTTCTACGTCATCCAGGGGCTAGGCGAGTCGCGCGATGTTCGCATCGGCTGCCGTGCGCTGGGTCGGTTCCTGCTCGGCAGGCGGCCTGCTGGGGATGGCGGCTGGCTATTTGCTGGGTGTACTCGGCTTCGTTCGCCTTCCCTGGGGCCCAATCGTTGGTGCCAGTGTTGGTGTCGCCCTCATGGCGGCAGTCGTTGAGATTCACCGGAAAATAAGGATGAAGGATGAAGGATGAAGGATGAAGAAGCCAGCGGTTTTCTGATTCATCCTTCATCCTTCATCCTTCATCCTTTCATCGAGGGGTAAAAATGATCGCGCGTTTCTTCGTTGACCGGCCGATCTTCGCCACTGTCATCTCCGTCGTGATCGTGTTGGCGGGAATCGTGGCCTTTGGGGCACTCCCGGTGGCACAGTATCCGGAGGTGACGCCGCCTACGGTGCAGGTGACGGCCCTCTATCCTGGGGCCAACGCGCAGACCGTGCGCGACACCGTGGCGGCACCGATTGAAGAGCAAGTCAGCGGCGTCGAGGGCATGAGTACATGTCGTCGCGCTGCACCAACGACGGCGCCTACAACTTGACGGTGACCTTCAAGCTGGGCACCGATTCCGACATGGCCCAGGTGCTGGTGCAGCAACGTGTCGATCTGGTGAAGTCGGTCATCCCGGCCCTGGTCCAGAACGAGGGCCTCACAGTCAGAAAGATGTCCCCGAACACGTTAATGATTGTGAACCTGACCTCCACGAACGGCCGCTACGACGACATCTTCCTGAGCAACTACGCGACGGTCTACGTCAAGGACCACCTCGGCCGCCTCCCCGGCGTCGCCGGCATCACCTACCTCGGGCAGCGCGACTACAGCCTGCGGGTCTGGCTCGACCCGGACAAGATGGCGGCGCTCGGCCTGAGCGGCATGGACGTGGTCGCGGCCATCGCCCAGCAGAATGTGCAGGTTGCCGCCGGGCAGATCGGCCAGCAGCCCGTCCCCAAAGGCCAGCAATTTCAACTGACCATCAACACCAAGGGCCGGCTCGTCGAGCCTGAAGAGTTCGCCGACATCATCCTCAAAGCCGGTACAGGCACGCCGCAAGGACAGTCGAGCAGCCGGCACGGCCGCTACAGCCGTGGCACAGGGCGGGTAATCCAGTCTGAGCGGGCCGGCGGCCCAGACTGTCGGCGTCGTCCGGCTGCGGCACGTGGCCCGCGTGGAACAGCGGATCGCAGCAGTACGACCAATCCTGTACTCTCGACGGCAAGCCGTCCGTGGCCCTGTCCATTTACGCCCTGCCCGGCGCCAACGCGATCGACACCGCCGGCGGCATATACGAGAAAATGGCGGAGCTAAAGAAGAGCTTTCCGGACGGACTGGATTACGAAATCGTTTACGATACCACGCCTTTCATCAACGAATCGGTCAACGAGGTGTATTACACACTGTTCCTCGCAGTGATCCTGGTCGCCATTGTCGTGCTTGTTTTCTTGCAGGATTGGCGGGCCATGATCCTGCCGATGATCGACGTGCCCGTCTCCCTGATCGGCACGTTTGTGGTCATGGCGGCGATGGGGTTCACGCTCAACAACCTCACGCTGTTCGGTCTGGTGCTGGCCATCGGCATCGTCGTGGACGACGCCATCGTCGTGCTGGAGAACATCGAACGGCAGATCGCGACCGGCCTGGACCCCCGCACCGCCACCATCAAAGCCATGGAAGAGATCACCGGTCCAGTCTGTGCCATCACCCTGGTGCTGAGTTCCGTGTTCATTCCCTGCTGCTTCCTCGCCGGCGTCAGCGGCCAGTTCTTCCGCCAGTTCGCGGTGACCATCGCCGTCTCGACGATCATCTCGGCCATCAACGCCCTGACCATGACGCCTTCGCGGGCCGTCCTGATATTCAAGACCGAAGAAGGCAGGCACACGGCCACAAAAGTGAAGCGTTGCCCTGGTGGATCTTCGCTGTCTGGGTGGATTTCTTACGGTCTGGCAGGGTCCGAGTACTGACTGGCCCGGCTGTCGCTGGCAACCTGTTCTGTCTGCACGGGCTGGCTGGTCTCCCAGATCACGTCCGCGACTCGGGCTCGGCGGCCCCAACGGCAGCGGGACGCAGACGTGGCTTTCCTGGCCGAGGCCAAGGCCGTCTTCTTCACTCCCGGCGCACTGGTCGGCGCGGTGATCGGCTGGTTTATCATCCGGCCGGTGAACGCCGTGCTGGGCTGGTTCTTCCGGGGCTTTAACCTTTGCTTCGACCGCATGACCGCGCTGTACGGTCGCGGCGTCGGCCGAACGCTGCGCTTGAGTGCATCGTGTTGGCGATCTATGCCGGCCTGCTGGGGCTGACGTACTTCCAATTCCAGCGCGCGCCGACGGGTTTCATTCCGCAACAGGACAAAGGCTACGTGCTCCTCAACGTCCAGTTGCCCGATTCCGCCTCGGTGGAGCGCACGCAACGAGTCATGGCCCGCATCGAGAAGATCGCGCGCGGGGACGAGAATGACCGGAGCACTTCCCGGTGTGCCGGGGGTCGCGCACACGGTCGGCGTCGCCGGCAAGTCCCTGATTCTGGACGCCAACGCGCCCAACCTCGGCTCGATGTACGTTCTTCTGAAACCCTTCGACGAACGGCGCGGCTCCGACATTGACCGCCGCTGAGATTGCCAAGGAGCTGAAGAAACGCTGTGAGAAGGAGGCTCGCGGGGCCGTCGTGTCGGCGTTCGGCAGCGCCGCCTATTGACGGCCTCGGCACCACGGGAGGCTTCAAACTGATCATTGAGGACCGCGGCAATCTCGGCCTGGACCAATTGCAGCGGGTCAGCGAGAACATCGTCGCGCGCGGGCAACAAGACGCCAGGGTTACAGGGCCTGTTCAACAGTTCCGGAGCGAACACGCCCTGGTTATATCTGGAAATCGACCGGGACCAAGTGCATGACCCTGGGCGTGCAGGTCAGTGACATCTTCAACACGCTCCAGGTCTATCTCGGTTCCTATTACGTCAACAACTTCAACCAGTACGGCCGAACCTGGCAGGTAAACGTCCAGGCCGATCCGAAATTCCGCTCCAAGGTTTCGGACATCCCGCAGCTTCAGGTGCGCAATAACCAGGGGCAGATGGTCCGGCTGGCCACGCTGCTGACCGTGTACGACATCGGCGGGCCGGTGATGGTGCTGCGCTACAACATGTACTCCGCCGCGGCAGTCACCGGCGACGCGGGGCCGGCAACGAGTTCGGGAGCAAGCCGTCGGCCTCATGCAAAAGATCGCCGACGAAGAAGTTGCCGAGATCGATGGCGCCCGACTGGACCGACCTGGCCTTCCTGCAACTCCAGGCCGGCAATACGGCAATGTGGTTCTTCCTGCTGGCCGTTGTGTTCGTCTTTCTGGTGCTGGCCGCCCTGTACGAAAGCTGGAAGCTGCCCCTGGCCGTCATCCTTGTCGTCCCCATGTGCTTGTTCTGTTCGGTTGTGGGGCTGCAACTGGCGGGCCTGGAGTTGAACATTTTCACGCAGATCGGCTTCGTGGTGCTGGTCGGCCTGGCCAGCAAGAACGCGATTCTCATTGTCGAGTTCGCCAAGCAACAGCAAGATGTCGGCGTCTCGCGCTGGCAAGCGATCCTGGAAGCATGCCGGCTGCGGCTGCGGCCGATCCTGATGACGTCGTTCGCCTTCATCCTCGGAGTGGTGCCGCTGGTAATCGCCCATGGCGCCGGCGCCGAGATGCGCCGCTCACTGGGCCTGGCCGTCTTCAGCGGCATGCTCGGCGTGACCTTCTTCGGCATCTTCTTGACGCCGGTGTTCTATTACGTCATTCAGCGCTTTGCCGGTGGGCGGCCGGTGGGCGGGCAGGAAACGCCTCAGTCGCAGTAAGACATAGGCCGTGTGCGTCCGCGGAGCGACTCAGGGACAGCTCTGAGGAATAGCTTTTAGTTCGCACCTGCCGCCCCCTTATTTGAACGAATAGGCACGCCATTTCTGTGCAGGTGCGGCGAGTATGTCACCAGCTTTCTTCTCGCACCTTCCCTTTTTGCCGTTTTTCTGCTAAACCTATCTGCGTTTATTGCTTGGTCGCCGCATTCCAGGGCAGATATGCGTATTCCCGACCACCCCACTCTCATCCAGCCGCATGTTACAAAGCCGCCTGAAGAAGCTGGGGGCGACCACGCCCATTCTCGCCGCTTCTCTCAGCTCCTTCGGCCATCGCTGTGGCAGGGTCGCCTGCCGTTGTCAGCAGGGCGGCCCGCTGCACACCAGCCAACATGTTACCTGCTACGAACGTGGCAAGACACGCTCGGTTTACGTCCCGAAAGACCTTATTCCGGAGGTCCGCACATGGATCGCGCGGCATCGACAGCTCAAAGGACTACTCAAGGAAATCCATCAACTCAGCCTGGCTCTCATTCGCAGCCACAGCCAGCACCAGCGCCGCAAGGCGGGTCGGCCCTGATCGCCGGCCGTGCCTTCGTCCAGACCGTCCGGCATTTCTTTCCCGACCTGAACGATTGGTTGCAAAAACTTCCGGACACACGCGACCACGACTCCATAACCTATGAGACGCGTTTTATGGGTTGGTGGGGACTGTGGTTGTACCTGCCTCAACTCGGCAGTCGGCGGCAGCTCGACTATAGTCTGCACCCTTGGGATCCTGGCGTCTTACCCAACCTCAACCGCTTGGCCCAAACCCAGCAAACGACCCGGCCGGTTCACGATACCCTGGATCATTTCCTGGAACATGTGGCGCTGTCCGGTTGGGAGCGCTTGCGCACGCAGATAGTGCAACGTTTGTTGCGCATGAAAGTCCTTGATGCGGCACGTGTGCAGGGTCGGCCTGTGCTCCTTATGGATGGGACCGGTCTGGTCTGTTTTCACAAGCGTCACTGTCCTTACTGCCTGGTGCAACGGCATGGCAAAAAGACGCTGTATCTGCATCACGTTCTGGAAGCCAAGTTGCTGGGGCCGGCAGGACTGGTGATCTCCCTCGATAGCGAGTTCATCGAAAATGCGGACGTGGGAGACAGGTCGGGACGCGGTCCCGAAGAAATCAAGCAAGACTGTGAACTCAAGGCGTTGCTGCGGATGGCTCCGCGCATCAAGAAGACCTATCCCCAACTTCCCTTCGTGATGGCTTTGGACAACCTCTATGCTTGTGGTCCGGTGTTTGCTTTGGCCAAGGAACTGCACTGGTCGTACGTGGTGACTTTCAAGGAAGGACGCACCCCGGCGTTGTGGCGGGAATATCGCGCCTTGCTGGCGGAGTGCCCCCAGAACGTGGTGCAGTGCGACTGGGTTGATCGGCCGGCACAAACGTTTCGCTGGGTGAATCGACTGGACTACCAGGACAGTGAAGGTCGCGATTGGAAGTTCAATGCTCTGGAATGTACCGAGACGACGAAGGACGGCGACCAACACTACTTCGCCTGGCTGACACCGTTACCGGTCGGCCGCAAGACCGTGGAGGAGATTGCCCAGAAAGGAGGACGCCAGCGCTGGAAGGTAGAGAATGAAGGCTTCAACCGGCAGAAGAACAGCGGGTTGAACCTGGAGCATGTCTACAGCATCGATCCGGAGAAGTGGAAGGCGTATTATCTGTTGCTGCAGATCGCCTTTATCCTGACGCAGTTACTGGAACGGGGAAGTCTGCTACGGCGGCTGGCCGCTGAACTGGAGCAGACGATATGGCATGTCTTTGGCAGCCTGAAGAACATAGCGGGTCGGCTGCTGGACAGCTTGCGCTATCAGTTGTGGGAGGATGATTGGTTCGACCCGCGACAGGCCAAAAGGATCCGCATCGGGTTCGACTCGTCATAGTTCGTTCTGAACACTGACTTCTCTGGAATCTGCGGACCGCCAATCAGGATTACAAAAACTCTGGGAGAACAGAGGTGGTTCGAGGTGCGCGCCGCCGCACCGGTCACCTGTCCTCCAGCTGGGCAGGACGATGGGGCTAACTGCTATTCCTCAACGCTGACTCAGGGACCTGCGTGTTGCAGGCGCAGGTTTTTCGGGTAAAGTGGGGAATTGTGATGCACGAGAAGTCGAACGTGGCCACCAACTTCTGTGTCGGCATGTTACGCTGCGCTGGCCCCCTCCGAGCGAGATGTCCGCTGTCACCGAAGAGGTTCTGGCGTCGCTCCTCGGTTCCCTGATTGTCGAGCATCCACGAGACGGTGAGAGCCTGGTCTTGAAGGCTCTGGCCGAGTTGGTGGAACATGGCATGCCGCCGAACGAGGCATCACGGCACGTCGAGGAGATACTGAGTTATCTGGAGGCAATCCTATGATAGGCAACAAGAAGCTCGCAACGATTCGCGAAGAACTTCGAACAGCATTTGCCGCAGAGGGATCAAACCCGATCGCGGCGCTGGATCGCAAAATCCGCAAACTGAAAAAGAACAACAAATCGGCAGAGAAGGAGCTTCGGTCGCTCCGGCTTCTTCGCAACGCGCTGGCCCAGGTAGTCGAAGACAAACCGCAAAAGCGACCTTCTCGAGCCAAACGAATGAAAAAGGCTGTCTAACTCAGATGCAAGCCCGAGTATGACCGAGAAACGGTTTCGCACACCGGCTCCTCTCATGAATGTGGCTGACATCTGCTCCTCGCTTGATTTGCCAATGGGCAATGACTCAGCCGGCGTCCCGATCTGAAGGGCTGATGGGACAGGAGTACGATTGCCCCGAACCGTTTCGATGCCCCAATCACGCGACCCCATCATCGTTTCGTGATTTTTGGCCCGACATAGACGACGTACAAGGTGATCTGCTTTAAGATGGGCCAGGAGAAATGAATGAGGATTTGCTGCGTCTTGACCTTCCCGTGCCAAGTGCAGAACAGATACTCACCAGGTCGCCCTGGATAAGGAAATGTCAGGTCCGATTTGAACTCTTTTTTTTCAGTATCAGATGAATCTGAAAACCATGCATTCTTATGTCCGAAATATTCGGAATATATCCGATCACCCTCACTGGTCCGATCACCATTGTCGTCAAAACATCTGCGAAGAGCATGTAAGATGATTAGCCGAATCTCGATTCCCTCGGCTGCTCCAGCTACATACGGATGGCCGCGTAATGGCTCAAACGCGTTCTCCGAGAATGTCAACAAGTCGCACTTCCTTCGAACATGCTCTTCCAAAGTTGCCCAGGAATCATACCTTGGCGGAGCGGCTTCAAGCGACCTGGCAACTGAGGCCAGAGTCCAATGATTTGTGACGTTCAGTCGCCATCTGAGTTGAGGAGGTCTTCACCCAACTCACCCGGATTGGATTTCGAAGCCAGTCAGATGGATCGACGCTAACCAACTCGCCAGACAGTCCATGCAGGTTGCGAAATGCTACTTCACCGATGGCCGTATCCGTGACGATCTCTTCATCATCCAGCGCAAGCCAATCATCATCGCTGTGCTGACGTTCGTCCAGCCAGAATGGGCCTTGCTGTGTCAACCACTGGACCCAAGCTTGCCGCTTTTCGCGTGGTAACCAGTTAATCGCTTGTGGCATGGTGGCGTCGGACGTTACCTGCGCACTCGTGAGCTCGCGCCGACAGAACAATTGCGCCCCAAAACGCTTGATCTCTCCACGGATCTCCATCAGCTTTTCCACTGCCGACTTGAATTCTTGAGCGAAGCGGAACTGGCCATGGAACGACAACTCGTTGAACCAATAGTCCACTTCACTCCCCCCATCCGGCGAAATGATTGATGTCTTTGTCGAACTGGTCGAAGAACCCATCCGGCCACCGATCGATGTTCCCGGACACATCCAACATCGGGGTTGTGACCTGCTCCCTGGTGGTGTCCCGAGGTCGAAAGAAATGAAGAACAACGTTCTCTGGCCCAATGATCTTGCTTTTCACGGCTCGTCGGATTCCATTCAGTACGTGGTCGCTATGCGTCTCGACCAACACTTGGATACCACCAGCGCCGATTTCCGCCAAGAAGCGCCCCATTAGAGCTTGGCCTGCCGGGTGAAGATGCACCTCGGGATTCTCGATCAGCAATAGATCGCCAGCGTCTGCGGAAAGTGCTGCAACAATGATGGGCAGCACCTGGGTGAGACCAAAACCAACGTTTACTGGGCGATGAAAATCGGTCGCATCCGACGTACGCAGACCCATCGTAACGATATTCGTTTGAGGAACTTGTTCTACCCGGAGTGAAACTCCGGGGAAGAACTGCTTCATCCGGGCTTCAACTTGATTGAGCAATGTTGGCGGGGCCGAGTCCAATGCAATGGACGGCAACACCTGTTCATCACGCCTCAGGTGAAATAGGCCAACCGCATTCTCACCGCGTGGCCCGACCACTTGGGTAGCGCTGGGATCCTGAAGCTGGTAAGCCTCCCGCGGACCAACACGTTCGGCCGTGATATAACTCAGCCTTCGTAAACGGCCTGCAAGGCCGGAGAGAGCTTCACTCTTCGTTTCTGGCATTAAGTATCGCAATTTATCGGGAGTGACAACCTCAGCAGATCCGACATCGACAGATGTCACCGCGACCGACATGGTTTGTTTGTTCTCTCCATAATCGAACTCCCATCGCACAGTGCAGGCTGAATCGACGAGACCAATTCCGAATGCTCGGCGACCGTAAACCTTGTCCACGATATCTGTGGCGTTACCGAGTTGTATTTCCGACCCGTTAAGCTGGAGGCGTGTCGACCATTCATGCTCCAGAATCGTTTGATGCAGCAAAACCAGTGCTTGCATAACTGTTGACTTCCCGGAAGCATTAGCACCCGAGAGTAAGGTTAGCGGGCCGACCGGAAGCTTGAGAATTTGAAAGCACTTGAATAGATCCAATTCAATCTGCGTAATCACCGAACACCTCCTTGAACATTCCGTTGGCCAATTCAAACCGCTTCTTCACATTCTTGGTACTGTTTGGGCTGTAGGTGATCGCACCATTGAAATCCGCATTCTTCAGGAGTGCGTAGAACACATCTCGGAAAGCGGTTGCTCGGTCAACGACCACTTCGTGCGGAAAGCTACTCAGACCGGTCGTCATCACATCCCACAAAGAGGCATTGATCACACTTCGATCGTGTTGGCCTGGAGTATGCTTTCGGAACGCGTGTCGCTCAAACAACTCATAGTTATTCTCAAGGCCACGTTGGAACCTGTGAGACAGCCCATGGAGAACAGCTTGTTCGGCATGGTTCATTATCTCAAGACTTCTTGCCAAGAAGTTGTCCATGTCTTTTTTGTATCCATCAACACCCACAAGGGTGAATGCACAAAAGCGATTTACCAATTCGCGGTCTCGCATTTTCTTAGCATCCAGACTTCCGCCAGTCGCATTGGCAAACAACTCGGTTGACGCTTCGTCCTTGAGCCAGCGTGTCGCGGGCCCGGTATAGAGGCAGTTCCGCATCTGCTGCCGCGTCAGAATCTCGCCGCTGTTGACACGCTCAAAGATGTCAAGCTTTGCTCGCTCGGGCACCTTGGAATCAATTATGTACAAGACTAAGTGCTCC
>CAWDRY010000072.1:0-12740 GCA_963804745.1 uncultured Gemmataceae bacterium
ATCTTCAACTTCTTTGCCTGCTGCGGCATATTTTTCTAACCGCTGGGCAGTTAAGAAGTTACTTTGGTGCGCCGAAGTTTCGGCGCCCCTTGGTTGCGGCTCTGCCGCGTTGGGTTTCGTCCGTGTTTCATCCGTGGCTAATGAGTTTGCTGATTTTCTTGTTGCCAAACATCGTTTCCACCTGCTACACTCAACTTCAGGTGTTTCCGTTTCTCCTTGCTTTGCGGAGTGTACTCCCATGCGTATCCCACTGATTATTGTTACGTTGGCGATCCTTCTGGCCGTCATTGCCTCTGCACCTGCCGCGGATAGCGGCAAGAAGGGTGATGCCAAGAGCGACGAGGCAATTCAGAACATCTACGAGATCAAGCTCGACAAGACCAAGAAGGCACGCATCACCAGCGAACATCCAGAAGATCCAGACCATCCAGAGTTGACGGGCGTGCGCGGCGGTTGGCTGGGGGTGGATTTCGACGTCGACGCCGTGAATGACAAGCTGGCCTACCAACCCAAACACATGATCGTCATCAAGGAGGATGGAGTGGAGAGGTTGCGGCTGCCGCTGCGCCGCCAAGGTGAACTCACCATCATCCTGGCCATGGATTCGGGCGGCAGCATGCGCGAAGGCGGCAAAATAA
This sequence comes from uncultured Gemmataceae bacterium, assembly GCA_963804745.1. GTDB lineage: Bacteria > Planctomycetota > Planctomycetia > Gemmatales > Gemmataceae > CAWDRY01. Next base: position 639 of record CAWDRY010000072.1, read on the forward strand.
AGCAAGCGAAAGACGCAGCCACTGCATTCTTGAACATTTTGCATGACAATGCCGACCCTGGGTTAATCGTGTTTAACGACGTGTCTATCTTGAAGAAGATCGAGCCTCTGGGCAACCGGGATCACAACGAGCAGGTGAAACACCGCGAGAAGATCAGCAAGGCCAAGGACGAAGCGGTGCCGCAGGGCGGAACCGGCTACCTGAATGCCACCTTCGAAGCCATCAACATGCTCAAGAAGGCCAGGGGCAACAAGGCGATCGTGATCATCACCGATGGTCACGATCCCGAAAAGGACCGCTCTCTGGATAGCGTGATCAAGGAGGCCAACAAGGCCAACGTGCAGGTCTATACGATCGGCGTCGGGGCGGGCGGGTCGAAGGTCTCCGGCGTCCTGGTGCTCGATCACAGCGGCAGCATGTCCCGGCCGGCCAAGGAGAACGAAACCAAGACCAAGATCGCTGCGCTGCACGACACAGCGTGCGATTTTATCAACGAAATCCGGCCCGGCGTGCTGATCTCGCTCCAACCATTCAGCACCCAGGTCGAACCTTCCGGGCCTTTCAGCGACGACAAGGGCAAACTGCAGGAAGAGATCAAGACCCTGAAGCCGGGCGGCGGTACGCAACTCTACGACGCCATGTATTCCGGCATCATGACCCTGGCGGCGACCTGTCCCGAAGGCAAACGTAGGCTGGTGGTCATGACCGACGGCGTCGATGAAGCTCCGGGGAGCCGCCACCGCGACGATGAAGTCATCGCAGCCGCCCAACGCGAGGGGGTCATGTTACACCTGGTTGGTTTTGGCCGGGCCAACGAGATCAACAGTACCGTCATGGAGAAGATGGCCAAGGAAACGGATGGCACTTTCACACACGCCGATAGCGCGGAAAAACTGGCGAAGTTCTTCGATATACAGGCCCGTGAATTCAGCCAGGAAGGCATCGACAAGAAATCCCTGACAAAGCTGGCGGAAGGGACTGGCGGCAGGTATTCCCCGGCGGAGGATGCGTCCAAGCTCACCGATGTCATGAAAAACGTCACTCATGCCGCCGATCGCTCCTATCATCCGGTCTTCGAAAGCCTGCGGCCCAATCCTGATGGTATGTTGCGCGGCATAACCATCGAAGTTATTGACACCGCCACAAACCTGGCTATTAGCTCCGTCGTCGAGACGGCGGTGCATACCCACGGCGTCGTTCCTCCGGGCCTCGACTGGCGTGTCTACCTGGCCATGCTCATGCTTCTCGCCGGCCTGCTGATTGTGCCGGCCGGCTTCCGCCGCCTCACACGACCAGGGAGAGCGTAATAACCACCAGATGACAGGGTGACAGGATGACAAGGTGACAAGGTGACCAAACCGGTAACGCCAACCCTGTCACCCTGTCACCCTGTCACCTTGTCACCTTGTCATCTTATGCTGCCCGATCTGCAAGATACCATTGTCGCCCTGGCCAGTGCTCCTGGTCCCGGCGGCCGTGCCATCATCCGCCTGAGCGGTCCTCAAGCCTTTGCCATCGCTTGCCGGCATTTCACTAGGTCAGAAAAGGGGTCAGGTACCTTTTCTGCGGCAGAAAAGGTACCTGACCCCTTTTCAACTTCGCTTGCGCGTCAGGCTTGTGACCGGCACAAGCCTCACGCGCAAGCGAAGGATCATGGCCGCCGCTGCTATGAAGGCCAGATTCATCTGTCCGGCGTCAACGCGCCTTTGCCCGCCGACCTGCTTGTGTGGCCCGGTCCACGGAGCTACACCGGCCAGGATGTTGCCGAGTTGCACGTGATCTCCTGCCCGCCGCTCGTCGATCTGCTCATCGGTCAACTGCTGAGCGCAGGAGCGCGTTCGGCGCAGCCCGGCGAGTTCACCCTGCGAGCTTTCCTGGCCGGCAAGCTCGATCTGACACGGGCCGAGGCCGTTCTTGGTGTCATCGAAGCCGGCAACCGCGACCAGCTCAAGCAGGCACTGGCCCAGCTTGCCGGCGGTGTCAGCCGGCCGCTTCAGGAGCTGCGCACCGATCTGCTCGATCTGCTCGCCGACGTGGAGGCCGAGCTGGATTTCACGGAAGAGGATATCCACTTTGTAAACCGTGACGAGTTGCTCAGACAATTGGCCAGTACACTGGCTCACGTCACACTGCTCGGCAAGCAACTGGAGCAGCGCGCCGTTTCCGGCGGCTCGTTCTGCGTCGTCCTGGCCGGACCGCCCAATGCCGGCAAGAGCAGCCTCTTCAACGCCCTGGCCGGCAAGCCCGCCGCCCTCGTCAGCCCTCAGCCGTGTACGACACGTGACTATCTGGTGTGGCAGCTAGACCTTGATGGCGTGCCGGTCGAGCTGATCGACTCTGCCGGCTGGCAAGTTCCAACCGGCGTAATCGAGGAGCAGACGCAATTGCTCGGACGTGAACAGGCCAAACAGGCCGACCTGGTGCTGCTGTGTCTGGAGGGCGGCAAGGAGAGCGGGTTATGGGATGAGATGTCGGCTTATTTCGGCAATGTACCCGTCGCGACGGTGGCTACCAAGAGCGACTTGTATGAACCGCCCTCCCCCTCACCCCTGCCCCTCTCCCCCGCGGCGGGGGAGAGGGGTTGGGGTGAGGGGCCGGCCACAAGCGCCCTGACCGGTGCGGGCCTGGATGCCTTGCGAAGGTTTCTGAAAGAGCGTGCCGAAGCCTGTTCCCGTCCGGCCCTGGCGCCGAGTCTGAGCCGATGCCAGCACCATGTCGCTGCCTGCCTGGAGCATCTCCGCCAAGCTCACGCGACCGTGCTTTACGAAGAGCCGCCGGAGCTGCTCGCCCTCGAATTGCGCAGCGCGCTCGATCAGCTTGGCGAAATGGTCGGCGCCGTCTACACCGACGATCTCCTCGACCGCATCTTCAGCCGGTTTTGTATAGGCAAGTAGAATTCAACAAATCAGGTGAATCGATCCACTACTGAGCTTGCAATCCGTCGTTGCCACCTTCTCCAGCTGCACTAACCGGTACCCGGACAGTGGTTTGAGCTAACTTGTCTTCCACCAATAGGTTACAGATTTTTCGCTTTGAAAATACCGGTTAAAACCGGTTACTGCCACGCATATGTCAGGGGTTATACAGCTTGGCCAGCAACCAGCCGGCAAAGATAGCCAGACCCACACCGCCGGCGCCTAATCCCATCAGCACCATGTCCCGCCGCGTGAGATGCAGCAGCTTCCAGCGCCTTGCCTCTTCCTTGTGGGCGGGCGGAACGAGTTCCGCATCGAAAACAGGCAGGGAAGGAACAGGAATGCTGGGACCGGCCGGTGCTGGGGGCTCCGCCTGGTGCGGTTTGTGCTTGTGCTTCTTCGGGTGGGGCTTCTTGCCCGACTCCCGAGTGCCGGCCGGCCCCGAGCTTTCGCCGCCATCTTCGGTTTCGAGCCAGGTCAGGAAGGCCCGCATGCGCGGACTTGCTTCGTGGGGGCCCGGCGCTCCGTCGCCGCTCGCCAGAAAAGGCTGCAAGGCCTGCGCCGCTCGATCCGGAGTTGCATAGCGCTGCGCAGGATCCTTGGCCAGCATCCGGCAAACAACCTGCTGCAGCTCGGAGGACACCGCCGCGTTGAATTCCTTGAGCGGCCGTGGCGGTTCGGTCGCATGCCGGATCAACTGGCTGATGAGGTTGGTGTCCGGGAACGGGGGCTGCCCGGCAAGGGCATGGTAGAGAACACAGCCCAGACTGTAGATATCCGAGCGGATATCGACCGCGTGCGCGTCGCGGGCCTGTTCCGGCGACAGATAATCGGGAGTGCCCAGCAACATCCCCTCGCGGGTAAACTCCGGATCGAAGGCCGTCTGCGGCGCACTCTCGTCGAAAAGCGACCGGCCCAGGCCGATGTCGAGGATCTTCACCGTGGAGCGCAGCGTGTCGTCGGGTTGGGAGGGAGCCGGCACCAGCATCAGGTTGCCCGGCTTCATGTCCCGATGAATCAGCCCCCGTTCGTGAATGTGCTGCAAGCCAAGCAGGGCCTGGTAGACAATCCGCGTCGCTTCGGTGGGAGAAAGCCGGCCACGGCGCTGAATGACCTCGTCGAGAGTTTCTCCTTCCAGGTATTCCATGACGATGAAGTGCAGTCTGTTGGACTCCCCCATCTGAAACGTGCGGACGATATTGGGGTGCTTCAAAGGCACGGCGAGCCGCGCCTTGCGCAGGAACCGCCCCAGAATCTGTGCGTCCCTGGCCTTCGACGGCGGCAGGATCTTGATGGCGACGACCTGACCGAGCTGATGAATCGCCTTGTACACGCCGGCCATCCTGCCCTTGCCGATGCGGTCGAGGATCTTGTATTCCTTGATGAAGAAAGAGTCGGCATGACCGCGCGCCAGCAGCGACGCCTGGTACTCCGTCAGATACTGATTGGCCACCATCCACTTGATGAACTTGCCCAGGTTGCTGGCGTCATCTTTGGCTTCCTTCTGCCAGCGCTCAAACATCTGCCGAGCGTCGCCCAGCGACAGCAACCGGCTGCGGAGAAGCAGGCCATAGATGTTCGGCACCGTGAATTCCATGTGATCCTCGCGATATTCGTTTAGCCGCGAGCCGCAGGCGAGCGCGTATCCAGACTTCCGCGTCCAGCACTTGTCAAGACGCCGGTTTGGCCCCACCCGTTCGAGCAGATGCGAGCCGGGCCACAAAGGCAGCGTGCTCGGCCGTGGCGAGACCATGATCGAGGGTTGTCATCAGGGGATGATAGTCCTTCGCCAGAGAGCTTCCCCGTGGATCCACAGACCGGGAAAACTATGGATGCGGAACACTCCGTCGGCATCCGCTTGCAATTCCGTGTCGGTCCGCAGGTCGAACCAGCGCAATTGCCTTTCCCGCAAGCAGACGACAAGGTATTCCAATACTCCATAGCGAGAGTAATCGTCCCGCTTGGCGTGCAGATCAATAGAGCGGCTACTGAGAGCGATTTCGGCAAGCAATTCGGGTGGGCCGGAAACGTAGTCGTTGACAGTTGTCTGCGATTGGCCGCCGTATTCGGGAAGAATACGGAGATACAGGTCGGGCTGCGGTTCTCCTTCATCGCCGAGCAGAACGGTCACATTATCTCCGGACTCAACACCTGGTGTATGTCCTTCGTAAGTGAACAGAAGTGTGCTTAGCGGCATATGATTCATACCATGCCGACGCTTCAGTGGTGAGGCCACGTATACGATTCCTCCAATAAGTTCTGCCTTGAAGTCTTCCGGCATCTCTTCATAGATGCGATGAAACTCCTCACGAGTCATTCGGTCACCGGTATGCAACTCCGGCTTGGGAGCATCCAGAAGGTCTGATCGAATTACCGTTGACATGACACTCTTGCCTCTTCCCAGATATATACTGCCTTGCATTATTGTACATCGACCACAGCAAGAAATCGACTGATCGCGACTCCCAACTCTGCCGGCTTTTCCCTCGCAAGATCGCGGGTAAGCTGCCATCCCGCAGTGGTGCCTCAGCGCTTTCGTTATTATCTCGCACAAACCCTAATCTGCCAACTCGGTCCTTGCCAACACCCAGGCCCAGGGATGGACCCGAGCGCAGCCGGGTGCCGATCAATGACGAGTGGCGCCGTTGGGCGCTTGCGGTTGCATTTCCCGGCTTCCCCGGTATAGTTGGCCTGTTTTACCGGCGATGTGCCTCCCAGCCCTCGTTCGGGAGGATGAGGGAAGCTGGGCAAGCAAGGACGCTCTTATGATCCTACAAGTTCATGAACCGACGCTGGCCCAGCAAGAGGGCGACCATGTGAGCTACGCCCGTCATGTCATCCGGGCCGAGGCCGCGGCACTGGAAAAGGTCGCTCTGGGGTTGGATGACGCCTTCTTGCAAGTTGTCGATCTCTTCAGCCGCTGCACCGGACGGATAGCTGTGACGGGCACGGGCAAATCCGCCGACGTCGGTCAAAAGATTGCCGGCACCCTGAACTCAACCGGCACCCGCGCCTATGTTCTGGATGCGACGCGGGCGGTCCACGGCGACCTGGGCATGGTTCATCCCGACGATGTGGCCCTCATCCTGTCGCACAGCGGCGAGAGCGAAGAGATCGTTCGCCTGCTGGCTCCCTTGCGGCAGATGGCTCATGCCCTCGTTGCCTTGACCGGCAACGGACGGAGCACACTCGCCAAACAGGCCGATTGTGCCCTGGTTTACGGACCTTTGGAAGAGATATGTCCTCTCGGCCTCGCTCCCAGTACAAGCACCACCGTCATGATCGCCCTGGGTGATGCTCTGGCGTTCGTGCTGAGCCGGATGCGTGATTTTACTCACGAAGACTTCGCCCGCTACCATCCGGCCGGCAGTCTGGGCCGCAGGCTTGTCAGGGTCGAGGCGGTGATGCGCCGTGGCCCGGAACTGCGCGTCGCCTCGTGTGAGGATACTGTCCGTGAAGTGTTTGCCCGGGCGCGGCGCCGAGGCCGGCGGACCGGCGCCGTTATGCTGATCGACGCCGCTGAGCGCTTGTGCGGCCTGTTCACGGATAGCGATCTCGCCCGGCTCTTCGAGCAACGCCGTGACGAGGCCGTGGATCGCCCGATCCGCGAAGTCATGACCGCCAACCCGATCACCGTGCAGCATGGCGCTCGTGTTGCCGATGCCGTGGAAGTGTTGCGCGAACGCAAGATCAGCGAGCTGCCGGTGGTGGACAGTCTCGGCCGGCCGGTCGGCCTGCTCGACATCACCGACCTCATCGGGCTTGTGTCCGAGGAAGAGGTGGAGACGGTGGCAAGGGTGGCGTGAGGATGACAGGGTGACAGGATGACAGGGTGACAAGGTGACAGGGTGACAAGGTGACAGGGTGGCAAGATGACGGCGAAGCCGAATGAACCAGAACCTGGAATACAGTCATCTGCTCAATCTGTCACCTTGTCACCTTGTCACCCTGTCACCTTGTCATCCCGTTGTGCTGCCATCAGCATGCTGGTTCTCGACGTGGACGGAGTGCTGACGGACGGCGGTATCGTCTATGCGGACGACGGCGTGGAGATCAAGGGCTTCCACGTTCGGGACGGCACGGGACTGAAGATCTGGCAAGAGGCAGGGAAGCGGGCCGCGCTGATTACCGGGAGAACGTCGCCGCGTGGTGGATGTGCGGGCCGCGGAGGTGGGCATCAGCCGGGTGTTTCAGAACTCGCCCGACAAGTTGCCGGCTTACCGGCAGCTTCTTGCCGAATGCGGCTTGCGTGCCGAGCAGGTTTGTTACGTCGGCGACGACATCCCGGACCTGCCGATACTACGCAACTGTGGCCTGGCGGTCGCGGTGGCGGATGCAAGCCCCGATGTGCTGGCCGATGCCCATTACATAACCCGCGCCCTGGCGGCCGCGGCGCGGTTCGGGAAATTGTTGAACTGATCCTGCGCTGCCAGGGTCACTGGCAACCGCTCGTGGAACGATTACGCAGCGCGACTCTCTGAAGAGGCCCCCAACCGTGTGGACTCCCAGGCGCATCCTGCTGATGGCATCGGGCCTGACCCTGTTCGTCATGGCGTACATGGTCTACGGATACTTCCTGGGCAGCGTCAACGGCCTGCCGCCCTTGCCGAAAGACTACCGCCCAGGCCAACATCCTGATCCCTCACTGGAAGCCACTGACATCACCAACGACGCCGAACGAAGACTTCAACAGGCGTTCGGCGATAATTGCGAAGAAATCAAGCGCCCCATCAGGCCGTGGATCGGCAAGATGAGAATCGCCCTGGCCGCCGGCCGCTACGAGATTCTGCCCGACGGCCGGCTTCGCCTGGAAACTTTCAGCCTGGCCCATTTCGGCAAGGAAACAGGACTAGGGCAAGTCCCCGAAATCAACACCGCCAATAGCGATCAGGCCTTCATCACGTTCGACCGGCCCATCAAGACCCTGTTCGACATAGGCAACCGCAAGATCGTCTTCTGCCAGCTCGTCGGCAACATCAAACTGAGAAATAACCGGCGCACTTTGCAGCAGGAAGACGACATCGTTGTCTTCGTCAACGACGAGAAAGACCAGGACGGCAAGCGCAAGGAACAATCACTCAATTTCGACGAGAGCAAACACCTGATCTGGACCGACGCCTCGGTCAAACTCATCGACTATCAGAGCAAGCCGGAACCGGTCTTCATCACGGCAACTGGATTGGAAATCAGGTTGGCAGCGGACACCAGCACGGCAAAACCGGGCCAGCCGGCGGCGCGCAAACCGAAAAGCGACGGCGTCAGCGGCGTCGAGAGCATCACGCTCCGTTCCAATGTGCATATGGACCTGTGGGACTCCGGTTCCGGTTTCCTGGCGCCCGCCAAGGCGAACTCCGCAGCGGTAAATGGGGACACTTTGCCTGGCGCAAGCACCGCCAACCTTGCCAGGAAGCAAAGTGTCCCCATTTACCGGCGGAACCACAGCCTCCAAACCCACGAGCCTTCCGGATGTACCCAGCAAGCCGGCCGATGCAGTGGCTCCAAGGTCGAAGGTGATTATCACGACCTACGGCCCTTTCCGCTACGACGTTGCCAAGGAACACGCCCAGTTCGACATACCGCCGTCATCCGGCGCTCTCGAGGAAAAGGTCATGGTCACCCGTTACCATCCTGTAAAGATGCGCACCCTCCTGGAACGCCTGCTGGAACCGCCCGTTACCGTCGAATGGCAGTCCGAAGACTTGCTTGATTTGATGGCCAGGCGTCATCCTGCTCCCAAGCAAGACGTTCTCCGATGTGATCATCTGGAGCTTCAGTTCCATCGTAAGAGCGCCACCAGCCAAAAACCAGGCAGCGAGGATCGTTCGGCGGACCTGGAAATCGAAAGCGCTCATGCGACGGGCAAATTGGTCACCATCAGGTCCGATTCGGACAACTTCAAAGCCGAGGGCGACGACTTCACGTTCGTTGCTCAGGATCGGCTGAGTATCCTCAAGGGTGACCAAAAGATCAGGGCCGCGAAGGACGGCACCCGGATAGTCGCCCGCGAGCTGCATTTGCTCGACAAAACAGGCGCCCAGCAAGTGAAGGCCGTCGGCCCAGGTGCCATCGAAATGTATGACAGGGCCACCCACAAGTCGCCCCATCGTGCTCGTTTTGATCACGAGCTTGTCTCCACCAGGGAGGGAACTTTCGATGTCATCACCATAAGAGGAAACGCCGCCCTTGTGGATGACGAGCAGTTGAGCATCGAGATGGAAGACCTGTTCAAGGATGAAGAGCTTTTGAAGGCCAAGAGCCTGATCAAGGCCGACTCGCTGAAAATCTGGTTGGAGCAGAGCGAGCCGGAGACTTCCGCGCCGGCTTCGGCGTCGGCGCCGGAAAGCCGGCGCCGGCTGCACCGCCTCGAAGCCGTGGGGCGTGTGCTTGTTCGTTCCCCGGAAACGTACATCCACGACACCGATCGCCTGGAAGCCTGGTTCAAGGATGCAGTGCCGGCCAAGCCCTCCCTCACCCAGGCCTCTCCCGATGCTGGTGGAGCACAGGCAGGCGAGCGGAGGGGCGTAAGCCCCCCGTTGAGTGGCCAGGCTTCCCCCGCTGCTGGCGGAGCACAGGGAGGCGGAAACCGGGAACAGAAGGCCGATAGCAAACCGGTGCAATCCGGCCAGGCCCCATCCGGCGCAGTGCCTGCCAGCACCCCCCGGCCGTTCGACCTGACGCCCGCTCGGTGAAGGTATTCGTCTTTCGGACGGGCGCCAAGAACGAGCTGGAAAAACTTTGGGCCGAAGGCAAAGTGTGGGTGCTCCAGCAAGGCGCCACGTCGGAGGACAAGGGCGTGGACATCCGCGGCGATACCCTGGAGCTGACCCACAAGCTGGAAGGGGATCTCCTTGTCGTCAGCGGTGACCTGGCCTGGCTGCAGATGGACAAGCTCTTGATTGTGGGTTCGACCGTGAACATCGATCAGGCGGCCAACAGGGCCTGGGTCAACGGCATCGGGGCCATGCGCATCGACAGCACCGACAACGATGCTCTGAGCGGAGTGAAGAAGGACGAGAAGAAGTCCCACTTCAAGATCACGGACAAGTCGTTCCTCTCGCTTCGCCGCGCAGCCGTCCCGGACACTGTGTTGTTGAAGCTAAACCCTCTGAAGGACCGGGGTTTTGAAACTAGGGACCAGTTCGCCGCCGAGCTGGCCCGCGCCTGGACGAAGGCCGAGCTGGATCAATATGGAGGACACGCCCTGGATGCCGCCAGGCAGGACCAGCCGGCGCCGACCACGTTTCACTGGAATGGCCACATGGTCTTTGACGGCCGGGAGGCCGCATTTTACAAGGACGTTCAGGCCATTCAGGACAAGAAATCGGATGACGCCGATCCCCCGGTATCGAGAGAAATCAAGCGTCTCCTCTGCCAATCCTTGCAGGTCTATCTCGACCGGACCGTATCGCTCAAACCCGGCGACAAGGGGGCTGCCCCGGCGAAAGTGCGGAACCTGGTGTGCAACAAGGATGTCCGTCTGGAAGAGGGCGAGTGGCTGCTGGGCCGTCTCGTCAAGCTCCAGCGTATCGAAGCTCCCGAGGTAAGCCTTGACAACGAGGCCGGCACGCTGGTTGCCGCCGGTCCCGGCATGGTTCGCCTCTACCAGCTCGGGTCCGCGGACCCCCTCGGCGAGTCGAGGAGCGTCAGCGGCGGCGAGCCGAGGAGCGTTAAGGGCGAGCCGAGGAGCGTCAGCTCCCGGGTGCCGGCGCCGAAGCCCAATGCCGTGGAAATGAAGCTAACCAGCGTGAAATACAGCCAGCGGCTGCGGGCCGACAACCAGAAGCATCTTGCCGATTTCTATGGTGAAGTCGAAGCAGTCAATTTGCCCACGAACAACCCCGACATGCGCATCGATCTCGACAACCTCCCCGAGGGCGGCATGTACGTGCATGCCGACCGTTTCAAGGTCTACGAACGGCCCGAAAACGGCGTCAGCAATCAACAAATGGAAGCACGCGGAGAAAACGGCAAGGAAGCATATGTCAAGGGCCGTGACTTCGCCGGCCAGGCTCCTCTGATCACCCATCATGAAGTCAAGGACCAATTCGTTTTCGACGGTATGGAGACCGGCTTGGCCAAGTTCTATCGGCAGACGGCCCCGGGAGTTCCACCCCAGGAAGTGAAAGCCAAGAGGATCATCTACTCACGAGCGACCGGCGAGTTGAAGATCGAGAACACGCTCGGTGTCCGGAATTGACCCAATCACGCGCCGCACCAGCACGCGCAGCTTCTTCTCCGCGGCATTCGCGGTGGCAATGATGTCTTCCAGCTTGACAGGCTCCAAAGCGTCCGGCAAACACATGTCGGTGATGACCGAGATGCCGAGGTTGCGCAGATTGCTGTGAACCCCGACAATAATCTCGGGCACCGTGGACATGCCGACGGCATCGGCGCCGATGCCGCGCAGGAAGCGGTACTCGGCCCGCGTTTCCAGATTCGGTCCCGGCACGGCGACGAAGACGCCCTTGTGGCAGACGATTCGTTCTTCCAAAGCGACCTTCTGGGCCAGGGCCAGCAGCTCGCGGTCGTAAGGGAAACACATGTCGGGGAAGCGGACGCCGAGGCGGTCGTCGTTCTTGCCGATGAGCGGGTTATCGCCCATGAGGTTGATGTGGTCCTCGATGAGCATGAGATCGCCCTTGGCATACTGCGGATTGATCCCGCCGCAAGCATTGCTGACGACGAGCACTTCGCAGCCCAACGCCTTCATGACGCGCACCGGCAGCGTGATCTCCTGGAGTGAATAACCTTCATAATAATGAAAGCGGCCCTCCATCGCCACGACTGTCTTGCCGGCCAGCGTGCCGCAGATGAGCCGGCCGGCGTGCGATGCAACCGTCGAGTGCGGGAAATGAGGAATGTCCCCATAAGGGATCGCGACGGCGGTGTCGATGTCCTGGGCGAAGCCGCCGAGGCCGGTGCCGAGGATGATGCCGACCCGCGGCTGGGCGGACCAGCGGGCGCGGATGGCCTGGGCGGCTTCTTGAATCTTGTCGTAGAGCTTGAGCATGGCAGTTATCAAGGATTCAGGTGTCAGAAATTAGTCAGCAGTGGGCAGGAGTAGTATACGGAGCGGCGGCTGTCATGGTACTGGAAGGTTGAATGACGAAGATTTGTTGGACCGTTCTTACGGTTTCCGGCTCGAGGGGGTGTTGGCAACGGTTTGACGCGGTAAAAACCTGGACAT